>NZ_BALE01000094.1 GCF_000963885.1 Tanticharoenia sakaeratensis NBRC 103193
TTGTTTCCTATGTGTTTCCTGCGGGGTGTTTTGGGCAACAAAAAACCCGCCTCGATGGGCGGGTTTTCCTGTGCAATATCAGTCGCTTATGCGTGGTTGCGGGGGCA
>NZ_BALE01000093.1 GCF_000963885.1 Tanticharoenia sakaeratensis NBRC 103193
ACCGCCTGCGCATATTGCTGCAGAACCGAACCGTTCGTGCCGACACCGTTCACGAGCTGCTGCAGCGTCTGCATGTCCTGCGACAGATTGCCCGTCAGCGACAGGCCCGTGTTGCCGACAGGCGTCGAGCCGGACGTCGCGCCACTGCCGCTCTGGCCCAGCGCCTGAAGTGCAGCAATGATCTGCTCCAG
>NZ_BALE01000092.1 GCF_000963885.1 Tanticharoenia sakaeratensis NBRC 103193
GCCGGCTTCGGTGAGGTTCTTGCGGCTGGTGTCCGAAAGGCCGTCATCGGTGAGGACCTCGTCGAACTCCTGGAGGTCGGCGAGCCTGTGGAGGCCGGCCTTGCGGAACTTGGT
>NZ_BALE01000091.1 GCF_000963885.1 Tanticharoenia sakaeratensis NBRC 103193
GCCGAGGAAATCGCGTTGCTGCTGCCCTGCTGGTCATACGTGCCGTCAGACAGGCTGCCACCAATATCGCCCGCCACGGACGAATCCAGGCCGTTGCCCTGCTGTCTGGCCTCGTTCGACACCGCCTGCGCATATTGCTGCAGAACCGAACCGTTCGTGCCGAC
>NZ_BALE01000090.1 GCF_000963885.1 Tanticharoenia sakaeratensis NBRC 103193
CTGGCGCGCCGACTACAACGCCGTCAGGCCCCACACCAGCCTCAATGGCATGACGCCAGAGGCTTTCGCTCAACACGCCAAAACGGCATATAGCAACGCACAGACCCTAACTTAAATCCGTGGGCAT
>NZ_BALE01000089.1 GCF_000963885.1 Tanticharoenia sakaeratensis NBRC 103193
CATGTGGCCCGGCGGCTGCTCTCGCTGGCGGCGGTTCGGGACGGGGCCAGCCGGACGGAAGCGGCGCGGATCGGTGGCATGGACCGGCAGACGCTGCGCGACTGGGTGCATCGCTTCAATGCCGAGGGGCCGGACGGTTTGCGCGATCAACGCCATCCCGGACCCACCTGCCGCCTGACGGCAAGCCAACAGGCGGAATTGGCGGAACTGATCGAAGCTGGCCCCGAGCTGGTCCGGGACGGTGTGGTGCGCTGGCGCCGG
>NZ_BALE01000088.1 GCF_000963885.1 Tanticharoenia sakaeratensis NBRC 103193
GTCGGCACGAACGGTTCGGTTCTGCAGCAATATGCGCAGGCGGTATCGAACGAGGCCAAACAGCAGGGCAACGGCCTGGATTCGTCCGTGGCGGGCGATATCGGTGGCAGCCTGTCTGATGGCACGTATGACCAGCAGGGCAGCAGCAACGCGATTTCCTCGGC
>NZ_BALE01000087.1 GCF_000963885.1 Tanticharoenia sakaeratensis NBRC 103193
TGAGGCTGGTGTGGGGCCTGACGGCGTTGTAGTCGGCGCGCCAGGCGTTGATGACCGTCCGAGCGTGGGCGAGGTTGCGGAACAGATGCTCGTTGAGGCATTCGTCGCGGAACCGGCCGTTGAAACTCTCGACGAACCCGTTCTGCTGCGGCTTGCCCGGTGCGATGTAGTGCCACAGCACCGACCGCCGCTCCTGCCAGGCCAGGATCGCGTTCGAAGTCATCTCGGTGCCATTGTCGCTGACGATCATCAACGGCCAGCCGCGCTGCTCTCCGATCCGGTCGAGTTCGCGGCCGAGCCGTTCGCCTGACAGCGACGTATCCGCCACCAGCGCGAGACATTCGCGCGTGTAGTCGTCCACCACCGTCAGAACCCGGAACCGCCGTCCGTTGTTCAACGCGTCCGAGACGAAATCCAGGCTCCAGCGCTGGTTCGGCCCGTCGGGCAGCATCATCGGCGAGCGTGTGCCCATCGCCCGTTTCCGGCTGCCACGCTTGCGGACCGACAGCCCTTCCTCGCGATACAGCCGGAACAGCTTCTTGTGGTTCATGGTCACTCCCTCCCGGTCGAGCAGGATCTGCAGCCGCCGATAGCCGAACCGACGCCTTTCTGCGGCCAATGCGCGAAGCCGGACGCGCGCATCAGCATCATCGGGCCGTCGCGACGCATAGCGCCAGGTCTTCGGATCCATGCCGATCAGCCGGCAGGCGCGCCGCTGCGCGTAAGCCCGCTCCGTAATCGCCCAGGTCGCGGCCTCCCGCCGCAAGCCGGGCGTCACGAGTTTTTTGCCAGCAGTTCCTTCAGCGTCGAGACGTCCATCACGCTCTCCGCCAGGAGCCGCTTCAGCTTCGCGTTCTCGTCTTCAAGAGCCTTGAGCCGCCGCGCTTCCGACACCTCCATCCCGCCATATTTCGATCGCCAGGTGTAGAAGGTCGCGTCGCTGATCCCATGCTTGCGGCATAGATCCGCAGCCGTCGCGCCCGCCTGATGCTCTTTCAGGATCCTGATGATCTGATCCTGCGTGAAACGTGATCTCTTCATTGCCTGTCTCCGGTTGGACAGACCTTACCCAAAAACGAGGGCATTCCACGG
>NZ_BALE01000086.1 GCF_000963885.1 Tanticharoenia sakaeratensis NBRC 103193
TCGGCGATGCCCATCAGGGCGCGCTTGACCATCACCACGTCCTGGTCGTTCTGGAAAGCCGTGGCGCCGTGGATCACCGAGGTCGACAGGAACATCGTGTTGGCCCGCAGGGACTGGGCGCCCTGTTCGCTGACCAGCCCGAAGAAGGCGTTGCGGGGCGCGCTGTATTCGCCGCCGATGCAGATCAGCTTCAGCCCGGCATAGGGCGACAGCGTCTGGATCACGCCCATGGCGTTGGTGATGATGGTCAGCGGCGCCCGGGCGGGCAGGAGCGGGAGCATTTCCGCAACCGTCGTGGAATCATCCAGCACCAGGACCTGTTCGGGGACGATGCGGGCCACGGCCTGCGTGATGATCGCCTGCTTCAGGTGCGGCGCGCGGCTCTGGCGGTAGGACACGCTGCGGGTGGCCGTGGCGCGGTTGCGGACGGTCAGGCCGCCATGGATCTTGTTGATCAGGCCCTGCCGGACAAGCGCATCCGCATCGCGATGGATCGTCATCCGGCTGACGGCAAAGCGCGTGGCCAGATCGTCGATGCTGGCCCCGCCGGTCTCGAACAGGAGGTCCAGGATCCGCTGCTGCCGCTGGGTGGTCTCGCGTCGCCGCGTGATCAGCTCCGGTGCCGCCTCGCTCATGCTCCCAGCCCTGTCATCATGCCCTCTGGTCTCC
>NZ_BALE01000085.1 GCF_000963885.1 Tanticharoenia sakaeratensis NBRC 103193
ATGCTACGCAGAAACGCCCATCCGTGAATTTCCAAAAAGGCTCTAAGCCACGTTGACAAAACACCTCAGCCATTACCTGGGAAGTATTGACAACGACTGAATCCAGAGCCTTGCGGCAGCGAGATTGAGGACGCTCAGGAAAGACAGAGCGGTCTTGTCAGATCGGGTTGCAATGCGGCGCATCTGTTTGAGCCAGCTGAACATCTGCTCGATGCGGTTGCGATCCCGATAGCGCCGCCAGTTGGCTGTTTGTGAGCCACTTCGACCTTTGCGTGATGGAATAACCAACAGGATCCCATATGTCAGCATATCCTGGCGGAAACTGTCACTGTCTTTACCCCCGGTCGGCCAGCATGTCTGGGGTTCAGGACAGGCAGCTTCATCAGGGCTATATAGCCGCGACCATTGGTATTATCGATCATATGCTGCTAGAGCGGCTCCACTGAACGCTGATTCTGTGGCGTGACA
>NZ_BALE01000084.1 GCF_000963885.1 Tanticharoenia sakaeratensis NBRC 103193
ATCGACTGGCCCGATTCACCCGCCTTCATCTGGTTGATGATCGCGGTCAGGTTGTTCTGCAGCGGATCGACGCTCTGCCCCTGCAGGGC
>NZ_BALE01000083.1 GCF_000963885.1 Tanticharoenia sakaeratensis NBRC 103193
GCTGGCGCGGTCCCGGATGGGGCGGCCCGGGCTGGCGTGGCGGCTGGGGGTCCGGCTGGGGCTGGGGCGGCGGATGGTCCGGTTACGGCTGGGGCATGCCTGGCTGGGGTGGCGGCTGGGGCTGGGGCGGCTGGGGCCTTGGCCTGGGTCTTGCGACCGGCGTTGCCGTCGGTGCAGCCGTAAGCTGCGGTTACTCGCCTTACGGGTGCTATCCGCCTCCGGCCTATGGCGGCTACGCGTATCCGAGCTATCCGGCCTACCCGCCCGCACAAGGATATCCGGGATATCCCGGTCCTTACGGATACTGATGAAAGCGTCCTAGGGCCCGGACCCATAAAAGGATTCCCATTGTGAGCGGCCTGTGATTCGCTCTCTCTCTGAAA
>NZ_BALE01000082.1 GCF_000963885.1 Tanticharoenia sakaeratensis NBRC 103193
AGACCTTACCCAAAAACGAGGGCATTCCACGGGGCAGGGTCACTGGGGACTGGGTAGGCAAGCAAAGTTCGGGCGCGGGCTGGCAATCCCGTTCGGCATCACCTCGTCAGCTCTTGACTATGGGGTGATGCCGCCGATCGGTCCGGCGTCAGGGTATGTCGTGGCGAGCGCGACAAGATCGAGGATGTTTGCAACGGTGTAGATCAGACGCGTGCATACGGCGACGAATTCATTAGTAAGCAGCTAGAGCGGCTCCACTGAACGCTGATTCTGTGGCGTGACAGG
>NZ_BALE01000081.1 GCF_000963885.1 Tanticharoenia sakaeratensis NBRC 103193
CTGGCCGACCAGCTCGGCCGCGAGCGCTTCCGCACCTATCAGGCGCACGGCGTGTCGTGGCAGCATCCGGCACCGCTCCTGCCAAACGGCACGCCCGCTGCCCCGGGCAGCATCGCCGGTTTCCATCAGGAATTTGCCAAGCAGGCGGCCGTCCTGACGCTGAGCGATGATTTCCTCGTCTTTTCGGGGCTCATCGTCTTCCTGATGGTGCTGGTGCTGACCCTGCCGCAACGCACCTATCCGCCGCGCATCGTGCTGGCGAAGAAATAATCTCGACCCTCAGTTTCCATCCGCATTTTCTGACAGGACCGAGCACGCATGGCTGACGACGCGCAACA
>NZ_BALE01000080.1 GCF_000963885.1 Tanticharoenia sakaeratensis NBRC 103193
CTGGCCGACCAGCTCGGCCGCGAGCGCTTCCGCACCTATCAGGCACACGGCGTGTCGTGGCAGCACCCGGCACCGCTCCTGCCCAATGGCACGCCGCGCGCACCGCAGAGCGTGCTCGCCTTTCGCGAAGAACTGTCGAAGCAGGCCACAGTGCTCGCGATCAGCGACGCCTTTCTCGTCTTCGCCGGCGTGGCCGTCATCATGCTGGTGGTCCTGCTGATCCTCCCGGTCCGCACATACCCGCCACGTATCGCGGTTCCGCTCCAGAGACTGCCCCCGGCTCTCAAATCCTGAAGACCGGGCGCCCATTCCCTTTTTATTTTCTGACAGGACCGAGCACGCATGGCTGACGACGCGCAACA
>NZ_BALE01000079.1 GCF_000963885.1 Tanticharoenia sakaeratensis NBRC 103193
ATACCAAAGGGCATAGCTGCTGACTCGTTGGTGATGTGACACTTGGCCTGGCCTCTGATTCTCTATGGTGGAGGAGGATTGAGGATGACGGCGGCGGTTTCCCTTCGAACGGACTATTCGGCATCGGCCCTGCGGCGATTATCCGCGCGGACCCGGGATGCGCATGTGGCCCGGCGGCTGCTCTCGCTGGCGGCGGTTCGGGACGG
>NZ_BALE01000078.1 GCF_000963885.1 Tanticharoenia sakaeratensis NBRC 103193
GGATTCCCATTGTGAGCGGCCTGTGATTCGCTCTCTCTCTGAAAGGAGATGAGCGATGGACGCTGACCTTTTCTGGCTTTCGGACCGACAGTTTGCGCGGATTGCGCCGCATCTGCCCACCGATACGCGTGGCAAGCCGCGTGTGGATGATCGACGCGTGATCAGCGGTATCATTCAGATCATGCTGTCCGGCGCGCGGTGGAAGGATGCGCCGTCCGCGTATGGCCCGCGCAAGACGCTCTACAATCGGTTTCAGCGCTGGGCCGCGAAAGGCGTCTGGGCGCGCCTGTTCAAGGCGCTGGCGCAGAGCGGTGGACCGCCTGCCGAACTTCTGATCGACAGTTCTGCCGTGAAGGCCCATCGCTGTGCCTCCGGCGGAAAAAGGGGGAGCGACACCAGGCCATCGGCCGATCGCGTGGCGGGCGCACGACCAAGATCCACGCGCTGACGGATGCCGCCTGCCGTCCGGTCGCCTTCATGCTGACCGGCGGCAATGTCGCGGATTGCACGGCAGCGGTCCCGCTGCTGGAACGGGTCTCGAACGTCCGGCTGATCCACGGCGACAAGGGCTATGACACCAACGCGGTGCGTCGACACATCGAGGACAAGGGCGCCGCGCCGAACATCCCGCCCAAGGCCAACCGGGTCTGGAAGAACTGCTTTTCGCCGGTCCTTTATCGGATGCGAAATGCCATTGAGCGCATGTTCAACCGCCTCAAGGACTTCCGCCGCATCGCGACACGTTACGATCGCAATGCCACTA
>NZ_BALE01000077.1 GCF_000963885.1 Tanticharoenia sakaeratensis NBRC 103193
AGGCGGGTGAATCGGGCCAGTCGATTGCGAACAACCTCAATGCGTTGGCGAAACAGGCCAGCGCATCGGGCGACAGCAGCCTTGCCGGCACGGCCAGCAGCCTGGCCTCGCAGGCCGCGGGCGGCACCATGAACGCCAAAAGTGCGGAACAGCTTCTGGGGCAGTACGGATCAGGCAGCCCATCGACGACTGGAAGTGCCACGGCTTCCAGCCCGACGTCCACGACCACGCAAGGCTCGCTTTCTCAGTTGAGCCAGGAACTGGAGCAGATCATTGCTGCACTTCAGGCGCTGGGCCAGAGCGG
>NZ_BALE01000076.1 GCF_000963885.1 Tanticharoenia sakaeratensis NBRC 103193
CAGGACGTGGTGATGGTCAAGCGCGCCCTGATGGGCATCGCCGATCACGCCATCCTGCTCGCCGACAGCACCAAGTTCCGCAAGGCCGGCCTCCACAGGCTCGCCGACCTCCA
>NZ_BALE01000075.1 GCF_000963885.1 Tanticharoenia sakaeratensis NBRC 103193
CCGCCAACATATCCCTTCCATTCCGATTTTCTTTTTAAAGAGCAAAACCAGCTTTCCAGCAGGGCCGAACAAACTAGCTAACCAACCCAGGGCAGTCAATCTAAAAACCGACGCCCCGTCCGGTGAGCGGGCTTATACGGAGATCCTCACCCCACCGTCAA
>NZ_BALE01000074.1 GCF_000963885.1 Tanticharoenia sakaeratensis NBRC 103193
TGGAGGTCGGCGAGCCTGTGGAGGCCGGCCTTGCGGAACTTGGTACTGTCGGCGAGCAGGATGGCGTGGTCGGCGATGCCCATCAGGGCGCGCTTGACCATCACCACGTCCTG
>NZ_BALE01000073.1 GCF_000963885.1 Tanticharoenia sakaeratensis NBRC 103193
CCTCCTGCGCCGTCTGCTCCTGCACCACCGACCGGGAGGCCGAAAGATCGGCCTGCGCCGCCGCGAGTGCGGCCGTGGCATCATCGACACTTTGAGTCGAGACGGCCCGCGCATCGGTCACGGCGAGCAGGCGCCTGAACGAGACCTGTGCAAGGCGGACATGCGCCTCGTTAACCTCGACCCGAGACTGCGCTTCCCGCACGGCGGCCGCGACGACCGCGACGCGATTTCGTGCATCTTCTAGGCGGGACGACGCCGCTGCGACGTTCGCTCGCGCAATGGCAAGTTGCGCCTGGTAATCACGTGGGTCGAGTTCAACGAGGAGGTCGCCGCGATGCACATAGGTATTGTCGTTCACATGCAGCGTCCGGACATAAGCGGGCACATGAGGACTGATCTGCTCGATATGCGCGTCGACATAGGCGTCGGCGGTGCTGGCCTCGAAATATCCCGGCACCGTGACAGCAAGGAGGCCGAGCAGGATTACGACCACGAGGGCAAGTGGAACGACGATGCGCGTGGACAAGCGGGGTAGGTTGGACGGCATGATGCGCATGAGGTTACTTCTTGACGGGGGTCGGCGGCATGAGCGGGATCAGGAAGACCGTCAGGGTGCCCACCGCCGCCATGAAGAGAAAGCCATCCGCATAGGCCAGCGTCTCGACCTGCCGCCGGCCTGTTTCCGATAGCAGATCAATCGCGCCTTCGACGGCACGCTCAGGCGAAAGACCGGAATGGCCGAGCAGAAGACCGCCTCCCTGACGTAGCCACGCTGCCGTGCTCTCACGGCCTGTCTGCAACGCCTCGTACAGTCGCGAGGAATGCAAGGTCAGGCGGTGATCGATCAGGACGGTCAACAGCGAGATGCCGAGGGACGCGCCGAACTGGCGCGCCGTCATGTAGATCGTGACGGCATCGAGGAACCGCTCGTCGGATACGCGCGACATCGCGCCGCTGCCGATCCCCGGCAGAAGCAGCGTCTGGCAGGCTGCGAACAGGGCCAGGGCGGGCATGTAGTCGAGAGGGGGCGTGCCCGACGTCATGAGGCGATTGATCAGGAGCATCGACAGGACCAGCAGCATCATTGCGAGCAGAAGCCCGTTGCGCTGGCCGATGCGCGCGTGAACCTTTCCACTCTGCGACCTGGCGAAAGCCGTCATGAGCGAGTAGATGGCTAGGAAAACCCCTGCCTGTGACGCGCTGAAATCCGGCTGCATGACCCCGCGAAGAAACTCGGGCAGTTCGAACAGGCAGCCCGCGAGGATCATGCCCGTGGGCACGCCGAGCAGTCCGGCCGAGAGGGACATTCGATCACGCAACACGCCGAGATGCAGGAGGGGCGCATCGTTGCGCGGGCTGAGTTGCCATGCCACGAACAGCACAACCCCGATCGCCGTTATGGCCGAGAGACCCCGGATCAGGCCGCTCGCGAACCAGTCGTCGACATCGCCACGGCTCAGCACGACCTGAAGCGCACCGATCGAAACGACGGCGATCGCCGCTCCGAACCAGTCCGGCCTCTGATGACGCTCTTCGCGCGATGGCGGCAGATCAGGATAATGGCGAAGAAGAAGCGCGACTGCCGCGCCCGCGAGCACTAGGGCGGGCAGAAACATCAGCCGCCAGCCGAGGAATTCCGTCACCCAGCCGCTGACCAGCAGCCCGCAGGCGCTTGAAAGCGACAGGCGCATCGACGTCTTCTGCATGCTGGCGCCGCGCTTGGCCTTGGGCAGGACCGTATAGATCGTGCCGCGCCACCAGGTGAACAGGGCGCTCCCGGCAATCCCCTGGATGAAGCGCCAAAAAAGAAAGACAGGAAAATCCATCGAAATCATGCAACCGATTGTCGAGATACCGAACAGACAGAGGCTGCCGATCAGATAGCGGCGTGGCCCGAAATGCGCCGCCATCCAGCCGCTGAGTGGGATGCCGATGAACATCGCGCCCGTATAAACCGTCAGGATCCAGCTTGCCTGATCGAGGGAAATGCCCATGGCTCCAGCGATATCGACAAGAATCAGGTTAAGTCCGTCCGCGACATAGAATTCCACACCGGTCGTCATCCCCAACGCCAGAAGGAGGCCTTTTTCCTGTCGCAGTGGCAGTGTCATGGGCGTCGGCTGCATATCGTCTCATGTGTTCGGAAAACGATTGCACGTAAAACCAATACCTATCCATTGTCAAACGTTTCCCGACCGTCCCTGCGCTTCGTAAATCTCGGAAAATCTAGGGTATATGAAGTTTCTTAAGGTGTGTAAGGTCTTGGTCGGCAAGAAAACGAGTGCACGCTGAACCGCTGCAAGCGAGGACAAACAATGGCGCACGCGCGCATAAAGGTTACCGATGTCGCGGCCCGGGCCGGGGTGCATCCGTCGACGGTCTCGCGCGCGCTGAATCCCAAAATGCGGCATCGCATCTCGAAGGATGTCGTCGCCCGCGTCATGATAGCGGTGGAGGCGTTGGGTTATCAGCCTGGCGCTGCTGCTTCTGCCTTGCGATCCGGCCGAAGCAATATGATCGCCTTTCTGGTGCCAGATTTGAAAAGCCCATTGTTCCCGACGCTTTTTGCCGGGATCGATGCGGTAGTGTCCAAACTTGGCTACGCGACCCTTCTGGTTCAGGCTCCGCCCGATCTCGCCGGCCAGAAGGAGTTGATCCGGCGACTGGATGCCCGGCAGGTCGATGGCCTGATCCTTGCGACCGCTTCGCGACGCGACGAGATCGTCTCGTGGGTCCGGTCCCGCGAGCTACCTCTGGTTTTGCTCAATCGTCGAACCGACGAGGATGCCATTTCCTCCGTCACCAGCGACGATGCTGCCGGAGTGGGGATGGCCGTGGATCATCTCGTTGCACTAGGCCATCGGGCGATCGCCTATATTGCGGGCCCACAAACCCTATCGACCGGAGCCGCGCGCCGCGCGGGGTTCCTTGCCGCCATGCAACGACAGGATCTTCCGTTTAACAACATCGTCGCCGCGCGCAGCCTTGACCAGCAGCACGGGCGTACTGCGACGCTTCATATACTCGATCGCAGTTCCGAAATAACGGCCATAGTAGCCGG
>NZ_BALE01000072.1 GCF_000963885.1 Tanticharoenia sakaeratensis NBRC 103193
TCCTGTCACGCCACAGAATCAGCGTTCAGTGGAGCCGCTCTAGAGCAGTCGCGCTAATGGGGCCGATGCCCGGAACGGTCGTCAGGCGACGCGCGACGGCATTGCTGCGTTGCCACGCCGCGAGTTTGCGATCGATCTCGCGCAATTGCATATGGGTCTCGAGCGCCTGTCGGGACAAAATACCTACCATTTTCGCCGCATACCCAGGTATGTCCAGCGTTTCGCCGTCAACGACCTGCCGGGCTATTGTCAGTGCGCGCTCCAGGCCTTGCGGAATATCGATACCAAACTCCGCCAGTTGACCGCGGATCATATTGACGAGTTGTGTTCGCTGCCGGACCAGTAGATCGCGTGTGCGATGCATCGACAGCGCTGCCTGCTGCTCACGTGATTTCACCGGCACAAAGCGCATTGTCGGGCGGGTCACTGCCTCGCAGATCGCCTCTGCGTCGGCAGCGTCATTTTTCCCACGTTTCACGTAAGGTTTGACATACGCTGGGGGCATCAGGCGCACCTCATGACCCAGTGCTATCAACTCCCGCGCCCAATGATGGGACGTGCCGCACGCTTCCATGCCGATCAGGCAAGGCGGTAGCTTGGCAAAAAACGACAACACTTGAGCGCGTCGAAGCACTTTGCGGACGACGACATGTCCCGCCGCATCGACCGCGTGAACCTGAAAAACGTTCTTCGCCAGATCAAGCCCGATGGTGCTGACTTCCATGATGGGTGGCTCCTTCGCTCGTGGGTGCTTTGATAACGCCTACCCTTGGCATTCAGATGCCGTGAGCTGGGGCCATCCACATCATCCGCTTTCGGGCACCCGCCATAACCACGTTGATGTCTGCCTTGTAGGCGGAACCCGACATGGAGACACGCCCCCCGCATCCCATCATGCGGTGCTGTCTACCAGCCATTCCCTGAGCTTCGACCACCGCCGCCTCCCGCCCCGATTCCGCACGGCGATGGCCAGCGCCTTCTTCTGCCCCACAAGCACAACGAGCTTCCGCCCCCGTGTCACACCCGTGTAGAGCAGGTTCCGCGCCAGCATGGCGTAATGCTGGGTCACCAACGGGATGACCACGGCCGGGTATTCCGAGCCCTGGCTCTTATGAATGGTCGTCGCGTAGGCCAGCACCAATTCGTCCAGCTCGCCAAAGCCATAAAACGACTTCCCGTCCATCGAATGAGACCGTCAGTTCGCCCTCTTCGATATCGATCCTGTCGATAACGCCAAGATCCCCGTTGAAGACGTCCCGGTCATAATCGTTCGCGATCTGCATCACCTTGTCGCCCGGCCCATAGGTCCAGCCGAACCGTTCGACCTTCACCGCGCCCGGCGGGTTCAGCGCTTGCTGCAATTCGACGTTCAGCGACCGCGCGCCCAGCCCACCCCGGTTCATCGGGCAAAGCACCTGCATGTCGCGAACCGGGTCCAGCCCAAACCGCGCCGGAATGCGGTCCTTCACCACCGCCAGCAGTTTACGAAGCCCGATTTCCGGTTCGGCGGCCTCGACAAAATAGAAATCCGATCCCTCTTCCGCGCTCAGTTCGGGCATTCTGCCCTCGTTGATCCGATGCGCATTGGTGATGATCCGGCTCTGCGCTGCCTGGCGGAACACCTCGGTCAGCCGTACCACAGGGACAGCACCCGAGGCGATGATATCGGCCAGCACCTGCCCCGGCCCGACCGACGGCAACTGGTCCACGTCGCCCACGATCAGTAGCGCCGCACTGTGAGGCAACGCGCGCAGGAGGGAGCGCATCAGCAACACGTCGACCATGCTGGCTTCGTCCACGACCAGCAGATCGCAGGTCAGCGGGTTGGTGTCATCCCGCTTGAAGCTGCCGGTCGCCGGATCCGTCTCCAGCAGGCGGTGAATGGTCTTGCCTTCCAGTCCGGTGCTTTCCGACAGGCGCTTCGCCGCCCTTCCCGTTGGCGCGCAGAGCTGTACATCCGTGCCCTTGGCCGTCACGATCTTGAGAATGGCATTGACCAGCGTGGTCTTGCCGACGCCAGGACCACCCGTGATCACCAGAACCTTGCTGTGCAGGGCAAGGCGCACTGCCTCCTGCTGGCTGGGCGCGAGCGCAAGCCCGGTCTTCCTTTCCACCCAGGCCATGGCCTTTTCAGCGTCGATGTTCGGCCAGGGCGATCGGCCGACGGCACAGGCGCGCAGCCGCTCGGCAATGCTCTGCTCCGCGCGATACAGGCCGGCAAGGAAGATGCCGTCCGTCCCGCCCACGCTGTCGGCAATAACGTCGCCCGCTTCCAGCTCCAGCGCGAGGGCCGTCTCGATCAGAGGTGCCGCGACCTCCAGCAGTTCGGCCGTGCTTGTCAGCAACTCCCCGACCGGCAGGCCGCAATGCCCTTCATCCATCGCCTCACCAAGGGCATAGGAGATCCCTGCCCGCACCCGGATCATGGCGTCAGGCGCGATCCCCATCTTGCGGGCGATCTGGTCGGCCGTCTTGAACCCGATACCGCGGATGTCCTTCGCGAGCCGATAGGGGTTCTCGCTGATCAGTCTGACCGCGTCCTGTCCGTAGGTCTTGAAGATCCTTACCGCCCGCGAGGTGCCGACGCCGTTGCTGTGCAGAAACAGCATGATCTCGCGGATCACCTTCTGGTCCGCCCAGCCACCGACGATCCGGTCCGCGCGCTTTGGACCGATCCCCGTCACCTCCCGCAGGCGATGCGGTTCCTGCTCGATCAGGTCGAACACCGCCTCGCCGAACGCTTTCACCAGCTTTTTCGCATAGACGGGGCCAATGCCCCGGATCATGCCGGAGCCGAGATAACGCTCGATGCCCTCGACCGTGGTCGGCGGGCTGGATTTGAGAAACTCCGCCTTGAACTGGAGGCCGTGGGTATGATCGTTGAACCAACGCCCCGACATCTGCACGAACTCGCCCGCCGAAATCATGGCGGCATGGCCGACAACGGTGACGAGATCGCGCTGCCCCCGCACCTTCACCCGCAGAACGCAAAAGCCGTTCTCGGCGTTATGAAACGTCACCCGTTCCACCAGTCCCGCCAGCGCCTCGGTCGGCGCGGAAGAAGTCTGCCCGTTCACCCTACCGTATGCTGGTGATGCCGAAAGCAGACCGGATCATGATCGTCGATCATCCCGACCGCCTGCATCCAGGCATAGACGATCACCGGACCGACAAACTTGAACCCCCGCGCTTTCAGGGCTTTCGACATGGCCTCCGAGAGCGGCGACTGCGGCAGCACGGCACCGGTCGTGTTCCGGATCGGCGCGTCCGGCACCATACCCCAGGCAAATTCCGAAAACTCCTCGCCCCGCTCCTGCATGGCGAGATAGGCACGCGCGTTACCGATCGTCGCCTCGATCTTGGCCCGGGCGCGGATGATCCCGGGATCGGCCATCAGGCGTTCGACATCGTGCTCGTCAAAGCGCGCGACGATGTCGGGATCGAAATTCGCGAACGCCCGACGAAAGCCGTCACGGCGCCGCAATACGATCAGCCAGGACAATCCCGCCTGGAAGCCTTCCAGGCAGAGCATTTCCCATAGCACCCGGCTGTCCCGAATGGGCTTGCCCCATTCCTCGTCGTGATAGGCGCGCAGCAGCGGATCGGTTCGAGCCCAGGAACAGCGGGGTAGATCGGCGTTGGATGAGTTGCACGTCATCTGAGGCATGACAGCACCATAGCATATCCACGCCTCTCGGCTTTATGCGCAGTTCCCGTTCTACGGCTACAACCGCGTCGGCGCGACAGTCTCAGAAGGCATCCGGCGGTCGTTCTGGCTGATGGGCATGCAGGGCGGGCTGAAGCCGCAGCTCGATTCCATCAAGCAGTTTTCGGAAACCGATTTTACCGAAGACCTGAAGCGGATCGACGTGCCGACCCTGATCGTCCATGGCGACGACGACCAGATCGTGCCGATCGGCACCTCCGCCCTGCTCTCGGCCAGGCTGGTGCCAAATTCCACGCTGAAGATCTATCCGGGCGCAAGTCACGGCCTGGCCCAGATCCAGCAGGACCAGTTCAACGCCGACCTCCTTGCCTTTATCCGGGGCTGAACTTTCAGCCCAAGACCGCTCGCCCCTTATCCCGGGGGCGGCCGGCTTCGACCAGTCTCAGGCCCGAGCCCCCAAAGGCTATCACGCACCCGTGATTTTGGTGGAAACTACGCTGGCCTTTGCTTCCGTTTGTTTCCTATGTGTTTCCTGC
>NZ_BALE01000071.1 GCF_000963885.1 Tanticharoenia sakaeratensis NBRC 103193
CTGGCCCCGAGCTGGTCCGGGACGGTGTGGTGCGCTGGCGCCGGATCGATCTGCAGCGGGTCATCGTGGAGCGTTTTGGCGTTTCCTAT
>NZ_BALE01000070.1 GCF_000963885.1 Tanticharoenia sakaeratensis NBRC 103193
CTAGAGCCGTTCCACGTTAATCCGGTTCATATCCTGCTGCTTTGAAGAAATTGGTGCATTCGTCTGGTGTGAAGGCCTGAAGCACGTCTCCGACGGCATTCCAGAGTGCCGTGACGGTTCGTTCCGCCCTGCTGCGCAAAAGGGATTTGAGTTTGGAGAACGCCATCTCGATCGGATTGAAGTCCGGGCTGTAGGGCGGCAGGAACACCATTGATGCTCCTGCCTGTTCGACGGCCCGACGTGCGCCCGGCATCCGGTGGGCAGGCAGGTTGTCGAGGATGACGATGTCGCCCGGTCGCAGGGTCGGCACGAGCACGCGCTCGACATAGGTCTGGAACACGGCACCGTTCATCGCCCCGTCATGCACAAAGGGTGCTGTCAGGCCCGTGGTGCGCAGCGCCCCGGTGAAGGTCGTCGTTTTCCAGTGCCCGTGCGGCACGCCCGAACGGCATCGTTCACCGCGCAAGGCGCGTCCCCGCAGCCTGGCCATCTTCGTCGACAGGCTGGTCTCGTCGATGAAGACCAGCCGCTCCGGGTCGAGATCGGGCTGCGCGTCAAACCAGTCCTCGCGCCGTTTCAGGACGTCGGGACGCTCCTGCTCCAGTGCATGGGCGGTCTTTTTTTGAACGTCCAGCCGCGCTGACGCAGCCACCGACTGAGCATGCTGCGCCCGATCTCGACCGCATGCGCCTCGTGCAACCGCGCCGCCATCTCCACCAGCGTGATATCCCGGCGTGCTTCAATCAGCCCGAAGATGAAGGCCGCGTGGACATCCAGACGGGAGCCGCGCGGTTTGCCCTGACGGCGCGCCGTCCGCTCGCCCGTCTCGCGCGCTCGCCGCAGCCACCGGATCGCGGTAGCGATCCCGACATTGAACCGCGCCGCAGCCGCCCGGGCCGAAAGGCCGGACGCTCCCGCCGCCAGAACACGCACCCGCAGATCGTCACCATATGCCCGAGACATCGCCCTCTCCCTCAACAAAAAGGGTGAATTACAGGGCGCCCATCCTGTCACGCCACAGAATCAGCGTTCAGTGGAGCCGCTCTA
>NZ_BALE01000069.1 GCF_000963885.1 Tanticharoenia sakaeratensis NBRC 103193
AGAGCCTTTTTGGAAATTCACGGATGGGCGTTTCTGCGTAGCATGAGGCTGCCCACGGCGATATGGATCATGGCCTCGGAGACATCGACGCGCTGCTCGTAATCCCGCACGAGACGTCGCCAGCGGGTCATCCAGCCGAAGGTCCGCTCGACGACCCAGCGGCGGGGCAGAACCTCGAAGCCTTTCGCGCCGGCCGAGCGCCGGATGACCTCGACGCTGAAATCCAGGAACGCTGCCTTGTCCATAAGCATCGCCCGGTCGTAGGCGCCGTCGGCGAACAGCTGCTTTACCCACGGCCAGCGCTTGCGGATCGCGTCCAGGATCATCTGGGCGCCGGCGCTGTCGGAAATATCCGCGGGCGTCAGGTGCACCATCAGCAGGCGGCCGTCGGTATCGACGGCGATATGCCGCTTGCGCCCGACGATCTTCTTGCCTGCGTCATAGCCTCGCGTCTCTGCGTGAGGCGCCTTGATACTTTGGCTGTCGATCACACCGCCCGTCGGGCTCGCTTCACGCCCTTCAGCTTCACGATCGAGCATCGTGCAGACGTCATGGATCGTGCGAAACAAGAACCGGCGCATCAGACGGCGAAACCACCAGTAGACTGTCTGCCAGGGGCCGAAATGAACAGGAAGCATCTCCCACCCGCAGCCTGAGCGCACCAGATAGCGCAGGGCGTTGAGGATCTCCCGAAAATCGACGCTCCGCTTGCGCCCTCGCGGGCTTGCAGGCGGCATCAGAGGCGCAATCTGTTCCCACTCCTCGTCTGTCAGATCAGATGGGTAGCGCTTCGTCTTGCGGGATAGAGCGGCCATGCGTGCTCGGGCTTGAGGTGTCCACATCCCAAG
>NZ_BALE01000068.1 GCF_000963885.1 Tanticharoenia sakaeratensis NBRC 103193
CCGCCGGCTGCTGCCCAGGTTGCGATGTGGCGTGACACGAACCCGCCGCCGGCTGCTGCCCAGGTTGCGATGTGGCGTGACACGAACCC
>NZ_BALE01000067.1:2500-5438 GCF_000963885.1 Tanticharoenia sakaeratensis NBRC 103193
TGGGGCAACCCCCTCGCAAGAGGATCATGCACTGAATACATAGGTGTATGAGGCGAACCCGGGGAACTGAAACATCTCAGTACCTGGAGGAAAAGACATCAACAGAGATTCCGCTAGTAGTGGCGAGCGAACGCGGACCAGGCCAGTGCCTCGTTAAAGACAAGCAAAACGATCTGGAAAGTTCGGCAATAGTGGGTGATAGCCCCGTATGCGTAATGCTTTGACGAGGACTTGAGTAGGGCGGGGCACGTGAAACCCTGTCTGAACATGGGGGGACCACCCTCCAAGCCTAAATACTCCCTGATGACCGATAGCGAACAAGTACCGTGAGGGAAAGGTGAAAAGCACCCCGACAAGGGGAGTGAAAGAGACCTGAAACCGGATGCCTACAAGCAGTCGGAGCCTCTTATGGGGTGACGGCGTACCTTTTGTATAATGGGTCAGCGAGTTTCTGTTTGCAGCGAGCTTAAGCCGTTAGGTGTAGGCGTAGCGAAAGCGAGTCTGAATAGGGCGCATAGTTGCTGGCAGAAGACCCGAAACCGAGTGATCTAGCCATGGCCAGGCTGAAGGTGCGGTAACACGCACTGGAGGGCCGAACCCACGCCTGTTGAAAAAGTCGGGGATGAGCTGTGGCTAGGGGTGAAAGGCCAATCAAACTCGGAGATAGCTGGTTCTCCGCGAAATCTATTGAGGTAGATCGTCGGGTATTGCCCTGGGGGGTAGAGCACTGGATGGGCTAGGGGGACCCAAAGTCTTACCAAACCTAACCAAACTCCGAATACCCAGGAGTATGAGCCCGGCAGACAGACAGTGGGTGCTAAGGTCCATTGTCGAGAGGGAAACAGCCCAGACCACCAGCTAAGGCCCCCAAATCGTGGCTAAGTGGGAAAGGATGTGGGGATTCCAAAACAACCAGGAGGTTGGCTTAGAAGCAGCCATCCTTTAAAGAAAGCGTAATAGCTCACTGGTCTATTAGAAACCCTGCGCCGAAAATGTAACGGGGCTCAAGCCACGTGCCGAAGCTGTGGGTGCATACATTGTATGCGCGGTAGCGGAGCGTTCCGTAGGTCTGCGAAGGAGACGGGGTGACCCTCTCTGGAGATATCGGAAGTGCGAATGCTGACATGAGTAGCGACAAACAGTGCGAGAAACACTGTCGCCGAAAGTCCAAGGGTTCCTGCGCAAGGTTAATCCACGCAGGGTGAGCCGGCCCCTAAGGCGAGGGCGAGAGCCGTAGTCGATGGGAATCAGGTGAATAGTCCTGAGCCTGCCAGAAGTGACGAATGCGATATGTTGTCTGGTCTTATTGGATTGACCAGGCTTTTGGAGCATTCCGGGAAATAGCTCTGGCATACAGACCGTACCCGAAACCGACACAGGTGGACTGGTAGAGCATACCAAGGCGCTTGAGAGAACGATGCTGAAGGAACTAGGCAAATTGCTCGTGTAACTTCGGGATAAACGAGACCCATTGGTGGGCAACCATTGGTGGGTGGCACAGACCAGGGGGTAGCGACTGTTTAGTAAAAACACAGGGCTGTGCGAAGTCGAGAGACGACGTATACGGCCTGACGCCTGCCCGGTGCCGGAAGGTTAAGAGGAGATGTGCAAGCATTGAATTGAAGCCCCGGTAAACGGCGGCCGTAACTATAACGGTCCTAAGGTAGCGAAATTCCTTGTCGGGTAAGTTCCGACCTGCACGAATGGCGTAACGACTTCCCCGCTGTCTCCAGCATCGGCTCAGCGAAATTGAATTCCCCGTGAAGATGCGGGGTACCCGCGGTCAGACGGAAAGACCCTATGAACCTTTACTGCAGCTTTGCAGTGGCATCAGGAAAGTCCTGTGTAGGATAGGTGGGAGGCTTTGAAGCATGGGCGCCAGTCTGTGTGGAGCCGTCCTTGAAATACCACCCTGAATTTTTCTGATGTCTAACCGCGACCAGTAAGCCTGGTCCGGGACCCTGCATGGTGGGCAGTTTGACTGGGGCGGTCGCCTCCCAAAGTGTAACGGAGGCGCGCGATGGTGGGCTCAGGTCGGTCGGACATCGACTGTTGAGTGCAATGGCATAAGCCCGCCTGACTGCGAGAGTGACAGCTCGAGCAGAGACGAAAGTCGGCCATAGTGATCCGGTGGTCCCACGTGGACGGGCCATCGCTCAACGGATAAAAGGTACTCTAGGGATAACAGGCTGATCTCCCCCAAGAGTCCACATCGACGGGGAGGTTTGGCACCTCGATGTCGGCTCATCACATCCTGGGGCTGGAGCAGGTCCCAAGGGTTCGGCTGTTCGCCGATTAAAGTGGTACGTGAGCTGGGTTTAGAACGTCGTGAGACAGTTCGGTCCCTATCTGCCGTGGGTGTGTGAGACTTGAGAGGATTTGTCCCTAGTACGAGAGGACCGGGATGAACGCACCTCTGGTGCACCGGTTGTCGCGCCAGCGGCACAGCCGGGTAGCTAAGTGCGGACAAGATAACCGCTGAAAGCATCTAAGCGGGAAACTTACCTCAAAACGAGGTCTCATAGGGCCGTGATAGACCATCACGTCGATAGGCCAGGTGTATAAGCGTGGTAACGCGTTCAGCTAACTGGTCCTAATCGCCCATATCGCTCACACATCAAAACACACACGCACAGTAACCACCCACGCAACACATCCTCTCTCAACACCAACCTCACCACCCTGATACCAGGGTGGGCCAGAAGACCTGGTGGCCATGGCGGGGAGCGAACCACCCGATCCCATCCCGAACTCGGCCGTGAAATGCCCCAGCGCCTATGATACTGCGTCTTAAGACGCGGGAAAGTCGGTCGCCGCCAGGTCCCCTGACCCACCCTCACCAACACACACCACACCACAAACGCGGGGTGGAGCAGCCCGGTAGCTCGTCAGGCTCATAACCTGAAGGCCGCAGGTTCAAATCCTGCCCCCGCAACCA
>NZ_BALE01000066.1 GCF_000963885.1 Tanticharoenia sakaeratensis NBRC 103193
TCACGGCATGAGTTCTGCGGTTCCTGAGAAGACGGGCTGTGGGTTGGTGGAGATGTGGGCCTGGGTGCGGGCGGCGTCGGTGCCGGGTGCGGGCTCTGCGTATTGCCATCCGCCGCCGAGTGCGCGGTAGAGGGCGACGAGGGTGGTTTCGATCTTCGTCTGGTTGGCGGCGAGTGCCGACTGGCTTTCGAGGAGCGCCCCCTGGGCTGCGACGACGTTCAGGTAGTCGGCGGCGCCTTCGGCGTAGCGCTGGCGGGCGGCGGCGAGGGCCGCCTCGTTCTGGGTGAAGGCTTCGCGGACCTGGTCGCGGGCGCGCTGGGCCTGGGTGTAGGACGTCATGGCGTTGTCGACGTCGTTCCACGCGCCGAGCACGGTCTTGCGGAAGGCGATCGCCGCCTCCTTCTGCTGGGCGCGGCGCAGATGCAGGGTCGCCATCAGGCGTCCGCCCTGGAACACCGGCACGTTCAGGGTCGGGCCGGCCGCGAACTGGCGCGCGGGAAGGGCGAAGAAATCGGCGGCCGAGAGGGATTCCGTGCCCATGTTCCCGGTCAGCGTGATGTCCGGATAGAACGAGGCCTGCGCCATGCCGACCTCGGCGGTCGCCATGTGCAGGCGCGCCTCCGCCGCCAGCACGTCCGGCCGGCGGCGCGCAAGCTCGCTTGGCAGGCCGACGGGCACCGTGGGAGGCACGGGCGGCTGGGCGCCGGGAGCCCTGAGCTCGGCCTCCAGCGCGCGGGGCGGCTGGGCGAGCAGGAAGCCGATCGCGTTGATCAGCGTCGCCTCGCGATCGTCCAGGTCGGGCAGGGTGGAGGCGATCTGCGCGACCTGCGCGCGGGCCTGCGCCAGCTCGAGCGTGGTCGCGACGCCATTGCCGAACCGGCTCTGCACCAGCGCCAGGTTGCGCTGGGCGAGGGCCAGGTTGTCGCGCGTGATGCGCGCCTGCTCCTGCACGCCGCGCAGCTGCATGTAGCTGGTGGCGAGATCCGAGACGGCGGCCAGCGCCACGGCGCGCCGGGCCTGGAGCGATTCCAGCTCGCCCGCGCGCTGGGCCTCGACCGCGCGGCGGATCATGCCGAACAGGTCGAGATCCCAGCCCGCGCTGATGGCCTCGGCGAAGAAGTCGAACTGGAAATGGGCGTCGGGCTGGGGCTGGGCCAGCGAGAAGATGCCGTGCGTGCTGAGATGGCGATAATCGTAGCTCCCGGCCCAGGACGCCTGCGGCAGTCCGGCGGAGGCTGCGACATGCATCTGGGCGCGGGCCTGGTCGATCCGCTGCCCCGCGGTCTGCAGGTCGAGGTTCTGCGCCGCCAGACGATCGACGAGGCTGTCGAGCACGGGATCGTGGAAGCTGTGCCACCACTGCGTATCGATCTGGCCCGCGATCAGGCGGCTGTCGGTCCGTGGCTCGTCGCCCCACTGGCGCGGGCTCGTGACCTGGGGCGTGTGGAAATCGGGACCGACGGTGCAGCCCGCGATTGCCAGCGGCGCGGCGAGCGCCGAGGCGCACAGGGCCGCGCGGAGACGGGAACGGCGGATCATTTCGCGGTCACCGTGCCCGGCGCCGTATTCTGGTGCGCCGCGACGTCGGCCAGGCCCGTATCGACCGTGGTCTCGACCGACATGCCCAGGCGCAGCAGCCTTGCGAGCGGCTGGTTCGGCGCCAGCACGATCTTGACCGGCAGGCGCTGCACGATCTTGGTGAAATTGCCCGTCGCGTTCTCGGGCGCGATCGGCTCGAACGCGGCCCCTGATCCCGGCGGCACGGAATCGACGATCCCGTCCAGCGTGACGTCATAGGCATCGACATGGATGCGCACGTGCTGGCCCGGCTGCATGTGGCGCAGCGCGAGCTCGCGGTAGTTCGCCATGATCCAGATCTGGTTCAGCGGCACCAACGCCATCAGCGCTGCCCCCGGCGAGACGTAGTTGCCGACCTGGACGGATTTCTCGCCCACCATGCCGTCGATCAGCGCGCGGATCTTCGTATAGGACAGGTCCAGCTCGGCCTGATGGACGCGCGCCTCGTCAAGATGGATCGTCTCCAGCGCGGACTCGTGCTGGGCGCGCAGGATCGGGAGCTGGTCCTGGGCGGCCGTGATGCGCGCGCGGGCGCCGGCGAGATCGGCCTCGAGCTGGCGCTGCTCGGCATCGGACTGCTGGTGCTCCTGCGTGGTGCCGGCGCCGCTCTGGGCGAGGTTGGTGTAGCGCCGCGCATTCTGGCGCGCGAAGGCGAGGCGGGCCTCGATCTGCTCGGCATCGGCCTGCTGCTCGCTGATGAGCGAGGGCTGCCGGGTGACGGCCGCCTGCGCGTCGAGCGCCATGGCGCGGTCGCGGGCGAGGGTCGCCTGGGCCGAGGCCAGCGCCGTGCGGTAGTCGCGATCATCGAGGGTGGCCAGCACTTGGCCCGCATGCACCGGCTGGTTGTCGTCCACGTCGACCGAGAACACCTGCCCCGACACGCGCGGCGCCACCACGGTATAATGCGCCGTCACATACGCATCGTCCGTCCACACATGGCTTGTCGGCACGAAAATGATCGCAAGCACCACCGCGATGAACCCGACCACCACAAGCGCCGCCACCACAAACGGCCACCGCGGCGTCCTCTTCTGTCCCTGTTGCGCGTCGTCAGCCATGCGTGCTCGGTCCTGTCAGAAAAT
>NZ_BALE01000065.1 GCF_000963885.1 Tanticharoenia sakaeratensis NBRC 103193
AGACCTTACCCAAAAACGAGGGCATTCCACGGGGCAGGGTCACGCGCTCAGCAGTGACGCGGAACGCCGGTTCTCGGCACGCAGTTTTCATAGGAAGTTGTTAGACGCGGATCGCATCCCTTTCCTCTCCTGACACCATTTTGAGGAGATGCTCTGCGTCGACAGCACCGAGAACGCTGCCGCGCGTGTGTCGTACCTTCAGACGCTTCCTCTGGTCGCTTCTCTAGGCCCGGCGAGAGGCAACTGCTTATCCAAGTACAGCCATCCCGGTTTCCACCCTTTTTGAAGATACCGCGGTTTCACAACCGAGCAGTTGTGAAACCGTCTCGCACAAGCTTCTGCCCCTTCCTATTGCGAAAGGTCGGAAGCAGGAAAGCCGATTGATCCTCGCAGTGAACCCTCGCCCAAGGAGAAGCTGCTGTCGGCTCTCGGAGAAGCACCATCACCAACTCAATGTCTGCCGTGAGGGCGTAAGCGGCCTATTTTCTGAGTTTCGTGATGCCGAGTTCGTGCCACATCCAGGTGAAATCATAGGCGGCCATACCGCGCTGTCCGTCCCCGACCCTCGCGGCATTGTTCTCCAGAGATTTGAGCCATGCGACAAGATTTTCCCGGCCGGCCGCCGTGCGCGCCGCCTGACGCGGCGTGACGTCTCCGAGGGCGGGCACGGCCTCGTCCAGCACCTGCCGATAATGACGCTCCATCACCTCGCCGACGAGCCGTGCCTCGTCCTCCGGCGAGAGGCCCAGCGCTTCCCGGTCACTTTCCGGATCGGCCCGCGATTCCCGTTCGGCCATCGTCTGGCCGGGCGTCATAATCTGTGTCAGCGGCGTCCCGACCAGACCGCCCAGCACCTCGGCCAGCAGTGCCTGCCCGCGCGCTGCCCGCTCCCGGGAGTTGACGCCGACAAGGAGCTGCCGCCCCTTGAGTTCCAGCGTGCCCAGCACCGTCGCGCCGTCATCCATCTCGCTGGTCAGGGAAAGCCCTTGCTTCGCCCGCCCCTGCGGTCGGAACGCCTTCTTTGGCCCCTGATGGTTTTCCAGCCAGTTCCAGAACCTCCGGCTCTCCGGCCGCAGAGCCGAGACAGCATCCAGCACTGCTGCAATGGCCTTCTGCGTCACTCCTTTCGCAAGCGGGTAGCGAATTTCATGGAACAGAAGCTCGTCACCGTCACTATTGAAGAGGAACTGAGGCGCTCCCTCCATCTGCCGAGCCATGGTCTCCAGGGTCCGGAACAGCCAGGTCAGCGTAAAGGCCGGCGCAAGCTCCCGCAGCGTCTGCGTATCCACTTTCGGAAAAGCCGACTTGCCGCGTCGCTTGCGCAACGCCTTGTAAAAAGATTCCGCGAGATCCTCACAGGCCGCCGCGGAATAGGCCAGCAGGCCGCCCGCGAGAATCATCTTTCCGTCCGACGACACGATACGGGCAGCAATCCGGTCCCACGGCTTCAGCGTCCGGGTCGCCGTGCCCTCCTGCACGAGAACCGGCTCACCGTTCCGCAGCAGGTCGCGCGCCATCAGGCTCTTGCCGGGAACGATATCCGAGACTTCATACAGGCTCATGACCGAGGTTTTCAACGCGCGCATATAGGCGCTGTTCCTCGGCCCTTCTTTCCAGCCGCGCCGCTTCAGATAGGCATCGACAAAGTTGGAGCCGCCGTCCCATTCCTGCGTCAGGAAATCCTCGAAGGCACATCCCCACAAGGTCATGGCGACATCGGGACCAAGGATTTCCTTCAGGTCATCGAAGCTCACTTCCGCCGCGTCCAGCGCCGGCCCCAGATGTTGGTCCAGCACCTCATCGAAGCTGGCGCCCCAGTCATCCTGACCAAGATAACGGATCAATCCGGAGAGTTCATGCGATGCCATCGTTCGTCCTGCCAGCCATGCCGAACCCTAACCCGGAACGGCGATCGCCGCGAGGCGCCCGTACATGATCGGGCGGGCTGGAACCGAGGTCACTTCCCATCACACGGACGTGAAACCAACCAATCGCAGGAGCTTCCTACGCTGGTTTTTGATTCCTATTGTTTCCTATGTGTTTCCTGCGGGGTGTTTTGGGCAACAAAAA
>NZ_BALE01000064.1 GCF_000963885.1 Tanticharoenia sakaeratensis NBRC 103193
ATCGACTGGCCCGATTCACCCGCCTTCATCTGGTTGATGATCGCCGTCAGGTTGTTCTGCAGCGGATCGACGCTCTGCCCCTGCAGGGC
>NZ_BALE01000063.1 GCF_000963885.1 Tanticharoenia sakaeratensis NBRC 103193
TAGAGCACGTCCACGTTATTCTGGTTCATACCCTGCGGCGGTGAAGAAGTTGGCACTTTCGTCAGGGGAGAAAGCATCCAGGACTGATCCGGCGGCGTCCCATAAGACTGTAACGGTTCTTGCTGCCTTGGCCCGTAAGAGGGCCTTGAACTTGGCGAACGCCATTTCGATCGGGTTGAAATCGGGACTGTAGGGAGGCAGGAACATCATACATGCCCCCACTCGTTCGATGGCCTTTCGCGCGCTCGGACGCTTATGAGCGGGCAGATTGTCCAGCACGACGATATCGCCCGGGTTCAGCGTCGGCACGAGAACATGCTCGACATAGGCCTGAAAGATTTCGCCGTTCATGGCGCCATCATGCACGAAGGGTGCGGTCATGCCCGTGAGGCGCAGGCCTGCGGTGAAAGTGGTGGTTTTCCAATGGCCATGAGGAACCCCTGCCCGGCAGCGTTCTCCGCGTAAAGCGCGACCACGCAGACGGGCCATCTTCGTGGAGAGGCAGGTTTCGTCGACGAAGACCAGGCGGCGTGGATCAACGTCAGGCTGGCCGTCGAACCAGTCCTGCCGACGTTTCAGGATATCTTCGCGCTCCTGCTCCAATGCATGTGCGGTCTTTTTTTGAATGTCCACCCCCGCTGCCGCAGCCATCGGCTGAGCATGCTGCGGCCGATCCCGGCGGACTGCTCATCCTTCAGGCGCGCCACCATCTCGTTGAGCGTGATATCTTTCTGCGCTCCGATCATGCCGACGATGAAGGCTTCATGCCCGTCCAGCTTTGAGCCGCGCGGCTTGCCCTGACGGCGCGCCGCCCGTTCGCCGCTTTCACGCTCACGCAGAAGCCACCGGATCGCTGTCGAAATCCGATCCCGAACCGTCTCGCTACTGAACGGGCTGACACGCCTCCTGCGCCAGCTTCCAGAACGCGCACCCGAAGATCGTTGCTCAATGCTCGTGCCATCACCGCCTCCATCAATGGAAACGGTGAATCACAATCCACGCTCCGCGTCATCCCCTACGATTCATAGTTCAGTGGACAAGCTCTAG
>NZ_BALE01000062.1 GCF_000963885.1 Tanticharoenia sakaeratensis NBRC 103193
TCGATCTGCAGCGGGTCATCGTGGAGCGTTTTGGCGTTTCCTATCATGAGCGCCACGTCTCCACCCTGCTGAAGCGTCTGGGCTTCAGTCATGTCAGCGCCCGCCCGCGCCATCCCGGACAAGATCCGTCCGTCGTGGACGCATTTAAAAAAACTTCCCGACCATCCTGAGCGCCCACACCGGTCATCTACCGCTCGGCAAGCCGATCGAATTGTGGTTTCAAGACGAGGCCCGTATCGGCCAGAAAAACGGCATCGTCCGGCAATGGGCCAAACAAGGCAGCCGACCTCGCCAGCCTGCGGATCAACGCTATGAAAACGCCTGGCTGTTCGGCGCGATCTGTCCGGCGCGCGGCAAGGCGGCGGGGCTGGCTTTGCCGTTTACCGGCACAGCCAGCATGCAACTGCACATCCATGAAATCTCCCGCTGCGTCGCACGCGGCGCTCATGCTGCCGTCCTGCTCGATCGCGCCGGATGGCATACGACGCCGAAACTCAAACTGCCGCGCAATATCAGCCTGATCTTCCTGCCATCCCGGGCACCGGAGCTGAACCCGGTCGAGAATATCTGGCAGTTCCTCCGCGCCAACTGGCTGTCCAACACCGTGTTCGACGGCATCGAACACATCATCGACGCCGCCTGCACCGCCTGGAACAACCTTGTCGCACTGCCCAACACCATACGCTCAATCGGGCTCAGGCAATGGGCTCACACAGGTCAGAAGCTATAGCCGTTGGTAT
>NZ_BALE01000061.1 GCF_000963885.1 Tanticharoenia sakaeratensis NBRC 103193
GACCCAATGCAAACCCCCATACCCCCAATTTCCAAAAGGGCTCTCAGGAGTGCTCGGCTTCCTGTCGGAGCGCATCCGCGATACGCCGACGGGCAAGGTACCGCGAATCCGGGGATGGCCGGCTGGGCGCATCGTCGGGGCCGGGATCGTCGGCACGGTTGCTGAAGCAGGATTGCTGCATTTTCGCGGCAGCTTCCATGATCCGTTCATGTATCTGCCGGTCAGCATGCCGCCGGTCGCGGCACTTACACTCATGCAGGCTGCCATCGGCCCTGCCCGCAGCGACAGGCGAGCGACACGTCGTTGGCTGCGGGCCACTGCGATCCTCGGAGTGTCCGGCACCGCATTCCATGCGGTCGGGATCGGGCGCGACATGGGCGGCTGGCGCAACTGGCAGCAGAACATCCTCAACGGCCCTCCCCTTCCGGCTCCGCCTTCCTTCACGGGGCTGGCGCTTGCGGGACTGGCCGCCCTTGACCTGCTGGAAGACGGCACCGATGCGTGAGCGTTATCCGGGCTATGACGTTCTGGCCAAACGCCATTCGTTATCGTGGAACGATGCGACACGACGTGTGATCGACGCCCGGATAGGCGTGCCACGCGAGCCGCGTTTCCTCGATCCTGCAGAATGGAAAACCCTCGACGCCATCTGCTCCCGGATTCTTCCCCAGCCTTCAGACAGGCCGCCCGTGCCGCTTGCAGGCTATGTCGACCAGAAGCTGCACGACGACAAACGATCCGGATTCCGCCATGCCTCACTGCCGCCTCAGCGTGAGGCATGGAAACGCGGTCTGGCCGCGTTCGAGGCCGAAGCCCGGGCGGCCCACGGCGAGAGCTTTTTCAGCCTCCCGGCCCTGTTGCAGGATGCACTGCTGCGCGCAGCCAGCGACGGCACACTGTCCAGTCCGGCCTGGAACGGGATGAGCTCGAAACTATTTTTCGAAAATCATGTGATGTCGGACATCATCTCGGCTTATTACGCGCATCCATCGTCGTGGAATGAAATCGGCTTCGGCGGCCCCGCAAGTCCGCGCGGCTATGTTCGCATGCAGGCCGACCGGCGAGATCCATGGGAACCCGTCGAAGCACTTCCCGACACAGAAGCAGCCACGGCACGGAAAAACGCGCGTGTCCGATAATCCGCTGCTGCGTCCACGCGCGACCGGCGGACGGGCACCGACGTCTTCCGAAAGGATGGTTGGGTCCCGATGAAGGAATACTCGCGCGATGACGCTGTGGATTTCGTGGTGGTGGGCACAGGCGCGGGCGGCGGACCGCTGATCGCACGCCTGTCCGAGATGGGGTACTCGGTAATCGGGTTTGATGGGGGCGCCTATTTCCGACCGCTGGAGGATTTCGCATCTGACGAGGCCAGCCAGAGCCAGTTGTTCTGGACCGACGAGCGTCTAGAGCCGTTCCACGTTAATCCGGTTCATATCCTGCTGCTTT
>NZ_BALE01000060.1 GCF_000963885.1 Tanticharoenia sakaeratensis NBRC 103193
TCGGCGGTTCGCCCGCCGCGAGCCCGATCTCGCGCAGGGCGCGGGCGAACCGCGTGACGTTGTCGACGAACAGGAGGACACGCAGTCCCTGATCGCGGAAATGCTCGGCGACCGCTGTCGCCGCCTGCGCGCAGGCCACGCGTTCCGCCGCCGGACGATCGGATGTCGCGACCACCAGAACCGACCGGGCGAGCCCGTCCGGCCCGAGATTGTGTTCCACGAACTCCCGCACTTCGCGTCCGCGTTCGCCGACGAGCGCGATTACCGCCACATCGGCATCGCTGCCCTTGACGATGGCGGACATCAGGCTGGATTTGCCGGCGCCTGCCTCGCCATAGATCCCCAGACGCTGGCCCTCGCCGCAGGTCAGCAGCCCGTCGATCGCGCGCAGCCCGATCGGCAGCGGCCGATCGATCATCCGGCGCGTCATGGCCGAGGGCGGCTGGGCGAGGACCGGGGCGGTGGGCCCAGGGGCGAGAGGGCCACGGCCGTCGATCGGCTGGCCGAGCGCATCGATCACCCGGCCGAGCACACGATGGCCCACGGGGAACTGGCGCTTCTGCCCGGTCGCGATGACTTCGGTCTCCGCGGAGATCCCGTCCAGGCCGCCCATCGGCGTCAGGAGGACTTCCCGGCCGGAGAGGCCGATGACCTCGGCCTCCATGCTCCAGCCGCGTCTGGTATCGCGCAGGCGGCACATCTCGCCGATCGCAACATCCGGCAGGGTCGCGCGGATGATCGTGCCCGTGGCCGAGACGACGCGCCCCTGCACGGGCCGGGTATCGATGGCGCCGGCCTGCGCCCGCAGCTTCGGCAGGAAGGCGCGCATCCGGCTGATGGCGTCTTCCGATGGTTCTTCAGGCTGCTCTTCGCGCGGCGGATCGCGGGTGTCGATCAGCAGTGGCGGTCGTTGCGTATCGTCGGGCGTATCGTCGGGCGTGCGACGTGCGAGGCGCAGCCGGGGCCGCGCGGGGGCGTCCTCGGCATCGGGCAGGAGATCGGGCGCATCCTCGACATCGAGTTGGCCGGATCCGAACGCGACATGACCCTGGGTCGCCCTTGCGCTGTGCTGCGCGCTTGCCGACGACATGCGTCGGGTGTCCGGCATCGGCCCGTGCCGGAGCGCGTCCGGGCCCGCGGCCTGCAGGGCAGAGCGTCCGGAGCCGCCCTGCAGGATGCCCGGTCCGGGAGGGGGGCCGGGTGAGGTCGCGTCCTGATCGAAGCGTGCGGCGTGGTCGGGCATCATCGGGTCGACGGGCGCGGGCGCCGTGTCGTCCATTCCGCTGTCGAAAAGGGGTTCGTCGCCCTGTGCGGGTGATGTGCCGGCCTGCGTATCGTGGAATTTCGCGCGGGCGGGTGGGCGCAGCTCGCGCGAGGCGTGTTCGGAAGCCGGCCGGGGGGGAAACATCTCCACCGGATCAGGCCGTGCTGCCGCCTGGCGGCGTCTGGCTGTCGCCGGTGGGAACGGTGGCTTCCTGCCAACGCGCACCCAGCCGTTCGCGCAGAACGCGCACCTGGGCCTGAAGGCCGAGCTCCGCCGTTCCGTATTCGCTTTCGAGCACGCATCGTCCCGGGCCGAACTCGGCATCGACCTCGATCCGGATCAGGCTGCCGGTGGCCTGCAGTTCGTCGCTCAGCGGCCGAAGTGCCGCCACGCAGTCGGGTGCGATACGCAGGCATGCGCCCGTGTCGCGACGGACGCGGCCCAGTCCATGGCGGATTGCGATCGGCAGGACCTCGTCGAGGTCCACCCGGCCGAGCATGTCCTCGACCACGTCGGCGACGATGTCCGCCAGTCCCGTTTCGATATCGTGCAGGACGCGGGCCGCCGCATCGCTCGTGGCCAGGATATGCCGGGCCATGTCGGTCGCGGCCCGGGCCAGCCCGTCTTCGTAGCCGCGTTGGCGCGCGGCCTCGCAGGCGGCCCCGGCCTGCGCGCGCAGGGCCTGCGCATCGGCGATGGCCGCGCGATAGGCGGTCCCCGCGTCGCACCAGACCCCCATCTCCTCGGGTGTCAGGATGACCGTGGCCGGTCTGAGAGAGGCAAATCCGTCAGACATCGGCTGCGAGCGTTCCGTCTCGTGCTTCTTCCTGCGCTCCGCCGAGCGCCATCACGACCGCCAGGATCACGCCGTCATGCGTGGCTGGTGCGGGCGTCGGGAGCCCTGCTGCCGGCAGGCGCAGCAGGGCCCATGGCCGATAGGCGTCCGAGACCATGTCGCGCCAGCGCGCAAGGCAGCTCCAGGCGGCCTCGATCACGGCGCCTGCAAGGTCGGACGGCGTCTGTTCCACCGGGACCGATGGCAGCGCGATGCGGCCCCGCGCGGCCTCGCGGATGCCGAACAGGCGTGCGGGCGATCCCATGGCGCGCTCCAGAACCGCCACGGACGGCGCATCGACATAGCGGGCCAACTGCCGCCCGTAGATTATCGCACCCATGCGCGCGCCTGCCTCTTCCACGGCATGGCGCGGCAGCAGGGCCAGCGTATCGACAGCTTCGGGCGGTCCTTCGGGCAGGGTCGTGGCCTGCGGCAGCAGGGCCGCCAGCCGTGGACCCAGGCGCGTGCAGGCCTGCAGCCGCCGGATGGTCTCGCGCTGCAGGACAGGCATCACCAACTGCAGATGGGAAGGATGCAGGTCCGCAACCGCAGGGGCTATCGACCTGAAAGGGCTTGTCCGGGACGCGGCGGTCATGACTGTCCGGCCTGCGTCACGCGGCGTCCGAGACGCGGTCGCGATCCGGAACGAGGCTCACGGCATGGGCGGCCGGTCGCCCATGCTGGCGGCGCCGGCGTGTCCACAGATACCAGCCGCCGCCGGCTGCCGGCCAGAATATTGCGAGCACCCAGCCGGCGATGGCCCATGGGCCGAACCCGCGCGCGGGCGCCGGGGGCAGCGCAGGAGGCTGCACCGGGAGGAGAATGACCGAGACGTGCTCGTAGGTCAGGTCCTGCACGGCGTTGGCGACCAGAAGCTTGATCTTGGGGAGGAGCCCGTCCATGGCCGTGCCCGCGTCGTAGCGCAGGACGACGGCTGCCGTTGCCGGCCGGTCTTCTCCCGTCACGGGGTCGTTGACGGCCGGGGCTATGTGCACGCGTGCGTCCACGACCCCGTCGATGTCATTCAGCGTGTGTTCCAGTTCCTGTGAAATTCCGTAATAGAGCTTCGCCCTTTCCGCTCCGGGGGTGGCGATCAGGCCCTGCTGCTGGAAGACCTTGCCCGTATCGGCATATTCGTTGCGCGGATAATGGGCGGCATGGAGCACCATGACCGCATCGGAGACCGAAGCGCCGGGAACCTCGACCGTGCTGGTCCCGTCCTTGGCGATGACGCGATCCGCCGTAATCCCGTGTTGCAGGAGGATCGCGACCATCTGCATGGCGTCGCGCTCGGACAGGCCGGTGTACAGGACCGTCTGGCAGGCCGTCAGGGCGAGCAGAAGCGGCAGGGCCAGGAGCAGTGACGGCTTGCGGCGCATCGGTCAGCCTCCCTCGCTCAGAAGGCTTTTCAGCGTCGAGGACATGTTCTGGGACGCGACGGTCACGATATGCGCCTCGAATTCCGCGCTCGTGAACTGGACCTCCCGGGAAAACTGCTGATCGTACAGAGCGATTCCCTGTTGCTCGACCGACTTGATGGTCGCCTTGAGATCCAGTTTTCCGCTGTCGTCCTTCCGGATCGCAGAAAATGACCCGTCGTCGGCGGTGCCGGCCCCGTTCTGCGGGTCCGCAGCCGGTACAGTTGTGCCGGACGTGGTGCCGCCGGGCGCGTCCAGAGAGCCGACGGCCTTGGCCATCAGGGTGTCCATGCGCGAAAATGTGCTGCTGATACGGCCAAGGCCCGCGAGTACGCGGTCGCCCAGGGTCGGCGCGTTGTCGATCAACGCGGGCTGGCTGATCGTATTCTGGGGAATGCGCTCGGCGAACGCCGTCTGCATTTCCGGGCGGATTGTCTCGAACGGATCGGATCCTGTGGTCGTTGCCGTCTGGGGCTCGGTCGTCTGCGCAAGGCTTGCAAGCGAAGACGCACCGATCGGGCTCAGGCCGGTCATGACGGATCCCCCCGAACGGAGCGGCCTGCCGGTCCGGCGCGACCGTTTCGGACCGCGGCCGCCGAGGCTTTCGCGCCATGGCGCGGTCCGGCGGCGGGGCCGGCGTGCGGGCACTGTGCGATCGCATACATGCCTCTATCTAGTCCGGCTTACCTGACCGCAACCTGACTGATGGCCGGCCGTGCAGCGAGATTGGCGAAAAGCGCCGGCCTGTGTATCGGGGGTTGAGGCATCGGACGCCCGTATCAGGGCGTGCGACGATCGCCGGATCATGAAGCAGGGTGATGTATGGTGTGGTCGCAAGGATCGTTCCGGCGTGCGGGCCGCTCCCTTGGCCGTGGGGTTGTCGTGCTGGCCGTCTGTGCGTGCAGTGCCGCCGTCCGGGCGGCGCCGCTCGCCCTGCCCGCCCAGGGGCGCTTCGTCGTGTTCGACGAGGCTGTCCCGGATGTACTGTCGCGATTTTGCCAAGCGGTCCAGATTCGTTGCGTTGTCGACCCGACAATATCCGATACGGTGCGTGGGCATTTCACGGCGGCGGATCCGCGTGCCTTTCTCGGGAAGCTTGCCGGCGAGTATCACCTCGACTGGTATTTCGATGGAACGGCGCTTTATGTCTCCCCTGCCGTGGCGACCGTATCCCGTCAGTTCTCTCTCGATGACGTGTCGTTCGATCGCCTGAGACAGCAGCTCGTCTCCGGCGGGATCTGGGATGATCGCTTTCCCGTGCGGGCGGATCAGGACGGTCGTGTCGTCAGTGCCTTCGGGCCGCCCCGGTTTCTCGATCTTGTCGGTCAGACGATCGCGGCCCTGAAGCCGTCCGATTCCAGCACGGTGACCATCTATCGGGGCAGCAATGTCCAGAAGATGGCGCACCCGTAAGGTGCACGTCGGATCGGCAGTACTCTCTGGTCCTGCCGGCGCGGCGCACTGAATCCAAGTGTGAAGTTTAGGTTAAGAGGCTCTCAGAACAGGAACTCGTTGGCAGCTTTTTATAACACGTCAGGTTACAGTCAGTTTCGCGAGATAAGCCTTTCGTAACGCGAGAGCGAAATCCCGGCGACGGGAGCGGGACGATCGCATGATGGAGAGCATCGTGAACGAGATTTCGGGTAATCTGCCGGTTGGCCTGTCCTACACGGGGCTGAGCGACGCCACGACGCAGGGCGCGGACGCCGGCGACTTCAGTGCCTCGCTTTCCCAAGCCGGCAACAGCCAGGCATTGTCGTCGATCAGCAGCAAGCTGGAGCAGATCATTGCTGCACTTCAGGCGCTGGGCCAGAGCGG
>NZ_BALE01000059.1 GCF_000963885.1 Tanticharoenia sakaeratensis NBRC 103193
TCCTGTCACGCCACAGAATCAGCGTTCAGTGGAGCCGCTCTAGTGCCTGATCCGGGTGATGTCATGCGCGATCCGGATCGCTGCGTTTGACAAGATAGAGCGTGGACAGAGGCAGCAGGATCAGGATCGACGCTATCGAAAACAGGGCTGCGGGGTCGCCGTAATTCCCGCCCACTGCGCTGCCGCCAAAAAATCCGAAATAGAAGAAGCTGGCGAGGCTTGCCGTCAGGATCAGTCTGTCCGGCTGGTTCTGCCGGAGCGCCGCCATGGCGTCGGGCGCGCATCGGGTGAAGAAATGCCATGTGATCGCAAGGGCGGGTATGGTCACGAGCGGGAACATGGCCAGTCGGGACAAGCCGAGGCCCTGGGCGAGCAGCGCCATGTCGGCATGGCCGGCAAGCGCGCGGGTCGGCGCGTAGCTCCAGACGTTGCCTGCGGACATCACGGCAAGCCAGAACAGGATCATCTCCGCATAGGGTCTGTGTCGCGGCACATGGCGGAGTGCGGCGGCATAAATGAAATAGAACAAGCCATTGCCGATCCCGGCCCCCGCGAATGCGATCAGGGCGGCATCGAGGCCATGGTAGCTTGCGAAAATCGGTCCGTAGTCAACGTTTTCATCGATTCCCTGCTGGAACAGGATATTGGCGAGAGTCGCGGGTCCGTAGTTCAGGGCCAGCGGATCGGCTTTCCAGCCCAATGCCCATGCTGTGAGAGCGTGGGCATATTCATGCGTCATGAAAGCGACCGCGTGCGTCAGAAGAATGACGGCGCCCATGGCAAGGCAGAAGGTGACATCTGCCGGACGGAGTGAGCCCCGACCGGCAGTCACGTTCGACTGCCCGGCGGACGGACCCCGTGCGACGTCATGTCGCCAGCGCTTTGGCGTGATGGGCGATATGATCCGCGACGAAGGACTGGATGAACCAGTAGGAGTGATCGTAGCCCGCATGGCGGCGCAGCATCAGCGCCTGATGCGCCTTGCCGGCCGCCGCCTCGAGGTGCTCCGGCTGAAGCTGATCACGCAGGAACTGATCGGCCTCGCCCTGATCGACAAGGATCGGATACGGATGGGTATGACCTGCTGTCAGCAGGGCAGTGGCGTCCCAGGCATTCCAGGCGGCGCGATCTGGGCCGAGATAGGCCGTAAAGGCTTTCTCGCCCCAAGGCACGGCTGCGGGATGGACGATCGGTGCGAAGGCTGAAACCGATTTCCACTGTCCGGGTGCCTTCAGCCCATGCACGAGCGCTCCGTGACCGCCCATCGAATGCCCCATCAGGCCGAGCCGCTGTGCATCGATCGGGAAATGGGCGGCGATCAGGGCCGGGAGTTCCTCGGCGAGATAGCTTCCCATGCGATAATGGGTCGCCCACGGGGCTTCGGTCGCATCGAGATAGAAACCTGCTCCCGTGCCGAGGTCGTAGGCATCGTCCTCGCCCGGGACATTCGCGCCGCGCGGGGACGTGTCGGGCGCGACCAGGGCAAGGCCGTGTTCGGCTGCGAAACGGATGGCGCCCGACTTGGTCAGGAATGTCTCGTCGTTGCAGGTCAGGCCCGCGAGCACCACGACGGCCGCAACCGGCGCGTCCGCATGGGCGCCGGGCGGCATGAACACCGTGACATTGGCCGGAAGGCCGAGCGTTTTTGCCTCATGCCGATAGAGGCCAAGCGTTCCGCCATGGCAGGCGTGTGTTTCGCGGGTTTCGATCATGGCGGTCAGTATTCCACGACGGTGCGGATGCTCTCCCCGCGCGTCATCAGGTCGAAGCCTTCGTTGATGCGCTCGAGCGGCAGCTTGTGCGTGATGAGGCTGTCGATGTCGATGCGGTTGTCCATGTACCAATCGACGATCTTCGGAACATCGGTGCGGCCGCGCGCGCCGCCGAACGCGGAGCCGATCCAGCGCCGGCCGGTGACGAGCTGGAACGGACGCGTGCTGATTTCCTGCCCGGCGCCCGCGACGCCGATCACGCAGGAGACGCCCCAGCCGCGATGGGCGCATTCCAGCGCCTGGCGCATCAGGGTCGTGTTGCCAACGCATTCGAACGTGTAGTCCGCGCCGCCGCCGGTCAGTTCGACCAGATGGCCGACGACGTCGCCGTCCGGGCCGAGGTCCTTCGGATTGACGAAATCGGTCATGCCGAACTGGCGGGCCATCGCCTCGCGGGCCGGATTGATGTCCACGCCGATGATCTGACGGGCGCCGACCAGCTTCGCGCCCTGGATTACGTTCAGCCCGATGCCGCCGAGGCCGAAGACGACGACCGTGCTGTTGGGTTCGACCTTGGCCGTGAACAGGACGGCGCCGAGGCCGGTGGTCACGCCGCAGCCGATGTAGCAGACCTTGTCGAAGGGTGCGTCGTCGCGGATTTTCGCCAGCGCGATCTCCGGCAGCACGGTGTAGTTCGCAAAGGTCGAGCAGCCCATGTAATGCAGGACGGGCTTGCCCTTGTAGGAAAAGCGCGAGGTTCCGTCGGGCATGAGCCCCTTGCCCTGCGTGCTGCGGATCGAGGTGCACAGGTTGGTCTTCTGCGACAGGCACGACTTACATTCGCGGCATTCCGGCGTGTAGAGCGGAATGACGTGATCGCCGGGCTTCAGGTGCCGTACGTCGGGGCCGACCTCCCGCACGATCCCGGCCCCTTCATGGCCGAGGATGGCGGGAAACAGGCCTTCGGGATCCTGTCCGGAGAGCGTGTACTTATCGGTGTGACACAGGCCGGTCGCCTTGATTTCGACCAGCACTTCGGCGTTGCGCGGCCCCTCCAGCTGGACGGTATCGACAACCAGCGGCTTTCCCGCCTCGAAGGCGATGGCGGCTCTGACGTCCATGGGGTTCGGCCTTTCTGTTAGGTTTTTTGCTCGCGTCCAGTGATGCCGCACGGGGCGGGGCGGATCAACCGCCATGGAGCTAAGGTTTTTCCGAGGGGGCGCATAGGGACGGTTCCTGCGCTGACGCGGAGAACGCATGGCGCGATGGCGTTCCTGCGGCGAAGAATATCGTCAGGTGGCCGCGCCATGTCGACAGAGGAGTGCCCGGACGGAGTGAGCCGCAGCCGCGTCAACCATGTGCAGACGATTTCGTGTGCATGGGCGATGACGCGGTGCCGATCGACGATGTCATCCGCCCCCGAAGCTGCGCACCAGACTGCCCGCGACGAGCTGCCAGCCGTCGACCAGCACGAAGAAGATCAGCTTGAACGGCAGGGAGACGGAACTCGGGGGAAGCATCATCATGCCGAGACTCATGAGGATGCTCGAGACCACGAGGTCGATCACGAGGAACGGCAGGTAAAGCAGGAAGCCCATCTCGAAGCCGCGCCGCAGTTCACCGATCATGTAGGCTGGAACCAGGGCGCGCCACGGCGTGTCGGCGGCGTGGGCTGGCTGGGGCAGGTGGGCGAGGTTGAGGAATGTCGCAAGATCCGGGCCCCGGACGCTGGCCAGCATGAAGCTGTGAAAGGGCTGGGCGGCGGCGGCAAGACCGTCCATTTCGCCGATCTGACCGGCCATCATGGGTTCGATGCCCGCCGTCCAGGACTGCTGCAGGGTCGGCTGCATCACGTAGAGCGTCAGGAACAGCCCGAGGCCGATGAGCACGGTGTTCGGCGGCGTGCCCTGCGCGCCGATCGCGCTGCGCAGCAGCGAGAGCACGATGATGATGCGTGTGAAGGCGGTCATCATCACCAGAAGGCTCGGGGCGAGCGACAGCAGCGTGATGAGTGCCGTCAGCTGCACGAGGCGGCTGGTCGTGCCGGCGCCGCCATGCTGGCCGAGATCGATGCTGATGGACTGGGCGAAAGCCGCGTGAGGGACCAGCAGGATCAGGAAGCCGATTACGACGAGGGCGAGGCTGCGGGTCATTATGCGATGTCCTCGCGATGCGTCGTTGCGTCGGTCATGGCGTTCCGGAACATGTTGTCCGGTGCAGGCCAGGGGAAGAGCTGGTCGCTCGCGCCCCCTGTCAGGATCAGGGCGTGGTGGCCGTCGACCTGCACGAGGGTGAGCTTGCGTGTCCGATCCAGAGGCAGTGTGGCTGCGATACTCAGGCGGTGCGGTGCATTGGCGCGGTGCATGGGGCCGAGACGCCGGATCAGGGGGCGGGCTGCAAACAGCAGGCCGATGGTAAGGATGAGGCCGCCGATCGAGACGGCGAGGTCGTGTGTAAGCATCTTGTCCCGGCGCATCTGCTGTTTGGATCGGCGCCGAGCATGCCGGCGAAAGGTTAACAGCAGGTCAACGAGCCGGAGAAAGACGTCCAAGCGAGAGGATCTGGTATTTTTTGAGGGCCGGTAACTATTGGTTAATAGCTTTGCAGCATCCTGCATCCCGGCCCCGGCTTTCAGGGGCGTTCCGACTGAATAGCGAGGATGCCGTGCTCAACGCCGATGCGACGACCGCCGGAACCGATCTTCTAAGTCTGGGCCAGAACAAGATGGCCTGGCTGCAGGCACGTCAGCAGGTATTGGCTCGGAATATCGCCAATTCCGACACGCCCGGTTATGCGTCACGCGACCTGTCTCCGTTCCAGTCCGCCCTGGGCGCTTTCGACATCACGCCTTCCATGACGGAGCCCGGGCATATGGCGGGGGCGGATTCGGGTGCCGTGGCGTCCGCGCAGTCGGAACAGTCCCTCGACGGCAATCAGGTCTCGCTCGATCGCGAAATGGAAAAGGTCTCCGATACGAACGACCAGCAGCACATGGTCGTCAATCTGTACAGCAAGTACATGTCGATGTTCCAGACAGCGCTCGACAAATGAACAGGGGCTGAGCGATGGATCTCAATACCGCGGTCAATGTATCGGCAAGCGGCATGGACGCGCAGGCGCAGCGCCTGCGCGTTGTCGCCGAAAATCTTGCGAATCAGGATACGACCGGATCGACGCCGGGTGCTGATCCCTATCGTCGCAAGACGATCACGTTTCAGGAGGCGATCGACCCGGAAACCGGTGCGACCGGTGTCGGTGTGAAGGAAATCGGGCAGGACATGTCGGATTTCGAGACACGTTATGATCCGTCGCATCCCGCAGCGAACGCGCAAGGATACGTCAAGCTCGCGAACGTCAATTCCATGGTCGAAATGATGGACATGCGCGAGGCCGAACGCTCCTATGAGGCCAACCTCAACACGATGCAGGTGACGCATTCCATGATGTCCCGCACGCTCGATATCCTGAAGTAGTCCCGCCATGCAGATCAGCGCACATGCTGCGAGCAATGCCTATGCCGCCACCATGCAGAGTGCGGCAACCGGTGATGACGGGGTGTCGGACGGCATTTCCCAAAGTGCCACAGGGAGCGATTTCGGCAGTGTTCTGTCGCAGGCTGTCAGCGGTGCGATCCAGTCCGGCCATTCCGCGGAATCCCTGGCAGCACAGGGTATTTCCGGAGGTGGCGACATGACCCAGATCGTGACGGCGGTCTCGCAGGCGCAGCTTGCGCTGCAGACCACCACAGTCGTTCGCGACCGGATGGTGCAGGCCTATCAGGATGTCATGAGGATGTCGATTTGACGGACGCGGGCAAGGATATTTCGTGATGCAGAGCCTCGATCTGGCCGATATCCTGCAACAGACGTTTCTCATCGCGCTGAAGCTGAGCGCGCCGGCGCTGCTGGCAGCGCTTGCCGTCGGGCTGGTCGTGTCCCTGTTGCAGGCCGTCACCCAGATCCAGGAGGCGACGCTTGCGTTCGTTCCGAAACTGCTGGCGATCGGGGCCGCGATGGTGCTGGCGGGACCGTTCATGACGGCGACCCTGATCGGGTTTGCGCGGCGCCTGTTCGATCAGATGATCCTGGTCGGCGGCACGTGAACGGTGCCGCACTCGACGCGTGGATTGCGGCCCTTCCGGTACAGGCACTCGTTTTCGCACTGGTGCTGTGCCGGGTCAGTGCGGCGGTAATGCTCATGCCGGGCCTGGGCGAGCAGACCTATCCGATGACGGTCCGGGCAGGCATTGCCCTGTGTCTCACGGGTCTCGTGATGCCACTGGTGCAGCCAGCGTTCGGGGCCCTGGACCCGGCCGCAATCGATCCCTGGCGCCTTGGCGGCATGGTGGCAGTGGAGCTTCTGACCGGCGGTCTGATCGGATGGCTCGCGCAACTCGTGGTGCAGGCACTGCCTGTGGCGGGGCAGGTGATTTCGCTGATGACCGGACTGTCGAACGTTCTGCAGCCCGATCCGGCGCTGGGTTCGGAGATTGCCGCACCGAGCCGGCTGTTCGGGCTGCTGGCGCCGGTGCTGGTTCTTGTGTCCGGGGCATGGATTTTCCCGGTCCGGGCTGTGATCGGCAGTTATGCGCTCGTCCCGGCAGGATCGGCCATCCTGAGCGTGCATGCGCCTCTGATCGGGGACGGGGTGCAGGCCGTCGTGCGACTGACAGGGCGGAGTTTCGCCCTGGCGCTCGAGCTGTCGGCGCCATTCGTTCTCCTCTCCCTGGTCTGGGAAATCAGCCTGGGCGTTCTCGGGCGGCTCGTGCCCAATCTTCAGGTCTACAATCTTGCTTCGCCGCTGCAGATGCTCGGTGGCATCGGCATGCTCGCATTGCTGATGCGGGCGATGCTCGAGACGTGGCAGGGCCGTGTCTTCGACCTTCTGTCGGGTCTGCCGGGTCTCTAGGCGATGGCGGATGCGGAAGATCGCACGGAAGCCCCATCGGCACGACGGCTCGAACAGGCGCGTGAGGATGGCAATATCGCGCTGTCCCGCGAGGTGCAGGTTTTCGCGGGCCTTGCGATCGGAGCCCTCGCCCTCCTGATGTGCGTGCACCAGGCAGATGCGTTGTGCGCGGTTCTGCGCGGCGTGCTGGATCATGCGGGGGACATATCGGGCGTTCCGGGCGGAACATTCGGCATCCTGGGAAGTGTCGCGTGGGCGGGTGCCCTTGCGGTTCTGCCGGTCTGCGGTTTGGCAGCTGTGGGGGCGGTCGCGACGGGTGTTCTGCAGACCGGCTTCCTGTTGCGGCCACAGGCGCTGCTGCCGGATTTCTCGCGCGTTGATCCGATTTCGGGCCTGTCGCGGATCCTGAGCGGCACGACGGCGGTCGAAGCGCTGAAAGCGGTCGCAAAATGTGCCTGTTTCGGTGTCGTGCTGTGGTGGCAGGCATCATCGCTCCTGCATGACCAGGCGCGGGCGATGGGCGATGACGCAGGGTCATTGCTGCGTGAGATCGTGCGGATCCTGCCCGGGACGATCGGAGCGCTGCTGCTGGTGCAACTGGCGATCGCAGGCTTCGATGTCCTGTGGCAGCGGATGCATCGCCTGTCCGGCCTGCGGATGAGCCGGCAGGAGATGCGCGACGAGTATCGCCAGACGGAAGGCGATCCGCACGTAAAGGGCAAGCTCAAGATGCTGCGCGCGCGGGCGGCAAAGCGTCGGATGATGGATGCCGTGAAGACCGCGACCGTCATCGTTACCAACCCGACGCATTACGCGGTGGCGCTGTCCTATGAACGCGGGGTGTCAGGCGCGCCGCGGATCGTGGCCAAGGGCGTGGACGAAGTGGCGGCGCGGATTCGCGAGCTTGCGCAGGATCATCGTGTGCCGATCGTGTCCAATCCGCCGCTGGCGCGTGCACTTTATCCGCTGCCTCTGGAAACGGAAGTTCCGGCGGAGCATTTCAAGGTTGTGGCCGGGATCATCGCCTATATCTGGCGGCTGCGGTCTCCGCCTCGGCGGGGTGCACCGGTCGGGTGAGCCAGATCAAAAAAAGCAGGTGGGCAGGGGTTGGCATTTCACGGCGCGGTCATGATATGTTCTCAATCGGAACAGATGTGAACGATTGGTTAATGCGTCGTGTTCCCGTTTTGCGCCTGCACGGCCGGACGGGGTGCGCTCATGGGCCATTGTGGGCTGGCCCGAGTTGCGGGAAACTGCCGGAAATGCGTCGTCGGGGATAAGACATGGACAAGAGCAAGGCACTCGAGGGTGCGCTGAGCCAGATCGAACGGGCGTTCGGCAAGGGCTCCATCATGCGGATGGGCGAGCGCCCCAAGCAGCAGGCGGACGTCATTCCGAGCGGCTCGCTCGGGCTCGATATCGCGCTTGGTATCGGTGGACTGCCGCGCGGCCGTGTCATCGAGATCTACGGACCCGAGAGCTCGGGCAAGACGACGCTGGCTTTGCATGCGATCGCCGAGGCGCAGAAGAAAGGCGGGACGTGCGCGTTCATCGACGCTGAACACGCGCTCGACCCGGGATATGCGCGCAAGCTGGGCGTCGATGTCGACAGTCTTCTGCTGAGCCAGCCGGACGCGGGCGAGCAGGCGCTGGAGATTGCGGATACGCTGGTGCGGTCCGGCGCGGTTGACGTGCTTGTCGTGGACAGCGTGGCGGCACTGGTGCCGCGTGCGGAGCTCGAGGGCGACATGGGAGACAGCCATGTCGGTCTGCATGCCCGTCTGATGAGCCAGGCGCTGCGGAAGCTGACGGGTTCGGTCTCCCGGTCGAACACCATGATCATCTTCCTCAACCAGATCCGCATGAAGATCGGCGTGATGTTCGGCAGTCCGGAGACGACGACGGGCGGCAATGCGCTGAAGTTCTACGCGTCCGTGCGCATGGACATCCGCCGTATCGGATCGATCAAGGATCGCGACGAGGTCGTGGGCAACCAGACGCGCGTCAAGGTCGTGAAGAACAAGATGGCGCCTCCGTTCCGACAGGTCGAATTCGACATCATGTATGGCGAGGGCGTCAGCAAGATGGGCGAGATCCTCGATCTGGGCGTGAAGGCCGCGATCGTGGAGAAGTCCGGGGCGTGGTTCTCGTTCGACAGCCAGCGTATCGGCCAGGGGCGTGAGAACGCCAAGACGTTCCTGCGTGAACATCCGGAGATCGCCGGCGAAATCGAGCGGCGCGTTCGGGAACAGGCCGGCGTTGTCGCGGATGCGATGATGGTGTCGCCTGATGATGGCGAGGATGCCGACGCAGCCGAGTGATCGGGGCTTTCGGCATTCTGGAACTCGATCGGTGGCAGTCGATGGGAAAGCCACCGTATCGATTTGTCACCGTAAGCAGGGTGTTGTGAGTACGGAGACGCATCCCACCTCACGCCCTTGCCTTGGTTGATATCCAAAAGCGGTTCGATGCAGGCCATCATAGAAAGCCGGCTGCTGTCCCATCCCGGGACGCCGCAGCCGTTTGCGGCGCTTTCTGATGGCCGCCCCGTTCCAGACTGAACGACAGTGCCAGAAACTCGCAGATTCGGGCGCTGAAATTTCACGGCAGAGAGCAGCCATTGACTTGGCTGGCGGCCTTCCAGAACCGGAAGATGCGCACTTCATCTGGGTTGGACTGTGGCCTTGGAGGACTGCCGACGCCCCCTCCTTTATGGGCATGCAGCTCGGTTCTAACGAAACGTGGTCAGAAACACGGCGACTGCATCCGGCCGGGTAAGCTGGCGGGACCGGCAGTCAGGCCTACAGACTAGACCGATCGCCCCCGGTACAATGTTATGCCTCTGACATAGGGAAAGCCGGCCGCCTCTGATGGGCGGCCTGTATTAGTGGTGACGGTATGCTTTCTGTAGCCGATCAGCCGGATCACACCGCCTTAGCGCTGTTCGTCGTCCGCGCCGCTGCCGCCTGCAGCTCCCTGTTCGGTGATGCCGGCCCGCGACGGGGCATCTGAATGGGGCTGCACCGTGCGTGACAATGCGGCGATCTCGTCATCGTCCTGTGGTTCGAGATCTTCCGGGAGGGCGCGCTGACCGGCTTCGGCCAAGACATCGGCCACGGCTTCCGGATCGGTGCGCATCGCAGCATCCAGGGCAGCTTCCCGGCTTTCCGGATCGGGATCGCGCAGGGCGGCTTCCGCCTGCAGGCGGGCCGCGTGATGCTTGTTGTCCTCGCCGTCGAAAACGACGGGATCGTTCGTGCTGGACATGGCGCGTGTCTTCTTTCGACGTTGGATATCGTTCCTGTCTAAACAGGCGAACCTCGGCACGGTTGCGGAGTCAGGCCATACCTGCGTCAGGTGCTGTCAACCTTGAGGCGGCGGGTGATCCAAGGTGTGCGCGGCATGGCGGTGGCGCGCCGGCAAGGATACGTCAGATGTTCCCGGCCAGCTCATCCGAGATGCGCATATGCGCCTTGAGAAAATCGAGAACCGTGCGGATGCGGGCGGGCAGTGCGCCGCCATGGCCGAGATAGACCGCGTGGGTCGGGATCGGGGGCAAGGCACAGGCGTCACTCAAAACCACCGGAACGAGGCGGCCGGATTCGATGTGTCGCCGTGTCTGGAAGCCTGCGAGGTGGCCGAGACCGAAGCCTGCCAGTGTGAGATCGAGCACCGTATCGCCATCGCTGGCGCTCATGCTGACGGGCGGAACTGGCGCGTTTTTCGCAAGAACCGGCCAGCCATCGTGCAGGCGGCGGTAGTTGAAGCCGATCCGCAGATGTCGGGCGAGGTCATCGCAGGTTTCGGGAACACCGTGTCGCGCGAGATAGGCTGGTGCCGCGACAATGCTCATCTGCGTTTCGCCGAGCTTGCGTGCCATGAGACGGGAACTGGCCATGGGGCCATGGCGGATGGCGATGTCGGTCCGGTCCTCGAGAAGGTCGATCACCATGTCGGTCAGCACGATGTCGAGCATGATGTTCGGATGCTGTTCGGCGAAATGCGGGACGAGCGGAAGCAGGAAGCGGCGTCCCATGGGCACGTTCACGCTGATCCGGACCCGGCCGCGTGGCTGGCTGCCAATGGAGGCAGCCTGTTCGGCGTCCGCGATGTCGGCGAGGATACGGATGCAGCGTTCGTGGAAGGCGGTGCCTTCAGGCGTGAGCTGAAGCTGGCGGGTCGTGCGGTTGAGCAGGCGCGTGCCGAGGCGCTGCTCGAGGCGCGTGATGAGTTTGCTCACGGCCGAGGGCGTCATGCCGGCGTCACGGGCGGCGGGCGCGAAGCCGCCTGTGTCCACGACGCGGACGAAGATGTCCATTTCGCCTGCGCGGTTGGCGTCCTGCCGTTTCATGATGAATTGAATTCACGAATGATGTGCCTGCATGCAGGCTGGTGCACGCATGATGGCAGTCGCACAGTCCGTGTCCAGTGATGATGCATGGAGGATCGGGAAGAATGTCGAACACTGCATTGATTGTCGGCGCGACGGGAATCGTAGGGCAAAACCTCGCGGCGCGCCTTCTGGCCGAAGGGTGGGTCGTGTACGGGCTAGCGCGACGGCCGCGCGAGGGTGTCGATGGTGTCTTGCCGATCGCGGCCGACCTGCTGGACGTCGAGGCGCTGCGGGTTGCGTTGAGCGGTCTTCGGCCGAGCCATGTCTATTTCTGCTCCTGGATGCGTCAGGCGACAGAGGCCGAGAACTGCCGGGTGAACAGCGCGATGGTCCGCAACCTGTTTGCCGCCCTGCCGGAGCCTGCACAGGTGCGGCATGCGGCGTTGACGACCGGGCTCAAGCACTATCTCGGGCCGTTCGAGTCCTATGCCAGCGGCGCGCCGCCGCAGACGCCGTTCCGTGAGGAGATGCCGCGCCTGCCGGTCGCGAATTTCTATTACGAGCAGGAAGACGCGCTGTTCGAGGCGGCGGCACGGCATGGATTTTCGTGGAGCGTGCATCGTCCGCACACGATCATCGGCCATGCGGTCGGCAATCTCATGAACATGGGATCGACGCTGGCGGTTTATGCCAGCATCTGTCGCGAGACGGGGCGTCCGTTCGTCTTTCCGGGATCGCCGCAGCAGTGGGACGGTCTGTCTGACGTGACGGATGCGCGGCAGCTGGCCCGGCAGCTGCATTGGGCTGGAACGAGTCCTGCGGCGCGCAATCAGGATTTCAACATCGTGAACGGCGATCTGATCCGATGGAAGTGGCTGTGGCCGCAGCTTGCGGCATGGTTCGGGATCGAGGCAGCGCCCTATCCCGGATCTCCGACGTCGCTCGAGGCCGTTCTGGCGAATGACGGGCCGGTGTGGGCAGAGATCGCAGGGCGGCATGGTTTGCGGGAGACCGATCTCGGCCGGCTGGCGTCACCGTGGCACACGGATGCCGATCTAGGGCGTCCGGTCGAGTGCGTGACCGACATGAGCAAGAGCCGGCGCGCGGGCTTCCTGTCGTATCAGTACACCCCGGATTCGTTCTTCGACCTGTTTGCGCGGCTGCGGGCTGAGCGGCTGATTCCGTAAGCCCGGGTCTTCGAAAATCCTGCGGACGGCGTGCCGCAGGATCGGGTCGGTGCGGGCTGTGACGATCCGGTCAGACATTTCATTTGCAAGGTCGGTGGCGAGATCGCTGACCCGGCGTTTCAGCGCTGTGCGCGGACCGGTGCGGTAGTCGGATCTTCTGGCCCGGCCGTGTTGTTTGCGCGGTTGCGAACCGAGCGGCGCAGGCTGGTGTTCTCGTGCCAGTGAATGGAGTGCCGCCGGACAGGAGTGGCGAGGTCTTCGGTCCGAGATTTCGTCTCCGGGATCCGGGGCGAGATCTCTGGCCCGGGTATCTCAGCGCCGTGTGCGGTCCGGCGCGGTGGCCGGGTCTTCCGGCCAGTCGTGCTTGGGATAGCGGCCGCGCATGTCGCGGCGCATGTCGGGCCAGCCGGTTTTCCAGAACGAGCCGAGATCCGCGGTGATGGCCTGTGGCCGGCCGGCGGGCGACAGCAGGCTGCATTGCAGCGGCACCCGGCCGTTGGCGAGTTTCGGCGTCTCGGTCAGACCGTAGAACGCCTGGGCGCGCGCGGCGATGTGCGGCGTGGGTGTAGTGTAGTCGATGGCGGCGCGCGCGTGGCGCAGATCGAGATGGGTCGGCAGGGCGCAGTCGATCAGGCTCAGTGTCTGGTAGTCGAGCCTGTTGCGCAGGATGGCGAGCAGGTCGAGGGCGCGCAGCGCCGCAATGCGTGTCAGGCCGGTCAGATAGGGCGCGAGCCAGTCGTCGAGTGAGGCGACGAGCGCCTCGTCCGAGAGGTCCGGCAGGTCGGGGGCGAGCCCGGCTGTGCGGGCATGGGCGATCCTGGCCTGAAACTGACGGCAGGAATCGGTCCAGGCAAGGGAGCCTGCGAGATCGCCGCGCGCCGCGGCGAGGAGGAGGGCTGTTGCGTCCGTTTCGTCCACGGCAGCCGAGCGGTCGCTCAGAACCAGGGCGCCGAGGCGGAGGCGTTCTCGGGCGATGACGCGTCCGGATGCGGAATCGAGGGCCGTTTCGATCTGCCGCGTCAGGCGGCTTTGAAGCGATGGCGGCAGGTCGTCGGGATCGAGAACGGTCGCGAGGCAGATTTCCGTTGCGGTCCGGACGTGGAGGGTCGCGACGGCCAGCAGGGAAGCGGTCGCCAGCGGGTCGTTGGCGTTCAGCCGGGCCAGCGTGCCGTTGGCGAGGCGGAAGCGGCCGCGCTCACCCTTGGCCTGTGCCACTCGATCGGGGAATGCGGCGGCAACGAGTGCCGGGATGACGGACGGGTCGGGCTCGGCGCGTGTCTGCAGGCGTTGTCGATAGCGTCTGGCGGCGTCCCGGATGCGGGCAAGCGTGGCCCGGTCCGCGGCGGCGGAGTGGACATGGCCTTCGATCAGGTCGAGGCGGGAGGCGAGCTCGGCCGGCGGTTTCGGAGTATTGGGCGCGGTACGGATCGGATCGCGTTCTTCCAGCAGCGCGGCAAGGAGTGCGGCCGTTGCCCGGGCGCTGTCGGTTTCGGCCGCGCACATCATGGCGCCGAGGCGTGGATGAGCGCCGATGGCTGCGATCTTCTGACCAAGCGCGGTGATCTGGTCTTCCGCATCCAGCGCGCCCAGATCGCGCAGGAGCGTGCGGGCGGCCTGAAGGGCGCCGTTGGGCGGTGCAGTCAGGAGCGGGAGCGTCTCGGGCGGGGTGCCGGTGGCGTGGGTCCAGGCGGCGGTGTCGAGAGCGAAGCCCGCGAGGTCGGCATCGAGGATTTCGGGCTTGTCGAACGGTGCAAGGCTGCGCTGCGTGGCGTCCGTCCACAGCCGGATCGCGATCCCGGATTGCGTGCGCCCCGCGCGTCCGGCCCGCTGTGTTGCCGTGGCGCGGGAGATCCGGTGTGTCGAGAGTTTCGAAAGACCGGTGCCGGGATCGAGTGTCGGGCTGCGGCGGAAGCCGGCGTCGATGACGATGCGGACGCCCGGCACGGTCAGCGAGGTTTCGGCGATCGAGGTCGCGAGGATCACGCGGCGCCGGCCTGTTTCGTCAGGGCGCAGAACGCGGTCCTGTTCGGCGCCAGGGAGGTCGCCATAGAGGGCGAGGATTGTGACGTCGGGGAGGGTGCCGAGGGCCGACTGGGTGCGCCGGATTTCCCCGATACCAGGCAGGAACGCGAGGACGTCGCCTGCTTCTGTCGCGAGGGCCTCGATCACGGCGCGGGCCGTGGCGTCCGGCAGCTCGCGCAGGCTCGGAATGTCGCGCCGGGCCTGACGGATGTCGACGGGGAAGGCGCGTCCTTCGCTCTCGACCAGATCGGCCTCGAGCAGGGTGGCGAAGGCGGCGCCGTCGGTGGTGGCGGACATGGCGATCAGACGAAGGTCGGGGCGGACCATCTGCTGGGCGTCGCGCGCGAGTGCCAGGGCCAGATCGAGGTCGAGGCTGCGTTCGTGCACTTCGTCGAACGCAATGGCGGCGATGCCGTCCAGCATCGGATCGGCGATCAGGCGGCGAAGCAGCAGGCCGGTTGTCACGACCTCGATGCGCGTCTCGGCCGAGACCGCGCTGTCGGTGCGGGTGCGGAAGCCCACGGTCTGGCCGCAGCGCTCGCCCAGGGTCTGGGCCATGCGATGGGCGGCGGCGCGCGTTGCGACACGGCGTGGTTCGACGATAAGGATGCGGTTGTCCTGCCGCCATGGGCTGTCGAGCAGATGAAGCGGGACGAGGGTGGTCTTGCCGGCGCCGGGAGGTGCGATCAGGACGGCGTTGCGTCCGGCGTCCAGCGTGTGCAGCAGGGCGGGCAGTGCTTCCGAAACCGGCAGTTCGGGCAGGTTTGCCGACATGGGGTGGTCGGGGTTTTGCGGTCGGGCTGCGATCTCCATATGCTGAGTATGACGTGGGGCTCTGCCGGCGCAAATGGCGCTGGTGGCCCGTTTGCAGTGATTTCAAAATATCGGGGCGGTCGGTGCGGGCATTTTTCCGGATGTTTCTGCTGGTGTGTGCATGTGTGTCGGGGGTCGCGCAGGCGGCCTCGAGCACACCTGTCACGAGCGAGCATGACGTGGCGACGCTGGTGACGGATCAGGAATCCGTCTCACCCGGACATCCGCTGGGCGTGGGGCTGCGGCTTCAGCTCCAGCCGGGCTGGCATACCTACTGGCTCAATCCCGGCGATGCCGGCGAGGCGCCGACGCTGAAAGTCACGGCGTCCGGCGGCGCATCCGGCGAAAGCGGCCCGATTGCATGGCCGACACCCGTGCGCATCAGTGAAGGCGGGCTGATGAGCTATGCCTATCTCGGTGACACGCTGCTGCCGGCGATCGTGACGCCGCGTGCATCGGGTGCAGGGCCGGTCGAGCTGAAGGCGCATGCGGAGTGGCTGGTCTGTGCGCAGGTCTGTGTGCCGGAGCAGGGCGATTTCACGCTGACCCTGCCGCAGGGCGCGGGCGATGCTAGTCCGGAGGCCGGGTTGTTCCACAAGGCTGCGAGTGCGCGGCCGTTGCCTTCGCCGTTCGCGGCTGCGGTGTCGTCCGACGGCGTGCTCTCGTTGAGTGGCGCCGGGATCTCCGGGGCTTCGGTCAAGGACGCGTGGTTCATGCCGCAGGACAGTGCGGCCATCGATCAGGTGGCGTCCCAGCCGGTCTCGATTTCCGGCCATACGGTGTCGCTGAAGCTGGCTTGGGCGAAGGGGTATCATCCCGGCGCGCCGCTATCGGGGATCATGGTGCTGAAGGATGCCGCGGGTAATGAGAGCCCACTCTGGGTTACGGCGAAATTCGGGACGGCAGGTGCATCCGCCGGAGCGGTCGCGCCCGGCTTTCTGCGGATGCTGGGCTTTGCGTTTCTGGGCGGTCTCATCCTGAACCTGATGCCCTGCGTGTTTCCGGTTCTGGCGATGAAGGCGTTGGCGCTGGCGCGCATGGGGGGCGAGGGACGCGCGGCGCGGCTGTCGAGTGCTGCCGGGTATGGGCTGGGCGTGATTGCAACGTTCGTGGCGCTGGGTGCGGGACTTCTGGTGCTGCGGGCGGTCGGATCCGGCCTCGGATGGGGGTTTCAGTTCCAGTCGCCGGTGTTTGTGCTGCTCGTCTGCTGGCTCGTGTTCCTGATGGCGTTGAACCTTCTGGGTGTCTTCGAGGTCACCACGGGGTCGATCGGACAGGATGTCGCGCCGCGTTCGGGGTTTGTGGGCGATGTCCTGACGGGGGTTCTCGCCGTTGTGGTGGCGACGCCCTGCACGGCGCCGTTCATGGGCGTTGCGATCGCGGGTGCGCTGGCCGGACCGGCCTGGGCGGCGATCGTGGTCTTCGCGGGATTGGGGGTTGGCCTCGCGTTTCCGTATCTGGTGCTGGCGGGCGTTCCGGCACTGGCGCGGGCGATGCCGCGTCCGGGTGCGTGGATGGCGGTGCTGCGTCAGGCACTTGCATTTCCGTTGCTGCTGACCTGCGTATGGCTGGCGTGGGTCATGGCGCAGCAGGCCGGGCCGAATGGCGTTCTCGTGGCACTGTGCGGTGCCGTTCTGCTGGGCGGAGGAGCCTGGGCTTTCGGCGCGAGCCAGGCCGCAGCGATGCGCGACGGGCCGAGCGGACGGTGGCGCGGGGCGGCTGCGGCATTCGTTTTGGCGGTCATCGGTGTCTCCGTGGTCGGCATGCCGCGTCTGGGTGCGGTTGCGGCCGCAACACCGAGCGATGGGACGCAGGCGTTCTCGGAGAGCGCACTGGCCGCTGCCCGGGCATCGGGGCGGCCGGTGTTCGTGGACATGACGGCGTCATGGTGCATCACCTGCATGGTGAACGAGCGGGTGGCGCTGGACTCGGTTCCGGTGCGTGCAGCCTTTGCGCGCGGTCAGGTTGCGTATCTGAAGGGCGACTGGACGAACCGGAACGAGACGATCGGGGCCTTCCTGAGGGCCCACGGTCGGGACGGGGTGCCGTTCTACATCTACTACCCGCCGCATGGAGAAGGGCAGGTGCTGCCGCAGATCCTGACGCCGTCTCTGGTGGTTCAGGCGTTGGGTGGCGCCCGATAGTTTTCGTTTCACGGGTTCTCGTATGGGGCTGATTAGGTCACAGTCTCATCGTTAATATTCCGTTGAGCGAGGATCTGCCGATGACGACTGACGCGCCGACACCCGAGGGCGGTGCGCCGGAAAAGGCGCTGGTTAAGGATGCGTCATCAGCGGGGACACCGCCTGCGGCTCCAGCCCCCGAACCGGTCAATCCCTATCTTCCAGTGCCGATGCCGCCCGTCATGGAGGCGCCTGAAGGCATCCGGTACGACTTCAATGACGGCGCGCGCGTTGCGGTGCCGGAGCTGTCGCCCGAGGCCGGCGAATGGCGGGTCCGCCTTGCGGATGCGGTGACGGGCAATGTCCTGTTCGATGCGCGCCTGAAGGCCGGCATGGTGGCCTCGACCAAGAAATACGTGGTCCCGTTTCTGATCGATGTCTGGCTGCATGCCGCGGACGGAACCGTGCGGCATGTGCTGCATCACGAGATGTCGCTGTCGGGCCGGAAGGTTCTGGTGCAGCTGCCTGTCGGGACGCTGGGCGATACGCTCGGGTGGCTTCCGTTCGTCATCCGGTTCGCGCGCGAGACGGGTGCGGATATGACGTGTTCGATCGCCGAGGCGATCCTGCCGCTCGTCTCCGGCGTCAATTCGGGCATTACATTGATCGGGCACGAGGCGGCAAAGGCGCAGGCCGATTTTACCGCGGGATTCTACGCAACCTACTATATCGGCCTGTTTTTCTCGGACAAGGAATGCGCCCGTCAGCCGACGGATTTCCGGCATGTGGGATTGCATCGGACGGCAGGCTATATCCTGGGCGTCGGCCCGCATGACGATACGCCGGTTGCGATCAACATCGACGACGATATGCGCCCCGTCGAGGAACCGTATGTCTGCATCGCGGTGCAGGCGAGCACGCAGTGCAAATACTGGAACAATCCTGCCGGCTGGCGGGATGTCGTGACGTTTCTCAAGGATCGTGGATATCGGGTTATCTGCATCGACCAGAAGCCTGTTCACGGCTCCGGTCTGGTCTGGAATCATATTCCCCATGGGGCGGAAGACGAGACCGGGAATCGCCCGTTGTCCGAACGGGCGCGCTGGCTGAAGCATGCCGCCTTTTTTGTCGGGCTTTCGAGCGGGCTTGCCTGGCTTGCGCATGCCGCCGGGACGCCGGTGGTAATGATTTCGGGCTTTACGCATCCTGACAACGAATTCGCAACACCATGGCGCGTCATCAACTGGCACACATGCAATTCCTGCTGGAATGATCCGGCGCATCAGTTCGACCATCATGATTTTCTGTGGTGTCCGCGGCATGCGGGGACCGACAGGCAATTCGAATGCACGCGGCTGATCACAAGCCGGCAGGTGAACGGCACGATCATGAACCTGATCCGGGCGAAGGGTCTGCCTGGCGCGGATTATCGGATGGAAAAACTCGGGGCCTGAGGTGGCGCCGGGAGCCGCGCGCAACCGGGCTTTTGCGCGGCACCATTTTGGATCGACAACGGTTTCTCGGAAATATTCAGATCTGGTCTGACGGAACCGGAAGCAGACTGTGCGTTGAGGACGGGCAAGTCGTCGCGTGATTGCGCTCCGGGCATCGTATACCGATCGGATATCGCCCGCAGCCGATAACGTGGCGGCACGTTTATTGAAACTGATTGTCAGGTGTTATCCATGTTTCGTCCGCGTTCTCTCGCTCTTGCTGCAACCTGTGCCTTCGCATTCGGTGGCGCCGCTCTGGCACAGACCACCGTGCCGAGCGCTGCCCAGCAGCTTCCTTCCGGCACCACGACGTCCATCGTTCCGCCCGGCGGCGTTGCCGTGGGCACGGCGCCCGCCAGCAGCGGCGCGCAGGTCATCCGGGGTGTGACAGGTGTGAGCACGCCCGCAACGCAGGGCGCGCTGGATGCTAATGGTCTGCCGCCGGTCGACACCGCATCGATCGGCAACGTGGCAGGCGTGGTCAGCTACTGCGTGCATCACCATCTGGCGACGGACACGACGGCCCGGCACGTCGGCCGTACACTGGCGAAGCGTTCCGACGTGAAGAGCGATCAGGGTTATTCGATCGGCGGTCAGGGTCTGCTGCAGAACGGTACGAGCCAGCCGTTCGACATCACGTCCCTCGACACAAACAAGAAGACGATGCTGTGCAGCGAAGTGGTCAAGCGCGGCCAGACCCTCGCAAAGTAATCTTCCAAGATGCTGCCATGACGTTTCAGGGCACCGTGCCAGCAGGAAAGCCTGCACCCGACAAGGGTGCAGGCTTTTTTTAGTTATACACAGAGTTTTGGCCACCATCGGCGATACGCCGTTAGCGCGATTCATTTCCGAGGCTTCCGGGGTGGAAAACCGCCCTCGCCGGAAGCTTTTTCCTTTAGGTCAAAGCAGGAAGTTTGTTCGAAAGATAATCCTATTTCCTGTTTTGTCTGTCCTGGGCGGGAATCTCCTCGATTCGAGACGGATCTGTTTCGGGCAGGCCATTTTCCCGATGCCGGAATTCAGACAAGGCCTTGTAGACCTGCAATCGCGCTCGCATGACCGGAACCAAGCGGCTGATGGGCCTTCAGGCTATGGGCGGCCCGGAGAACCCTTTTTCGGCTTTTACAATGCAGCGTGCCTCGAGTGGTGATCTTCGAGCGTATCGCATGGTGGTTCGTCCCGGGGCGCGTGATCGAAGGCTAGTGGATAGATGTGCTGTTCGGTCATGTCCTGCTGGAGCATGGCGAAGGAAAACGGCTGGTCGCGGCGGATGCACAGGCGTTTGGGCTGTCCCTGCACCATGAGGGGTTCGCAGCCGGGAAGGGCCAGGTTCTCGGCGATGTCGGCCGAGGCATAGAGGATCCTGCCACCGCGCATGACGAGGTCGATGTCGCCGGGTTCGTCGTGCGTGGCTGCAGCGTAGGGGCCGCCGGCGGTGGGGCGGTAGAGCACGAGGTCCGCTTCGGTGCTGGGTGCGATCCGCCCAAGAAGCTCTTGCGTATGTGTGGCCGTGGCGCTGCCGATGGTGGCCATGTGCCAGAGCGTCCGGTCTGACAGCGCATGGTTCAGATGGTCATTTGAATAGCGGCGGGCGCAGGCGAATTCGCGGCTCATGTTCATGGAGCCCGAAGGGAGCCAGTCGGTGCCGAGGCCGATCGGAATACCGAGACGCTCGGCGGTAAGGACGTCCAGCGTGCGGCCGTAGAGCGAGAGGTTGCTGCGTGGCGACCAGACGAGGGTCGCGCCGCTGGTCTGCAGGCGCGCCAGATCGTCGGGTGTCAGGCCAACGCCGTGCAGCACGGTCATGTTGGGCATCATGAGATCATGCGCCGTGCCGCCGCCGTCTGCCTGAGCTGTCGTATCGTAGGCGGAGTTGCTGAGGCAGCGGAACTCGTTGCGGGCTGCCTCTCCGGTGCCTTCGGCGACGTGCGCCAGAAAGGCTTGTGAGCCTGCGACGTCGCCTCGGGTGCTGGGGTGGTGGCCGTAGTTGCAATCGGCGGTCCGCATGATGCCGGGTGCGTCGTCCAGCGGGAACACCTGGAACGTGACCGGGCGGATCGGAAGGCCTTCGAGGCCGGCTGGAAAATCCAGATTGCGGATCAGGCCCGGCGCCATGCCGCCGCCGACGATCGAGGTAACGCCGCTGATGAGCATGCGCAGCTCGCCCCAGGCGACAATCTCGGGATCTTCATTGGGATTTTCCACGACCTTCCTGTGGCCGTCGAGACCGATGCGCCACTCGTGGCGATGCACATAGCGCTCGCCCGTATCCGGTGCCGGGGGGTCTCCCGTGAAGTCGATATGGTCGTGGGGATTGATGTAACCGGGTGAGAGGCTGTCGGCGGCACAGTCGATCGTCGTGGGACTGGGCGTTGTGGCCCTGCATGCCGGCCCTGTGCAGGTGATGCGCCCGTCGGGTGCAATGACGGTCACGGCGCGACGGGGCGTCGGCGTATCGTCGAGGACGACCGCGTCAATTACGGTTTCCGCGCCGCCGCGCAGAACGTGGCAGGTCTGTGCGGCGGCGGGGGCGGCAGAGAGGGCGAGAGACAGAAGAACGAGCGGGCGCATCATGCGGCGTTGGTCTTCGTGCGTCGGGCCTTCGGTTTCGATGGTGTGCTGGCTTCGGTTTTTTTCGGGGTTCTTCTCGCGGATTTTGCCGCAGGTTCCGTGCTTGCGGGTGCGGCCTCGAGCAGGGGGGCCAGAAAGCGTCCGGTGTGGCTTGCAGGATTACCGGCGATATCTTCCGGCGTGCCTTCGGCGACGATGCGGCCGCCGCCGGTGCCGCCTTCCGGCCCGATGTCGATCAGCCAGTCGGCGGTCTTGATGACATCCAGATTGTGTTCGATCACCAGGATGGTGTTGCCCTGATCGACCAGTGCATGCAGCACTTCGAGCAGTTTGCGCACGTCATCCGCGTGCAGGCCGGTGGTCGGCTCGTCGAGGATATAGAGCGTGCGGCCGGTCGCGCGGCGGGCGAGTTCCTTCGACAGCTTCACGCGCTGCGCCTCGCCGCCGGACAGCGTGGTCGCCTGCTGGCCGAGAGCCACGTATCCCAGGCCGACACGCTGGAGGATGGCGAGGCGATCGTGGATGCGGGGAACGGCGGAGAAGAAGGGCGTTGCCTCGTCCACCGTCATTTCCAGCACGTCGGCGATGGACTTGCCGCGGAATTTCACTTCCAGCGTCTGCTCGTTGTAGCGCTTGCCCTTGCAGGTATCGCAGGTGACGAAGACGTCGGGCAGGAAGTGCATCTCGATCTTCAGCACGCCGTCGCCCTGGCAGGCTTCGCAACGCCCTCCCTTCACGTTGAAGGAGAAACGGCCCGACTTGTAGCCGCGTGCCTTGGCTTCGGGCATTTCCGCGAACCAGTCGCGGATGGGGGCGAACAGATCGGTGTAGGTCGCGGGATTGGAACGTGGGGTGCGGCCGATGGGCGACTGGTCGATCTCGATGATCTTGTCGATCGCTTCGATGCCCTCGATCCGGTCATAGGGGAGGGGTGCGGCGCTGGAGCCCATGAGCTGACGCGACAGGGCCTTGTGGAGCGTATCGACGACGAGCGTCGACTTGCCGCCGCCCGAGACGCCTGTCACGGCGATGAATGTGCCGAGCGGGAAGCGGGCCGTCACATCGTGCAGGTTGTTGCCGCGCGCGCCGACGAGCGTGAGCATGCGGTCCGGATCGGCCGGGCGTCTGCGGGCGGGGACCGGCACGCTCCGGCGGCCCGACAGATAGGCGCCGGTCAGGCTGTCCGGATTGGCGGCGACTTCGGCAGGGGTTCCGGCGGCGACGACCGTGCCGCCGTTGATGCCGGCACCCGGCCCCATGTCCACGAGATAGTCGGCGCTGCGGATCGCGTCCTCGTCGTGTTCGACGACGATGACGGTGTTGCCGAGATTCTTGAGACGGTCGAGCGTGCCCAGCAGGCGTTCGTTGTCGCGCTGGTGCAGGCCGATCGAGGGTTCGTCCAGCACGTAGAGCACGCCGGTCAGGCCGGAGCCGATCTGGGATGCCAGGCGGATACGCTGGCTTTCGCCGCCCGAGAGGGTTGCGGAGCCGCGCGAGAGGGTCAGGTAGTCGAGGCCGACATCGACCAGGAAGCGCAGGCGGTCGTTGATTTCGCGCAGGATGCGGCGGGCGATTTCCGCGCGCTGCGGCGTGAGGGTCTCCTCGACGGTCGCGAACCAGTCGCGTGCCTGGCGGATGGTGAGATCCGAGGCCTGGGCGATGTTGCGGTCGTTCACACGGACGCTGAGCGCCTCGGGCCGAAGGCGCGCGCCGCCGCAGACATGACAGGGGCGGTGGCTCTGATAGCGGCCGAGTTCCTCGCGGACCCACATGCTGTCGGTTTCGGTCAGGCGCCGACGCAGGTTGTTGACCACGCCTTCGAACGGCTTGGTAAGCGTGTAGCTCTTGCGCTCGTCGCGGTAGGTCAGGGTGACGGGGTCCTGCGTACCATGGAGGATGCCGTCGCGGGTTTCCTCCTTGAGCTTGTTCCACGGTGTCGAGGCGCGTTCGCCGAAGTGCTTCGCCAGGCTTGCGAGCGTCTGGTCGAACCAGGCGGTCTTGCTGTTCTGCCACGGGGCGATCGCGCCCTCTTCCAGCGACAGGCGCGTGTCGGGAACGATCAGGTGTTCGTCAAAGAAGGTCTCGGTGCCGATGCCGTCGCAGGCCGGACAGGCGCCGGTCGGGGCGTTGAAGGAGAACAGGCGGGGCTCGATCTCCTCCAGCGTGAAGCCGCTGACGGGGCAGGCGAAGCGCGACGAGAAAACGACGTGGGCCGGCGGTTCCGCGTTCCCGTCTCTGGTGACTTCCTCGGCGTAGGCGAGGCCGTCCGAAAGGGCGATCGCGGTTTCAAAGCTGTCGGCGAGACGGGCCTCGATGCCTTCCTTTACGACGATACGGTCCACGACGACTTCGACCGTATGGCGGAGTTTGCGATTCAGATTGGGCGCGTCGGCGATCTCGTGCAGTTCGCCGTCGATCTTCACGCGGGTAAAGCCCTTGCGCTGGAGCTCTGCTAGTTCCTTGCGGTATTCGCCCTTGCGGTCGCGAATGACGGGGGCGAGCAGCATGAGGCGCATGCCCTGCTGCATGGCCATCACGCGTTCGACCATCTGGGAGATTGACTGCGCCTCGATCGGCAGGCCGGTGGCGGGCGAATAGGGCACGCCGGCGCGTGCCCAGAGCAGGCGCATGTAGTCGTGGATTTCGGTGATGGTGCCGACGGTCGAGCGGGGATTCTTGGACGTCGTTTTCTGTTCGATGGAGATCGCCGGTGAAAGCCCCTCGATCGAGTCCACGTCCGGCTTGCCCATGAGTTCAAGGAACTGGCGGGCATAGGCAGACAGACTTTCGACGTAGCGCCGCTGGCCTTCGGCGTAGATCGTATCGAAGGCGAGGGACGACTTGCCGGAGCCGGAGAGGCCGGTGATGACCGTCAGCTGGTCGCGCGGAATGTCAGCGTCGATGTTGCGCAGGTTGTGGGTGCGGGCGCCGCGAACGCGGATGGCATGAGATGGTGTTGGCTTGGATTCTGGCATCGTGTCCGGGCGCATGGTCTGATTCGAAAATCCAGACGATTCCAGTCTGGCCGGATATTAAGACCATGCGCGGTCGGAAGTTGCGATAGGCGATCTGGTCGGGCAACGGCCTAAAGAACTGATCAGAGAGATTCTGATTGGGCTTGCGGGCCATGTAACAGGGCGACGTTTTCAAGAGGCTCGAACGCGTCCGGGAGCAAGTCTTCGGGCGTTTCATTCGGCTGGTTCGAGCGATCGAGCCAAGCCTGATAGCGCCGCATGGCGCCGACCTTCCAATCATAGGCCCCAACGCCTCCCGCGAAATGCAGAATTGGTTCGCCGAGCGAGGAGACATAGGCGTCGTAGGTGTCGTTGTCGGCGCCATTCAGACGCATATCGAAATTCCGCGTATTGGCGGTCATCAAGGCCGAATCCAGGGATTCAAACTTGTGCATTACGTAATTGGCGACGGGTTGATCGTAACAGCGCAGCATGTGTCGCGTGCCCCAGACGCTTGACTGCCGCATGATCGTGTCCCGGACGGCCTTGAGGCTTGCGCTGATACAGGCAAGGTTCCGGTAAAGCATGATGCCTGTTGTGAAACCGTATGTCGGCGGTATCGCCCCGGGATCGTCGTTGAAGAGTTCCCGACCCCAGTAATCGGCCGTCCACGGTTCGTCGAACTCGTTGAAGACGTGAATCGTGGTCTGCTTGTCATGCAGTGCCTGACTGAAAACATCCGTCAGCGGTGCGTTTATCATTGTGTCAGTGTCAAGGTAAAGTATGGGCTGGTATTGATCGAATTCTTCGTATGAAGAAATATCGAATCTGGCGGACATGTAGTCCACTACATCGAGTGGAATATATTCGAGAACCTGAACGCGATTGTCTGAATACGATCTGTACTGGTGAGAAAGGTCTTCCTGCGACCGCTCACTCAGTATCTTGATATCACCGTCATAGGCGCCATGCCGACGCAGGGTATCGATAGCGATGTCAAGGCAGAGGAAGCCGTCTTCCTTTCCGAAGGAGCAGTAGTATACAAGTGGCTTGAAGAGGGTAAACTTTTCCAGGATCCAGGTATCGTAAGGTATTAATATTTCCTTTGATTTGGAGTCCGGTATGCACTCCAGGATGGTTTCCAGAGGGAGCCTTAATCCTGCGATATGAAAGGTGAACGCTTCCGCTGGTTTATCAATATCAAAGCGGGAAATCTTTCTCTGGGACTGGATATACCAGGAGTTTGTCAGAAAATAGGAAAGCCGATCATATTCATCCTCGTTCAGGAGGCGAAATGTTTCCCAGCTCAGGCCGCGCGGCCTCGAGACCGAGGTCTTGCCGCCGTCATCCACGGAAAGAAAGAGGCCGCCATGGCGGAAGAGGACGTAGGGTCCGGCAAATTCCGCAGGCCGTATTTTCAAGGAATTGCCTGGAGAACGGCTTTTACGCAGGAGTCCATCTGGATAGGTGCGAAGGGGAACACATTCGTCCGGAGTGGGGTGCGCCTGGAATTCGACATGGTCGTTGTCGATGAGAACCGTCAGGTTCGGGGGAGATTGTGGTATCGGTATCGTGGAAACAACGTCATGTTCGACGCTGTAGTTGAGAAATTGACCCCAGAATGTCATTACGAAAAATCGATTTCGACGTGCCATGCAATTTCTCGCAGAAACCTTGTTTGATTTATTTATTTATTAACGCAAGCCCGAACCTGCGCGCAAGCTGTTTGTCGGGCTGTCATCGCAGCGCGTTTGAGCTAAAATGCTCGTCCGAATTGTGACTGGATGAATGTGATGGCTGGCAGCGTTAACAAGGTTATTCTCGTTGGGAATCTCGGCAAGGACCCCGAGGTGCGCAATGCGCAGTCGGGAAGCAAGATCGTTTCGATGACGGTCGCCACCAGCGAGACGTGGAACGATCGGGCCTCCGGCGAGCGCCGTGAGCGGACCGAATGGCATCGTGTCGTGATCTTCAACGATCGTCTGGGGGATGTGGCTGAGCGTTTCCTGCGGAAGGGACGCAAGGTCTATCTCGAGGGCACCTTGCAGACGCGCAAATGGACCGATCAGTCCGGACAGGAGCGTTACACCACCGAAGTCGTTCTGGACCGGTTCCGTGGGGAACTGGTGTTGCTTGACAGCAATCGGGGCGGCGAATCTGAAGGTGGCGGCTATGATGCAGCGCCTGCGCCGCGTCAGCTTGGTGGGGGCGGTGGACGCTCGTCGGCGCCTGCTCCGCGCTCCGCTGGCGGATCGGGCGGTTGGGATGCGCCTGGCGGCGATCATGACCTGGACGATGAAATTCCGTTCTGAGCTTCTGGCCGCATGACGGCAGCCGATCGGAGCCCGGTCTTGTCCGGCCCCAGTCGGTCGTCAGTTGTTTGAAGTTTTTTGTCTGAAACTTTGACAGGTGGCTAGCTAGCAGAAGGTCGTTGACGAGCTTTCGCGTCCAAATGTCGGTCATCGTGTGACAGATGGCCTTGGGGCATATTTCCTGGCGCCTGCTGCCATGCGGAGCACCTGTTGTGGGTGCAGCGACCTGAGCCGGACGTTTTGGTCCGGGCCTTGATAGAATCCGAGGCGGGTGGTGCTGGTCGGCGTCGTGCCGGCAAAGGAAATCCCCTTGCTGTGCTGTCAGGGGTCTGGGGCTTCGTAATGTGTCTGGAGCGTGAGACGTCCGCTCGAGAGGCATGCGTCATGCGGTGCGCGGAAGCAGCCGATCGGTTCGTCCCATGAGGCGCGCCTGAACAGCGTGGCGGATTGCCGGGAGAGCAGGTCGCAGGGCGCGCACCATCGGCAATATGGTGCGAACGAGCGTTGGCAGCCGACCTGACATCCCGCGTCCAGCCCCATCGGATTCCAAGCCGGTATGGGGCTTGGGGCGATCTGTGGTAGGTTGCGTCCTGCGCGGGTCGTGTGCCGGGTTCGGACCATGACTGGTGGCGCGATGTTTAATGTGATGGACGAGCCTTGACCGATCTGCCTGAGCAACCCCTGCCGCCGTTTCCTCTCGATCAGATGCCGGTGACGATCGAGGACGAGATGCGTTCGTCGTATCTCGCCTATGCGATGTCCGTTATCGTGTCGCGTGCGCTGCCGGACGTGCGCGACGGTCTGAAGCCTGTGCATCGCCGTATCCTGTATGGCATGCGCGAAAGCGGGTTCACGGCGGACAAGGCATATCGCAAGGCGGCACGTGCGGTCGGTGACGTGATGGGTAAATACCATCCGCACGGCGACAGCTCGATCTATGATGCCATGGTGCGCATGGCGCAGTCGTGGTCGATGCGGGTGCGACTGATCGACGGCCAGGGCAATTTCGGCTCGGTCGACGGCGATGCGCCGGCGGCGATGCGGTATACCGAGGCGCGTCTGGCGCGGTCGGCATCGTTCCTGCTGGACGACATCGACCGGGACACGGTGGATTTCCAGCCGAACTACGACGAGAGCGAGGTGGAGCCGAAGGTTCTGCCGGCGTCGTTCCCGAACCTGCTGGTCAATGGTGCATCGGGCATCGCGGTCGGCATGGCGACCAACATTCCCACGCATAATCCGGGCGAAGTGATCGATGCGGCGCTGGCGCTGATCGAGAACCCGGCGATGACGCTCGACGAGCTGATGACGATCGTGCCGGGGCCGGACTTCCCCACGGGCGGGATCATCCTCGGGCGGTCGGGCATCCGTTCGGCGTTCGAGACCGGGCGCGGGTCGATCCTGGTGCGGGCACGGGCCGAGATCGAGGAGATCCGCAAGGATCGCCGGGCGATCGTCGTGACCGAGATTCCCTATCAGGTGAACAAGGCGACGCTGCAGGAGCGCATTGCCGATCTGGTGCGCAACAAGCAGATCGAGGGCATCTCGGACATTCGCGACGAGAGCGACCGGTCGGGCATGCGGATCGTCGTCGAGCTCAAGCGCGATGCGACACCGGAAGTCGTTCTCAACCAGCTGTATCGCTTCACGCAGCTCCAGACCTCGTTCGGCGTGAACATGCTGGCGCTGGACGACGGCCAGCCGCGCCTGATGGGTCTGAAGGACGTCCTGGAAGCATTCATCCGCTTCCGCGAGGACGTCATCCTGCGTCGGGCGCGCTTCGACCTGAACAAGATCCGTGATCGCGGGCATCTGCTGGTCGGTCTCGTGCTGGCGGTGGCCAACATCGATGCGGTGATCGCGCTGATCCGGGCCGCACCGGACGCGGCGACGGCGCGGGCGCAGCTGATGGCGCGCGAATGGGATGCGGCTGACGTGGTGCCGCTGCTTGCGCTGATTCATGACGAGGGCAATGTCGTCGTCGATGGCCGCGTGCGACTGACGGATGCGCAGGCGCGCGGGATCCTCGATCTGCGACTGCAGCGCCTGACCGGCCTTGAGCGTGAGAAGATCACGTCCGAGCTGGACGAGGTCGCGGTCAGGATCAACGAGTTGCTGGAGATCATCGGCAGCCATATCCGGCGCATGGAAGTGATGCGCGAGGAGCTGCAGCGGGCTCGTGCCGAGATCGCAGTGCCACGCATGACCGAGATTTCGGACGTTGTCGGCGACCAGACGGACGAGAGCCTGATCGAGCCGGGGCAGATGGTGGTGACCATCACGCGTGATGGCTTCATCAAGCGCACGCCGCTGGATGTGTTCCGCTCGCAGAACCGTGGCGGGCGTGGCCGTTCGGCGGCGGGGATGCGCGGCGATGACGTGATCGTCCGCAGCTTCAATGCGCACACGCACCAGTGGGTCCTGTTCTTCTCGTCCGGAGGCAAGGCCTATCGCGAGAAGGTGTGGCGTCTGCCGGAGGCGTCCCCGACGGCGAAGGGACGCGCGCTCGTGAACCTGCTGCCGGAGCTGGGATCGGACGAGATCACAGCGGTTCTGCCGCTGCCGCAGGATGAGGCGCTGTGGGAGAACCTGCATCTCGTGTTCGCGACGGCGAGTGGCAATGTGCGACGCAACCGTCTGTCGGATTTCCGCAACATCCGGTCGTCCGGGCTGATCGCGATGAAGCTGGACGAGGATGATCGTCTGATCGGCGTTGCGACCTGCCGGGAAGGGCAGGATGTATTCCTGGGCACGCGCAAGGCCCGTTGCATCCGGTTCCAGATCACCGACGACACGCTGCGTGTGTTTGCGGGCCGCGACAGCTCGGGCGTGCGCGGCATCCGTCTGGGCGCGGGCGATGCCGTGAATTCGCTGTGCGTGCTGGGACATGTGGATGCGAGCGTCGAGGAACGGTCGGCGTATCTGCGCATGGCCAATGCCAAGCGTCGCGCTGAAAGCGCGCTGGCCGATGACGCTGAAAGCGCGTTGAGCGAGGCCGAGGGGGCGGAGTCTGACGACGCCGAACCCGTGGTGGCGGACGAAGACGGCGAGGAAAATGCGCCCGATGCGGCGCTGAGCGCCGAGCGCTTTGCCGAGATGGAGCGTCTCGAGGAAATCCTTCTGACGGTGACCGATGGTGGTTTCGGGCGGCGGTCTTCGGCATACGACTATCGTGTGTCCGGTCGTGGCGGCCAGGGCATCACCAACATGACGCTGAGTTCGCCGCGTCGCGGGCGTGAGGTCGTGGCGACGTTGCCGGTGCTGGCGGGCGAGGATGTCATGCTGGTGACCGATGCCGGGCGGCTGATCCGTCTCCCGGTCGGTCAGGTCCGGGTCATGGCACGGCAGGCGAGTGGCGTGACACTGTTCCGCGTGGATGACAGCGAGCGTGTGGCGAGCGTCTTCCCGGTCATGGAATCCGAGGATGACGAGGCCGATGGCGGAGCGGAAGGTGCTGTGGACGCGGGTGCACCGTCGGCGGATGCTCCGGAATCCGATCAGGGCGCGCCGAATGCCTCGCCGGGAAGCGAGACGGAGTGACGAGTATTCGGATCGGGCTTTATCCGGGGACATTCGATCCGGTGACGTTCGGTCATCTGGACATCATCGCGCGGTCGGCTGCCTTGTTCGACAGGCTGGTCGTGGCGGTTGCCCGTAACGAGGGCAAGCAGCCACTCTTGTCCCTGGAGGAACGGATCGGGAGTGTCCGGACCTGTGTTGCGGATCTCGGGCTTTCGGCTTCGGTCGAGGTTCTGGGATTCGAGGGGCTGCTGGTGGACGCTGCGACGGCACATGGGGCTCATACGATCGTGCGTGGTTTGCGTGGCGCGGGCGATTTCGATTTCGAGACGCAGATGTTCGGGACCAATCGTCGGCTTGCGCCGGGGATCGAGACGGTGTTTCTGCTGGCAGACGAGCAGCATCGATCGACTGCCTCGCGCATCGTGAAGGAAATCGCGCGGCTGGGCGGGGATATTGCCGGTTTCGTGCCGGCGTCGGTCCTGCCGCTCGTTCATGCGCGGGTCGGACGCGTCTGACGCGTCCTGCTTGCGGAGCAAAGAGGAAGTTTGAGATGTCCGAGAGTGCTGACCGTCTGGTCATGGAGCTGAAGACCGGCAAGGTCGTGATTGCGCTGCGCCCGGATCTGGCGCCGCTGGCTGTCGAGCGTCTGAAGACGCTGGCGTCGGAAGGCTTCTATGACGGGGTGAAGTTTCACCGTGTCATCGAGGGATTCATGGCTCAGGGCGGTGATCCGACCGGTACGGGGACGAGCGGCAGCCATCTGCCGGACCTGAAGGCCGAATTCACGCGGGAAGCGAAGTTCGAGCGTGGGACGCTGGGCATGGCGCGCACGATGAACCCGGATTCCGCGAACAGCCAGTTCTTCATCATGTTCGAGAAGGTGCCGTCGCTTGACGGGCAGTACACCATCGCGGGCCAGGTGGTCGAAGGCATGGAGCATATCGACCAGATCAAGCGTGGCTCGGGAAGCTCGGGGACGGTCAAGGACCCGGACGTCATCGTGAAGATGTATCCCGAGGCCTGACTTGTGAGCGACCCCGGTCTCTGCCGGGGTCGCTTGCGTTGTGATCGGCGGCGGCTTTTCGAGCGCGGCGGCGTCATGGCGCACCGCCGCGGGTTCTGCAGCCGGTTGACGGCGCGGGCGCTCCATTGTACCCGAAGGCCGCGCGACGTGGCTCAGGTCACGCCTGCTCTGGTGAGCCGGTAGCTCAGCCGGTAGAGCATTCGACTTTTAATCGAATGGTCGTGGGTTCGAATCCCACCCGGCTCACCAATCAAAAATAAAAGCGTTATCTCTCAGTATCTACCGCGTCCTGTCTTACAGTCTGTGGATATTGTTTTACGCGCTCGGTCTCGGGCAGGGTTTTGTGCCCCGTGATCGACGCGATTTGGTGCGGCGAGCATTCAGCCTCTGCAAGTCGACGCGCAGCTGCCTTGCGTAACCCGTAGGGGCTCAGGCCGGCAGGTATCCTGCCTCACGGCATTATCCAACAAAGCGCATATATAGAACCCGTTCGCAGTGAACGACTTGGGCTTCGTGCGCATCCGATCGGCCATTAAGAAGCACGGAAAAGGCCAGAAGCCGGACAGGCGTCGGTTCTTTGGCTTCAAAAGCTAACGAGCATCGCTTCTGCTTTCGTTAGTCATGTTGAATAATGCTCGCCTCGTCAAGAGTCCGCCTGGTCATAAGTCTTGCACTTCAAGTCATGGCATAGACATCGCCTTGTGATGTCTCGGAACATTCAGTGGCATCTCATTCATTCCATGCATGATCAGACTGGTAACCTTGCTCTCGCGCGGCAGGGTAGTTGGCAGGCCGTGGTGCCGATGACCACGTTGCGTCTCTGGTCTGTTTTTCCAGATGCTCACGTATGCCGTGCTGATTTCTTTTCTTGGCATTAGGAACATGACCCCGCCGGCTGGGCTTCGGTGCAGTCGTCTGGTTGGTCCGTGACTTGTAGAGCATTCCGTCCACAAAGGCTGCGCAGGAACCCGGTAATGCGCCGGGCGCTGAATAGCAGCGCTTGATAGCAACTGATGGCGGAAGGAACGATCAATGGCACCAAGGCCGTTCTGGACCGGGCATTTGAAGCTCTCTCTCGTGACATGCGCCGTGTCGATGACGCCGGCCACGACCGAGGCCGAGCGCATTCGTTTTCATACGATGAACCAGAAGACCGGCCATCGTGTCGTCGCGCAGTATGTCGACGCCATGACCGACAGGCCCGTCGATGACGACGACCTCGTCAAGGGTTACCCGTGCGACGATGAGAAATATGTCTTGCTCGAGGATGACGAACTGGAAGCCGTTGCCCTGGACAGCACGCATACCATCGACATCGAGCGCTTCGTCGATGCCGACGAGATCGGCTGGATCTGGTACGATACGCCCTATTATCTGATGCCGGACGATGACGTCAGCGAGGAGGCGTTTGCTGTCATTCGCGAGTCCATGCGAGCCACCGGGATCGTCGGCATTGCACGGCTGGTGCTGTATCGGCGGGAGCATGCGGTCCTGCTGGAGCCACGTGGCAACGGGGTCGTGGTCTGGACGCTCCGGTATGGCGACGAGGTCCGGGATCCGAAAGAGTATGAGCCGCAGGAGAAGACGGCCAAGGCCGGCCGGCAGGAAAGCGCATTGCTCAGGAAGCTGATCAGCGCGCTTACGCGGCCGTGGAATCCGGACATGGTCCAGGATCCTGTGCAGACGCGCCTGCAGGCCATCATCGATGCCAAGAAGCGCTCGCGGAAGAAGAAGCCGGCGAAGCCCGTCGCTCAGGCCGAACCGCCGGCAGGGGATAATGTCGTGAATATCATGGACGCGCTCAAGGCGAGCCTGCGATCGTCGGGGAAAGGCGGGAAGTCCTAGCGACGACGTTTGCGGCGCGTGACGGCTTCGATCGGGCGGCGCGCCGCATGGAAATCCTCCCATGGATCTGCATGAAGAGATGAAAGCCGTGCCAGGGCATTCTCCACGGTAAATTGTGCCGGTCCGGTGATCAAACCCAGTTCGTCCCAGGCCAGTGGCATCGAGACTGGAGCATAGGCCCGTGCGCGGGTCGAATAGGGTGCGACCGATGTCGCACCGCGCTGATTGCGCAGATAATCGAGCAGAATCTTGCCGTGCCGCTTCGATTTGGCGACTGTCGCGATAAAGCGGCCTGGGCTGCCGGATGCCATCTCCTGCGCCAGGGTTCTGGAAAATTCCTTGACCTGATCCCAATCGGCTTCGGGTCTCAGCGGTACGACGACATGCAGTCCCTTGCCGCCCGAAGTTTTGACGAACGGCACGAGGCCGGTCGCTTCCAGGCGAGCACGTACCTCCCGCGCTGCTTCGATCACGGTCTTCCAGGGCACGTCGTCACCGGGATCGAGATCCATGACCAGCTCATCCGGCTTTTCCCAATCACGACAGGACGCGCCCCAAGGGTGAATTTCGAGAGTTGCTCCCTGCACCAGACCCATCAGGCCATCCAGATCGTGAATACCGATCAGCTGTTCGTCTGCTTTCCCGGAGGGATCATCCAGCGCAAGGATGTGGGCGTTCATGCCTTTCCAGACATTCTTCTGAAAGAAGCGCGCGCCTGTGATGCCAGTAGGGCAGCGCAGCAGGGCCAGCGGTCGATCCACGATGAACGGGGCAATGCGAGGCCATACCGAGGCGTAATAATCGGCGAGTCCTTCCTTGCTGACACCGGCGTCGGGCCAGTAGATCCGGTCCGGGTGGGTCAGCGTTACGGTGCGCCTCTGTTCTTTCGAGGGGCCGGTTGCAGATGCCTCGATCTCGGGCATTTCGCGCACGATGTCCCGGGCGGGCTTGTCGTCCCGGATGCCACGATAGGATGCGTGTCGCAGACGTCCATCCGCGGTCCAGGCCCGAAATTCGACTTCGGCCATGCGATCTGGACGAACATAGCGGACGCCGCGCGCTTCCTGAGTGGATAGATGGTCGGCAAAAGGACTTTTCGCAATCTTGATGGCGTCGAGGGCCTGAAACAGGTCTGCTGCGACATGAGCCGAAAATCCGGTGCCCACCCGTCCGACATATCGCAGGCCCTGCGCGTCATGCACGCCAAGCACCAGAGACCCTACACTCCGGCGTCCCGTTGTGGACGGAACGTAGCCGCCGATGACGAATTCCTGCCGTGCCGAGCATTTCGATTTGACCCAGATCTTTCCGCGACCTGACCGGTAAAGGGCGTCGGCCTGCTTGGAGACGATGCCTTCCAGGCTCAGGCGGCAGGCATGCTGCAGGACCATGCTGCCATCATTGTCGAAATGGTCGCTGAACCGGAGGATGCCGGGAGAGTCCGGCAGGATGGCACGCAACGCGGTCTTGCGATCGCTCAGGGTTGCCCCGCGCAGATCGTGTCCATCCAGATAGAGCAGGTCGACGGCATAGAAGACAAAGCGATCTGTCCGGCCTTCACTGAGATCGGCCTGCAGGGCCGAGAAATCACTGGCGCCCGTGCCCAGTTCCACGACCAGTTCACCGTCGATCAGTGCCGTCTCGGCCGGGAGCTTCGCCAGCGCGTCGCGCATGCCGTCGCCGAATTTTGCAGTCCAGTCGAGCCCGTTGCGCGTGAGCAGCCTGACCGCGCCATGGTCGATCCGGGCCTCGAGCCTGTAACCGTCGAATTTGATCTCATGAACCCAGCGCGCGCCGGAAGGCGGTCTGGCGACAAGAGTAGCCAGAGTGGGCTCGACGAAGTCGGGAAGATCGGCAGCCCTGGCGCCTTTGACCTGCGCCATTTTGGATTCTCTACTGTCCGCAGGAGAAGGATTTTCGATTTCCGCTTCGGATGTCGTGGGTTTTCGGGCTTTCCTTGCTCGTGCCGACCCGGCTGGCGTCGATTTTGCACCGCTGGCAATCTCGGCAATCGTGCGGCCTGTTTTGATGGAGTTCGGCTGCTCTTCGAGGATATCGGGATCGGTGTCGCTTCGGGCTGCCTCGTCATCACCCTTGATCAGCAACCAGTTGTCGCGTTTGTCGCGCGACCTGCCTTTCATCCGGACCAGATGCCAGCGTCCGGAGAGCTTTTTCCCGTGCAGATCGAAGTCGAGATGTCCCTTGGCCAAGCCTTTTTCTGCATCATCGAGCGGCGTCCAGGTTCCACGATCCCAGACTGCCACCGTGCCGCCGCCATATTGACCCTCCGGTATCGTGCCTTCGAAATCGCCATAATCCAGCGGGTGATCCTCGACATGCACAGCGAGGCGCTTCTCTCCCGGAACCAGGCTCGGCCCCCTGGTCACGGCCCAGCTCTTCAGAACACCGTCCATTTCGAGCCGAAAATCATAATGGAGCCGTCGTGCATCATGTTTCTGCACGACGAAGCGGTGTCCCTTTGTCTGCGTGCCCGTGCCTGACGGCTCCTGCGTTTTTTTGAAATCGCGCTTCTTTCTATAGGTTTCGAGCGCCATCGCTCAGCTTGCCTTCCGACGACCATGGGCGGCCTTGGGACGTGGTTGTGACCGCTTCCGCGTGGGTTTCGACGGCGTTGTGTCGTGCAAGGCGCCTGCGCTCTCACGCAGGGCGTCCATCAGGCTGACGACCTTGTTGTCGGCCGTGCGAGGTGCTGCAGGTGGTTTCCTGCCTTCGAGCTTGGCCTTCACCAGATCGGCGAGAGCGGCCTCATAGCGGTCTTCGAACGTCGATGGATCGAAATGCCCTTTTTTGGTGTCGATGATATGAGCCGCCAGATCCAGCATCTCCTGCGGCAATTTGCGACCCGGAATGGTCTTGAAGGCGTCCTGAGACGAGCGAACCTCATCGTCGAAATTCAGGGTCGTTGCGATCAGCGTGTCGCCACAGGTCCGGATGAGCAGCGTCCTGACGCGCCGGAACAGGACGGTTTGGGTCAGGGCTGCGACCTTTTGCTGTCCGAGACTGTTCCGGATCAGCGCAAAGGCTTCTTCCGCCTCCGGTCCTGCAGGGCCAAGATAATATGGCCGGTCCAGATAGACATCATCGATGTCGCTACAGCGGATAAACGTGGAGATCGTCAGGGTCTTGTCGCTCTCCGGCACCGCAGCTGCGACCTCTTCCAGGTCCAGCAGCACGACGTCCCCGCCTTTCGTCTCATAACCTTTGACCTGGTCGTCGCGTTCGACCTGATCGCCCGTCTCGCTGTCGACGTAGTGGCGGTGTACGCGGTGCCCCGTGGCCCGATTGAGTAGATGCAGGGAAATACGCTCGGACGACGACACGGCCGCGTATAGGGCGACTGGGCACCGCAGTTCTCCGATCGTGAGAATGCCTTTCCAACTCGCTCGCGGTGCCATGCAACGCTCCCCCGAAAACACATCGCTCGATCAACGCCCTGAAGGAGGCGAATGTTGCGCGCAGGACGTCTGCCGCCTCGTGCCGGGTGCGAACGTCCAGTGGTCACAGAGGTGACTGCATCGGGTTGATATCCCCGGTGAGGACATTGCGAACTGACGGGATCGCCCGTGGCCCGCGATGTGTTGATGTCACTTTCGGCGTTGCGGTGGTGCTGCAGGAGGAGGAGTGCGGCAGAAAGGCAGCGTCGTCATGCATCTGTCTGGCCCGGTCGCCTCGCAGACATGGCGTTTCGCTTCGTGCCGGCGAGGCAAATGAACTGCGCATTCTGCTCTGGTGAAGTGTCGAGATAGCGAAGCGGGGGATCAGAAAAAAACGGCTAGATAGTTGATTTTGCGTCTCTATAGAGGCTGAGCAGATATATTTGGATGGTGCCAGTGATCAGTTAGCCTGATCGCGTCTGGCCTGGTAATAAGTATTTCTGGAATCCGACCGGCATTCAGGTTGCTCCCGGTGCGGCGCCCATGACGGGACATGTCTGCCAGTCGCAGGGATGTGTTATATATCTCCCATGATCGTGTGGTGGTTGTGTTAAAGTTCTGTTAGGTCTTGGCGCGCATCGTCTCATTCGATGTATGCCGAGCGGCTTTTGGCGCGCAGGAACGGGGACTGGCCCGGCATCTTCCCCGCAGGGAGTTGCAGTGATGGGTGCCATACTGCTGCCGTTAATTGTCCTGTGCCCCCTTCTTGGGGCGTCATTGCTGATATTGTCGTCCGGTCGAATGCCGCGATGGGCCGCAGGCACCGTGGGTGTTGGCTCCATTGGTGCGGCGGCGGCACTTGCCCTCGTACTGGCGTTGCGTTTCCTGTCGAGTCCGCCGCCTGATCACATGCTCCACATCGTGTTGTGGCGGTGGATCGATTTGGCCGGGTTCAGTAGCCAGATCGCGTTTATGCTGGATCCGTTGTCGTTGCTCATGATGCTGGTTGTGACGGTCGTGGGCTTCCTGATCCATCTGTATGCATTTGGATACATGCATGACGACCCCGATATTGCGCGTTTCTTCGCGTATATGAACCTGTTCGTCGCATCCATGCTCGTGCTCGTATTCTCGTCGGATCTTCTAAGCCTTTATATTGGCTGGGAAGGTGTAGGCGCCTGCTCTTATCTGCTGATCGGATTCTGGTATGCGGACCCGGCGAATGGGATTGCCGCGCGCAAGGCATTCATCGTGACGCGTCTGGGTGATGCCTCGATGTTATGCGGGCTCCTGCTGCTTGCGACGCTTGCCGGGACGCTCGATATCGCGACCCTGACATCGGGCAATCACCTGGTAGCGGGACGCGTGTTGAATGTTGCAGTGTTCCTGTTGCTGGGCGGAGCGCTTGCGAAATCGGCGCAGGTTCCGTTCCAGACCTGGCTGCCGGATGCAATGGCGGGCCCAACCCCGGTTTCGGCCCTGATTCATGCGGCGACGATGGTGACGGCGGGTGTCTATCTGATCGCGCGGCTGCATGGGCTGTTTGCGCAGGCCCATGTCGCGATGACGGCAACCAGCATCATCGGGCTGATCACGCTGTTGCTGGCGGCGGGCAGTGCGCTTTTCCAGACCGACATCAAGCGGATCCTCGCCTATTCGACGATGAGCCAGCTTGGATACATGTTTCTGGCCCTGGGCACCGGGGCCTGGGAGGCTGCGGTCTTCCATCTGGTAACGCATGCGTTCTTCAAGGCGCTGCTGTTCATGGCGGCCGGGTCGATTATCCTGCGTGTGCACCACAAGCAGAACATCTTCGAAATGGGTGGCCTGCGTCGGGCCATGCCCGGCGTTTTCAGCGCCTTTCTGGCCGGTGCGGCCGCACTGGCCGGCATGCCGCTTCTGACAGCGGGTTTCTACAGCAAGGAGATGATTCTCCAGAATGCCTGGCAGGCGAACCCGATCCTGTGGTTTGGGGCGATCATCGGCGCGTTCATGACGTCGCTTTATATTTTCCGTTGCGTGTTCATCGTGTTTTTCGGTCGTAGCCGCACGGTCCCGTCCGGACGGACGTCCTTTGCGATGGGTCTGCCGCTGGCCTGCCTGTCCGTGCTGGCGTTGGGTGGCGGGTTGATCCAGTCGCCCAACATCGTGGCGCCCATTCATCTCCTGTCCACGCTGGTATCTCCGCTGTTCGGCGCACCGGCGGCGGAAGGCGGGGCGATCCTGTTGCTCGTGGGCGGCCTGATGCCGATTGCGGGCATTGGTGTCGCGTGGCTGATGTGGCGGCCGTCCGCGCAGCCGCGGGTGCCCAACGGCGATCTCGAGGTCCTGGCCCGGAACGGCTGGGGGTTCGACCGGGCCTATGATGCGGTCCTTGTCAGGCCGTTCATGAAAATTGGTTATCTCAACATTGGCGATGTGTTCGACCGGATGTCCGGCGGGCTGGAGACGGTGGTGCGTTCGGGCGGTGGCCTTCTGGGCCACATGCAGAGTGGCAGCGTGCGTCGCTATGCCGGCTGGATCGTGGCGGGTACTGCAGCAGCCCTGTGTCTGGCGGTGTTCTCATGATAGCGCTTCCTTGCTTAGTGATCGTGCCCCTGGTCGGCGGCCTTCTGGCGTGGATCGGGGGACGGAAATGGCCCGGAACGCGCGTTCCGTGGATAGCGTCTCTGGCAACATTATGTGTCATGACCGCCGTTCTTCTGGATGTCACGATCAGGGCTATCGGGCGGCCGGGGCCTTGGCTTGCCCATTTCTCGGCGCCGTGGATCCCGTCTCTCGGGATTACATTGCGGGCCGACATGGACGGGCTGAGCCTTGTCCTGCTGTGGCTCACGGGTGTTTTGTCGTTCATCTGTGTGCTGCTGGCGTCGCGTGACGAGACACAGAGGCCGGGTCTGTTCCAGTTTCTCCTGCTGACGACGATTTCCGGCGTGAACGGCGTCTTCATTGCGACCGACCTGTTCCTGTTCCTGTTCTTCTGGGAACTGATGCTGGTGCCGATGTATATCCTGATCGTCCTGTGGGGACATGAGGCGCGCGAGGCTGCGGCGATCAAGTTCTTCCTCTACACGCAGGGTGGCGGCCTGTTGATGATGCTGTCCATTCTGGGGCTTGTGCTCCTGCATTATCGTCACACGGGTGTTCTGACATTTGACTATTTCGCGCTGGCGGGCACGGCCATGTCGGGGCGTGCGTCGATCCTCCTGATGCTTGGATTTTTCATAGCGTTTGCAGTCAAACTTCCGGTCGTGCCATTGCATGTGTGGCTGCCGGACACGCACACGCAGGCGCCTACGGCGGGCAGTGTTCTGCTCGCCGGCATCCTGCTCAAGACTGGCGGATATGGGCTGATCCGGTTCGTGGTCCTGCTGTTTCCCGATGCGACGGCGCAGATTACGCCGCTGGCGATGGTTCTGGGCGTTGTCGGCATTCTTTACGGCGCCTGGCTGTCGCTCGTGCAGACGGATCTGAAGAGGCTGATTGCCTACAGCAGTGTCAGCCATCTGGGCTTCGTGCTTCTGGGTGTGTTTTCCGGCTCGACGCTCGGGATCGAGGGCGCTGTCATGCAGATGGTGGCGCATGGCCTGAGCACGGGTGCGTTGTTCGCGATTGCGGGATCGCTGCAGGACAATCTGCATACGCGGGACATGCGCCGGATGGGCGGTCTGTGGGGAGTGCTGCCGCATCTCTCCGCGACAGGCCTGTTTTTCGCGTTTGCGTCCCTTGGATTGCCAGGCATGGCGAATTTTGTCGGCGAATTCCTGGTTCTTCTGGCCGTCTGGCATGTCAGCCCGGTGATTGCGGTGCTGGGGGCGTTCGGACTCGTGCTCTCGGCCGTGTATTCGCTGACGATGGTGGGCCGTGTGTTCATGGGCACGCGATCCAGCGATGCGCCGCGCCTGCCTGATTTCGGTTTCAGGCAGATGACGGTATTCGGCCTGACGATGGCAGTCGTGGTCCTGCTGGGGCTGTATCCGCGCCCGGTTCTTGATCTGGTGCATCCGACGCGGCCCGATGTGGTGTCGGTGTTGAGCCAGTCTGCCGGAGGCAATGGTCCCGGTTAGAGCGGCTCCACTGAACGCTGATTCTGTGGCGTGACAG
>NZ_BALE01000058.1 GCF_000963885.1 Tanticharoenia sakaeratensis NBRC 103193
GGTCAGGAACGCGAGCCCGGCCCCCATGCATCGGCCGGCCGATGCATGGGGGCCGGTGGAGAGCCGGCCTGTCACGAAGGCTGCTCGGCACCCCTGCCGTCCTCGCGTGCCTGCATCAGCGTTGCGACATCCCGGTCGCCCGACCTCGCCGAAGCCGAAAGGCCCGCGATCACGCCCTGCCGATTGGCGTCCGGATGATGCTGGATGAGCTTCCACACGCCTTCGAGATTCGAGACGGCGAGGCTGACGCCGACGATCGCGCGCGTCAGTGCCGCAACATAGTCCGAGGGTGCATCCGTGACGGCCCATGGCTCCGCCCGGCCCGTCTCGTTGAGCGCCGTCAGCTCCGTGACATGGCGCAAAAGCCAGTCCGGATCGCGCTCGACGGTCAGACTGCCCCGGGCATGGACCACGACGTAGTTCCATGTCGGGACCACCTTGCCGGTCTGCCGCTTGGTCTCATACCAGCCGGGATGAACGTAGGCCTGCGGCCCCTGAAAGACGGCAAGTGCCGCACCGCCGCGCCCGGCCAGTTTCCAGAACGGATTGCCGACGGCCACATGCCCTTCGAGACGGAGCCCGCCCGGGCTATCCTTCACGATCAGCGGCAGATGCACGGCTTCCGGACCATCCGCCCCGGACAGGACGAGCGTTGCGAACTGGATGGTCCGCATCGCGGCCTGCAGAACCTCCGCGCGGTCCTCCCGGAACTGCCGCGGCGCATAGACCATGATGCCGCGCCTTACTCCGCCGCTTCGGCGTAGGACGAAATATCCGGGCAGGAGCAGACGAGGTTCCTATCACCCCAGGCATTGTCCAGCCGGTTGACGGGTGAGAAATATTTCCCCGCGACCGTCCCGTTCGGAAAGATCGCAACTGTCCGGTCATAGACACGGTTCCAGTCGGGATCGGCCAGATCGGCGACCGTGTGCGGCGCGTGGCGCAAAGCGCTCTCCTCGGCCTTCATGTCGCCATTCTCGATCAGGGCGATCTCGGCGCGGATCGCGATCATCGCCTCGCAGAACCGGTCCAGCTCGCCCTTGCCCTCGGATTCGGTCGGCTCGATCATGAACGTGCCGGCGACCGGGAAGCTGACGGTCGGCGCATGGAAACCATGGTCGATCAGTCGCTTGGCGATGTCGTCCACCGTGATCCCCGTCACATCGCGCAAGGGTCGCAGATCCACGATGCACTCATGCGCCGTGCGGCCGTTCGCCCCGCGATAGAGCACGGGATAATGCGGCTCCAGACGGTGGGCGATGTAGTTCGCGTTCAGGATCGCGATCTCGGTCGCGCGCTTGAGGCCCGCATCACCCATCATCAGGATATAGGCCAGCGAGATCGGCAGGATGGATGCCGAACCGAACGGTGCCGCCGACACGCAGTGCGCCTCTCCGCGTTCCGGACGTCCCGGCAGATAGGGGGCGAGATGCGCGCGCACGCCGATCGGCCCCATGCCGGGACCGCCGCCGCCGTGCGGGATGCAGAACGTCTTGTGCAGGTTGAAGTGCGAGACGTCCGCGCCATACGCGCCGGGCCGCGCAAGTCCGAGCTGCGCGTTAAGGTTCGCGCCGTCCAGATAGACCTGACCGCCGGCTGCGTGCACCAGATCGCAGATCTCCCGCACGCGCTCCTCGAACACGCCATGCGTCGAGGGATAGGTGATCATGATGGCCGCGACCGACGCGCCATGCTGCGCGAGCTTCGCCTTCAGGTCGTCCACGTCCACGTTGCCCTGCGCATCGCAGCCGACGACCACGACCCGCATGCCGACCATCTGGGCGGATGCGGGATTGGTGCCATGAGCCGAGGCCGGGATCAGGCAGATGTCACGAGCCGCGTCGTTGCGGGCGCGATGATAGGCGCGAATGGCGAGCAGGCCGGCATATTCGCCCTGCGCACCGGAGTTGGGCTGGAGCGAGACCGCATCGTAGCCGGACAGGCGGCAGAGCCATTCCTCCAGCTCGGCGAACAGCGCGGCATAGCCTTCCGTCTGGTCGGCAGGCGCGAACGGGTGGAGCTGCGCGAAACCCGGCCAGGTGATCGGGATCATCTCGGCGGTCGCGTTCAGCTTCATCGTGCACGAGCCGAGCGGGATCATGGTCCGGTCCAGCGCCAGATCGCGGTCCGACAGCGCACGCATGTAGCGCAGAAGGTCGGTTTCGGAACGATGAGCCGAAAACACCGGGTGCGTCAGGATCGCGTCGCCGCGCTTCAGATCGTCAGGGATGGCGTCGAGGGTTGCCGCGCGGGCTTCGAGTTCACGCTCGATCAGCTCGAGGCGCACCTTGTCCGGGCAGAAACAGCGCCAGATCGCGCGGATCGTCTCCGGCGTCGTCGTCTCGTCGCAGGCGATGCCGATGCGGCCGTCGCCTGCATCGCGCAGGTTGATCCCCGCAGCACACGCCCGCTCCAGCACGAGCGGCGCCGATGCACCGGCAAAGGCCGTGACGGTATCGAAGAACGCCTTCGTCTCGACCTTTACGGCAAGGGCCGACAGTCCGCGTCCCAGGATGGCGGCCATCCGGTGCGTGCGTCTGGCAATGGCGCGCAGGCCTTCGGGGCCGTGATAGACCGCATACATCGACGCGATGATGGCCAGCAGGACCTGCGCCGTGCAGATGTTGGACGTCGCCTTCTCACGGCGGATATGCTGCTCGCGTGTCTGGAGCGCCAGGCGATAGGCCGGATTGCCGCGGCTGTCGCGCGACACGCCGACGAGGCGGCCGGGAATGTGGCGCTTGTATGCGTCGCGCACCGCCATGTAGCCGGCATGCGGGCCGCCGAAGCCCATCGGTACGCCGAAGCGCTGCATCGAGCCCACCGCGATATCCGCACCGCACGCGCCCGGGCTCTTCAGGACCACGAGCGCCAGCGGGTCCGCCGCAAGGGTTGCGATCGCGCCAGCCTCGTGGAGACGGGCGATGATGGCGGTCGGATCGCGCAGTGCGCCGGAGCTCGCGGGATAGGACAGCAGCGCGCCGAACACGGCGCCCGCATCCAGATCCGCGTCCGGGTCGCCGGTCACGATCTCGATGCCGAGCGGCTCCGCGCGGGTGCGCAGGACGCTGAGTGTCTGCGGATGCGTATCGGCATCGACGAAATAGGCGATCGCCTTCGATTTCGCGACGCGCTGCGAGAGCGTCATCGCCTCGGCGCATGCGGTTGCCTCGTCCAGCAGGGAGGCGTTGGCGATGTCGAGGCCGGTCAGGTCCCGCACCAGCGTCTGGAAGTTCAGCAGGGCCTCGAGGCGTCCCTGGCTGATCTCCGGCTGATAGGGCGTGTAAGCCGTGTACCAGGCCGGATTTTCAAGAATGTTGCGCAGGATCACCGGCGGCAGGACCGTGTCGTAATAGCCCTGCCCGATCATCGACGTCATGACGCGATTGCGCGCAGCCAGGGCCCGCAGATGCGCCAGAGCCTCTTGTTCCGACAGCCCCGGCCGCGATTTCTCGATGTCGGCATCCAGAATCGCGGACGGCACGGTCTGCCCGACCAGATCCTGAAGGCTGGCCGCACCGATCTCGGACAGCATGGCCGCGATCTCATCCTCGCGCGGCCCGATATGCCGGGACGCGAAGTCCGCGGCACCCGGTCCGGGCCAGAGGGTCGTGTCGGTCGGCGTCGTATCGATCGCGGGCACGGTGATTTTCCTGCTCTGTCTTCTGGTCAGCCGATCTGGGCCGCGTAGGAGTCCTGGTCCATCAGGCCCGAAAGCTCGGCGGACAGGGCTTCGGAATCGTCGATCTTCAGCTTGAAGATCCAGCCTTCCCCTTCGGAGTCGTTGCTCACGAGGGTCGGCTCGTCCGTGAGCCTGGAATTGAAGCCCGCGATCGATCCGCTGACCGGCGCATAGATGTCGGAAGCCGCCTTGACGGACTCCACGACAGCCGCCGCATCGCCCTGCTTCAGCTCGACGCCAGCATCCTTGGCCTCGACGAACACCAGTTCGCCGAGCTCGTCGGCTGCATGACGGGTGATGCCGACGGTTGCGATATCGCCATCGATGCGAACCCACTCATGCGACTTCGTGTAATACGTGGCCATTGGCACCACTCCTGGACTGTAGGGGTTGAGACTGTAGGGTTCGGCGACGCCGCGATCAGCGCTTGAAACGGGCCGGCGTGAACGGCAGGGCTGCCACCGTGACGGGCACGAACCGCCCGCGCAGCTCGGCATACAGCGGCATGCCGGTGCCGGCATGGGCAGGTGCCACATATCCCATGGCAACCGGATGATCGACGCTGGGACCGAAGGCGCCCGACGTCACCACGCCGACCTGCGTCGCGCCGTTCGGATCGGCGAACAGCGGCGCACCACCGCGAACAGGCGCGCGCCCGGTCGCCTGCAGGCCGACGCGGACACGCTGCGTGCCCTGGGCGAGCTGCGCTTCGACCTCGCCGGCGCCGGGATAACCGCCGGCACGGCTGCCGCCGGGCTTGCGTGCCTTCTGGATCGACCACATCAGCGAAGCCTCGACCGGACTTGTCGTCGTGTCGAGATCGCTACCGTAGAGGCACAGGCCGGCCTCAAGCCGCAGCGAATCGCGCGCGCCCAGGCCGACCGGCAGGACGTTCTCGTTTGCCAGCAGGGCATCCGCGACATGTTCCGCATCCTTGGCGGCGACCGAAATCTCGAAGCCGTCCTCGCCGGTATAGCCGGAGCGCGAGATAATGACGGGCGTATCCATGATCCTGGTCTCGCGCACGTCCATGAACCGCATGGCGGCCGCATCCGGGCAGATCGGCGCCAGAACGGCTTCGGCGGCGGGGCCTTGAAGCGCCAGCAGCGCGCGGTCGAAACAGCGCTCGACCGTCACGCGATTGCCGATCGCCGCTTCGATCCGGTCCGCGTCGGCATCCTTGCAGGCGGCGTTGACCACGACATAGAACCAGTCGCCCATGTTCGCGAACATCAGGTCGTCGCAGATGCCGCCATCCTCGTTCGTCAGCAGGCCGTAACGCTGGCGCCCTGCGCCAAGTGACAAAACGTCAGCCGGGATCAGCGTCTCCAGAGCCGTCGCAGCATCGGCATTGGAACCGCTGCGTGCCGTGATCTTGAGCTGCCCCATGTGAGAGACATCGAACAGACCGGCCTTCCTGCGCGTGTGGAGATGCTCGGCCATGAGCCCAGCCTTGTATTGCAGCGGCATCTCGTAGCCCGCGAACGGAACCATGCGGACACCGAGCGCCAGATGCAGCGCATGGAGCGGCGTCTGTTTCAGAGGGGCATCTGTCGAAGGGTCGGTCATGCGCGATCAACTCCGGATGCCGCTGGACATGTCCCTGGCGCGGCGACGGTTTCGGGCGGCCGGACCGCATGGTGCGATCCGGGTCTCGTGCCCCTTCTGTCCGTTCGCCTGAGATCGCTATCCCGTCGGCGGACACGCGAGATCGCGCGCCTCTCTCCAGAAGTTCGTCGCCGACAAGGTCCTTTGGCCTGAGAGTTTCCGGGGCGGTTGCTCCTTCGGCGCCAGCGGGCTGGTCTCTCCCGTGTCGACGGCCCAACTCTGGCGTCAGGGCGATGCGGCGTCAATCCTTTCGCACAAGACCGCGTTGCACGATCGAGAACCTTCCGGGATCATGCCCGCACGGTTTCAAGCGATCTTGCGAAAAGGAGCTAAGCATGTCCGAGAACTACACGGTGATCGCCGAATTCGAGACGACACCCGACACCCATGATGCGTTCGCCGCGATCTGCCGGTTCGATGCGGAACGGTCCGTTGCCGACGAGCCGGGCTGCTTTCTGTTCCATGTGCTGGAGCCGGTGGATCGGCCCAACGTAATCGTCCTGTACGAAGTCTATGCGAGCGAAGATGCGTTCAAGGCGCACAACCAGATGCCGCATTTCAAGAAGTTCGCGCAGACCGTCAAGGAACTGGACATCGAGACGGTGGCCGTCCGGTTCCATCACCGAATCGCCGGTTGACGGCATTCGACGCAGCGCCCGGGTCGAACGGACCCGGGCGCCTTACGCCGGTCAGCCCGCTGCGTTCGGAACCGGAAGGTGCTCCGCGATATAGGGCGGCAGCTGGAATGCACCGACGTGAACGCCGGGCGTCCAGTACCGCGTGTTGCCCAGAATGCCGGCGGCCTTCGCCCGGGCCTCGATCTGCTCGGCGCTCTGCGTGCCCGGCTTCTCGCCCTTGCCTGCGATCCCGAGCGTCATGAACCCGCCGACATAGGTCGGCACGGCTGCGACATACGCCGAGACATGCGGGAAGAATTTGGCACGACGCAGGCTCGTGTCATGCAGCTCTTCGGCCTGCATGAACGGCACGCCGCACTGGTTCACGATCAGCCCGTCCTTCGACAGGATGCGTGCGCAGTCGCGGTAGAACGCATCCGCGAACAGGACCTCGCCGACCCCGATCGGGTCCGTCGAGTCCACGATGATGACGTCGAAGGACGCATCCTCTGCCTTCGCGACGTAGTCGATGCCGTCGCCCACGATGACGTCGGCGCGCGGATCGTTCCACGCATCGCCCGCGATCCCGGGCAGGAACTCCTTCGACAGGGCGATCACGTCGCCGTCGATCTCGACCATGACCGCGCGCTCGACCGAGGCATGCTGCAGGACGCGCCGGAGCACGCCGCCGTCGCCTGCACCGATGATGAGGACGCGCTTCGGCTCGGGATGCGCCAGCATCGGGACGTGCGCCAGCATCTCCTGATAGACGAACTCGTCGCGTTCCGTGATCTGCGTGACACCGTCGAGCATCAGCACACGGCCATGGAACGCACTTTCGAACACCACGATGTCCTGGAACGCGGAACGCTTGCGCGCGAGTTCGCGCACGACGCGGAAGCGCTGGCCCCAGCTGTCATACAGGGTTTCGTCGATCCAGGTTTCGGTCATCGCTTCGGTATCTCCGGGTCTCACATTCGGGGAAAGTCGCGCGGCTTATAGAGTAGAACCGCGCGCGCCCGAAGAGCGAAGGTCAGAGAATCCCGCCCGAAATCGGAATGTTCACACCCGTGAGGTAGCTCGCGTCGTCGCTGAGCAGGAACGAGACCACGCCGGGGATCTCCTCGATGTCACCGTAACGGCGCATCGGGACGGATCCGATCATCTGCTGGGCCACTTCCTTCGGATCGGACGAGAAATACTGGCTTCCGGCCTTGGCCTGCAGTTCCACCTGACGATCCCACATGAACCCGGGGCCCATCAGGCCCGGACTGATCGCATTCACGCGGATCTTGTGGGGAGCAAGGTCCTTGGATGCGGTCTGCGTCAGCCCGACGATGCCGAACTTGGAGCTCGCGTAGCCGAGCATGTTCGGCGGGCCGCCGATGCCGGCCATGCTGGCCGTATTGACGATGGCACCACCACCCTGGGTCATCATCTGCCGGGCGCAGGCCTTCAGCACATAGAAGGCGCCACAGAGATTGATCTTCAGGACACGCTCGAAATCGTCTTCCGGGTAGTCCTGGATCGGCGTGAAGGCGCCCTGATATCCCGCATTGTTGAACAGAAGATCGATCCCGCCGAATGCCTGGACGACCTCGCCGATCGCGCGGCTGACCGCGCCCGGGTCCGTCACGTCGAACGGGTAGGTGCGCGCCTCGGCGTCGAGAGCCTCGAATTTCGGCAGGGTTGCCGCGAGCTTCCCTTCATCCACGTCCATCAGCGCGATACGGGCCCCCTCCCGGGCCAGCCGCAGGGCGGTCGCCAGACCGATATTGCCGGCAGCGCCGGTGACGACCGCGACCTTGCCGGAAAATCGTTTCGAATCACTCATGACCAAACTTGCGCCTTCTTCCGTGAACAGGACGACCGTGTCAGCCTGAGGAACGCACGCATTGCACGATGGATGCGCCGGGGATCGTCAGGGATTTGCGAGGTGCCGCGACGTGTTTTCCGTCGCCCGACAAAAACATGCGGAAGGGGGTAGAATTCACTTGCATCACGGAAGCACGGGCCTTATCACGCCGCTTCCTGGCCCAAGGGGGCAATACTGCCCAACAGGCCGTCTACTGGTTTTGGGGTACGTGATGAACGCACTTGCCGAACTGGGGATGGTATCGGACCTTCCGAGAGATATCCAGAAGACAGAAACTCTTTGCGCGCACGACGAAGAGCGCAAGGATTACTTCATCGAACGTGATGGCATGCGCTATGCCGGCAACCATCTGCTGATCGATTTCTGGGACGCGATCAATCTCGACGATCCCCAGCGTATCGATGAGGTTCTGTGCGAAGCGGCAGTGACCGCCGGGGCAACGATCCTGCACAGCCACTTTCACCACTTCACGCCCAATGGCGGCGTGTCTGGCGTGATCGTGCTGGCCGAGAGCCATATCTCGATTCACACGTGGCCGGAAAAGAATTTCGCCGCCGTGGACGTGTTCATGTGCGGCGCATGCGATCCGCATCTGTCGATTCCCGTGATGCAGCGCCTGTTCCAGGCCGGCCGCGTCGAGGTGGACGAGCAGCGCCGGGGCCGCGAGGCGGCCTGACGCCTCAGGCCGGTTCAGGCCATCGAGAATGAAAGGCCCGATCCGCCATGCGGACCGGGCCTTTTTCGTATAACGCGCGAGCCAGCGCTCACAACGGTTTTGGGACACGCATGAACGAGCATATCCCGGGCTTCAGCAAATTCTCGAAACTGTTTGACCTTTTCGAAGAACTGTCGATGCTCGTGTTGACGATCGGCATCATGGTCATCGCGGCCATAGGTCTGTTTCACGTGGTCGTCATGGTCGCAGCCGTGGTGCTCAGCACCACGTTTGCACCGACGAGCCCGGCCGTGCTTCAGTCCGTGTTCGCATTGTTCTTCACGGTGCTGATCGCGCTCGAATTCAAGCATTCGATCCTGGTGCTGCCGGAAGCGCAGTCGCACAGCATGATCCGCATGCGCTCCGTCCTGCTGATCGGCATGATGGCCACCGTGCGGAAGTTCATCGTGCTCGATCTCAACGGCGTCAACGTGCTCGAGATGCTGGCCCTTTCGGCCGCAGTGCTGGCTCTCGGCAGCGTCTACTGGCTTGTCCGCGATCGGCCCAGCGACGCATCGCCGCGCCTGATCACTCCTGCGGACAGGACATAGGCCGTCCCGCAGGCCAGAAAAAAGCCCGGCGGCACGATCTGCCGCCGGGCTTTTCCCTGATCAGTTGCGGGTCTTGTCGACCAGGCGGCCCTTGGCGATCCACGGCATCATGCCGCGCAGCTTCTCGCCGACCTGCTCGATCTGGTGCGCATCGTTGCGCGCACGGATCGCCTTGAAGCCGATCCCGCCGGACTGGTTCTCGAGGATGAAGTTGCGCACGAACGTGCCGTCCTGAATCTCGATCAGAACCTTCTTCATCACGTCCTTCGTCTCCGGCGTGATGATGCGCGGCCCCGTCACGTACTCGCCATACTCAGCGGTATTCGAGATCGAGTAGTTCATGTTCGAGATGCCGCCCTCATACATGAGGTCGACGATCAGCTTCAGCTCGTGCAGGCACTCGAAATAGGCCATTTCGGGCGCGTAACCTGCTTCCACCAGCGTCTCGAAGCCGGCGCGCACCAACTCGACCGCACCGCCGCACAGCACCGCCTGCTCGCCGAACAGGTCGGTCTCGACCTCTTCCTTGAACGTGGTCTCGATGATGCCCGCACGACCGCCGCCGTTGGCCGACGCATAGGACAGCGCGATCTCGAGCGCATTGCCCGATGCGTTCTGTGCGACCGCAACGAGGCTCGGCACGCCGCCGCCGCGCTGGTATTCGGAGCGAACCGTGTGGCCCGGGCCCTTCGGCGCAATCAGGAACACGTCGAGGTCCGGACGCGCCTCGATGATGCGGAAATGGATCGCAAGGCCGTGCGCGAACGCCAGCGCCGCACCCTGCTTCAGGTTGGCTTCCAGATGCTCCTTGTAGAGCGCGCCCTGCCCTTCGTCCGGCGTCAGCACCATGACGACATCGGCCCAGGCAGCTGCCTCAGCGGGGCTCACGACCGTGAAGCCTGCCTCGTTCGCCTTGGCCGCAGCCTTGGAACCGGGACGCAGGCCGATCCGGATCTCGGGAACGCCACTGTCCTTGAGGTTGTTGGCGTGGGCGTGACCCTGGCTGCCATAGCCGATGATCGCGACCTTCTTGCTCTTGATGAGACCGAGATCGGCGTCGCGATCGTAATAGACACGCATTGTGCTGCTCCTGGATTGAAAAACTCTGGAAACCGTCAGGGACCTTCTTTTTCAGCCGAAAAAGAGGCAAAAAGACTGGACCGCTTCAGGAAATGCTCGCCCGCCCGTTCAGGCGCCGCAAGCAAGGAAGAAATTTCCGGCTCTCTTCTGCGGAAACGGGCATTTCACAAGACGCCGGGGCCGCGCGCCATCGCAGCGACACCGGTGCGCGACAGCTCGGCCAGACCGAGCGGCCGCATCAGATCCACGAACGCATCGACCTTGTCGGCCGTGCCGGTCAGTTCGAAGACGAAACTGCCCGACGTCGTGTCCACGACCCGCGCGCGGAAGGCATCGGCGATCCGCAGGCCCTCGGTCCGGGTCTCGCCGGTCGAGACGACCTTCACCATGGCCAGCTCCCGCGCGACGCACGGCCCGTCGGCACCCAGATCGCGCACGCGATGCACAGGCACCAGACGCGCGAGCTGCGCCTTGATCTGCTCGATCACGTCGGCCGTCCCGGTGGTGACGATCGTGATCCGCGACAGCCTCGCCTCCGGATCGATGCTGGCCACCGTCAGGCTCTCGATATTGTAGCCCCGTCCCGAAAACAGCCCAACCACACGCGCCAGGGCACCGCTCTCGTCCTCGATCAGCACGCCGATGACGGCGCGCTTTTCCACCATGTTCGCCATCAGACCAGCGCCATCCCAGCCTGGGTCACGCTGGCCGCCTGGGCCTGCTGCTCCGGCCCCAGCAGCATTTCGTTATGGGCCGCACCGGACGGGATCATCGGATAGCAGTTCTCGTCCTGCGCCACGCAGATGTCAGCCACGACCGGCCCGTCATGCGCCAGCATCTCGCGGATCACGGCATCGAGCTCGCCGACATGGGTCGCACGCAGTCCCTTCCCCTGGAAAGCCTCGGCCAGACGGACGAAGTCCGGCAGCGCTTCGGAATAGGACTGCGAGTAGCGCGAGCCATGCAGAAGCTCCTGCCACTGCCGGACCATGCCCATGTAGCGGTTGTTCAGGATGAAGAGCTTCACCGGCAGACGATACTGCGCGATTGTGCCCAACTCCTGAATGTTCATGAGCGTGGAGGCCTCGCCCGCGATATCGATCACCAGCGCATCGGGATTGGCCACCTGCGCGCCGACCGCCGCCGGCAGGCCATATCCCATGGTGCCGAGGCCACCGGAGGTCAGCCAGCGGTTGGGCTTGTCGAACTGGAAGTGCTGGGCCGCCCACATCTGATGCTGGCCGACCTCGGTCGAGACGAATGCGTCGCGGCCGCTCTCGCGCACGATCTCGTAGAGCCTGCGCACGGCATGCTGCGGGCGGATGATCGCGGACGGCGCGGTGTCCTGCCTGAAGCCGAAGCTGTCGATCGCCCGCCATGCCTCGATCTGCCGCCACCAGGCGTCGAGGTTCGGCGCCTCATCGGGGATGTCGCGCCATTCGGCGATCATCGCCTCGATCGTGCGGCCGACATCGCCCAGAACCGGCACGTCAACATGGATGATCTTGTTGATCTGGGCGGGATCGATATCGGCATGGATCTTGAACGAGTGCGGCGAGAACGCATTGGTGCGGCCCGTCACCCGGTCGTCGAATCGCGCCCCCAGCGCCACCAGCACATCGCACCCATGGGTCGCGAGATTGGCTTCGTAGCTTCCATGCATGCCGAGCATGCCGAGGAACTGCCGGTCGGTCGTCGGATAGGCGCCCAGACCCATCAGCGTGGACGTGACGGGAAAGCCCGTCATGTCGGCAAGCTGGCGCAACGCCGTGCTTGCCTGCGGGCCGGAATTGATCACGCCGCCACCGGTATAGAGCAGCGGGCGCCGGGCCGCCTTCATCGCGCGGACGGCGGCGCGAATGGCCTCGCGCTCGGGATCGAGGCGCGGGGGATGCGCACGCTCGCGGCGCTTACCTTCCGGGTTCAGCGGCGCCGGGCCGACCGTGATGTCCTTCGGCAGATCGACCAGCACCGGGCCGGGCCGACCCGAGCGCGCGATCTCGAACGCCTCGCGCAGCACGGGCGCCAGATCCTCGGCGCGCTTGACCAGATAGTTATGCTTGGTGACGGGTCGCGTGATCCCCGTCGTATCGGCCTCCTGAAAGGCATCGTTGCCGATCAGATGCGTCGGCACCTGCCCGGACAGGCAGACCAGCGGGATCGAATCCATCAAAGCATCGAGCAGCCCGGTCACGGCATTGGTCGCACCGGGACCGGACGTCACCAGCACCACGCCGACCTTGCCGGTCGAGCGGGCATAGGCCTCGGCCGCGTGCACGGCGGCCTGCTCGTGGCGCACCAGGATGTGGCGCACGGCGGATTGCTGGAACAGCGCGTCGTAGATCGGCAGGACAGCGCCGCCGGGGTAGCCGAAGACGACCTCGCATCCGAGCTCACTCAGGACGCGCATGACGACTTCCGCACCATTGAGCGTGCGGGTCGGTTTCGCGTCGTAAGCGGCGTCGGTCATCTGCGGGGTAGCGTCCATCGTCCTCGTTCTCCGTCGGGGTGGGCGGTTTAGGCGGGCAACGCCGTCCCGTCAATGACGTTTTGTATGAAAGTTTCTATTTTTGCTCGGTAGCTTTGCATTAATTGCGCAGCACCCTCCCATCTTGCTGGAATGACCTCGGTCAGCGCCGGTGGCGTGAGTGCCTGATGACGGAACCACGTGGCCTGCCGCTTGGTGTAGCGCCCGGTCGCCAGCACAGCCTGGTCCTCGGCTTCCGCGAGGCTGATCGCGCCCTGACGCGCAGCCAGAAGCTCCGGCACGCCATGCGCGCGCATGGCCGGCAGTGCGGGATCCAGTTCGCGCAGGGCGAGACGCGCCACCTCGACTTCAGCCCCTGCCGCCAGCATGGCCGCGAAGCGCGCGGCGATGGCCTCACGCAGGACGTCGCGCGGTGGATCGAGGCGAATGGTGGCAAAACGGCCCGGTGCCGGCGGCAGGGCGTTGATCCGTCTCCATTCCAGCAGACCGCGACCCGTGCCGCGCCAGACTTCCCATGCGCGGGCAATCCGCTGGCCGTCCGCCGGGTTGAGCGTCGCGGCCGTCTGCGGATCGACAGCGGTCAGGCGCGCATGAAGCGCAGGCGCACCTTCGGCCTCCAGCAACGCGCGCGCCTCGATGCGGGCATCGGCACCCGGATCGGGAATGTCGGCGAGCCCCTGGGTCAGCGCGCGCAGATAAAGTCCTGTTCCGCCGCAGAAGATCGGCACCCGTCCGGCCGCTCGCGCCTCGTCAAGCGCCGCGAGCGCAGCCTTGCGCCACCAGGCGACACTGCCGGTCTCGGCCGCGTCCAGCACGCCATAGAGACGATGGGGCGCACGGCGCAGGTCGGCTTCGGGCGGGCGTGCCGTGATGACCCGCAAATCGGCATAGACCTGCATCGAATCGGCGTTGATGACCGTGCCTTCCAGCCGTTCGGCCAGTTCGAGTGCCAGCGCCGACTTGCCGGAGCAGGTCGGCCCAGCCACAATAAGGGCAAGCGCGGTGGAACTGGTCATCGCGCCAGTCTAGCCGAGTTCGCGTATCCGATCGACGCGGCCACCATTCCGCAGCCTGTCCGGAGACCGCATGGCCCTGCCCTATGTCCTCACCCTGATCGCCGATCGTGCGCATGGTCCGCTCAATCCGGCCGTCGTGCGCACGGCCCGTGACATGCTAGGCGGCGCAGCCCCGATCGAATTGTCGCCGGGCGAAGCAGTCGACATTCCCTGCCCGAGCCCTGGCCCCGGCGCACCGGGCGCCGCTGCCCTGCGGGCCGCCTTCGCCCCGCATCGCGTGGATGCGATCTTCCAGCGCGTACGAGGCCGCCGCAAGGCCGTCCTGATCGCGGACATGGACAGCACGATCGTCGCCAACGAAACACTCGACGATCTGGCGGCCCTTGCCGGATGCGGTGAGGCCGTGGCCGCCATCACGCAGGCCTCGATGAACGGCGAGATCGAGTTCGAGGACGCCCTGCGCCAGCGCGTGGCCCTGCTGAAAGGGCGCCCGGCCACGCTTCTGAAGCGTGCCTGGTCCGAGACGCGGATCAATCCCGATGCCCGGACAGTGGTGCAGACCATGCGCAGGCACAACGCGCGGACGGCCCTGGTATCGGGCGGCTTCACCTGGTTTACCGCGCGCGTGGCCGAGGCCTGCGGCTTCGACGAGCATCACGGCAATGCCCTGACGCTCAGTGGCGACACGCTGGCCGGAACGCTTCATGCCGAAATCCTGGGACCGGACGCAAAGCGACTGCATCTGGAACGTCTGGCCGAGGAGCGTGGCGTGAAGCTTTCGGCGACATGCGCGATCGGGGATGGCGCGAACGACATTCCGATGCTGACGATGGCGGGCCTGGGCCTCGCCTTTCACGGCAAGCCACGCGTGCGCGCGGTCGTCGAGCGGCAGATCAATTTCACCGGGCTTCGGACCGTGCTGTTCGCACAAGGCTATCCGGCCGCTTCGTTCGTGGAATGATCGACGCGCAGTCTCTGGCGTGAAACCCGCTGGAGGCTGTCGCCCTCAAGGCCCCTATCGACCGCGCCTTTGAAGAGGGCGAACAGTCCGGTCCGTGTGTTTCGGTAAGTATATGAGACCAGAGAGGCCCTGGCCCTGACACGAGAGGTCCGGGGCGAAAGCATCTATGGCGCACCGGGTTCGCGTCAGCGGCACCGCCGGGGAGCCAGGGTGCGGACAGATGGCCGTTTTGTCTGATCGCTGCCGAAGGCCCGGGGTTTTGATCAGGCCCGCGCCGGCACGCCATCACGCGCAACAGCTTGCGCTTCCATCTCCCGCTGCCACCGCCGTGCCAGCATCGTACAGGTGAACAGCTGGATCTGGTGATAGAGCATCACCGGCAGCACGACGACGCCGACCGTCGCGGGCGGGAAGATGACGTTGGCCATCGGCACACCTGATGCGAGCGATTTCTTCGACCCGCACAGGACAACCGCAATCTGGTCCGCGCGCGACAGGCCGCGCAGACGACACGCAAGCGTCGTCAGCCCCAGCACCGCGGCCAGCAGGGCTGCCGCCACGATCGCCATGCCCACGAGCGCTAGCGCCGAAAGGCGATGCCAGATGCCCTCCACCACGGCGCCCGAAAAGGCCGTATAGACCACCAGCACGATCGAGCCGCGATCGGTCAGCGACAACAGCGCCTTGTGGCGCCGCGCTGCCGGTCCGACCCACGGCTGCAGCACCTGCCCCAGCACGAAGGGCAGCAGCAGCTGCAGCGCCACATCCACGATCGCGTGTCCGGAAAACAGACCGTGCCGATGCAGCACGAGCCCGACCAGAACCGGCGTCGCGATGATCCCCACGATATTGGATATCGTGGCTGCACAGATCGCGGCGGCGACGTTGCCGCCGGCAATCGAGGTCAATGCGATCGAGGATTGCACGGTGGAGGGCAGGCAGCACAGGAACAGGAGCCCGTCCCACAGCGGCGGCGCGATCAGCGTGGGTGCAACCGCGCGCACCGCGATGCCGATCAGTGGAAACAGCGCGAACGTGGACAGCAGGACCATGCCCTGAAGCTCCCACGCCCGCATCGCGTCGATGACGGCATGGCGCTCCAGTCGCGCGCCCTGAAGGAAGAACATCACGAAGATGCAGACCGTCGTCAGACGCTGAAGCCAGAGCGCGCCCGCCCCATAACAGGGCAGCTCGGATGCCAGCGCGATCGCGCAGATCAGCGCGATCAGAAACGGATCGAGAGGGAGCTTGCGTCGTGCGGCCATGCTTCGCCTGTTAGCACAAAGCATCGTCGCGGAAATCGGCCAACCGCTCCAGCAACAGGCCTGCACGCATCACCACTTCGCGTTCATCGTCCGACAGCCGGGCATCCATGGCACGTGACAGCCACATATCCCGGCGACGGCGGCTCTCGTCGAGCAGCATTTGTCCCGCGCCGGTCAGGACGAGGCGCGTCACCCGCCGGTCCGTCGCATCGGTGGCACGCAGGACGAGACCGGAATTTTCCAGATCGCGCAGCACGGCCGCGACCTGCGGCGAGCGCATGTCCTCGGCGCGCCCGATGGCCGAAGGGGTCGCACCGACGCCCAGCCGATCGATCGCACTCAAGACGAGCATGCGTGTCCATGACTGTGGGTCGTTGCGCGCTTCCTGGCGCAGCCGGCGCGCGACCTGCGTCAACTGGCCGCGCAGGCGACTGATTTCTGCGGAACTGTCGGCTCTCATTTTTGCTACTTTATATTAGATAATTTTCATGAGCAATATGGCCCGCCATCCATGGAGACCTTCCGATGACCGAACCACGCCTCGACCGCGTGCTGCTGACCAATGATGACGGAATCGATGCGCCGGGCCTTGCGGTTCTGGAGGAAGTCGCCGCGACACTGGCGCAGGAAGTCTGGGTCGTGGCCCCGGTGCATGACCAGAGCGGCACCTCGCACAGCCTCAGCCTGCATGATCCCTTGCGCGTCACCGGGCACGGCCCGCGCCGTTTCGCGGTCTCCGGCACGCCGGGAGACTGCGTGGCGCTCGGCGTACGCCATATCATGGCGGCTCACCCCCCGACGCTGATCCTCTCCGGCATCAATCGTGGCGCCAATCTCGGGGTGGAAACCGTGTTTTCCGGAACCGTGGGCGCTGCAATGACCGGCATGCTGCTCGGCATCCCGTCCATTGCGCTGTCGCAGGCGTTCACGGATGGCCAGCCGGTGCGCTGGGAGACAGCCCGCGCCCTCGCGCCCGAAGCGATCCGGCATCTGGCCAGGACGGGCTGGCCGGACGATTGCTGTCTGAACGTCAATTTTCCCGGCTGTGCGCCCGAGAAAGCCGCAGGTCTGCGCCTGGCGACGCAAGGCGCCGGCCTGCTGGACGGGATCGACGCCATCGTTCGCACGGATCCGCGGGGCCTGGATTATTACTGGCTGAAACTACGCCGTTCACAAAAGCCGGACAGGCCCGACACCGAAACCGCAGCACTCGCGGCCGGCTACGTCGCGGTCACACCGTTGCGGTTTGAGCGCACGAGCGACGCCGCATACGAGGCACTTCGCGGCAGGATATGAGGTTTCCAGATCGTTCCATGCTGCCTGAGCGGATCGGCCTGTTGCGTCCTTCTGCGGCGGCTGCGCTCAGCCTTCATGCGTGAGGTTCAGGATCGGCGGGAGGCCGTTCGCGACACCTGCTCGGCTCAGGGCAGGGACTTCACCTCCCTGCCCCACGTCATCGTCCGCTGCCCTGGCCCCTATGCCTGCAAAGCCGCCGCCTCATTGGCGAAGGTCGGGCGCCCATCGAAGAAATTGGCATTCTCGCGCAATTCCAGCGTGACGATCGCAAGCGCACCGATCGCCTGCGTGACGGCAAGCCGCGCCGCCGCACCCGCTTCCACCGTGTCGAGCTGACGCAGCAGTGCCATGCTTTGTCCGGCGATCGCCACGAACCCGCGCGCGCCGTGATCCCTGTGCGACAGATCCTCGAAGGCCGCGCGCACCGCGCCGGCCGCCTCGGCCGGCATGTCGGGATCGGTGATCACGTGATGGAGATGCATCAGGTTCCGGCCCACGGTCATCAGGGCCAGCGTCCCGTGGAGATAGGCATCGACCAGAGGCGTCGTTTTTGACCCGCCATAACGGATCAGGCGTTCCATTCCCTGCGTGTTATGCCCGATCCAGCGGTTTTCATCGATGGTGCTGCCCTTGGGGCCGCCGATCCGACGCACGCCGGCCAGAACGCGGGCACGCAGCAGGGCGCAGACCCGCCGCTCGTCGAACGGCAGCACGCATTTGAACACCAGGACACCAAACAACAGGCCCAGCAGGAGTGCGGGCGTTCCGTTGAACCACTGGATTTCCTGGATCCGGGCCTGATTGCCCAAGCCCAGCAACGCCGGGAAAAACACGTTGTAGGCTCCGGCACCCAGTGCGGTGCGGGGATTGCGCGACGCAAGTCCACCCAGAAGCATGGGCACGAATAGGATGAGGGCGAGCCCTTCGAAATTCGTCGCAAGCGGCATTAGCACGAACACCGGCAGGATCGTGGCGACGGCCGCCCAGCACGCGCCGTAGAAGAAGGCATTGCTGGCCAGAACGGTGTTTTCAAATGCGGCGAAGCGTCCGCAGATGACCGAGACGAAGGCCACGAAGGCGCCACCCTGCGGCCAGGCGGTGACTTCCCAGATCAGCCCGGCCAGCAGGATGGCGACCGTCGAGCGCGTGCCGTTCGACATCGCGTTGCGCCACGTCAGCGCATGCCGCAGGCGATATCGCTCAGGCGTCAGCTGCTCCGCGCGATCGGCCTCGAAGTACCGCAGGAGTTCGGCAAATTCGTGAAGCAGAAGGTCGAGCCCGAGCAGCGCCACGCGGTCGTTGATGGCAATGTCTTCGGGTTCGCGCCGATCCATCGTCGCGGCGACGGCATGGCGACACCGGTCGCGCACGCCGTCCAGCGCGATGCGCGCGACGCGCACATCCGCGTCCGTGGCAAGCGCGTTCGGCAGGGCAGTCAGGAACGCCGCCGCGTCCGCGATCACGTCCGACGACAATGCCGAGCGCGTGCCGACAGCGGCCAGCCGCGACTTCATGCCCAGGGTGCGGGAGACGGCGCGCGACAGCAGGCCGAGCGTTGCGTAGGCGCAGCGCACGAGCCAGCGGTGGTCCTGCTGGAGTTCGACCGCGCTGAATTCGATCTGGTCATTCAGCGAAAGCGTCAGGCTGAAGATCCCGCGCAGCGAAGCCTCCGACGGGGGTTCGCCGCGCAGGATGCCGGCTGCCGCCATGCTCGCACGTCCGATGGCCGATACCAGTTTCCCGCGCATCGTGACCCGCGTCACGGCAGCGAGATCGACCGTGAAGACCATGCCGGCCACCATCTCGCAGATCACGCCCAGCAGGATGTAGGTCCCGCGCGACATGGCCGTCTGAAACACGCTGTCAGGGTGTGCGGTCGAGTCCATCGCGATGATGGCGCAGGTGTAGGCCGCGAGAACGAAGGCATAGGACCGGAAATTGCGGACCAGCGTTGCAAGGCCCGCACACAGACCGGTCCAGAGCGCCAGGGCCGGGAAGAACAGCCAGGGCGCCTGAGGCATAGCCGCGATCAGCGTGACGGCGGCAACCATGCCAAGCACGGTCCCGACGATACGCCAGCGTCCCTTCGACAGGCTCTCCCCACGCGAGCCGAGCGCCACGATCCAGACGGTCATCGGCGCCCATTGCGGATCGCCGAGCTCCATCCAGAGCGCGATCGCCAGCGCGAAGAGTGCGGCAAGCGTCGTGCGGACGGAAAATCCCAGTGCCGTCAGCTTGGGCGCATAGATCCACGCCAGCGGCCAGTCCCCAATCGGCCGCACGCCACGCCACCACGCCTCCAGACCGGCACGCACGCCCGGCAACTCCCTCAATCCCAGATTCCAGCGGGATTACTGGAGCGAAACCCGGCGGAATACAATCCGCCGGCTCGAATCAGGCCTTGATCGCGATCGACTTTCCCTTGGCGCCGAGATCGGCGAACGCCTCGTCCAGACGCTCGACGATCCCGACTTCGCCGATGCGCAGCCATTTGCGGGGGTCATAAAGCTTCTTGTAGGGCGCGCCGGTTTCAGGATCGATCTGATGCTGGAATGCGACGGGATGGGACAGCACGAAACCGCCCACGGCCTCGGCGAAGGCAAACTGGATGTCGGTGTCGATGTTCATCTTGAACACGCCATACGACACCGCGTCCGTGATCTTGTCCTTCTCGGAGCCCGATCCGCCGTGGAAGACGAGGCTGAGAGGCTTCGGACCGGTCCCGAGCGCCTTCTGAACGGCTTCCTGGCTGTGCAGGAGGATTTCCGGACGAAGCTGGACGTTGCCCGGCTTGTAGACGCCATGGACGTTGCCGAACGACGCCGCGACCGTGACATGACCCAGCGGCGACAGCAGGTTCCACGCCTTCAGCACATCCTCGGGCTGGGTATAGAGATGCGCGTTGTCGGCGCTGTCATCGAGATCGTGACCGACCCCGTCTTCCTCGCCGCCCGTGACACCGAGCTCGATCTCGAGGCTGATGCCGAGCTTTGCCATGCGCGGCAGGAGATGCGCGCACTCGGCGAGGTTGTCGTCCAGCGGTTCCGCGGACAGGTCGATCATGTGCGAGGAGAAGAGCGGCGGACGCCCGGCCTTCACCTCTTCTTCCGACAGGTCGAGCAGCCCCTCGATCCAGGGGATGAGCTTGCGATTAGCATGATCGGTATGCAGGATCACGCAGATCCCGTATTCCTTGGCGAGCAGATGCACATGGCGCGCCATGGCGGCAGCCCCCAGGACACGGGCCCGATGCTGGTCGGGAAGCCCTTCCCCCGCATAGAAACGCGCGCCACCGTTCGACACCTGAACCACGACATCGGCGTTGTTCTTGGCGGCCGCCTCGAGCACGGCATTCACGCTGTCCGTGCCGACCACGTTGACGGCCGGCAGCGCATAGCCGCCCGCCTTGCAGGCCTCCAGCAGCTTCAGATAGTCCGCGCCCGTCACGACCCCGGGCGCAAGCCCGATCTTCTGGGAGGGCCTGGCGGTGGTCGGTTCAGCGGTGGCGGACATGGGCAGCGGAGCTCCATTCAAATGTCGTTGGCGCCGTGTGTCATATCGCATCACGCCACTTTCATGGAACCTTGCACGCCCCCCCGCCCACGCTACCCGCCTTCACGTTATGCGGCGCGCGGGTGATCGGGCCTCTCAGTGCGCCGTGCTTGCGAGAACGGAGGCGCTTGCCGGATAGGCACTTTCCCAGCCGCCGCCGAGCGCGTTGTAGAGCTGCACGAGGTTCGACGCGAGCGTCGTGGTGCTGTCGCTGAGCGACATCTGCGCGGACAGCAGATTGCCCTGTGCGCTGAGCACGTTGAGATACGTCACGAGCCCGTGGCGATACTGGTCACGTGCCAGATCGAGCGCGCGCTGCTGATCCGCGACCGCCTGCTCCAGACCGGCGCGATGGGTCTGCTCGTCGCGATAGGCGATCAGGGCGTTGTCCACGTCATGCCATGCGCCGAGCACGGTCTGCTGATAGCTGATGGCCGCTTCCTTCTGCTGGAAGCGCCGCAGCGCCAGCTGCCCGCGCAGCTGCCCGCCCTGGAAGATCGGCAGCGAGATCGACGGCCCGACATTCCAGGCCCGCGCGTTCCAGAAGCCGAGATCGCGGAACGACAGCGACTGGAATCCGAAATCCGCCGTGATCATGACCTTCGGATAGAACTCCGCCGTTGCCTCGCCGACATTGGCGACCGCGGCATGAAGCTGCGCTTCCGCCTGACGGATGTCCGGCCGGCGCTGGGCGAGTTCCGAAGGGACGCCGGTCGGTACCACTGGCGGAACGACGGGCACACCCGCCCCCGCCTCCAGTTCGTGCGTCAGGGCACCGGGAGGCGCGCCGAGCAGGAGCGCGATCGCATTTTCCTGCTGTTCGATCCGCTGGCGATATTGCGCAATCTGCGCCGTCGTCGAATCGAGCTGGCTGCGGGCACTCGCCACGTCGAGCTCGGTCACCAGGCCGCCATGGAAGCGGTCCTCGCTCACCTTCACCGTCTGCGCCTGCGTGTCGCGATTCTGTTCGAGGATCTGCAACTGCTGCTGCTGACCGCGCAACGTCATGTAGTCGCGCGCCATATCGGCTTCCTGCGCGATCAGCACGCCGCGCCGTGCCTCGTCGGATGCTTCGAGATCCGCCTTCGCCGCTTCGTACTGTCGTGCGACGCGTCCCCACAGATCGACTTCGTACTGTGCGTCGACCTTGTCGCTCCACATGTCGAGCTGAGGGATGACCGCGCGTCCGGCGCTGCTGCTGATCAACGGGCCAATCTGCCCCCCGAGACCGCCGCCGACGCTGCTCCCGATGTTGCCGCCCACGCGACTGATCGCATATTGCAATTCCTTGGTGCTGTACTGCTCGCGCTGGTACGCGGCCGACGCACCGAGCGTCGGATACCGGTTCGCCCCTTCGATCAGCACCTGAGCGCGGCTTTCCGCCAGACGCGCGGTTGCCACACGTACGTTCAGGTTCTGCGTTGCGACCTGCCGTTCCAGCGCGGTCAGCTCCGGATCGTGAAACACGTTCCACCAGTCGGGATCGGGTGCTTCCTCCGTGACACGACTGGCGACAGCTGCGTTTTCGCCATGCGGGCGCCAGTCCTTCGGCGACCACTGCGCAGGCTTTTCATAATTCGGGCCGACGTGACATCCGGCCAGGGCCAGAACGAGGGCAGTCGTCAGACCAACCTGGTTGATGTTTGCGCGCAATCTGGTTCGTGCCTTCACCGCACGGCTCCTGTAATGACCCGCGTTCCCGGCAGTGCCGGGCAAGCGGTGTGGTGGCCGGATCGTGGCGCGATGGGGAATTTCGCCTTGCGCTGACCGATCAGTTCGGTCAGCATCGGCCGACCTTGACAAATTTTTCGTGCGGTGTGCGTGCGCCGCCCGTCGATGACGGGCCGTTGTGCCTGCGCCGCAGACCGCCGGGACAACTGCTTGTGAATACGTCGACCCTGCCTTCCGATCAGACGCTGAACGCCGCCTGCACGGCCAAGCGGCAGCAGATCCTGGACGGGGCTGCGACATTGTTCCTGCACAACGGTTACGAAGGCACGTCCATGTCCCAGGTGGCGCGGGAAGCCGGCGTCTCCAAAGGAACGCTCTACAACTACTTCGACTGCAAGGCTCAGCTCTTCTCCGCCCTGATCGAGGCCGTCGCCGAGACCAAGCTGCGCAACGTCTACGAGCGGATCCACTCGGACGACCTTGATTGCGCAACGACTCTGCAGCGCGTCGCCGAAGCCATGATCCGCACGTTGCTCCAGCCGGATTCGATGATGCTGTACCGCATCATCGTGGCGGAAGCCCGGAAATTTCCGCTGCTGGCCGACATTTTCTGGCAGCGCGCATTTGGCGTCTCGATCTCGACGCTGGCCGACTGGATCGCGAACCGGGCCGCCCGCGGCGAACTGGTCGTGGATGACCCGGTCTTTGCGGCGGAGCAGTTCTTCATGCTGTGCCAGACCCGCATCGTGCAGCGACACCGTTTCGAACTGCCCGTCGACAAGTCCGATGCCGCGATCAAGACCGTCGCCCGCATCACGAGCGAGAGCTTCATGAAGCTGAACGGCGCGCACTGACATGCCGTTCACGGGAGGAGTGGTCATCAATGCCCACCTCCCTTCGCGCCGCGTCCGCCCCCGGTCAGCGGCGAGAGCAGCAGGCACGCCGGCGACACGACGAACGCCACGATTCCGATCAGCATGAACGTCTCGTTGTAGGCGAGCATCGCCACCTGGCTCGAGAACGTCGACACGAGCTGGTGCGTCGCGAACGTGGACGCCTGCTGGGCCGTCATGCCGTAGTTTTCCGCCGTGCGCTGCACCGTCGAGAGATACGCCTGGTACTGCGGACGATAGGGCGACATCTGGTCGGTAACATAGACCTGCCGCTTCTGCTGGATCTCGGTCACGGCGGCGGTGGCCAGCGAAATCGCAAGCGACCCCACGTAATTGCGCGCCATGCTGAACAGCGCTGATGCGTCGCCGTTGAGCTCGCGCGGCAGGGTCGAATACGCGATCGTCGAGATCGGCACGAACATGAAGGCCAGCGAACTGGTCTGCATCACGCGGTAGAAGATCAGGTGCCGGAAGTCGGTATACGGCACGAGATGTGCCGAGACGAACATGGCAATGCCCATCAGGAAGAAACCGAAGGCAATCAGCCAGCGGATCTGCGCGACCTTCATGATGCGCCCGACAAGGGGGATCAGCACGATAACCGCGACGCCACCCGGAGCCAGCACGAGGCCGGATACGGTCGCCGTGTAGCCGAGCACCTGCTGGGCAAACTGCGGCACGATGATCGCCGAGGCATAGAGCGTTGCCCCCAGCATCGCGATCAGGAATACGCCCACCGCGAAATTGCGGTCCTTCAGCACGCTCAGGCGCAACAGCGGATTTTTCGCCTTCAGCAGCCACAGGATGGCGCCGACGATGCCGACGACCGACAGGATGCCGAGGACCGTGATGAACGGCGAGCCGAACCAGTCGTCATCCTCGCCGCGATCGCACATGACTTCGAGGCAGCCGAGCCCGAGCGAAATCAGTGCGATGCCGATCACGTCGATCGGCTCGCGCGCCTTGCGGGCCCACGGCGGATCCTCCACCAGCGCGGAAACGCCGATGGTCGCGAGGATACCGAAGGGGATGTTGACGTAGAATACCCACCGCCAGGAATAATTGTCCGTGAGCCAGCCGCCCAGCGCCGGCCCGAGGACCGGCCCCACGATGGTCGCGATCGCTGTCAGGCCGAACGCGGCCCCTCGCTGCGAAGGCGGAAACGTGTCGAGAATGATCGACTGCTGGGCTGGCTGAAGACCGCCGCCGAAAAATCCCTGCATCAGGCGGAAGATGATCAGCATCGGCAGGCTGTCGGACAGGCCGCACAGGAACGACGATACCGTGAACATGATGATGCAGATGATGAAGTAGCGCTTGCGCCCGAACAGTTTCGAGAACCAGCTCGAAATCGTCAGGACGATGCCGTTCGCCACGAGATAGGACGTCAGCGCCCATGTGGCGTCGTCATAGCTGCTGCCGAGCGTGCCCGCGATATGGGGCAGCGCCACGTTCACGATGGTGGTGTCGAGCACCTCCATGAAAGCCGCGAGCGTCACCGTGAGCGCAATCAGCCACGGATTGGCTTTCGGCTTCCAGACTTCCTCGCGGCTCCCGCTCATGGGAAATAGACCGTCGGTTCGACCGAGAGGCCGAGCGGCAGCGGCACGTTCGGATCAAGTCCGCTGTCGATGAGAATCTTCACCGGCACGCGCTGGACGATCTTCACGTAGTTGCCCGTCGCATTCTCCGGCGGGAACGTGCTGAACGCGGCACCGGCACCGAGCTGGACCGAATCGACATGCCCGTGGAGCTTCAGGGACGGGTAGGCGTCCACGTCGATGTCGACCTTCTGCCCTGCCCGCATGCGCGTGATCTGGGTTTCCTTGTAGTTCGCCACCACCCACACTTCAGGCTCGACGATCGAGAACAGCTGCTGTCCGGTCTGGACGAAATTGCCGCGTTCGACATTGCGCTGGGAGATCCAGCCATCGACCGGCGCACGCACGACGGTCCAGCCGAGGTTCAGCGAGGCCTGCTCGAGGTTGGCCTGCGCCTGGGCAAGATTGGCCTGCTGGACGGTGACCTGCTGTGTGGAGCTTGCGATGTTGGCCTTGACCGGCTGGGCGGTCTGCAACTGGCCCTGCGCCTGCATGACACCGGCTTCCGCCTGTGCCAGCGCGGCCTTGGCGTAGTCGATGTCCTGCTGGGTCGTCGCAGCCCGGGAGATGCTCTGCTGGCGCCGGTAGTCGGTCTGTGCCTTGAACAGCTGCGCCTGGGCCGAGGCAAGGTTACCCTGTGCCTCGACGAGACGGCCCGGATAGTTCTTGGTCGCAACCTCGTGCGAGAGTTCGGCCGCCGCGATGTTGGCCTTGGCCTGGTCCACGGACGCCATGCCCTGATCGTATGACGCCCGATAGTTGCGGTCGTCGATCACGAGCAGCACCTGTCCCTTGTGGACATACTGGTTGTCGTTGACCAGCAGCTGCGTGACGTAACCGCTCACGTGCGGGGCGATGCCCACCTTGCGCCCTTCGGTATAGGCGTCGTCGGTGCTCATCTGATTGCGCGTCAGGAACCAGTAGAGCCCGCCACCGATGATCGCGAGCAGGACGACGGCGATCAGAATGATGCGGACGAGCGGACTGCGCTTCTTCTGCCCGTTCTCCTGCTTCGCCTGATCCTGCTGCTGCCCACCATTTCCTTGGCCGCCCCCTTGGGCGTCCGTATCGTGCGAGCTCTGCCCGCTTCGATCGTCTTCCGACATTCCATCCCTTTCGGCAAAGCCCGAGACGCCCGCGGCACGCCTTTCCCCGTAGCGGGGTTCGGCGTAGCGGAACTCGACGCGGCATCCGGACATGCGGGCAGTTCACGCCGCCGTGACTGACCGACCAGTTCGGTCACTCATGGCATACATCCCGAGGGTCTTCAACAGCCTATTGAGGGTCGTCAGTCCCGATCTTCCGGAACGCGCGGCAGACGTTTGCGAAGGCTGTGATGAAAGGCCGGAGCGGGGGCCGCCTGCTGCGCCGCCATGCGCCGAACCCGTGCATCGGCGCCTGCGAGCAGCGCGGGAATATCGTTCGTTTCCGGAAGATTCCGCCAGTATTTCCGCGGCATCTCGGACTTCATGGCCTGGATCTTCACACGTGCGGGATTGAACGTCGCACCGTAATAGGTCCGCCAGAGCTGATCGAGGTCGTCAGCCAGCTCTGGCCGCGTGAAAGCCCCGGAACGCACGTCCAGTGTCTCACCGTCCCAGGCGATCGATCCCCGGGGCGTCGCGATCAGCCAGTCCATGTCGGTGAAGCGGTTGGCGAAGAAAGGCGCGACCCGCCGAAGGATGTGATGATCGGGCTCGAACCACGCACAGAATCGTCGTCGCCCGTTGCATCCCGGCTGCTCCCGGAAGCGCACGAATGCCGTCATCTTGTGCGAATCCCGTCGAACGGCCTGGGCCATGCGGCGCAGACGCGCGACATCCGCATCGGTTGAAACCGCAAGCAGGCCGGCCTCGTCCTGCAGACGCCAGACCAGCCGATAGGCCAGATCATGTCGTACCGGATCGCTGTGACACAGCGCCGTCTCGATGAGCGTCAGCGCAGCCCGTGACAGGACGGGCGCGCGAGCGGGATCCTCCTCAGGCCATGGCGCGTCGACAGGAAAGAGGTCGTCGTCTTTCCCGTCTTCAATCCAGTCCAGACGCTCCGGCGCGATACCGGCACGAAGGGCCCGCCGCGCCAGCGTGCGCCAGCACGCGCTGTCGCCATCGGCGCTCACACGCGCACGGAACCGGGTCACAGCAGGGACATCTGCTGCGGCTTGGGCGCGAACAACGTGCCGAGATCATGACGGTCTGCGAGTTTGGTCGGACTCCAGCCGCGCGCGCTGACGAACGGGCGCACCTTCCGGACCGAGACGTTCAGGCGCGTCAGATCCTCGACCCGGATCGTCCGGTGTTGACGCGCGGCCAGCAGTGCCTGGACGGCCTTCGGCCCGAGCCCCGGCACGCGCAACAGCATCTCGCGAGATGCCGTGTTCAGGTCGAGCGGAAACAGGGCACGGTTGGCCAGCGCCCATGCCAGCTTCGGATCGAGATCGAGCGACAGCATCCCGTCGGGAATCGCCGCCGTGATCTCGTCTGCCGCGAACCCGTAGAACCGCACCATCCAGTCCGCCTGATACAGCCGATGTTCCCGCACCAGCGGCGGCGGCCGCACCGGCAGCAGCGCCGATGCATCGGGAATGGGACTGAATGCGGAGTAATAGACCCGACGCAGGCGATACCCGTTGTAGAGGCGGGTCGCGCTCGTCAGCACGTCACGATCGGATGCGGCATCCGCACCTACGATCATCTGCGTGCTTTGCCCGCCAGGGGCAAAACGCGGCGGACGTCGGCCACCGTGCGATCTGTCGCGGCCAGCGTCGATCAGACCGCGCACATCACCCATGGCCTGCCGGATGCCGGCGGCCTCTTTCTGGGGGGCATACTGCGCCAGCCCCTGCTCGGTCGGCATCTCGACATTGATGGACAGGCGGTCGGCGTAAAGCCCGGCCTCCTCGATCAATCCGGGCGATGCGTCGGGGATCGTCTTGAGGTGAATATAGCCGCCGAATCGATGGGTCAGGCGAAGTTCCCGCGCGACCCGCACGAGTTGCTCCATCGTGTAGTCGGATGAGCGAATGATCCCCGACGACAGGAAAAGGCCCTCGATGTAGTTGCGGCGATAGAATTCGAGCGTCAGCCAGACGACGTCCTCAACCGAGAACCGCGCCCGCTCCACATTGCTCGACGAGCGATTGATACAATAGGCGCAGTCATAGACGCAGAAATTCGTCAGCAGGATCTTGAGAAGGGAAATGCAGCGTCCGTCCGGCGCATAGGCGTGGCAGATGCCGCCCCCTCCGGCCGAGCCCAGTCCACCGGCCTTGCGCGCATTGCGCTTGTCCGTCCCGCTGGATGCGCAGGAGGCATCGTATTTCGCCGCATCCGCGAGAATGGACAGCCGATCGGACATCGAGCGCTTCATGTGCGTTCGCTATATGTTCTGACCATTCTCGTCAAGTGGCACCGCAAGGCGGCGCAAAGAAAAGCACAGGGCGTTGAGAGATCATTAACCAATGACGGCTCAGATAGGCGGGCAAAATGCACAACTGGAGAAAATTCCAATGAGCCTGTCGATCAACACCAACAATTCCGCCATGGCCGCGCTGCAGAGCCTGAACCAGACGACCAATGCCCTGAACAAGACCGAGAACGAGGTCTCCACAGGCTATGCCGTCGGTTCCGCCTCGGACAACCCGGCGATCTATTCGATCGCCCAGACCATGAATTCCCAGATCTCGGCCCTGTCGGGCGTGTCCACCGGGCTTCAGTATACGTCCCAGGTGCTGAATACCGCATCCGGCAATGCATCGTCGATCAGCAGCCTGCTCACCAGCCTGACGAGCGCCATCAGCACCGGCGTGACCAACGGTGTCAGCGCCGACACGATGAACTCGCAGATTTCGAGCTTTCTGACCCAGATCGACAGCGACGCCAACACGGCGACGTTTCAGGGCGTGAACCTGTTGTCAGGCGCGACGGGCAACGGCGTTCAGTACACCTCGGTGTCGACCGCACAGGACATAAACGGCAATCTCTATACGCAGTCGGGCTTCAACGCGACGGCCGCGGGCCTCGGCCTCACGGGCCTGAACATCAACCAGTCGGGCTCCCAGGTCGCGCTTGGCGCCAACCAGTTCGTCACGTCGGACAGCGCGACGGGTGGCGGAAGCACGACGGCCAGCACGCTGTCTATCTCGAACAGCGTCGCCAGCGGGTCCGGAACGGCCCAGAGTCCGTCCATGACCTATGACTTCGTCATGGACAGCAACAGCTCCGGGATGCAGTCGACGACGTCGCTTGCCACCGCGCTCAATACGGCATTGACAGGCAGCGCCACGGCTCCGGCCGCAACCGATCCCATCGATCTGTCCGTCGGAACTGATGGCAAGATCACAAATGGCGGCACGTCCAAGATGACGACGTCCACGACCAATGGTGTCACGACGTATTCCTTCGACAATGGCGAGTCGCTTTCTGCCTCGAAGGACGCCAGCGGCAACACCGTCTACACCGCATCCACGGCATTCGATGCAAACGGCAATGCGACCGCCAAGACGATGGTCGTCGATGTGAACACAAGCGCTGACGCCAGCGCATCTTCGAGCGTCACGTCAGGTTCCAGCGTATCCGCCCAGACCGTCGCTCAGACCTCAACGCTGATGCAGGCCATGTCGAACGCAGGGTTCGGCGTCTCGACAGACGCCAGCAACACGCTGACGATCGCCGGCAATAATATCAGTTCGACGTCACCATCCATGACGGGGATGAACGCCAGTTCGACTACGGCGGCCTCGACAATCAAGGCAACGACCACCAGCGGTTACGAAGTCGCGCTGTCGGCCGTGCAGGCGGCGGTCACGAAAATGAACTCGATTTCGAGCGCTTTCGGCTCTGCCACGAACCAGGTCAGCCAGTTGGAGGGTTCGACGAGCAGCCTGTCCAGCGCTCTGACCAGCGGCGTCGGCGCCCTGACGGATGCTGATCTGGCTTCTGAAAGCGCCAAGCTGACTTCGCTTCAGACGAAGCAGCAACTCGCGATCCAGTCGCTTTCGATCGCAAACTCGCAGTCCTCGACCCTGCTCAGCCTGTTCCGCGGCTGACAGTTCTCTCTCCTGCGGCGCCGTATTCGCGTCGTCGCAGGAACAGTTGTCAGACAGAGGCGACGACCTTCCATGAGTTTCAGACCGCCAAACGCCGCCACGGCGTGCGATTGGACGCAGAAATGAGCTCTTGCCCGGCGGCCGTCGCCTCCTCTTCCTGACCCCTTCACCTTAACGCGCCTGCCAGCCTTTGGCCGCCCCCGCCATCGACCGCACGAAGAGGACGACATGAGCTACGCCGCCTTGCAGCAATATGGACGTTCGTCCGGCTCCTATCTCAGCGGCCGCGAAATCGAAGTCATCGCCCTGAATTTCGCCAACCGCAAACTTCGTGAAGCCCAGGCGCCGCAGCCGCGCCGGGAGGCACTGGCCGTCAATATCAGACTCTGGTCGACGCTTCTGAACGGCGTGCAGGATCAGAACAGTCCCCTGCCGCCCATTCTCAAACAGGATCTCGTATCAGTCGGCACCTGGGCGATGCGATACAGCAACCAGGCGCTGAACCGCATGATGTCCCTGGACCCTCTGATCGACATCAATCAGGACATGATCGATGGCCTGTCCGCCGGTTCGATCGCGATGCCAGAAAAACAAACCGACAATGCCGCGATGGCACCGCTCCAGTCACATCATTCACTTGCCTTGGTCGGCTAAGGCATCGGAGCGCTATCCGGCTCCCAACTGATTATCGGTACCGGCTCCTGATGAAGGGAGCGGGCACAGCCGATATCCTGTGCCAGATGATACGCCTGACGAATGACAGGAAAGGCTGCCGTCACCACTGCGGCGCCCGCTTGGACGGCATATCGCGCCCCGGGCGTTTCGTCTCTGTCGTCATTCCGGGCAATCTGTATGCAGCTTGTCTGCTCGCATCAAATGCGAGCAGATGTCTCACGGATACTGGATCAGATGACTCCGTTGCATGACATGACGATGTTTCAAGCGTTCGAACAGAGTGGCTACGGCAACCCGACTGAAAACCTGGCTCCAAACGAGTCCTCGTCATATCTTCCAATAAAATACAGAATTCAAAGGTCTTTTCTGAAAATCGATATGATGACGCCACAGCCAAAGCAGCATCACGTATCATGACAATGTCATGTCCGCATCGCAGGCATGCCGCCGATATCTCGATATCCGCTTACGTTCGCCGGCAGGGAAATTGACCATTCAGACTTCAGCGCCTTAATCGGTCGATTTCCGGGACCACGTGCGGGAACGCACGCAGTTGCCGCCATGTTGGCGCACGCGTCCCGACTGAAAGCGACTTTTATTATCAGGCAGCCGCCTGGATCTGATGCTGATACAGGTCAACCAGCCGAACCAGACGTGCGCGCACTGTCTGTATGACCGATTGCCAATCGCCGGGCGCCGCCTGCCTGACGATGCGCATTGACGGATACCAGGGAGTATCTTCGCATTCTTCGAGCCAGCGCCAGCAGGCATCGAAACGCGAGAGCATCCAGACAGGGCGGTTCATGCTGCCGGCAAGATGCACGATCGACGTGTCGACGCTGATCAGCAGATCAATCCCGGCCAGTCTTGCGGCAGTGTCCGCAAAGTCCGTCACACCATCCATGGCATCCAGCACAGGCCAATGACCCTGTGCGAGTGCGGCTCGCGCTGCCCCGAACTGAAAACTGACGAAGCGAATGCCAGGCACGTCGAACAATGGCGCGAAATCTCCGAGGCCGATCGAACGGCGACGATCGACCAGATTCGATTTCGGATCATTGGGGCGTGGATCGCCGGACCAGACGATTCCGACGACGAGATCCGGCGGCGTCATGCCCCCGGTTGCGCGCGCGCGCAACGCGTTACCCTGCCGGGCCTGATCGTCTTCTGGAACATGAAGGTAAGGACATGCCGGAATCCGACCGGGACGCGCACCGAACCGGAGCGGCAAGGTCGCCATCGGACAATGAAAGTCATAGGACAGATCATGTTCGAGACGCGTCACGACACGCGCAACGCCTGTGACATTGTGCATCAGACGTTGCAGCGCGGGAGGCACCTGCAGCACCACACATGCACCCAAGCCGGCCAGAAGCGGCACGAAGCGGACGAACTGCAATGAATCCCCGAAGCCCTGTTCGGCATGAATCAGGATCGTGCGCCCCGCGAGCGGCTCCCCGAGCCACAACGGCGCCCGCAGATCGCATCGCGGCCTCTGGCAATCCCGCCAGCGCCATTCATATTCGGCCCAGCCCTGATCGAAATGTCCGGCCTTGAGCAACGCCACTGCCAGCCCGAAACGCACAGCCGGCATGTCCGGCGCATCTGCCGCTGCCTGCGCATAGACAGGAATCGCTTCCTGGCTGCGGTTGAGCTGGACCAGCGCATAGCCGAGATTGTTGAGCGCCTTGACGTCGGACGGGGTTCTGGAGAGCGCCATTTCCGCGGCTTCATGTGCGGCCGTGAACTGCCCGTTCGCGGCCAGAGCGGCACTGAGGTCAGTCCATTGCTCCGCGAGGGGGGCCTCCTCGGCCATGGCGCGACGCATGTTATCCAGAGCACCGATCACGTCACCTGCGGCGAGGCGACAGAGTCCTGCCCGATGACGGGCGCGTGCATGACCGGGACGGGCTGAAAGGCAGCGTTCGTAAAGTGTCAGGGCGCCAGTCCGGTCCTCGAGAAGCTCGCACACGCTGCCGAGAACGAATTGTGCATCCGGCAGGTCCGGGACGCAGGCCACCGCTTTTGCGAGTTGCTCGCGCGCCTCCTGTGCACGACCGAGTGCATGCAGGCTGGTCGCGAGCAGGCCGAGCGTCAGGAAGTTTGGCGACAGCGCGGCCGCGCGGGCGAACCGGTCACGCGCTTCCTCCGTCTGCCCGGCTGCAAGCGCCGTCTGTCCAATCACGATCAGGGGAGACGGCAGTTGCGCGTCGCATTCATGGGCCTTCTCCGCTGCTTCTCGCGCTGCCGCGCCATCGCCACATGCCAGCGCCGCCTGCATCAGGTCGACATACCGCCCTGCGGCAGCTTCGACCTCCCTTGCTTCACGAACCACCGCCGCCACTCCCGAACCAAATTCCGATGGCGTCGAAAGTATTGCCCTTGCATTTCCACAAGGTTAACGCGCAGCCGGGGGACGCATTTGCGCCTTGGCAAGTCGCAAAACTTTGCTAGACCCCGAAGGAGAACCACGCCCACACTCTCTCTGGCGCGTTACCGGACCTTCTTCCGCATGACACAGTCCCTCGCCTCCCACGCCGTTTTCCCGGCGCACGCACCCCTGCGCGAGGCCATCGCGGATGCAACGCGACGTCCCGAGCCCGATTGCATGGGGCCGCTGATCGCAGAAGCGACGCTCGACCCGGAGCAGTCGGAACTGGCGGATGCGACGGCACTCGATCTTGCAACACGCCTGCGTGCACGCGGCCCTGCCGCCGGGGTGGAGGCGATGTTGCAGGCGTTCTCGCTGGATTCGCGCGAGGGCATCGCCCTGATGTGTCTGGCGGAAGCCCTGCTGCGCATTCCCGATGCCGCAACGCGCGATGCGCTGATCCGGGACCAGATCGGGCGCAATACATGGACGCTACCGAGCGGCCATGACCGTCCGATGATCGTCAATGCCGCCGCCTGGGGCATGGCGCTGACCGGACGCATGACCGGCGGGAGCAACGCCTCGATGCGCGGCGCGCTCATGAACATCGCCGGGCGCGGCGGCGCGCCGCTGATCCGTCGCAGCGTCGATGCCGCGATCCGCACCATGGGACGGCAGTTCGTCATCGGCGAGACGATGGGACAGGCGTTGAAGGCCGCACGCGCACGCGAGGCACAGGGCTTTACCTATTCCTATGACATGCTCGGCGAAGCGGCCCTGACGGCGAACGACGCCATCCAGTTCCGCAACGCCTACATGGGCGCGCTCGAGGCGCTGGCCCCGCAGGCCGCCCGACATGGAGCGCTGCACGAACGCCCGGGACTTTCGATCAAGCTGTCGGCACTGCATCCGCGTTACAGCCGTGCGCAACGCGATCGGGTGATGAGCGAGCTCCTGCCGACACTGCGCATGCTGGCCCTGCGTGCACAGGCCCTGGGCGTCGGCCTCAACATCGATGCCGAAGAGAGCGAGCGGCTCGACCTGTCGCTCGATCTGCTCGAAGCCCTGTGCGACATGCCGAAGCTGGCAGGCTGGGACGGCATCGGCTTCGTCGTGCAGGCCTATGGCAAGCGCGCCCATGCCGTCATCGCCTTCCTGATTGCCCTTGCGCGGCGGACGGAACGGCGGATCGCGGTCCGGCTCGTGAAGGGCGCCTACTGGGACAGCGAAATCAAGCGTGCGCAGGTGGAAGGTCAAAGCGACTTTCCGGTCTTCACGCGCAAATGCCACACCGATGTCAGCTATATTGCCTGCGCACGGCAGATGCTGAATGCGACCGATGCGCTATATCCACAGTTCGCCACTCACAACGCGCGCACGATTGCGACTATCCACGCGCTGGCAGGGCCTGATTTCACTCCCGGCCTGTTCGAGTTCCAGTGCCTGCATGGCATGGGCGAAACCGTCTACGAGCCGGTGATCAGCCCGGCAGGCCTTGCGCGCCCCTGCCGGATCTATGCCCCGGTCGGCCCGCATGAGACACTGCTGTCATACCTCGTGCGCCGCCTGCTCGAGAACGGGGCCAATTCCTCCTTCGTCAATCAGGCGAACGATCGCGACGTGTCGATCGAGACGTTGATCGCCGATCCGCTGGAACGCGCCCGCGCGATCATGCCGCCGCATAGTGCGAACCCGGGCATCCTGCGGCCGCCGGCCCTGTTCACGCGCGATCCGTTCGCGCCCGTGCGAACGAATGCGCGCGGCATGGACCTTGCCGATGAGGCGACGCTTGAGGCAGTCGCGAATGTCGCGCATTCGATGACGGGGCTGTTCCATGCGGGCCCCATGCTCGGCAATGCCGATGGCAGGGCAGCATTGTCCGCCACGCCCCTGCCCGGTCCGGCTCATGCTATACGCAATCCAGCGGACAAGGGTGATCGGGTCGGCGACGTGGTATTCGCACGCTCCGAAGATATCGACGCTGCCCTGTCAATCGCCCGCGATGCTGCGCCCGGATGGTCAGGGCGTTCACCGTCCGCCCGGGCCGAAGTGCTGGAACGCGCGGCTGATCTCCTGGAAGCCGATGCCTATTCCATGTTCGCGCTGCTGGCCCGGGAAGCAGGCAAGACGTTGCCGAACGCAGTCGCGGAAGTGCGCGAGGCGGTCGATTTCCTGCGCTATTACGCGGCCGGGATCCGGGTGCGCTTCGACAACGCAACATACGTGCCGCTTGGCACTATCGCATGCATCAGCCCGTGGAACTTCCCGCTCGCGATCTTCACGGGCCAGATCGCGGCAGCACTTGCCGCCGGAAACGTGGTCCTCGCCAAGCCGGCCGAAGAGACGCCGCTTGTCGCCGCGCGCATGACGGCACTCCTGCATGAGGCCGGCGTGCCGCAGGATGCACTGCAGCTTCTGCCGGGCGAAGGCGATGTCGGCGCCGCCCTCATCGGGGATGCGCGGGTCGATGGCGTGATGTTCACCGGATCGACCTCGGTTGCGCTGTCGATTGCGCGCATCCTGCAGGAACGCACCGGGCGCGACAGCCGTCCTATTCCCCTGATCGCCGAGACGGGCGGCCAGAACGCGATGGTGGTCGACAGTTCGGCGCTGCCGGAACAGATCGTCTCCGACGTCATCGCATCCGCTTTCGACAGCGCGGGTCAGCGCTGCTCGGCGCTGCGCGTCCTGTGCGTGCAGGAGGACTGCGCCGAGCGTGTGCTGGAGATGCTGCGCGGGGCAATGCGCGAACTCCGCGTGGGCGATCCGCGCCGGCTCGAGACGGATATCGGGCCGGTCATTTCGGGCGAGGCACAGGCGCGGATCGAGGCGCATATCGCCGACATGCGCCGCGCCGGGCGACGGATCTGGCAGGCCGAGTTGCCGGAAGACGGATCGCGCGGTTATTTCGTGCCGCCGACGCTGATCGAGATCGGGCGTGTCGCCGATATTGGCGGCGAGGTGTTCGGGCCCGTCCTGCATGTGCGGCGGTTCAAGCGCGCGGAATTCGACGGCGTGATCGATGCGGTCAATGCCACGGGTTATGGCCTGACATTCGGCGTGCACAGCCGGATCGAGTCCACGATCCAGCGCGCCGTCGCCCGCAGCGGCGCAGGCAATGTCTACGTCAATCGCAACACGATCGGGGCGACCGTCGGCGTGCAGCCGTTCGGCGGATCGGGCCTGTCGGGGACAGGGCCGAAAGCGGGAGGGCCGCTTACGCTCGGGCGTCTGCTGACGCGGTCGCCGGTCTATGCGCCGCCGGTCCCGGGACACATCCCGCATGCAGCCCGCGCGCTCGTGACCTTTCTCGAATCCCGCGACCCCGTGGCCGCACGTCGGGCGCGGATCGACATCGCCCATGCGTTGCCGGGCACGACCTTCGAACTGCCCGGCCCGGTCGGGGAAACCAACACCTACGCGCTGCGTCCACGCGGGGCCATCTTGTGCGCAGCCGAAAGCTGGGGCGCCATCCTGCAGGCGGTGGCCATGGTGCTGGGCACCGGCAACACAGCCCTGGTGCTGGCGCCGGACACGGCGCTCGAATGGATGGCGCGGATGCCGGCCAGCCTCAACGCCGCGATCCAGAAAGTCGATCCCGGCGCCCTGCCGGACTGCGCCGCAATGCTGATGCAACCGAGTTCGGCTCTCGCGCAGGCGGCGGCCGCAACGCTGACCGCGCGCGAAGGCCGCGTCGTCCCCCTGCATCATATCGGCACCGTGCGCCCCGAAGAGCTGCTGGAAGAACGCGTGGTCACGGTGAACACGACCGCTACGGGCGGCAATGCAGCCCTGATGTCGATGGCCTGACATGGCAGCGCGTGAGAAAAACTGTCGCCTGTCCAGACCGTCAGGCGCCATATCCATAACCGCGGGTTCATCGGGCGAGCCATTCCCGACATGTGGCGCACGATCCGCCGGATCGCTTGACCGGCAGCGACCAACAACGTGATATCAGCGATCCCAGCCTAGAAATTCAGGCTCAGCTCCGGCCCCGGGGCCTGCAGATCATTGCGAAGAGGTATTCGTGTCCTGTGGCCGTCCAACAATGCGCCTGATCCATGTTAACTGAGCTTGCCCCGCATGGCGCGCCCGCGACCGCGGATGAGTGGCAGAAGCGGCTCGCGCGCGTCGCCCCGGATATCGCGTCTCTCGTGGCATCGGTCGTCGAATCTCATGCCGATGCGTGCGTCGAGACGTTCTATTCGGTGCTGCTGACCCAGCCGGATGCAACGGATTTTCTGTCGCATCAGATGGTCAACACCCAGCTGCGCGCAGGTCTGCACAAATGGCTGCTGACCCTTTTTTCCCGCAAGACGCCCGATGCCAACGTTTTGGTCGCGACACAGGCCAGGATCGGTGCCGCGCACGCACGGATCCATGTTCCCATTCACATCGTGATGCAGGGTGCGCGCCTGCTCAAAGGCGTCATCCGTCAGTTTCTCTTCGAACGCGATCTTTCGCGCGATACGCTTTTCCGGGCGATCAGCCATGTCGGCGACATGATCGACATCGCTGTCGAATTCATGAGCCAGGCGTTCGTGCAGGACCTTCAGAAAGGTGCCGTCGCGGATGAGGCCTATCGACTTGTCTCGCTGGGGCAGGACGTGACGCTCGAGCGGGAAATCCAGCGTTCCGCACTCCTCGACTGGAGCCACAAGCTCCTGTTCAACCTGTGGGATGCCACACCGACATCCGTGATACCGCTCGAAAAATCGGATTTCGGATTGTGGCTGACGCACAAGGGAAATGTCCTGTTCCAGGGCACGCCGGGCATCGAGCAGGTGCGTGTCATCGTATCCAGGATCGATGCGGAGCTTGTCCCCGCTCTCGTGAAAAGCAAGCCTCCCGCGTCGGCGCTGATCCAGAACCTTCAGACGACGGTCAATGAAATCCGTTTCCTCATCGACCAGCTCTTCAAGGAGACGGAAGCGGTCGAGGGTGGACGCGATCCCCTGACGCACATGCTGAACCGCCGTTTCCTGCCGACCATTCTGGGACGCGAGGTCAAGCTGTCCCTTCATCGTGGCACGCCTTTCAGCGTACTCATGCTGGATGTCGATCATTTCAAGGCCATCAACACGACGCTCGGGCATTCGGGCGGAGACAGCGTGCTGCGTGGCATCGCCGAGCTGATCGTCGACGCCTGCCGCGTGACGGACTTCATTTTCCGTTACGGCGGCGAGGAATTTCTGATCGCGCTGGTCGAGACCGACCGGGAGGGCGCGTGGCACGCTGCCGAGCGGATCCGTCAGACCGTCGAGCAGAACACGAACACCATGGGCTGGGGCGAGGACGTGCGCGTCACGATCTCGATCGGGATCGCCACATTCGATGGACATCCGGACTACACACACCTGATCGAGGAAGCCGACCGCGCGCTGTATGCGGCCAAGGCTGCCGGGCGCAATCGCTGCGTCGCCTCCACCGAAACCTGTATCCAAAGCGAAGCCTAGGCGGCTTCACCCTATCTGCAACAGGTCGGCTTCCAAAGACGCGCCCTACCGAGATTAAGTGAACGCCACGCACGGCGGCGATCGCGTCTTCCGACTTGTGATGCCGCAGGTTTCATCGCAGTCCTTTCTGTTGAAAGCGACGAGGTGGAGCGTCCGTCATGTCACCTGCCGATCCATACCCTGCCATCAGGATGACGCGGCGATCGGCCTGGAAGGCATTGGGGCTAGCGGGAGCGGCAGGCCTCGCCGGCCGCGCAACAGGGGCTGCCGCCGTGATCGCGACATCGGATTCCGACGCATCGGAAAGCGCCAGCGTCGGAGTGAGCGGCGCACCATTCGAGGCAGGATCGGGCGCTGCGACCGCGCCGGTCATTCCGGGCATCGAGGCCGCAGGCGAAGGATCGAGCGCACCGATGCGGCTGCTGCGTCTGGACGGAACGCGCGCCACCCTGTTGCTGATCGCGCGCCATACCGGCCTGCCGGAAATAGCGCACTGGGGTGCGAGACTTCCGGACGATCTCGACGCGCAATCCGTCTTTGCGATGCGCGCGCCCGAGATGCCCGACAACGGTCCCGATCAATGGCAGCCACTGATCACGCTCCTGGACACGATCGGCGGCTGGAGCCTCGACATGCCGGGACTGATCGCCAGCCGGCCCGACGGCACGGCATGGACGGCCGCGTTCACGATCACCGCGATCGACCACACGCCGGGGCAGCTCACCCTTCAGGCAACCGACGATCTCTCCCGACTCAGGCTCGACATCACCCTGACCCTGGGGACCGAGGACGTGTTGTCGGCGCAGACCGTGCTGACCAATACCGGAGAGACACCGCTCGATGTCGCGCGACTTGTCTCGGGAACATTCCTCCTGCCCGACACGATGACGACGTTCGGCGTCATGCATGGGGCCTGGGGGATGGAATGGGGCCAGTCACCGACCGAATTGCGAAATGGTGCGCTTGTCATCGAGAGCCGCCGCAACAGATCGCATGACCATTTCCCCGGCCTGGTCGCCGGAGCCACCGGCACGACCCAGAACACGGGCGAAGCCTATGGCGCGCAGCTGGGCTGGAGCGGCGGACATCGCTTCTGCGTCGAGCGGATGGAGGATGCGCGCTACCGGTTGTCCGTGAGCGAGTACCTCTATCCCGGAGAAGGCAGTCTGCCGCCCGGCGCGGCGCTGAAAACACCCGTGGCCTATGCCGCCTTTTCTCCGCAAGGCTATGCGGGAATTGCCCGTGCCTTTCAGGCTTTCGCTCGCGCGCATGTCCTGCAGTGGCCGGGAGGTGCGATGAAGCCCCGTCCTGTCCTGCTGAACTCATGGGAAGGGAACCTCTTCGATCTCCATGAGGACTGTCTGCGCCGTCAGATCGATGCGACGGCGGATCTTGGCGTGGAACGCTTCGTGCTGGACGATGGATGGTTCGGCAGCCGGCGCAACGACCGTCAGGGCCTGGGCGACTGGACCGTCGCCCGCTCCATCTTTCCTCAGGGCCTGCGTCCGTTATCGGATCACGTTCATGCCAGAGGCATGCAGTTCGGCCTGTGGTACGAGCCGGAGATGGCCAACCCGGACAGCAACGTCTTTCGCGCGCATCCGGACTGGGCGCTGCAGGTGCGCGGTCGCCCGTTGCTGACGTCACGCCGCCAGGTCGCACTCGATATCAGCCGTCCGGAGGTCGCGGACCACCTGTTCACCACGCTCTCGCATGAAGTGACGAACAGCCGCATCGATTACATCAAGTGGGATTTCAACCGCGATCTGCTGGATGCCGCCGATGCGCAGGGCCGGGCAGCCTACCGGCGGCAGGTCCTGGCGCTGTATGCCCTGTGGGACCGGCTGCATCATGCCCATCCCGAGCTGGAAATCGAAAGCTGCGCGTCGGGCGGCGGTCGCCATCTTCGGGCATCTGGGCATCGAGCTGAACCCGCTGAAACTCACAGATGTCGAACGCATGCGCCTGCGCGACTGGATCGCGCTCCACAAACGCCTGCGTGGCGTGCTGCATCATGGCGAGGCCCAGTTCGCGGACGACGGCCCGGATCGGATCGTGCGAGGCGTCACCTCGACGGACCGGCGGACGGGCATCTATCTTCTGGCGCAGGAAAACTGGCCGCCGGTGCGGCGTTCGGCACCGGTCAGGCTCTGCGGCCTCGACACGGCGTCTCGCTATCGCGTGACGATCCCGAAACCCCAGACCGCCCCCGGAGGCCGACTGTCACCCGCACAGATGCGCCTTTACGCGGATGGCCTTGTCCTGTCCGGCGCGGCCCTCATGGACATGGGGCTCTTCCTCCCCGACCATGCGCCGCAGACGGCGTGTGTGATCGAGTGCCAGGCGGTGCGGAACGCCTGATGCGATGCAAGCGGCCGCATTACAGACGCATGCCGCCGTCCGCTTCACCCACGCGCCAGTAGCCTGCCGCCTTGATCTGCGTGCGAGACAAGGCTTCTTCCTCGATCAGTTCCGCTCTCAGGCGACGTGCGACCGATGTCTCGGTCGCGATCCAGGCTGTGATATCGGCGGCCGACCAGTCGTGCCGGCGCGCAGCGTGACGCAGTCGCACCCAGCCAAGATCGTCCATGCCGTCGGGATCGAGCCATGCAAGGGTATCGCCAGGGCGCAGCGGCTTCAGATCCCGCTGCCGTTCACCTGCGTCATCGAGCGCGACATAGACGTGCACGCGGCCTGAATGGCGGTCTGCGGTCTCGAGGCATCGCGCCATGGCCGGTAGCGCCGTCGTATCGCCGAACAGGATACGGGTCTCGGCGAACGCCACCGGTTCGTGACGCGGCTTCGGCCCGAAGACGGTGACACGATCGCCTGTGCGGACGGAAGCCGCCCATTGCGCAGCCGGCCCGTGACCATGCAGGACGCAATCGAGCGTCAGTTGCCGCGCCTGCGCGTCGACATGGCGGATCGTGTAGCTCCGGCGCACATCCGTGCCGGGCACGAGCAGTTTCACATGATCGTCGAAGCGATCCGAGCGGATATCGGCGAGATCGGGGCCTTCGAGCACGATGCGGCGCAGGCGGGGCGTCGGCGCCATGACCGACGCCACCGTCACATCCCGCCGGGCCGGACGGGGCGCGGGATTGTCGGCCACCTTCATGCATCCGTCCTGCCGGAAGGCGCGGCCGGCGCGTCGCCGCCTGCACGGCCCGCCGTGCCGTCGCTCTCGATCTCGCGTGTCGCGCGGTTCAGGATCTCGGCGATCCGCATGGCTTCGCGGGCATCGCAGCCCCGGCGACGCATGAGGGCCCGCTTCAGCCCGTGACGCGCGGCATGCAACGCATCGCCCGCTGCCGGGTCCATGTCGTTGACACCTGCGAACGCGTCGCGCACTTCGCCCATGCGGCTGCCGATCCGCGTCAGGGCCGCAATGATGGCCTCCGCCCGCTCGGCCTGGCTGCGGTAGTGCGTCTTGCCCTCCTCCGTCAGGGCATACAACTTGCGGGCACCGGCAGGCTGCACTTCGGCAAGTCCCGCATCCTCGAGATAGGTCAGCGCCGGATACACCATGCCGGGGCTCGGCTTGTAGAAGCCGCCTGATAGCGTCTCGATCTGGCGGATCAGATCGTAGCCATGGGCCGGCGCCTGCATGAGCAGCGATTCCAGAACGAGCTGGAGGTCATCCGAGCTCAGCTTGCGGCCGCCGGGAAAGTCCCCGCCGTCGCCAAAACCGCCCCAGCCACGTCCGCCGGGACGGCCGCCACCGAAGCCGCGACCGAACCGGCCTGCGAACATGGCTTCTTCATGCCCATGGCCGGAGTGGCAGCCGCCCTTGTGTCCATTCCTGGACCTGTGATCGCCGCGAAACATACCAAACTTCATATCTGTTCTCCTCGATATATCGTAAGATAGTAAGTCTTAAGATATATCTCAAGGGCTATTTGCACGGGCTTGCGTTGATCGCCGAAATCCCTTCGATTAGTGGAACGCGATCGATACGATCCCGGGATACGCCGCCGGATCGTCCACGCTCACATCCTCTTGTCGGAAAGACCTGACGCTCCGTGAAACGACACGCCCTTCTGGCCGCCCTGCTCGGCAGCAGTATCCTGCAGGCCGCCCCCGTTTTCGCCCAGTCGCGCGACCCCGCTGCCCCGGCGCCCGGCCAGTCCCAGCCGCAGCCCCTGCCGATGCCGCCTCCGATCGCCGCGCCGAAAGACGTGCCGTTCCCCGGCACGATGACGGTGCATGTGGATGCGACCGACCTCGACCGGCACATCATGACGATCCACCAGACGATCCCCGTGCCTGCGGACGCGGCGGAAAAGGGCGAGATGGTCCTGCTCTTCCCGATGTGGGTTCCCGGCGATCATTCGCCGACCGGCGTGATCCGCCAGTTCGCGGGCCTGAACGTTCGGGACGGCGGCAAGACGGTAACGTGGACCCGTGATGTCGTCGATGTCGCGGCCTTCCACGTGCCGGTCACGAAGGGCAGCCACACGCTCGACATCGACTTCAAGCTGCTGACGCCGGTATCGGACAACGAAGGCCGCGTCGTCATGACGCCGACCATCGTCAACGTGCAGTGGAACCAGGTTTCGCTTTATCCGGCGGGCTATTTCACGCGGCAGATCCATGTCACACCGAGCCTGACGCTGCCGCACGGATGGACCTACGGCACGGCCCTGCGTCCGCAGGGCACGACGCACGCCGCCGGGTCCGGCGATGCGACGACCTTCCAGAGCGTGACCTACAACACGCTGGTTGACTCGCCGCTGTACGGCGGCCGCTACGGCAAGCGCGTCGAGATCGACGATCATGACGGCCCGCCGGTTTATCTCGACCTGTTCGCCGACAAGCCGGAATCACTCGCAGCAACGCCCGAGCAGATCGAGGCGCACCGCAACCTCGTGCGGCAGGCGACGCTGACCTTCGGGTCGCATCATTACGACCATTACGACTTCCTGCTGGCCCTGACCGACGAGCTCGGCGGCATCGGGCTCGAGCATCACCGCTCGAGCGAGAACAGCGCCGATCCCGGCTACTTCACGAAGTGGGACCACACCTTCCCCGAGCGTGATCTGCTGGCCCACGAGTACACCCACTCCTGGAACGGCAAATATCGCAGGCCTGCAGATCTGTGGGCGCCGAACTTCAACACGCCCGAGCGTGATTCCCTGCTCTGGGTCTATGAGGGACAGACGCAGTTCTGGGGCAACGTGCTCGCCGCCCGCTCAGGCCTGGTCACGAAGCAGCAGGGTTTCGACGCACTGGCCGAAGCGGCGGCGGGGTACGATCAGGTCGCGGGCCGCACGTGGCGTCCGCTGCAGGACACGACGAATGATCCGACGATCGCTCAGCGTTCCGTCCAGTCCTGGCGCTCGTTCCAGCGGTCCGAGGACTACTACGTCGAAGGGCAGCTCGTCTGGCTGGACGCGGATTCGCTGATCCGCCAGCTCTCGCACGACACGAAGTCGATCGACGATTTCGCGAAGGCCTTCTTCGGCACGAACGACGGAAGCTACGTCGTCAGCCCCTATCGCTTCGAGGACGTGGTCGCCGCCCTGAACGCGGTGCAGCCCTATGACTGGGCCAAGTTCCTGCGCGATCGTCTCGACCACACGGGCGTCCATGCGCCGCTCGACGGTCTTGCGCGCGACGGCTGGCGCCTCGTCTTCACGGACAAGCCCTCGTCGTTCGCAAAGGCGCTCGACAGCGGGCGGCACGCCATGGGCGAGCGTTACTCGCTCGGCCTCATCGTCGGCCATGATGGCACCATCAAGCAGTCCATCTGGGGTTCGCCCGCATTCGATGCGGGTCTGACGCGCGACGAGAAGATCCTGGCCGTGAACGGTGAGACCTTCAGCGGCGAAGGGCTGACGGACGCCATCACCTCGGCCCATGCGCCAGGTGCCGGTCCGATCACGCTGGTCATCAAGGACGGCACGCATATCCGCACCGTCTCGATCCCGTATCACGGCGGGCTGCGATATCCGTCGCTCGAGCGGATCCCGAACACGCCGGACCGTCTTTCGACCCTCTACGCCCCGCGCCACTGACGCGGGAACCCGCGTCCCGTCATGCAGGCGCCATCAGCGCCGCATGACGGGCCGTCGTGTGCAGCCGGATCCGCGCGTGCAAGGCCTGGACCTGCACGCGCGTCAGCCTCTTGCGGGCAATTTCAGACCACAAACGGGCATCGAGCCGCGAAAGCCGTTTCAGCGATTCCATCGCTTCCGGCGCGAACGTATCCGCAAGCCCGGTCCGCAGGGCCGGCGGGATCGGCGCCGTCTCGTTCACACGCGGCAGTATGAGCGGGACACCCAGATAGCCCGACAACCGGCGCAGCATTGCCGGATCCTCGAGAATGTCCGCAAAAACATACTGCTTCAGGGCCTGTCGCGCGGCTTTCAGCAGGATGGCATCGACATGCGGATGGATGAAGTCATCCGGCGGCACCAGCGGATGGCCGTGCAGCAATGCACGCAGGCACGCGTTGTCGGTCTGGCAGGCGGCCTTGGGTTGCGCCAGAAAGTCGTGGAGCGGCCTGCGCGCCAGTCGCACGACATCGCCCCAGCTTCCCAACCCCTCCAGGGCATCGTCGGATTGTGCGCGCCAGTACAGCCATTGCGACATCAGGCGCGAGATCGGCTCGCGCAAGACGATGAGATGCGCTGCGTCCGGATACAGTCTGCGGGTCGTCCGGTAGCAGAAATGCCCGCCGACAAAGTCGGCATCCGCCGGGTAATCGGCGTCGTGCAAATAGATACGGGCACGCTCTTCCGGCACCAGACTGGCAAAATCACAAAAGCCGCCGAACAGGCTGTCGTCGAAACCGACGAGAGGTCGCCTGGGCGCAAGCGCCGTCTCGATCGCCTGCACCAGTGCCGTTCCGGCCGCTTTGGGAACATGCGTGAAGACGACCGGCGCACCCGCCATCCGTCGGGCAGGTCGCCGTGCGGGGGCCATCATCATTCGCTCGATCCGCGTTCTTACGCGGTTCATGATCGCTGCCTCATACAGGCAGCATCACATCACATGCGGCGGTGCCCAGCGATTTCCAAGATGTAAGGCAGTGTAAGGCGTGTGACGAAAAGCCTCAGTGCCCCGGCGCAGGAGGGGTATCGTCGCGATGCCACCATCCGCCGCCGACGGCCTGAAACAGGGCTACGGTATCGGTAAACCGCGCGCCCTGCGCGGCGATCAGCGCCAGCCGGGCCTGCGCATCCGCCTGTTGGGCATTCAGCACCATGACCTGGCTGATATCGCCCAGACGCTGCTGCGCGCGCGCGATCCGGAGGCTTTCGGCCGTAACGCGTGCCGCATTGGCGTTGGCGACGAGAGCCTGTGAATCATCGGTCGTCGCATGCAGGCAATCCGCCACGTTCTGCACCGCCGTCAGGACGGTCGCATGGTATTGCTGCACAGCCTGTTCGAACAGATGACGCGAGGCGCGCTCGAGATGCAGGAGCTGCCCGCCCTCGAACAAAGGCTGCGTGATCATGGCGCCCAGGGTCCACATCCCGTAACCGGGCGTGAAGAACTGGTCCATGTTGTTTACGACGATGGACGGCATGGCCTGAAGCTGCACGTTCGGCAGGCGGTTCGCGATGGCGACGCCGACCTGCGCGCTCGCATCATGCATTACGGCCTGCGCCGCCCGGACGTCGGGACGCTGTTCAATAAGACGCGATGGCAGGGTCGCGGGCAGCGTCGGCGGCAGGACGAAGTCGTCGAGCGAGAAATCCGGCAGGGTCGCGTTGGGGGCAAGTCCCGCCAGTGCCGCGAGTTGATCCCGCGCCTGGTCGAGCTGCAGATGAAGGGGCGCCAGCGTCGCCTGCGCCTGTGCGAGCAGCGCCTGCTGGGACACCACGTCATGCACGCCTGCCTCGCCGAGCGTCTTCTCGCCGTTCAGCGTCGTGAGCAGGTGCTGCTGGGACGCGATGATGTCGCTGGTCGCGGCAAGCTGGGCGCGGATCGTTGCATACTGGATCGCGGTCACGACCAGATTGGTCGTCAATGTCAGGTAGGTCGCTTCGAGCTGGAAGCGCTGCACCTCCTGCTGGGCCGCGAGCGCCTCGTGCTGGCGGCGGATTCCACCCCAGATATCGGGCATGTAGGAGATGTTCAGCTGTGCCGTATGCAGGTTGTACAGATAGCCGTTGCTTCCCGGCACCGGCGACAGGGCGATCGAGGTCTTGTTCCGGGTCGGATTGAAGAACCCGTTGATCTGCGGATAGAACTGGCCCGCCTGCGACCGTTTCTGCTCGGTCGCGGCGCGCAGGGATTCCTCGGCGGATTTCAGCGACGGATTGTTCGCCAGCGCCAGGGTCACAAGCTGGTTCAACGCCCGGCAGTGGAACAGCGTCCACCAGTCACCCGGAAGATCGTAATCGCTGCTGATCTGCTGGAGCGCCCCGGCGGCCCCTGCATTGCTGGGCGTCGTGTGCTGCGGCACGCCGCCCGCCTGATAGCCCATCGTGGCCAGAACCGTGGGCTTATGGAAATCAGGGCCCACGGCACACTGCGTCAGCGCGAATGCCAGAAGGGGCGCGCACGCGCGCGGGGCGAGAAAAGCGAGGTTGCGCATCACGGACGGTCCGCCGAACGCGTGCGGGCAAGGCGGCGCTGCACGCGCATCTCGAGCTCACAGAAATAGGTGGGAAGCGCGAACAGCGTCAGCAGTGTCGCGATCCCGAGGCCCCCCACCACCACGGTCGCAAGCCCACGCTGGACATCGGTGCCGATACCGGTGGCAAGGGCCGCGGGAAGCATGCCGGCGGTTGCAACCGTTGCCGTCATCAGGACGGGCCGGAACCGTTCACCGGCACCTTCCAGCACGGCTTCGCGGACCGGCACGCCGTCGGCGCGGTGCCGGTTGATATTGGCGATCATGATGATGCCGTTCTGCACGGCGACACCGAACAGCGCGATGAAACCCACGGCAGTCGCGATATTGAGCGTCTCGCCGCGCAGGTGCAGCGCCACCAAGCCGCCGAGCGTCGCCAGCGGCACGACGCTGAGCACCAGCAGCGCATGGCGCACGGTGCCGAACTCGATGAAAAGCAGCACGACCATGACCGCGAGCATGACAAGCAGCGCGATGGACAGGCGTTCCTGCGCGCGCTGCTCCTGCTGGAACGTGCCGGCCCATTCCAGATGGAACTGGCGGTGGTCGTAATGGACCTGGTTCTCGATCCGCGCCTGCGCATCGGCGAGATACTGCGACAGCGGACGCTCGCCATTGTCCACGCGGATCGTGATCTGCCGCCGATACAGCTCGTGGGCGATGTTGCTCTCGCCCGTGCGCAGCGCGATCTTCGCGACCTGGCCAAGCGGAATCTGCGCCCCTTGCGGATCGAGCAGCGGCAGTTGTTCGATCGCCTGCAGGTTGCGCGCCTCCATGCGCGCGATGTGGATCGTCGCATTGTAGACGCGATCCTGGACATAGACCTGCGTGATGGCCGCATCCCCGATCGCGTTCTGCACCACGTTGGCGATGTCGCTCACGCTGACCCCGTAGCGCGCCGCCGCCGCGCGATCGGCGGTGATGCCGAGCTGCGGGATGCGCGGCTCCTGGAAGATCGAGGCCTCCGCCGTGCCCGGCACGGCATGCAGGACGTCCACGATGTCGCCGCCGATCCGGCGCAGTTCGTCCAGGTCGTTGCCGTAGACGCGCAGGACCAGCGGCGAATGGGCGCCGCCCACCAGATCGCTCATGTTGTCTTCGATCGGCTGGCTGATGCCGAAGCTGATGCCGGGGATCATGCTCAGTCGTGCACGCAGCCGGTTCACGAACTGGGCCTTGCTCTCGCCTGCGGGCCATGAGCTGTAGGGCGTCAGACCGACCGGCATCTCGATATGCGAGGGCGACCACGGGTCCGTGCCGTCGTCGTTCCGCCCGAGCTGCGTGATGGCATAGGATGTCTCGGGGAATTCGCGCACCGTGTCGCGCAGCCGGTCCGCGATCGCGCTGCCCGCGTCGACTGAAATGCCCGATGGCATCTGGACCTGGATCCAGAGTGCGCCCTCGTCCAGATCGGGCAGGAATTCACGCCCGACAGACATCCCGAGACCCACGACCAGAACGAGCGCGATCACGCCGCCGGCATAGGCCACCGCCGGCCGGTCGATCATGTGGCCGAGCACGAAGCGATAGCGGTGGTGAAGCCATTCGAGCGGGGCGTTGTGCCACAGGCGCTGCGGCTTGCGCAGGGCGATGAAGCTGAGCGTCGGGATCAGCATGATCGCGCAGGCCAGTGCCCCCAGGAGCGCGAAGCTCACGGTGAAGGCCATCGGCCGGAACAGCTTGCCCTCGCTGCCCTCGAAGGCGAACAGCGGGCTGTAGGCCACGATGATGATGAGCGTGGACGAAAAGATCGACCGGCCCGCCTGTCGCGCGACCGTCAGGACCTCGTCCGGGCGCAGCGCGCGATCGGCATAATGTTCGCGGATACGCAGGATCGCTTCCGTCACGACGATGGCGCCGTCCACGATCACGCCGAAATCGATCGCGCCGAGCGAGAACAGGTTCGCCGACATGCCGAGCACGCGCATCAGGACGAACACCATGCTGAGCGCCAGCGGGATCGTGACGGCGGTCACCAGCGCGCTGCGCGGACTGCCGAGGAAGATCGTCAGGATCAGGAGCACGAGCCCGATGCCCTCGACCATCGTCTCGCCAACCTTGTTGGTTGTCGCATGCACGAGATTGTCGCGGTCGATATAGGGCACGATGTGCACGCCCATGGGATCGAGCTGCTTCTGCAGGCGCTGGACGGTCTCATGGATATGGTCGAGCACGAGCGACGGATTGTCGCCCGTCAGCATCGTCACGATGCCCTCGATCGTATCGGGATTGTGGTCCTTGCCGAGCACGCCTTCGCGCACCTGATGGCCGAACTGGATCTGCCCCAGGTCGCGCAGCATGACCGGCGTGCCGTTGTGCTGCGTCACGCCGATCGCGCCCAGATCGTCGAGCGAGTGGACCATGCCGATCCCGCGCACGATGTAGGACTGCTCGCCGCGCGTGATGCGTCCGCCGCCCGCGTCGACCGAGTTGTTCTTGATCGCGTTGATGACGTCGTTGACACCGACATTGTAGCGCTGAAGCGCCTTTGGATCGACGACGAGCTGGTATTCCTTGGTGAAGCCGCCGAAATTGTTGACGTTCACCACCCCCTGGATCTGCTGCAGGGCCGGAATGACGGTCCAACGCTGGATGTCGGACAGCTGCATCAGGTTCTGGCGATCCGACTCCAGCGTGTAGCGATAAATTTCGCCCGCCGGGCCGGAAATCGGCCCGAGTGTCGGCGTGATGCCGGCAGGCAGTGTCGCCTGGGCGATGGCCTCGTTCGTGAGCTGACGCGCGAGATAGATGCTCGTCTTGTCCGAGAAGATCAGGGTGACGAGAGACAGGCCGAACGTGCTGCTGGACCGGCTGTCCACGACACCCGGGACACTGGCGAGCGCGCGCTCCAGCGGCGTCGTGATCTGCTGCTCGATCTCTTCGGCCGCAAGGCCGGGCACCTGGGTCGTGACGAGGACGTTGGGGGCGCCGAGATCGGGATAGGCCTCGACCGGAAGCCCCTGCCATGCGGCATAGCCGCACAGGGCGAGCAGGATCGCCGCGAAGAACACGACCTTGCGGCGCCCGAAACACCAGGCAATGGCACGCTCAATCATCGTTGAGCAGAATTCCGCCGGCGGTCACGATCCGCGCATCCGCCGAGAGCCCTGACAGGACGCGCACGTCTTCCCCTTCGTCATACGAGATCTCGACGCGCTGCCTGCGGAAGGTGCGGGGCGCGACCTCGACGTAGACGTTGACCGCGTCGTTGTTCATCAGCAGCGCGGATTGCGGGACCATGACCTGTGTGCCTTCCGGCGCCGTGACGGCCACGTCGCCGAACATGTTGGGTCGCAGCAATCCGTCAGGATTGGCGCAGGCGGCATGCGCCTCCAGCCTGCGCGAGTCCGGATGCAGTGTCGGATCGAGGCTTGCGATATGGCAGTCGATCACATGGCCCGGTGCTGCGGTCAGCGTCACCTGAGCCGTCTCGCCGACCGCGATCTGGGTGATCTGGTCTTCGGGCACCTGCGCGTTGACCCAGATTTCCGACAGGTCGACCATCGTCATCTGCACGGCGGTCGGGTCCGTCACCATGTTGCCCGGCGCCATCGTCACCGTGGAGATGATGCCATCGACGGGTGCGACAAGCGGGATCAGCCCCCTGGTGCTGTAGGCCGCATTGGCGTTCAGCGCATTCAGACGCTGGTCGGCTCGGGTCGCCTCGGCCTCGGCCTGCCCCAGATCGTTGCGCGCCGAGTCGAGATCCTTGGCGGCATTGCCACCGACCGCGAGCACACCCTGGGCGCGGGTGAACGCCTTGTGGGCCAGCGTCAGCGCCGACTGCGCCTTCTGTTGATCGGCATAAGCCTGCGCGAGATCACCGGAGGCGAGAACGGCCAGCACCTGTCCGCGCGTCACGAACGCGCCGGGCGCCGTGGAGACCGAGACGACCCTGCCTGCGACCGGCGTGAGGATGGATACCGAGCGGCTGGGCTCGGATGCCACGACGCCGGGGAAATGCGTGATGTGCGGCAGGGCGACCGAGCGGGCCTGCGCCACGACGAGCGCATGCAGGATCGGGGATTGCGGGTCGACCACAAGGTCGCCGGACGCATTGCGCGCGACTTCCTCTTTCGGTCTGCCCTCCGATACGGGCGCCGGTCTACGCCAGACGACCACGATGATCAGCAGGACGAACACGGCCGCAGCAAGTGCAAGCAGCCCTTGGCCGCGGGAAAAGCGCATCGATATGTGGGCCCTGGGTTCGCTCTGGCATGAGGCGGAGGGTTTTGCGACAAAACATCGCGGACTACCGCCGGGTTACTGCCCGAGATCAGCCCTGCTGCCAAGCGCCATCACAAAAAGTTCCAGAACGGTGATAAAAATTTCACCGAGCCTTTGCACCTGCGTGCCACAGACCTTGCGTAAATCTTTGATATACAACACGAAAACGCCCGACCCCTTGCGGGGCCGGGCGCATGATCATTTGCCTTGCAGCGGCAGGATCAGACGGTATGGGTCCGCTTCTCCCGATCCCAGAAACGAACGTCCCGACAGGTCGTCAGGAAACCCGCAAAATCGCCGCCTGCCCGGATCTCGGCAAACCCGGCATCCATGTCGGACGGTCCGACGCCTGCGCGCTCCATCAGCGGGCGCGCTTCCTTCACGTAGGCGATGAACTTCGCATGGGCGAACGCATCGGCAATGAAGTCACGGGCCGTGGCCTCGTCGTTCAGAAGGGCAGCGCCGTCGGCGGACGGCAGCAGCACGACGGCGTCATACAGGACAGACGGTGCGCCGACGATCTTCTGTCCTGCCGGCACGAGCTTGCCGTCGGTCGTCTTCACGCCGCCGACCGCAGGGGCCACCAGTTCCACGAGCGTACCTTCGTCGGCTGCGGCCTTCATCAGACCGGACAGCAATGTCGCATCCGTGCCGTCCGTCACCAGCACGCCGAGCTTGCGGCCGGCGAATGACTTCGGTCCGTTCTTGATGATGCTCAGCGCCGGCGATTCCGGCAGCGTGCTGACGACCGGTCGCGCGGGCGGTGCGGCCTGCGGAATCTTTTCCAGACGCAGACCCTGCGCCACCTGCTGCGCCAGCATCTCATCGACATTCAGGAGATGCGAGACCACCCGCTCACGGATTGCCGGCACCTCGACCTTGCTCAGCTCGAAGACAAACGCGTTTTTGATGTGCGTCTGCTCCGGCTCGGTCTGGCTGATGTAGAACTGACGTGCCTGGCTGTAGTGATCCGCGAACAGCGCACCGCGTTCGCGCGTCGTTGCGTCGCGAAGCGGCTCCTGGAACGGCGTGTAACCGGCCGTCGGGCTCTCGCGGGGGCCGCGGTCGAGCGAACTCGGCTCATAGTTCGCGCGCCCTTTCGGGTTGTGCATCGCCATATGCCCGTCCTGCTGGAAGTTATGAAACGGGCATTTCGGTGCGTTTATGGGGATATGCGTGAAGTTCGGACCGCCCAGGCGCTTCGTCTGCGTGTCGAGATACGAGAAGTTGCGGCCCTGCAACAGCGGATCATTGGTGAAGTCGACGCCCGGCACGATGTTCTGGGTGCAGAACGCCACCTGCTCAGTCTCGGCGAAGAAATTGTCCACCATCCGGTCCAGCACGAGACGGCCGATCCGGCGCACGGGCACCAGTTCTTCCGGGATAAGCTTCGTGGCGTCGAGGATGTCGAAGTCGAACTTGTCCGCGAATTCGTCGTCGAACAGCTGAACGCCCAGTTCCCACTCCGGGAAATCGCCGTTCGTGATGGCCGTCCAGAGGTCGCGGCGATGGAAGTCGGGATCGGCACCGTTGATCTTCACGGCCTCGTTCCAGACGACCGACTGCATGCCGAGCTTCGGCTTCCAGTGGAACTTCACGTAGGTCGATTTGCCCTCGGCCGTGACCAGGCGGAAGCTGTGAACGCCGAAGCCTTCCATGAAGCGGAACGAGCGCGGGATCGCGCGATCGGACATGATCCACATGAGCATGTGGGTCGTCTCGGGCGAAAGTGATGCGAAATCCCAGAACGTGTCATGGGCGGACTGTGCCTGCGGGAACCCGCGATCGGCCTCCTGCTTCACGGCATGCACCATGTCCGGGAACTTCATCGCGTCCTGGATGAAGAAAACCGGGATGTTGTTGCCGACGATGTCCCAGTTGCCCTCGTCGGTGTACAGCTTCACGGCAAAGCCGCGCACGTCCCGGGCGACATCGAACGAGCCCTGGCTGCCGGCCACTGTCGAGAACCGGACGAATGCCGGCGTCTTCTTCCCGACTTCGCTCAGAACCTTTGCGCGCGTGACGTCGGCCAGTGAATCCGTGAGTTCGAAATAGCCGTGCGCGCCATAGCCGCGGGCATGGACGACGCGCTCGGGGATCCGCTCATGATCGAAGTGGAAGATCTTTTCGCGAAAGTGCAGATCCTGCAGGAGCGCCGGACCACGCGGTCCTGCCTTCTGCGTGTTCTGGTCATCCGAGACAGGCAGACCCTGCTGGGTGGTCAACACCGGCGCGCCGGGAGATGCAACCTGATGTGTGGCGCCCTGAGGCCCACGCTCGACGATCTCATCCCCGAGCTTGACTGTTTCGCGCTTGCTGCCGGCCATTATTCGAACCCCGTCCGTTCTTCGCTGTGCCCAGTCGAACGTTCCCCGGGCTCGGGCGGTTGCACATCGGAGTGACCGTTCAGAGTTACAGGTCGAGCACCAGCCTTGCCGATTTCGAGCCGGAACAGCAGATCATCATCGTGTTCCCCGCTGCCTGCTCGGCGTCGGTCAGCACGGAATCACGATGATCGGGGCACCCCTCAAGCACCCGGGTCTCGCACATGCCGCAGACCCCTTCCGCGCAGGAAAACGAAACGCCGGCACCTGCCGCGCGCGCGACCTCGAGAATCGTCTCGCCGGGTGTCACCCGCAGGGTCCGGCCGCTTCTGGCCAGCGTGATCTCGAAGCCACCGCCAGTGGCCGGAGCATGCACGGCTTCGAACAGCTCGCGATGACGCTGCTCCGACGGGAATGACGCAAAGGCGCGCTCGAATGCGTCGATCATGCGCGCCGGGCCGCAGCAATAGACATGCGCGCGCGGATCCGTGCGGGCGGCCAGCGCGGCCAGATCGAGCCGCAGATCAGCCTCATCGGCAAAGCAGGTGGCGACGGATGAGCCGGGCAGATCGTCCGCGAACGCGGCCGAGGCACGGCTGCGGGCGGCATAATGCAGGGAGAACGGTGCACCCAGGGCCTGTAGCCGCAGGGCGATCGACCGGATCGGCGCGATCCCGATGCCCCCTGCGATCAACACGCTCTGCACTGCCGCCTCGAACGGGGCGAAATGATTGCGTGGGCCGCCTACCTGAAGGACATCGCCGATCGCAAGGTTTGCGTGGATATAGGCCGAGCCACCCCGACTGCGCGGCTCACGGAGCACGGCGATTTCATAGGCATCCCGCGCACCGGGTGCGTTGGTGAGGGAATACTGCCGTACGATGGGCGTGAACGCCGGGATGTGCAGGTCGATATGCGCGCCTGCCGTTACGGGCGCCAGCGGAGCACCGTCGGCTGCCACGAGCGTCACGCCGCGAACGCAATCGGAGAGATCGCGCAGGTTCGTGACGCGCATCGCCATGGTCCGCTCCGTCATGCCTGTTCCCCTTTCACGTCGGATCAAGGTCGAGCGTTGGCGGGCCGCGCCGTCTCCGACAAGGCGGAGAACCCGGTTTTGCGCCTTCGTTCCGATCAGGGGCGCGCAGGCGCAATTCGGATGCGGGCGCGCCCCGATATGCTGCATCGTTGCCAATCCCTGACATGAGATGCCGCACAGACCCATGACGCTGACCTGCACCGCACCGCCCACCGGCCCGATCGTCGTCCCCCGCGCGCTGCATCGCCTGGAGGCGACGCCGCAGACCACGCATTGGGGGTATTTCGATGCCGCCATGGCTCCGGCGCTGATGGTCGATTCCGGCGATCTGATCCACGCGCAGGCGCTGACCCATCATGCGGGCGACGACCCGGCGCTGATGATGGATGACGCCATGCATCGCGTCTGGCGCGAGACCCCGGAATCCGATCGCACGCCGGGCGTCCACATCATGACCGGGCCGATCTTCGTGCGTGATGCAAAGCCAGGCGACATGCTCGAGGTGCGGTATCTCGGCATGCAGCCGCGCTTCCGCTTCGGTTCGAATCTCGCGGCCCACTGGGGGCAGCTTTACGAAGACCTGGGTGCGCGTGAGCGCGTCACGATCTATGAACTCGACGAAGGTGCGAACACGGCACAGGCCCTCTATGCCTACGACGTGCCGGACAAGTATCTAATCCCCGGCCGGATCACCCATTGCCCCGAATGCGACAGGCAGCGCGCGCTTGCCGGCGTGCGCGTTCCGGTTCGCCCGCATCTCGGCACGGCGGGCGTCGCACCTGACGAGACCGGGCGTGTCAGCACCGTGCCGCCGGGCCTGCACGGCGGCAACATCGACAACTGGCGCATCGGCGCGGGTGCCACGATGTACTACAAGGTGCAGGTCGATGGCGGGCTTTTCTCGATCGGCGACCCGCATATCAGCCAAGGCGATGGCGAGATCAGCGGCACGGCGATCGAGGCATCGCTCGACGTGCTGTTCCAGATCATCCTGCGCAAGGATTTCTCCTTCCGCTCGCCACTTCTGGAAACGCCGCAGAACTGGATCGTCCATGGTTTCGGCGACACGCTCGACATTGCGGCGAAGGAAGCCTCCCGCGACATGCTGACGCTCCTGACCGACCGGGGGCTGTCGACCGACGACGCCTATTCCCTGCTGTCCGTTGCCGGTGACATGGCCGTAACACAGGTCGTCGACGGCAAGCAGGGCGTGCACATGCGCATTCGCCGCGACATGTTTCCGATCACCCGGACCTGACGCTTCCCGGTTTCGAAGCTGCCGGACGCACGAGATCGAACGCGCCCGACAGCCGTGGAGCTGGAGCGGTCACGCTGCGCGAGCCGCGGCCGCCGATGAGGCGCCAGCCTGCAGTTCGGGCAATTCGTTCGCGTCAGACGGCGTTCTTCAGAAGCATCCGCGCTGATCGACGCTGCCCGCTGGCTCCTGCCGGGCGGCGTCTTTCCGTCTGTCGCGACGAAGGCGGCATTCACACCTGATGGATTTCGATCGAGATCGGGCGCGCGGACTTGCGACGCGGCGGCGATGCCGTTTGCAGCTCCCGGTGCGGATGTCATCGCGAACGCCCCGGGCGTCCACAAGCATCCGGCGTGCATCGAAGCGCGGACAAAGGCGCACCAGAAGTTCGGGCAGACGGTCGGTCAATTCCGGCAAGCAGACGGTGCGCACGGCGTCCGAACGCCTCGGCGCCATGGGCGCGGTCTTCGTCTGCCATTGCACGGACGACGTCGGCGATGCGTCTTCCGGACTGAAGCAATGCCGATAGAAAAACCCGGTTCCGGTGTTCGCTCATGCCGCGATCGTCACCGTGCCTGCGGGCATATAACCGCGTTTCCGCAGACGTTCGATGCCGATGCGCGGAACCGACGCCATGCTGTCGAACAGCGAAACGATCCGGCTCACGGACCGTGACATTCCCCTTGACGAAGTTGAGGATACACTCAAGTATCCAATTTTATGGAGGAGATCCTCTAGTTTCGATGCCTGTCGCACCCGCATGGAACGTTCAGCGGATTTCGAGAGCTCGAACCTGTTTTCAGGCGTTTGTTCCCGCGCACGCACAGGATCATTCGGATACGGATCGCATGCCACCTTCCCGGAGTGATGACAGCGCCGTCGCGCAGACCGACGCGGGACAGGGCCATGGTCTGGCCCCGGGGGCCTGGAAGATCATATGTGTTGCCGCGATCGGTTCCTTCATGGCGCAGCTCGACGCCACGATCGTCAATGTGTCGCTGACCAGCCTCGCCCGTGACCTGCAGGCATCTCTGGGCACGATCCAATGGGTCATGAGCGGCTACCTGCTGGCTCTGGCCCTGGCCTTGCCGCTGAACGGGCGGCTGGTCGATCGCATCGGGTCCCGGGCCGTCTATCTCTGGTGTTTCGCGGCTTTCACGCTGTCATCGGCCTTATGCAGCGGCGCCTGGTCGGCCGGGTCGCTGATCGCATTCCGGGTCCTGCAGGGCATGAGCGGCGGTCTGCTGGCGCCGATGGCCCAGATGATGGTCGCGCGCGTGGCTGGCAGACAGATGCCCCGGGTTGCGGGCCTCATGACGATGCCGGTCCTGCTTGCGCCTCTGCTCGGACCGGTCGTGGCAGGCGCGCTGCTCCATGTCGCGTCCTGGCGGTGGCTCTTCGTGATCAATCTGCCGGTTGGCGGGATCGCGTTCCTGCTGGCCGCCCGCGCGCTTCCGCACGATCATGCGGAACGGCGACCGCGCAGCCTCGACCTCGCGGGTCTGGCAACCCTGTCGCCCGCACTGGTCCTGTTTCTCTACGCTGCGGATCATGTCGGCACGCATTCCGGCGATGCGATCATGATCGCATCGCTAATTCTGTTCGGGTCGTATGTGCATCTTGCCCGCCGCAAGGGAGGCGACGCGCTGATCGACCTGCGGCTGTTGAACAATCGCCCGTTCCGCTCGGCCGCCGGCAGCATGTTCCTGATGAACTGCGTGTCTTTCGGCGGCCAGATGCTGATCCCGATCTATCTGATCGATGGCTGCGGGCTGTCGCCGGGTCGGACCGGATTGCTTCTCGCGCCGCTGGCGCTGGGCATGATGTGCACATATCCGTTCATGGGCAGGCTTACGGCGCATTTCGGCATCAGGCGCCTGACGGGTTACGGCGCGGTCGTGGCCCTGGCAGGCACGGTGCCGCTGGCTTTCATGGCCCATGGCCATCTTGTCGTGGCCGGCCTGCTGGCGGCCCTTTTCCTGCGCGGGATCGGCATCAGCGCGATCGGCGTGCCGGCCATGAGTGCCGGCTACATGGCGGTCCCGAAGCGCGACCTGCCGATGGCGACGACTGCCCTGAATATCGTTCAGCGCCTCGGCGGCCCGACGGGCACGACGCTATGCGCCGCGGCACTGGGATGGCATTTCTCTCCTGCAGCGCACGGGCATCCGGCGGACGCGCTCGTGGCAGCATTCATCATTCTGTGCGGGCTTCACGGGCTGCTTGTTTTCGCAACGCGCCGTCTGCCGCCGGTGCTGCCGGCTGCGTCATCCTGAACCGGCCGGAAGCTGTCGTCTCTCGCCCTGACATCAGCCCTGTCAGCGTGCCATCACGCTTTCGCTGGAACGGCCCATGCCTCCCGAACCGATGCGCTGTCGACAGCAATCGCGCTGTGTGTTCCGAGAATCGCCAGTGCATTCTCGTGTGTCTGCGGGTCGAATGCGGCGCAGGCGTCGCGCGCGATGAACACGTCGAAATTGCGCTCGAAGGCATCCCGTGCCGTGCCGTCGACGCAGCAATCGGTCGTGAGGCCGCACAGCACCAGTGTTTCGATGCCGCGCTCGCGCAGGATCGTCTCAAGCCTGGTGCCTGCAAAGGCGTTGTAGAGCGTCTTCTCGACCTCGATCTCGCCCGGCTCAGGTGCCACGCGGTAATAGGCTGCCCCTTCCGTGCCGGCCCGGCAGATGGCAGCCGCGTCCGCGCCGTAGCCGATGCGCTCGAAGAACCGCCTGACCGCGCGACTGTCGGTTTCGGGCCGCGTGATCACCCGGATGAACACGACCGGAACGTGCGCGGACCGGGCCGCGTCGATCAGCCGGATCGATGCGGCCAAGGCGGCTTCGACCGGCTCCATGACCATGCCTGCCTGCGCCATTGCAAAGCCCGGTGCTCCGAAATCCTTCTGGATGTCGATGACCAGCAGCGCCGTGTGGGCGGGCGCGAAGATCGCAGGGTCGAGCTTGTTCACGCGGCATGGTCCGGCGCATGGGGCCTGCGCATCAGCATGATGGCGATGGACAGGGCCAGCCCGATGGCGCCGAGGATCGCAAATGCGTTTTCAAATCCGCCCGTGCTGTCGCGCAGACGGCCGGCAAGCCACGGCCCGAGTGCCGCCAATGTCGAGATGAGACACATCGCGGAATAGAGCTCGAGGTTATGGCGGCTGCCGAAATACTCCAGCAGCAGCATGGCGCTCGCGACATAGACGATGCCGAGGCCCAGCCCCAGCGTCAGCGTGAAGCACGCGAGCGTGGCCGGTGTCTGCGGCAGTGCGAAGGACAACGCGGCCCCGGTCATGGCAAGGGTTGCAATCACCGTCAGCACGCGCGCGCCGACGCGCTGCCCGACGACACCGGCCAGGGCTGCACCAACCGCGCCGAGGATTGCGACCGCCGACATCATCTCGGCGGCCCGGTCGTGCGACAATCCGCGCTCGGTCAGGTGCTGGACGGCGAAGCTGTGCATCGTCGTGTTGATTGCAAGGCAGCCGGTGTAGGCGGCGACGATGATCCAGAACGCAGGCGCCGCAAGCGCGCGCCGTGTAGGCCAACCCGGGACCGCGGGGCCGTCCTTCGCGGCGCCATAGGGCCGGATCCCGGAGACGGCGAAGGCGGCGACGATGGCCGCCGTGGCTGTCGCGGCACCGCATACCCACCAGAATGGCCGCCACGTCCCGAAGAAATGGGCGATCCCGAGATAGAGCATGGGCCCTGCGATCGCGCCCAGGCTTCCGCCCGTGAAGTAGGCGCCCATCAGCCGTGCGGGCTGCGCCGAGACAGTCGCGATCACATGCGTGCCCGGCACCGTGCCGCCGAGTGTGAATCCCAGCCCCAGCAGAAGCGCGCCCGCATCATAACCGAACGCGCTGCTCGCACAGGCAAAGCAGGCGAAGCCTGCCGCCAGTACGATACCGGCAAGCACGAGCGTCGGCGCGGTCCCGACGCGACGGATCAGCAATGCGGGCAACGGGCTTGTCAGGCCACAGCCCAGGCCCAGCAACATGAAGCCGAAACCCGCCGAACCCCAGTCCAGATGCAGGTCGGTCACCATGGATGGCAGGACCACGCCGAGGGAATTGAACGTATCCGCCATCAGCAGGAAGTACAGGACCGTCAGCGCCACGAGGGCGATGCGGCGCCGCAGCAGGTTGTCAGCGGTCAGCGCGGACATGTCGAGTGGATCGGACGAGGCGGCAACAGAAGGCACGGAGGTCGTTCTCCCAGAACATGCACGAGGCAACCCGGCATCAACAGGACGGCCCGGGTCCGGTATCGAAGCCGGGTTCGCAGTCACAATCAAGCATTGGGCGTCGGTCCGTATTGTCGTGAGCTGCAAAACTCTTGGTCGCGCAGGCGCGTCCGCGGTTCAGACGGCCTCCCGGATCCATGCATGACGGCCTGATCGCGAGGCCGGAAACACGATACCGGGCACCGTTGCACACAGGCGTCCGCTTCAATCCGCAGGCTGCCTTCAAGGCGGCGATCCAGCCGATCTCGGGCGCGACCGTGCGTCATAGCCGACGTCCGTGCGGTCGGATCGTATCAGGAAGACGGGTTGCGGTTCTCCAACAGGCGCCGGGCAAGAACCTGATGGCCCACGACATACATGGGGCAACCCGGCGGTCGGCATGTTCCTGAAGGATGGCTTCGTCTGTCACGCACGCAGTTAGGGCTGGAACGCCGCAGGTGCTGTCGGCCGATGGGTAACACCCCACTTCATCGGACGAGCCTCCATTTCGCACCATCGTCTCCGGCCCGCAGGCATCAGCCACGCTGCTGCCGTGCCCAGGCTTCGCGGTAGCGCGGCACGAGCCAGCTGTTGAACAGGCGTTGCGCGCCTTCCTGCCAGGAGTAGCGTCCGCGCGGCGCGAAACGCGAGCGCAGGCCGACCTGCACCAGTTCGTCCACATGCAGATCCTGGTCGATGATCTCCCCGGCGGCCTGCATGTTCATGGCCATCTTGTGCCGAAAGGCCGGATCGGCTGACGAACCCGGTGCGGTCAGGACGCCCTGGTCGACCCGGTGGCTCTCGGGCCCGTCTGCGCGGAGAATGAGGTAGATGACCGCATCCGCCGTCATCACGAGCGACAGCGTGGGCGGGAGGTTTGCGAAGACCATGCGATGGCGTTCGTCATCGGTCAGCCCCGTGAAGACCGGCAGGACAGCACGCTGGGTCGCATTGAAACTGGCGTCCGGATGCAGCGTGCGGTTGGTGCGGTAGTAACCGGCCGTGTCATCCGGAAGATCGTCAGGAAACTCCGCGAGTTCGCTTGGAATGAAGTCGTGCAGCGGTCCCTGATGCAATTTGCTCGCGTGATACCCGTCGTTGTTGTTCTCGAACATCACTTTCCAGTTCCATGGATAGCGCTGTTCGCCGGACGGCTTTTCACCCTCGGCATCCGCCATGCCATAGGGCTTGAGGATTTCGGTCACTTTCGCCAGTCGGGGTGCGAGAGGGGCGGCCTCGCGGTCGAAATTGATGAAAACGAACCCTTCCCAGATCTCGACGGCAAAAAGCGGCAGGCTGGCCTTCGATTTGTCAAAGCCGCAGGATTTTTCCATGGCAGGGGCTGCGGCGAGGGTTCCGTCCAGAGTGTAGGTCCAGTGGTGATAGGGGCAGACAAAAGCACGGGTTTTGCCGCAACCTTCCGCTACCAGCATGCCGCGATGCTGGCAGACGCTGGACATGGCGCGCAGAACGCCGTCACGCCCGCGCGCCACCACGATCGGTTCATCCGCGATGAAGGACGTGAAGTAGGATCCGGGCTCGGGCGCCCAGGAGTCGCGCCCGACGCACAGCCACTCGCGTGCGAAGACCGCATCTTTTTCGAATTCGTAGAATTCCGCACTCGTATAGCACAGCGGCGGCAGGCTCTCGGCCTGTTCGGTCGGCAGGATCGAGCTTTCCATCGCGGCGAACAGGGCGTCGTCGAGGACTGCATGCGTCATGATGAAATTCCAGGATCGTGGATTGGATCAGAACGGCTTGTCGCCGGCGATGGTGACGCGGAAACCCGAGCGGACCTGAGGGAAATAATCCCAGATCGCCTGATGCTGCGTGCAGCGATTGTCCCAGAACGCGATCGCGTGCGGCGTCCAGCGGAAGCGGACCTGGAAATCGGCAGCCATGCAATGGCGAAACAGGAATCCGAGCAGGGCGTCGCTTTCGAGCGCCGAGAGCTGCGGAATGCGCGTGGTATAGGAAGCATTCACGAACAGGCATTTGCGTTTCGTGACTGGATGGGTCCGCACTACCGGATGTTCGCTGCACGGATACGTCTTGCCGTTGTTGCCGACAATGGGCCGATAGACGTGCTCCGCATCATGAATGGCGGTCAGCCCCTCGAGCATGGCCTTCATCGGGGCGGACAACGCGTCATAAGCCGCGTACATCGAGGAAAACGCCGTGTCGCCGCCGACTTCCGGCACGGTGTGGAGTGCGAGAATACTCCCCATCGGCGGCTCGGCATTGCACGACAGGTCAGAGTGCCAGTTTTCCCCCGCCACGAATTTCGAGTTCTCGTCAGCATGGATCGCCACGATTTCGGGGTAGTCCGCAAGGCCCGACACGCCGGTGTGGATCGCAAGTTCACCAAATGCACGTCCCAGCCGCAGATGATCTTCATGGCTGACGGGCTGATCGCGAAAGAAGATCACCTGATGGCGTGCGATCGCCTCCTGAAGAGTGGCGATCGTTTCATCCGGGAGCGGTTTCGTGAGGTCCACGCCCGAGATTTCCGCACCGATCCGGACCGTCATGGGGCGGACGATGATCTCGTTGCGCGTCAGGGTCTCGCTCATGTCTGTGTCACTCCGGGGTTTCGAGGCCGCAGATCTCGATTGCGGTCAACGCATAGAGCAGGGTCGCATCCATCAGGTCGTCGAGCGTGGGCCGGAACCGTCGCGGCCCTACGGTGACGGACGGAATGCCGGCCCGATTGAACACGTTGTGATCGCGCCACATGGACGCGTACACCGGATCCGCCACGGCGAGCCGTTCGCCGCGCGTCGCCTGCAGCGAGCGATCGATGCCGTCGAGCAACGGCTGGACCGCAATAGGGTCTGCCACGCCGCCGGGACGAAAGGCCACGCAGTCCAGCAGCGTCGGTCCGAAGGCGTCCATTGCCGTTTCGATCTCGCGCCGCACATCCTGCACGCGATCGACAGCACTCAGGCCCACCTCGATATACAGCGCGCAAACCCCTGTGCCGCCGCCCATGGCATGCGGCAGGCCGCCGCGCACCGCGCCGATCTGCACTTTCGGGATCGTCGTGCCCCATGATGTCTCGAAACGATGCGCCTTTTCGAAATCCCGTGCCCAGGCATTGATGCGTGCGATTGCGCCGCCAAGCCGATAGATCGGATTGGGATGATCGCCCGGGTCGGCGGGACTCTCGAGCAGCGGCGTGAAAACCGGCTCGCCCAGCAGCGTCAGGCGAAACGTGGCATATCCGGCACCCTGTGCCGTTGCCCGGAAATCCGTGCCTTCGGCCGCGATCATGAAATCGGGTGCGATGCCGCCATTGGCGAGCAGATAGGCAGCCCCGACGTCCTTGCCGGAATTGGCAACACCCTGCACCTCGTCGATCGGATCGGGGCCGATCTCGCCCGGGCAGGCTGCGAGATGGAAGCGCCCCGCAAGCCGAATGCCCGCACGCTGCAAGAGGTCGGCGGCCATCAGGAAACACGCCATGGGCCCACGGTCGTTGGCGACCGCCGCTCCATAGAACACGCCGTCCCGTTCCTCGACCTTTTCATCCGGCGGATGGCCGGGCGGCAGGGAGAAGCGCGTCTGCTGGATCGACAATCCACCTTCGGTGTCGAGATGCGAGGCAATCAGCAGGTCTCGTGCATGAGGCGCTGTCGTCGCATGGCCGCCAATCGTCGCCACGACATGGAAGCGCTCGGGGACCGCCGCGACACGCCATGGCGAAAAGCCGCTCTGCGTCAGCCAGTTTTCGACGAACATTCCGGCATCGCGTTCGCCGCCCTGCGGCGACGGGATCGCGCAAAGGTCGAGCACCAGCGCGCGCAGGGCGGCTGGATCGAGCAGCGCCCGCAGGCTATGCAGCGCGCCGTGCGTCATGCGGGGTCGGTTGCGCCATATCGTGCGCGCAGGGCCGGCAGGACGGATTTCGCGAGCTTGCGCAATCCTGTATCGTAATCCGGAAAGATCAGCATCAGGCCATCGAGTTCCGCATTGTCGATGATCTGCTGCAGCCGGGCCGCGACGGTTTCCGACGAACCCGCAACGTGCGGCGCGATGAAACCGGAACGCGCCCGGGCCGTCATCGAATTTTCGCGGCCGATCTCCGCGTCGATCACACCGTAGGCGCGCATCATGTTGACGAAGGCCTCTTCGTCGAACCCTTCGCGGATTGTCGCCAGCATGGCGTCTGCTTCCGCATCCGTCTCGCCTTCGACGATGATGGCCATTGCATAGGTCCGCAGGCGACGTCCGGCCTTCGCGGCCATGTCCTTGGCCCGCAGGCTGATTGCCCGCATTTCGTCGTCGTCACGCCCGCCGATGAACAGCGCATCGGTATAGGCGGTTGCGAATTCCATGCCGCGGCCGGACTGGCCAGCGGCGACGATGAAGGGACGCGGCGTCTGCACAGGCTTCGGATCGGACATGCAGTCGTTCAGGGTGATGTAGCGCCCCTGCAGACTGACGTGGTCGTCGCTCCACAGACGCTTGACCGCATCGAGCCATTCGCCGGCATAATCGTAGCGTTCGTCATGACCCAGAGTCTCCGGCCATGCGCCCATCTGGGCGAACTCGTCGTGATAGGCGCCGGGCACGACATTGAGGCCTGCACGGCCGTGGCTTACCTGATCGAGCGTTGCGATCATCTTGGCAGTCACGGCCGGGTTGTGCAGCAGCGTCTGGAACGTGGTCCAGACCTTGACCCGCTTCGTCTCGGCCGCCAGCGCGCTCATGAGGACGGTGGAATCGAGGGCGATGTCCCAGTGACGTGTGTGGCCGCCGTAACCACGATATTTCGCCATCGCCATGATGAAATCGAGCCCGATCTCCTCCGCCAGGAGAGCCGCGCGCCGATTGTATTCATACGAGCCGTCGATCCGGGGCCCGGTCGAGGACAGGATCCACCCGCCATTGGCGATCGGCATGAAGATACCGAAATCCTTGCCCCCGCGCGCGGATGGCAGATCGGCGCCCGGCATGTCGACGCTTTGGCTATCGGGTGCTTGCATCGCGCGTGTCTCTCCTTGATCCGCCTGTCAGGCCCGTATGTTCGAGCTTAGGCTCCCTTGTGGTCCAGTTCTTGTCTGAACGCGATGCTGATTTGTATGCTCGGGTCGTGCCGGGTCGACCGGCGCCGGAACCGTTGCGCATGCGCTTCATTCCCAGCCCCCAAGGACCGAGACTCCGTGCAACCCTGGACATTCGACGTCGCCGATCATCCCGACCGCCCGCCCGGTCTCGTCTGGCGCGAGACGCTGGCACGACTGTCACTGCCGGAGGCGACGCCGGTCGCAGGGCCTGGGCGGTTTGCGGGACGCGCCATGCAGGTCATTTCCCCGCTGGGGATAGAGATCACGCGGCTTGATGGTTCTCCGCAGCGGATTGCAGGGCGTTATACGGCCCAGACCGACGGGGTATGGCTCGCCCTGCTGCTGAGCGAACAACCCGGCACGTCCACGACACCCGCAACGCTCGCTGCGGGGGGCACGACCTGGAACATGGGAGTCGGCGCCATTGCCTGCGGGCCGCTTGCCGTCGATGCGATGCTGACGCTGCCGCGCGCCTTCTCCCTTCTCTATGTCCGCCTGCCCAAACTGGCCCTCCACCCGCGCCTGCTGGGTCCGACGTCATTGCGGGTCGGCGTGCTGGCGCCGACACTCGGGGTGCGTCGGGTGTTCGCGGGTTTTCTGCAGGGGCTGGGTCAGGCGATCGATGCATTGGATACGCGCCAGCTCCGCACGGTCGAGCTGGCCCTGTCGGAGCTGCTGATCGGCAGCGTGCTGAGTGACCCATCCTATGGTGGCGGTGCGCAGCCGGTGAACCGCCGCGTCGCGGCCATGCACAGCATCTGTCAGCTCATCGAGTCGGAGCTGACCGACCCCGATCTGACGATGACGGCCATTGCCCGCAAGCACGGTATCTCGCCACGCGGATTGCAGAAGCTGTTCGCCATGACCGGACAGAACTTCAGCCAGTATCTGCGATTGCGGCGGCTGTCGCGGTGTCGGGACGATCTGGCGAGTCCGCTTTCGGCACATCTGTCGATTTCGGAGATCTGCTTTCGCTGGGGGTTCAACGACGCGGCGCATTTCAGCCGCAGCTTCCGCCAGAGCTACGGCATGACACCCCGCGCCTGGCGCCAGGAGCGCCTGGGCAAGGACGAAACCTGAGTTCGGTTTATACGACGGATTTTCGTGCAATAGAATAAACGTATTGGATCGTGGATCGGGTTTGCCATTCCACGTGAACTGTGGATTTTATCGGGCCCTGTGTCTCAGAAGGCTCGCTCATGTCCGAATCCGCCGTCCGGCCGTCCACAGCGCTGACCCTGCCCACCGCTCGCATCGGTGGCATGACGGTGTGCGTCGTCCTGCTGCTGGCGCTTGCATGGAATGCGGCGGCACAGCCGCATGGAACCTTGCGCCTTGCCGAGTCCGTGCCGATCGGCGCGTCCTTGGGGGCCGTGTTGCTGCTGACGGAATTCGGCTTTGCAGGCGCATTTCGACGCGTGGTGACGCACGGCGATGTCTCGGCATTTCGCGCCCACACCGTCATGCTGGGGGTCGCCAGTGCCCTGATGATTCCGATGCTGTCCCTCGGCCATGTTTTCGGTCACGCGCTGCACGGAGAGGCGACGCCGATCGGTGTCGCCTTCATCCTGGGCGCCCTCCTGTTCGGTGCCGGCATGCAGTGGGGCGGGGGCTGCGCGTCCGGCACGCTGTTTGCACTCGGCGGCGGCAATGCCCGACTGCTGGGCACGCTGCTGGGCTTTGTCGTGGGATCGGGCATCGGCGCCTGGAGCATGGGCTGGTTCTGGACGCTTCCAGCCCTGCCGGGTGTGACGGTCCAGGCGCTCTTCGGCACATGGGGCGGCCTTGCCATCCAGCTTGCGGTTCTCCTCGCGGCGTTCGTGGCGATGCGCGGCAGCGCGATTCCGCGTCGGCTGCTGATCGGAGGGATCGCGCTGGCGGTCCTGAATGCGGCAACGCTCGTCGTGATCGGCAAGCCCTGGGGCGAGACATCGGCGTTCGCGTTGTGGGGTAGCAAATGGGCCGGCGCACTGGGATTTTCGCCTGAAAGCTGGGCTTACTGGCTGCGGCCGGGGTTCACCGGCAAACTCGCGGCCCCCGTCACGCTCGATGTAACCTCGCTCATGGATGCATCGATCGTGCTGGGCGCTGTTCTGGCAGCACTGGCATCTCGCCGGTTCGACTGGCGGAGCCGCTTTTCGCCGCGGGCGTGGGCCATGGCCTTGCTGGGTGGGATCGCGATGGGCTTCGGCGCGCGGCTCGCCAACGGATGCAATATCGGCGCGTATTTCAGCGCCATTTCAGTCGGCAACGTATCGGGTTGGGTCTGGATGGCTGCCGCACTGGCCGGAAGCTGGATCGGCGTCCGGCTGCGGGGCAACTGATCAGCCGCGCTGCCCGACATTACAGGCGTTGGACGGTCTGCTTCTGTCCACGCCAAACTGGATAACCGCTCATATGACATGAGCGGTCCGGTTCGGCACGCCGCCTTATTCGCGCGTGAAATGCTCCGGCACCACGGGAGAGGGCCCAGCCTTGCCCCACAGCACGATCTCGTTGCCCCATGGGTCAACGAACGCGTGGTTATAGCCGTTGAACGTGGACCAGTAATGATTGCGCCACAGCTCGCGCGCACCGCGCTCGGTTGCGGCGCCCAGAATCCGCTCGGGCGTGTCATCATCGTCAATCAGGATCCAGACACGCGGGCGGCGCCCGTCCGATGCGACCTCACGCGGCGCGACGCCCGCAGGCTCGGGATGCGGGCGCGCATTGCCGGCCTTGAAAATCCCGATGTGCAAATTTCCGATTTCGCTGTCGGTTCCATCGGGATTGCGGAACTGGCCACCAGGCACCATGCGATGGTACTCCCCCTCGGGCCGCGGATCGTTTCGCCAGCCGAACACCTCCTCGTAAAAGCGGGCGCAGGCAGACGGATCATCGGCTGCGAGATCGACGAAAATCAGCGTGTTGGGCATGGGCTCTCAGTCGGATTGCGGACAGGAAAATGCGTGTTCAATAAGGACGGTCGCCACGCACCCAGAGCCGGTGCATCGTGCGAATGTATTTCGTGTCGTCGAACAATGTTCCAGTATGCAGGGTGCAGCGATTATCCCACATCAGGACGTCGCCGACCTGCCATTTGTGCCGGTAGACGAAGCGATCCTGCGTAATGAAGTCGACGAGTTCGTCGAGCATCGCCAGATCGGTCGGCTCATCCTGGCCGATGATTTCGGTAACGGTGCCGGTTGACGGCCACAGCGCCTTGCGTCCATCGGCGGGATGAGTGCGGATCAGTGGATGAATCACGTCCGGATTGTCACGGATCTGGTCCGGCGTCAGTTCGCGCCGCTGGTGCTCGCGCGTTTCCATGAAATGGCGATAGGAATGATGCAGCCGCAGTTTTTCTAGGGCGGCGCGGCGTTCGGGCGGCAGAGCCTCATAAGCCGCGACCCCGTCCGCGATCAGGGTGTCCGAACCCTCTTCGGGGACCTCGACGGCGTACAGCATCGTGCTCATCACCGGAGATTCCTTGTAGGAATAGTCCGTATGCCAGCCAACGCCGTCGTTATGGGCGCCGATCGCCCTGCCGTTCTCGATTCTGTTTGACAGTACATAGATTTCCGGAAAGCCCGGAAGCGTGAAATCCTGGATTGTATGTCCTTCGGGCGTGCCGAAGTGCCGGATGAAGGCCATGAGCTGATCGGGCGAGAGCGACTGGCCGCGCAGGAGCAGCGCGCCGTGATGCTGAAAAGCCTTCACGACTTCAGCCATCGTCGCATCGTCCGTGCTCCGCAGGTCGCAGCCGATCACCTCCGCCCCGAACCCGGATCCCGGTTTCAGAGGACGAATTTCGAGAGATTGCGTCACTGTCATGGCATCGCTCATGGTCGGCGTCCCTCCGGTTCGCATTTTCTGATCCATCGTCCGTATTCTTCCTGTTCAGTTATGCAAGCCTTTCCGGTATTGGCTTGCCTGAATGCGCCGCAGAGTAGGCCGCAACAGCACGATGCCGACATGGCCTCTGGCAGGATATTCCGGCCGTGGCACATTTGATGGCGATGATTTTTTGAAAGGGCAGTGCAATGCGCATGCCGGTGGTCTTCTTCGGGCATGGCAGCCCCATGATCGCGCTGCAGGACAATGCCGTGACGCAGCGGTGGCGCGCGATCGCCCAGCGGGTCGAACAGGATTACGGCCGCCCGCGCGCGATCCTGTGCGTCTCGGCGCACTGGCTGACACGCGGCACCGCCGTGACCGCAATGAACCATCCCAGAACCATCCATGATTTCGGCGCCTTTCCGCAGGCACTGTTCGACGTGCAGTATCCGGCGCCCGGCGATCCGGACCTGGCGGCGCGGGTTGCCTCCCTGCTGGAGCCGACCCCGGTCACCTCCGATACCGGTGCATGGGGCCTCGATCACGGCACATGGTCGGTCCTGTGCAAGGCCTGGCCCGACGCCGACATCCCGGTCGTCCAGCTGAGCCTCGATGGCAGCCTGTCGCCCAGAGACCATCATGCGCTGGCACAGCGGCTACGCCCTCTCCGTGACGAGGGCGTGCTGATCATCGGCACCGGCAACATCGTGCACAATCTGCGCATGATGAACTGGAACAACGCACGCTGTACGCCCTACCCGTGGGCGCAGGCCTTCGAGGATGCGATCTGCGCAGGGATCGAGACCGGCGACGATGCAGCCCTGATAAATTTCGCGGCAATGGGCGAGCCCGCGCGCCTGTCCGTGCCGTCACCGGATCATTACTGGCCCCTGCTGTACACGGCCGGCGCCGCCGATGCCGATGACACGCCTGAACGGGCCCCCCATTTCATCGAACACGCATCCCTGAGCATGACCAGCATCGCATGGTGGCCCGGTCGTCCGACTTGACACCCCCTTCCCCGCCCCTCTCTAGTTCTTTTCGCGATTGTGTTCAGGAGAAAGGCGCGGGATCGACATGCAGGCGGATCGTCTGACACTCATACGACGCCATCTCTACATGCATGGTCCAACGGGGGTTCATGATCTCGCCCGCGCGGTCGAGACGTCGCTTGCCACGATCCGGCGCGATCTCCAGCGGCTCGAGGAACAGGGGCTCGTCCTGCGCACGCATGGCGGCGCGGAGATCGCGGGGTCCCTGGGCGCCGAAGTCGGCTTCGAGTCCCGCGAACATCATAATCTCGGGGCCAAGCGCGCCATCGCCGATCAGGCGTTCGAACGCATCCGCCCGCATAGCGCGATCTTTCTGGATTCAGGGACGACCGTGCTGCAGGTCGCCCGCAGGCTCCGGCTGGATCCGGTCCCGCTGACCGTCTTCACCAACAGCTTGGCGATCGTGGATGCCCTGGTCGGATGCGATCCCATCGAACTCGTTCTGCTGGCCGGACGCGTGCGTCAGGCGAACCGAAGCGTGGTCGGCGCATTGGCCGAACAGGTGATCGAAGGCCTGTGGTTCGACCAGCTCTATCTGGGGGCCAGCGCCGTGCAGTCCGACAATGCGATTGCAACGCTGGACAGCGACGAGGCGCGGCTCAACGCCTCGATGCTGCGCCGTTCGACCGAGAAATATCTGCTGGCTGACAGCGCGAAATTCGGCCGCCACGCGACATACCGGGTGGCGGCGATCGATCACGTCACCACGGTCTATACCGATGATGCGCTCGACGAAGCCTGGGTGACCCACCTCGAACAGCTAGGCGTTGCGACCAGACGCGCCCGCACATGAGGCAAGATCGTCGGCCAACTGGTCGACCCGGGCAAGATCCGCGTCCCAGGCGAACATGAAGCGGGCGGCACCCCCGATGAATTCGTAGAACACCCATCCGCGATCACGCAGGGCGGATGCGACCGCAGGCGGCATGACGACGAACACCGCGTTCGCCTGCACCGGAAACAGAAGCGAGACGCCGTCGATCGCCTCGATCCGCGCCCCGAGCCGGCGCGCGGCTGCATTGGCATGACGCGCATAGCCGATCCACCGCCCCTCGGTCAGGACACCCACCCAGGGCGCGCTCAGGAACCGCATCTTGGACGCCAGTTGCCCGGCCTGCTTGCAGCGATAGTCGAACCCGTCCGCCAAGGCCCGGTCGAAGAAGACCACCGCCTCCCCGATCGCCATGCCGCCCTTGGTGCCGCCGCAGCACAGCACGTCGACACCGGCGCGCCACGTCATGTCCGCAGGCGTGCAGCCCAGCGCTGCCACGGCCTGTGCGAAGCGGGCACCATCCATATGCAACCTCAGCGACAGTCGACGGCATGTCGCCGCGATCTCCCGGATTTCCTCCAGCGTGTAAAGCAGCCCGGTTTCCGTGGGCTGCGTGATGGTCACGACGGCGGGTTTGGGGAAATGAATGTCGTCGCGTGAAGTGGCGATGGCCGTGATGGCGTCCGGCGTCAGCTTTCCGCCCTGTGTGGGCACGGTCAGCAGCTTGGCGCCATTGGAAAAGAATTCCGGCGCGCCGCATTCGTCGGTCTCGATATGGGCGAGGTCGGCTGCGATGATGCTCTGGTAGGAGCGACACAGGGACGCGAGCGCCAGCGAATTCGCCGCCGTTCCGTTGAATACGAAGAAGATCTCCGCATCTGCCTCGAAAGCCGCGCGCATGGCATCCGATGCGGCCTGCGTCCAGTCGTCACGTCCGTATGCGACGGCCGAACCTGCGTTGGCCGCGAGCATCGCATCCAGTGCTGCCGGACAGATCCCCGCATAATTGTCGCTGGCGAACTGCTGAGGCGCCTTCGTGGTCATGATACGGTCACGACCTTTGTCAGATGGCGTGGTGCCAGCGTGTCGAGCCCCTTGGCCCGCGCCACGACCTCGCCCAGCATCTGCAGCAGCGGCAGGCAGACGAGCGGGCCCGCACCGCGATCCCCGCCGACCGGCAGGGAAACGGTGCCCGGACCGCCGAGCCCTAGGACTTTCGCACCCTTCGCCATCAGCTCCGCTGCCAGCACGGCTTCCTCCTCACGTGTTTCGGGATGGTAGAGAAACACCACGAGCGAGCGTTCGTCGATAAGGCTGATCGGGCCATGGCGATATTCGAGCGGATGATGGGCCTCGCTCTGGCTCAGGCTCATCTCCTGCATCTTCAGCGCTGCCTCCCGCGCGACACCGTAATAAGCGCCGCCGCCGAGGAACACGAAATGCGAGCGTCCCTCGATCAGGCCCGGCAGCGCGCCTTCGCCCTCGCGCAGCAGCCTCTCGGCGCGGAGCGTCGTCTCATGCCCGATCGGGAGTCCGGCATAACGAAGGCCGACCAGCAGCATCAGGCTTGCCGATGCGGTCATGACGATGCCTTCTTCCGCATGCGTCTCGGCATAGATCAGACGATCCGATTCGGCGCACAACGCGCTGCCGTCCGCACAGGTGATGCCAAGCACGGGGATGCCCGCCTGACGCGACGCCCGGGCTGCAGCCACCGTTTCCGTCGATTCGCCGCTGCGCGACAGGGCGATGACTTCGACCGGCACGCCGCTTGGCACGTAGTCCTGCGGCCTGCGCGTCCACTCGTTGCCGGGTACCGCGCGTGCCGGAGCGCCGCCCGCATTGAGCGCGCAGGCAATCGAGTCGGCGATGTGCACGGATGTGCCGCAGCCGACGACGATCTGCATCCTGTCGGGTGTCGGGCGCTCGATCACACGGGCGACGCGGTCCCAAAGCGGAAACTGCTCGCGGATACCGCGTTCGGTGGCGTTCATGGGCACTCCTCTGGTGATGATGCGGACGGTCGGCACATCACGTGATGCCGCTTTCCGCCAATGATGTTGCAAGCCGGGCGACCCAGGCGTCGTCCGCAACCCAGCCAGCGGCGCGCGCCGCAATCAGCGCACTGCCGCCGATCGGTGGAAGCGCGGGTGGACGAGGCGGTCCGAAGCGTGCGGCAAGACGGGCCAGGACATGCCGGCTGCGGAACACGCTGCCGCCGTGGCTCCAGCGGATGGCCTCATGCTTCCCATGAAGGGCGACGAGATGGGCGCCGAGCGCTGCAGCCGCCTCATCAAGAAGCAGGCAGGCAACAGGCACGCTCTGCACCGCCAGCTGATCGATGCCCGCGGCAAGAGCTGCGACCTGAGCGCGGGGAGACGTGAGGGCGGCATACCAGGCCAGAAGCTCTGCCGAGGGATCGGCAGCATCTTCCGTAATGCCCAGCAGGGACAGCAGCGCGGATCGCTCGTCATCCGGCAACGGTCGCCGCCCGTCGAGCGCCTGCGACAGCCAGGACAGGGCTTTCTGTCCGATCCAGTATGCACTTCCTTCATCGCCGAACAGCGCGCCGAAGCCGCCGACCCGGTGCGTGTGCCCGTCCGGCGTATTGCGCCATGCCATGGACCCCGTGCCGGCCAGAAGCAGCGTGCCAGGCGCACCGGCAAATGCGCCGGCACAGGCGAATTCCACATCGTTGCCGAAAACGATCAGGGGGCATGGAACGGCTGTGTGGACCACGTCACGCAGGGCCGCCGACATCACGCGGTCCTCGCCATAACCTGCCAGTCCAAAGCCACAGGCGACGATGCCATCCGGCAGATCTCCCAAACATCGAATGAGGCCCGGACGCCATTCCGGCCCGTCGAACGGATTGACGCCCGCCTCTCGCCTTAACCCGCGCACCTGTCCGTCGCGCGCGACGACGGCCACAAGCGTTTTGGTGCCGCCGCCATCGAGCGCCAGGACGCAGCCGTCCCGCTCTTGGGCAGACCATGGACCTTGAGACGTCATCGTTCCTCCGAGGGGCGCCAGTGATGGCGCGAACCCTGCGTCCGTTCGTGCGCCGCTTCAATGGCCCCGTCGCGTCATTTGAGATCGTTCATACGATCTTTTGTGATCGTTTTGAAGAGACAAAAGAAGGGCGCGCGATCCCGGACAGATTGTTGCAGGCGCGAGAGCCTTCCGCTCTAGTCTGAGGTCAAAATTTTTTCTCCATATATGTCAGAGGCCTGCCTTGTTTCGGTCACAGACAATCAATTTCGTGCTTGCAAAATGGTCGTTTCAATCAACAATTGCGGAACCGAAACCGAAAGGCCGCTCCATGATCGACCGCCGCGTCTGCCCGCCCGGGCTTTCCGCACTCCGTCTCTCCCGTCGCGCAGGCGCCGCGAGCCTCGGTCTGCTTGCGGCGACGGCATTGATCCCGGCTGCGCTGGCACAGGATCAATCCACACCGACAGCGGCCCATGCGAAGACGAGCGGAGCTGCAAAACGAAAGAAGGCAGCCGTAACTCCGCAGTCGCCTGACATGGAGCGTATCGAAGTGCGGGCCGGCATCAGGTCGGCCGACGGGGTTACCAACACGACGCCGGGCGGCGGACTTCTCCCGCCTGAAACGGCAGCGAAATCCCAGCAATCGGTCACGCGCGACTTCATCGCCAAACAGGCGCCGACCAGCAACGCGCTCTCGCTGATCCAGTATATTCCGGGAGTGACGCTCTCGAATGGCGATGCATTCGGGCAGTCCGACCAGGGCGGTTTCTACATGCGCGGCCTCAGCCAGACGTCGGTGGGCTACACGTTCGAGGGACTGCCGGCGGCCGATCCCGGCTCCTATGCGCCGTTCACCTCATCCGCAGTCGATACGGAGAACGTCAGCAAGATCACCGTGCAGCAGGGCGTGTCCGACATCACGTCCCCCGTCTACAACTCGGTCGCGGGCGCCGTTCAGGAATTCATGTCGGATCCGCTGGACCATTTCGGCGGCCATTTCGACGGGTCCTACGGCAACCACCAGCTGGCGCGCGAATTCCTGCGACTGGACAGCGGCCTGATCGGCCATAGCGGCATCAAGGCCTTCGCGTCCTATTCCTACGGCACGAACGCACAGTGGCTCGGCCCGGGACGGGACCGGCGCTCCCATGTTGATTCTGAGATCATGAAGGAATGGGGCGACGGCAATTCGGCCAAGGTGTTCCTGACCTACACGCAGCAGAGCTTCCCGTTCCTGATGAGCGTGCCGAAAGCCACGTTCGACAAATATGGACGCTCCGCCGCCTACTACGACCCGACCTACACGCTAGAGCGGCTCCACTGAACGCTGATTCTGTGGCGTGACAGGA
>NZ_BALE01000057.1 GCF_000963885.1 Tanticharoenia sakaeratensis NBRC 103193
TGTTCAATTCGCCACTTTCATCCCATAGGTCCTGACGCCGGACAGGCGGCTTGGTTGGGAACACCGTGCGCGTGATCAGACCGTCACGCTCAAGATCACGGAACGTCTGCGTCAGCATCTGCTTGGAAATGTCCGGCACCGCGCGTCTTACCGCACTGAACCGCTGTGGGCCGTCCGCGAGCGCCATCAGAATCAGCGTCGACCACTTGTCGCCGATCCGGTCGAGAACATCCCGCACGGGACAGTGCGGGTCAAAGGACCAGTCCTGAAGCCCGCGGGCTCGTCGGCTGGGGGCATTAGTGACGATCGAGGCGGTTACATTCGGCTCACCCTGTCCCAAAATCCTGCCTCCTTCCCGGCTCCAGTGGTCTCTTTTATTTACCTTGCGTTCAATACGAACCTCAAGGAGAGCAACAATGGGATCCCGAAAACTCTTCGTCACCGGCGCTACGGGCCAGCTTGGCAGGCTGGTCATCGACAGGTTGCTCGAGACTGTGCCGGCCAATGAGATTGTCGCAGGGGTCCGGGACACCACTGCCGGGGCCGCCACGGCGTTGCGGGAGAGAGGCATCGAGGTCCGGGCCGCCGATTACACCCGGCCCGAGATGCTCGCGGCGGCCTTCGCCGGGGTCGACCGGTTATTGCTGATCTCCAGCAGTGAGAACGGCAAACGAAAGCTCCAGCATCGCAACGTCATTAATGCCGCCAAGAGCGCCGGCGTCAGTCTGATCGCCTACACCAGCATCCTCCATGCCGATACCTCGCCGCTGTTCCTCGCGGAGGAGCACCGCGACACGGAGACCGCGCTGGCAGAATCGGGCGTCCTCTATGTGCTGCTGCGCAACGGCTGGTATTCCGAAGTCTACACGTGGCGGCTTCCTGGCGCGCTGAAGGCCGGCACGCTGCTTGGCGCGGCAGGAAACGGACGTATCTCTTCCGCCGCGCGCGCCGACTATGCCGCGGCCGCGGCTGTCGTGCTGGCGGGCGATGACCACGCCGGCAAGGTCTACGAACTGGCCGGTGACGCCTCCTTTACGCTGAGCGATCTGGCCGCGGTGGTCACGCAGGCCATCGGCAAAGAGATGCCCTATCGGGACATGACACCGGAATCGTTCCGGTCGGCGATCCTGGCGGCGGGCCTGCCGGAACTGGTTGCCAAAATCATGTCCGACACGGATGCGGGCGTGGCGAGAGACGCATTGTTCGACGACAGTCACACCCTGTCCCGTCTGATCGGCCGCCCCACGACACCGTTCGACACGACGATCACGGCGTTTCTTCAGAGCAGGACACCCGAAGCACCACCGCACCACGATTGATCGGATCTCGGCCGCCATATACCAGATTCCACGAAGACGGGCGCTCCGGACGGACTGATAATGACGAATCATGCTATTGAAACGATCGGCTGATACGCGATGAATGATTTCTGGGATCTGACCAAGTCCCTTGACAAAGGCAAGGCGAACGGCTCCCCGTCTGTCTTTGCCTTTGTTGCGGCAATTGGGCTGGTCCTGGCAGGCGTGGTCATCCGGCGGTCCATTACGCCGTTTCTCGGGGACAGGATCCTGTTTTTGCTCCTCCTGCCCGGCGTAATCGTCGGTGCCGCGGCCGGCGGTTTGGGACCCGGTCTTGCCGCTGCAATCCTTGCATCGGTATCGGGGTGTCTGCTCCTTCAGGGCGACGGCGTGACCGCTATGGCGAACCGTGTCGAGACCACATTGTTCGCCGTACTCTGCGTCCTGATCGCCTGCGGAGGCGAGTGGCTGCGATATCTGCGGTTGCGTCAGGCGGAAACGGCGCATGCATTACGTGATCGGGAATCGCATCTGCGTGCCATGCTCGATACAGTTCCTGATGCCATCATTATTTTTGACGACCGGAATATAGTGCTCGCGTTCAGCCATGCGGCCGAAAGGCTCGTCGGGCACCGTGCTGCTGAGGTGATCGGCGCCGGAATTGGCATGATCATGCCGGGATTCGAGGACGGCGGGCGAACCGAAACGCAGGCGCGACAGGCGCTCGTCCGACGGCAGGACGGCACGGATGTTCCGGTCGATCTTTCTGTCGGCGAGTTGCGCTCGAATGGGCGAACCTACAGGATCGCGTTCCTGCGCGACCTAAGCGAGCGGCAGGCAGCGGATCGGCGACTGAGAGCATTACAGGCCGAGATCGTGCGCATTTCACGCCTTTCGGCCATGGGTGCCATGGCGGCCGCGCTCGCGCACGAATTGAACCAGCCGCTGGCCGCCATTACGAATTTCCTGAACGGCGGCCGGCGACTTCTGCGTGCGGAAGACGAACGCGGAACGCGTATCCAGGAGGCGATGGACAAGGCCAGGGCGCAGGCACTTCGTGCCGGTCATATTATTCAGGGTTTGCGTGATTTTGTCTCGCGGGGCGAGAGCGACACACGTGTCGAAAGCTTGAGACGTCTTGTCGACGAAACGGCCGCGCTGGCGTTGGCCGGGGGCGCCGAGCGCGTTGCCGCCCTTTCTTTTGCCCTGGCTCCCGACGCTGACCGGATCGTTGTTGACGGCATTCAGTTCCAGCAGGTTCTTCTCAACCTCATGCGTAATGCGATGGACGCGATGGAAGGCTGCGACGAACGCAATCTGGTTGTATCCGCCGATGTCGTCGATGATATGATCCAAATCGGTGTGAGCGATTCCGGCTTGGGATTGAGTCCGGATATGGCGGCCCGGCTCTTCCAGCCGTTCTCCACCACGAAGGCGAACGGTATGGGCGTGGGCCTGTCGATCTGCCGGACAATCGTGGAAGCCCATGGCGGGCGTATCTGGGCGGAAGCACACGAGACACAGGGAACACGTTTCTTCTTCACCGTCCCGCGTGCACATCACGAGGGAGCCGAGGTGTGAAGGAAAACCATGTCGTACACGTGATCGACGACGACGAAGCCGTCCGCGAATCCCTGGCATTTCTGCTGCTGGCCGCAGGCCACACGGCGCGGACCTATCCATCTGCCGATGCGTTTCTGGGCGTGCTTGATGACACCGATCGTGGTTGCGTCGTCACCGATGTCAGAATGCCGGGCACAGACGGTCTGGTGCTGGTTGACCGGCTCCGCAATCGCAGTGCGACGCTGCCGGTCATCGTGATCACAGGACATGCCGACATACCGCTTGCCGTGCGGGCGATAAAGGCGGGCGCCTGGAACTTCATCGAAAAGCCGTTCGAAGACGGGATGATCCTTAATGCTGTCGATGCCGCTTTGCAGCAAGAGAAGCTGGCACGCGCGGAGAACGCCACGGTCGGCGTCATCCGCGACCGGATCTCGGCATTGACCGTTCGCGAGCGACAGGTCCTGGCGGGTCTTCTCGAAGGGCAGGCCAACAAGGTCATCGCGCGTGATCTGGGTATCAGCCCGCGCACGATCGAGATCCACCGGGCCAATCTCATGATGAAGATGCACGCGAGCAGTCTGTCCGACCTGGTCCGGATGGCGCTTCTCGCCAACGACTGACCATGCGTTCGCGACAGGCTGAAGGAAAGTTTCTACGGGTTTCTACGGATACCGGAAACGTTTTTCCTGTTTCAGACAGGTTTGAGCGGTGCAGCCATAAGACAAGCCGGGCTGTGATCCGAATGCGGTGCTGAACCATGGCGCCGTGTTCATGAGCGATGAACCTGAAACAGGGGACAGTCAGCATGACGATACGATGCGTGCGGATATGGACGGGCGAGGACGGAAACTCCGCATTCGAGGAGGGCTCAATCGCGCTGGCCGAAGGAGAACGCGGCGATTTCATCGGCCAGCCGGGTCGCGTCAGGGAGATATCCTTTCGCGAGACCGAGTCCGGCGGTTCGTTCGCCTGGCACCAGGATCCGGTGCCGCGTTATGTCCTGACCCTGTCCGGCACGCTCGAATTCGAGGTCAAGTCCGGGGCCAGGTTCGTCATCCGCCCGGGGGACGTCCTCATCGCGCAGGACAATACGGGAAGCGGCCACAAATGGCGGCTGATCGGGGACGAACCGTGGCGTCGGGCCTATGTCGTCTACGAGGACGGCACCGATCTTAGCTTCGTTGCCGCATCCGGCAAATCGTAAGGCGCGGGGAGACGAACGTGATGTCAAACGCATTGCCGGATACCGATATCGTCCTGATCGGTGCCGGAATCATGAGCGCCACCGTCGGCACGCTGCTCAAGGAACTCGATCCTTCCCTGCGTATCGTCGTGCTGGAACGGCTTGACGATTGCGGGCAGGAAAGCTCGCAGGGCTGGAACAACGCCGGCACCGGACATGCGGCGAACTGCGAACTCAATTACACCCCGCAGCGGCCTGACGGTTCGGTCGATATCAGCAAGGCGCTCGGGGTGAACGTGGAGTTCGACCTCTCGCGCCAGCTCTGGGCGCATCTCGTGCGCAGCGGTGCGATCCCGGATCCCGCTGCTTTCATTCGCGCCTGTCCGCATCTGAGTTTTGTCGTGGGGCACGACGACGTCGCCTTCCTCAAGGCACGCTACGACGCCATGTCGGCCCATCATTGCTATGCGGGCATGGAGCATAGCGAAGACGCAGGCACGATCGCGCAATGGGCGCCGCTGGTGATGGAGGGTCGCAAGCCCGACGAACCGGTCGCCGCCACCCGCATGATCACGGGAGCCGATGTCGATTATGGCGCGCTGACCCATCTGCTCGCCAGCAATCTTGGCAAGGCGGAGGGCGTGTCCGTCCACTACGGTCATGAGGTCGTGGCGCTGGCGCGCGAGGATGGCGGACGCTGGTCCGTGACGGCGCGGGATGCCGCAAGCGGCGAGACCCGCACGATTTCGGCCTCTTTCGTTTTCGTCGGCGCGGGCGGCGCGGCGCTGCCGCTGATTCAGAAATCGGGCATCCCCGAAGCGCACGGCTACGGCGGCTTTCCGGTCTCGGGCGTATGGCTACGCTGCGACAATCCCGCTGTGGCGAAGCGCCACCATGTCAAGGTCTACGGAAAAGCCGCGCACGGTTCTCCCCCCATGTCGGTTCCCCATCTCGACATGCGCGTGGTCGACGGGCAGCATTCGGTGCTGTTCGGGCCGTATGCTGGCTTCTCGACGAAATTTCTCAAGGAGGGATCATATCTCGATCTCTTCAGGTCGATCCGCATGAGCAATCTCGGCCCCTTGCTGGACGTGGCGGCGCATTCCTTCCAACTCGAGGAATATCTCGTAGGTCAGGTCGTACAGACGCCGCACCAGAAATTCGCGACATTGCAGGCTTTCTATCCGGATGCCGATCCAGACGACTGGAAGGAAGCGGTCGCCGGCCAGCGCGTGCAGATCATCAAGCCGGACGGCCATGGCGGCGGGACGCTGCAATTCGGAACCCAGCTTCTGGGATCGGCAGACAATTCGATCGTGGCCCTCCTCGGTGCATCGCCCGGTGCGTCCACGGCCGCCTTCATCGCCGTCTCGCTGCTGGAGAAATGTTTCGCCGACCGGCTGACGGACGACGCGTGGCTGCCGAAGCTGCGCGCGATCATCCCAACCTATGGCATCGACCTCAGGACAGATGCCGAAGCCTGTCGTCGCACCCGTGCCGAGACCGCGCCGGTCCTCGGCCTGCGCACTGTCTGAGAGGAGGGCACACCATGGCCGAACAAAACGCCGCGCACCCGCAACTGCGTGATCTGCCTGTGGGGATCGATGCCTCCGGCATACGCGAGGAATTCGACTCCATGGGGACGGTCGCAGTTCCCGCAGACCGCTACTGGGGCGCGCAAACCCAGCGCTCGCTCCAGCATTTCTCGATCGGCCACGATCACATGCCGGTCGCGGTCTATCGCGCCTATGGTGTGGTGAAGAAAGCCTGCGCGATGGTCAATGCAGACGCGGGCCGTCTTGCGTCATGGAAGGCGGACGTCATCGTGCGCGCCGCCGACGAAGCGATATCCGGCGCTCTGGACACGCATTTTCCGCTTTTCGTCTGGCAGACCGGCTCGGGCACGCAGTCGAACATGAACATCAACGAGGTGCTGTCCAACCGGGCGATCCAGCTCCTTGGCGGCAAGCTCGGCTCCCAGCAGCCGGTGGCACCGAACGACGACGTCAATATGGGGCAGTCGTCTAACGACAGCTTCCCCACTGCCATGCATATCGCAACGCTCGACCTGATCGATGGGCGACTGCTGCCCGAACTCGACCGCCTCGCTACCTGTATCGAGGCCAAGGCGAACCAGTGGATGGACGTCGTCAAGATCGGCCGTACCCATCTGGAGGATGCGGTCCCCCTCTCGGTGGGACAGGAATGGTCCGGCTGGGCGGCACAGCTGCGCGCGGCCCAGGCTGAAATCGAGCGGTCGCGGGACGGGCTCTACGAACTGGCGCTCGGCGGCACGGCCGTCGGCACGGGGCTGAACGCGCCGCAAGGTTTCTCGCGACACGTCGCGGCGAAGATCGCGGATCTGACCGGCAAGCCTTTCGTCACCGCGCCCAACAAGTTCATGGCGCAAGGGTCGCTGGATGCGATGGTGCGCGCCTCGGCGGCACTGCGCGGCCTGGCGGTGGTGCTGATGAAGATCGCCAACGACATGCGCTGGCTCGCCTCGGGACCGCGCTGCGGCTTCGGGGAACTGAAGCTGCCGGAGAACGAGCCCGGTTCCTCGATCATGCCGGGCAAGGTCAATCCCACGCAGTGCGAGGCGATCGTGATGATCGCCATTCAGGTGATCGGCGATGACACTGCCGCCGCTTTCGCGGGCAGTCAGGGCAATTTCGAACTCAACGCCATGCGCCCGATCATCATCAACAACGTGCTGCATTCGACGACTATCCTCGCCGACGGGATGGAGAAATTTCGCAGTTATTCCGTCGAAGGCACGGATCTGAACCGCGCGCGGATCGCCTCGTTCATCGATCGCTCGCTGATGCTGGTCACGGCGCTCTCGCCCGTCATCGGCTATCAGAACGCCGCCCACATCGCCGAAGATGCGGCCGCCAACGGCACGACCCTGCGCGAGGCGGCCCTGAAATCCGGCAAGATCGACGCGGCCGATTTCGACCGGATCATCGTTCCGCACGACATGATCGGCGACGGCGTTGCGGGTGCGTGAGGAGAGAATGATGACAACATCAAAACCGTTCGGCTCACGAACGACGGGTTGGTCCCCCCAGACTGTGCGATGTCTAACGCGCGGATAAAAGCAGCATCGGCATAAATATCAGGGCGAGTTGACGCGGATCAAGGCTATGCCGCGCAATATCGATTATCAGTCCATCCTGGGCGCTATCGTAGCCCGGCTTCTTTTCGCACACTCAGAACGTCGTGTAGACGTAACAACTTTTTCGATTTGGAGGCAGGAATGTTCAGCAGGCAGGCCCGGATTTCAGGTTTCGGAACGGAACGGAAAATCGCGACAAAAGCGCGCGGGTATGACGTTCTGCGCGATCCCGCGCTCAACAAGGGGACAGCGTTCACGCGTCAGGAGCGGGCAGCGCTCGGCTTGAACGGGCTGCTGCCACCAGTCATCACGACGGACATGGAACCGCAACTCGTGCGCGCCTATCGGGCCTACAAGGCGGCGCCGACGGACCTTGCGAAGCACATCTATATGTGGCGGCTGCATGACGAAAGCGTCACGCTGTTCTACGCGCTTCTGCAACGCCATATGATGGAAATGCTGCCTGTGGTCTACGATCCGGTCGTCGGTGAGGCGATCGAGAACTACAGCGAAGTGATGACGCGGCCGCGTGGTGTGTTCCTGAGCATCGACGATCCCGGCAGCGTCGAGGAGAAGCTCGCAGCTTTCGGCGCCGGAGCCGACGATATCGACCTACTGGTTGCCAGCGATGCCGAGGAAATTCTGGGGATCGGCGACTGGGGCTCCAACGGCATCGATATCTCGATCGGAAAACTGGCGGTTTACACAGCGGCGGCGGGTGTCGATCCGCATCGCGTCGTTCCGGTGATTCTGGATGCCGGGACCGACAACGAAAAGCTTCTGAACGACCCGCTTTATATCGGTTACCGGCACAGTCGCGTCCGTGGCGCAGCCTATGATGCGTTCATCGACGCCTACGTTACCGCGACGCGCAAGCTCTTTCCAAAAGCCATGCTGCATTGGGAGGATTTCGGATCGACCAACGTGCGTCGTATCCTGAATCGGTATCGGGACACCGTTCCGACCTTCAACGACGATGTGCAGGGCACGGGTGCCATCGTTCTTGGTTCCCTGATCAACGCGGTCGACCGCAGCGGCGGGTCATGGGCCGATCAGCGCGTGGTCGTCTTTGGCGCCGGCACGGCCGGTGTCGGTATCGCCGATCAGATCCGCGATCAGATGATCCGTCATGGGGTCAAAAGGGAAGACGCCGTGCGGCGGATCTGGCTGGTGGATCTGCCGGGTCTGCTGACAACGGATATGGGCGACGATCTGCTCGATTTCCAGAAGGCCTATGCGCGGCCGGGCGCGGAGGTTGCGCAGTATCCGCGTACGGCGTGTGACCCGTTACCCGCAACCGAGACGCGTTGGCCCGCCATGGCCGGGCTTCGCGAGAAGATTGCCGCAAGCCCCGGCATTATCGATCTTGCGACGGTCGTGAAGACCGTGCATCCGACCATCCTGATCGGAACCTCGACAACGCCGCATCAGTTTACGGAGGCCATCGTGCGCGAGATGGCGTCTCATGTGGAGCGGCCGATCATCCTGCCGCTGTCGAACCCGACGCAACTGCATGAGGCTACACCGGCGCAGTTGATCGAATGGACGGACGGGAAGGTGCTGGTAGCCACCGGCGCGCCGTTCGACGATGTCGAACACAAGGGCGTCACCTACACGATCGGACAGGCCAACAATGCGGCACTTTATCCGGGATTGGGTTTTGGAACCATCGTCTCGCGCGCGAAAGCCGTGTCCGACGCGATGATTTTCTCGGCCGCCCAGGCCGTGGCCGGTCAGGCGACGGGTACGACACCCGGCGCCGCGCTGCTGCCGTCGAATGAGGATCTACGAGAGACGTCCAGCGTCGTCGCGGTGCAGGTGGCGCGCAAGGCGATCGAGGAAGGGCTGGCGCAGGAAAAGCCCGACAACATCGTCGAGGCCGTTCGCGAGCAGCAATGGTGGCCGGTCTACAGCCCGGTCGAGGCTGTCTGAAACATCGTCCAAACTATACGCGACGGTATGAAAACCACCCCATGGAATGCCAGTCGTGTGTCGGGGGAGGGGACGTAACGGCTGGGCGCCAGATTGACTGTTTTCCCGTGCTTTAACAAGCAACCAGCGTTGGTGGCCAACGCTGGTTGCGAGAACGCCGCGTTCAGGTTAACTGACGTGGGCTGACATTCCGACCTCGACGCTCTGAACGCGTTCTCAATGGAACAACACGGACGGCTCCAACACCTTTAGCGAGCCGAACTGGAGTGCAAAATCGACGCGATCCTGCCCGAAACCCTGTCGGTGGCGGTCCTCACCGAGGTCTTTTTCAGATGGGCGTAGCGTGCGGTGGTCTTGATGTCGCTATGGCCGAGCATTCTGCCGATCATGGTCAGATCCTCGCCCATTTCCAGCGCATCGGACGCAAAAGAATGGCGCAGGTCATGGATACGAACACCGTCCAGTCCTGCAACTTGACGGACGCGCCGCCAGGGTTTCTGCACATCCGTCAGATGACCACCTTCCTTGCGGCCGGTGATGACATAAGGATTGCCTTTGATCCGTGGAATCGCCGTAAGAACATCCACAGCCGCCTGACCAAGCTGGACGATTTTCGCACCTGTCTTGCTGTCGGGAAGCCGAAGCTCCCGTTCGGGGAAAAAGACATGCTCCCATTTCAGCTTCTGGATCTCGCTGAGTCGGCAGCCCGTCAGAGCCAGCAAGCGTAGCGCATTCACGGCTTCTGGCTCGTCATTTGCTTCGTCGAATGCCTTCCCCAGCCGGAGATATTCCTCCTGCGTCAGGAAGCGTTCGCGCTTTTCCTCCTTGTAGCGCCGCATGCCCCGGCAGGGGTTGATGCCGTCGGTGCGAACCTCCCAGAGATCCGCCAGGCTGAACATCTTGGACAGGACGCCGAGCGTGCGGTTCGCCTGATAGGGGATATGGCGGAACTCGTGATGGAATGCTGCGACGTCGGCGCGGGTGATGTCGGTCATCCGGCTGGTGCCCAGCTTCGGCACGATGAAGAGGTCGATCGATCGGCGATACTCTGCCTGTGTCGTGGGTTTCAGATGGACCTCGACATGGCGTTCCATGAACGCCTTGCCGAACTGCCTGACGGTCGGAACCTTGCGCTCCTCCTGCCGCTCGTCCGCCGGATTCTCACCATGATGCACGCGGGCGAGGGTCTTAATGGCTTCCTCACGCGCGGCGTCGGCCGTCCAGGGGCCGTGCTGGCCGATAGTGTAGCGACGCATGCGTCCGCCTGCCCGGTAGTGCAGTACATAGACCTTTCGGCCCGACGGCCAGACGCGGATGGCGAAGGCTGGGACGGCGTCGTCCCAGACAAAATAATCCTTCTCGGTGGGCTGCGCTGCCATCACCACGCGCTTTGAGATGCGGGCCATCCTCTTCTCCTCACAGGAAACGCAGGAAACACACAGGAAACAAATGGGATCGTGTCCGGGCGTAGCCTGACGTAGGCATGATTGCTCTGAGGATGAATATAAGCAATCAAAAACAATGATTTGTCGTAGACCGACGAGTATTGGCGTGGTCTAGCGAATATCTTCGTAAGCCGAAAAATCTAACTCATAACCTGAAGGCCGCAGGTTCAAATCCTGCCCCCGCAACCACTGATACCGACACTCCCGTGAGCAAAGCTCCGGGAGTGTTCGTGTTTTTAGCCTTTCCAATGGCTTGCCGCTCGATCCAGGTAAGGATCGTGCCCAGTTCTCCATACAGCATCGCGTCGATCTCGCCCCGGTTCGGACCGGGAGTGAGCACGACCTTCTCGATCAGCGCCCGCAGCGCCTCGGCGGCTTCTAGCCGTTCCTCGGGACGGTTGAGGGCGTCGGTCAGACGGCCGACTTTGCGGGCATAGATCGCCGAGGCACTCGGCAGCAGGTCCGGCACATCGTCGGGAATGTGGGACAGCAGGGATGCCAGTTCGGCCTTGCGGGCTTCGAGCGTATCCATTTCGGCTTTCATGCTGGGATGGAACATGCCCTCCTTGATGGCCTCGATGATGCTCCGGATCTGTTTCTCGACCTTCACCTGTTCCACCTGCCAGACATCGGCGTTTGACCGGCGCTCGCGGTTGAGCCGGTTGGTCTCCTCAGCATAGGCATGCATCGCCTCGGCTGCGATCTCCGGCACCATCATCCGGTCCTTCAGACCGGAGAGCACGCGACGTTCCAGGTCGGGGCGGGGGATTGTCCGACTGTTGGTGCAGGAGCCATTCGTCACATGGCTGGAGCAGGCGAAACGGCCGGAGCCTCGCAGGGCGTAAGGGCCGCCGCATAGACCGCAGAACAGTAGACCCGACAGCAGGGATTTCGGGCGACGTGTGCCGTTGAGCCGGTTGCGCTTGTGGTGAGCGCGAACAGCCTCGGTGACGTTGACGTATTTCTCGGCAATCACGCTCTGACGGGCCTTTGTCGTCTGCCATAGCGCGTCATCGATGATCCGCAGATCGGGCACGTCTGTGATAACCCACTCTGATTCCGGGTTCAGGCGTGAGACGCGCTTGCCGGTGGACGGGTCTTTCACATAGCGCTGCCGGTTCCACACCAGCCGACCGATATACAGTTCGTTGTTGATGATGCCGGTGCCGCGCTTCACATGGCCCCTGATGGTGGTGTCGCTCCACAGCTTGCCCTCGGGGCCGGCGATACCCTGATCGCTCAGGGCCTTGGCAATGGCGCGAGGGCCGATGCCGGCGGCGAAGTCGCGGAAGATGCGGCGGATGATTTCTGACTGATGGGCGTCGATCTCGCGATCGCCCCGGATCTGTTCGCCTTTGGCGTCGAACTGGCGGACGACGCGATAGCCATAGCATAAGCCGCCGCCGGACTTGCCGTCCTCGACCCGCCCGCGCAGGCCGCGATGGGTCTTGGCGGCGAGGTCTTTGAGGAAGAGGGCGTTCATCGTGCCCTTGAGGCCCACATGCAGTTCGCTGATTTCGCCTTCCACCAGGGTGACGATCGGCACGTCGGCGAATTTCAGGTGCTTGAACAGGGTGGCGACGTCAGCCTGGTCGCGCGAGATGCGGTCCAGCGCTTCGGCCAGCACGATGTCGAACCGTCCGGCCTGGGCATCCTGCAACAGGGTCTGGATGCCGGGACGTAGGATCATGCTGGCGCCGGAGATACCGGCGTCCTTGTAAGCACCAATGACCTTCCATTTCTCGCGCTTTGCGTGTTCGCGGCAGATACGGAACTGATCCTCGATCGACGCCTCACGCTGGTTGTCGGAGGAATAGCGGGCATACAGGGCGACGCGGGTCATGGCGGTGTTTCCTATCAGGCGACCTTGTCCATCCGGCTGGGCCGGATCAGCACCTCGGCCGAGATGCCGAGCCCGTCATGTAACTGGCGGATCATGTCGATCGACAGGCCGCGCTTGCGGTTCAGCACGTCGGCCACACGGTTGCGTGGGCCGATCATCGGCTCCAGATCTTTACGGCTCAGGCCCTGCTGCTCCATACGGAAGCGGATGGCCTCGACCGGATCTGGTGGGTCGATCGGATGGTGCTTCGCTTCATAGGCGTCGATCAGGGTCGCCAGCACGTCCAGACGGTCGCCGTCTGGCGTGCCGCTCTTCGCACCCCACAGGCGTCCGACTTCTTCCAGCGCTGCATCATAATCCCCCTCGTTGCGGATGGGTTTCAGGTCAGCCGTCATGTTCCACCTCCGTCACGTCGATCCTGTCATAGGCCTTGTGCGTGCCGATCCATTTGATCCAGACGATGCTTTTCTCGAAATCGACCGCCACGACCAGCCGATAGGCATTGCCCTTGATGTTGAAGACGATCCGCTCGGCGCTGACGATGCTGGCCGTCGCATAGAGCCGCTTCACATCGGCAGTGCTCGTCCACGCAGCCCTGCCGACTTCGGCGAACCAGGCGTCCAGCGCCGCCTTCACGGCCGGCTGGTCCTTCTGGCCCGCCAGACTGTCGACGAATTCTCTCAGCGTGCGACGGGCGATGATCCTCATTGACCGACCTTATATCATGGGACCATAATGGTCACAAGGAAAATACACGATTGCCCGACGAAGGGTCGTTCGCCGGGGAACACACAGCCGGGGAGGGAGGCTACCGCATGGGACTGGATCGGTTCTGCCGGGCCTGTTTCCGCTCCAGAGCGCGGGCACGCTCGAACTGCTCGCGGGCCATCTGCCGGCCGATCAGGCGGGCGAGGGACTGGATGGCGTCATCGGACGGGCGGAACGCGTCTTCAGCCGTTTCCGCCTCGGCGGGGCCGAACACCTCGATCCTGATCCTGTCGGGTTTGCGTGCCATCCTGTCCACCTTCCCGGTCATGGGGCGACAGGAACGATGAAGGACAGGACAAGGGGATTTGAGAAGACCATGCGGCGGTCCGTGCGGTAATCGGCGGTGATCGCGCAGAAAAGGGAGGCTTATCGGTTGTGGAAAAAATGATCATTCTTCTGGCGATTGGATACGCCCTTGGATTCTATATCCGAGGTCGGCGCGCGACGGCCGACCTGGCACAGGCCGGGCAGCAGATAGCCGAGAGGAACACGCGACTTCAGAGTCTGGATCGTCAGATCGCGGGACGCGATACAGAGCTTTCGTCGTTGCGTCGTCGGATTTCCACACTGGAAACACAGGCCGCCGACCAGGAGAAGGACGCAGAGCGTCGACGGCAGTATTTTCAGGACAATGATCTGTCCAACACGCAGAATCAGCTACATTTCATCAGTCAGTGCAGTCTGCGGGCCGTCCGTCCCGTCAATAAAGAGGCTGTGCAGGTGCTCTACGCGCTCGACGAGTGGATCAGGACGTATCAGCCCGACTGGCGTTTCGCCTTCGAAGTCTCGATGGGTGGGTTCATCAGAACGACTTACGACCCGGAAGATCCGCGTCAGAAGCAGGCTTTCAGTTCCTATAGCGGCAAGCGTGTCGATTTCCTGCTGATTGATCGCTATGGGCTGCCAGTATTGGTGATCGAATATAATGGCACAGGCCACGACCTGTCCGGCGATGCTGATGACCGCATGGCAGTGAAACGTCTGGCTTTGCAGAAGGCGGGTATCCCGCTGCTCGAAATTCCCGAAAAGATGGCCAGGCTCCAAATCATGGCTGCCATTTCCGAAGCTGCTGGGGCGGCTCTCAGGGTAAAAACAGGCTAAGGGCTCCGCCCTCGCGCCGGCAAGGGTGCGCGTCAGAGCAGGCTGACGCCGCCCGATGGGGTGTCCCCGATCTTCCTGCGCTGCGCTCCGTGCAGATCTGGCGATCCCCCTCCCCATCGGTCGCCCTTGCCGTTGCTACCCCGCTGCTCGCCGCGAGGCAGAGGAACAGCGGGGGCTGTTCCTCGCGGAACAAAGGGCAAAGACCATGACCGGCAACACCAACACGGTGACCCTGCCCCGAACATGCCCACGGATTTAAGTTAGGGTC
>NZ_BALE01000056.1 GCF_000963885.1 Tanticharoenia sakaeratensis NBRC 103193
TTATCTCACACCATCCAAACTCCCAAATCTTTCGACGACGGACAGCGGGAAAAGAAGCCCCGGAAGGCCCCGCCCGGAGAGACCGGGCGGGGTTGGGTGTGGGAGGTTCAGTCCCCGTTCCGGCTGCGGGGCCGGGTCCAGATGAGGGTGTAGCCTTCCCCTTCCTCGTCGGTGAACAGGTTGGCGAAGATCGGGGCGGCGAAGGAGGGATCGTCCAGCTTCAGGCTCAGATAGGTGCGGCCTTCGTTGGAGCGGCGGGTCCATGCGGCGCCGAGTTCAACCCGTCCGAGGTAGACGCGGTAGTTGGGGGCGTTGTCGTTGGCCCGGCTGGTTTCCGCCACCAGGCGGACGTTGCGGGCCTGCAGGGCCAGGGTGACGATTTCGCCTTCGAAGCCTTCGCCCACCTTCTTGAAGGAACCGATGTTAGCCATTGTCGTATCTCCATGCTGTTATCGGGCCGCGACCACCGTGGCCTCGATGGCGATCGACCAGCCGGAGGCGAGCGGCAGAGCACCCTTCAGGGCCGCAGCGCAGCGGAGGACGGCAGGGCCGGAACTTTCTTGGCTCGCGAGGAATGACGGCGCCCTCGGGGTCCTCATGCGGCCTGCCGCATGGGGTGGGGGTCCGTCAGGGGAAGAAAGTTTTGGCACGCCGTTGCGGCCAGCCGATCGAGGCGCAGCCGGTCTTCGGCTAGATCAGCCATCCGACAGAGGCCATGGTGTGCGGACGCGTCAGCCCCATGGAGAGACGATGCCGGCATGACCGGTCCGGCAGGTGGGGAACGTGCGACACAGAAGAATATCGCGCTCGCCCGGTGCGACCGTCTTCCATGCTGGTGGCGCGGGCTGCGGCCTAACACCCGCCCCCGACTGCCGCGTCCCTGCTGCGAACGGTTCGGGCCACATCCTATGGACCCGTCGTTCCAACGAAGGCTGGCCATCCGGTTGCCCGCTGGACGATCCCTCCTTCGCCGCTGCTGTTTCGACCTTCACCAACGAGGAAGAAGGCCATCGCCTCCCTCATCCATCGTCCCCGCAGCCGGAATGGGGAAAGAGGTCACGCTCCACACCCGATCTCTCCGGGCGGGGCCTTCCGAGGTGCGGTCAACCCCGTTTGCTCCGACCGGCAGCGCGGGCAACGGGAAGCCCGACGTTACGCCGCCGTCTGGCCGTCCACGTGCGGTTGCAGCGCCTCGATGATCCGGCATTCCGCTACCTTGCCATGCTGACATTGCGCAAGGAGTTGTGTCAGTTCCTGTCGAAGTGTCTGCAGATCGTGAATCCTGCGCTCGATATCCGTGACATGGGTCTGAACAAGCTCATCCACCTGTTCACACGGCTGGGCATCCTGCCCGGACAGTTCCAGCAACTCCCGCACCTGTTCCAGCGAAAAACCGAGTTCACGCGCCCGGCGGATAAAGCCCAGACGTCCCAGATGGGCGCGATCATAAACGCGGTAATTGCCGCTGCTTCGGGGCGGGTGCGGCAGCAATCCGATCCGTTCATAGTAGCGGACGGTCTCGACCTTCGTGTCCGTCAGGCGTCCAAGTTCCCCGATCGTATATGTCTGCGTCATGAATCTCTTGACCCTGTAGTGACTACAGGGTGGATATGGGGTGCTCGTCGTCTTTTGCGAGAGTGTCGCCATGCCCTGCTGTCATGACTCCTGCTGCCCGAGTTCCATCTCTCCCTCGACCGGTCACGATGCCCGTCGCTGGCACCGAGCACTCTGGATCGCCCTGATCGTCAATGGCGGATTTTTCCTGACCGAGATCGTCGCCGGCGTCATGGCGGGTTCCGCCTCCCTGCAGGCGGATGCGCTCGACTTCTTCGGAGACACCGCCAATTACGCCATCAGCCTCACCGTCACGGGTATGGCGCTGGCGTGGCGCAGCCGGGCGGCAATGCTCAAAGGCGCCACCATGCTGGTCTTGACCCTCTGGGTGCTGGGCAACACGCTGTGGCACGCCTGGTCAGGCACTTTGCCGCATGCCGAAACCATGGGCCTGATCGGCGCCCTGGCGCTGCTGGCCAATGGTGGTGTCGCCCTGATGCTGTACCGCTTCCGCAGCGGTGATGCGAACATGCGTTCGGTCTGGATCTGCTCGCGCAATGACGCCATCGGCAATCTGGCGGTTCTGCTGGCGGCACTGGGCGTGTTCGGCACCGGCACGGGATGGCCCGATATCATCGTGGCCTTCATCATGGGAGGGCTGGGCCTGCATGGCGGGACACAGATTGTGCGTCATGCCATTGCCGAGACGGCCAGCACCAAAATGGAACTGGCCGCCTGAAAACCGAAAACGTGCCAACCTGTCTGCCAGACTGACACCATTGTGGAAAGTCTGGTCGGCGCTCACGCGCCAGCCTCCCCGCGGAACCGCCAGACCGGGATGCCCATCTGTTTGGCCTTGTCGGCCAGATTGTCCTGAATACCGGAACCCGGAAACACCATGACCCCGACGGGAAGGACTTTCAGCAGGGCGTCGTTGCGCCGGAACGGGGCGGCCTTGCCGTGCCGGTTCCAGTCCGGCTTGAAGGCGATCTGCGCGACCTCGCGATGATCGGCCCAGCGGGAGGCGATGAATTCCGCGCCCTTGGGTGAACCTCCGTGCAGCAGCACCATGTCGGGGTGCTTCTCGCGCACCTTGTCCAGCCGGTTCCAGATCAGGATATGGTCCTCGTAATCGAGCCCGCCGGTGACCGCGACCTTCGGTCCGGGAGGCACGAGCAGTTCGGTCTCGGCCCTGCGTCGCGCGTTGAGAAAATCACGGCTGTCGATCATCGACGCCGTCATGGTGCTGCGGCTGGCCAGCGAACCTGAGCGCGGTCGCCAGGGCGACATCGTCAGGCGTTCGAACTGGTCGCAGGCGAGGTCGCGGAAGATCTCGTAGGCGTTGCGTCGCTCCAGCAGGGTCAGGCCTTCGGCGATCAACCGTTCCAGTTCCACCGAGCGGATCTCGCTGCCATCCTGTTCCTGCTGGCTGCGTTTCTGCGCTGCCTCGTTGCGATCAAGATCGCGCTCCACCTGCCCGACCACGCGGTGAAAGACATTGACAGTGGACCAGAGCAGCGGTTCGAGATCAGGCTCCAGCCGCGTGTCGGTCAGTGTGGCTGACAGGGCATCGAAGATATCGGCAACCGCGCCCTCGATCTGGCTGGCGTCGGGCAAGGGCCTCGGGTCCGGCTCGTCCTCAAACGGACGGTGGCCATAAAGCTGGAGTTCGGCCAGCACATGGCCGGTGGAAGAGATGGCGTGGGCGGGTTCGAAATCGTCCTGTGTGCGGGTCATGGGTCTGCCCTCCGGTCTCGGCCGCGCCCCTCGCGGCCTTTCCGGGGGCGGATAGCGGCAGACACGGGCCGGGCCGGAACCGCGCAACGCGCGGCCGGAACGCAGTGGAGGATGGCAGGGAGACGGCTATTTTGCTTCGCGATGCAAAGCGCGGCACGCGCGGCGGAAAATAGCCGGCTCCGCCATTGCAGGCCCGGCCTGGCTGACGCCCGCTCCCCTCCACGAAAGGCCGAGGGCGCGCCCTATCCGGGAACAGGACAGCCGTGCGCCACACTGGAAAGAAGAAGACCCTCCCCCCTTCCCGGCCCGGCCCGGCTCAGGGTGTGACGGGCTGGAGGAATCGCGCCACGTCCTGCGGGGCAAGCTGGGGATGCAGGATCGCCCGCATCGCCCCACGCCCGAGGTAGCGCAGATCATCGTTGAAATCCGCCAGACGCGGTGACAGCACAAGGCACTCGATCCCGGCCTCCTGCGTCCGGGCCAGGAGGGTCGTCACCGCATGGTCTCCGGCGGGATCGTCGTCGCGCAGCACGTAAAGGCGGCGCAGCGCAGGCGGAAACGTCATGGCGGCGAGATGCGCCGAGGACAGGCAGGCCGCCAACGGCAAATCGGGCATGATTTCCCGGAGCGAGAGCACCGTCTCGATCCCCTCACCTGCCGCCAGAACGTCAGACACCGTGCCAAAGCGCACGGCATGGCCGAGCAGGTCGCCCATCGCCCGGCGGGGGATTTCGACAGGCGCCTTGCCGCGCCCGTCTCGCGCCAGCCAGGTGCGATGCACGCCGGTCACGCGATCTTCGAGGTCGGTGACGGCGGCGATCATCGCGGGCCAGGTCTCGGTCGGGCTGTCAGCATCGGCGCGATAATAGCAGTCAGGGTGGAAACGCAGCGAGGACAGACCCGTCAGGCGGGTGAGGTCACGATGGTGCAGCTAGGTTTCCACCTGCGTGCCGGCAATCGAGCGGGACATCGCCCAGAGCCTGCGCGCGGCGTCAGCGGTTCCAGATATTTGCCCGGCCGCATCCTGCCTGCCCGAGGTCGAAGAAAGTGGATATGTGACAGATGCATGTTGCGGCTGTGGCAGTCTGAGGAAACGGCGGACCTCGTCGGCGACATCACGAAAATCCACCAGCCCGAAGCTTTCGCGGATGATGTCGAGCAGATCGCCATGCTGGCCTGTAGCACCATCCGTCCATTTTCCCGCACGGCCACGTCCATCCGGTCCCCCATGCAGACGGACATAGAGCGACCGTCCCGGCGTGTTGTGGACATCGCCGACCAGCCAGTAATTGCCGTGCCGTCGGCCAGCGGAGACGTAATGGCGGCAGACCGCCTCGGCGTTTTCGGCCAGCCTGCGGGCCAGATCGCCAGCATCCCATGACGGCGTGCCTGTCATCGCACCCTCCCTGCAGGCTTGAAGACGCCATAATTCCCCCGTAACGGCAGGAGCAGCGGGTTTCGGCCCGACAGATAACGAAGGATAGTCCCATGAAGATTGCCGATCTGGTCGATCATATCGCCACCACCACCGACACGAGCAAGACCGAGACCCGCAAGGTGCTGGACGCGCTGATCGACACCATGACCGCTGCCGCCAAAGCGGGTGACGAAATCACCCTCCCGAACTTCGGCAAGTTCAAGGTGAAAGAAGTCGCCGCCCGCGAAGGCCGCAACCCGGCCACGGGCACGACCATCCAGATCGCGGCCTCGCGCAAGCTGGCCTTTACGCCCGCCAAGGCGCTCAAGGACAGCCTGAACGACTGACCTGCCGACAGGTGAAAGGCGGCGGACCTCGTCCGCCGCCCCTTCCCCATCATGCCAGTTTCTGATGATGACCGGCTTCATCCGACCTTCTCCATCAGCCTGCGCGCCCTGCCTTCCAGATCGAGCCGTGTATCCTGATTGGTCTTCGTACGGGCCAGTGCGGTAATGCCCTGCACGAAATCGAACACGCTCTCGGGCTTGCGTCCTTCCTCGTGCAGCACCGTTTCGATAATCTTCGTGGTTTCCGGTTTGGAGAACCCGCGACGACGCAGGAAACTTTCACGATCCTCATCGCTCCTGGCCACCAGCGCCTGCCGGGACGCCTGGATGCCCGAGACGAACGAGGCCGGACTGGCCGTGGCGAAATTCCGGAGCGCCGGCGTGGCCTGATGCACGAAACGCGAAGCCGCAAACTTGCTATGCCGGATCGTGATCTGTTCGAAATTTTCCACGCCCCAGAGCATCCTATTTTGACACACTCCGCGCAGGTAGAATGACGCAATGCCTAGGCTCTTGCTGCCGACTTCCGAATTCCACGCGTAGAAACCCCGGAAATAGAGATCGGGGTCACCATTGGGCAGGCGTCCGGCCTCGATCGGATGCGTATCGTCAACAAGGAATAAAAAGACGTCCCTGTCTGACGCGTAGAGCGTGGTGGTTTCCCTGGTGATGTCGACATACGGATTATGGGTCATGGCCGACCAGTCGATCACACCTGGCACCTTCCAGTTGGTATCGCCCGTGCCGTCCCCCGCAATTTTCCGCACCGCACCGACCAGTTCATGGTCCCAGATACGGCCGTAATCGGGACCGGTCACGGCGCGCAGTTCGACCCGCCCGTCTTCTGTCTCCAGTGTTTTCACCAGTTCGGCGCGGTGCGAGAGCAGGCCATGCTGCAGGTTGATCGCCGCCAGTGGAGCGGGAAGATTGCGCAGATAGGACGACGGCGCGCCGACCAGGCTGCACATCTGGCCAAACGACCAGTGTGTGGGCGCGATCGGCTCATTCTGTCCCGGTACGGTCAGGGTCAGGCGTTCGGCATTGTCGCGGGATGCTTCCACGCGAATGGCGCGGCTTTCCACCGTGCGGGCGGTGGCGCGGTCCGCCCGCGCCAGGGTCGCGGCATGCAGGTCGGACAGTGACAGATAGCGCTCGTCATCGGGGCGAGAGAACCACTCGGACGATACGCAAGCATTGCGCTCGCCACGAGAGGGATCGATTTTGAAACCGCCGGACGCCGCACCGCGGGACGCAGGGGGTAGGATGGTGGTCGTAGTCATGGAAAACTCTCCTCTGATGCCGGTTATTCGGCACCAGAGGCGAAGCCGACCTCTCCCTCTTTCCGGGGCGCCGGACATGAAAAAAGCGGCTTCCGGGCACCGGAAGCCGCTGTCTCAAAGTTCCAGACCTCATAAGGGCTACTCGGCGGCGATGACCTCCATATCCCCGCCTGACGTCACCGTTTCAACCTGTGCCTGATCGGCCAGCCCCACGGTTCGCAACGCTTCTGGCAGCCAGCCCGAGCCCTCCAGCAGCCGCTCGGCCTCACGCGCCATGTCGGGCTTTTTCAGGTGGGCGATGCGGTCGGCCGCCTCACTGCCGCGCGCTTCCTGCACCGCCTGCAGGATGCGCGCCTTGGTCACCCGACCGAGATAGTTCTCGACCGTGGGCTGCCAGCCAGCCTCGACCAGATCGAGACTGAGGGCCGATGCCAGACGGTCTGCCCGTTTGAGGCGTTCGGTGACGCTGCGCTGCGACACCGCCCCATACGATGGCATGCGCTCATAGAGCGCGTTGACCCCGAAGGACAGGCAGTGCGCCAGCAGCGCCATGCGACTGGTTTCGTCCAGCCCATTGATCCAGCACCATAGCGCGTTCTCATCATCAGGCAGATCGTGTTTCCAGCCCTCGTTGCGCTGACGCAGCGCATGAGCCGGCACACTGCCCAGCAGGTCGGGTGAATGAACTGGCAGCGGGATTTCCCGGACATAGGCTTCCAGGCAGTCGGCCCCCGGTGTCTGCCAGTAAACATCCCGCACCAGCGTATGCAGGAATTCAGTCAGGGCAATGTGCGGATTGCTAGCAAACGCGTCACGCAGCGCCAGCGTGCGCCAGGCCGTCAGTTCGGTGAGAAGCCGGTCAGGCAGCGGCTTGATCCCGTCTTCTTCCTCGGGCTCAACGTCGGGAGCGGTAGTATTGCACTCACCGCCCGCATCGCCGACATCATCAGTAATACGTTTATCCTGTCCGTCATACGCAGCATGATCGTATCCATCGGCACCGCTGGCATCATCGGTCTCTTCGGGCTCGGTCGGCATGTCCTCGGGCAACACGAAGCCCCGCTCCACCTGCAATGTGCCATCGCTGGCGAGGCTGACGAACGCTCCAGCCCGCGTCATGTCGGCAGGATCGAACGCCAGAGGCCGTTCCTCCAGGGCCAGGATCGCCTGTTCGATCTCGCCCAGCCGTGCATCCACCTCGACTGGATATTCATCGGCCTGGGCGTATTCAGCCTCGATAGTTTCCTGCTCGGCACGCAGGGCTTCGAGACGGACGGTTTCCTCGTCGGACAGCGGCACTTCCGTGCCATCAATTTCTGCGAACTGCCGTGTGTGCCCCCATGGAAACGACAGGGCCGTCTCGATCCATTTCCAGCCCTCGGCGCGGATATCCTCTGCGGCTGTGTGCAGTTTTTCCATGACCAGCCGGTCCAGAATGGCCGGATCCTGCAGCCAGCCGCCGTCGTCGGCTTCGAACAGGTCGCGCATGATGTGACCACCGGCCGTGACATAGGCGTCCAGACCGACAAACCGCGCACGGGCGTCCGAGGCCCGCACAGTCTTTTCCGTCAGCATGCGGCGGATAACATAGGGTTCACGGTTATGGTTCTGAGATACGATCTCCCAGACCTGTTCCTGCCGCGCGTGGTCGTCGCTGATGGAAAAGGCCATCAACTGTTCCAGCCGCATACCGTCCTGCTCGTATACCTCGAGCAGTTTGTCGGAAACGGTCATGAGACGAAGCCGCTGCTTGACCACAGCGGGTGCGAGAAAGAATGCGGCGGCGATTTCCTCTTCGGACATGCCTTTTTCCAGCATGTCACGGAAAGCCCGAAACTGGTCCAGCGGATGCAGGGCCACGCGCTGGACGTTCTCGGCCAAGGAGTCCTCCTTGGCGTGAATAGCGGATCCGGCCTCGCGTACCACGCAGGGTACCGGAGCCGTCTTCGCCAGTTTCTTCTGTTTCACCAGCAGTTCGAGAGCACGGAAGCGCCGCCCGCCGGCTGGGACTTCGTAGGTGCCGGTCTCGGCCCTTTCGCCATCAAGGACAGGACGGACGTTCAGGCTCTGCAGCAGCCCGCGGCGCTCAATGTCGCGAGCCAGTTCCTCGATCGACAGACCGGACTTCACGCGCCGCACGTTGGATTGCGACAGCACCAGCCGGTTGAACGGGATGTCGCGGGACGAACTCAGGGTGATTTTGGAAATAGCGGTCGCCATGGCGAAAAAACTCCATGACGGGCGGACAGGAGCCTCTCTCCTGCCCTCTCAACCCGTCACGAAAACCCGCGCAGCCCTCTGACTCTAAAAGCCCCGGACCCGCCCAAAATCCGCAACCTTTTCCCGGCAGGAAACGACGGCAATTGGGGGAAGGCGGACAGTCCGGTTTTGAGGTTCAGGTTAATCAGAACGGACATCGTGTCGTTAAATCCGCCTTTGCCTGACGCGGCGACATAAGCCATTGCGACAAGGCCTGTTCAGCTTTGGTGCAATCCAAAGGGTTATTGCTGGCCCATACGACGAAACCATCCGGACGAACGAGCAGAGCGCATAAGCCTAGGCGATCATCATCGTATCAGATCATCAGCGAAGCGTCGCAGAAGTGCCCGCAACTGATCGAGATCTTCATCGGTCCAGTCGACGAGAATGCGGTTGGCCAGCCTCTCGCGCGCTGCGTTGAGCAAGTCGACCATTTCCTGCCCCTTTTCTGTCACTGTCGCTTCCCGAACACGCCTGTCCGTCATGGACGGCTTGCGCTCGATGAGGCCCAGTTCCTCCAGTTTGGTCATCTGTCGGCTGATGGTCGTATGATCGCGGCCCGTCCGATCCGCGAGTTCGACCACGCCGATGGGACCGTAACGCCATACGCGTGAAAGCAGCGGAAACAGGGCCCGATCCAGCGGAATACCGGCCTCCTCGATCAGCCGATCGTCGCGGCGCGGTCGGTTGATCTCATCGACCAGATCGATGATCGCGGCATGGAGCCCACGCAGGATTTTGGGATCGTGTGCATTATTCACGCTTATTATTGCCTTCGACGCCAATCTCATATATGTGAATATTACACATTGATTCGCGGAGCTGCCAGTGTCTTTCGATACACACGTCCTGATCTCGGGTGCGGGGGCTGTGGGCCTGACACTTGCCATCGACCTCGCCCGACGTGGAATTTCGTTCCGACTGATCGAGCAGAACGCGCAGCCGTTCAGCGGGTCGCGCGGCAAGGGCATCCAGCCTAGGACGATGGAGATTTTCGAGGATCTCGGCATCGTCGATCGTATGGCTGCGGCAGGCGGACCCTATCCGCGGCTCTGTCAGTATCGTCCTGATGGAACCCATAAAATGTCGCTTCTGACGGAAGCGGACATTTTTCCGACCGCAGCCGAGCCCTATGCGGCACCACTGATGCTGCCACAGTTCGCCACCGAAGCCGTCATGCGGGAGCGGCTTGCCGAACTGGGCCATCATCCACATTTTGGGACACAGTTGGTCGGTTTCCAGCAAGACGACGATGGCGTTACGGCGAGGATCGAACAGAAAGGCGACAAGCAGGTTCTCCGTGCCCGCTTCCTTGTTGGAACCGATGGTGGCCGCAGTTTTGTGCGTCATGCATTGGCGATCGATTTTCCGGGAGAAGCACTGGGCGTGCGTGCGATCGTTGCTGATGTGCGGCTGGAGGGGCTTGATCGGTCCGTCTGGCATCGGTTCCAGTTCGGTGCACCCGAAACACAGGTGATGATCTGCCCGCTGGCGGGGACGGACCTGTTCCAGATTCAGGCCCCTGTGGCTCTGGACGGAGAGGTCGATCTGTCTCCGGCCGGGCTGACCGCGCTCATCGAAGACCGAACCGGCAGAGGAGACATTACGGTCCGTTCGGTCTCCTGGTCGTCGGTTTATACGATGAGTGCGCGTCTGGCCGATCGCTATCGGATTGGGCGCGTCTTCCTTGCGGGAGACGCCGCGCATGTTCACCCGCCAACGGGCGGTCAGGGTCTCAATACCAGCGTTCAGGACGCCTATAATCTCGGCTGGAAGCTGGCGTCCGTGCTCTCGGGGGCGCCGGAAGCACTGCTCGACAGCTACGAGGCAGAGCGTCGGCCGATCGCATTGAACATGCTGCGTCTCTCGACGCGGCTGCTCGGGGAAGTCAAGCAGGGCACCATGCGGCGCGATCGCGAAGCGCGGCAACTCGACCTCGGCTATCGCGGTTCATCGTTGAACGTGTCCGGTGCGGTGGACGGCAAAGTGCAGGCGGGCGATCGCGCACCTGATGCGCCCTGTCGTGGACAGGCGGGACAGCGGACACGACTGTTCACGGTCTTTCAGGGGCCTCACTGGACCTTGCTCGGCTACGAAACGCGCGACCGGCCGTCGGCCATCGCGGGTGTCCGGATCGTCACCGTCGGCGCGGGGCAGGAACTCGTCGATGAAGAGGGCGATATCGCTGAAGCATACGGGATCGAACCCGGTCACTGGGTGCTTGTGCGTCCGGACGGTTACATCGCCGGAATTTTCCCCTCTGCCGGACTGGAGGCGCAGCTTTCTCGCTACCTGGCGCATGTACTGCCGTCCCGCCCGGCCGATACGTTCGAAGGGTCATGAGGCGGGTGGTGAACCGCTCCGGGATCGACGGCGACCAGCATTCGCACGCTGAGCACTCGTGTCAGCTTTCCAGAAGCGCAAATCTTGCCTACGAAGTCCGACTTGTAGGCGACTGCTGGCATGGCAGACGTATCGATTATCTATAGCGCTTGCGGTTGCTGCTCTGTGAGCCGCTCCCAGTTTCCGTGTGCGAAACCCTGCGTCGCGGCCTTGTCCAGACCGCAGTTTTCGAGAAAGCGTCGTGCGTCGCGGCCGGGCCGGTATTGATACGGATAGTCGGTGGAGAACAGCAGCCGGTCATGGCCGACAATTCGTGCCGCCTGTTCCAGATAATGCGGCAGGTAGATGCCGCTCGCCGTGACAGACAGGTTGCGCCGGAAATACGTCGCCATGGAATGGTCCAGTCCGGAAACGCGATCCATGTTGGCGATACGCTCGGCGTAGAACAGGACCAGCTCGCCCCAGTGGCCCAGAATAATCTGTAGGTCCGGGAAGCGGTCGAAATGGCCCGCCAGCACAAGACGCAGGAACTGGATCCCGGCGTCATAATGCCAGCCGAGACCGAAACAGGAAAACGCGGCATCCACCTGCGGGCTGAACCCGGAATAATAGGCATCCCGGACGGCCTTTTCAGGTGCCCTGGGGTGAAGCAGGATTGGCGCCTTTAATGCCGCAGCGCTCTGGAAGATCGGCAGCAGATCGGCGTGGTCCAGGTTGCGGTGGCCCACGCGCCCGCACAGCATCGTGCCCTTGAAGCCGAGTGTTCTGACGCAGCGTTCGACTTCGAGGGCCGCTTCGTCGGGGCTCGCCACGGGCAGGGTCGCCAGCGCCTGAAAACGATCCGGATGGCGGGCGATTGCTTCCGCCACGGCATCGTTCGCGCGGCGCGCCAGCTCAACACTCTCGGGTCCAAGGTCGTGCAATGACGGTGTGGTGAGCGACAGCACCTGCACGTCCAGCCCGGTTTCGTCCATGAGGGCCAGCCGCCCTTCGGCGAGATCGGCCAGCCGCTTTTCAAGCGGGCCGCCATGGAACGCGACGCTCGGGTCAGCGGCGTTGAGACCGATGGTGGACCAGGCGTCTTTTACTTCGGGCGTCAGAAAATGCTCTTCGATGCCGATCAGCTTCATGGGATGGCTCCTTCCGCAGGCTCTCCGTCACGACGGAACATGCTTGGTTTCGCTTCAACCGAAGATAGGGGCGGCCTCGAAGCAGGCGCCAGACGCAGCGGGGTCAATGTGTTATTGCGTATGGCGCTATCTGTTGTCGGTCACCGTTGATAAGCTCAGCGCATGGACAATGTGGATCTCAATCTTCTGATCGCGCTGGATGTGCTGCTCGATGAGGTCAGCGTGACCGGCGCGGCCCATCGGCTTGGGCTTAGCCCATCCGCCATGAGCCGCACGCTGACGCGGCTTCGCACGGCCACCGGCGATCCGTTGCTGGTGCGGGCGGGTCGGCATCTCGTGCCCACGCCCTATGCGACGGAGATGCGTGAGCGCGTTCATGCCCTGACCCGTGACGCGCAGGCTGTCCTGCGTCCGCAGCATCGGGAATTGGCTCTGGAAACGCTGGATCGGACATTTGTCCTTCGCGCCAATGAGGGGTTTCTCAATGTTGCCGCGGCGCCTCTGGTGACGGCCGCCCTGAAAGAAGCGCCTTGTGTTCGTCTGCGGTTTGCGCCCAAGCCGGACAAGGATGTGCTACCACTACGAGAGGGACGGATTGATCTGGAGATCGGCGTGCGGGGCGTGTCGGCGCCCGAGATCCGAAGTCGGCTCCTGTTCCGGGACGCGTTCGTCGGGGTGGCGCGCATCGGCCATTCCCTTTTCCTGGACGGAGAGATCAGCGTGGCGCGCTATGCCGCATGCCGCCATGTCACGACCTCGCGACGCGGGACGTTCAGAGGGCCGGTTGATGATGCGCTGGAGCAGCTGGGATACCAGCGCACCGTGTCGGTCGTCGTGCCGGGCTTTCCGGATGCGCTCGAGATCGTGCGGCAATCGGATCTGGTGACGCATGTCCCGCGATCGTGTCTCAGCCACCCGCCCGATGATCGCGCCGGGATATCGCGTCTGAGATCGTTCCCGCTTCCCGTGAAAACGCCTGAAATCGCCATTTCCGCCATGTGGCATCCCAGGCTGGACGCCGATCCTGCCCACCGCTGGCTGCGCGACACAGTGCAGGCGGTTTGCCGGGAAGTTCTCGCCTGCTGATGACGCCTGCTTTTGGAAAAGCACCTTGTGGTTTTGCACGTCCACCATGCGGGCGGTTCTCGTCTGTCTGCTTCATTTCCATTGAGCAGACAGGCGGTTTGGGCAGGGATCCCTGCCTGTCCGCTCAACTCGTTCAGGAAGACAGCCGCCCGGGCTGGGCAAGCAGACCGATGGCGTTCAGTCATCTCTGTTGTGACGCTGACATAAATTGGCTGGAGAACCCGTCGACGTCAGGGCGAAGATGATACAATATAACGTTTCTGTGTGCTTGGGGGAACGTATCATTGGCATCAGACATCAAACGCCGAAGACTTCTGACAGCGGGCGCCGGTCTCTCGCTGGCCAGTCTGCTTCCGTCGATCCAGCGTGCCCGCGCCATTCCTGCGCGACGCGAGAGCGCAACGATCGAGGATGTCCAGCATATCGTTGTCCTGATGCAGGAGAACCGGTCGTTCGACCACTATCTCGGTCATCTCTCCGGCGTGCGCGGCTATGGAGACCGACACGTCGTGCGCGGCCCGGAAGGCCTGCCCGTCTGGTGGCAACAGCGACATAACGCGACGGACGGCTGGATCACGCCCTTCCATCTCCCGACACAGACCACCAGCGCGCAATGCGTGATCGACCTTGATCACAGCTGGTCGCCGACACATGCCGCGATCAACAAGGGCTGGAACAATCAATGGCCCCGTCACAAGACGGATATGACGATGGGCTACTATACGCGCAATGACATTCCCTTTCATTACGCACTGGCCGATGCGTTCACGGTCTGCGACCACTGGTTTTGTTCCACGCCGACCCAGACACATCCCAACCGCTATTATCTCATGACCGGCATGGTCGATCCGACCGGAGCTGGTGGCGGTCCGGTCCTCGACAACAGGGACTGGGTGGATCGGCCCTTTTATCCCAACGTTGCCGCGCCCTTTTCCTGGACCACGTATCCTGAACGCCTTCAGGAAGCCGGGATCGACTGGCGTGTCTATCAGCAGAGCCTGTCAGTCTCGGATATCGAAAACGGGAATTTTGGCACGAACGTGCTGATGAACTTCCGCAATTTCGTCGATGCGCCCTCGGGATCGCCCCTGCATGAGCGCGCGATGACCGCCCGTACGCTCGATCATCTGCGACAGGACGTGCTGGCGGATCGCCTGCCGCAGGTCTCCTGGATTCTGCCGCCGGCGGCCTATTCTGAACATCCCCGCTGGACGCCGGGCTATGGTGCGACCTTTATCGCGCATGCGCTGGACGCCCTGACGGCCAATCCCGAGGTCTGGGCAAAGACCGTCTTTCTGGTCATGTATGACGAGAACGACGGGTATTTCGATCACGTGCCGCCGCCACAGCCGCCTACCCCCGTCCTGCCGGGGAAAAGCACGATCGAAACCACGGGCGAAATTCACGACCGCGTCGCCGCTTTCCGGCCAGAGAGCCAGACGGCGGACATGCTGCCCTTCGGCCTGGGGCCGCGTGTGCCGGCGTTTGTCATTTCGCCCTGGAGCACGGGCGGTTTCGTCTGTTCTGAGGTGTTCGATCACACCTCCGTCATTCGCTTCATCGAGACGCGTTTCGGCGTGCAGGAACCCAATATCACGCCCTGGCGTCGCGCCGTCTGCGGCGATCTGACAGGTGCATTCGACTTCGCACGCAAGCGAAGCGTGTCAGTTCCGCTGCCCGATACCAAAGCCTATCGTAAGATTGCCGATGCATCCTGCAAATTGCCAGCTGTCGTCGTCCCGTCGCAAAGCCGCATCGAGGATATCGGTCGGCAGGAGCCCGGAGCACGTCCGGCCCGGGCATTACCCTATGCGCTGGCTGCGGATCTCACCGTGTCCGCGCCCGATGCGCTGACAGTCGACATGCGCAATGACGGCACGCGGGCGGCGTGTCTCCATGTCTATCGTGATGGGACGGATGAGACGCCACGTCGCTACACCATCGGGGCGGGAAAGTCCGTGCGGGACACATGGCCTGTCGGGGGCGGAGGTGATCACCGCATCACCGTGCTGGGGCCGAACGGCTTTGCGCGATATTTTCGTATGTCCAGACCGGCAACGGTCAGCCTCGCCGCGCGCCACGATGCAGCCGCCGGCACCCTCGTTCTTAGCGCTGCAAACAGCGCGCGGATCGTCAGGCGCCTGTTACTCCGCGACAACGCCTATGGTGCCGCGGATCGCACCCTCGACATTCCTGCTGTCGGGACATCGAGCCTGTCCATCGACCTCGTGGACAGTCATCACTGGTATGACCTGACTGTGATCATGCCGGACGAACCAGGCAACGAGATACGCCTCGCTGGCCATGTCGAGACCGGCCGCGTGAGCATCTCCGATCCGGTCATGGGTGTCGCATGACCGGCTGTTGCATGATCGGGCGTCTCATGGCGGGGCGCTCCCTGCCGCAAGGCACTGGCCGCCGGACCGGCGCAGAAGCTCAGCCGGCAACTACCGGCTATGCCCGCCATGCCGGGAAGGGATCGGGCAAGCGGGCATAGCGTTGTGACCTGAAAGCGTTGCCTGTTTCTGCTGGCGCGAGGCAGGCATCCAGTGCCTGGCGGATCGCCGCATCGTCGAGACCCGCACCGATGAAGACCAGCTCCTGACGCCGATCTCCATAGGTCTTATCCCATTGTTTCGAGATCATGGTGCGCCATTCTGCATTGTCCGGCCACTGTTCGCGCGGCACATTCACCCACCAGTGACCTGCCGCCTGATGCCGGGCCAGGGCGCCGGCGATGCTGAGTTCGCCCACCCAGCCCGGGCGCGTCGCGAGCCAGAAATACCCCTTGGCACGGATCAGTCCCGGCCACGACCGTTCGATGAAGCGCGCGAACGCTTCTGGCAGGAAAGGGCGGCGCGCTCGATATACGAAGCTGCTGATCCCGTATTCCAAAGTTTCCGGGACGTGCTCTTCGTGACCATGAAGTTCCTTGAACCAAAGGGGGTGCTCATGTGCCCGCTCGAAATCGAACCGGCCGGTGTCAAGCACACGGTCGAGCGCCACACGGCTCTGGCTGCTTTCGATGACGTCGGCATCCGGGTTGAGCGACAGGATGATCTGCCGTGCCGCGCTGACCTGTTCGGATGATGCGGTGTCGATCTTGTTGAGGATGACGACATCGGCGAACTCGATCTGTTCGACGAGCAGGTCTACCAGCGCGCGCTCGTCACCTTCTCCGGCCGTCTCGCCGCGGTCGCGCAGAAAATCGGACGAGGCATAGTCCTTGAGGAGATTGACCGCATCGACCACTGTCACCAGCGTGTCGAGACGGGCAAGATCACTCAGGCTGTGGCCGTCCTCGTCCCGAAATTCAAAAGTCGCCGCGACAGGGAGCGGTTCGGAGATGCCCGTTGATTCAATCAGCAGATAGTCGAACCGACCTTCACGGGCGAGGCGCCCGACTTCCTGCAGCAGGTCATCACGCAAGGTGCAGCAGATGCACCCGTTGCTCATTTCCACCAGTTTTTCGTCGGTCCGTGAAAGATCGCTGCCGCCGTGGCGCACGAGATCGGCGTCGATGTTCACTTCACTCATGTCATTGACGATGACCGCGACCTTTCGTCCCTCGCGGTTGTTGAGGATGTGGTTGAGCAGCGTGGTCTTGCCCGCCCCGAGAAAGCCGGAAAGCACCGTGACGGGTAGCTTGTTGGTCGCAAGGTCGTTCATGAGGCCCACCTGAATGTTGTATCTGCCTGCCTAATACGTTATGTTATAACATACCATCAAGCTGATAGATGTTTCTGCCATGCCTAACGTCACGCCATCCGATGCATGCTTAACGCGAAGGGAGCTTCAGCTCCTTGTCGATTGCCAGCCCGTACGCGCGCCCGGACATGCGATGGCCATGAGCCGTCGTGTGCTGCCGGACCGACTGCGTCAGGCGGCACATCGCCACCTCGCAACCGGTCCGCGGCTGATTGTGGCGAGAGGAACGTTTGCGTCCATCGACACGGCGGTCCGTCAGGCATTCACGGCCGAGACGCAGATGCTTCTCGAGGAGATGCGCATATTGGCGCAGACGTTTCAGTCGATTTCCGGACATGATGCGCTTCGGGTGCGGCTGGAACGCGTCGTCAGCGACAGTTGCCGGAAATTCCATGTCGATTGCGTGGATCTGCGTCTGCTTTGCACGTATTGTGGTTCGGGTGTTCAATGGACGCGCGACGAAGGGCGCACAATTGCCGAGGCCGAGCCGGGGGCGGTCGTGTTTCTCAAGGGGCGTTGTGCGCCGAACTGGCGGGAGGACGACACCCTCCGCCACCGCTCGCCGCCGATCTCGGTTCTGCCCGAAGGTGACAGGATGCGGCTTCTGCTGACGGTCGACGCCGCGGATGCCTGTGGAGCCTCCGCGGACGAGCCTCTCGTCATCGCGGCCTGAACATGCTTGTTATTGAAAGCTGGCCGGATCCGGCTGTGGCTTTGGCGCCGCGCGTGCGCGCCGCGAGTGACCCGACCATTCTGCTTGATCTGACCATGACCGCGATCGACGTGGTGGTCTGGGGACGGAATGTCCCGCCTGCCTGGCAGGAGGAACTTTCCGTCAACACAGCGCCATATGAACGGTTTACGCTGGAAGGCACGCTCGATCAGATCACAGCGGCATTGCGGGACGCAAAGCGCCGGCGCCAGTTCCCGGTGTTTCTCATGGACGATGTCGAGCACACGGTCGCGCTTGCCGCCGCGCTGGCATTTTCGAACAGACTTGTTGTCTCCCTTGAGCCATTGGCGCCGCCGGGCGCGCCCGTCTTGAGGAATACGGCAGCGCTAGAAGTCTATTGCTGTTATGGCGGCACTGTAAGCTGGGATTCCGGTTTGCCGAAAGACGCAGAGAGCACCACGACATCTGTTTGTGCTCTGGTTTTCATACCGTCCTTTTCGGAAGCCGAGGCGACCTTGCGTTTCGCCCCGGCGGTCGAAAATGCCTTCGGTCTGACAATTCTTGCTTACCGGGACATACAGGCTGCGGCAGAATTGCCTCGGATTTTCTCGAAGACATCGCTGTCTGGCAAGATATTCGGCGAAGAAGCGATGATGCCACTCACCCCGGTCCGCTCAGGATATCGAACGTGATATCGGACGCCCTGAATGAGAAAAGGCCCATTGGCATGTTGGGAAGATGGCCGCTCCGAGGCGTTTGAATGACTGCTTCGGGATGATATGCAAGTCTGCCGAACGTCCGAAAAGCAGGCGACTACCGCCTGTCTGGTTCAAATTTGTTTAGCACGGGGGCGGGTAAACGAGAGAGACTGAATCAATAGCCGCGCAGCGCCTTACGTGGGCCGGCGGCGTGACGGCGCCGGCTGGCTCCGAGTGCTGTCTCTGGCGTTCATCATGAACTGGTCCAGGCCGGCATTCATGGCCACCTGAAACGCCTCGAGCGTCTCGGTACCGACATAATGTTCCAGTCCTTCGGCGTCGATCCGTGCGTTTTCGGAGCTTACCCCTAAAGCCAAAAGAAACGCTTCCACGATCCGGTGACGGGCACGGACCGTTGCCGCCATTTCTCGGCCTGCCTGGGTGAGAAAAATGCCGCGATATGGCTTGCGGGCAACGAGACCTTCGTCCGCAAGACGGGTCAGCATCTTGGCAACAGTCGGTTGGGCGACCCCCAGGCGCCCGGCGAGATCGACCTGACGCGCCTCCTGGCCTTCATCCAGAAGATCGGCAATCAGTTCCACATAATCCTCGACAAGAGCGTTCTGTCGGGCAGCGCGATTGGCACGAAACCCTTCTGAATGGGTCTCTGTGTCCGGAAGAGTATCAGGGGCGCTCGTGCTGAGTTCATCTTGTGATGTTGCGGTGATCATGGACCTGAGAACCTCCAAGATTGGCTTGATAAGAGAGAATTATTCAGCTTGGAAAGATATATTCTCAAAAGAATAACATAGCAAATGCTGCAGAAAGCCCCAGGCGCACGATGTTTTTGCATGAGCTCTCTAATATAGCATATTGCATATAGGTGCGACCTGCGGTCTACTGCGTCATCATGGCCAGTCCCACTGACGTCAGCGCTCCGTCTCCTGCACCGAATCCTGCGGCACGGCGCTCTGCCAGACTGACGGAATCCGACAGCAACAGCCTGCCGGAAGCCTTTGCCAGTGTTCGCGTGCCGGCCGCTGACGCCTCCTGGTTCCGGCGTTTTCTGGCCTTCTTCGGCCCCGGCTATATGGTCTCGGTCGGCTATATGGACCCCGGTAACTGGGCGACGGATCTCCAGGGGGGCGCGCAGTTCGGCTACACGTTGCTCGCCGTCATCATGCTGTCGAACCTGATGGCGATCCTACTCCAGGCCCTTTCGGCACGGCTGGGGATCGCAACCGGTCGCGATCTCGCCCAGGCCTGCCGCGACCATTTTCCGCCGGCCGTCAACATCATGCTGTGGCTGGCCTGCGAACTGGCCATCATCGCCTGTGATCTGGCCGAGGTCATCGGGACGGCGGTGGCGCTCCAACTACTCTTCGGCATTCCCCTGCTGGCGGGCGCCGTGATCTCGGTGCTGGACGCCTTCATCGTCCTGTTCCTGATGAACCGGGGCTTCCGCTATCTGGAAGCCTTCATCATCGGGCTTCTGAGCATCATCGCCATCTGCTTCGCCGTTCAGGTCGTGGCGGCCGCCCCGCCTCTGGCGGGTGTCGTGAAGGGTTTCCTTCCGTCGGCCGAGATCGTGACCAATAGCCAGATGCTGTACATCGCGATCGGCATCATCGGGGCAACCGTGATGCCCCACAATCTCTATCTGCATTCTTCAATCGTGCAGACCCGCGCCTTCGCACGCACGTCGGCCGGACGGCGCGAGGCCATCCGCTGGGCGACATGGGACAGTACCATCGCCCTGATGCTGGCCCTGTTCATCAATGCCGCCATCCTGATCGTCGCGGCGGCCGCCTTTCATACCACTGGTCATCAGGATGTGGCGGAGATCGAGGACGCCTATCGCCTGCTTTCCCCCATCCTGGGGCTGGGGATCGCCTCCACACTGTTTGCCGTGGCGCTCCTTGCCGCCGGCACCAACTCCACCATCACCGGGACACTGGCTGGCCAGATCATCATGGAAGGCTTCCTGCATCTCCGTATTCCGCACTGGGCGCGACGCCTGCTCACCCGTGGTCTGGCGATCATTCCGGTTGTCGTGGTGACGGCAATCTACGGCAGCAGTGGCGTGGGGCAATTGCTGCTGTTCAGCCAGGTCATCCTGTCGATGCAACTGCCCTTCGCCGTCATCCCTCTGGTCCTGTTCGTCTCCGACCGCCGGAAAATGGGGGAGTTCGTCATTTCCCGGAAACTCGCCGCGCTCTCATGGATCGTGGCGGCCGTCATTCTGGTTCTCAACTTCAAACTGCTTTTCGATACGATTTTCTGAGTTCAACCGCCCTCGAGGCAGCTTTCGCAGAAGAAACACATCCTTATGCTCACCTCGAAATATAGCAAATGCTATTTCTATAGGCGCAGGCGTTCCGGGACGAGTTCCGGTTATAAGTGCGACCGGTCCCGTGCGGGCTCGCGCGCCATGTTGTGGTCCTGTGTCGCGGTCGGGCTGAGCTGGTTCGGCATGGACGCAGCAAAAGCCGATAATACCGTAGCGCAGGACTCGGGCGCCGTGGCTGCGAAGCCTATATCGGCGGTGCAGAAGAATGCTGGTTCTGCGCACCATCAGAGCGGGAAAGCCGCGCGGACAGCCTTGCCTTCCGAAAAATCGGCTCCGGCCGACCCAACCGGCGCGGAGCACATCAATGTTATTGGACGACTGAACCAGGAACGTGCGCGCATTTTTCCGGGTCTGGGCGCGGTCGATTACCATATCGACCAGCATCAGATCGGCGTGACGCCCGGTGGGCAGAACGCCGCGTTCAATCAGATCCTCCTGCGCGTCCCGGGCGTCGTGCTGGACAGCTACGGGGAAGTTCATGTGCGTGGCGAGCACGGGGGCCTGACCTACCGTGTCAACGGTGTGCTGCTGCCCGAAGGGTTAAACGGTTTCGGGCAGGAACTGGACACGCGCATCATCCAGTCGGTGGATCTGTTGACCGGCACCCTGCCGGCGCAGTTCGGCTTCCGCACGGCCGGGGTGGTGGATGTGACCACCAAGACCGGCGACAGCCTGAAGCACAACCAGATCTCGCTTTATGGCGGGAGCTACAACACGTTCGTGCCGTCCGTGCAGCTTGGTGGCCAGCATGGGAAGCTGGACTATTTCACCACGCTGTCGTTCACCCGCAACAATATCGGCATTGAGAACCCGAGCAACACATTCCGGGCCATTCATGACGTGACCGAGCAGGAGAAAGCCTTCTCCTCCCTCTCCTACCATATCGACGATGTCAGCCGGGTGACGCTGCTGACCAGCGCATCCTATGCGGATTTCGAAATTCCCAATTCGTTCAAGACGTTCGATGTGAACAGCCCGGACTACACCACGATCTATGATGTGGCTGGTGTGAATCCGCACGATCCGTCAATGAACTGGGCCAAAATGGGTGATAGCCAGACGGAGCAGAATTACTACGCGGTGCTGTCCTATCAGCGCACGACGGACAAGCTGAATTTTCAGGCTTCCCCGTATTTCCGTTATGGGCGGATTGACTACACGCCGGATCGCGATCGGGACCTGATCTATCAGGGCGTCTCCGAGCATGAAGTCAACGACTTCACAACTGGCGGCGTGCAGTTCGATCTGTCGTACGAGATAGCGCCTCACCATACGTTGCGGGCTGGTCTTCTCGGGCAATACACGTCCGAACGGCTGGATACCAATACGTTGGCCTTTCCCGTCGATGCGCAAGGAAACCAGAGTTCGAATGTGCCGGTGCGCCTGATCGACAATACAGGCAACTGGTCGGTCGAGGTGGGGGCCTATGTCCAGGACGAATACAAGATCACCCGTAATCTGACGTTCAATTACGGCATCCGCTACGACCGGTTCGCCTCATCCTTTGACAACGAGGGACAACTCAGTCCTCGAGCGAATATGGTCTGGAAGCCCTCGCGCACCACAACGCTTCATATCGGCTATTCGCGCTATTTCGCGCCCCCGTCGCCCCAGTACGTCTATCCGTCCACGTTGGCCAGGTTCTTGGGCACGACCAATGCCGCTGCCAACCTGATCGACGAGGCGACGAAGGTGGAGAAATCCAACTACGTGGATGGCGGCATTCTCCAGCGTATCACGCCAGAATTCCAGATCACGCTCGATGCCTACGCCAAATGGGCCCATGATCTCACCGATCTCGGGCAGTTTGGCCGTGCGGTGATCCTGGCACCGTTCAGCTACAAGCGTGGGCGCGTCTACGGTGCCGAGTTCGGGAGTTCGTGGAAACACGGACCGTGGTCGGTGTTCGGCAACTTCTCGTTCGTCAAAACGGCGGCACGCGACATCAATTCGGCACAATACCAGTTTGATACGGCTGAGCTGGCCTATATCAAGAATCATGCCATCCAGCTTGACCATCAGGGAGAATTCACCGCGACAGCCGGCGCCTCATGGACCACGAAGCACGATATGGCCTATGTCGATTTCGTCTACGGTTACGGCCTGCGCAGCGGCTTTGCGAACCTTGAGAAAGAGCCGGAATACGACGTGTTCAACATCGGCTATCAGCACACGTTCACAAAGGTGCCTTTGGGGCATGACATCAAGATGCGCGCGGACGTCGTCAACCTGTTCGACAAACGCTATCAGCTCAGGAACGGCAGCGGTGTCGGCATCTATCAGGCGCAGTATGGGCAACGACGTGGCACTTATTTGTCGGTTGTCTCTGATTTCTGATGGCCCGGCGCAACGAGATGTCATTAAAGAAAGTCAATATTCGGACCAGCCGTGACGAAACCCCGAATGGCGGATGACTACACGCACGCCACATGGGTGTCCGCTTTGCGAAAGGCAGCTTAAAGCCGCGTATGTCCGAGAAGACGGCGAAGGCCGAACGTCTGGCATTATATGTTCGGGCTGGCTGCGAGCGGCGCGTCATCAAGCAATTGCTTGAGTTGGGTCACCGGCCCTTCCGCCGCACGACCACCGTCATGAACGCTGACCCGGATATCCGATGCCCGCGCGAGCCCCACCGGCTCGTCCAGTATGTCGATCTCATCTGGTAGCTCCCCCGTCATCCGGAATGTCACCCCGAGCCCCGCGCGCACGGCGGCCCAGAGGGTCGCGACGCTGCGCCCGGTAAATGCGATCCGCCACGGAATACCGGCCGCCTCCAGCCGGTCAATCGCCCCCTGTCGGAAGCGACACGGGGCTGGCAACACGACGAGATCGACCGGCTCGCCCAGCACGAATCGCGCACCTATCGGTCCGATCCAACGCTGTGGGAGCGTACGCCACGGTGTCGCATCCGCGCGCCCGTCGCCGCCGAACGCTAGCACGAGATCCAGCGCGCCGCGATCGAGCGCCTCGAACAGCGTGCTCGCCCGATCGACGCTGGCCTCCAGCTGCACCTGCGGATGCGCGCGCGCGAACAACGCTAGCGTTTGCGGCAACCATGTGTCGGCGAGGTCGCCGACCACGCCGAACCGCACCTGGCCCGCCAGCGCGTGCCCGCGCAGCGCGGCCAATGCCTCGTCATTCAGCGACAATAGGCGGCGACCGTAGGCCAACAGCGTCTCACCGGCTGACGTCAGCACGAGTTGCCGCCCGTCCCGACGCACCAGCGACTGTCCGGCCTGCTCTTCCAGTTTGCGTAACTGCTGGCTGACCGCCGATTGCGAACGGTGCAGCGTCTCCGCAGCGCGGTTGAAGCCGCCTAAATCCTGAGCAGTGACAAAGCTCCGCAGGGCGTCGAGATCGAGAGGGACAGGCATCACCAGTTCCGTTTTCCTGAACACTAAACTCAGAACAAGTCATTATTCGAAACTATTCCTGCGCCGTAGGTCTACTGTCGGTCAAGACGGAGACAGCGATGCAAGCTATTCGCGTTCACGAGACGGGCGACGCCGATCGCCTGACGCTCAAAGACGTGCCGCCCCCTGAGCCAGCCGACGGTCAGTCGCTGGTGCAGGTGCATTATGCCGGGATCAATTACACCGAGGTGTATCAACGCAGCGGCGTGACACGAGTCACGCTGCCGTCCACTCCCGGCTCGGAGGGCGTAGGCGTAATCATGCAGTCGACGCGCTTCCCGGTCGGCACGCGGGTCGGCTGGGTCGGCGTCCCCGGTGCCTACGCCGAAGCGGCGGTGGTGCCGGACCACCGATTGGTCGCCCTGCCGGACGATGTCTCGGACGAGACTGCCGCCGCGATCCTGCTGCAGGGCATCACCGCGCAGTATCTCGCCGAGGACAGCTATGCCCCCCACACGGGCGACGTTGCTGTGGTGCATGCGGCGGCACGTGGTGTCGGACTGCTGCTGACGCAGTTGCTGGTCGCAAAGGGGGTGACAGTGATCGGCACCACCTCGACCGACGCCAAGGCGGTGCTGGCCCAGAAAGCCGGAGCCGCGCAGGTGATCCGCTACGATCGCGACGACGTGGCCGCCGCTGTGAGGGCGACACATCCGGATGGCGTGCAGGTCGTCTACGATTCCGTAGGCCAAGCGACATGGAATGCCAGCCTGCGCGCCCTTCGGCGACGCGGCACGCTGGTGCTGTATGGCCATGCCAGCGGCAAAGTGGCCCCCATCGATCCGATGCTGCTGGCGCAGCGTGGCTCTCTGACGCTCACGCGACCGCTCATCGGCGATTTTATCGCGACGCAAGATGCTTTGCAGGCGCGGGCCGATCGCCTGTTTGGCTGGCTGCGCGACGGCACGCTACGGCCCTCGATTACCCAGACCTACACGCTGGCGGACACCGCCCAGGCGCATCGCGATCTCGAAGCCCGGCGCACCAGCGGCAAGCTACTGCTGCGTATCATCCAATGAAACGGAGTAAACATCCCATGATGAATCGTCTTATCCAGTCTCTGTCAGCGACCATTCTGTCGGTCGGCATTGCCCACGCGGCATCCCCTCTGGCGGGGACGTGGATGCTTACTGCCGCCGACACGCTGTATGCCGACGGGCATCGTGCGCACGGCTTTGGCGATCACCCGGAGGGTCGGATGATCGTCGACGCCCAAGGGCGCTACATGATCGAGATCTATCAGGTGGACGGTACGCCTCATTATAGCGTGCATTACGGTCGTGTGATGCTGGATCCCGCAGCGCATCATGTCGTATTCGACGTCGAGCGCTCGGCCGACTCGAGTTGGGTCGGCAAACGACAGGTGCGCGACTACAAGCTCATGGGCGATCACCTTAGCTACCAGGTGCCCGCGAGCGCGACCGGCGACAAAACGATCGCGATTTCGGAGTGGACGCGGGCGGCGGAGTAATGGCCCGTGACGGTGTGTCTGCTTTTCGGAACGGAAAAATTGCACCTGACGTCCGGTATGCGGGGCGGAAGCCGAACGAACTGGGGCGAATCTAGGACGAGCGGAAAGCCCATCGGATCGTCTCGGCGGCCCCGTAGGTCGCAGCACCAATCAATGGAAATGCCGGCCCCGAGGACGACAGTCCATGCATTCGGCGTGCCCAGAAGGGCAGGAGATCGACAGCGGACCGCGTCAGAAGTTCACGCGTCATGGATCCACCGGGAAATGCAGATTGCTGTGCCAGAAGCAAGCGGCAGACCTCGCTGCTGCGCTCATCGTTTCGCAGGACGCCGCGCGTCCGGTTGATCTGCCGTCGAGCCTCGTGCTCGCTCATTGGAACAGGATCGGCACCAAGCATGTGACCAATCCGCGCCATCTCCGCGAAATAGCGATCGCGCTCCGCCTGCTTCATGCCCGGATTTGCAAAGCGCCGCCACGCCTGCAGGAAGCTGCTGGTTTCAGTCAGATGAACCCAGGCCAAGAGGGCCGGATCACTGGCAAAATAGGCCGTCCCGTTCGGCAGCATGCCATCGATCCGCTCATGGATCGCCCTGACCCGCGCGATCGCGGCCAGCCCATCATGACGATGAGCGTACGTCGTAACAGCAATAAAACGCGCGGTGCGTCGCAGACGGCCGTGCATGTCCTCGCGAAAGTTGGAATGATCCCAGACGCCGGCCAGGACCGCGGGATGCAGCATCTGAAGCAGAAGCGCGCTCAGACCTCCGACAGTCATCGCAACGACGTCACCATGCACCTGCCGCACAATACTGTCGGGTGGGAAGAGGGCATCCGTCTGTGGCTGAATCGGCCTCTCGCCACGGGAGCGATCATTGAAGACGGCAGAGATACGTGAAGCGATTTCCTGCCTGATCATCTGACTGCCCGGGAAACCGGAAAAGGCTGATGGCATGAACCGGATCCTCACTTGTTGATCCAGATATCGATGAGCGTGGCCTTATACACAAGGGGGGTATGTTTCCACGGTCCGGGCTTATCCCGGGGAGCGTCCCCTCATGGCTGCAATCAGCACGGTCACTGTCGTCAGCGTCTTCGCGGCAACCCTGTCCATGGTTAGCTTCGTCCCATAGGCATGGGCCGTCATCAGATCCCGCGACACGGATGGCATTTCTCTGAAGATGTATGTGATCACGTGGCAGGGTTCGTCGCATGGCTGACCTACGGGATCCTGCTGATGCAGTGGGCCATCATTGCCCAGAATATCATCTGTCTCAGCCTGTCGAGCTTCATCCTGACCATGAAACTCCTGCCGCAACCTCAGAAGGAAGCGGTTGGTGAGGCCCTGACTCCTGACTTCCTCAACGACGAGGGATGATCACGAGAGAATAGGCTTCAGACAACGAATGGGGTGGCCAGATCTGTGGACAGGATCGTCCCCTCCTGCTGCTTCTGAGCCCCAAAGAGCCTTGGCTGCTTCATGATCTATCCTCCCATCATCACATCAACGGCGGAATCACAGCCGATGGTTCAAAGCCATAGGTTCTTGGAACCATCGACCTGCATGGCCTCGCCGACCGGGGACAGGGCTTCGATATCGTTCGGCGGCGACCGAATCTCATAGCGCAGTCATTATCTCCACACTGGACTGGAGAAGTACGCCCCCGCGCATGAAGACTGCCGGCTGGTGCCTATCGGGCAGGAGGCGGCCCAACCTGAACCGCCCCGGATGAGAGTCAGGCGGCCCTGGCTGGACGGCTTCGCCGTTTTGCCGGGGTTTGCCTGGCATGTGATGGGGTCAGTTCCGGCTGGGGGCGAAATGACACCTTAAGCAGAATGGCCAGCGTGGCGGCGGAGACGGTTGGGCCTTTTCTCCCCTTGGCGGCGAACATTGGCATCGGTCATTCGATGGCTTCACGCAACGCGGGATAGTCGGTCAGTACTTCGCCGGCGCTGTGGAGGACCGGATAACAAGCTCGGTGGGAAGAACAACGGTGCGGACGCCTTTATCGCCCTCGATCGCGCCAAGAAGCATCTGACCGGCTTCGCGGCCGAGTTCGTCATGCCGGACACTGACCGTCGTCAATCCTGGGGAGACAAGGTCGCCAAACGGGATGTTGTTGTATCCCGTGACCGATACATCGGATGGGCAGCGGAGATTGCGCTCTCGCAACGCCTGCAGGGCGCCGAACGCCAGAAGGTCGCTACCGGCTACTATGGCCGTTATTTCGGAACTGCGATCGAGTATATG
>NZ_BALE01000055.1 GCF_000963885.1 Tanticharoenia sakaeratensis NBRC 103193
CAACAGCGGCGGGTGCAGACGCCGGCCGCGACTGGCGCTGCGGCCCCGGATAGGGCGTACGGGTCGCCTCGTCAGGCTCCTCGTCCAGATCGTGCGGCTGAAGCCAGCCGGTATTGTGCGGCATGCCGCCACGCGCCTGGGCCATCGGGTTCGGCGCACCGTATGCCCCACTCCTGCCCGCGCCGGGCGGCGCCATCGCAGGCTGCCATGGTGCTTCCGAGGGCTTCGGGGCAGCGCGGCCCGCCGCCGCACGATAGATCCGTGCGGGCTGGCGTCCGACGAAGGCCGCGCCCGTCAGAAGCCCACCCCACTCGTTGCGCTTCAGGCCGATCGCAAGGACGAGCAGAAGCAGCGTGAACAGCCAGACCAGCGCCGCCGACACCGCGATGCCGCCCGCTCCCAGTTCGGCACGGCCTGCTTCGAGCGCATGCCGACCGAGCGACAGCCCGACCAGCCCGCCGAACCCGGCCCGCGACGGCCACGCGATCCCTCCGATCCCCGGCACGATCTGCTGGAGAAGCGAGACAGAGGCCGCCGCAGCCGGCATGAGCAGCAGGAAGGCGACCAGCCCTGGCAGGGCGAAATTCAGCGTGTGGTGCCGGATCACCCGCCAGCTCCAGGCCACGAGAACCAGCACGGGCACGGCGCTTGCAATACCCAGCCACTGAACCAGGGCATCGGCGATGAAGGCGCCCGGACCGCCGAGAAGGTTGGTCGGCAGCGCGCCGGTTGCGGTGTTGTAGGACGGATCGCGCGGGTTGTAGCTCCACAGCGAGACCGCGATCGCCGCCGCGAGCACCAGAAGTCCAAGACCACCCAGTTCCGCGAACCGGGCGCGCATCTGGCTCCGCACGCGGGAGGATAGAGGCGTCGAGGTCAGATGGCTGAACGAGGCCAAGGATCGCATTCCTACTCAGCGCGGGCGCGTGGGACGTGGCTGACGGGTTCTCAGGCGTTTGATGAACTATACCTACGAACCACTTGGTTACAGTAGCAAAGTTGAGCGAAAATGTGTCCTGCGGCCATCGTTGCCCGACCGAGCTTTGCCGACAAGCCCTTAAAGCCCGGTTAAAGATCCCGCAGGTCTCGACGCGCCATGCCGCCAGATGACCAGCCGGCCCGCGCCGTGCTGCCGTTCTGCGAGACGTTCGGCGTCGATGGCCAGCACATCGCCGGAGGCCACTTCCGCAACCACGAGTGTGCCGTCTCTCAGCCATCCCGTCTTGTCGAGCGCTGCAAGCCCGGCCTCTACAAGCCCACGAGCATAGGGCGGATCGAGGAACATGACGTCGCATGGCGCGGGCGCGCGCTGCGGGGCCGTGACGTCACAGCGCAGGATGCGGGCGCGCTGCTCGGCCCGACAGGCCGCGATATTGGCCGAGAGGGTCGCCAGCGCCGCACGGTCGCGCTCCATGAACACGGCCTCCGCCGCCCCGCGTGACAGGGCTTCGAGCCCCAGCGCACCCGTGCCGGCAAACGCATCGAGCACGCGCGCACCATCCAGAACGCCATGCCCGGCCCAGGGCGCATGCGCCAGCATGTCGAACAGCGCCTGACGCAGGCGGTCGGATGTCGGGCGAGTCGTCTGCCCGTCCGGAGCCCGCAGCATCCGCCCGCGCCAGGCGCCGGCCACGATCCTCATGCGGCGCGGTCGCGCATGCCGCTCATTCCCCGGATTCCCCAGTCGGGTCCACCGACGCCCCGGACGGCGCCTCCGCATGGCGCGTCGGCTTCGTGCGGCGACGCACCGGCGCACTCAGGCCCGGAACCTGCTCACGCAGCACCTTGCCCACCACCTCTTCCAGTTCACCACGCTTCAACGTGCCAAGCTGGAAAGGACCATAGCCCGTGCGGATCAGCCGGCTGACATGCAGGTTCAGTCCCTGCATCACGCGCCGGATCTCGCGGTTCTTGCCTTCGCGCAGCGAGACCGTCAGCCAGGCATTATCGCCCTTTCGGCTGTCGAGCCCCGCCTCGATCGGCCCGTAGCGCACGCCATCGAATTCCGATCCCTTTGCAAGCGCCGCCAGCCGCGCCTCGTCCACGACACCGAACACGCGCACGCGATACCGCCGCACCCATGCGTTCGACGGCAGTTCGAGCTGGCGCGCCAGCGCACCGTCGTTCGTCAGAAGCAGCAGGCCCTCGGAGTTCAGGTCGAGCCGCCCGACGCTCAGCACGCGCGGCATGCCCTCGGGCAGAGACGCAAACACCGTCGGCCGGTCCTGCGGATCGCGATGTGTCGTCACGAGCCCGTCGGGCTTGTGATAGCGCCAGACCCGGGTCCGCTCAGGCTCCGTCACCGGCTTGCCGTCGACGAGCACGAGATCGGAGGGGCCGACAAATGTCGCAGGATGTTCGACCAGCGCATTGTTCATGCGCACGCGTCCTTCCGCGATCATGCGCTCGACATCGCGCCTGCTGGCTACGCCTGCGCGTGCTAGAACCTTTGCGATCCGCTCGCCCTTCCCACCGTCATCCGACGCTGTCATGCCCGATCTCCCGAAGCCTTCACGAACGCGGCGAAAATCGCGGCGTCGGCCGGATCGATAGCGAATTCCGGGTGCCACTGCACCCCCATCGCGAAAGGTGCCGCCCGATATTCGATCGCCTCGATCACGCCATCGGATGCCAGGGCAGAGACAATCGCCCGTCCGGGATCACGAACGGCCTGATGATGGGAGGAATTCACCGACAGCGTCGCGCGCCCGGTGATCGCGGCCAGCATCGTATCCGGCAGCACCCGAACGTCATGCCCGGCCTCGTCACGCGGGTTCGGCTGTTCATGGGCCAGGGCATCCTCGATGGCATCGGGAATATGCTGGATCAGCGTGCCGCCGAGGACGACCGCCAGCAACTGCATCCCGCCGCAGATGCCGAAAACAGGCCGCCCGGTGGCGAGGGCCGCCTCCATCAGCGCGCGTTCCGACAGCGTGCGACGCGGCCTGGGCGCCGTCAGCGCATGGGTGGGACCCCCGCCATATTCGTCGGGCGCGATGTCGAACGCACCGCCCGTGACCACGAGCCCGTCCAGCCGCTTCATGATGGCATCCGCCTGTCCGGCTTCATGCCCGATCCCGACCGGCAGTCCTCCGGCCTGCGCGATCGCCGCGAAATAATGTTCACGCAGGGCGTAGTGATCGAAGCGGGAAAAGACGTCCGGCGGCCCACCCGGCGCATGATCCAGCGTCACGCCGATCAAGGGTCTGTGCATCGGAGAGGTCCTTGTGGACGTTGGACAACGGGCCCTCGCGGGACCCGGTCCGACTTAGGCCGGACAATGCAATGCTTGCAAACACGCGCTTCCGCAGAAGGTGGCCGGGGAGGGCGTGGCCCGGCGCTCGCATGCTGCCTCTCCAAGCCGCACCTGACCCAGTGCCGGGTGCCGCGCCCGCCGATCCGCCCATGAAGTTTTGATGACGCGTCCCCGAGACCGGCCATGGTGCAGCGCGTCAGGACAGTGTTCGCGTCACGGCAATCCACGCGTCGCAATCCTTGTCCTCATCATGCCGAAAAGATTGGCCGACGGACCGTCTTCGGGACCGCATGTAACTGCAACGTCAAACACTTGCGTGACAATGCGGACAGTCTCTGCGACAGTGCAACGACTCTTCACAAGCGACCGCAGTGCCCACCGTCCAGATCGCCACCTCGCTGAACGACATCCTGCGCTGGTGGGCGATGCAGATGCGCGACCTGCTGCCGCGCCGGAAAACCCGGCGGCCGACACTCGCGCTGATGCTGTCAGGGCCGGACGCGCTATACGCCAGTCTCTGGCCGGCTGAACGTCCCGACACAGAGCTCTCCGGCACGCCAGCCGATGCGCACGATCCCGCGGCCTTGCGATCGCTGGCTGCCCAGGCCGGTGACCGCATCGTGGTCGCCGTTCCCGATGCTGCGCTCCTGGATACGACGGTCGATCTTCCGGCGACCGCGGAACGCCATCTCGCGGACATCGTGCGATTCGAGATCGATCGCCTGACGCCCTTCCGACCGGACGAGGTCATGTTCAGCGCCGACATCGTGCGTCGGCTCGCAGGTAAGATCGTCGTGCAGCTGCGGCTTGTTCCGGCCACCGTCATCGCACCGGCCCTGGCCGTGCTCGACAGCGCAGGCCTTCGGGCGCGAGCGATCGTCTCGCTCGACGGGGACCGGACCATCCCGCTCGACCGGCCGCGCGCCAGAGGCATCCGCGCCCGGATCGCCGTCGCGCTGGCCTGTGTCGCGGCCCTGATGGCCGCACCCTTTCTCCACCAGCAGATGGCCCTTTCAGAAACGGCGCGCGCGCTCGACGAAGCCAGCCCGGCCACGCGGCTTGCCGAAGGCCTCCGCACCCGGCTCGACCGTGCCCTGCATGGACCCGCTGCCCTGGTGGCGGAAACGCGCGCCACGGGCCAGCTGCCGGACATCCTGGCACGGCTGAGCGATGCATTGCCCGACGACACCTATCTCACGGCCCTGACGCTCAAGCACCGCCATCTGGAATTCAATGGCCTTTCGGCCGATGCACCGGCGCTGATCGGGCGGCTGGATTCAGCAGGCTTCGCCAATGCCGCCCTGAGCGGTCCGGTGCTGCGCGCGCCCGACGGCAAGCACGACGTATTCAGCGCGCGCGCCGATCTGCCGCCGGAAACCGCACGATGAGCCTGAGGATGGATGCGATCGCGCTGCCTCAAGGGCGCGCGGGACGGCTTTCGGCGCTGGGCCTCACGCTGGTCGCGGCCCTGATCCTGTGGCTCGGGCTGCTTTCGCCTCTGGTCGGCCTCTATGCCGATCGCGCCGCACGGCTTCACGACGATCGCGCCCTGCTGACGCGCATGTCAGCTCTTGGCGCGCGCGTCCCGGCCCTGCGGTCGCAGCTGGCAGCCATCGGGGCGGATGCGCCGGGTCATGACAGCTTCCTGCCCGGGTCGCGGGATGCCAGCGCGGCCGCCGCCCTGCAGCAGATGGTCATGTCGATTGCAGGCGAGCATGCCCTGACGCTGGCCAGCGTTACCGTCCTGCGCGCCGAACCGGCCGGCGATTCCCGCCGTATCGGCGTGCGACTGGCTTTTTCCGCACGCTGGTCCGATCTCGTCGCCTTTCTGCATGCCGTCGATGCGTCCCGTCCTTCCCTCGTCGCCGACGATCTGTCAGTTCAGGCGCAAGGCAGCGGTGACCAGCTCGATGTCGGCCTCACGGTACAGGGTTTCCGCGCGGCAAGTTCCGGCGCCAAGGATATGACCATGCCCGATACGACCACTTCCGAGCCTGCCGAATGACACGATCCTCGCTTCGCCATCCCCGCAGCACGGCAGAAGGCGCCGAGCGCCGCATGTCCGATCGTGATCGCACACGGTCTGCCGCAGCCCTGCTGGCCATGCTGTGTCTCGCAGGCTGCGCGGAACGGCCCGAACCCCTGCCGGCACCCCTGCCCGGACCGGATCGGACGGGCGCCGCACAACCCCGGATCGACAGCCGGCTGCCGCAAAATCGCGGGCCGACGGGGCTCCTGAGCTACGGCACGGGCGCCTCCGGCACGGGGGCGCTCACGGCACAGGGCGGCGGCGACATCACGCTGAATTTCGCAGGCACGGATATCCGCACGGTCGTCAACCAGATCCTGGGCGATACGCTGCACGTCAATTACGTGATCGATCCCAATGTGCAGGGCACCGCGACCCTGCGCACGACGACGCCGCTGCGGCGCGACCAGCTCCTGCCGACCCTGCGCAGTCTGCTGGCGGGCAGCGGTGCCGCGCTGATCGAGGAAAGCGGCCTTTATCACATCGTTGCGGCCAATGGCGGCGGGATCGGCACGGGTGTCGGCGCCAACAGCGGATCGACGGCCGTGCCGCTTCATTACGCTTCCGCGGTCGAGCTCGCGCAGGTGCTGAAGCCGTTCCAGCCGCCGGGCGGCCAGATCAACGCGGATCCGGGCAGCAACGCGATCGTCGTCAGCGGCGACCCCGCGACGCGGGCCTCGCTCATCGATCTGGTTCATGCCTTCGATGTCGACGCGCTCGCCGGCCAGTCCTACGCCCTGCTGCCGACATCGACCGGCAGCGCACAGGAACTGGCACAGGCGCTCGAAAAGGCGCTGGGCGCCGGTCAGGGCGGCCCGCGCGCAAGCGAGATCCAGATCGCGCCGATGGCACGCATCGACAGCGTGATGGTCATTGCGCACAATCCGGCGCTGCTGGCGCAGGCCCGTCGTCTCTTCACGCTGATCGAGGCCGGGCGGCGCGCAACGGTGCGCAGCTGGACGGTCTATTACCTGCAGAACAACCGTTCGAACGACGTGGCCTACGTTCTCCAGCAGGCTTTCACCCCGGATCACGTCACGGCCCAGCCGACACAGGACCATGCCACGTCGAATTCGAGCTTCGGCAATTCGGGCCAGAGCTTCGGAAGCTTCGGCCAGAGCAACATGAGCGGCGGCTCGCTGTCCGGGCTCGGCGGCGGAAGTTCCTCGACGGGAAGCCAGGGCTTCGGAAGCTTCGGCCAGAGCGGCACGGGCAATCAGACCGGCGGCAACGGGAACGGCAATAATGCGGGCAGCGCGGATTCAGTCGCCAACAACCCGCTACTGAGCGGCATGGGCGGCGGCGAGCAGAACGGCCGGACGGACACGATCCGCATCATCCCCGACAAGCAGAACAACGCGATCCTCGTCTATGCGACCGCGAACGAGATCGGCGCGATCTCGGCGATGCTGCACAAGATCGACATCATGCCGCTTCAGGTCCGGATCGATGCGACCATCGCGGAAGTGACGCTGAACGATACCCTGAAATACGGCACGCAGTTCTTCTTCAAGTCCGGCGGCGTGAACGGCATTCTCAGCGGCGCGACCCAGACGCTCAGCACGGGCAGTCTCGCGACCGCCGCCCTCAATACGACATTCCCGGGCTTCGTGATCGGCGGCCTCTCCGGCGGCGGCGCGCCGTTCGTCATCAATGCGCTGCAGGACATCACCAAGGTGCAGGTGCTGTCGAGCCCGCAGCTCATGGTGACCGACAACCAGCCCGCATCGCTGATGGTCGGCAATCTGGTGCCCTATCTCACCGGCAGCACGACCAGTGCCGTGACGTCGGATTCGACCATCACGAACCAGGTGTCCTATCAGCCGACCGGCGTCATTCTCCAGATCACGCCGAGGATCAGCAACGGCGACATGGTGACGCTGGATATCTCTCAGCAGGTCAGCGCCGTGCTGGCACAATCCTCCAGCACGTCCGGCAGCACCATCAACAGCCCGACCTTCTCGGAACGTCAGGTGACGTCGCGCGTGACCATCGCGGACGGACAGACGGTCGGGCTCGCGGGCCTCATCACCGACAATGCCTCGCGGGACAACTCGGGCATTCCCTGGCTCAAGAACATTCCCGTGCTCGGCTTCCTCGCGGGCACGCAGAGCAACAGCCGCACGCGCACCGAGCTTCTGGTCCTCATCACGCCGCACGTCATGCACAGCCAGATCGAGGCGCACAACCTGACCGAGGACCTGCGCGATCATCTCTCGCATGCGGCCACCCTGCCGGACGAACTGAACCACATGCCGCTGACGGGCTCGCCCGATCCGCAGCATCGTTTCCTCAACGGGATCGGCCTGCGGGACTGACCATGGCGGCCCGGCCTGTCCCGATCGGCGCACGATACACCGGGCCGTCACACCGCGATCCGCGGCAGGGGCGCCCCCGAGAGGCCGGGTTCGCGCTGCTGCTCGTGCTGCTGACGCTCGGATTTCTGGCGCTGATCGTCTCGCGCGGTCTGGCCGATGCGCGCCTCGAGGCACAGCTCGCGCAGGCCGCGCAGGCGCGTGCCCAGGACGACGCCAGCCTGGATGCCGCGGCCCAGACGGCACTGTTTCATCTGATCTCGCTCGGCAATACCGCATGGCCGCGAAACGGACGGCATGTCGTTACGGCGAACGGCAATACGAAAATCACGATCCAGACACAGGCGCTCGACAGCCGCGTCCCGATCAACGCGGCCGGCCCGACCCTGATCGCGGGCCTGCTGCAGACCTGCAAGGTCCAGCCCGATGCAGCCCTGAGGATCGCCGGCGACATCGTGGCCTGGCGCGATCCCTCCGCCGCGCGCGATACAGCAGCCTATCGCGGCGCCTTGTGGGCACCGGCAGGCGTCCCGTTCCGGGCGACCGCCGATCTCCTGCTGGTCCGGGGCATGACACCGGCCCTCCTGCATTGCATCACGCCGCATGTCTCGCTCTATCAGCGCGACCTGCCGACCATGCACTCGCCCGATCTCGTCGTGCGCGAAGCGCTGAAACTGTCGCAAAGTGCGGCGTTGCCCACGACACCACAGATCGGCCCGCAGGCGCCCAGCCCGTCCTCGGACGGCCCTCTGATCGGCGGCGGCGCGGAACCGGTCACGCGGATCGACATCCATCTGACGCGCGGCACGGTGCGGCGCCACGTCGTGCTGATCGCGATGCTCGCAACCGCCAACGACACAGCGCCGTATTCCATCCTGATGACGCGAAGCGACGACGCGGGTGATCTCTACTGACCGTTCACTTGCCGAACCCGAGTTTTTGACAAAATATGCAAACCTCCCGCTGCCCTCGCGTTGCCTATGGAGAAGCCGTCGTCCCGTTCGGGTCGCTTCGGCACAAGTCCAGAAAGGAGACGCATGATGAGCAACGAGACACTGACCGCAAAAGTGACGGGGAAGATCATCGGGTCGGACGATGACCAGTCGGGTCTGATGAGCGAACTCAATGCGTTCCTGAAAGCCGGTGGTCTGCAGACGATCGAGACGCGTGCCCGTGACAAGGGGCTGTCCGACATGGTTTCGACATGGCGGAACAGCGAGCATCCGGAATCGACCTCGGCCGAGACCATCCGGAGCCTGTTCACGCAGTCCGAGATCGAGGCGTTCACGAACAAAACCGGTCAGAACGAAAGCGGCGCCGTCTCCGCTCTCGCAACCCAGCTTCCGCGCGCGATCCATCTGATCAACGCCTGACACTGAGGGTTGGCCGCCAGGACGTCAGCCCCGAACGGGTGGCTGGCGTCTATTGGCTGGAGCGGTCGGCCGCAGGCGCCTGCGCGCGCAGGATCGCGTCGGCGTCATCACGGCTGATCTCGGCATGGTAGAACGTGCGGTAGAAATCACGCGTCGCCGTGTTCAGATCGATGTCCTGAAAGCGGCCGGGATGCAGCAGCTTTGCCGCCCATTCCACCTGCAGGACGAATTCCGGGCCATAACGGTCCCATGGGAAAACGCCTTTGGGATTGCGGTAAACGAGCCCGGACCGCACGGCGCGTAATGCATCCCACGCCGCGTGGTCCGGAAGGCTTTCCGGATCGGGCGCATCGCCCGGCAGAATGATGACGTCCGGGTCCCATGCCAGAATCTGCTCGTAGGTGATCGGCATGTGATTGCCATGCAGGCCCGTGGCCGCATTGCGCCCGCCTGCGACAGTGATCCACCGATCGATGAGCGTGCCTTCGCCATCGGCTTTCAGCGGCGTCAGCGATTGCAGATGCAATACGCGCGCGCGCTGCCCGACCGGCAGGTCCGACACGCGCGACGAGACCAGCTTCAGGATCTCATCCAGATGCTGCTGATAAGCGCGAGCAATGGCCTGCGCCTGCGGATCGCTCAGCATGTCGGCGGTCAGGGCGACCGAACGGCGTAGGCCTTCTTCCGAATCAAAGGACATGGCAGCCGTGGGCAGTCCCGCGGCCTGACATTCCTGACGCAGCGCCTCTCCCTGCGGGATGAAGACAAGCTGCACACCGTCATGAACCAGCGTCTCGATGTCCGGCATCTGGGCCGGCATCCAGCGTGCCTTGCGCAGCGTCGGGGCGATCGCGAACATCCACGGCTGGTCCTTCGGACGATCGACGGTCGCAACAATACGGTCCGCAGCCCCCAGCATGACCATGACGCCGTTATGTGCGAACCACAGATCCGCGATCTTCTGCGGGGGCGATGCCAGCACGACGTCGTGCCCGGTCATGTCGGGCGTGGCCTGTGCCGCCCACGGAGCCAGTCCGGCTGCAATGGCCAGACCCGCAGCCCCGGCTGCTCGCGCGACGCTCATGCGCGCGCAACGGGTTCGGCCACGATGCATGTCCCAACCCGACCGGCCCCATCGAATGCGCATCGCTTCATCACCGCATGTCTGAAAATCCTGCTTATCCTTACAAGGGAAGCCCGGGCGCAGCCATCTCCGTCAGGCATCAGCCAGTACGGCATCCTCGTGCCGGACGATCCTTCGTGCAATCCGCAGCGCGTCGTACCCGCGCCCGTTTTCGGCGGCCGTCAGGGCCTCCGCCAGCAGGGCCCGCGCCGTGGCCGATGTCGTTTCCTGCGCGAACGTTTCGATGAAATAGCGCGCGCTCTCCAGCGCCGCGCGGCGCTCGTCCTGCGTCCCGACATGCGCGGTCTGCAGCGCGAAATAGATCCGCCGCGCGGGTGTCGTGACCTCGTCCGGCGCCATGATCTGACGGCCGAACAGGAAGTTCACCTGATTGGCGAGCCGGATCTGCGCGTCGCTCTCGAACTGGATCGCAGCACCATTGATGACGAGCTTGTCCCCCGCGCTGAGCCTGATTCCCAATCCCGCCATGTGTTCCTGTCCCTGCCAGCGTTTTCGCTGATCCCGGATCTAGTCCACATATCCTAAGGAAGCGTTAACGCGCGCTCAGAAATCCGGCAGATTCGGCGCCAGTAAGCCACCGATGCGGATCGGCGCCACCCGGCGCGCCAGGCCTGTCGCGTCGTCGGTCTCGACCATCAGGCCGCACACCGTGGCCGGACCTTCCGCCGGCTGGGGCCGCTCGCCCGGCATCTTGCGCACGAAACGTGCAACGGAGGCCTGCTTGCCCATGCCGATCACGCTGTCATAGTCGCCGCACATGCCCGCGTCGGTCTGATAGGCCGTGCCGCCTGCAAGGATGCGATGATCAGCGGTCGGCACATGCGTGTGCGTGCCGATGACGAGCGAGGCGCGCCCGTCCATGACATGCCCGAAGGCCAGCTTCTCGCTGGTCGCTTCCGCATGAATGTCAATCACGATCGCCTGCACGGTGACGCCCAGGCGATGCTTCGCCAGCAACTCGCCCACGACGCGGAACGGATCGTCCATCGCGTCCATGAACAGACGCCCCATGACGTTGACGACCAGCGCGCGCCGGCCGTCCGGCAAGGTGACGAGATAGCTGCCTTGGCCCGGCGTTCCGGCGGGGTAGTTGATGGGACGGATCACGGCGGGCAGACGGTCGATCTGGCCGATCAGGTCACGCCGGTCCCAGGCATGGTTGCCGAGCGTCACCACATCCACGCCATTGCGCAGAAGCTCGTCCGCAATCGCCGGAGACAGCCCGTAGCCGTGAGAGGCATTCTCCCCGTTCGCCACCACCAGATCGAGAGACAGCGTCTTCCGCAGCTTGGGCACATGGGCGATGACCGCCTCCCGACCGCTGCGTCCCACGATGTCGCCCAGGAAAACGATCCGCATCCCCTGCCCTTTCAAAAGCCGATGCGGATCACCTCACGCTCGGTCACGATCATGTCGAGCGGCCTGTCATACCGGCCAGTCGGCACATCTGTCACTTCCTGCCAGGACAATCCGAAGCCGACGGGCCGGGACGTGGGCAGTGCGGCCAGTGTCCGATCGTAGAATCCGCCGCCATAGCCCAGCCTGTGGCCCCGTCGGTCGAAGGCCAGCAGAGGCACCAGCACGACGGACGGCAGCACCGGATCTCCGCCCGGATGACGCGTGCCGTAGGGGCCGTCATGCATGGCGCCATCCGGCTCCCAGGTGTGGAACGTCAGCGCAACGCCGGGCGCGTGGGTCTTGGGCAGGCAGATCGAGCGACCAGCCTCATGCCAATGACGCAGCAGCGGCCGCAGGTCCGGCTCCCCCGGCAGGGGCCAGATCGCAGCGACCGGTCCATCGGGATCGATCGCGTGCACGGCTGCATCGAGCGCTGCTCTCAGGGCATCGAGCGTCGCCGCATCGGGCGGCTCGGCCAGACGGCGCGCACGCATTGCGGCACGCAGGGCGCGCTTGGCCTCGTCGGGATCGGGAATGATGTGCGGAGCCGCCATGGCCGTTGGTCTTTCAGCCCTCCCGGACCTGCTCACGCAGGTGGGCGCCGGATAACGTGACCAGGATCACGACAGAGCCAGCTCCCTAAGGAAGTGCTTATCGGCCCAGGGGTTGAGTTGCCTGACGCGCCCGGCAGCCCCGCTCCCCATAACTAGGGCTGCTCAAGCTCGGCTGCAATGCCTTCGGCACGTTCGGCGAGATGAAGAAGCTGTTCCTGACGCCTCGTGTTCTCACGCACAGCCTGCTCGGCCTGCGCCAGCGTCTCGGCCGCGCCGGAGGGCATCCGTTCGGCCGCCAGATCATGCAGCTCGTCCGCCATCAGAAGGGCCGCAAGCGCCAGCGTCCGCCCTTCCGTGCTCTGGCTCCCGAGCGCGCGGACGCGGTCGATGCGACGCTGGACCTGCTGGGCCATGGCCTGGAGATGGCTCTCCTCCCCGTCCCGACAGCCCACCGTGTAGACGAAACCGTTCAGCCGAACCGCGACCTGCCCCATGCGTCGGGCCTCCCTCTAGAGCGCGCGGCCCTTGGTAAAACCACCAAGGAACATCATGCGGCTCGAATGCAATTGACCAGATCTGCCGATGCGCAACGACGCGGCAGCCAACGACTCAGCCCTCGGTCGATGCAGGTGCATCGTCCGGTCCGAGCATGTCGCGAATGCGGGCGCACAATGCATCGATATTCGCCCCCAGCGCCTGAAGGTCGGGCGCATGCGGATCGGGCTCGGCCGGGATTGCAGGCTGCGGACGATCCAGCGCATAGGCGATGCGATTGAGGGCGGCTTCCAGCCGGTCGGCGGGGTCGGCCGCCTGCATCGAATCCGGAGGCTGCGGCACGGCTTGCGTCTCTTTCACTGTCAACGTCTTGTAATGGCGAATAACCGAGCCTCGAGAGGAAAGCAACGTCGATGCCTGATGACGCAGGCAGCCTGCCCGGGCCCATGGCCGGCCCCTGCATCGAAGTCTGGGGGCTGGAACAGGCACGGCTCGTGCTCGCCATCGCCGCCGGCCGGCCGGTGACGCTCCTGTCGATGCGCGGCGCGGCCCGCCTCATGGGCAGCCCATGGTGGCGGGTGCTGATCGGAGCCCTTGATCGGCCGGTGCCGCATATCCTCGACTGCGACGACGCCGCCGGTCGCGCGGCGGGCGCGCTGCGGGCCGGGCAGCCCGCCATCGTGTTCGATCGAATGGCCCCCCAGTTTCCCGCCATCGCGGCACTGGCGGATGTCTGCGGCGCGCACGTGTTTCCCGAACGACCGCCCAGTTTCGCAGTAGGCCTGCCGCCCTATAAAGACTATCGGTGCCGCCAGATCAGCGCTTACCTCGATACCGGACCTGCGTGCCCATGCCCGACTGCCAGCTCTACATAACGCTTCCAGACCTGCCGGACGTCGACGTCTCGTGGATTCCAGCAACTCTGGCGGACTATCCGGTCGCCGCCGTGCGGATCGGGACGACCGATGCCGGGCGCGCATCGCGGCTGCTGGCTGCCCTGCGCGAAGACATCCAGTCACGCGACATCGCACTGATGCTGACGGACCTTCCCGATCTGGCCCGAACGCAGAACTGCGACGGCGCGGAAGTCGCATTTGACGTGATGCCGACGGCCGATGCGCGACGTGTGCTGGGCACCGACCGGCAACTGGGCGTTCCCTGTGGCGAAAGCCGCGATCTCGCCATGCAGGCCGGCGAGGACGGTGCGGATTACGTGTCGTTCCAGGGACAGGCGGAGACGGTCGCAGCCCTCGTCGGCTGGTGGGCGGGCGTCGCCGAACTGCCCGTCGTGGCAATGCTGGATGACGCCATGGCAGTGCACGCTCTCTGTGCCGCGGGGGCTGATTTCATCGGACTGACACTGCCGGAAACGCCAGAACAGGCGCGTCTCCTGCTCGACGGGATCAGTGCGGCACTGACATAGCAGTGTCGCGTCCGAAACGACCGAGGTTGGCGCAGAAAAGCGCCGGCTTCATGCCGGCGGCAGGATATCCTGCGTGAAATAGAGGACGCCGTTCGACTGCCGCGCGCTGATGAACCACAGCCGGTTCGTCGCGCCCTTGGCATTGGCCAGCACGAGCTGCCCGGTGGATGGCTCGACGGCCACGGTCAGCGGATCGCCGGAGATGGTCTTCAATGCGACTGCCGTTCCGTGCGTGCGGGCAATGACGCGGCGCAGACGCGCTTCATCCCACCGGCCGCGCACGATCGTATAGCCCAGCAGGCGCTTGAGCACGGGCTGTGACGCCGGCGCATACAGATCACTGCCGGACCACTGTCCGGCAAACCGCTCCAGCGGCCGATTCGGGATTGCGAAGACCGTGAACGGCCCTGCGCGACGCAGCAGGGCGGAAAGCCCCGTCGTGTCCAGCCCGTGCACGTAATCCGCGACTTCCAGGGAGGACGCGAGATTCTCCGAGAGCGGGCGGTCGGGATAGGACGGCGCCGCCGGACGCTCGTAGGCGACTGGACTGTCCGGAGCGCCGCCCGCGCCGAACTTCGCATCCGGCGACGGCAGCTGCCGCGCCGGCTCGGCACTGGCAGGCATCAAGGATGCGGACGTCCCGCCACGAAGCGGCAGAGGGTCCTGCTGCGCGCCACTTTCGCAGGCCGCGACCATAAACGGCAGCACGAGAGCCACCAGACAGCGCGCACGCCGCACGCCATACCAGCCATTGTCCGTCATTCGCGCGCCGCAGCTCCCGTTATCCGACCGAGGGTGATCGAACAGGTATAACTCAGCACCCGTCGCCGCGCATCGTCCAGCCGAGGACGCGGTCGTTCACCAGTTCGAACGTGGTCTGGCAGCTCGTGTTGTAGACGGTCGTGGGGAAACCGCCGCCCCAGCCGCCGCCACCCCAGCCACCGCCCCAGCCGCCACCC
>NZ_BALE01000054.1 GCF_000963885.1 Tanticharoenia sakaeratensis NBRC 103193
GACCCAATGCAAACCCCCATACCCCCAATTTCCAAAAGGGCTCTTAGGGCCCGGACTCATAACCGGTAGCTGACGGCCGCGACGAGGCAGATAGCGGCGTGGCAATTAG
>NZ_BALE01000053.1 GCF_000963885.1 Tanticharoenia sakaeratensis NBRC 103193
TGGCGGACCATCGGCCGATGGTGCCGCCGAAGCACCCGGCGCGCCGCCCTGCCCGTTCTGCATTGCAAAATTCATGTCCGAAATCTGCTTGGACATCGCAGCGCTTTGCTGCTGCACCTGGTTCGACAGCTGGTCCAGCTCGCCGCGCATCTGGCGATTCTGGTCCTCAAGGGCGTTCACCCGCTCCAGAAGCTGCGCTGTAAGATCACCGTTGGCGCCGCTGGGCGCGACAGCCACAGGCGCGGGCGGTGCTCCGTTGCCGGAACCATTCTGAAGCTGGGCCATCTGCTGGCGCAGGTCCGCAATCTGGTTCTGGAGCGCAATGCCCTCGCGGCTGTTGATCTGTGCCTGCGCCGGTGCCGCCGCGCACAGTGCGATACCCATCACTCCAGCCCACAGAACCGCCCGCCCGGCTTTCACCCTCGTCACGCGCACCATCTCCAACCCTCAGCATCCGACGGGCGTCCTGCCCGACGGAACCTTCGATAAAACAAAACCGGCCGGGGGATAAGCTCCCCCGGCCGGTTCCATACGAACACCGATAACGGATCGTGCGGCTTACTTGACCGACGTGATCGCGTTGCGGTTCTGCGACCAGGACTGCTCGTCATCGCCTTCGGCGGTCGGACGGTCCTTGCCATAGGAGATCGTGCTGATGCGCGAAGCGGCAACGCCCTTGGCGACGAGATAGTCGCGCGCGGCGTTTGCGCGGCGCTGGCCGAGCGCGATGTTGTATTCCTCTGTGCCACGATCGTCGCAGTTGCCCGCGATCTGAACGTTGACCTGGGGATAGCGGGCAAGCCACGCGGCCTGCTTGTCCAGAGTGGCCTGCGCGTCCGACGACAGGGCGTTCTGGTTCAGCTCGAAGAACACGCGATCACCGACATTGGCGACGAGGTCTGCTTCGCTGCCCGGAGCGGCGCCCGTTTCCTGAGCGGAAGCACCGGCACCCATGGTGTTGCCGGTGTTGGTCTTGTCACTGGAGCAAGCTGCGAGCACGAGCGCCAGACCGAGCGCACCGAAAAGCTTGAATCTCATTTGTCTCATGTCCTGAGAACACCCTCATCGAATGACGGGGAGCGAAGTGAAGCCGGGGTTTTTTTCGGTCGTCACGTCCGCTTTGCTTGAGACGCCATGACGGCGACCTTCGGCGCTACGGGAACTCGTGGGACCACATGCAGGCCATACCCATCGGATTATTGCGCGGTCAAGTAATATACGCCGGAGGAGCAGGGCAAACGATACGACACCATTACTTCGCCGGTCTCCGTGGCGCAAAAGCCACGTTGTGTGTTTCCGGCCACCAGAACCATCCATCCCGTCGCACGCTTAAGGGCTGCGCCGTCGGCCTGACTGGCGCATTCCGGGAGATCCCGTCCGAATGCCGATACGCCCCTATCCCGGACACCAAACCGACATCCTGCCCTACAAGACGACCCTCCGGGCCGCGCAGCCGATCGGGTCCCGCCTTACGGTCCCGTCCCGGAAACCATCGTGGCAGGACCGCTATCGTACCGGCGCCATCCCCGCGTGCAACGAGGCGGAATACCTGCCGCGCTGTCTGCGAGCACTCGCCGGACAGGACACGCTGCCCCCTCACCGCGTCGTGCTGATGATCAACAACACGACCGACCAGAGCGTGGACACCGCCCGATCGTTGCGCCCAAGCCTGCCTTTCGATCTCACTCTGGTCGAACAGTGTTATTCTCCGGCGCAGGCCAGCGCAGGCCGTGCCAGACGCGATGCCATGGCCTGCGCCGCAGCCCTATCGCCTGCCGATGCCATTCTTTTTACCACCGACGCCGACGCGATCGTCCGATCTGACTGGATTGCGCAGAGCCTCTCGGCATTCGAACGCTACGATGTTGATGCGGTCTTCGGACGCGCGTTTCTCGATCCCGCCGACATCGCCCTGATCCCGGCCCATCTTCATGCCGATGACGATGCCGAACTGCGTTACGGGGCTCTGCTCGAACACATGGCGACGCTGCTCGATCCCGATCCGCATGATCCATGGCCGCGACATGCCGAACACTCGGGGGCAAGCATCGCGGTGACGATGGCGGCATGGCAGCGCGCGGGAGGCATTCCCGATATCCGGACGGGAGAAGACCGCGCGTTCTACGCGTCCCTCCGTCGCGCGGGCCTCAGGATTCGGCATGCGCCGGATGTGGTCGTCCATGTGTCCGGCCGACTGGTCGGGCGGGCGACGGGCGGCATGGCGGAAACGATCGCCCGACGCATCCAGGCGCAGGACGCGCATGTCGACGATGCGCTCGAATCCGTGTCCTGCCGCGTGCACCGTATCCGTCGTCGGCTGGCTTACCGGACACACCTCGCTGCTGCCGCCCCATCGCTGGATCAGGTCGAATTCGAGGCATTGTGGGCGCGGGAAGAGGCACGCGCGCCGGACCTGCAGCCGAAGCTCCTTGCTCGCGCGGATCTCGAATGCGAGACACGGCGAGCGCTCAGACTGCTGGCATGGCTGCAGACGCGTCAGATGCACGTTCAAGACGATCCAGCCGATATCCCGGCTGCCTCGCCTGTGCTGTCAGGTGCCAGCCGGCCTGTTGGCATACCAGGATGAACCGCTCGGCCGCCTGGTCGCCCGTGCATGGCGTGTCGGTCTGGCCGATCCAGTTGGCCAGTACGATCGTGCCGTCCGGCTGCATCGTCGGAAGGACGACCCGCACGACGGCATCGATGTCCGGCGGAGAGAGGAAATAAAGCAACTCGGACACAATCAGAAGGTCCGTGGCCTGCCCGGCCATCGGGGGAAACTCAGCCGGAATGTAGGCACGCAGGAAACTGACATGCCCCATCGGCGCGCAGCGATGCCGCGCGTGCTGCAGCGCAGCTTCCGCGGCATCGATGGCCAGCAGGCGATCGCACCGCTGTGCCAGTGCCGCGGTCGAGACACCGATTGCACAGCCGATCTCGACAGCCGCCGCGAACCGGGGATGCGGCAGGAAGTCCAGCAGATGCGCGAGTTTCGCCTGTTCGTAGGGGCTGCTTTCAAAACCCCATGGATCGGGGCGCTCGCGATAGAGCGCTTCGAAGGCATCGGCCGGCCAGCTTTCCGCGATCACGCCACGTCTCCAAACGGATCCAGGATGATCTCGTAAGGCTGCAGCATCTTTGCCAGCAGCGTCTCGGGCAGGACAAAACCGCCCGGATCGTCCGTCACGACGTGCCCGAGCTGGCTTGCATGTGCGCTGATCGCGGCGCGCTTGGTGTCGAGATACGATGCAACGGGTAGCCGCCATCCCTTGGGAGGCGTCTCCGCCAGATCTTCGTCCAATGGGCGCGTTAGCCCCCAGACAGGATAGACGAGCACGCGGCAGGCATCCCTGGCATGCAACGCAGCGCCGATATGCCAGACCGCCTCATGATCACAGTGTGGATCATGACGCCACGTGACCAGCACCTGCCTGATAGCATGAAGCTTAATGAGGTCCGTCAACCGGTCGACCGCCTTGTCCAGGGCTTCGCCCTCGCCCGGCACCCGCGTATCCGGCAGTTCCAAGAACAGCAGCCGCTCAGGCGGCAGCCCAAGGATGGCGACAGCTTCGCGCGTCTCGGCCTGTCGTATCGCCGCAAGCCGGGTGGGAGGCCACGATCTGGAACCGGGATGGGATGCCGCGCCGTCCGAAACCACGACCACGAACGGCGCACGTCCATCCGCGCAGGCGCTCGCGATGAAGCCTCCCATGCCGAGGCTCTCATCGTCGGGATGAGGGGCCAGCACGAGCGAGGTACCCGGCGCGATCGTGTCCAGATCGGCCACCGGAAGCTTGGCGAAGGCTTCCAATAGGGCCGCGACTTTCATCGCATGATGTCCAGATCTTCCGGATCCCGTTCGGTAAACCATGCGGCGGCCTCCGTCAGCGATTCGTCCGGCGCGGGCTGGCGAAGATAGGTCGCAAGATCGCGCAGCACGGTTTCCGCGGGGTTGGCCTCGACGAATGCCGACAGCCCAAGGCCGCGTTGCACCAATGCGATCACCTCCAGCCCGGCCCGTTCGACGGCGAGACGAGCCAGATTGACGATAGCCGTGACGTCTCCGGGTTCGGTGTCCGGGTTATGTGCAAGCAGTGCCGCCCGGCGCGTCCAGAGCACAGCCGTTTCGCGCGCGATCAAGGCCGCTCCGATCCGGGCCTGTTGATGGGGATTATCGGCGCGCCCACGCGCCGCCAGTTCGCTGCGCAACAGATCGACAAGGCGGTCAATGCCGCCAAGTGCCACGGCGGAGCCACGCCAAGCCCCGGCGCTGAACTCCGGTTGTCGCAGGTAATCGCCCGGCACGCCCACGCGCGCGCCGGAAGCCACCGTCAAGCCCTCGAAACGATAGGAGCCCGTGCCACTGCGGTGCATGCCGGTCAGCTTGCCCGGCCCTGGACCAATCCGCTCCGTCTCGCCGACCGGAAGCAGGTACATGACATCCGACACGCCGTTATGGGCCGTAATCAAGGCCATGCCGGCAGCGCGGACGCCGCTGGCGAATCCCTTGACGCCTGACAACCGGGCGCCGCGGATCGTCACCGGCTCGCGCCCGTCAGTCACCCATAGTCCCGACAGATGTCCGTCACGTGCCGACCGCGTGAGCACGGCAGACGCCGTGGTGTCGCCGTAAAGCCCGACCAGCCGGGCGACGTTTAGATGCCCCTCGAAGCAGCGGCCCAATGCAAGATCCCACGCGCCGACCTGTCGAAGCGCTGCAAGCGCCGCGAGGACGAGCCGGGGATCGTTGTCCGATCCGAGGCCCAGACCGCCACAACGTTGGGGCAGAACCGCATGCAAGGCGCCGAGTGCGCGCAAGGCTTCCAGACCGGATGTGAGATCCGGAAGAGCGGGCATCGCACGTCGATGCCGCTCGATCCCTGCGAGCAGATCGGCAACGCGGCCATCGCAGACAGGCCGCAGGAGGTCAGTCTCGGTCAGAACCGCAGTCGCACCGGCCATATGTCTGCTCCTTTGGCGTTTCGCCAGGAACGGCGACTCGCCAGCAGGAACGGCAATGGATGACGCAGGTTCGTCGACCTGACGCACACGACAGAGCGAGGCGGCCGCAATAACGGAGCCGCCTTGTCGATGCCTGGCCGCAGGACGTCAGCCGTTCAGGGGCGACCAGGCCGGATCCGAGGCGCCACCGGCTGTGCGGATCGGGTGCTCGTTGAAGCCGGAAATGTCGATCGTGCCGATACCCGACGCGAAGCCTGCGCCGCCTGCCCCGGCTGCGGACTGGCGGCAGAACGCGATCACGCGGCCATTCGGACAGAAGGTGGGGGTATCGACGGTGAAGCCCTGCGTCAGGATGCGCTCGCCTGATCCATCCGGGTTCATGACACCAAGCGAAAATCCGCCGCTGCCGATCCGGGTGAAGGCGATCAGGTCGCCACGCGGCGACCAGACGGGCGACCCGTACTGGCCGGTACCGTACGAGATGCGGCGGGCCGAACCGCCGGAAGCGCCCATTATGTAGAGCTGGGGGCTGCCGCCGCGATCCGAATTGAACACGATCTGGCTGCCGTCGGGGCTGTAGCAGGGCGACGTGTCGATTGCACCCGACGACGTCAGTTGGCGCTTGGACCCCGAACCGAGATCGACCACGAAGATGTCCGAACCGCCGCCGCGTGTGGCGGACAGGATGACCTGCGAGCCGTTCGGCGAGAAGCGCGGGGCGAACGAGATACCGGAGAACTCACCCAGGATCTGCTGCCGGCCCGAACCGAGATCGAACAGATACACGCGCGGACGGTCGTTGGCATAGGACATGAACGCGACCTGATCGCGCACGGGATTGAAGCGCGGCGTCAGCGTGAGCCACGTGCCGTCGGTCAGCATCCGCTCGTTGGCGCCATCCTGATCCATGATCGCAAGGCGGGTAATCTGATGACGGCGCGGGCCACTGCGGGCGACGTAGGCGATGCGGGTGTCGAAATATCCCTTTTCGCCCAGCATCCGCTCATAGATCACGTCCGCGATGATATGGGCGATCCGGCGCCAGTTGGCTTCGGACGCCGTGTAGGCTGTCCCCTGAAGCTGCTGGCCCGTGAGCACGTCCCACAGGCGCATCTCGACCCGGACGCTGCCTGATCCGGTTGCAATTCCGCTGACGACCGCGCGCGCGCCCTGCGCCTTCAGGCTTGCGAAATCAGGCGTGCCGTTGGCCGGCTCCTGCCCGCCCAGCGGCTTGAACAGACCGCAGCTGGCGAGATCCGAGGTAATCACCCCCGAAATCTGTTCACCGAGACCTGCGCCGAACGTGGAGATCACGATGGGGATCGGCGCCGTCCGGGCCTGATCGACGGAAATTTCCGCCTCTCCGGGCTGCCCGGCAGGCGCATTCTGGGCAAACGCCTGTCCGCCCATGCCGAGGATGCCCGCTCCGGCCAGTGTCGAACCAAGGATCGTGCGGCGCGAGAGGCCGTCTTTCAGCAATTGTGCCTGATCATCAGTCGGGAAAGCGGAAATCGTGGGACGCATGGGTATCGACCTCATATCCAAGAAAACTGACGCGGCATGACGCCGCAGATGGGGGTCAGGGCCGGAACACGAACCGAAGTTCATGCGTCTGACCCAGGAGTTTGGGCGGAATCGGCAGCTTCGCGCATTCGGGACTGAGCACGGCGTCACGCGCGCGCTCCGCCAACGCTCGATACGACGGATCAGACGCCATCTTCGCTGCCGTTTCAGGCGCAAATTTGACGATCCGCGCTTCTCCGGATGCATCGACGGTCACGACCAGATGGGCATTGAACGTCGCGTAGTCCCGTGCCGCTGTGTCCTCGGCGTAGCAGCGCCGAACGGAAGCACCGATCGCCTTCTGATCGGCCACGTTGAGCGCACGCGTGATGTCGCCATTCGGCACGCCGCCGCCATCGGGCGCGCCGCCCTGATCAGGATTCGCCCGCGCGGTCGGCGCATGCGTCTGCTTCTGGTCGGCGCGGAACGCATCAAGCGTCGCCAGCAGCGAATGGCTGTCGGGTGCAGCCTTCTTGGGCTTATTCGGCTGCGTCAGGTGCGAGAACTGCGGCGTCTCGGGCAGCTCTGTCGCCTTCGTGGCCTCAGGCGTCGGGGGCGCCACCATTTTCGCAGGCGCGGGCGGAGCCGGCGGCGGCGGCGCTGCGCGCAGGGGCGCTTCCGACTGATCGACCATCTTCGGCGGCAGCTTGACCGGCGGCAGCGGCGTCGGCGGACTCGGTGCGGGCGGCGGTACGGGCTGAGGCGGCGGTGGCGGCGGTGGCGGCTCCTCGGTCGGCGCGGCCTTGGGCG
>NZ_BALE01000052.1 GCF_000963885.1 Tanticharoenia sakaeratensis NBRC 103193
TCCTGTCACGCCACAGAATCAGCGTTCAGTGGAGCCGCTCTAGGCGCTGACGTCGCATATGCGGGCGAAAGCAGCCATCACGCTCTGTGCTAAAATTCAGCCCCATGCTTAAGACCCTGTACGTCACCGCCGAATTCCTCATCCTCTACCTCGGCGGCCCCCTCCTGATCCTCGAACTCCGCCGCCCCGGCATCCTGTTCGGGCTCATCTGGGTGGCGGCTATCATCGCCTACCTCGCCATCCGCCGCGAGAAACCGCAGCCCCATGACGTCCGCCACGAACGCCGTGCAATCTTCCTCCGCTTCGCGATCCTCGCGCCGATCATCGTGGCGCTGACGGCATGGCTCTGGCCCGAGACGTTCCTCAGCCTGCCACGTCAGCGGCCGCGCTTCTGGCTGCTGATCATGGTGCTCTACCCGGTGCTGTCGGTCTGGCCGCAGGAGGTGCTCTACCGCGCGTTCCTGTTCACCCGATATCGCCCGCTGTTCCGCAGCGACAAAGGCCTCGTCGCCGCAAGCGCGATCACCTTCGGCTTCGCCCACGTGATCTTCCTGAACTGGATCGCAATCGCCATGACCGCCATCGGCGGCCTGCTCTTCGCCCGCGACTACGCGCGCCACCGATCCCTGCGCCTGACCTGCCTCGAACACAGCCTCTACGGCTGCCTGATCTTCACCGCAGGCCTCGGCCGCTTCTTCTACACAGGCGCCGCCTGGCACCACTGAGAACGCCGGACGTTCGGGCCGGAGCGCTTCACCCGAAACCACTCACGCGGGCACAGCCCCGTCGCCGGGCCAGGCCGCCGGTCGCCCGTCACGACGACACGACACCTGCACGCCCTTGAACCGCGCCAAACCCGCCGCGCCAACCCGCTGCGTCAGCGCTGCGGGGGATGCGCGATCCCTGCATCCGGCACGGGCAGCACCGGCAGGATCAGGGCGGAAGGATGCGCGCGATCGTGCCAGATCGTCTGGGTCGCCTTCACCATCGTGGCCGACTGGCCGAACGGCGCGCCCGTGTTGGGATTGGGCGCGAACTGCGGATAGTCGCTGGAGGAAATCTCCAGCCGGATCCGGTGCCCGGCCAGGAACAGGTTGCTCGTCGGCCAGACCCTGATCCGGTAGCGATAGACCTGCCCCGGCTTCACCGGCTCGGGCGTCTCCAGCGAGTTGCGGAAGCGCGCGACCTGAATGCCGTTGTTCAGGTTGATCGCGGTCCCGTCCGGCGCCACGTCCACCAGCTTGGCCGTGAAATCGGTATCGACGGCGGACGTCGCGGCATAAAGCTCGACCATGACCGGCCCCGTGACATCGACCGCCCGGTCGAGCGGCGCGCTCGTATAGACGAGGATATCGGGCCGCTGCTCGATCGAGGACTGGTCGAACTGCCCCTGCGGCCCCATGTCCCAGCCGCAGCAGGAATGACCGCCGACACTCGGCACCGGATTGGCGGGGTCGTACGTGAAACTGTCGGTCGCGGCCGCGCCATGCGTCGCCCCGCCCTCGGGCGACAGCACGCCATCCCCCATGACGGAGGCCGCACTCGCCGCGCTGGAGAGAGACCACCGCTGCCACTGCGTGCCCGGAACCGGCCAGGCCCCGGCGCTGTGCCAGCGGTTCTCGCCCATGGTGAAGTAATCGACACGCGGCCCGGTCTCGACGCCGTTGTCCCGGCCTTTCAGGAAATGGTCGAACCACATCAGGCTCAGCTCATTGACCGGGCTGTTGGCCACCGGCCCGATCGCCAGCAGCCGCGGACTCATCTCGGAATCGGGCCGCCCCCAGCCGATATGATCCCACGGACCGATGACGATGCGCTGGTTCCGGCGGGCATCCGGCGTGCCGCCCGCGCGCTGCATGCCGACGAAGTTCTCCAGCGCCCCGCTCAGGAACGCATCGTACCAGCCGTCGAACGCCAGCACCGGCACCCGGACCTTGTCGTAGCGCGACCTGATGTCGAACGCCCGCCAGTACGCATCCGACGTCGAATGCCGGACCGCATCGTAGAAATAGGGCGCGACATCCCGCCCCCTGTCCCGGAACAGCGGGAAATCGGCATAGGGCAGGAAGCGCATCCAGGCCGCCGGATTCCTGCCGGCCGCCGCAAGCCGGTCGGCCAGCGCCGTCTCGCCGCGATTGCGGGCGGACGATGCGCCGATGTCGGACAGCATCCACGGCTCGATGAAGCCGAGCCGGAAGGCACCGTCCTCATAAGTCCAGCCATCGCCATAATCGGACCCGGTGTTCGACGGCACGATGGCGGCCAGCGACGGCGGCGTCGCGGTCGCGGCCAGCCACTGCGTCGCCCCGACATAGGACGAGCCATACATGCCGACGCGACCGTTCGACCCCGGCAGGTGCGCCGCCCATTCGACCGTGTCGTAGCCGTCGTTCCGGTCGTTGCGGTATTCGTAGAACGTGCCTTCCGAACGGCCCTGCCCCCGGATGTCCTGGATCACCACGATATAGCAGTGCGCGGCATACCACGCGGGCGACTGGAACCGGTCCGGCTGGGTCTGCGCCGATGCCTTGCCATACTGGGTCCGCATCAGGATGACCGGCACCGGCCCGTTCGTCTGCGGCTGATACACATCCGCCCGCAGGATCACGCCGTCGCGCATCCGGGCCGGCACGTCGGCATGCTTCTCGACCCGGCACATCCCTCCGGCCTCACCCCCCGGCGCAGGCGCCGCATGGGCCGCGATGCCGAGGAACGGAAGAACGCAGCAACCAAGAGCAAGAACGCCACGACGCATACGCAATGATCCCTCTATGACACGAACGCGGATCACCCCATGGCGCGCCGCCGGCCCCGTCTGATATCGGCCCCGTTTCAGCCGATCCCCGCACGCCGTATCGCCAGCCGCCCGAAGATCCGCAGCCCTGCCGTCCACGTCCCGCGACGAGCGCCCCACGCGCACGGCAGCCGTTCAACCGCCGCGAAACACCATCGTCCGGTACTGCCTGACATCGACACCATCGCCCGACAGGATTCCGGCCTGCCCACGCCGTGCCTCGGCCGCCCGGGCACCAGCGACGCAGCAATCCGCACGGCCCGCATCAAAAACAGCCCGCGGTGACAGGCAGCCCAAAGCGGAACCGGGCCGCCTTACCAGCGCCCGGCATCATCCCCGCACCCGGTCGCCCCCGGAACGAGCAACGTGCTCGACCCACGCCGCCCGATCGGGAACCCCGCCTCAATACGCCCGGCTGCGATCGACCAGACCGACGGGCGTCTCGCCCGCCTGATGCCGGCGGATGTTCGCGACGACACTCGCGACACCGCTCGCCACGTTGGTGTTGCTCGCGATATGCGGCGTGATCACGACCTTGGGGTGATCCCATAGCGGCGAGTCCTGTGGCAGCGGCTCCGGATCGGTCACGTCCAGCACCGCCCAGCGCAGCCTGCCTGCATCCAGCGCCGCAATCAGGTCCGCGGTGACGACCTGCGGTCCACGTCCGGCATTGATGAAGCTCGCACCATCCGGCAACCGCGAGAACAGCCGGGCATCGAAAATCCCGCGCGTCTCGTCGGTCAGCGGCAGGAGCGACACCAGAATATCCGTGGATTTCAGGAAATCGTCGAGCGCATCGGGCCCGAGAAACATCGACACCCCCTCGATGTCACGCGGGCTCCGCGCCCAGCCGTTCACCCTGAAGCCGAGAGCCGCAAGCGCGCGGGCGCAGGGAACGCCAAGCGTGCCCATCCCCATGATCCCGACACGGGTCTCCGCCGCCAGACGTTCCGGATGGCCCTGCCAGACCCGCCTGTCCTGCTGGGCGCGATAGAGCGGCAGGTCCCGGTGCGTCGCCAGCACCTGGGCCGCCACGTATTCGACCATGCCGGCGGTCAGCGCGGGCTCGATCATCTTCACCAGCCCGACGGACGGCGGCAGCACGGAGAGGTTGAACTGGTCGACGCCCGCGCCGAACGAGAAGACCAGCTTCAGATTGGGAAACCGGTCGAAAATCCCGGCTTCGGGCGACCACAGCGCCATGTATTCGACGGCATCCGCATCGCCGACATCAGGCCAGACCCGGACCGGCATGTCAGGCATGAGCTTCGCGAATTCGTCGGGCCACTGGTTCTCGCGGCTCTGGTCAACCTTCAGCACGAAAGACATGCGCATCCATTTTCTGCTTGTGAACAGGAGCGGCCCCGGGCCGCCCCGCGAACAGGCCCGGCCGCGCGCGACGACCGGAGGCCTGTCAGCCTTCGGTATAACGATTGCGCGGGAACGCAAGGCCGAGGTTCTCGCGCAGCGTCGTGCCCTCGTATTCCTTGCGGAACAGACCGCGCCGCTGCAGCTCCGGCACCACCTTCTCGGTCACGTCCGTCAGGCTCTCCGGCAGGACCGGCAGCGCCATCATGAAGCCGTCGCTGCCTTCCTGCTCGACCCATTCCTGCATCTGGTCGGCGATATCCACCTCGTTGCCGAAGAAGATGACCTTGCTGCGGTTATATTTCCGGCAGATCTGCCGCAGGGTAAGGCCCTCGCGGATCAGCCCCACGATCTCATTGAAATAGACCTGATGGAAATTCGAGTGTGACGGAATCCGATGCTCGGGCACCGGCTCGTCGAGCGGCAGGTCGGACAGATCCGTCTCGAGATCCGTCTTCATGTACATCAGCCCGACCTCGACCGGAACCGTCTCCTGCCAGCGCGCCCACTTCTCCTCGGCGATCGCCCGCGTCTCGCCATAGACGATGGACACGCCCGACAGGACCTTGAGCTGGTCCGTCGTGCGACCATACTGCGCCATCCGCCCCTTCAGGTCGCGATAGAACGCCTGCGCCTCGGCAAGCGTCGCACCGGTGCCGAACACGACCTCGGCCGTCCGCGCCGCGAATTCCTTGCCCGCAGGCGATGCGCCCGCCTGGAAGATCACGGGCTGCCCCTGCCGCGAGCGGCGCATGTTCAGGCCGCCCTGCACACGGAAGAACTGCCCCTCATGGTCCAGCTTGTGGAACCTGGCCGGCTCGAACATGCGGGCATTGGCCTTGTCGAAGATGAACGCGTCGTCTTCCCACGTGTCCCACAGCGCCTGCACGACCTCGAGGGATTCCGCTGCCTTCTCGTAACGCTTGTCATGCGGCGGCAGGCTGTCGAGGCCGAAATTGCGCGCGGCATAATCGTTCGCCGAGGTGACCACGTTCCACGCGGCCCGGCCGCCGCTGATATGATCGAGCGACCCGAACAGCCGGGCGATGTTGTAGGGCTCGTAGAAGCTCGTCGAAGCCGTGGCACCCAGGCCGATATGCTTGGTCGAACCCGCCAGCGCCGAGAGGAGCGTGATCGGCTCCATCATGTTCATGTAAAGCGGCGAACGCGTCCAGAAATCCAGATTTTCCGTGCGTGCGGCAGGCGTGTCGGCGAGGAAGAAGAAATCGAGCTTGCCGGCTTCCGCCTGCTGGATGATCCGGCGGAAATATCCGACATCGGTCGCGGCATCATCCTGCGCGGACGGCAGCAGCCACGCGGCCGAGTGGTAGCCGTTGGCCTCGAAGAGACCACCCAGGACCATGTGTTTCGACGTCCGCGCCATGCTGTATTTCCTTCCGTCCGACACCACGGAACCGATATCGCGAGAACCTCCGCGCTGCGGCGTTCACCCCGATTGTCGGCACCGTTTCACATACAGAAAGAATGAAGGACCGCACGGCCAAGGGTAAACTCGTATTTTTCTACCCATTGCATCAAGGCGCGCCAATGCGGCGAGAGAAGATTTTTTCATATCAATGGCGCGGAAAAAACTTATTTCGATCTTGTGACGGCGCCGGGCACTCTGGCCTCGGATACGCAACCCGGTCCGGGCCGGTGCAAGCCTGCACGATCCGGTCAGAAAATATTCCGATAGCGGTTTGACGGCACGCCGCGGGAGCCATCAGTATGGCGACCTGCCGTCCTGTCGTCGGTGATTGCTGTAGGTAAGATGAACGAACGCAACATCAATCCGGATCCGGACCGTCCGGCAAGCAAGCTCCGCACGGAACAGCTCCACAAGAGCTACGGCGCAACGATCGCCCTGGACCGCGTCGACATCGATGTCCTGGCCGGTGAATTCGTGACCCTGCTCGGCCCCTCCGGCTCCGGAAAAAGCACGCTGCTGCAGCTCATCTGCGGCCTCGCACCGCCCAGCGGCGGCCGGCTGTTCATCGACGGCCGGGACCAGACATGGAGCCCGACCGCCGACCGCGACATCGGCGTCGTCTTCCAGAGTTACGCCCTGTTTCCTCATCTTTCCGTCGAGGAAAACGTGGCCTTCCCGCTGCGCATCCGGCGCGTCGATCGCGCGCAGATCGCATCGCGCGTCGCATCCGCGCTGGAAATGGTGGGGCTTGCCGGATTCAACGCGCGCATGCCCAACGCGCTCTCCGGCGGACAGCAGCAGCGCGTCGCCCTGGCGCGATGCCTGGTCTACAAACCCTCGCTCATCCTCATGGACGAATCGTTTTCCGCCCTCGATCGCAACCTGCGCATGACCATGCAGGACGAGGTGCGGCGCATCCATCGCGAAACCGGCGCGACATTCGTCTTCGTCACCCACGACCAGGACGAGGCCATGGCCATGTCCGACCGCATCTGCCTGATGAATGCGGGACGCATCGAACAGTTCGCGACACCGCGCACGCTCTACAACGAACCCGCCACGGTCTTCGCCGCCAATTTTATCGGAAATTCGACGATCCTGAATGGAACGGTGCGAAACGACGGTATGCTGGAAACGCCGGCCGGTCCCGTGCCACTGCCCCGCAACTGCGCGACACCTGCCGGCGGCACCGGCGCCATCGTGCTGCGGCCGGAGCATATCCGTATCGGCGGCGCGGACGATACGGGCCTGAAGGGCCGCGTACTCGACGTCAGTTTCAACGGTTGCGAACAGCGCGTCGTGTTCGAACTGCGCAACGGCCAGCCCGCCGTCATCAAGGCGCCGACGAACATCGAAATCCATCGCGATCAACCCGCAACGCTGTGCTGGACGCCGGGCGACGGCCATTTTATCGCAGGGCCCACCTCCTGATGTCAGAAAACCCGCAGACATGTCGATGAAGCGCCCGACACGCCGCAGCATCCTGGCATGGGGTGCGAGCAGCCCGCTGCTCGCCACCGATCTCGCGCGCGCCCAGACGACGGACCGGCAACTGACGATCGCCGACGTCGGTGCCGAACCTTCGGCCGCCATGCGCCGCGCCTTCTACGATCCGTTCGAACGCGAAACCGGCATCCGCATCAATGCCGTCCCGCACGAGGCCGATCCGGTCACGCAGTTCAAGCTCATGGTGGAGACGCGCTCCTACCTGTGGGACGTCTGCATGCTCAACAGCGCGCATGTGGCGCAGCTCGAAGCCGAAGGCGACTATCTCGGCCGGCTCGATATTCCCGCAGCCGACACGGCCGATTTCCTGCCGAACATGGTCTCGCCCGTCTGGATGGGATTTTCGGTCTACGCCGTCATGATGGCCTGGCAGACAAGCCATTTTCCGAACGGCGGCCCGAAGGACTGGCGCGATTACTGGGACGTGCGCCGCTTCCCCGGACGCCGCAGCCTGTGCCGCAGCCCCACGTTCTCGCTCGAACTGGCGCTCCTCGCCGATGGCGTGGCGCCTGCCGACCTGTATCCGCTCGATGTCGACCGCGCGTTCGCATCCCTGCGCCGCATCAAGGACCACATCGCGATCTGGTGGGCCAACGGCGCACAGAACACGTTCCTGCTCGAAAGCGACGAGGTCGACCTGAGCGACAGCTGGTCCGCACGCGCGCAGGCCGCCCGCACCGCGGGTGCACCGATCTCGCTCCTGTGGAACGGTCTTTACGATGTGGACGGCTGGGGAATTCCGATCGGTTCTCCGCAGGCATCCCTCGCCCGCACCTTCATCCGGTTCTGCGCGCGCGCCGACCGGCAGGCCGAATACGCCCGCCATATCGCGAACGGACCGACCAACCGCCGCTCGTTCGACTTCCTGACGCCTGAACGCGCGCTGGAACTGCCGACCGCGCCGGAAAACTTCAAGGGCCTGACCGGCTTCGACGCCGCATGGTGGGGCACAAATCTCGCCGCCACCTCGGAACGGTTCGAAGAATTCCTGCTGGAATGACATGACCGCAGCACAACGACGATCAGGCTGGACGAACTCAGGACAGGTGCAGACGTGAACATGATGGAAGCCCGTCCCGCGCGACGGACAGAACGGCAGTTGTTCGGCATGCCGCTTTCGCGGAGCCTGCCGATCGCACCCGGCCTGTTCTTCCTCGCCGTGTTCCTCGTCGTGCCCCTGGCGCTGATGATCTTCCGGAGCCTGACCGATCCCGCGACCGGCTCCATGAGCCTGTCGGGCATCGAGACCCTGTTCCGCATCGCCGGATACCGACGCGTGCTGGGCAATACCCTGTCGGTCGGCATCGCCTGCGCCATCCTCTCCGTGGCCCTGGGCTATCCCGTCGCGAACTGGCTCGCCTCCCTGGACGAAAGACACCGCCGGCGCGCGCTCTTTCTGGTCATGGCGCCGTTCTGGACCAGCGTTCTGGTCCGCAGCTTCGCCTGGCTCGTGCTGCTGGGGCGCCACGGCCCGGTCGCGACCTTCCTGAACTTCTTCGGCCTGCCAGGCGGCGATGCCCTGCTGTTCAACCGCATCACGGTTGTCGCCACCATGGTGCATGTCCTGCTGCCGATGGCCATCATCTCCATGCTGCCGACGCATCTGGCCATCAACCGGCAGCTCCTGAGTGCGGCGCGCACGCTGGGCGGCGGCAATGCGGACATCTTCTGGCGAATCTACATGCCGCTGTCGCTCCGCGGCTGCGCGGCCTCGGGCCTGCTGATCTTCCTCATGGCGCTCGGCTTCTTCATCACGCCGATGCTGCTGGGCGGCCTGCACGACGTGCTGCTGGGCGAACTGATCATCCTGCAGATCGACCATTTGCAGAACTGGCATTTCGGCGGCGCGCTGGCACTCGTGATCGTCATCATCGGCGGTCTGGCCATCCTGCTGGCCAACGGCCTGTTCGACCTCTCGGGCGCGCGCGCCACACTCCCGCCGCGCCCGTCGTCGATCGCCTTCTGCGACCGGACAGCGCAGCTCTTCACACGCCTGGGACGCGCGGTCCCGGCACTCGTGCCAGGCCCCGCGACCATCGCCCGGGCGTCGTCGATCTATTCCTGGTTCGTCATCGTCTCGCTGACGGTGCCGCTGCTCGCGATCATCCCGATGGCCTTCACGCGCGACGTGTTCCTCACCTTCCCGCCCCGGCTCGGGACGTTTCACTGGTTCGCGCTCTACTTCCACGACCCGCAATGGGTCGCGGCCACGCTCGCGTCCTTCCGCATCGGCGCGGGAGCCGCGATCCTGTCGGTCCTGCTGGCCGGATCGGCCGCCTATGCCGTCGCCCGGGCGGACGGCCGGATCGTCGGCATGGTCATCCTGCTCTTCATGATCCCGCTCGCCGTCCCCCCGATCGTGATCGCGCTCGCCCTCTTCGGACTGTTCGCGAAGATGTCCCTGCTGGCGACCGACCTTGCGATCATCCTCGGCCACACGGTCATCTGCATCCCCGTGGTGTTCACGATCCTGCTCGCGGGCTTCCGCTCCTACGACTGGCGCCTGAACCAGGCCGCCGCCACGCTGGGCGCGCGCACCGGCGCCATCGTCGGACGGGTCGCCTTCCCCCTCCTGCGCTCCGTCGTCATTTCCGCGCTGATCGCAGGCTTCCTCACGTCCTTCGACGAACTGACCGTCGCCCTCTTCCTCGGCGGCGGCCTGAAGACGACGCTGCCCAAGCAGATGTGGGACGCGATCCTGCTGGAGGCCAGCCCGCTTCTGGCCGCGGTCTCGGTCACCATGATGATCGTGGTCGTCGTCCTGTTCCTGGTCATGGAGGCCACGCAGAAGAACAGGATCAGCCCCGAACGCGAACTCACCCTGCCCCACTGACCCCTGCCCGCCGCTCCGTGGACGACAGGACACTGAAAACGGAAAGACCATGAGCGCAGAATCCGTCGTACGCGTGCCCGAGGACATCCTCGCGGAAAAGGTCCGCCGGCACCTTCTCTCCGCCGGCGCACAACCCCACGATGCCGACGAGACCACGCGCGCCCTGATGCACGCCTCCCGCCATGGCGTGGACAGCCACGGCGTCCGCCTCGCTCCGTATTATGTCGGCAAGATCAGGGCCGGCCGGATCAGGACGGCGCCGCACCGCGTCCTCACATCCACCGGCCCCTGCACCGCCGTGCTCGACGCCGATCACGGCCTCGCACATGCCGCCTCATACATGGCCATGCAGAAGGCCATGGACTGCGCGCGCGTTTCGGGAATCGGCGCGGTCGGCGTCCGCAACTCCAACCATTTCGGAGCCGCCGGCGCCTATGCGATCGAGGCGGCGCCGCGCGGACTGCTCGGTCTCGCCACCTGCAACGCCGAAGCCCTCGTCAGCCTGTTCGGCGGCAAGCACGCATTCCACGGCACCAACCCGTTCGCCTTCGCAGCGCCCGTCCCCGGCCGCAAGCCCTGGCTGATGGACATGGCCACCTCGTCCGTGCCGTTCAACCGGGTCATGCTCTACCGCGCGCTCGGCATCCCGCTGCCCTACGGCGTCGCGGTGGACGCAGCCGGCGAGACGACCTGCGACGCACAGAAAGCCACCTGCCTGCATCCTCTGGGCGGCCCGGAATTCGGGTTCAAGGGCGCAGCCCTCGCCGGTCTCGCAACATTGCTGAGCGCCGTGCTGACCGGCGCCGCCTTCGATCCGGAGATCGTTCCGGACAGCGATCCACGCAGTAAGGAGATACCCGGCAACATCGGGCACTTCTTCCTGGCGATCAATCCGCAGCATTTCGTGGGACAGGCCGGGTACGAAACGGCCATTGCGCGTTACGTGTCAGCCGTCGAAACCGCAACCCCGGTCGACCCCGCCCGCCCCACGCTCGTGCCCGGCGACCGGGAATGGGCAGAAGCGGAACGGCGCCGCGCAACCGGCATCCCGGTCGACCCCGACACCGCCCGCGCGCTCCTGATCTGAGAACGCGGGCAGACCGCCCTGTCGTCCCCAGGCGCCTATGTCACTCGTCGCCCGGCACGCCGTACGACGGCGCCGTCAGGGGATTGAGACACCGCACCACATAATCGTGCATCTGCGGCTGCCAGACCGACCAGAGCTCTGACAGGCGCTCCAGGGGCTGCTCGTCCCAGTCCACGCGAAGATCCACCAGCGGCCACGCCTCGCGATCCACGACCAGAAGCCCGGCCGAGCGAACCGCCCCCGCTTCGCCGCCCGCTTCCTGACCAGCCGCCATCGCCATCAGAAGACGCGCGCCAAGGTCGAGCGTAACGTCCGACGCGAGGAACGCATCCACCATCCGCTCCGGCACGGACGGGTTCGCCAGAAGATTGCCCGCCGCCGCGACATTTTCGCGGGCGACGGTTGCATTCACCCCCAGCGCCTTCTCGCCCGACCAGACCGACGTCCGGCCCTGCGCATCGAGAATCACGAGCTGACGGAACGCCGCGTGTTCGCTCGTCCGCACGAGGATGTCGCGCGCTTCCTCCGCAGTGGCTCCTGCCGCCAGCAGGTCCAGCCCGGCCGGCCCGAGACGCGGGTCGGTCACGTTCTGGGACGCCACGACACCCGTGCGCGCGCGGGCGAACGCACACCGGCTGGCCACCGCCGGAGACGACGACGAAACCGACATCCCGAGCTGTCCGCTGCGCGGGCATCGCGCGATGATGGAAAAGGTCATGCCTGGATCACCTCCACTGATAGACGGGCATCTGCCCCATCGCGGCGCATCCGCAATGGTCCGGAAAACGCTCTGGCCGCGCGGGCAAATACACAAAAGAAGCCGTTACCCCGATGCGCTACCGGGACAGCAGGTCGAGCACGTCGTCAAGCAGGCGCTCGCCCTGCGCGAGCTCCTCGACGGTAATGAATTCATCGGCCTTGTGTGCCCGGTCGATCGAGCCCGGACCGCAGATGACGCAAGGGATGCCGAGCTTCTCCGCATACAGGCCCGCCTCCGTCCCGAAACCGACGACGCTCGCCTCGTTCTGGCGCATCCGGTTCAGCGTGAACTGCGAGACCGGATTGCGCACGTCGCTGTTCAGGCCCGGATAGGCATTCAGGACCTCGATCTCGATGGCCGAACCCGGATAATCCCGCATCAGACCCTCGGCCGCCCGATGCAGGACCGCCAGATAGTCGGCCCCGTCCCGGTCCGGCAGCAGCCGGATCTCCGCCAGGATCGCACACCGGTCGGGAATGATGTTGAGCGCGGTCCCGCCCTCGATCAGGCCGACCTGCACCGTCGAATGCGGCACCTCGAACCGGGAATCATGGGTCTCGGTGCGGATGATGTCGGCCTGCAGATGATCGAGCGCGCACACCATCCGCGCGGCGACCGCAATCGCATTCACCCCGTTCGACGGGTTGGCCGAATGACCGGCAATTCCGCGGCACGTCACCCGGAACGCGATCTTGCCCTTGTGCGCAAGCGCCGTCCGCATCTCCGTGGGCTCGCCCACGATGATGCCCGCAGCCTCGGGCCCGGCTGCCCCGATCGCCGACAGAAGCGACCGCACGCCCACGCACCCGATCTCCTCGTCATAGGACACGGCCAGATGCAGCGGACGTTCGAGCGCGCGGGACTGCGCCTTTTCGGCGGTTCGCAACATGCAGGCCAGAAAGCCCTTCATGTCGCTCGTGCCGCGCCCGTACAGCCGGTTGCCGGCACGGCTCAGCACGAACGGATCGGTATGCCAGGCCTGCCCCTCGACCGGCACGACATCGGAATGCGCGGACAGGATGAGGCCGCCCGCGCGCTCCGGGCCGATCGACGCGAACACGCTCTTCGCCCCGGCCCGCTCCCCCGGAACGACCGTGACGCGACAGCCCGCCGATTGCAGGAAGGACGCCACCCAGTCGATCAGGTCCTCGTTCGTGCCCTCGCAGATGGTGCGGAACCCGATGAGCGTGCGCAGGATGTCCACCACCCGCGGCAAGTCGTCGCCTGTCTGCTCCATGTGATCCACACCCATCATCCCTGCCGGCGGCAGTCCCCGGCCGCCCTGTCGATCAAACGCATCATGCGGGCACGAGGGCCCGCATGACAGTCATACCAGTCCGAACGCGATGCCGAAGCGGCGATCAGAAATCCATCTTCACCGAGCCGAAATAGGCGCGGGGCTCACCCGGAAGCATCGACTGGCGATCCCCCGAGAGCGGATATCCGCTCTCGCCGATCGTCGCGATATAGGGGTGGTTCAGAAGGTTGTAGACGTTGAAATCGAAGATCACGTCATGCGCGCGCCAGACATTCTTGAAGCGATACCGCGCGCCAAGGCTCACGAGCCAGTAACCCGGCACCGAGGTGTCGTTCGTGTAGCTGAAATAGCGCTTGCCGACATAGTTCGCATCGAGATGCGCCGAGGCATTGCGATACGCATAGGAAAGCTGACCGGTATACATCCAGGACGGATAGCCAACCGTGTGCTTGCCCTTCGTATCGTAGACCACATCGCCCGACGTCAGGTTGTTCTCGTAAATCGAGTGGGCGTAGCTCATGCTGTTCGAGATCGACAAGTTCTTGATCGGCATGATCACGGCCTGCGCATCGGCGCCGTTCAGGCCGACATTGCCGACGTTCGTGACCGTGGAATGCGGATCGACAAGGCTGCCGGTCGTGATCGACTGCATGCGGTTGTAATAATCCACGCGATACAGATCCGCATTGGCGGCAAAGTACTTCGACGTGAACCGATAGCCCAGCGTGTAGACCCAGGACCGCTCGGGCTTCAGCGTCTTGCGCAGCGCCAGGAACGACGCCTGGTCATGCGCCTGCCAGGCACTCGGCAGGCTTCCGCTCTGATAGCCGCCATAGTTGTAGCCGCGCAGGTTCTCGGCCATGTCGAAATACAGCTCGTGCTGGCGCGCGAAATGCCAGTCGAGCGCAATATGCGGCAGGAAGGCGCCCGCCGTGGTCAGGCCGCCCGACGGCAACTGGTCGACACCGCTCTCGGCCGGATTGTTGTAGGTCGCACCGCCGCCGGTCGTCTGCAGGAACGAGCGGAAACCCCCGTTCAGCGACAGCGACGGCAGGATGAACCACGTGTCCTGCAGATGGAACTGGAACGTGTTCGTGTGATAGGCGCTCTGCCAAGGATGAGAGAAGGCAGGTCCGTAGGTGGTGTACGGACCGACCGCCTTCAGCGGTGCGCCCTGACCGAGCAGCGGCTCCTCATAGAGGAAATAGCCGTTGGTATATGAGTTGTTCTCGTACCAGACGCCCGTGTTGATGCTGTTGTGATTGATGTCGTAGGTCAGGTCGCTCGTCAGGCCGAACCGGCGCAGTTGCGGCTGGTAGAGCTGTTCCGACAGCGGGCTGCCGTTCGGCGACGGGTCATAAGGATCCGTATAGGACGAGTTCATGGAATCCGAGTGCCCATAGGCGATCGTCTTCCACTTCAGATTGTCGGCCAGCGTGAAATCGGCCGTCAGAGCCCCAAGGAAATTCTGCTCCGTCGTGCCGCCGTCATAATACGCGCCATCCAGCGGATCCGAGAGCTTCCCGATCCCGCCGGAATAGACGCCCTGCGCCGCGAGATAGGCGCGCTTGTAATCCGGATAATAGATGTCGACCCGCTGCCCGAGCGTCTTCAGGGCATCGAAGGAAAGATCCTCGTATCCCCACATTTCCATGTCCGACCAGTCGAAGAACGCGGAAATGCTGCTCTGCTCCGCCACGGGCTGGACGAGCTTGAAATTGACCTGCTGCTGGAACTGCGTGCCTTCGCCCTTCCACTTCCCGGAATCCGTCCGCATGTAGGACGTATAGAAGCGCGTGCCGGTCTTGTTGAGATCGCCGCTGTCGAACCGCACGAACGTTCTGAAGCCGTTATAGCTTCCGAACATCTGGGAGATCGTGCCGCCCATCTTGTGCTTCGGGTCGAGCGAATTGAACGTGATCGCGCCGCCGAGATTGGTGGTCGACGGCACGTCGACCGCGCCACCACCCTTCGACACGCTCATCGCGCCGATATTGTCCTGCGTGATGGCCGAGTTGATGTCGAGGCCGTTATATTTCTGATAGCCCTGATCGCCCAGCGGAATGCCGTCCAGCGTCACGCCCAGCTGCGACTTGGAGAAACCGCGCACGAACAGCCCGACGCTCCACGTGTCGATGCCCAGGGCATCGTCCGACGTGAAGTTCACGCCCGGCGTCTGCGCCAGTACCTTGTACGGGCTGGTCCCCGCAACGGCCTCGTCCATCTGCTGGCGGGTGACGACCGCGGTCGCGCCATGCGTGAAGTGACGCGTGGACGTCACCGACAGCTCTTCCGAACGACTTGCCACGACCGGACCCTTCCGATGCCCGGCGGAAGCCTTCGCCTTATGGGTCACAGGTGCCTTGGCCGACGACGACGCCCCGGACGGCGCCGCCACAGCCTGCGCCGCAAAACAGAGCACGGAGGCTCCCGCAAGAAACATAGCCCGAGTCATCATCACCGCACTCCAATTTCTGGGCCTGACACGCAAATGGACATGACGCATTTTGCGCCGAGCGAAATGGATATCCGCGCACGAAAAAAGCACAGATCCGCACATCCGAATTCTCAGACGCAGATCAATGCGCTCGTTCGCCGGGCGCCTGATCCATTCCCGACTTTCGAAAAGCTATACGTCTTCGCGACAACGATCGTCTCCTGATGAGGGCAGGCGCTCGGCCCCGCGGTCAGATGCGCATCGAACATCGCAGCTTCGAAAATTATAGGAACTCATACCGACATCACAACGGTATATTTTTTAAAGTCCTTGATTGGAATATCCGAGGCTAGCGCGCACGTCGCCCGGCTCCGTGGTACATGTCGCCCGACCCCCAGCGTCAGAAATATCTAAGCAGAGCTAAACCAGATATTGGTTTCAAACTCGGAATTTTATCCGGTAATTGACGGCGTTCATGTCATCATGTTGCGTAAGCTCGAGCTCCTCGCGAAAAGAGTGCTTTTCATGTCAAACGAAGTAATCGACACCCTTGTCATCGGCGGCGGCCAGGCGGGTATCGCCATGAGCGAACATCTCGGCAAGCAAGGTCTGTCCCACCTCGTCGTCGAACGCGGCCGCATTGCGGAACGATGGCGCTCCGAACGATGGGATTCCCTGGTCGCCAACGGCCCCGCCTGGCACGACCGCTTCCCCAACATGACATTCGATGGCGTCGATCCGGACGGATTTGCCCCGCGCAACAATATCGTCGGCTATTTCGAGGCCTACTCGAAGCAGATCGACGCACCCGTCCGCTGCGAAACCGAAGTGACCGCCCTGCGCCGGACCGATGACGGGTTCGTGGCCGAACTGCCGACGGGCACGATCACCTGCCGGAACGTGGTCGTCGCGACCGGTCCTTTTCAGAAGCCCTCCTACCCTGCCGTCGTGCCGGGCGAGGCCGGCCTGCATCAGATCCACTCCAACGCCTACAAGAACCCGGGCCAGCTTCCGGACGGCACCGTGATCGTGATCGGCGCCGGCTCGTCGGGCGCGCAGATCGCCGACGAACTGCTCCGGTCGGGCCGCAAGGTCTATCTGGCCATCGGCCCGCACGACCGTCCGCCGCGTCGCTATCGCGGGCGCGACTTCGTGTGGTGGCTCGGCGTGCTGGGCATGTGGGACGCCAAGGCCGTCACGTCGGAAGGCGATCACGTCACGATCTCCGTCAGCGGTGCGCGCGGCGGCCATACCGTCGATTTCCGTGAACTCGCGTCCCGGGGCATGAACCTCGTCGGCAAGGCCTCGCACTACGAAGACGGCACGCTGCATTTCTCCAATGATCTCGCAGCCAACATCGCACGCGGCGACGCCAACTACCTGTCGATGCTCGACCTGGCCGATGCCTACGCCGCACGCGAAGGCCTCGACCTGCCGGAAGAACCGCAGGCCCGAATCATCGCCGACGACCCGGAATGCGTCCGCAACCCGATCCTGAGCCTCGACCTGAAAAAGGAAAAGGTCGCGGCGATCGTCTGGGCCACCGGCTACACGTTCGACTTCTCCTGGCTCGAGCCCGACATGCTCGATGCCGCCGGTGCCCCGGTGCACGACAATGGCGTGGGTCGCATCCCGGGCCTCTATTTCCTCGGCCTGCCGGGGCTGACGCGCCGCGCATCGCCATTCATCTGGGGCGTCTGGCACGACGCCGCCTCCATCGCCAGCCACATCGCGACACGGGAATAAAGGGTCGCATCCCCCTCCGCGGGGAGCGCCGATCGTTTGTCAACATGGCCGTTCTGTAGGATGATGACGAGACGTTCGAAGCTATGATGGGTGTGGTTGTGGGCATACGGTACACATTGCGACAACTGGACTATTTCATTGCCGCAGGCGAGGCCGGGTCCATCCGGCACGCCTCCGAACTTCTTTCGATCTCGCAACCGTCCATCTCGACCGCCATCAGCCATCTGGAACAGGAACTCGGCGTCCAGCTCTTCGTCCGGCACCACGCCCAGGGGCTCTCCCTGACGCATGCGGGACGCGAACTGCTCGTCGAGGCCCGACGCATCGTCCAGATGGCCGAGGCTCTGTACACGACAGCATCCGAAGCGACGGAACAGGTCCGGGGACAGCTTTCGATCGGTTCGATGGTCACGCTGGCGCCCATGATCATGCCGGCTCTCGCGCACGGCTTCATGTCGCACTACCCGATGACGGAAATCCGCCAGCTCGAGGCCGATCAGGAGTGGCTCCTCGATCGCCTCAGACGGGCCCAGATCGATCTGGCCATCACCTATGACCTGCAGGTCATGGACGACATGGAATTCTCCCCCCTCGCCAGCCTCCCGCCGCACGTCCTCGTCAGCGAAGACCATCCCTTCGCCACACGCGCCGAAATCTCGCTGGCGGAGCTGGCGCCCGAACCGCTCATCCTGCTCGACCTCCCCCTGAGCCGGGAATATTTCTTCGCGCTCTTCCTGAAAGAAGGCCTCGAGCCCAAGATCTACACGCGCAGCGCGCATCAGGAAGTCGTGCGCACGATGGTGGCCAACGGCTACGGCTACACACTCGCCAATGTCCGGCCGCGCTCTGATCGCGCCCTCGACGGCCGCCGCGTCGTCACCGTCCCGCTTGCCGGCGATCATCGCCCCATGGTGATCGGCACGATGACGCTCGCACGCGTCCGCAAGCCACGCCTTCTGGAAGCCTTCGAGGAACACTGCCGAATTCACATATCGAACCGCTCCATCCCCGGAATGTTCGCGCCGGACGCCTCGTCCGATTCCTGATCGATCTCACGGCCCGAATGTCCGTCCGGCAGGGCAGACATTCCCAAGGCCTTTCGAAAACCACCTGTCCGAACAGAGAAAAACAGCATGTCCCACTCTGCCGCATCCGCGACGCACCGCCGCATCCGTCCGTTCAACACGAAGGAGACCTATCCGGAGCAGAACCTGGACAATGACCTGTGCCAGGCCGTGGTGGCCGGCAACACCATCTACCTGCGCGGCCAGGTGCCGCAGGACCTCGACACGCGGGAGAACGTCGCCGTCGGCGATCCGGTCGGACAGACCGAGAAAGTCGCCGAGAACATCAAGCTTTTGCTGAAGGAATGCGGCGCCGAAGTCCGCCACATCTGCAAGGTCACGGTCTATCTGACGGACATCCGCTACCGCGAAGCCGTCTACCGCACCCTCGGCCAGCATCTGCGCGGCGTCTTCCCCGTCTTCACCGGCCTGGTCGTCGTCGCCCTAGCGCGTCCGGAATGGCTGGTCGAAGTCGACGTCATCGCCGCCCTGGACTGACAGACCGCCGCGTTGCAACGCGGGACGGACGCAGACCGTCCCGCGTCGCACGACAGCACAAGCCTTCCAATGTCGACAAATGGTGGGCAGGTCGTGCGGAATACCATGCCGCACGACGACACGATTCGTTTCGGATCCGGCACAGGAACGAATGATTCGACCCGAAAATCACATTCTGATCGATAATAATGTGCTGCGTGCCAGTCGGACAACGCAAACACATGCCGCGACCCGCATAGCACCACCGCCCGTTGACCTTCATGATCGCTATAAACCGAGCCGCCTGAATGGCGCGCACGCATCCAATCATCTGGCGCAACCATCCGCCGTCCGACATGCCTGAAACGATCGCTGCACATCCGTAGGACAACCGCCGGCCGCAGGTCGTCATTCCAGCTCTGTGAGGCGACGTAGCGCAGAGACCAGCATCGGCGCGATTTCACCACCGCAAACATCCGTTCGCGAAACGCAGCACCCTTTTTTCAGCGCCCGACGCAGTTGCCACACAAAAAAGCACCACGCCGGAAGCGGAAAATGCGGCCCGCCATCACGAAGCCCGGGCCCTCAGCCCAATTCGGTATCCAAGCTTCGGAAAATCCGATTTTACCCCTGAAAAACAGACCGCTTATGTAAGAGCATAAGGCGCTATCCCCGCTCCGCGATCAACCGGAGCAACGGCACGCGACGACAGACGATTGCACCCGGTTGCGATCCCTGCACCCACCATTCCGTTTGCAGACGCACGGACCGGCAGAAGATTTTGGACGAATTGGGAGACATGATGTGAGCCAGGATATTGAACGCACGATGCGCGTCGATCTCGCGGCAGCCTTTCGCCTGGCCGCGCGGCTTGGCCTGCACGAGGCAGTGGCCAACCATTTCAGCGCCACCGTGTCGGACGACGGCCGCCGCTTCCTGATCAATCCTAAATGGCGGCACTTCTCCAGAATCCGCGCCAGCGACCTGATCCTGGTCGACGCGGCCCAGCCCGGCGACGCCGAAAGCTACGGCCTGGACCCGACCGCATGGGCCGTGCACGGCCAGATGCACCAACAGAACCCGAGCCTGCGCGTCGTGATGCACCTGCATCCGATTTATGCAACCACCATCGCCACCCTGCAGGATCCGACGATCCTGCCGATCGACCAGAACACGGCGCGCTATTTCAACCGCGTGGCCTTCGACGGCTGTTACGGCGGCATGGCGGACAGCGAGGAAGAAGGCGCACGCCTGTCCCGCCTCCTGAACGGCAAGACCCGCCTGATGATGGGCAATCACGGCGTCATGGTCGCCGCCGCCACGGTCGGCGAAGCCTTCGATGACATGTACACGCTCGAACGCGCCTGCCAGATTCTGGTGAACGCCTATTCGACCGGCCGCCCGATCTCGATCCTGTCGGACGACGTCGCCGAACAGACCGCACGCGACTGGGAAGGCATCGTCGATTTCTCGATCCGCCATTTTGAGGAAATGAAGCTCATCCTCGACAGGGAAGAGCCCGACTACAAGGACTGACGCCCCTTCCCGCCGCCTGACAAACACGTCTGCCGCCCTACCGTCCGGAGCACGTCAAACAGCGTGTCCGGATAAGGAACGCGCAGCGCGCACGAGTGTCAGGTGCCACGAAACGACCGCCTTTGCGCTTCAAGGCGGCCCAGCTTTTTCCGCCTGTGGTTTTCCATGGCGTTGCAAGACCATCAACAACGGGCAGCACGGCCAGGACGACGACACGCGGAGGCGCCAGCCCGAAACGCGTCGAACAACCCGCCCGGATCAGAGAACGCGGCGTGCGCGAATGTCAGACGTCGCGGAACAACTGCCATCGCGCATCCAAGACGTGATTTTTTCCGCCCACAGTTTTTCCGTTGATGCGCAAGGCGACCAGCGCTGACGACGAAGCGGCGTCACCCAGAACGACGATATCCGCTGCCAACGCGATCCGCTGATATCGGCCGCTTTTCGTCCGACCGTCCTTCACGTCCTGCCGTCAAACGGTACCGTCGCCCAGGCATCTCGCAGCCATGGCATCACCTCGCGACAACCGCCGTCACCGCCAATCCGTCGTCTCCCATACGGCGACGAAACAGCCGCCGCCAACAAACGATCGCCAAAACACACGTCCCCTGTTTTGTGTCGACCTCCCCGCCGAGGAGGATCACGTCTCGCGGCAGACCTGATCGCGATGCACCCCGATGCACGATCAGACGTATGACTTTCAGGACAAATCATCAGCCGTCCCCAAAGGGAGACCGGACATGACCGAGGTCATAACTGCCGCCGACGAACGGATCGTCGTTGTGGACATCGGCGCATCCGGAGGCCTGCAGAAAAAATGGGCCAGACAGCCCGGCAACATCAGGCCGGTCCTGTTCGAACCCAACCCCGCCGAAGCGGATCGCCTGCGCGGCTCGATGAGCCATATCCCGGGCGCCCTGGTCGTCGAGCGTGGCCTGTCCTACCGGGCCGGCGAATTCGAACTGACTCTCGGCAGACACGCAGGATGCACCTCCCTGCTCAAGGCCGATCCGGACGTGCTGGCCGGATATTCAATCGCGCCCCTGTACGACAGCATGGGCACGGTCACGGTCGAATGCGATCGCTACGACACGCTGCACAGCCGCGGCGAGGTGCCCGTGGCCGATGTCATCAAACTCGACGTCGAAGGCTACGAATATGAAATCCTGCTGGGATTCGGCGGGCTGCTCGATCAGTGCCTGGGCGTGGAAGCGGAAACATGGCTGACGCCGGTCTATCGCAACACGAAACTCCTGCACGAGATCATCGCCTATCTGCGCCAGTTCGGCCTCGTCCTGCGCCGGTTCGAACCCATGAACGCCTTTGACGGCGACCTTTTTCTGGGAGATGCCTATTTCACCATCAACAGGGCGCGGGCCGCCCGGCTCGATCCGGTAAGACTGAGAAAATTCGCCATCCTGCAGGAGACCTGGGGCCTGCAGGCCTACTGAACCGACCGATGCCTGGACGAAGGCCCCCCCGACACGGCGGCCAGTCCAGACATCGCCCGGCCGATCCTTCAAGCCACCCCAAGGACGGTGCTCGGCATCCTGCTTCCCGCAGGCAACGACCACGAAGCACCGTCAGCCCCGATCAGCTCCCAGCCGCTTTTTCAAGCCCGCCGCGTCACCCCATTGAGGGCGAGCGCGGACCATGCCCTGACCAATCTGCGAACACCCTACCCCAAGCAGGCCGTCTGACCCGACACCCGCTCTCGGCTCACCCGGTGGCACTCCCGGAACCCATGCGCTGACCACCCCGTGCGCCTGACGGCGCGCGACGGGAGAGATCGGTCTCGATAAACCGCGCCCGTCCCGCCAGCGTCCCGAACACCATGACCAGCGCGCTCGATGCGATCAGCAGCATGAACGGCAATCCCCAGCCATGGCTTGCATCGTGCAGCACACCGACCAGAAAAGGCCCGGCCGCCGCACCGAGATACCCGATGCACTGCGCCATGCTGGACAGCGCCGATGCCTGATGATGGTCGCGCGTCCTCAGCGCAAAGAGCGACAGGCTGGTCACCATCGACAGCCCGGCGCCAAAACCCCCGCCGATCAGCCAGACGATCGCAAATCGCGGCCACAGGAACAGCCCCACGGTACCGACCAGCAGCAGCAGGCCACACACGAACCCCACGAGCCGTTGGTCGGCAAACCGCCTGATCAGCGGCGCACCACCCAGATTGGTCGCAATCGCGACCAGCTGATAGACCAGAAGAGCGAACCCCGCCGTCTCGGGCGACAGGCCGATCGTCGCGCCATACGTGCCGAACCAGTCGATCAGGGAATAGAAAACGAGCGACTGCAGCACGAAAAAGATCGAGACCTGCCAGCCGACCGGATGCTTCCAGGGAGACGCCGCCACACCGCCTGCCCGGCCCTTCGATGGCAGATGATGCTGCTGCCCGGTCAGTTGCGGCAGCCAGACCAGCAGGCTTGCACACGCAAAGAGCGCCCAGATCCCGATCGCCCATCTCCAGCCAAGCCCGAGTGTATGGGCAATCGGCACGGCCAGACCGCTGGCAAGTGCCGCCGTCCCCGCCATGGCCGCCGCATAGAGCCCGATCCGGCCCGCCGCACGCTCGGCAAAATCCCGCTTCACCAGCCCCGGCAGCAGCACGTTGCCCACCGCGATCCCCGCGCTCAGAAGCACCGTCCCGCCCCAGATCGCCCCCGGCACGGCAACCGAGCGCACGACACTCCCCACGACAAGCGCTGCAAGCGCGCAGCCAAGCGCACGTTCCAGCCCGAACCGGCGCCCAAGACCCGGGGCGACCAGGGACAGAACCCCGAACGTCAGCAACGGCAACGCATTCAGCAGTCCGGCCTGCGCACCATCGAGGTGAAGATCCGTCTGGATATCAGGCAGGACCGGCCCGAGTGCGGTGATCGGCGCGCGCAGGTTCGCACCGATCAGGACAATTCCGAGTGTCAGGAAGCCGGTATGAGAAGCAGCGGTCACAGCCGCGCCGGGGCGTTCAACAGTCAAGGTGCCAACCTTCCGCATCGACAGCCGTCCATGTCAGGACCGCCATCGCGTTTTCGATGCGTTGGTTGACGTTAACGCCTACGCGAACCCCGGTCGGCCCGGGCTTCGTCTGCGCCGTGCGTAGCGCGAGCGGACAACAGCCGTCAACGCGATCCCGATGCCATGCCCCTCCACGCCGACACACGACAGGGCAGGTCTCACCCCAGAGTGTCGGTCCGATACAGCGACACCCGCAGGCCGCCATGCGGCACGGGGGCCGCCATCGGCAGGAACGAAAGCCCCGTCGCATGCGCAAGCCGCGCCTCGGTTGCGACAATCCCCACGCGCCATCCCGCAAAACGCGTCGTCAGCACCGAACCCAGCGCCTTGTAGAGCGGCGCCAGCTTGCCCTTGTCCCCGACCCGCGTCCCATACGGCGGATTGACCATGACAAGTCCGGGCGGCCCGTCCGGCGGCGCCAGGTCGCCGATCGCACCCTGACGGAAACTCACGAATTCCGAAACGCCCGCCCGCTCCGCATTGGCCGCGCTCATGGCGATCGCGCCCGCATCCCGGTCAAACCCGTGAAACCGCACCGCCGGCACCCGCGCGCTTTTCACATCGCGCATCCGCGCCCAGGCCTCGGCATCGAACGTCGCCAGAAGCTCGAACGCGAAATGCCGCGAGCGTCCGGGATTGAGCCGCGCCGCGATCTCCGCAGCCTCGATCACGAAGGTGCCCGAACCGCACATCGGATCGACCACCGGCTCCGACCCGTCATACCCGCACGACCGCAGGAACAGGGATGCCATGGTCTCGCGCATTGGCGCGCGGTTCACCGCCTCCTTGTGCCCGCGCCGATGCAGGAGCTCGCCCGACGTGTCGATGCTGATCGTGCAGAGGTCGCGCTCGATCCGCACCCTGACCACGACCTCCGCCTCCGGAGAGGACACAGCCCCCAGCGTCTCCCGGATCGCGGTCTCGACGCGCTGCGCCACCGCGCCCTCGTGATAGAGCCGCGACCCCAGCGACGCCGCCTCGACGCGAAACGGCACGTCCGGCCGCAGGACCGCAGCCCACGGCACCCGTCGCGCCCGCCCGTCGAGCTGCGCCATATGCACCGCGCGAAACGCATCGATCCGCGCCAGAACACGGCTCGCCCCGCGCACCCACAGATTGGCCCGCCACACTTCAGGCCACCCGCCACGCAGCACGACACCGCCGGGCACGACTTTCGGCGCCCGGAACCCTTTCAGCCGCACCTCGTCGCACAGCACCGGCTCGAGCCCCGGAACGGTCGCCAGAAAGATTTCGAAAGTCCCGTCGTCCGTCATGGCGTCTCCAACCGCGCGCACCCCTGCCCGTGCATGCCCGTGCGCGCCTCCATGACAGCAACCCACACGGCCGACAACGCTTGCAGCGCCCCCGCCACCCGATCAAAGGCCCGGAACCGGCCCCACACGGGCCGCGACCGCACACATGTCATCATCGAATATGTTCGATGCTGGACGGCATTTTTCGATCGCGAGCTTGTCATCGGGCCGCCCCATCGCAGCCGTTCGCGCCGATCACCATATTGATGGCCCGGAGAGAGACAGATCCTCTTCGGAAGGAGCGTATCATGCGCAATCCGTTCGGTCCGAAAGCCTCGACCGGAGAATTTCCACCGGATCACATGAAACTGGAATCCGGGGCCTCATTGTCGGTCGAAATCGCAGCAGCACTCGCCATCGCCTTCATGGTGGTGATGCTGTTCACACTGTAAAACCAGGGCCGTCGCGACGGAATAAAGCCCGCCCCGACGGCCTCTTTTTATCAGCCCAGCTCGGACTGGAACTGCGGCACGATCTCGAAGAGATCGCCCACGATCCCATAATCCGCGACCTGGAAGATCGGCGCGTCGGGATCCTTGTTGATCGCCACGATCACGCGGCTGTCCTTCATGCCCGCCAGATGCTGGATCGCACCGGACAGGCCGATCGCGATATACAGCTCGGGCGCCACGATCTTGCCGGTCTGCCCGACCTGCATCTCGTTGGGTGCGAACCCGGAATCCACCGCCGCGCGCGATGCGCCGATGGCCGCCCCGAGACGATCCGCAAGCGGCTCCAGCAGCTTGAAGTGCTCGGCATCGCGCAAGCCCCGGCCACCTGACACCACAACCCGCGCCGCCTCCAGCTCCGGCCGCTCGGACTGCGACAGCTCCATGCCCTCGAACCGCACGTCGACACCGGCATCCGGCCCCGACACGCCCTCGACAGACGCCGCACCTGTTCCCTCGGCCACGGGATCGAAATTCGCTGCCCGCACCGTCAGAACCTTGATCGCATCGCGCGAGCGCACGGTCGCCAGGGCATTGCCGGCATAGATCGGACGCTGGAACGTGTCCGCATCCACGATCGCGATCACTTCGGTAATCGGCTGCACATCCAGAAGACCCGCCAGACGCGGCAGGACATTCTTGCCGAACGACGTCGCGCCACCCACGACATGGCTGTAGCCCGTCGCCAGTTGCGCCAGCAGCGCCGCCACAGCCTCGGCCTGCGTCGCGCAATCGGCCTTCAGGACGCGCGCCACACCATCCAGACGCGATGCCGCTTCCGCACCCTCGCCGATCACCAGCACATCGACATCGCCGAACGCACGCGCCGCGGCCACCGCCGAACGCGATGCCTGGCGCACCGCGCCCTGTTCGATCTCGAGCAGAACCAGAGCCGTCATGATCAGACCACCTTCGCTTCGTTGCGGAGCTTGCTCACCAGTTCGGCGGCCGATCCCACCACGACACCCGCCTTGCGCACGGGCGGCTCCACCACCTCGACCACGCTCAGCCGGGGCGCGGTATCGACGCCGAGTTCGTCTGCCGGAACCGTCGCGAGCGGCTTCTTGCGCGCCTTCATGATGTTCGGCATCGACGCATAGCGCGGCTCGTTCAGACGCAGATCCGCCGTCACGACCGCCGGCAGCGCCACCGACAGCGTCTCGTGTCCACCGTCGATCTCACGCGTTACCCGCGCCCGGCCGTCGGACACCTCGACCACGCTCGCGAATGCCGCCTGCGGCCAGCCCAGCTTCGCCGCCAGGATCTGGCCCGTCGCATTCATGTCGTCGTCGATCGCCTGCTTGCCCATCATGACGAGCGACGGCTCCTCACGGGCGACCATGGCCGCCAGAAGCTTCGCCACCGCCAGCGGCTCCAGCGCCTCGTCGGTCTGCACCAGGATCGCCCGGTCCGCGCCGACCGCCATCGCGGTCCGCAGCACCGACTGGCAGTCGGCATTGCCGATCGACACCGCCACGACCTCGGTCGCCTGACCGCGCTCGCGCAGCCGCACGGCTTCCTCGAGGGCGATCTCGTCGAACGGGTTCATCGACATCTTGACACCGGATGTCTCGACACCGCTGTGGTCCGCCTTCACGCGCACCTTCACGTTGTAATCGACCACCCGCTTGATCGGGACCAGAACCTTCATCGCCTCGCTCGTCACTCGCTTGCTTGTCATCCGTCAGGGCGCCCGGTTTGTAGCGCCTGCGCCCGACGATGTCACATCCGGCATGCAAAATCCCCGGCTCGCGAAATTTATCACCATTCCGGCGGCAGGCCTTAGCGATTGATTCATCAATTGCACCGATGATCGGCGCCGAAGCCGCCCGAAACGCGGGTCCGGCAGGAACCATGCAGTCCCGATCGCCCGGCCGGCAGCGGAACAGGGCCCTGCCCCGACAGGTCACGCAGGTTCCGAAGCGGCGCGAACATGGCGTCCTCAGGAAAGCACCCGATCGATGCAGCCGCTGCCCGACCTTGCTCCAGTCCCTGCCACCGTTCCTGCCACAGTCCCGGTTCCGGTCCCCGGCACCCTCCGCCCGAACGATGACTCGCTCTATCGGATGCTGGTCCAGAACGTCACCGATTTCGCGATCTACCTTCTCAGCCCGGACGGCATCGTCACGAACTGGAACGCCGGCGCCCAGCGCGCCAAGGGCTACCTCCCGGAAGAGATCGTCGGCCAGCATTTCTCCCGCTTCTACCTCGAGGAAGATCGCGCGGCCGACCTTCCCGACCGCGCGCTGGCCATCGCCCGGCGGGACGGCAAGTTCGAGGACGAGGGCTGGCGCCTGCGCAAGGACGGCTCCCGCCTGCGCGCCCACGTCGTGATCGATCCCGTCTATGACGAAACCGACACCCTGATCGGCTTCGCCAAGATCACCCGCGACATCACGGCGCAATATGAAGCCCGGCGCGCCGCCGACGAACAGACGCGCAATTTCCGCCTGCTCGCCCAGGGCGTGACGGATCATTCGATCTACATGCTGGACACACAGGGCCGCGTCTCGAACTGGAACGCAGGTGCCGAGCGGACCAAGGGCTACGCTGCCCAGGACATCGTCGGGCGGCATTTCTCGATCTTCTACACAGCCGATGACCGTCAGGCAGGCCTGCCCTACCGTGGCCTCGCGACCGCACTCGCCCGCGGCAAGTTCGAGAACGAGGGCTGGCGCGTCCGGCGGGACGGTTCATGCTTCTGGGCGCTGGTCACGATCGATCCGATCTACGACGAGCACCAGCGCCATATCGGTTTTGCAAACATCACGCACGACCTGACCAGCCACAAGAACCAGCTCGACCAGATCAAGGCGATGCGGGACAATCTCGATCTGGCGCTGGCCCACATGTCCCAAGGGCTGTGCCTGTTCGACAGCCACGAATGCCTCGTCGTCCGCAACAGCCGGTTCACGGAACTTCTGGCCCTCGACGGCGCCGCCCTGCCGCCCGGCAGCACATACACGGACCTGCTCTGGCTCATGCATGCCCGCAGTTCCGCCAGCGCCGAACAGATCGCCGCCCGCGTGAGCGAGGCACGCGCGCGCCATCTCACGGCCAGCACCGTTCCCGCCCATCAGCAGGAATACACGCTCAACGGGCGCATCATCACCATCAGCGACCGCTTCCTGCCCGACGGCGGCTGGGTCTCCACGATCGACGACGTCACCGAGCGCCGCGAGATGGAACGCGAGGTCGTCCACCTCGCCCATCATGACGTCCTGACCGACCTGCCGAACCGCGCCGCCTTCCAGACCCGTCTGACCGAGACGCTGACAAACCCCGGCCGCACCACGTCCTGCGCCCTGATCTATATCGATCTGGACCGCTTCAAGCAGATCAACGACAGTTTCGGCCATCCCATGGGCGATGAAGTCCTCCGGATCACGGCCGGCCGCATCCGCGAGAACGTACGCCCGCGCGATACTGTCGCCCGTCTCGGCGGCGACGAATTCGTCATCCTCTGTCAGGACGTCTACGAAGATCGCGACGCCGAAAGCCTGGCGGAACGTCTGGCACGCGACCTCTCGCGCCCGCTCGACCTCACCTGCGGCACGATTGCGACAAGCGCCAGCATCGGCGTCGCCATGGCCGGCCCCGACGACACCGATGCCGAGGCCCTGATCCACCACGCCGATCTGGCGATGTATGCCGCCAAGGACGCCGGCCGCGGCCGCGCCCTGCGCTACGAGCCGGGCATGCGCGAAGCGCTGCAGAAACGGCGCGCGCTCGAACACGATCTGCGCGAGAGCCTCGAAAACGACGGGTTCGCGCTCGTCTATCAGCCCGTCGTCGATACGAAGACCGGACGGATCACCAGCTTCGAGACCCTCCTGCGCTGGCACCATCCGGTGCGCGGCAACATCCCGCCCATCGATTTCATCCCGTTCGCCGAGGAAATCGGTCTCATGCCGCGCATCGACGACTGGGTCATGCGGACGGCCTGCCGACAGGCCACCCACTGGCGCGAGGATATCGGCGTCTCCGTCAATCTCTCGCCCACCCGCCTCCGCCTGCCGGGCCTTGTGGACGCCGTGCGCATCACGCTGGCCGACTGCGGACTGGCACCCGAACGTCTCGAGATCGAGATCACAGAAACCAGCATGATCGCCGATCTCGACAACGCGCGCACTGTCCTGGGCGAACTGCGCGCGCTCGGCGTCAAGATCGCGATGGACGATTTCGGGACGGGCTATTCATCGCTCAGCTTCCTGCGGGAAATTCCCTTCACCCGCATCAAGATCGATCGCAGCTTCATCAACGATCTCGGCGAAAGTGCGGAGGCCACGGCCATCGTCCGCGCGATCGCGGGCATCTGCAACAGCCTCGACGTTCACGTCACGGCCGAGGGCGTCGAAACCGACAATCAGGCCAACCTCCTGCGGCGCGAAGGCTGCTTCGAACATCAGGGCTACCTTATCAGCCGCCCCTGCCCCCCGCAGGACATCGACGAGTGGATCCGCGCGTTCGACGCGGCACCGGCAGCCGTCGACACCCGCAACGTCACGCGTCTGGTGTCCTGACGACAGGCCCAGCCGCCGCTCCTGAAAACGGAACAGTCATCGTCTTCCGGACAGGCGCATCATGCCCGGTTCCGATAACGACCAATGTGCATCGATGTGGAAAATACCGGAGGCGGGGCACGAAATGGTGGGCGCACTAGGGCTCGAACCTAGGACCCGCTGATTAAGAGTCAGCTGCTCTACCAACTGAGCTATGCGCCCATAGGCGTGCCGCCCGGCCTCCGGTGTGCGGCCTTATACTGATGCGATCCTTATCGCTCAAGCCAAAAAACCACGCACCACGCGGTTTTTTTCGCCCAGGGACGATGAAACTTCCCCGGCGCATACCGTTCGAATCCCTGAAATCGATCGATACGAAAGGGAAAGTCCATGTCCGGACAGCAAAATTACGATCTGTTCATTGACGGAAGCTGGACGCGCCCGGCCTCCGGCCAGACCCTGGCGGTGGAAAATCCGGCGACGGGCGAAACGATCGCCCATGTCGCCCGCGGCAACGAGACGGACGTTAATCGCGCCGTCAGCGCGGCAGAGGCCGCCTTCCCGGCCTGGAGCCGCCTGGTCGCCACTGAACGCGCGGATTACCTCTATCGCCTGAAGGACCTCATCGAACGCGACGCGGAAGATTTCGCCCGCACGATCTCGACCGAGATGGGCAAGCCGATCAAGGAAGCCTGCGTCGAGGTCGCGTTCGCCACCGGCCTGCTGCGCTTCGCCGCGGAAAACGTCCGCCGCCTGCAGGGCGAGATCATTCCGGGCAGCCGTCCGGGCGAGAAGATCCTGATCGAGCGCAAGCCCGTGGGCGTCGTCGGCGCCATCGCCGCCTGGAACTTCCCGCTGGCGCTGACCTGCCGCAAGCTCGGCCCGGCACTTGCCGCCGGCAACACCATCGTCGTCAAGCCGCACGAGATGACGCCGATCGCCAGCCTCAAGCTCGCGAAGCTCGTCGAGGAGGCCGGCATCCCGAAGGGCGTCGTCAACATCGTGACCGGTGACGGCCCCGAGGTCGGCGTGCCCCTCGTCGCGCACCCCGGGACACGCCTCATCACCATGACCGGCAGCACGCCCGCCGGGAAGAAGATCATGGCGGCCGCGGCCGAACACCTGAAGATCGTGCGCCTCGAACTGGGTGGAAAGGCGCCCTTCATCGTCGCGGACGACGCCGACCTGAACCGCGCGGCCGAAGCCGCCGTGCTCGCCCGTTTCGGCAATGCGGGCCAGGTCTGCACCGCCAACGAACGCACCTATGTGGATGCCGGAGTCTACGACGAGTTCGTCGGCAAGATCACCGACCGCATCCACGCGCTGAAGGTCGGCAACCCTCTCGACGAGGCAACCGACATGGGCCCCAAGGTCTGCGGCCCGGAACTCGAAAAGGTGGACAAGATGGTCAAGCGCGCCGTCGAGCAGGGCGCCACGCTCGTCTTCGGCGGCCATCGCCTGACCGGCGGCCTTTACGACAAGGGTCAGTTCTACGCCCCGACCCTGCTGACCGGCGTCACGCACGAGATGGACATCGCCCATGACGAAGTCTTCGGCCCCGTCATGATCGTCATGAAGACCAGCTCGTTCGAGGACGCGATCACCAAGGCGAACGACTGCCGCTACGGCCTCTCGGCCTACGTCTTCACCGAAAGCCTCGAGCGCATCATGCGGATGTCGAACGAACTCGACTTCGGCGAAATCTACGTCAATCGCGAAAGCGGCGAAGCGCCGCAAGGCTTCCACCACGGCTACCGCGACAGCGGCGTCGGCGGCGAGGACGGCCAGCACGGCCTCGAAGCCTATGTCGAGACGAAGACGATCTACCTGAACGCCTGATCCCCAGACCCGTGCCCCGAAGGATCCTCTTTCGGGGCACGGCCGTCTCGCGGCCCTGGGTCGTGAAACCGGCCCCGCACGAAGCGGCGCCAGACTCTGGTCAGGCAGCAGGAACAGCCAGGCAGGCCTCGACCTGACAGCAGCCCGATGCCACGACCTGCACCGCCAGCATCCGCACGCTGCCGCTCAACGACATCCCCAGCGGCACAAATGCATCCCCGGTGGTCCAGCGCATCGGCGCGCTTTCGACCATGCTCCAGCCGTCCAGATCCGCATCGTGCAGATGAGTCGAAATCTCGACCTGCTGCACGTCGCTGTGCAGCGAGATCGCACCCACCAGCACACCCAGCGTCCGCCGGTCGTCGATGAAAGCCCCACCCCGATCCGCCGGACAGGACGTCCCCGACCGCAGCCGAACCGATTGCACATCGCCGGGCAGTATGAAGCGGGCGACGCCCCCGCGCACGGTCAGCGGCGCGATGACCTCCCCGGTATCCGTCACCACACGCAGCCCCGCATCCGAAGCCAGCCCCGCCGATGCCGCCGCAACCCCGGCACGTCGTGCGACCTCCTGATAGACTGCGGAAACAGCCATGGGCGATGCCGTGACGAGCGGGCTCTCACCGGCCGACGCTGCGGCCCAGCCGGATTTCTGCCACTCGATACGAAGACACAGGTAACTGCGCATCTCGCGCTCGATCACGACCGAGACACCGTTCACCAGCATGCGCGCTGGCACCAGCGCACCATCGAGCACCAGACACTGATCCTGCAGGAGCAGCAGGTCCCGCGACGGCACACCATCCGCCAGCGCCCCCGCCTTCACGCGCACCGGATACAGCACGTCCCGTCGCCGATGAGACGCAGCATCCACCTGCCGATGCTCGACCCGCGCCACGATCCGCGGCCCACGCGGCGTCAGGACGGTCGCACCGGGCGACAGACCCTCCACGGCCTCGCTCCCGGCCAGCGTCGCAATCCGCAGTCCCTGCACGAATACCGCCGCGCGATCGCCGTCCCCCGGCGCGTCCCCGCACAGGACAGCCACCCCGTCCGCCATCATCACGGACCCGGACGCCACATGACGGCGAACATCCGCAAGAGACGCCACATCACGTGCAGCGGCAGACCCCTGAAGGCCGTCCGTGCAACCCGCTTCGATGATGCTGACCAAACCCGTATGCGTCGCCATCAGTCGCTCCAACCGGACCGGGACCGCCGGAAAGCCTCGGCATGCGCTCGAGGGCCTGACGATGCCGACACGCCGGTTAACGAATTCTTAACTCAATGTTCCGCAGGAAGCCCAACGTTCCTCGGGTCTGTCAAGAATAATGCGAATAGATCGGAAAAAGGTTAACGGCCTTTAACGAGGGTCGTCCCGGATGCGCCGCGCAGCCACCAGAAATGCGCGAACCCCGGTGCGATCGGCCGAAAACTCTCGACCGGCATCGGCACACGCATCCAACAAAAAACGCGAACGTGACCTGCCACGCGCGCCCGCCCGGAAAGCACCCCGGTTCCCGGACTGGACAAAACGACGCCAGGCTGGATCCTCGCCCTCCACACGGGCCCAGATACCCGAGCAGCAGGGTTTCACCTAGGAAGAGACCGAAAGCATGCCGACACGGCGACACGCACTCCAGTTCCTCTCGTCCGCCTTCGCCGCGTCCCGACTGCCCGTGGCCCACGCCGCACCGGCCCCGTTGCGAGCACCGATCGAATTGGTCGGCAGCCGCGTCGTCATCGCCGTCACGCTGAACGGCACAGGCCCGCTCCTGTTCGCGATCGACACAGGCGGCGCCGTCAGCCTCATCCGCGAAGATCTGGCCGCCAGACTTAACCTGCCACGCACCGGCGAAGTGCATATCGGCGTCAGCGGCCAGAGCGGCGGCCACCCGGCCTACGACGTCGCAAACCTCGTCATCGGCGGCATCATCCGCCAGCCGCACGCCCAGCTCATCAGCGTCGTGAATTTCGGCTTCGGCGACGGCATATCGGGCTCGCTCGGCTCCGGCCTGATGACGACACTGGTCAGCGAACTCGATTTCGACGCCCGGGAATGGCGCGTCTGGACCGAAGGCCGCCCCGATCCATCCGGCTTCACCCCGCTCGATGTCGACATCACGCGAAAGCCCGCGACAGGAGGCTCCCCGTTCATCGTGGCGCCAGGCGCCGTCAATGGATCGCGTCAGCAGTTCCTGCTCGATACCGCTGCGGAATCCTTTGTCAGGCTGAACAACACGACGGCACGGAAACTCGGCCTGTGGACCAGTGATCGTCCCTATGCGCCGTTGCGTGACGGCGCACGGATCGCGCGCATCGACCGGCTCGAATTCGGCGGCATACCGCTCGAACGCCCGCTGGCCCTGCTGCTACCCGACGACCGCGAGGCCGATATCTCCGACGGACTGATCGGCCTGCCGATCCTGCGCCAGTTCAACCTGATGCTCGATCCGCAGAACGAGCGCCTGTGGATCCGGCGAAACAGCCTGACGGCCCCGCAATACACCTACCCGCTGTCAGGATTATGGTTCGACCGGCATCACAACGACTTCGTCATCACCGATGTCGGCCCGGGCAGTCCCGCAAAAGCTGCGGGACTTCAACCCGGCAACCGCATCCTGGGTACAGACGCAACCACGCTGGCCACGCAACTGCACGGCCCGGCCGGAAGCACCCTCCAGTTGCCGGTCGAACAGGACGGCAGGCAACGCATCGCCACCCTGCATCTCCAGCCTTACCTCTGAGACAGTTGTGCGCGCGTCCCGCCGCGTGATCCGGAGAATCGCGCCAGCACGTCTGCGCGGCAACGCGCCGCGACCTGAGGGGCCCCCAGCCGCCGCCGCGCGATCCAGACCCGCCCTGTCCCGCTCGGTCACGCGATGATTTGCTAGGACCGCGGATCCGGGACAGCAGGACGTCCTCGAAGACTGCAGGCCCACGTTCAAGCCCTGCGACCCGCTCGTCTATCCGCGACCTGCAAACGGGCCATTCCGGCTGAACCCCCGCCATCATGGAGACCACGGTCCGTCGCTTCACCCCGGCTCCCCGCTCACCACTCGAGACGTGCCGCCCCCCGCCAACCGCCGAGCCAGCCTTAGGGGAACGCTGCTTCAAACACGGGAATCCTCCAGAGCCTGCCCCAAAACCCGGCCCTCTCCGTAGAAGCCGCCCACCCGAAACATGAGCCCCTTCCCGACGCTTCCTCTGCGGCCAGCAGGCGGGCCTTCTCCGGACAAAGTCCCCGCGCAGACCTCTTCCTGAACCGCACATGCCGACCAGATCGATCCCCGTCTCCGGGTCAGGTCTCGTGCAAGCAGAAGCAACACGCCCCGATCGGACGTACGGCAATCGTGAAGTTTTCCTGAACGCGGTTGGCCCGGGCCCCGGACCCGATATACAGACACTGCCGCACACGCCACAGCGTGCAACAATTCGTTCCGCAAGCATGGTTTCCGGAACCGTTTCGATCCACTACAACATGAGATCAATTCTCATTCGCAGGATCAAACGGACCGTGTTTCGCAAACTCCACCGCTGGGTCGGCCTCGCCCTCTGCGTGCCCTTTGCCTTGCAGGGCCTGACCGGCCTCGTGCTGCTGCTCCTGCCGAAACTCGCGTTCAACCGCCCGCAACTGCACGATAACGGGCCGCTGCTGCCGGCGGATACCCAGATCGCGGATGCCATCGCCCATGCCCCCGCTGGCATGTCCATCGTCGACTATGCGCCGCCCCGCTGGCCGGGCGACACTGCCGCCATCGGCTTCGGGCCGCCCCACGCACGCCATCCGCTCGAAACCCTCATGGTCGATCCCACGACCGGACAGGTCGTGCATGTCACGAGCCGCGTCTCCTTCCGCTTCGCACACGACCTGCACACGGACCTGCTGCTGATCCCCTACGGACAGACCGCAACCGAACTGATGGGCATCCTTCTGACCCTCATGTGCATCACAGGGATCGCGCTCTGGTGCCCGACCCCCGCCCTGATGCTCTCGGCCAGATGGAAGCGCGCCATCGTCCCGCCGACCAGGATCGCGGGCTATCGAGGCCTGCGCGACCTTCACCAGACCGTCGGCTTCTGGAGCGCGCTGCTGGTCGGCTTCATGGGTGCCTCCGGCGCGATCATGTCGCTCCCGCACGCACATAACGACGGACCACCCCAGGGCGCCGATCACGCTCGCCACGGCCCGCGCCATGGCGGCCCGAATGGCGG
>NZ_BALE01000051.1 GCF_000963885.1 Tanticharoenia sakaeratensis NBRC 103193
GGGCTGCCGAGCAGCAGGAAGCGCAGGCAGCCGCCGCCGCGCGCGCCGATGCAGAGGCCCAGGCCGAAGCAGAGCAGCGGTCCGTGACCGAAGCGCGCGAGGCAGAGCGTCGCGCCCGCATCGAGCAGGAAGAAGCAGCACGTCGTGCGCCGCTCGATTCCAAGGAAGTGCGCCCCGGTTCGGTGCAACTCGCGGCCCCGATGGAGCGGCTGCGTCCGCTTGCGGAACGCGCGATCATGCCGGCCAAGCCGATCACCCCGCGCCCGGCACCGTCTGCGCCGCGTGCCGCCGGCGAGACGCTTCACCTGCGTACTCCGGGTGCGGGTGAGGAGGATCGTCGCGGTCCGGCTCGTCGTCCGGCTGCCACACCGCCGCGTCGTGCGCCGGGTGCGGCGCCGAAGCGTAGCGGAGGTGACAACCGTCGGTCCGGTCGTATCGACGTGCGTGCCGCGATCGAGGGTGATGACGACAAGACGCGTAGCCTCGCGTCCGTCCGTCGCCAGCGTGAGCGTGATCGCCGTCAGGCGGAGCTGGAGCGTCTGCGCTCGGATCAGGTCCGCGTGGTCCGTGATGTCACGCTGCCGGAATCCATCACGGTTGCCGAACTGGCCAACCGTATGGCGGCGCGTCAGGGTGAAGTGATCAAGGCGCTCATGAAGATGGGCGTCATGGCGACCGCGACCCAGTCGATCGATGCCGACACCGCCGAACTGGTGGTCGAGGAATTCGGTCATCGCGTCCGTCGCGTGTCCGAAAGCGATGTCGAGATCGGCATCGAAGGGCACGAGGACACCGACACCGAACTGCTGCCGCGTCCGCCGGTGGTGACGGTGATGGGGCATGTCGATCACGGCAAGACGTCACTTCTGGACGCATTGCGCACCACGGACGTGGTGGCGGGCGAGGCCGGCGGGATCACCCAGCATATCGGCGCCTATCAGGTGACGCTGGAATCCGGTTCGAAGATCACCTTCATCGACACCCCGGGCCACGAGGCGTTCACCGCCATGCGTGCACGCGGTGCTTCGGTGACGGATGTCGTCGTACTGGTCGTTGCAGCCGATGATGGTGTGATGCCGCAGACGATCGAGGCGATCAAACACGCCAAGGCCGCCAATGCGCCGATCATCGTTGCCATCAACAAGATCGACAAGCCGGGCGCCAACCCCGATCGCGTGCGTCAGGAGCTGCTGAGCCACGAAATCGTGGTCGAGCAGATGGGCGGGGACGTTCAGGATATCGAGGTCTCTGCGCTCAAGCGCACCGGGCTCGAGAAGCTGGAGGAAGCGATCCTGCTGCAGGCCGAGATCCTCGACCTGCGTGCCAATCCGGATCGCGTGGCGGAAGGACCGGTGATCGAAAGCCGTCTCGACCGTGGCCGTGGTCCGGTTGCCACCGTCCTCATTCAGAAGGGCACACTGCGTCGCGGTGACATCATCGTGGCTGGCGCCGAATGGGGCCGTGTCCGCGCCATGAACGACGATCGTGGCCGTCAGGTGAAGGAGGCTGGGCCTTCGACACCGGTTGAGGTGCTCGGCATCACTGGAATTCCCGGTGCCGGCGAGCCGTTCGTCGTCGTCGAGAACGAGAATCGTGCACGCGAGATCTCGGAGTTCCGTCAGCGTAAGATCCGCGAACGCCAGATGGCGGGGCAGACGGCCGCGCGTGGCACGCTCGACCAGATGCTCGCCCGCATTCAGGCCGGCGAGCAGAAGGAAGTTGCGGTCCTCATCAAGGCCGACGTGCAGGGCTCGGCAGAGGCTTTGGCCGCGACGGTCGAGAAGCAGTCGCACGAGGAAGTTCGTGTCCGCGTGCTGAATGCGACGGTCGGCCAGATCACCGAATCCGACATCCAGCTTGCCAAGGCGTCGAATGCGGTCATCGTGGCATTCAACGTCCGTGCGACGAGCCAGGCACGGGAGATGGCCCAGCGTGACGGTGTGGACATCCGCTACTACTCGATCATCTACCAGGTGGCCGATGATGTGGAGCAACTCGTCCGTGGCAAGATCGCGCCGAAGCATCGCGAGAAGTTCCTCGGCTACGCCGAGATTCGCCAGGTCTTCAACATCACGAAGGTCGGTAAGGTCGCGGGTTGTTACGTCACCGAAGGTCACGTCAAGCGTGGTTGTGGCGTGCGTCTGCTGCGCGACAACGTCGTGATCCACGAGGGCGATCTCAGCCAGCTGAAGCGCTTCAAGGACGACGTCAAGGAAGTGGCGCGCGGGTATGAGTGCGGTCTGTCGTTTGCAGGCTACAACGACATCCGCGAAGGCGACGTGGTCGAGTGCTACGAGATGGAACTGGTGCCTGCATGAGCACGCGCCGTTCCAGTCGTACGGAGTTGAAAGGACCGGCGGGTCATCTCGCCGGTTCTTCTGCTTCTGGCCCGAGCCAGCGCCAGCTTCGCGTTGCGGAGGAAGTCCGCCGCGCACTGGCGGAGCAGTTCGCCCGGACGGAGTTCCGTGATCCGGAACTGCATGATGTGCGGATAACCGTGACGGAAGTCCGGATTTCACCTGATTTCAAACACGCGACCGCGTTTGTCTGCCGTCTCGGCCGCAGCGACGTGGAGCAAGTGTTGCCTGCGCTCAAACGCGTCGCTCCCTTCCTTCGTACGGGTCTCTCCAAGACGCTGCGCACGCGCGTCGTCCCGGAAATCCATTTCCAGCCCGATACCGCTCCGGACGCCGCCATGGAGATGGATAATCTGCTGCGCTCACCCGAAGTGAGCCGCGATCTCGATTGATCGCAAGGTGCTCGGGCGCCTGTCGTCAGCGACAAGAGAGTGACGACAGGTAACTGCGGTTTCCGGGCGTTTGTCGTGCCTGTACTGAGAATCTACATTTTCCAGCCGTTGTGCCGGGAATGCCGTAACGTGGCCTCGCGGCGTCATGGGTTTCGTTACGACCTGACACCGTAAGAGGATTGTGGGCAAGGAACGCCTGATGATCCGATGGCGCCATGTTCAACGACACATGGAATTACGCACTCGGCAAAAGCCGAGGCGTAGCGGTGCGGGTCCGGCGCGGCATGCGCGCGACGCGCAAACCGGTGCCGGATCCGATCTGGACCGAGCGGCAGCGGCGCGGGGACCCGATTACCTGGTGGATCGGGCCGCAGATCCAGTTTCTTCATCTCGAAAAGACGGGCGGCACGGCGCTCAGCGTCCATATGTCGCGCCGGTTTCATCCGGCGCAGATTGCGCCCGATCTTGCAGGGATGCAGGCGGCTGCAGGTTCTGTATCAACGAATGACCGGTTTCCGGATCTGACGACGGAGACGCGGTGGACAGCCCGGCAGACGCGTCTGCTGTGCGGCCATTACGATCTGCCGGCGCTGCGGGAGATATCGGGCGACCTGCCGAAGTATCGGGTGACGGTGCTGAGGGAGCCTCGTGCCCGTCTGCTGTCTCTTTACAACTACTGGCGGGCAATTACGAACAGCACGGTGCCCGAGATCCGGATCGCACAGACTCATGATCTGCGGGCGTTTTTGGCGCATCCCGATCCGATCATCCGCAATGCAATCGACAATCTCTACGTTCGGCGACTGACAGGGCTCTACGCGGACGCAGGCTCGGATCCGTTCCGGACGAATCCGGATGCGGCGCTGTCGCATGCGCTGAAAAGCCTCGGCCATTTCGATCGCGTCGGCGTGTCCGAAGACATGGACAGCCTGGGCCGCCACATCGCGCATGACCTGGACGTCAAAGGGCTGGGCAAGGTGCCGCGCCTCAACGCGCTGGCATCGATGATGGCAAAGGGACACCCGGGCATTCAGGCCGTCGAGCCGGCGCCGATCGCACCGGAGGCCGAGGCATTGCTGGCGTTCCACACCTGCTTCGACAGGATTGTCTATGATGCGGTGCGGCAGGCGTCCTGATCGACCTTGCCAACCGGCCATGACATCTCACGGGGTCGTGTGTTGATCGATCCGCGCGCCGACATCATTACGATGCCATTGTGTTTATCGTATTATGTCGGCGTTTTTCGCCCGGGTCCGCCGCCCGCCTGATCCTCCGGATATGTGCTCTGCTTGTGCTGGCGAGTATCTCGAGACCGGCCCTCGCGCAGTTTCAGGGGCCGATCTCACAGACCAGCCCGACCTTTGCGCTGGATACGCCCACTGCCTATGAGAACACGCCGTTTACGCCCAACGTCGAGCATGCGTTCGGGACGTGGGGCGGATCCTTGCCATGGCTCAAGGCGCATGGCGTCGGCGTGGTTCTGGACTACACGAGCGAAAGTACCATCATTCTGGATGGGAAGCATGGGTCGGACGCGTCCTACCTGCATCAGATCGGCCTGCAGATCGATCTCGACTGGGAGCGCCTGATCGGCCTGCGGGGCTTTCGCACGCACGCCGTGTTCGTCAATCGCGCAGGCCACAGCATGGCGTCGGACTATCGCGACTATTCGGTCTACGGCTTGCAGGAAATCTATGGCGGCGGCGGCAATGTCGGCGTGCACATGGTCTATTTCTATGCGACGCAGGATCTGTGGGGCGGACGTGTTCAGCTCGCGGCAGGCAAGCTGCCGGTTTCAATCGATTTTTCCGCGTCGCCGCTGTTCTGCACGTTCGTGGACAAGTCCATCTGCGGCAATCCGAAATCACTGACCCGTGGCGCGAACGGGTTCTCGACCTACCCCTATTCGTCCTATGGCGGTCGTGCGCGGATCTGGCCGGTCAAGGGCTTTTACGTTCAGACCGGGCTCTACGGCACCAATGCTGGCGTGAACACCAATCGCTGGGACCGGACGGGCTTCGAGTTCGGCCTGTGCCAGTATCAGGGGATCTACATCCCGACTGAAATCGGCATCATCCCCAGCTTCGGGCCCCACAAGCTCGTGGGCCATTACAAGATCGGCGTCGGGCACGACAGCGCGCCGTACGCCGACGAGCTGTACGATGCCACCGGCGGATATGCCGAGGTCGACGGGCGCTCGGCCCGCATGGACCACGGCAAGGTGCAGCTCTGGGTCGAAGCGGACCAGATGATCATGCGAAACGGTTGGGGTCCGCTGCACGGTCTCTATCTGATGACCGGGCTGGTCCATAATACGAACCGGGATTCCGTCTATAACAACGAATACTATGCGGGCCTGATCGAGCGCGGCCTGTTCCACTCCCGGCCCGAGGACACATTCGGCATCGCCATGAGCCATCTGGAGGCCAGCGGCGATCTCGTGCAGGCACAGAGGATCGCCCAGAGTCTCGGCCTGCCCCTGCCGGGCAGCGCGACCGCGCCGCAGGGCAGCGAGAGCATGGCGGAAGCGACCTACATCTTCCACGTCTATCGAGGCACGTCGATCCAGCCGGACTACCAGCACATCTTCCGTCCGAATCTCGAGCGGCGGAATCCGGACATCGACGCGCTGGGCATCAAGCTCCATTCGGTGTTCTGACCTGGGGCTTGCCGGGTGCGCAGACCTTCAGGGGCACAGCCGGCCTCGCACTCTGGCGCACAACATTGGCGCACGCGGCCAGCGCACCCCCGGAAATCGCGACGGTCTGGTCAACGCGGCAAATTGCCGCGCCACGGACGGGGCAGGGGCGCCTCAGCCGTCGAACAGCATCGCCATGAACGCGTCGGGATCGCGATAGAATTCCCGGATGACGATGAAATGGTCGGTCTGCCGAAACGCCCGCTCGGTGATCCCCTGCGGCGTCAGATGCAGGACCGTTGCTCCCGGCATAGGCCATCAGGAGCGGGGCGTGTGTTGCGATCACGAACTGTGCGTCACCGCGATCGGCGGCAGCCCGCATGATCCGAAGGAATTCCATCTGACGCGCGGGTGAGAGTGCCGCTTCTGGCTCGTCGAAGATGTAGATGCCTCGTCCCGAGATCCGATTGCGGAAGATCTCCAGATATCCCTCGCCGTGGGATCGCTCCGTGCCCGACCGCCCGTCGAACATGTCAAGACACCGCGGGTCGTAGCGGGCGAGCTCGTCGATCTGGGCGATGAAACCTGCAAACCCGTCGGCGCGCGTGAAGAGTCCCGTCGTGATCTTTGGAAGCCAGCTTGGACGCAGGGCGTCGGCCAACGGATTCGGCTCCTGGTCGCCGATTGCATGCTTTCTGTTCCCGCCGAGGAGTGCGAAGTCGCACAGGGCTGCGTTCGCCTCGATGATCGTGGATTTTCCGCTGCCGTTCGGACCGACGAGAATGGTCACCGGATGGGTGAAGTCGATCTGGAAATCCGACGTGTTCAGGGCCGGAACATTGAACGGATGGATCGCAGGGTCCCTGACCCGTTCCGGCAGCAGACGGATGCTCTTCAGGAACGGGGCCTTGAGACGGCTGGGGTCGCGCGCGCGGTGCCAGGGGTTACGTTGCCTCGGGAAGGCGGGGTAAGGGAGCGCAGCATAAGCGAGACTGCCGGGACTTGGGGAGCGGGAAATGGGGCGCAAACGGGGAGCCGAGATCGACGGCTGGCTGATCGTCGACAAGGCGCTCGGCATGGGTTCGACCGACGTCGTTGCGAAAAGCCGCCGTCTGTTCGATGCCCGCAAGGTCGGCCATGCCGGCACGCTCGATCCCCTGGCGACCGGTGTGCTCCCGATCGCGTTCGGGCGGGCGACCAAGGCCATTCCCTACATCATGGATGCGACCAAGGAATACCGCTTCACGCTGGCGTTCGGCGAACAGCGCGATACCGATGACGGCGAGGGTGTTGCGATCGCAACGTCCGATGTGCGCCCGACGGATGCGCAGATCACGGCCGCCCTGCCGGCTCTGACCGGCGATGTCCTTCAGGTGCCCCCGGTCTATTCCGCGCTGAAGGTCGGCGGCAAACGCGCCTATGATCTGGCGCGCGCGGGAACACCGCCGGACCTGCCGCCGCGCCCGGCCCGGATTGACGCGATCACGCTGGTCGAGCGGCCCGATGCCGATACGGCCGTGTTCACGGTCCGCTCCGGCAAGGGCGTCTACATGCGCGCGCTGGCCCGCGATATCGCGCTCGCATGCGGCAGCGTCGGATACATCGCGGTGCTGCGACGGACCAAATGCGGCCCCTTCGGGGAGGCCTGCGCGATTGCGCTGGACAAGATCAGCCAAAATGTGGACAACGCGCCTGCTTCTCCGGCGCTTCTGCAGCCGGTCGCGACCGCGCTGGCCGACATCCCGGCGCTGGCCCTGACCGATGACGAGGCAAGGGCGCTGTCCTATGGCCAGACACTCGATGTCCGTGCCGTTCTGGACCGCCTGCCGGCGCTGGACGATCCGGATGGAATCGTCCGCGCGATGATCGGGGAGCGCGCACTGGGCATATGCCGCGTCGAGAACGGGCGATTGCGATCGGTGCGTCTGTTCTGAATTTTCATGAGAGTGGAGAACCACGATGTCGATTACGGCTGAGCGCCGCACGGCGCTGATCGGTGAATATCAGACGGCGGCCGCCGATACCGGCTCGCCCGAGGTCCAGGTCGCGCTGCTGACCGAGCGGATCGTCAACCTGACCGACCACCTGAAGACCCATGCGAAGGACTACCATTCGCGTCGCGGTCTGCTGATGCTGGTCGGCCGTCGCCGGTCCATGCTCGACTATCTCAAGCGCAAGGACCAGGGTCGCTACCAGACCCTGATCGAGCGCCTCGGCCTGCGCCGCTGATCATGTCCTGCCCGGGCGTCGCCAAGGCGCTTCGGGCAGGGTATGAATGACCGGCGCCCGGATCGTCGGGCGCCGGACCACTTGGCCGCCACGATCGGCCGGGAGATCAGGGATGCGCCGCCGGCGTTTCAGGCCACATGGTGTCCGGTCGGGTTTGAACCCGGCCATCGCTCCATGCCGTCCGAAATGCCGCCTCATGCAGCATTCCCCCAGCTTCTGCGTCGCCTGATGCAGGAGAAGGGATATTTTCCCGGACTGTCGCACGTCGTTACGGATCGGCGGCCCGCACGGGAAATATCATGATGTTCAATTACTACCGCAAGGAAATCGAGTGGGCCGGTCGTCCGCTCGTGCTCGAGACCGGCAAGATCGCCCGCCAGGCCGATGGTGCCGTCGTCGCGACCTACGGCGACACGGTCGTGCTCTGCACGGCGGTTGGCGCGAAATCGGTCAAGCCGGGCCAGGATTTCTTCCCGCTGACCATCAACTACCAGGAAAAGGCGTTCGCCGCCGGCAAGATTCCGGGCGGGTTCTTCAAGCGTGAAGGCCGTCCGTCGGAAGCCGAGATCCTGAACGCGCGTCTGATCGATCGTCCGATCCGTCCGCTGTTCCCGGATAATTTCCGCAACGAGGTCCAGGTCGTCACGACCGTCCTGAGCCACGACATGGAAAACGATCCGGCGATCGTGGCCCTGATCGGCGCATCGGCGGCCCTGACGCTGTCGGGTATTCCGTTCTTCGGCCCGGTCGGCGCATGCCGCATCGGCCAGATCGGCGGCAAGCTGGTCGTCAACCCGACGATCGCCGAGATGAAGGACAGCGCGCTCGACCTCGTCGTCGCCGGTACCCATGAAGGCGTGCTGATGGTCGAATCCGAGGCGCAGGAGCTGACGGAAGAGACGATGCTGGAAGCCGTGACCCTGGGTCATGTGTCGTTCCAGCCGGTGATCGATGCGATCATCGACCTCGCCGAGCGCGCGGCCAAGGCGCCCTGGACGCTGCCGACGCCGAGCAAGGACGAGATCGCCCTGCGCAAGCGCGTGGACAAGCTCGGCACCAAGCTCATCGCCGACGCCTACAAGGAGAAGGTCAAGCAGGCCCGCTACGAGAAGGTCGCGGCAGCCAAGGCGCGCATCAACGAGGCGCTGGTCGAGGAAGGCCTCGACGTCGATGCCGCCAAGCCGATGCTCAAGGAGCTCGAGGCGCAGGTCGTGCGCGGCGCGATCCTCAAGACCGGCGTGCGGATCGACGGGCGCGACCTGAAGACCGTGCGTCCGATCGTCTCGGAAGTCGGCATCCTGCCGCGGGCCCATGGTTCGGCACTGTTCACCCGAGGCGAGACGCAGGCCCTCGTGGTCGCAACCCTCGGCACCGGCCAGGACGAGCAGGTGATCGACGCGCTCGAAGGCGAATACCGGTCCAACTTCATGCTGCACTACAACTTCCCTCCGTATTCGGTGGGTGAGTGCGGCCGCATGGGCAGCCCGGGCCGTCGCGAGATCGGTCACGGCAAGCTCGCATGGCGCGCAATCCATCCGCTGCTGCCGGGCAAGGACAAGTTCCCGTACACGCTGCGCGTCGTATCCGAGATCACCGAGAGCAACGGCTCCTCGTCGATGGCGACCGTCTGCGGCACGTCGCTGGCCCTGATGGATGCGGGCGTTCCGCTGCCGCGGCCGGTTGCGGGCATCGCGATGGGCCTGATCAAGGAGCCGCGCGGCTACGCCGTGCTGTCCGACATTCTGGGCGACGAGGATCACCTCGGCGACATGGACTTCAAGGTGGCCGGCACCGAGACGGGTGTCACGTCGCTGCAGATGGACATCAAGATCACGTCGATCACGCCCGAGATCATGCAGATCGCGCTCGAGCAGGCACGTGAAGGCCGCATTCACATCCTTGGCGAGATGGCCAAGGCCCTGACGGAAGGCCGCGAGGGCGTCTCCACCAACGCGCCGAAGATCACCACGATTTCGGTGCCCAAGGAGAAGATCCGCGACGTCATCGGATCCGGCGGCAAGGTCATTCGCGAGATCGTCGAATACTCGGGCGCCAAGGTCGATATCGGCGACGACGGCACGATCACCATCGCGGCCAGCAACGACGAGCAGGCCCAGAAGGCGATCTCCCGCATCGAGGGCATCGTAGCCGAGCCGGAAGTGGGCAAGATCTATCTCGGCAAGGTGGTCAAGACGGCCGATTTCGGCGCGTTCGTGAACTTCCTCGGCGCGAAGGACGGTCTCGTTCATATCTCCGAGCTGGCCGATGGCCGTGTCGGCCGCACGACCGACGTCGTCAAGCAGGGCGATGAAGTCCGCGTGAAGGTCCTGGGCTTCGACGATCGCGGCAAGGTCAAGCTGTCGATGCGGGTTGTCGATCAGGCCACAGGCGCCGATATCACCGACAAGGTTGGCGCCAAGCCGACTCGTCCGCGTCGCGAAGACGGCTGATTGGCGGACGCGGCGGCCCGTCTTCGGGCCGCCAGGACACAGGTGAGCAAGACGTGGGCGCGGCCAAGGGGGCGCGCTCGACGGACCGAAGGGTAAGATGAAGTCGATCGATACCATCCGCATGGGCGGAACAGACGTGCTGCCGATCATCGAGGGCGGCAAGGGCGTCTCGGTTTCGACCGGCGTTTCGGCCGGGCACTGGGCCGCCGCAGGCGGCGTGGGGACGGTGTCGGCGGTCAACGCCGACAGCTACGACGCCGAAGGGCGTCGTATTCCACAGATCTATCGGGGCCGGACGCGGCGCGACCGGCGCGAGGAACTCGTCAACTACGCGATCAGCGGCGGCATAACCCAGGTCCGTGTCGCGCATGAGATCGCGGGCGGGAAGGGGCGGATCAACGCCAATATCCTGTGGGAGATGGGCGCGGCCGAGCGGGTAATCACCGGCATTCTCGACGGTGCGCCTGGCATGATCGATGGCCTGACCTGCGGCGCGGGCATGCCGTATCGCCTCTCGGAAATCGCGGCAGCCTACAACATTCACTATTATCCCATCGTCTCGTCCGCGCGCGCGTTCAATGCGCTGTGGAAGCGGTCCTACAGCAAGACGCCCGAACTTCTCGGCGCGGTCGTGTATGAGGATCCATGGCGGGCCGGCGGCCACAACGGCCTGTCCAACACCGAAAATCCCCTGTTGCCGGAAGATCCGTTCCCGCGCGTTCTGGCGCTGCGCAAGACAATGCGCGCGTTCGGACTGGACGAGGTTCCGATCATCATGGCGGGCGGTGTCTGGTGGCTGGAGGAATGGGAGGACTGGATCGGCAACCCGGATCTCGGCCCGATCGCCTTCCAGTTCGGCACGCGTCCGCTGCTGACGAAGGAAAGCCCGATTCCCGATGCCTGGAAGCGTCGGCTGTTCACGCTGCACGAGGGCGATGTCTACCTGAACCGGTTCTCGCCGACCGGGTTCTATTCCTCGGCCGTCAACAACAGCTTCCTGCGCGATCTGCGCGCGCGCAGTGACCGGCAGGTCGCCTATACGATGGAGCCGGTCGGCGAGCATGCCGCGACCTATGGCTTCGGCGCGCGCAAGCGCGAGGTCTTCGTGACGCAGCCCGATCTGGAACATATTCTGGGCTGGGAGCGTGAAGGCTTTACCGAGGCGATGCGTACGCCGGATTCGACGCTCGTGTTCGTGACACCCGAAGAAGCGAAGCAGATCGTCGCCGACCAGATCGCCTGCATGGGCTGTCTTTCGGAGTGCCGGTTCTCGAACTGGAGCCAGCGCGGGCCGGACTACAGCAACGGCAACAAGGCCGATCCGCGGTCGTTCTGCATCCAGAAGACGCTGCAGAACATCGCCCATGCCGATGAGGCGAACGGCGATGCGGTCGTGGACCACAATCTCATGTTCGGCGGCACCAATGCGTGGCGCTTCGGCACCGACCCGTTCTATGCGAACAACCATGTGCCGCATGTGTCCGAGCTGGTCGATCGCATCCTGACCGGTCGCTGAACACCTCCCGCTGACGCAACACGATGCGGGCACCTTCGCTCTCCCGCCTGTCCCACTGGCTCGCGCGCCGTGCCGTCGTGCTGGCGCCCGAACAGTTCGGGCTGGCCGAAGGCCTCCGGGCCGCGGCCATCACGGCCGTGGCATTGCTGCCATCCCTGCTGCAACGCGATCCATCCATGGCATGGATCGCGTTTGCTGCGTTCTGGGCCTGCCTTCTCGATCCCGGCGGCCACATGCGCGATCGCGCGCGGCTGTTTGCAGGCTTCCTGGCAGGGGGTGTCTGTGCGGCATGGCTGGGATCGGTTCTGGGCTGGCTCGGTTTCTGGCCGGCAGCCATCCTGATCGGCCTGGTCGGGTTCGGTTGCGGGCTGTCCCGCAGCTTTTCGCCGGGCACCGCCCTTCAATGCCTCCTGATCGGGTCCGTCGCACTGGCGGCGACCGGTTTTCCCGCCGCGCCACGAGGCGCGCTGCGGGTCGCCATCTATTTCGGATGCGGATGCGGGTTCGCCAGCATCATCTGCCTGTGGATATGGCGCATCCGGCCCTTTACGCCGGCGCGCCGCGCGGTGGCGGCCGCCTTCCGGCTGCTGGGCCGCATGGCAGCCGACCTGTCATCAGGCATCATGCGCGAAGCCGCCCACCGGCAGGCCGTGCGTGCGGCCATCGAACAGGCACGGGGGCTTGCGACCCAACTCGATGCCGCGCACGGCACGGGCGCGGTCCGGCGCGAGATCGGGAGCGCGCTGGCCTGTGCGGAGCGCCTGTTCACGGCGTTCCTGGCCATCGAGCATGGGCTCGAGCGCGCGGCCTATGGTGCCGCCACGCCCGTCCAGTTGCGTGCGCTGTCAGGCCTGTGCGCATCCATTGCGTCGGGACTCGCAAGTCGTCGTCTGGTTCAGCCGCGCTGGCCCGACGCTCTTGAGGCTCCTTCTGGTGCGGCCGCAGCGCCGCTGGCCGCGTGCCGTGCAGCCGTCACGTTGTTGGCCGAAGGCGGCGATGAACAGGGCCGGGAACTGGCGCGCCCGAGAGGGCGGGTAACGCCTGCGATCGTCCGGCATGCGGCACGGACGGCGATCGCGCTGCTGGCCACGGATGCAGCCTGCATCATGCTGCATCTCGGCATGAGTTACTGGGCCCTGATCGCAGCCCTGCTCGTGGTCCAGCCAAGCGGTGGCCACACCATGATCCGCAGTCTAGAGCGCACGCTGGGGAGCATCGCCGGGGCCGGGCTTGCAGCAGCCATGGCAGCCCATCTTGCGGATCGGACGCCGCTGGTGCTGGCGAGCACCGTGCTGGCCGTGCTTGCGATCGCATTGCGGGCCGTGAACTACACCCTGTTCGTATGGTTCCTGACGGCCCTGTTCGTGCTGGTGGCCGATCTTGTCATGCCGGGGCCGGGAATTGCATGGCTTCGCGTGGAGGACAATGCGCTGGGCAGCGCGATCGCCCTTGCCTGTGTGTTCGCAGTGCTGCCCGAACGCGGAGCGCCGGACAGCGAACGCCTGCTGCGGGCAGCCGCCGTCTCGACACTGACCTATTGCGCATTGGTGCTGCGCGGCATCACCCAAGGGACCGCGCTCGATGCGGCCCAGCGGGCAGCGGGTGTCGCCTCGATCCGGGCGGAATACGCCGGTGCCGGCTTTCCGCTTCTGCTGGGCGGCGGCAGCACGACAGGCTATCGCGAGGCCCTGCGGCTGATCCGGCAGGTCGGCGGCGAGATGACCGTCCGTCGTTTCGATATCGAGCAGGGCATGCGCGCTCCCGATCCGGCAGCGGCCGAGCGCGTGGCAGAGCTCGCGCATCGTCTGGAGCAATCGGACAGCAAGATCGAGCCCTTGGTGCGCGAGATCCTGCCGGCGCTGGGCGAGTAGACTCTAAAGCAGGCCGAGCTCCGCCAGCTCCCGTCGCATCTCGGGCGGCATTGCGCCGACACCGTCGGCAGCGCCTCCGGCATCGATGTCGGCCGGTGCATCTTCCGGCTTCAGATAGCGCCATCCCTGGAACGGGCGCAGCGGACGCGGCTGGACCGGAATGATGTCTTTGCTGACGACGATCAGCGTGCCCTGCGTGCCATCGGGTCTCATTGACGGTTCAAGACCCACGATCGGCTGCCGGCACAGCACGAGCCCGTCGACAACGCGGAACAGCGACCCGCCCGCCAGCACTTCATCCGCGCGCTTGGGCATGGTCCGCGTATGCACGACCCAGCGATCGCCCAGCCGCTGCTGGTTCATGCGCGCAGCAAGCGTTCCGAGCGAGTCGCAGCCGACGGCGAGCTTGATGATGTGCAGCAAGAGACCGGGTTCCGTTCAGTGACCGTCCATCACCGTCTGGGCCTGATGCACGAGATTGTCCATGAAGCGTTTCGCATCGACGCTCTGCACGACCTGCACTTTCCGCACACCCATCTTCGCAGGCACCGTCGACTGCGGCCAGACATAGGCATGCCCATAGTTGATGCCGCGCGCAATCTCGACGTCCTCGTAGGTCGTCACTGATTTCTCGATCAGCGTGGGGTCGACTGCGATGGCCGCCGTCAGCTCGTCCCAGAGCGGCAGGGGCTTGTAGAACCGCTTGAGATACTGCGTCACCGGCGTGGATTTCGCCGCGATCCGATCCATGTAGGCGTGGCTCATCTCGACGTCGTTCGCGATGTTGCCGACCGAGACGATCTCGGGGAAATCAGCAGTCAGCGCGATATGGATGGCCTCGGGGTCGAAGATCAGATTGAAGTCCGAGTTCCAGTCCGGGTTGCCCGTCACGGTCTTGAGGTTCGCGTCCAGCAGGCCGCCCATGAAGACAAGCTTCTTCGCCGTGCTGGCAAACGTCGGATCCAGGCGGATGGCGAGCGCCACATTGGTCAGCGGACCGGCCGCGAAGATCGTCACCTGATGCGGGTGCGCATGCACCTGCTGGATCATGAACATCGCAGCAGCGCCCGGCGTCGCCTTCAGGGACGGATTGCCCTCGGGCAGGGTGCCGACCGCAGGCTGGCTGTCGGGCACGTTATCCATCGGGCCGGGGCCGCCCCAGGCGCCCTTCCATGGAATCGCACCATACTGCGCCTGACGCAGGCGCATCAGTTCGACCGTGTTGACAAGCGGCTGCGTTGCGCCATCGACGACCGGGATGTCGCCGCGATGCGCGATTTCGAGGAAACGCCGCAGATGCGCGGATTCCTCATTCTCCCAGGCATCGCCGACGACGACCGTGAAGCCCAGCACGCGCACATGCGGATTGGCGAGCAACGGCAGGGTCGACTGGATGTCGGAGCCGCCCGGCCCGAGGAAGTCGTTGTCCTCGATAACGTATTGCGGCGCGTCCGTGCCCTGCGCCAGAGCGGCCGGCGCTGCCCCGAACAGCAGGGCAGCCGCTGCGGCGGCAAGGGCGAAACGGGACGACAGGCGGCTGACCATGAAAGCGGAATCCTTGCGCGACAGAATCGAATGGGTGGTTCTGGAACCACGTATTCTGCGGGCAGACTCCGGTCGCCGCAACCATCACGCGGCGACGAGACCCTCCAGCAGGCGCGCAATGGCCTCGGCACCCGGATCCGGCGTGTCCCGCAGTTCCGACTGCGGGACATAGGCTGCCCGGCCGGCCCGGGCCGGCATGGCCCTGGTCGCGTCCGCGCCGGTCCTCGCGGCCTTTGCCGCTTCCGCCAGGCCGCCTTCATGCAATGCTGCGATCGCCGGAATCAGGGCATCGAGCATGGTCCGGTCGCCTTCGGACGCGCCGCCATAGGTCTGCATGCCCTTTACGCCGTCAGCGAGGCCCGCGCGCCAGTCGGCATTGCGCGCAGCGGTCGCGAACAGGATCGACAGCAGCACACCGCTCGATCCGCCGGAATGGCGGGCCAGAATGCGACCAAGCGTTCCAAACAGCTTCTGCGGATCAGCAAGCGGCAGGCGGTCGAGCGCGTCGCGGATCTGGCGCGCGGAATCCGCAAACGTCGAGCCCGCATCGCCATCGCCGATCCGGGCATCGAGCGCGTTCAGCGCCTTTTCGTTGTCGATCAGGATCTTGGCGCCCCGTTCGAACAGCTGCCGCAGGGTAGCATTGTTCGATGGCGCGTCCGTGAAGGTCTCGGGCAGGTCCGGCATGGGCTGCACGGCCACGGGCGCGAATGGGGCCACGTCTGGCCAGGCTGGCATCGGCACGGCCGCGCGCAGGGCGGCTTCGACCTGCGGTGTCAGCGGTAGCGTCGTCAGCGAAAAGCCGACCATGTCGAGCGATGTCATGACAGGGGCCGGTCCGATGATCCAGTCCACGGCATCAGCAAGCTCCGTGCGTGAGAATGCATCCGCGAGCAGGCTCGCCTCGATCGGCGGCACGGCACCAAGCGTATTGATCAGGATGGCATGCCGGTCCGATCCCAGGCCTTGCTCAAGGCGCGCAGCCGCGGTCTGCATGAGGGAATCCAGCGAGGCCATCGGGATTTTCTCGGCGCCCGGCTCGCCATGGATGCCAAGTCCGATCTCGGCCTCGCCGTCCTCAAGGCGTTCGTCATGGTCGGGATCGAACACGTTGACGCCCGTCAGTGCGAGCCCGATCGAGCGCACGCTCTGTGCCGTTTCGCGCGCGGCGTCGGTGACGGTCTGGAGCGCCGCTCCCGTGTCGGCAAGATGACCCGCGACCTTCTGGACCAGCGTCGTGCCGGCAAGGCCGCGTGCGGACGTGCCGTTATCCAGTGCGACGTCATCGGCCACGATGACGATCTCGACCTTGTGGCCGAGGGCGCGGGCCTGCTCGGCGGCCAGACCGAAGTTCAGCCGGTCGCCGGTATAGTTCTTCACGATCAGGAGCGCGCCGTGCGACCCCGTTACCGCAAGGATCGCGGCCAGGATGGCGTCGACGCTGGGGGAAGCGAACAGCGCGCCACAGACGGCCGCCGTCAGCATCCCGGGACCGACGAAGCCGGCATGGGCGGGCTCATGGCCAGATCCGCCGCCCGAGATGATGGCGACACGGGAGCGGTCCCAGTCGCGGCGCAGCACGACCTGCACGTCCGGGTCGCCGTCGAGCCGGCAGAGGCCCGCGCCCGCCGAGGATCGCAGCAGCCCGTCGATAGCCTGCGCCACCACGGTCTCCCGCGAGTTATAGAACCGCTTCATTGCCGATGCCTCTGGAACTGTCAGGGATCATCGCAATAGCCTCATCGCGCGCCGGAGTTCGTGCACGAAGCCGGGAGCAATGGTCACACCCCGGCGAGCATCAGGGGTGCGCGGTCACAAAATTCGCAATCGTCGGAATCACGCGAGGATCGAGCGCGCCCGCCGTTCCGTAGGTGGCGATGTTGGCTGCCCGCCCGTCTGCCGAATCTGCGGCAGGCGCATCGCGCATGATGTGGTTGACGCCGGGAAGCATCACCAGCGTGGCCTGCGGATCGGCGGCCTCCAGTGCCAGCGCGTCCCGGTGACGGGTCTGGAAATCCGTCTGCCCATGCACGATCAGGACCGGCAAATGCGTGCCCGCCAGCATGGCGGTCGGATCGAGCGCCAGCATCGAGATCAGATAGGGCTGAACAGCGGGTGGCATGATGGCCCGAAGGCCCGGCGACAGCGAGGACACATCAACTGGATGCCCGTCCCTGAGCCGGTCCAGGGCCGTGACGAGGCGGGGCGCATTTTCGGGCGTCGCGCCGAGCTGGTCGATCAATACGTCATGAAACGACCGGCCCGGCGGTGATATCAGCAGCAGGCCGCAGATATCGCGGCTTTCGTGCGCGGTATCCATCGCAACGAGACTGCCTTCGCTGTGACCCAGCAGCCAGACGCAGCGCGCGCCAGTCCGCGCCCGGATCGCGGCAATCCACGCCCGTGTATCGTCGACATAATCGCCGAACACGACGTGATTGCCGTCGACGGCCGCATGGGCGCTGGTGAACATGCCGCGCTTGTCCACGCGCACGCTGGCGATGCCGCGGGACGCAAGCCCTTCAGCCAGCAGACGCAACGTTGCGGGCCGGACGCCCGGTATGGCCGAATTGCCGTCCCGGTCGGTCGGGCCGGATCCCGGGATCATCAGCACCACCGGGTCGCCGGACCGACCTGCCGGGGCGAGGATGGTGCCGCCAAGAACACCGGGATCGCCCTGTCCCGCGCGGATGGGGGCGGAGACGAACGGAGCCGCCGCGATCTGCGACAGGGCCAGCAGGCCGACAAAAAGGTGCTTCATCGTTCCTCCATGTCCCGCGCGTAGCGCCATGACACCACGCCACTCGCGATACAGGCCGCTATCGAAAACACGACCAGACTGGCAGCGCCGGATGGGGCCCTCCAGGCCGGACGCATACCGATGGCAAGCAGGCTGACCGCCACCTGACACATCCCGGCCAAGATGAAGATCCGACCGCCGGTCCGGTGCGTGCGGTCCCAGACATCGCGGTTTCGCATCGTCCAGGGCAGGCGAATTCCGATGATTGGATTGGGCGAGAGCGTGCCGAACAGGTTGCCGATCAGGATCAGCAGACCGCCGAGCAACACGTTCAGCACGACGCCAATATCGACCGGATGTCCGAAAGCGACGGCGAAGGCGGCCGCGTTCAGCACAATCTGCAACGTGCTGAGAGCAAGCCAAACGGTATCAAATGTCGTGACAGTGCGCGGCGCGGAAGCCATGCGCGGTGATCGCAGCAGGGCCGTACGCGCCAGCATCATGAGAAGCCAAAAACCAGACAGGGCCGTAGCCCAGATCAGGACACCGTGCATCGGCGATACGGATCAGTCAGGCGTCATGGACGCGCCGAAATGGACAGGAACCTGCGTGCCGGGAGGAAGGATGCCGGCTGCCATAGCGTCGCCGGCAATGGCTAGGATCGTCAGTCCGAAAGCCGTCAGCGGACCGGTCTGGCTTTGCCCCACGCCTTTTCCTCCCCTAGGCGCAGGGAGGACGCGAGGCCGAGCCATGCTTCCTCCAGCACCGATAACCTCAAGCGGTAGACGATCGTGCTGCCGTGCCGTTCCCGTTCCACAAGCCCAGTTGCATGCAGCACGGCGAAATGTCCGGACAGCGTTGCGCGCGACTGGGAAAACGCCTCCGCAATCTCTCCCGCATTCATTGCCCGATCGCGCAGAAGCGACAGGATCGCGCGGCGAGTTGGATCGGAGAGGGCTTTGAAGACGTCGGACATGATTTCGGTATTTAGGAAAATGCCGAAATGAGAAGCAAGAAAAATTTGCGCCGGGGAACGACATCCCGTTCCCCGCCTGATCCGGCCGCTGTCGGCGCAGGTATTTTTGCGGATGCTTAAAACTGAGCAGGAATGGTCGTGCGGGAATAATGGGCATAGGAGTAGCGCGCCGGACAGCGGTTCCGCTCCGGAGCGAAGCTATTTCGCAGGAGACGCCCGGTGCCACGACGCCCGGAGCGCCTGCCTAAAGCACCAGCGCGCCGAGCAGGGCGTCCAGCCGGAGGCGGCCTTCGTCGGTCGCGGCAATCCCCGCCCGGTTGCCGTGCGTCCAGTGCACGAGATACCCGGCCTCGATCGCCGCCTCGACCGTGTCGGCATCAAGGCTTTCCGACAGCGTGCGATCCGTCATGTCGCGGAAGCGGTCGGCATCGATGCCTTCGCGCAGGCGCAGTCCCATCAGCAGCGCCTCGCGGGCACGCTCTTCGGACGTGAGCACGGTCGCCTCGGTCTCGCCCGTGCCGAAGCGCTCGACACGCTCGGCCCAGGGTTCGGGCGCGCGATGGCGACGCGTGGCATGGAGCAAACCCTCTCGGCGCACCCGGCCGTGCGCGCCGGGGCCGATGCCCACATATTCGCCATACCGCCAGTAGGTCAGGTTGTGCCGGCTTTCTGCGCCGGGCCGTGCATAGTTCGAAACCTCGTAACCGATGAGGCCGTGGCGTGCCGCGATGTCGCCCGTGGCGTCATAGAGAGCCGCGCCGAGATCCGGCTCGGGCAGGGCGATCAGGCCCTGTCGGTGCAGCCTCTCGAAGCGTGTGCCGGGCTCGATCGTGAGCTGATAGAGCGAAAGATGATCGGCCACGAGATCGAGCGCCCGGTTCAGCTCCGCCTGCCATGCGGCCATCGTCTGATGCGGCCGTGCATAGATCAGGTCGAAGGAAATCCGTTCAAAGATGCCGCGCGCCGTCTCGAGTGCCGAGATCGCCTGCGTGGACGAGTGCTGCCGACCGAGCAGGCGAAGCGCGTCGTCCTCCAGCGCCTGAATGCCGAGTGAGACGCGGTTCACGCCCGCCTGCCGGAACGCCGCGAGCTTGTCGGCTTCCACGCTGGTCGGATTCGCTTCGAGCGTGATTTCCAGATCGGGGAGGGGATCGAACAGCGCGCGCGCGTCCGCGATCAGGTCGGCAACCGTCTGCGGGTCCATGAGGGAAGGCGTGCCGCCTCCGAAGAAGATCGAGCCGAGCGGACGGCGCCCGAGACGTGCGGCCTCATGGGCGAGTTCGCGTCTGAGGGCGGCTGCAAACCGTGCCTGTGGGAGCGTCTCGCGCACATGGGAATTGAAGTCGCAATAGGGACACTTGGCCAGACAGAACGGCCAGTGGATGTAGAGCGCGATCGGCTCGCTCAAATCGCGATCCGCACGCCGAGTTCGACCACGCGATCTGGCGGGATGCGCAGGAATTCGGTGGATGAGGTGGCGTTGCGCATCAGCAGCAGGAACAGCCACATGCGCCACAGCGACATCTTCGGCACCGTCGAGCGCACCACGATTTCACGCGATGTGAAATAGGAGGCCTGGATCGGATCGAACTCGATGCCGTTGCTCTTCAGTTCGCCCAGCGCGCGCGGCAGGTTCGGCATTTCCATGAAGCCGTAGCGCACGATCACGCGGTAGATGTTGTGCGCCAGTTCCTGCACCACGACCCGGTGGCCATGCTCGGCCTCCGGCTGGTCGAGGTTCTCGACCGTCACGAACAGGACGTGATCGTGCAGCACCTTGTTGTGCTTCAGGTTGTGCAGCAGGCAGGTCGGGATCGTGTCGGGGTTGCCGGTCAGGAACACGGCCGTTCCCGGAACGCGCAAGGTGCGCGACTGCGGCAGGCGCGCCAGGAACGACGCAACGGGCAGGCTGTCGGACTGCTGGCGGGCCGCGATCAGGCTGCGGCCGCGCTTCCATGTCGTCATGACGAGGGTCGCGGTCACGCCGATGGCGAGCGGTACCCATCCCCCTTGCGGAATCTTCAGCAGATTGGCCGAGAAGAAAACACCATCGATGATCCCGAACGTGCCGAACACGATGCCGACCATCGTAGCACTCCAGCGGAACACGCGACGGAAGACCACGACGGCCAGGATGCAGGTGCACAGGAACGTGCCTGTCACGGCGATGCCGTAGGCCGCCGCCAGGGCCGAGGACGACCGGAAGGAGACGACCAGGAGGATCGAGCCGATCGCCAGTAGCCAGTTGAACGTCGGCAGGTAGATCTGGGCTTCCTCGTCGGCATTGGTATGCATGATGCGCATCCGCGGCAGGTAGCCGATCTGGATGAGCTGCCGGCAGATCGAGAAGCTGCCGGAAATGCCGGCCTGGCTCGCAATGACGGTGGCCAGTGTCGAGAGCAGGAGGAGAGGGAACTGCGCCCAGTGCGGGCCCAGATGATAGAACGGGTTGGCGATCGCCTCGGGGCGCACGATCAGGAGGGCGGCCTGGCCGAGATAGTTCAGGGTCAGCGCCGGCAGGACCAGGAACACCCACGCATACCGGATCGGGCTGCGGCCGAAATGCCCCATGTCGGCATACAGCGCTTCGGCACCGGTCACGGACAGGACGACAGAGCCGAGGGCGATGAACGACAGCCAGCCATGGGTCAGGATGAAGGCAATGGCATAGGTCGGCAGAAGGGCTTCGAGAACGCGCGGCGCATGCATGATGCCGCCGATTCCCATGATCGCGATCGTCAGGAACCAGACCAGCATGATCGGCCCGAAGGCGCTGCCGATCCGTCCGGTGCCCAGCGCCTGTGCGGTGAACAGGGCGCACAGGATGACGATGGCGACCGGAATGACGAGATGGGAGGCGGCGGGAAATCCGACCTCGACGCCTTCGATCGCCGACAGCACCGAGACGGCGGGCGTGATCACGCTGTCGCCGAAGAACAGGCAGGCGCCGGCGATGCCGATCAGGCCGAAGATCGTGCGAAATCGCGGTGCCTTGCTGACGCGCTGGGCCAGTGCCGAGATGGCGATGATGCCACCTTCGCCGTCATGATCGGCCCGCATGACGAGCGTCACGTATTTGATCGTGACGATCAGGATCAGCGACCAGAAGATGAGGCTCGCGATCCCCATGATCTCGAAGGGAAACGCGGGGTGCCGCGCCGTGCCCACGATCTCGACCGAAGACTGAAGCGCATAGAGCGGGCTCGTTCCGATGTCACCATAGACGACGCCAAGCACCCCGAGGAGCGCTGCCGCTCCGGCCGGATTGTGACCGCCGTGGCGCTGCTCGTCCGCGCCGAACTCCGTCACCGGCCCCTGGTCGGTGCCCGGGCTGGCGCCCGACAGCGACACAGGATTGCCAACCCGTCCGGTCGTGGCCTCCGACGCGGCATCGGCCATGGCCGGTGTGCGCGTCATGCCGGCGAGGTCCCGCTTCGGGGAATGGGGCCGGACTGGAACGGGAGGCGGAGCGATCGCGTGATCATGCCGTTCGATACGATTTCTTTGACCCATGCCGCAAGCGCGTCGCTCACAGACCTGTCATCACGTGGTTCCACCATCACAGGGCGGGCGCCGCCTGCGGCCGTGCCCCGAATATGGCGCTTCCCACCCGAACAGACGTCGCACCGCAGGCGATCGCGGCCTCGAAATCGGCGGACATGCCCATTGACAGTTCGGGCAGGCCATGGACGCGGGCCCGTTCGGCCAGCCAGGTGAAATGCGGCTCGGGCGGCTCGTCTTCCGGAGGAATACACATGAGCCCCCGTACGCGGTCGCCAAAACGGGCGCGGGCTGTCTCGATGAAGGCGTCGGCCTCGGCGCGTGGCACACCGTATTTCTGCGGCTCGTCGCCGGTATTCACCTGAACCAGCAGTTCCGGCACGTGACCGAGCCGGTCCGAGGCCCTGGCGATCGCATCCAGAAGGCCGACCCGATCGAGACTTTCGATCCGGTCCGCGATGCGACAGGCGTCGAGGGCCTTGTTGGTCTGCAGGCCGCCGATGATATGCAGCCGGAGACCGGGATTGGCCTCCTTTAGGGCCGGAAATTTCTCGCGTGCCTCCTGCACCCGGTTTTCGCCGAAGATGCGCTGGCCCGCGGCAATAGCGTCCGCGATGCTCGACGCCGGATGGAATTTCGACACCGCGACCAGCTCTACACTGTCGGGCGCGCGACCTGCCGCGCTGCGTGCCGCATCGATGCGTCGCAGGATCGCTTCAAGCCTGCGGGCGAGGGCGGGATGAGAAGAGGAAAGATCGTCCATGATGCGAGGGAAAATGGCGCGCTGCCCGATACCCTGCAAGGTTCCGATCACCATGCCGGGGCTGGCGCGCGGCGGCGCGGCATGCCATGGGCTCCGATCCGAACGGCGTACGTCCGAGTGACGGCTGCCTGAATGACGACCGCGAAGAACCTTGCCCGCATCATGACCCAGTCCCGTCCCCGACGCCCCGCCCGCCCATCGCCCGCCGATCCGACGCGCGATATCGCGTTCGATATCGTGTGCGGTGTCGTCGAGCATCGGCGGATGCTCGAGACCACGCTCGAGCGCGCGCCGGATACCGATCCCCGCGATCGCGCCAGCGCGCACAGGCTCGCCGCCACGACGCTGCGCCACATGGGCACATCCGGCGAAGTACTGGCGCCGCTGCTGCGCCGCGAGCCGCCGGCGCCGGTCCGGGTGGCGCTGCTGATGGGTGTCACGCAGCTCCTGTTTCTGGACGTGCCACCCCATGCGGCAGTGGGCACGATCGTGGACATGCTGCGCAGGCGCGGGCTTGCCCCGTTCGCAGGCCTCGCCAACGCCGTCCTGAGGCGCGTCGCCAAGGATGGGCAGGCCCTGCTCGATGGCCTCGACCAGTCCCGCCTCGATGTGCCGGCATGGCTTTGGAGCGCCTGGGGAGCGCGTGCCCGCGCGATCGCGAAAGGGCTGCATCGCGAAGCGCCGCTCGACCTGACGCTGCGTCCCGGGGCGACGGCGCCGGAAGGCGGCATCGTCATGCCGGGCGGCAGCGTTCGCTATCCGGCGGGAACACGCGTCACGACGCTCGAAGGCTTCGAGGCCGGCACGTTCTGGGTGCAGGACATGGCGGCGGCCGTTCCCGCGCGCCTGCTCGGGGATGTCGCGGGCCAGCGCGTCGTGGATCTGTGCGCGGCGCCGGGCGGCAAGACGGCGCAGCTCGCAGCAGCCGGTGCGTCCGTCATCGCCGTGGAGCGCGAGGCGGGACGGATGGCGCGCCTGCGTGAAAATCTCGCCCGGATCGGCGTATCCGCGGAGACCGTGGTGGCCGATGCGGAAAGCTGGCGTCCGGAGACACCGGTCGATGCGGTCCTGCTGGATGCCCCCTGTTCCGCGACCGGCACGCTGCGGCGTCATCCGGACGTGCTGTGGGTGAAGCGGCCGCGCGACGTCACCGCGCTTGCGGCAGGGCAGGACCGGCTGATCGATGCGGCCCGTGACATGCTGCGGCCGGGCGGCGTGCTGGTTTATGCGGTGTGCTCGCTGCAGGACGAGGAAGGCCCGGACCGTGTGCGTGCCGCGCTGACCCGGGGCTGGCGGTGCGAGCCGATCGGCGCGGACATGCTGGCGGATCTGCCCGAAGCACTGACGCCCGAGGGGTGGTATCGAACGCATCCGGGGATGCGGCCGGACGAGGGCGGCATGGACGGATTTTTTGCGGCACGGCTGATCAGGATCTGATCCACGATTTTTTGCTGTGTCTTGACTGATTCTTTACCGATGTCGGGCAGGATGGAATGTGGGTCGCGGGTTGCGCCACGCTCCCAACTTGCCGATATGTTGAAGCCATGACAGCCCTGCACCCGCCCCTGATCGCCCCCAGTGTCCTGTCCGCCAATTTCGCCCGCATGGCGGAAGAGGTCGCGGCCGTGGAAAAGGGAGGTGCGGACTGGCTGCATCTCGACGTCATGGACGGGCATTTCGTCCCGAACCTCACGTTCGGCGCGCCTCTGATCAAGGCTCTGCGCGGGGACTCGAAACTGCCGTTCGATGTCCATCTCATGATCGAGCCGGTGGATCCTTTCCTGGAAATGTTCGCGAAGGCCGGCGCGGATCACATCCATGTCCATATCGAGGCGGGGCCGCATGTGCACCGCAGCCTCCAGACCATCCGGGCCCTCGGCAAGAAGGCCGGGATCGCGATCTGCCCTGCGACACCCGCATCGGCGATCGCGCATGTGCTTGATCTGGTCGACATCATTCTGGTCATGACGGTGAACCCGGGCTTCGGCGGGCAGCGGTTCATCGAGAGCCAGTTGTCCAAGATCCGCGAATTGCGGGCGATGGCCGAAGCAAGCGGGCGTGATATACGTATCGGTGTTGACGGTGGGATCGACGTCGAGACAACCCCGCGTGCGACCGCTGCCGGTGCGGACATGCTGGTGGCTGGAACCGCGATCTATGGCCAGTCCGACTATGCGCGGGCAATGAATGCACTGCGGGAGGCAAGCCGCCCTTATGCCCCCTGACGGGCCTGTTGCCGGGCACTTGCCCGGCCGATGTGACACAATGCGCTTCAGCGCCGGACAGTTGTTGAATTGATGGGTTTTGGGAATTTCCTTCGCAGCACCCGTCTTTCACTCGCCCGGGTTCCGGCGTTGCCGGGCCTTGGCCGGGCTCCCTCCGAGCCCGGGCTGGTCACGCGCGACCTCTGGAACGGCGACGCCGCCCGTGGGGCGCGCATGCTGCGTGGCAGCCTGCCGTTCGATGGGCATCGGTTTCCATTTCCGGAAGACGGGCGCGAAACCTGGGAACGTGCAGCGCTTCCGCCGGAAGCCCGTGCATACCTGCTCGGCTTCTCGTGGCTCCGCGACCTGCGCACCCTGGGCACGGACGAGGCACGCCTTCGCGCCCGGGCGCTGGTCGGAAGCTGGCTGGACCATCCGCCGACCGATCCCCTGATTGCCGATGCCTGCGTGACCGGCTCGCGGCTCGCGGCATGGCTCGGCAACTACGATTTCTTCGCGGCATCGGCCGATGACGGCTTCCGGCAGAGACTGATGGACCGCATCCTCGTCGAGGCCCGGACGATTGCGGCTCTCCTGCCGCTGTCGAACCAGGGCTGGCGCGGTCTGTCCGCCCTGCGCGGACTGCTTGCAGCAGCGCTCGCCCTGCCGGGCCATCGCGGACTTCTGCTGCGGTTCCAGCGCTATCTCGGGCCGGAGCTGGAACGCCTTGTCCTGACGGATGGCGGCTTTGCCGAACGCAGCCCCGAGGCGCAGTTTCAGGGCGCGCGCGAACTGGCCGAGATCGCTGCGATGCTGCGCACCGCGCAGATCTCGCCCCCGATCAGTCTCGGCACGACGTCCGAGAAAGTGTGCGCAGCGCTGCGGGCCATGCGTCATGGCGATGGTGGTCTCGCGCTGTTCAACGGGGCCTTTGAGCACAAATCCAGCGACATTGAGCAGGTCATGCACTACGGCGCGCGTCAGCGCCTGCTGGCGCCCGGCCTGCCGGACACCGGTTTCATCCGGATCGCGCTGGGTCGTGCGCTGCTGCTCGTCGATGCAGGCAAACCGCCCCCGCCCGGGTTCGATCGCGGCACGCATGCCGGAACGCTGTCATTCGAATTCAGTGTCCAGCGCCAGCGGCTTATCGTGAACTGCGGCGCCGCCTTTGACGGCGCATGGGCAAAGGCCCTGCGTGAGACAGCGGCGCATACCGCCCTCGTCCCGGATGGGCGATCGAGCTCCGATTTCGCACCGAACGGCGGCCTGTCGCGCCGCCCGGTCAACGTGCGCGCCGAACATCAGGCGCAGAACGGGGCGCACTGGCTCGACCTGTCGCATGACGGCTTTCGCGCGTCGCTCGGGGCGACATGGCAGCGCCGGCTGTATCTTGGCCAGGACGGCGAGGATCTGCGCGGCGAGGAAGTGTTCGAAGGAGAGCGCGAGACGCCGTTGGCCCTGCGGTTTCATCTCCATCCACAGGTCGAGGCGCATCTGGCTCCGGATGCTGACGAGGTGCTGCTGCACGCGAGCGGCATGATCTGGCGCTTTCGTCAGGAAGGAGGCGTGCTGTCTCTGGAAGACAGCATCTATCGCGGCAGCGGATTGCCCGAGCCCACGCTCCAGATCGTCGTGCGTGCACCGATCCCCACACCTCCGCCGGAAGAGCCCTCATCGCCCGAGCCCGCCGGCGAAACAGAGTCTGCTGCGGACACCGCCGCGCCAGTTGAACAGGCCGAGGCGACGGCGGGCAGTGCATCGAAGACCGCCGAGTTGCTGCCTGACGGGAAGGTCCCTGATCAGCCGGCTGGAGACGCGCAGACCGATCCGGTTGCGGCTGACACTGAACCGGCGCCTGTGCCTTCCGCCGAGCCGGTTCCGGCGCAGCCTCGTCCAGTCGCGATGCCGAATGCGGTTCCGCGTCGCGCACCGACCAAACGCGTCAAGCAGGTCGTGCGGTGGGCATTCGAGCGGGTTCCGGACTGACGGTTCCGCGTGAAGATTCTCGAGGTCACCAACGTCGATTTTTCGCTGAGGCAGTTCGTGCTGCCGCTGATGCGTGGTCTGCGCGACGCGGGCCATGAGGTGATCGGCGTCTGTGCCGACGGACAGCATCTGGAAGCCGTGCGTGCGGAAGGATTTGCGGTCCGTCCGGTGCCGATGGCGCGTAGCCTGTCGCCCTTGGCCCAGTGGCGCGCCCTGCGAAGCCTGATCCGCCTGATCCGCCGGGAAAAACCGGATATCGTCCACGCACACATGCCGATCAGCGGGCTGCTGGCGCGTCTTGCGGCGAGGGTCTGCGGCGTGCCCACGATCGCCTATACGGGTCACGGCTTCCTCTTCAACCAGCCGGGCTCGCGGCGCCGCCGCATCGCGGCGCGCGTGCTCGAATGGCTCGCGGGGCGGGTGACGGACCTCTACATGACCGTCTCGACGGAGGAGGCCGCCGACGCACGGCGGCTGCGGCTTCATCGTCGTCCGATCGGAATCGGCAACGGACGCGATCCGGCACGCTTCGCGCCCGACCCGGCGGCCCGTGTCCGTGTCCGTGCGGAACTCGGTGCGGCACCTGACGCCATCGTGGTCCTCGCGGTCTCGCGCCTCGTTCGTCACAAGGGGTATCCCGAACTTCTGCGGGCCATGGAGCTTGTCCCGGATGCCACGCTCTGGATCGCGGGCGCGCGTCTGGCGTCGGATCACGGGCAGGACATGGCCGCTGTCTTTGCGGACGCCGCCGCGCGGCTGGGTCCACGCCTGAAGCTGCTCGGCTATCGTGAAGACACGGAAGCGCTGCTGGCAGCGGCCGACATCTTCGTCCTGCCGAGCCATTTCGAGGGCCTGCCGATGTCGATCATCGAGGCGATGCAGACGGGACTTGCTGTCGTTGCGACCGACATCCGGGGGCCGCGCGAGCAGATTGTGAACGAGGAGAGCGGACTGCTTGTCCCCCCCGGTCTGAGCGCGCCGCTGGGTCAGGCCATCGCGCGACTGGCTCGTGACCCGGCCTTGCGCGCGCGTCTGGGGCAGGCCGCGCGGGCACGAGCCTGCGCGCTTTATGACGAGAATGTCGTGGTCAGGCGAACAGTCGCCCTGCTGGAGCGGGCCGCCCGGTCATAGCCACCCGTTGGCGCGCGCGATCCGGCCGGCCTCGATCCGGTTCCGGGCGCCGAGTTTCTGGACCGCTTCCGAGAAGTAGTTGCGGACCGTCCCGGGCGAGAGATGAAGGGCCTCCGAAATTTCCTTGTTGGACCGACCTGCTTCGGCCAGGCGCAGCATGGCGCGCTCGCGATCGTTCAGCGGGTCCGGCAGGGCGTCCCATACGGTCTCGGCCAGTTCAGGCGCAATCGCCCGTCCGCCTGCGACGATCTTGCGGATGGCGTCCGCGAGTGTCGCAATCGGCGCGTCTTTCAAGAGGTAACCGCGCACGCCCGCATCCAGCGCCCGCCGCAGGTAGCCCGCACGCCCGAACGTCGTCACCACCATGACACGGGTTTTCGATCCATCCGCGCGCAGACGCTCCGCGACATCGATCCCCGTCAGCCCCGGCATCTCGATATCGGTGACAAGGACATCGGGCGCATGCTCACGCACGAGGGCCAGTGCCTCATCCCCGGTGCGGGCACGTCCCACGACGTGGATATCGCTCTCGAGCGCCATCAGCGCGACCAGCGCATCCAGCAGCATCGCCTGGTCCTCGGCCAGCACGATGCGGATTCCGGCTCCGGTCATGACGGCGCAAGCCGCGCCGTGATGCGCAGGCCGGGCCGGAGGGCGTGCACTTCCAGCGAGCCGCCGGCTGCGGCAAGCCTTGCACGCATCCCGAGCAGGCCATTGCCCTCACGCGGGGCGGCGCGTGTCGTGCCGTTGTCCTGGACGATCATTTCCGCGATCTCGCCGTTCTCATGGGTCAGGATGATGGTGCAGGCGGTGGCCTGCGCATGGCGGATCACGTTCGTCACGGCTTCGCGCAGCGCCATGGCCAGAACGCCGTCGCGGGCCGGGGCGATCGGCGCGGTCTCACCGACGACATGCAGCGCGACACCCGCACTGGTGAGGGCTGCGCGTGCCCGGTCCAGCTCGTAGGCAAGCGACGCTCCCTTCATGCCGGTGACGGCGGCCCGCACTTCGCGCAGGGCCGTACGGGCCGCGGTGCCGATCTCCTCGATCTCGGCGGCGGTGCGCGCGGGATCGCGCGCCATCATGCGCCCCGCGAGATCCGCCTTGATGGCGATCATGGTCAGCGAATGGCCCAGCAGGTCATGCAGGTCCCGTGCGATCCGCTCACGCTCCGCCGTGGCGGCGAGACCGCGCACTTCGGTCTGGGCGGCAAGGAGCTGCTTGTTGCGCTCCAGAAGACTGATACGCGAGAACATGGCCATGGCGATCAGCACGCCCAGCAGCACCCCGAAGCCAGCATCGATCGGCGGGCGGTGGGTCAGGGCCGTGAAGGCCGGAATGGATGCCAGCAGCAGGGCAATGACCACGAGGGCCTTGCGTCTTGGCACGATACGGGCGGCAGCGCTGACGGCATAGGTGGCGAAGACCGTCCATGCGCCGTGATAGGGCGCCAGCACATATCCGATCGCGGCAAAGACCACGGCCGGATAGAGGGGCATCGGCTTGTCTTCCGGAACGCGCAGATAGATCGGCAGGAAGACCGCCACACCCGCCGCACTCATCCAGATGTCATGCGGGCTCGGGTGATCCTCGAGCCAGGGCAGGGGATAGATGAGAAGATAGGTCAGCCAGATCAGGCGCGGCAGGCCGTATCGGCGCGTCCGTCCGGTATCGGCAGCCGTCATGCCAGGGCCCTGACGAGGGCCGGCCACGCGATCTCCATCGAACCCATCCAAAGTGCTGCCCCCGCGACCAGTGCCGCGACCGCCTCGCGCATGTCGCCGGTCCATCCTATCAGCGCCACGGTCCCTCCGGCCACCATGACCAGCGCCGTTCGATACAGTCCCGGCCGATGGAAAACACGTGCCAGCGGAATGAAATGAAGGCCCACCGCGATGGCGACCAGTGGCGGTATGACATCGGCACGGCCCAGCGCATTGCCGAGGCCGACCGCGCCGACGGCGCCGATCGTCTCGAAGGCGACGGCTGCTCCGAATATCCGACTGTCCCGGGGTGTCCGGGGCGGGCGAGCCGTCCTGAGGCGCGTTGCCCGCAAGCCGAACCCGAACAGGACGAGGGAGACGATCAGGATGGCCGCAATCGGCAGACTCTGTGCACGACCGAGCGCCGCCAGCCCTCCCACGAGCCATATCGCGCCCATGAAGGCCGGGACCGCCACGCCAAAAACGGCACCTTTCTGCGCCTCGGGCGCACTCACGCCGGCAACACCGTGCGGGCAGCGCCCATCTGTTCCGTCCGCCACAGGCGAACCACGCATCCGCCCCAGACCACGATCGCCGTGCCGAACCCTGCGACCGCCACATGATACGGCAGCGCCAGCGCGCCCAGGGTGATTCCGATCACGAGCGCACCGACCCACAGATGCACAGGCTCCCGCAATGCGCGGGCGAGGGCGAGATAGGACACGCCGATCATGAGGCCGATCAGCGGCAGCAGCAGGTCGGGCCGATGCAGATCGCGCACCAGCGTCACGACGATGACGATGGCAACGATACGGCCTATGCGCGTCATGCGGGACAGGCTGGCATCATGCACCGTCTCGGGCCGTTTCAGCACGAGGTCACGCCTCAGGAACCAGGCCATCAACGCGATGTCGATCGCGGCGATCACACCGATGGCGGGAATTTCCGGAGCATGTGCTGCAACCACCCCGCGCCATGCCCAGATGCCGGCATAGAGCAGGCCGAATCCATCCCGGAACAATCCCCGCCACTGCACGCCGTCTGTCATGATCGTCCGCCCCTGCTTCCTGCTCGTGTAGATGATCCGAACACCGGGCGCGAGAAAGCGGACCTGTCGGCGATCAGATGGAGCGCATGACGGATGTCATGTTGCGGGGATTTCCATTCGACGCGGCGTCAGTCATCCGCGCCTGGCAGCAGCGGTCAGGTATGGATGCTTTCCGCCGAGCCGGGACATGGCGTTGCATCGCCATGCGAAACTAGCCGCCGCCGGTGACGAACCGGCAGGACAAGGCAACGCCCAGGCCGTCGACGCGTGAAATTTCGTCTTATGCGCCGGGACGCAGCAGCACATGGTGCTTCTTGCCGGACGACAGCTTGAGCGCGCCGTCCACCAGATCGGCTTCCGTCACGACGCGGTTCTCGTCCGAGACGACGACGTCGTTCAGCCGCGCGCCGCCACCACGTACCAGGCGGCGGGCTTCCCCATTGCTCCCGGCAAGGCCTGCTGCCACCAGAAGGCGGAACATCGGCGCGCCCTCGGCCAGTTCTGTGGCCGGAAAATCCCGGCTCGGCAGGGCGGCCGCGATCGTCGCGCCCTGTTCGAACGTACGGCGTGCCGTCTCGGCAGCTTCCTCGGCCGCCTCGCGCCCGTGGCACAGCGCTGTTGCCTCGGTTGCGAGCACTTTCTTGGCCTCGTTGATGGAGGCGCCTTCAAGGGCCGCGAGACGATCGCATTCCTCGACCGGAAGATCGGTGAACAGCTTGAGGAAGCGCCCGACATCCGCGTCTTCGGTGTTGCGCCAGAACTGCCAGTATTCGAATACCGGCAGCTTGCCGGCCGACAGCCAGACCGCGCCCTTGGCGCTCTTGCCCATCTTCGCACCCGACGAGGTGGTCAGCAGCGGCGCGGTCAGACCGAAGACCTGCGTCTGGTCCGTGCGCCGGACGAGATCGATGCCCGAGACGATGTTGCCCCACTGGTCGGAGCCGCCCATCTGCAGGCGGGCGCCATAGCGGCGGTTCAGTTCCCGGAAATCGAAAGACTGCAGGATGCAGTAATTGAATTCGAGGAACGTCAGGCCCTGCTCGCGATCCAGACGCTGACGCACGCTGTCGAAGGACAGCATGCGGCTGACCGAGAAATGCACGCCGACCTCGCGCAGGAGGTCGATATAGGAGAGCTTGTCGAGCCAGTCGCCATTGTTCGCCAGAACCGCATCCGAGGGACCATCGCCGAAGGTGATGAACTGACGCAGGCTGGCCTCGATCCCGCGGAGATTGTGCGCGATCATCTCGTCCGTCATCAGGCTGCGGGCATCATCGCGGAAGGACGGGTCGCCGATCTTCGCCGTCCCGCCGCCCATCAGCGCGATCGGGCGATGGCCGTGCTTCTGCATCAGGCGCAGCAGCATGATCTGCAGGGCGGATCCGACATGCAGCGAGTCCGCCGTCGGATCGAACCCGATATACCCCGTCACCGGCCCCGCCTGCATCGCGGCATCCAGGGCCGCGAGGTCGGTGCACTGGAAGACGAAACCGCGCGCGGTCGCTTCGATCAGGAATGGGCTCTGGAGCGGGCTCTCGGTCATCGGATAGTCGGGGCTCTTGCTGCGGATTGGCGGTGAGGATCAGGGGCCTGGGCCTCGCGTCCTATCACGGCGCATCGCCAAAGCCCAAGCCATGCGCATCATCGCGAAACATGTGGTCCTCAGCCCGTCTCCAGCGGCCAGTCCGTTCGCGCCAGACGCCGTGGCGTGGCGGTCAGCAGGAGGACGCCGACAAGCAGGAGCGCAACACTGCCCAAAAGTGCCGGCAGGCGCGGCTCCGCGCCGAGGCAGACGCCTTCGCAGGCAGCGGCCGCCAGAATCATGCCCAGGATCGCCCCTGCGAACACCAGCCCCTGAGATCCGAAGCGCCCTGTCAGGACGATTGCGCAGGGCAGGCAGCTCGCCCCGAACAGCGCACTCGCCACCGCCAGGCCGACCGAGCTGGCCATGGCGATGGATATGCTTCCCATGGCAGCCAGAATACCGGTCATGATGACGGCATTGACGATGCTCATGATCACGGCACGGCGAATGAAGGCCGCCGTCAGGGCCCGGGCGAAGTTCAGGCGCGAGCCGTGAAAGCCGGTTGCAAACAGGATCGGCCAGTCGTCCCGGTGACGCAGCCAGTCGCCGGATGTCATGATCGACAGCGCGGCCGCCAGGGGAACCTGCACGCGCACGACCGGTGCGACGGCATGCCATGTGCTGCCATGCCCATGTGCACTGACGAGCGCGCTTGGTATGGCGAAAAGGAGGAAGGCCAGGAAGCGGCCAGCCGGGGCTGCGATCTCGCCGGCCAGTCCTGCGGATGACGACAGCGTCGCCGGCAGACAGTTGGTGCTCTGGCCCCGGTCGCGGCCGGCTCTGCGGGCCGGGGCGCTGCCCGATCGTTCGAGCATCGTCTCCATGCGCGCCATGGCGTCGGTTGTCCGGACACGATCGAACGTGAGTGCGTTTGCGATGCCTGCCGCCGCGCAGACCGCGACCGGCCAGCCAATCCACGCGGGCAGTGTCAGCATGGCCGTCTGGATGCTCGGGACGAAAGACAGCACCATGATCGGCAGCATGATGAGCATGCGCAGGGCCATCTGCACATGCGTGCCGTTGCGTTGCGTGGGGACGAAACTGCCGAACGCGAGTGCGGTCGCGACATAGGCCGCGGCTCCGCCGGACGTGGCGCCGCTGCGAAACAGAAGGGTTGCGAGCACGGCGCCGACCAGTGCCGCAAACGCCAGGGCGGCTCGATATTCGCTGCGTTGCAGACCGGGGACGGTAGGTGCGATCGGATTGTCCACCTGTCGCCAGTAATGGGCTGCGATGGCGCTCATGGCGAACGAAATGCCCATGGCGCTTGTGTTGGCACCGTGATGCTCGCGCGAGATCCCGTCGGATGCGATCTGTACCAAGCTGCTCACGAGCAGGAAGAGTGCCGTCAGCGCAAAGGGATTGCCCCGGATGAAGATGGGCGACGCATACTGCCGCAACGCCCGCCAGTCCGTCGTGGACCAGAGCGCCATCAGCGCGTGATCTCCAGATAGGCGGCTTCGAGGTCGGGGCGTTCGATACGGATCGGCCAGGGGAGATTGTCGAGAGCGAATGCCGGATCGTGATCCGGCCAGTTGCCGACCAGCGCCGCGTTCGTGCCCGGATCGCGGCCGACCACATGCAGTGCCTGCGGCAGGAGGCGCGTCCAGTCTGCAGGTGCTCCGGGCGCGGGCGTCAGGCGGCGGGTCGCGGCATGAAACGTCGTCGTCGGCACGTCGAGGACGAGCACGCCGCGCCGCATGAAGAGCAGCCGCGAGCAGACCTTTTCCAGATCGGACAGGATGTGGGACGAAATGACGACGCTTGCCCCGGTAGCCGTGCAGTAGTCCGACAGGAGATGCATGAAGTCGTGGCGCGCCTGTGGATCGAGGCTTGCCACCGGCTCGTCGAGGATCAGGGCTTCCGGGCGGTGCTGCAAGGCCAGCAGGATTGCGAGACGCTGTTTCTGTCCGCCCGAAAGTGTCGATACGCGGGCCTTGGGATCAAGGGCGGCCCAGCTCAGCCAGGCAGAATCGGGCGTCGGAGCACCGGGGTAGAAGGCGGCGAGATACCTCAGGAGCTGTCCGACACGATAGCTGCCGAAGCCGCCCATCGTCTGCGGCACGTAGCCCGTCCGGGCGCGGGCCTCGCGCGGCATTTCGCGCACGTCGTGGCCCAGCATGTGCGACGATCCCGAGTCCGGCAGGAGAAACCCGAGCAGGCAGCCGATCAGTGTCGATTTGCCCGCGCCGTTGGGGCCGAGCAGCGCCACGATCTCGCCCGGCGAGATCGAGAACGAGACGGCATCGAGAACGGTGCGGGTGCCGAAACGCTTGGTCAGGCTGCGGGCATCGAATGCGGCTTCAGTGTTCGACATAGATGCGCAGAGCGTCGGGTTCGATGGCGATCTCGCGTGCCGAGTTGCGTCGGATCAGGCCGATCTGCTCGAGCTGTCCCAGGGCCCGTGAGACGGTTTCGCCGGAAAGGCCGAGATAATCCGCAATGTCGCGACGATCCGCGAACAACGTGACGACGTGCGTCGCCGGATCATAGTGATCGGCGTGATGCGTGCATTCCAGCAGGAACGATGCCATGCGATGGGCCGCGTCCGTGCCCGAGACGGTGACGAGCATGCGCTGTGTATTGCGCAGTTCTGCCGCGGCCTTGACCAGGAACTCGTTCTGCAGGAGCGGCTGGGTCAGCAACAGGCCGTGCAGCCTGTCGCGGGGCATCGCAAGAACCTCCGTCTCGCACAGGGCGGCCGCCGAATTGACGTAGCGTCCCTCGTCCATGAGACCGCAGAGATCGCCTTGCCAGTGAAACGCCAGGATGTGGCGGCGGCCTTCGACCGTCAGATGGGAGATACGCACGATGCCGGAGCGGATCAGGAACAGGCACGTGGCGTCCTCGTCCTGCGCGTAGAGCATCTGGCCGGGCGCCAGTGTCCGCACGGTGCTGATATCCGCGAGTTGCACCAGATCGGTCGAGGGCACGGTGGCCTGATCTGCGGGTGACGAGGGAAATGGAGGAAACCAGCCATTTACGCCTCGGATGCGCAATGTCGGCCCTTCCGGGGACATCGTGGTCTGTGGTGTCGGTTCCACAATGCGATCCTTGCGAGAGAATGTCCGCAGTGATCGCTACCAGAAACCGCAGCGCTTGCAATGCAGGGGCATGGCGCGTGCCCCGTCCGCGACAGGGACGGGGCACACGGGGTCAGGCCGGGATCAGTCGGCCGCCAGCGCCATCGAACGACGGGCGAGCATCGTCGTCACGTGATCCTCGAGTGCTTCCGATACGCGATCAGCGTGGCTTGCGAAGATGTGGTCGGCACCGGGGAAGATCCGGTAGTCGACCTGCACGCCCTTCTGGGTGTTCAGCTTGTCCACAAGCTTGCGAATGCCGGGCTCCGGCGCCAGTTCGTCGCGCTCGCCCGCAATCATCAGGCCGCCGCATGGACAGGGCGCAAGGAAGCCGAAATCGTAATCGTTGGCGGGCGGCGCCACGCTGATCCACCCCGAGATTTCCGGGCGGCGCATCAGCAGCTGCATGCCGACGAACGCACCGAAGGAATAGCCCGAGATCCACAGCGTGGACGAGTTCGGGTTGACCATCTGCATCCAGTCGAGTGCCGCCGCCGCGTCGGAAATTTCTCCGATGCCGCCGTCATAACGGCCCTGGCTGCGGCCGACGCCGCGCGAATTGTAGCGCATCACCGAGAAACCCATCTTCTCGAAGCTGCGATACATCGCATAGGTGATGCGATTGTTCATCGTGCCGCCATGGAGCGGATGCGGGTGCAGGACGAGCGCGAGCGGGGCGTTGGGCTCGTTGGAGTGATGGTAACGTCCCTCCAGGCGCCCGTCGGGGCCGGCGAACATGACTTCAGGCATCAGGGTGGATCCCGCAATATCCGGGCCGGCGCGGTTCGGCATGGCGCCGGCAAGTGTGAGAGAACGGGACGCGGACCGGAACCGGCGATGCCGCGCCGGCCGGGCGTCCAGGACGAAAGGTAAGGGTGCGGGCCGCGAAACAGGGCGCAGGACCCGGACAACCCGTCCGTCGTATCAACGGAGGTGGCGTGGCGCTCCACTGGCGAACGGCAGGACGTATCGGATCAGGGCGCAGTTCCGATGAGCGGAAAGCAGAACGCGATGCCGGTCTGTGACCATCATGTGGCGCAATCCTAAAACCCCGTCAGGATGCGGTCCGGCTGTCGAAGCCGATGCATCCGATCATATCGCGCGGCCCTCGGAGCCGCGCCATCTCCGCGCCGTGATCGGCGCCGATGCGGCGTGTATACCGGCATGGGCTCGTGAAATGCCACAGGAATCGTCAGAAAACCTGCCCTTTGCTACCGTATGGGGCCCGATCCACGGTTGAGGGTGATGCATCTTGCACGCGGATGACGTGCGGCCGATCTATGAGACCATCATGTCCCGTCCGGCTTTACCATGACCGAGTCGCGTCTCTACTGCGACGCCAATGCAAGCGACGTGCTTCGGCCCGAAGCAAGGGGTGCGGCGCTCGAGGCTCTGGCCTGTGTCGGCAATCCGTCCTCCGTCCACGCCGAGGGCCGCCTTGCGCGCAGACAGCTCGAGGGCGCGCGCGAAATCGTGGCATCCCTTCTGGGCGTGACGACTGAAGGCTGCGTGTTTACCGGTGGCGGCACGGAAGCCAATGCGCTTGCGATCCATGCTCTGGGGCAGGATCGGCGGGTGCTGGTCGGGACGACGGAGCACGACGCGGTGCGGCTGGCCCGGCAGGATGCCACACCCGTGCCCGTTCTGTGTGATGGCACGCTCGATCTGGACGCGCTTGAGCAGGCGTTGTCCAACGGGCCGCCGGCACTTGTCTGTGTCATGGCGGCGAACAACGAGACCGGGGTCCTGCATCCGCTGAAAGCCATCTCGGCGCTCTGTCGTCGTCATGGTGCCCGGCTGCACGTCGATGCCGTGCAGGCCGCAGGCCGGATGCCGTTCGATCTCGCGCAGGTCGACTGCGATTCCGCGGCAATCTCGGGACACAAGATGGGCGGGCTGAAAGGCGCGGGGGCCGCATTGTTCCGCGGTCCCTTCGCCGTGCCCGGCACCTTTGCCGCCCATGTCACGGGCGGCGGACAGGAACGCGGCCGCCGTGGCGGAACGCAGGCCCTGCCTGCCATCGCGAGCATGGCCGCAGCGCTCGCGGCCGCCAGGGCACAGGACTGGTCGTCGATCGGACAGATGCGCGATGGGATCGACGACGCTGCCCGAAAGGCAGGCGCGGTTGTAGCCGGCAGCGGAGCACCCCGCCTTGCCAATACGACGAGCCTTGTCCTTCCGGGTGTTGCCGCGCAGGTGCAACTGATGATGCTCGATCTGGCCGGCATTGCGGTCTCGGCCGGGTCGGCCTGTTCTTCAGGCAAGGTCTCGACGTCCCATGTGCTGGAGGCGATGGGCTTCGGCGCAGCGGCAGGACAGGCGATCCGTGTGTCCCTGCCGTGGAATGCAAAACCGGAGACGGCGTCGCGCCTTGCCGAGGCTTATGGTGCAATGGCGGCACGGCTTGGGAAGTCTCCTGCCGGCCACAGCGGGGTTTCATGATCTATCTCGATTATCAGGCCACGACGCCGTGCGATCCGACCGTATTCGAGACGATGGCGCCATGGTTCACGGAGCAGTTCGGCAACCCTCACAGCACGGGACACCTGCCTGGCGCGCTGGCGGCGGAGGCAGTGGAGCGCGCCCGGGCCGGCATTGCATCCCTCATTGGCGCGGAAGCGCGCGAGATCGTGCTGACATCGGGTGCTACCGAAGCCAACAACCTCGCGATCAAGGGCGCCGCGCGGCATCTGCGCGCCATGGGCGATCCAAGGCGCCGGGTGATCACTGTCGCAACCGAGCACAAATGCGTGCTGGAATCGGTGCGCGATCTTGGCGCCGAGGGCTTCGAGCCCGTCGTGTTGCCGGTGCGCGCCGACGGCGGCTTGGATCCGGATCGATTGCGTGACGCCCTGCGCGTGCCGACGCTCCTCGTGAGCATCATGGCGGCGAACAACGAGACCGGAGTCCTGCACGATCTGGACACGCTGGGCCCGATCGTGCGCGAGGCGGGTGCGTTGCTGCACAGCGATCTGGCGCAGCTTGCCGGCAAGCTGCCGACATCCGTCGCGGGCCTCGATCTCGCGTCGCTGTCGGCGCACAAGCTCTACGGCCCCAAGGGGATCGGCGCGCTTTATGTCCGCCACAAGCCGCGCGTGCGTCTGGCGCCGCTGTTTTCCGGAGGCGGGCAGGAGCGCGGTCTTCGCTCCGGAACGATCCCGGCCATGCTGGCGGTGGGCTTCGGCGCGGCCTGCGCTCTGGCGCGCGACACGCTGGACGGGGAGGGCGCGCGGATCGCCGCCCTGCGGGATCAATTCTGGCAAGGACTGCAGGACGCCTTGCCCGGCATTGCCCTGACCGGTGGCGATGCGCCGCGCGTGCCCGGCGCACTGCCGATCTGCCTGCCGGACGGCTGCGAGGCCATGACAACCATGGCGCGCGCACCGGATCTGGCGATGTCGACAGGCTCGGCCTGCTCATCCGCGGAAATCGCGCCATCCTACGTGCTGACGGCGATGGGGCTCGATCGAACACAGGCTGCGCGATGCTTGCGCCTGTCCGTCGGACGCTATACGTCGGGCGCCGATATCGCGCGTGCCACGGCCCTTTTGCAGAAAGCCGCTCTGGGGTGGTGACGCGCCATCGCCCATCATCAGAAAGTCGAGGACCAGGACCACGATGCCCCACATGATCTTCATCGAGCGCGACGGCACGCGGCGCGAGGTGGATGCGCCGCTGGGCCTTTCCGTGCTGGAAATCGCGCACAAGCACGACATCGATCTCGAAGGCGCGTGCGAGGGATCGCTCGCCTGCGCCACCTGCCATGTCGTGGTCGACCCCGCCTGGGCCGCGAAGCTCGCCAATCCGACCGATGACGAGGAAGACATGCTCGACCTCGCCTTCGGTCTGGAAAAGACGTCCCGTCTCGGCTGCCAGATCGTCATGACGGACGCGCTGGACGGTCTCGTCGTGCGCCTGCCGCGCACGGCCTGAGGGCAGTCTCGTTTTTCTGTAGATATCGAAGCGCAGAGACTTCTATGCGTTAAAGGCCCGTTCGCCTGCCGGCTCGCAGGGCGACGGGCCAGCAGAGGCTCTCGCCCCCTTCGATCAGAGAACTCCGGCGTCTCCTTCCGGGAAAGGACACATTCGATTGCGCATTCTTGCAGCGATGTCCGGCGGTGTGGACAGCTCGGTGGTCGCCTGCCTGCTGAAGGAGCAGGGCCACGAGGTGATCGGCGCCACTCTTCAGCTTTATGACAACGGCGCCTCCGCCAAGGCCGGCGCGTGTTGTGCCGGGCGGGACATCATGGATGCCCGCGCGGTCGCCGATCGCATCGACATCCCGCATTACGTGGTCGATTCCGAGGCGCGCTTCCGTGACAGCGTGATCGGCACGTTTGCCGACGCCTATGCGCGCGGCGAAACGCCCGTGCCGTGCGTCGCCTGCAATCAGGGTGTGAAATTCACCGACCTGCTCGGCATGGCGCGCGATCTCGGCTGCGACGCGATGGCGACGGGCCACTATGTGCGTCGCCTCGAAGGGGCTGCCGGCCCGGAACTGCATCGCCCGGTCGATGCCGCGCGGGACCAGTCGTGGTTCCTGTTTGCCACGACCCGCGCCCAGCTCGATTTCCTGCGCTTTCCCCTGGGCGAGATGCCGGACAAGGCCGCCGTTCGCGAACTGGCGGGCAAATACGGGCTCGCGGTCGCAGCCAAGCCGGACAGTCAGGACATCTGCTTCGTGACCGACGGTTCGTATGCCGGGATCGTCGAGAAACTGCGGCCGGAGATCGTCGGTGCAGGCGAGATCGTCGACCATGACGGTCGGGTCGTGGGCCATCACGAAGGTGTTGCACGTTATACGGTTGGGCAGAGCAAGCGCCTGGGCGATCTGCACACACAGATCGGCGAGCGGCAGATGGTCACCGCAATCGACCCGAGCCGCCGCCGGATCGTGGTCGGTCCGCGCGCGGGCGCGGGTGTTACGACGCTCGCCCTGCGCGACATGAACTGGCTGGCCGACCCTGCGGCCGTTGCGCGCTGCACCGTGCAGATCCGCGCGCGCGAAGGGGTGCGATCGGCTTCGGTGCGCGCGGATGGAACGGGCGCGATCGTCACGCTCGACGAGCCCGCGACGGCAGCGCCCGGTCAGGCCTGTGTACTGTATGATGGCACGCGCGTGCTGGGAGGCGGATTCATCCGGCGCGCGGATAGCGATGAGGAGCGCCTGCGCGCATGAGCAACCGGCTGGTCATCGGCACCAAACGATATTCGTCATGGTCGCTGCGCGGCTGGCTTGCGGTCCGGCTTGCGGGGCTCGACGTGGCCGAAGAGGTCGTGCGTCTCGCCGGCGGCGGACAGACCACGGCGTTGCGTGCGATCTCGCCGAACGGACTTGTGCCCTATCTGGAGCATGACGGCGCGCGGGTCTGGGAAAGCCTCGCCATCTGCGACTACTGCGCGGAAATTGCGCCTGGCCTGTGGCCCGAGGATCGCATCGCCCGCGCGATGGCACGCAGTGTCGCCGCCCAGATGCACGCGGGCTTTGCGGCCCTGCGCCGCGCGCTTCCGATGAACGAAGGCCGGATCGGTCGCGCGCGGGCAACGCCGCTGGACGATGCCGCCGTTTCGGATATCGCAGCGGTCGTGGCGCTGTGGGACGATTGCCTGAGCCGGTCGTCAGGCCCGTTCCTGTTCGGCGCGCAGTTCACGGTGCCGGACATCATGTTCGCCCCCGTGGTCTTCCGGTTCCGCAGCTATGACGTGGCACTGTCCGGCAAGGCCGCCGTCTATCGCGACGCCGTGCTGGCGCACCCGCTGATGCGGCAATGGCACGCGGAGGCTTTGGCCGAGCCGGCAGAGTGGCATCTGGAGCATTACGAAACTCTCGACTGACGCGGCGTTCGCCATACCTGATGCGTTGTTCGACCAGGTGACGATGCTGGTATGCCTTGATTGATCGCGACACTTTGTCAGGTACGGCTTCGGCACCTGTCAGAATTGCCGAGTGCGACGGAATCGAAGGCAAAGCCACAGGCTTCGGTTCGGACTGTTCCTGACTCCGGGTAACGTCAAGCACCGGTGGCATGCGCCCAGTAACGCATGTTGCCTTCGTCAGTCCGGATCGCGAGCCCGTCGTCCGCTTTCATGCCGCGGCCCTTGCGACAGGCGGGGCCGATCACAACGGCCTGTGCCCGGCTTGTGACGATGGCGACTACGCCGCTTTCATCCGTGATCCGAATGGTCACAACATCGAAGCTGTCTGCCAGCGCGCATGCTCATGGTGACAGGGCCGCATCGGACCGCTGTCACCGAGGACTTTATTTACGAACCGTGATGATGCCCGTGATGGCCAGGCTTGCCTGACGGCGTCGTGGGCTGCGCGGTTGCGACGATGTTGTCGGAGACGAACCGCACCGTTCCGATCGCATCTGTCAGCGCCTCGTTGGCATCCTTGACATCATTGCCCTGCAGGAAGACCGACGCTCGATAGACGTCCGCTGTCGCCTGCTGAAGCGGGGCCACGCCAAGGATGAAGTCCACGTCGATGCCGGATACCTGAAGGTCCTGCGCGGCCTGCTTCGGATTGCCCTGATGCAGGTGCTGGTTCGCGGTGGTCAGTGCCTGCTGCTTCTCGGGCGTCAGCGTCTCGGTGACGATGTACTGGCCGTCGACCGGAATCCAGGTGGTCGGGTTCGGGCCGGCGCTGCGAGTCGGCTGCGGCTGTCCGGGTGCGACCGGCAGATCGTGTTCAGCCTTCACGAACAGGCGGTGATCGTTCGCAGCCTTGGCAAGCCGGGTCTGCGCATCCTTGATCAGCGTCGTCGCCTGATCGGGCTGGTTGCTGCCCAGCGCCTGCTGGGCGGCTGCGATGTCGGCAAAGGCCTTCTGGCCGTCGATGGAGAGATGCGCGAAATCCTGGTTCACGGTGCTGGGCGTGGGGCTCTTCGCCATCGCTGTAGAGGTCATGGCGACCGGGGCCGCGATCAGGGCAACGCCGAGGGCAAGTGTGTGTGCCGCGGGGGTTTTCAGGTGAGGCATGGTCGGTATCAGTCCTTGTGTGATCTCTAAGACAAACTTTGTCATGAACCGATCGCGGCGCAAGGTCCACGCAGATGTGCGCGGGCTAGCTATGCGTTTCGCGTGCCTGTTGAAGCAGCCGCAGTACCGGCGGCAGGATCCGCCGGACGATGACATCGACGCCGGCCGCGTTCGGATGGATGCGATCGGTCTGCTGCAGCTCCGGATGCCCTGCGACGCCGTCAAGAAAGAACGGCTCGTAGAGAATGCCCGGGAGGGTCGAGATCCGTTCGAACACCGCCTTGAATTGCGCGCCGTATTGCGGCCCCATGTTGGGCGGGGCCAGCATCCCGCTTACCAGGACCGGAAGATGTGCCATCTGCAGGCGTCCGATGATGGCCCTCAGGTTTCGCTCCATCGTAGCCGGATCGAGACCGCGCAGGCCGTCATTGCCGCCAAGTTCGACCAGGGCCGCATCCGGTTTGTCGCCCAGAACCCAGTCGAGCCGGGCGAGGGCGTCCGTGCTGGTGTCGCCCGACACGCCGCCGTCGAGCACCTGCGTCTGCGCATGGACCGCATCCAGCGCCGATTGCAGTCGGGCGACGAACCCTTCCTGATGGGCGAGCCCATAGCCGGCCGTCAGCGAATCGCCCAATGCCAGGAGCTTCAGCGGACGGGACGCGTTGGGCGTTGCAGCCCGGATGCCGCCTGCAAAGGTCGCGGATGATGCAAGCCCGGCGAGAACGGCCCGACGGGCAGGGAACGATAAGATGGGACGAGACATGGACAGTGTCATTTCCTCCAGGGAAATCGGGGGGCGCGCGGAGGAAGGCGCTGGGCGGGATACGCCTGTCATTCAGGCGGATGACGTCTGGCTGAGCGTGCCCAAGCGAGGCGGATCCGGCAATGCGACGCTGGATATCCTCTCCGGCGTCTCGCTCGATGTCGGCCGGGGCGAGGCGATCGGGATCGTCGGCCCGTCCGGTTCGGGCAAGACATCGCTGATGATGCTGCTGGGCGGGCTGGAACGCCCGACGCGCGGGCGCATCATGGTCGCAGGGCGCGACATCGGGGCCCTGTCGGAGAACGACCGCGCGCTGTTCCGGCGCGACGCGTGCGGGATCGTGTTCCAGTCCTTCCATCTTATTGCGAGCATGAGCGCGCTCGACAACGTGCTGGTTCCGCTCGAGCTTGCGGGAGCCACGGATGCGACGGACCGTGCGATGGCAGCGCTCGACGCGGTGGGACTGGCGGCGCGCGCGTCGCATCGCCCGGCGGAGCTGTCGGGCGGGGAACAGCAGCGCGTGGCACTGGCACGCGCCATGGTCGGCGAACCGTCCGTGCTCCTGGCCGACGAGCCGACCGGCAATCTCGATCCTGAGACCGGCGCGCAGATCATGGACCTCATGTTCGCGCTGCGCGCTCGCGCGGGAACGACGCTGGTGCTTGTGACGCACGATCCGGCGCTGGCGGCCCGGTGCGATCGTTCGGTGCGCATGCAGGCCGGCCGGATAGTGGATACAGCAGCGTGAGGCCGTCCGGCGATTGGCGGCTGGCGCTAAGGCTGGCGTGGCGCGATCTGCGCGGCGTCGATCTAGAGCACGTCCACGTTATTCTGGTTCATACCCTGCGGCGGTGA
>NZ_BALE01000050.1 GCF_000963885.1 Tanticharoenia sakaeratensis NBRC 103193
TGTCCGGCGTCAGGACCTATGGGATGAAAGTGGCGAATTGAACAATGGAGGATTTCTGGCTCATCGTAACGACGAAGGAGTGAAGCATGAGCCAGAAATCCTTGCCGGAGACGAGTTCCGGGGAGCGATTGATCCGCGATATCCGTCGGGCGACCCGCCGGCAGTATTCAGCAGAAGAGAAGATCCGCATTGTGCTCGATGGCCTGCGGGGTGAGAGCAGCATAGCCGAGCTGTGTCGCCGTGAGGGGATCGCCGAGAGCCTGTATTATGCCTGGTCGAAGGAGTTTCTCGAGGCCGGCAAGAAGCGGCTTGCGGGCGATACGGCGCGCAACGCCACGACCGGCGAGGTCCGTCACCTGCACGACGAGGCACGCGCGCTCAAGGAAGTCGTGGCCGAGCAGACGCTGGAGCTGCGCCTGCTCAAAAAAAGCATGATCGGGGATGGGGACGACCGCGCATGAGATACAATGCCTCGGAAAAGCTTGAGATCATCCGCCTCGTCGAGCAGTCGGCCCTCTCGGTTCGCCAGGTTCTGGAGACGATCGGCGTCCCGCGTTCGACCTTCCACCGCTGGTATGATCTGTATCGGACGGGCGGCCTGGAAGCCTTGGCGGACAGGCCGTCCCGCCCAAACCGGACGTGGAACCGCATCGCCGACGATATCCGGGCGCAGATCGTCGAATTGGCGCTGGAGGCGCCGGAACTGTCGCCACGGGAAATCGCCGTGCGGTTTACCGACGAGCGCGGCTATTTCGTCTCGGAAGCGTCTGTCTATCGCCTGCTCAAGGCCCATGACCTGATCACCAGTCCGAAATTCATCGTCATCAAGGCGGCGGAAAGCTTCCACACGAAAACGACAGCGCCGAACCAGCTCTGGCAGACGGATTTCACCTATCTCAAGGTCATCGGCTGGGGATGGTTCTACCTGTCGACCATCCTTGACGATTTCTCGCGCTACATTATCGCCTGGAAACTGTGCACGACCATGGCCGCGTCCGATGTGACGCAAACGCTGGAACTGGCCTTGCAGGCGTCAGGCCTTGATCAGGTCACAGTCAGGCACAGACCGCGCCTGTTGTCCGATAATGGCCCGTGCTACGTCGCCGAAGACCTCGCGAAATGGCTGGGTCAGCACGCGATGGATCATGTCCGCGGCGCCCCGAACCATCCCCAGACACAGGGAAAGATCGAGCGCTGGCATCAGACGCTCAAGAACCGCGTGCTTCTTGAGCATTACTACCTGCCGGGCGATCTCGAGCAGCAGATCGAGGCGTTCGTCGAAAACTATAACCATCGCCGATATCATGAAAGCCTGAACAATCTCACACCCGCCGATGTCTGGTTCGGACGCGGGCAGACCATCCTGCTCGAACGTGAGCGCATCAAACGAAACACCATCCAGAAACGGCGCTTGCTTCATCAGCAGCGTGCCGCCTAAACATCATCACCAGATGGGCCAGAGCCTCCGTTATCTCACACCATCCAAACTCCCAAATCTTTCGACGACGGACA
>NZ_BALE01000049.1 GCF_000963885.1 Tanticharoenia sakaeratensis NBRC 103193
CGGCATATAGCAACGCACAGACCCTAACTTAAATCCGTGGGCATTCCACGGGGCAGGGTCACAGTCTATCGCTGTACCGAATTGCATTCCAACGTCTCGTTCGGCCGGTCGCGTCCCGGTTCAGAGAAGCCAGAGCAACCTCAATGGTCTAAACAGAACGCATCCGGCTGTTTCACAGTGTCTGTCCACCACTTGAAATCTGAAGCCAATTAATTGGAGCAGGTCGAGCCGCGGAGCACCGCAACGTTGCCTGACGAAAGCCTTCAGACAAGAAAGCCACGAAAAACGACAAACTGCCTTCAACACCCTCCTGCCGAAGCGCCCTGCTTTCCCAGGTGCCGTCAACTCGATTCAGTTCAAGCACGAGATCAGCCGGCTGCGTACAGGCCACCCGGATCGTCGTAGCCCCATTCATGAGAGGCAACTGCAAAATCTGCCCTGACTTGAGCGACAGCGTAGTCGTGTCATAACGCGGCATGTCGGACACGAGACGTTGAGCTGCCGTGAGGTCGATATTAAGCTGGCGGGAGATGGCGTGTGCGTCGGCCGCGTTCCTCTCGGCGATCATTGCCCCTGCCGATCCACTCAACCCTTCCTGCGCGGCCTGAAATACCGCTGTCCGGTGATGGACATGCATCCAGACATGATCGACATGGAATAACCGTGCGTAAACCTCGAATTTGTTGATCCGGCGGGCACGTTCCAGCGCAATTCCGCGTTCGATCTTTTTGGGAGAATTCAGGCCGTTGTAACACTGCACGAAGTTGGAAATGACGAATTTTTCAGCGAATGGAATAACGGGGTGAACGAAAGCACGTCCTTTGTCTTCGTTCAGTTCGGATTCAAGATAGGCAGGCGCCCAATCATACTGCTCCATCGTGTCGCAGAATTCACTGAGTGGGGCACAGCGGAGCCCCGCCGTCACGATCTCGTGTGCCACGACAGCCTCACCGATCGGCCAGGTTCTCAGTGCCGAACTACGTTTTTGTGCAGCCATCTCGATACGGCGCAATGCAATCCGCATCGCAGCACGACGAGAAAAAAATGATATGCAGATCAACCCTTTATTAATCGGTGCGTCCAGATCGTAGTATCCGGCACATGCCGCGGTATGGGGCCAGGACGCGTTGGCAGTCTCATAGGGCTGATAAACCGCATCGATATCACGCGCCGCCATGGCAGCGAATATGTCATCGAGGTTATTCAGAACCGCCACGTCACTTTCGATCGGACAAATATAATCGTAATCCGGATGATTCAATATAAAAAGATTCTGATGATAGTCCCCGTTGTACCAGTGTCCGCCATACACTGAATCATTAGGCCCCCAGATCATGCCGATCTCTTCGGCAGACGCGAATGGCATGAAAATAACTTTTTCATGTTCCATTATATCCGGCGGTATATCGACCTGTCCGCGGGAGTTATCATACAGGATATATAGGTCCGATCTTGGAGACTGCGCCTTGCAGAGCTCGAAAAGACGACCGATCGTCTCGTTCCACATGTAAGCCTTGAAAAGTACAGCGGTCCGGGCAGTCATGGGTGTTTCCAGAAAGTTAAACTGGGATTAACGACAATATAACGTCAGCATAGCGATACGTATCAACCGTCTATTATGATAGCGCCTCCTGTTCGAAAGACAATCACGCAAGAGAACAAACCTCTTTTTTGTCGCATCCCTAGCGCAGGGACTTATTTACAATATATGGACTACCAAAAATACTCTCTGTAAAACCATTGCTTCATTTGGACTGCCTGCACTGATTGGTCCGGTTGCATAGTTAGCCGATGCGCCTTTCGGTTTCCAGCATGGGCGTGAGGGGCCGCGTAGCGACGCCGAGCGGCCATGCTGGAAACGCGATCGTCTCCGTGACCCTGCCCCGTGGAATGCCCTCGTTTTTGGGTAAGGTCT
>NZ_BALE01000048.1 GCF_000963885.1 Tanticharoenia sakaeratensis NBRC 103193
CAGCCGCCCCAGCCACCACCCCAGCCGCCGCCCCAGGGGCCGCCACCCCAGCCCCAGCCCCAGCCGCCGCCACCGGAGTAGTTGGTCTGGTTGTCGATGTAGGCGAGGAAGTTGTGGCCGCTTGCCTGGAACGACCGCTGCGGCACGCCGAACTGACGCAGGACATCCACCTCGGACTTGCCGACCATGGCATCAAGCTGGCGACGCTGGGCTGCCGTCGGGACCTCGCATGCAGTCAATGCCAGCAAGGCGGCAAACGGAACGAGACGTGAAGTTTTCATTGGGTCGTTTACCGATCGTCTGAAGGTCGAGGTGCCGGCTTGAGGCCGGAGGGTGTGCGTTTCGTGGCAGTTTACGCGCAGTTTTCCGCCAGGGTTTATTAAACTCGTTATAGATTACGAATCCTTTAGCGCAGCCACATTATGTCACAGAGCCGCGGCGCGCCAACCGCCAGCATGACCAGCCGGTCCAGTCCGAGCGCGATGCCGCTGCCTGCCGGCATCGACGGCAACGCGGCGAGAAGGCATTCGTCCATCGGCCAATCCTGATCCGGATACAATTCTACGCGACGCGCGCGATCCTCCTCGAACCGGACCCGTTGCTCGACGGCATCCGTCAGTTCCTCGAAGGCATTCGCAAGCTCCACGCCGGCGACATAAAGCTCGAACCGGAGTGCAGCGCGGGGATCGTCCGGGTCCGTCCGGGCCAGCGCGGCCTGGGGCTTCGGCCAATGCGTCAGGAAGGTCGGCCGCGTCCGGCCGATGACCGGCTCGACCCGTTCGAGCAGAAGCCGGAAGAACAGGTCTTCCCAGGTTTCGTCCGCCCGCAGAACGGCACCTGCCTGTCCGGCCAGCGCCTTCGCATCGCCGATCGTGCCGAGCAGGTCCGCGCCGACATGGCGGGCAAAGGCCTCCTGCATCGTCAATCGCTCGAACGCACCGGTGATCTCGACGCTGTCTGTACCGCGCTGCACGACCGGCGGCAGGATCGCTCGCACCAGCGCCTCGGTCTCGTCCATCATGGCCTCGAGATCGAAGCCGGGCCGGTACCATTCGAGCATGGTGAATTCCGGCGCGTGCAGGTCACTCGCCTCCCCGTTGCGCCAGACACGGGCCAGCTGGAAGACGGGAACACCGGTTGCGGCCAGGATCCGCTTCATCGCGAATTCGGGGCTGGTGTGCAGAAAGCGGAGCCCGCGCGTGCCATCGGGCGCTTCGAGCTCCGTGCGGAAGACGCGCAGGTGCACTTCCTCCCCCGGCGTCGGCACCACATACGGCGTCTCGACCTCGAGGCAGCCGCGCCGAGCGAAAAAGCCCCGCACATCCGCTACAATCTCCGCGCGCCGCCGCAGGAGCGGCAGGCGCTCGGCCATGCGCGCCAACGCCGAATCGCGTGCCGCAGGTGGTTGGGATGGCGCAACGGTCATCGGGCGAACACGCCACCGTCGCGCCCGCACGTCAAGCCGCAGCCCCGGGAAGACCCGTTGCATCCGTGCCTGCAGCGCGCGTAAAGCGGCCGCATGTCCCGCTCCCCATCCGACAGCGCCCTTGCAGCCAAGGCGATCCGCGCGTCCGTGCCCGGCGCCGAAACCGGCAAGCACGGCCTATCTCCGGGCAACGGCCATGTCCTTCACATTGAAGACGATGGTCGCACGCCTTGCAGCGATGAGCCCGGCCGCCTGCCGTGCGAGGGCCAAGCCCATCACGCGCAGCAGGGGGAAGAGGCGCATCCTATGCAGCGCAGAGATGGCGTACCCCGCGTGCTTCGCAGAGACGGCGCGCCCCGTGTGCTCCGCACGACAGACGCCCTGATCGAGGCCGGTCTTGTCCAGCCCCGGGATCGCGAAGCGCTCGATGCGGTCTCGGCCCGCTATGCCACGGCCGTTCCGCCCGCATTCGCCGATCTGATCGAACACCCGGACGACCCGATCGGCCGTCAGGTCATCCCCGACGCGCGGGAGCTGCACACGGCGCCGCATGAACAGGCCGATCCGATCGGCGACGACGCACTGTCGCCGATCCCGGGCATCGTGCACCGCTACCCCGATCGCGCATTGCTCAAGCCGCTTCTGGTCTGTCCGCTCTATTGCCGGTTCTGCTTCCGACGCGAGCATGTGGGGCCAGGCGGCGGCGTGCTGTCGGATGAGGATCTGACCCGCGCGCTCGCCTGGCTCCGCGCACGGCCGGCCATCACGGAAGTGATCCTGACAGGAGGCGATCCGCTGATGCTGAGCCCGCGCCGCCTGCGCGAGATCATCTCCGCGCTGTCGTCCATGGATCATGTGCGGACGATCCGGATCCATACCCGCGTGCCGGTCGCCGATCCGGCGCGCGTTTCGGGCGACATGCTGGACGCGCTGGAAACCGATCGGGCGATGTGGGTCGTCGTGCATGCGAACCACGCGCGCGAGCTGACGCCCGATGCCCGCGCGGCGCTGCGGCGCATCCAGTCGCGCGCGATCCCGGTGCTGGGCCAGTCCGTGCTGCTGCGGGGCGTAAACGATACGCCGGAGGCGCTGGAGGCCCTGTTGCGCGCGCTCGTCACCGCGCGGGTGAAGCCTTATTACCTGCATCAGCTCGACGCCGCGCCGGGCACGTCGCACTTCCATGTTCCGATCGGGGAAGGGCGTGCCCTGCTCGCATCGCTACGCGGACGGGTGACCGGCCTGGCCTGGCCGACCTATGTGCTCGATATCCCCGGCGGCCATGGCAAGGTGCCGCTCGGCCCGGAATATCGCGATCGCGACGGTCGCTGGATACCTGCCTGAGCTTGCCCTTCCCGATGCGGGGCGTTAGAAGCCCCCTCGATTTCCGCGACCTCCATCCGGCGCCATCCGCCAGAAACCTGGGATACGATCCATGAAGCAGCAGGCCAACCTGATCCGCGCCGGCCAGGTCATCGAACATGACGGCCGCCGCTGGACCGTGCTCAAGCAGCAGATCATCACCCCGGGCAAGGGTGGCGCCTTCATTCAGGTGGAGATGCGCGACCTCAAGACAGGCAACAAGACCAACGAGCGGTGGCGCACCGCCGACACGGTCGAGCGCCTGATGACCGAGGACAAGGACTACACCTATTCCTACGAGGACGGCGACAACATCGTCCTGATGGATCCGGAGACGTTCGAGCAGGTGCTGCTGCACAAGGACCTGTTCGGCGAGCAGCTGCCGTTCCTGCAGGACAACATGCCGCTGAACGTCAAGCTCGTCGAAGGCGATGCGGTCGGCGTCTCGCTGCCGCCGCAGGTGACCCTCGAGATCACCGAGGCTGATCCGGTGGTCAAGGGTCAGACCGCGTCCTCGTCCTACAAGCCCGCCCTGCTGTCCAACGGCGTGAAGACGCTGGTGCCGCCGTTCATCGAGGCCGGCGAGCGCGTCGTCGTCCGCACGGACGACGCGAGCTACGTCGAGCGCGCGAAGTAAGACAGACCCCCGCACCGTTTTTCGAGGAGCCGCCGTGCCCCGCCTTTCGCCGCACATGACCGTCATGCAGATGGCTGCCCAGAAAGCCGCCAAGCGGCTCCTGCGCGACTTCGCCGAAGTCGAGCAGCTCCAGGTCAGCATCAAGGGCCCGGGCGATTTCGTCAGCCAGGCCGACATGCGCGCCGAAGCCTCGATCCGCGAGGATCTGGCCCGCGCGCGTCCGGGCTATGCGTTTCTCATGGAAGAGAGTGGCTCGTCAGGCGGTGACAACTGGACGTGGCGCTGGATCGTCGATCCGCTCGACGGGACGACGAACTTTCTGCACGGCATTCCGCACTGGGCGATTTCGATCGGCCTGCAGCGCCGCCTGCCGGACGGCACCGTCGAGCTGGCGGCCGGCCTGATCTACAACCCGGTCAACAACGAGATGTTCTGGGCCGAGAAGGGCGTGGGCGCGTTCCTCAACGAGCGTCGTCTGCGTGTTTCGGCCCGCCGCGACATGATCGAGGCGGTGTTCGCAACCGGCATCCCGTTTGCCAAGGTACCCGGCTCGCGCCGGCTGCCCTTCGCCCGCGTGCTGGGCACCCTGATGCCGCAGGTCGCGGGCATTCGCCGCTTCGGCGCCGCGGCCCTCGACCTCGCCTGGGTCGCGGCCGGCCGTTATGACGGATTCTGGGAATTCGGCCTCAAGCCGTGGGATTGCGCGGCAGGCCTGCTGATCGTCCGCGAGGCCGGCGGCTATGCGACCGACGAGGCCGGACGGGATCTCGGCGCGCTCGACCACGACGTCAACGTGGTCGCGGGCAATACGCATCTGCACGCTCCCCTGCGCGAGATCGTGGCCGAGGCCCTGACCCGCACCGCCTGACGCCCTGCTCCATTTGCCGCGCCGCACGGGCCGTGTTTAGGATCGCGCCCATCATGCCAAGGCCGTTTCGTTTCCCCGTGCGTTCCCGCGCGTTTTCTGCTCTCGCGGCCCTGATCGCTGCCTCCGCTGTCGGCCCCGGACCGGCAGCCTGGGCGCAGGTGTCGAGCAATCTGGATGCCCTTGGCCCGGCGCCGGCCCAGAAAGCCGCGCCCAAGGCCGCTCCGTCCGGCAGCCGCACTCGCCCGAAGCCTTCCAGCGCTCCAGCGCATTCTTCGCCCCGCACGGCCGCGGCGAAACCTGCGGCCGCCCCCAACACCGGGCTGCGCAATCCCCCGAGTGTCCCGGATCATCCGCCGCCACCTGTCGTGATCCCGCCTCCCGGCGTGCTGGTTCCGCTGCATCCACCGCCGCCGCCGCCGCCGGTCACAGCGGTGAAAGACGCGCAAGGGTCGGTCGCGCCGATCGACAACGGCCTGCGTGTCACGTTCGGCGCCGACAGTGCCGACATGAGCCAGGAGATGATCGATTCGCTGCATGCCGTGGCGCAGCATCTGCGTGACAATCCATTGCAACGCGTCTCGATTCTGGCCTACGCCCACGGGACGGAAGACGATCTTTCGGTTCCAAGACGAATTTCGCTCGCACGGGCATTGAATGCGCGCGCGATTCTCATCAACGATGGAATCGCACCGACCCGGATCTATCCGCGCCCGATCGGTCTCCCCCCGAAAACAGGGGCGGATACGGGGGCGCCGACCGACCGGATCGACCTGACCTATGCCGGAGATCCCGGCCCGCCACCCGTTCCCACCGCTTCCGCGCAGAAGGCCACCGCTCCGTGACCAAACCGACGCTCTATCTCGTGCGCATGGCCGCCTTTCTGATCGCGGCAGTTCTGGTTGCCGCCCTGCTGGGCCGCACGCTGTATACGGCGTTCTTCAACAACCCGTTGCTCAACGGGCTGATCCTCGTGATCCTGCTCTTCGGCATCGCCTACAACCTGCGCCTCGTTCAGCGCCTCCTGCCGGAAGTGCGCTGGATCGAGACCCTGCGCCATCCCCGGACCGGCCTTGCGCCGCCGCCGCCGCCGCGCCTTCTGGCGCCCATGGCGGGCATGCTTTCGGCCCGCAACCGCACCGACCGGCTGACGCTCTCGACCCATGCGTCGCAGGCCCTGCTCGACAGCCTGTCGGCGCGCCTGGACGAATCGCGCGAGATTTCGCGCTACATGACGGGCCTGCTGATCTTCCTCGGCCTGCTGGGCACGTTCTACGGCCTGCTGCTCACGGTCAGTTCGATCGCAGGCGTCATTGGCGACATGTCGATCGGCAGCGGCGATGTCGGCCCGATGTTCGACCAGCTCAAATCCGGCCTCGCCCAGCCGCTGCATGGCATGGCGACCGCCTTCTCCGGCTCGATGTACGGCCTCGCCTCGGCCCTGGTGCTCGGCTTCCTCGACCTGACGGCGGGACAGGCGCAAAATCGCTTCTTCAACGAGCTCGAGGAGTGGCTTGCAACCGTGACCCGCATCGCGGGTGGCGCGTCGGTTGAAGGCTCCGAGGCTCCGATCCCGGCCTATGTGCAGGCGCTGCTGGAACAGACCGCCGAAAACCTCGAGACGCTGCAGAACGTGCTGTCGCGCGGCGAGGAAGGGCGTGTGCGCCAGCTTCAGAGCCTCGACCGGCTTCAGGAACGCCTTGGCAGCATGACCGAACTGCTGCAGGCCAATCGGGAACTGATGGCCCGCAACACGGACACGCAGACCGCCCTGCTGGCCTTCCTGCGTCACTCCGGCGAAGCCCGTACGCCCGGCACGCCCGCGTTCGAGGAAGGCCGCGCCCAGCGCGATCAGCTCCGGTCCATCGAAGGTATGATCGGCAAGCTGATCGAAGAACTTCATCAGGGCCGCGCACAGGCCACCGGGGAGATCCGCAACGACCTGCGCCTGCTCGCCCGGACGATTGCAGCCTCGTCGGGGCTGACCACCAACACCAACCCGGGCTGATCGGCCATGGCGCGCCGCCGTCGCACCTTTCACCTCGACGTCTGGCCCGGCTACGTGGACGCGCTGTCCACGCTGCTCATGGTCGTCACGTTCGTTCTGCTGGTCTTCGTGCTCGGGCAGGCCTTCCTGTCCGTCTCGCTGTCCAAGCGCCAGCATACGCTCGATGCGCTTCAGAAGGAGATGGCGCAGCTGTCCGCCATGCTCGCCATGGAGCAGGGCAAGAGCCGCGCGCTCGGCCTGAATGTCGCGTCCCTGACCGAGGAGCGCGACAAGACGCGCGCCGAGGCCGCGGCCCTGTCCGGCCAGATCGCGACCCTCACTGGCCAGATCACGCAGAAGGACGCGGCTCTCGCGTCCGCCGGACAGACCAATGAGTCCGAGGCGCAGCAGATCACGCAGCTCAACCAGCAGCTGGCCGAACTGAACCAGCAGCTGGCGGCGATCACCGCCGCGCTGGACATCGCGAAGAAGGATCTGACCGCGCGCGATCAGCAGATCAACGATCTCGGCAACAAGCTCAATCTTGCGCTGGCCGATCGCGTCAATCAGCTCAAACGCTATCGCTCGGAATTCTTCGGCCGGATGCGCGACATCCTGAAGAACCAGAAGGGCGTCGAGATCGTCGGCGACCGCTTCGTGTTCCAGTCCGAAGTCCTGTTCCCGCAGGGCAGCGCCGACCTGACACCGGAAGGCACGCGCGAGATCCGCACCCTCGCGCGCACCTTCAAGCAGGTCTCGTCCCAGATTCCGACCGACATCCCGTGGATCCTGCGGGTGGACGGCCATGCCGATCGCCAGCCGATCCACGGGACGTTCGCGAGCAACTGGGAGCTGTCATCCGAGCGCGCGATCACCGTGGTGCGCGTGCTCATCAGCGAGGGCGTCGATCCGCATCATCTCGCCGCGACCGGCTTCGCCGACTATCAGCCGCTGGATACCAGCAGCACACAGGCCGCCTATGCCCGCAACCGCCGCATCGAGTTCCGCCTGACGGATCGCTGATCTTGCGTGCACAAGGCCGGATGCGATCGACGGGACAGTCTGGACTGGCCACAGTTTCTGATCGTAAGCGATCAGAAACTGTGGCCATCCGATTGGAGCGGGATGGCCTGACTATCGGACGACCATGTGCGCTCTGCGAACGTCCCGATGTCCTGATATCGCGCCTTTGCGGCTGAAATGCCGGACAGAAATTTCCGCATGGGCCCGCGGGTGTCCCTGTCATGATGATGCCCATCGCCACAGAAGGCCCGTCCGACCCTGTGAAAGCGGTTCTCCGGCACGAGACGCCACAATGGCGCTCAAGGCACTCGCGGATGGTCGCCGAGACGGCTCATCAAAGCGCGCAGCGATGCATCTGAAGCTGCCTGGAGACGCCGAAACAATCTCCGTCGCCGAGACCGCACCACACGCGTTTGCAGTTGTCCCGCCTGAACCTGATCCGCTCAACAGTCTGGGGACCACGTCGCTACCGCTGTAGCGAGCTTGCGAACCTGCTTGCGGCCACGATGTCCTGGGCGCTCAGGTTACCCAGCTTCTTTTGGCCAACGCCGGTGAACCCAGAGCCAGGAGCCAGGACGCGCACGAATCCAGCGTTCGAGCGTTTCGTTCATGGCGATACAGATCGCGCGGATATCGCTCTGCCGCGTTCCACTGCGTGCAACATCGAGCGGCGCTTCGCAGACCATCCGGAACCGGCCACCGCCGAGCCTGAGGACCTGAACCGGGATGATCGGAAGATCGAACCGCAGGGCGAGCTGCGCCACTGCCGGCGCTGTCATGGCATCCCGGCCGAAGAAGGGGATTGCAACCCCGTCGTTCATCTTCTGATCGACGAGAAACCCGAGGGAGCCGCCGCGCTGGAGATGGGAGACGGCCTGACGGGCGCCATAGGCCCCTTTGGGAAACAGCTTGCTGTCGGGATTCAGGGCCCGCCGACGCATGGCCTGCACGACACGATCGACGACGGGGTTGGACGATTCCCGGTAAAATCCCGACACGGGAAGACCGAGGCGCGAGGCGATCGGCAGAATGAGTTCCCAGTTACCGAGATGCCCGGAAAAGAAGAGCGCCTGCCTGTTGGATGCCTGCAAGGCGCGGATATGTGCTTCACCCTCGATCTCCCAGCCGGGGCCGCTCGCGGTCCGCCTGAAATCACGCAGATGGGGCAGTTCGGCAACGGTCCGGCCGAGATTGTCCCACACGTCGCGAATGACGGCCCTGCGGCCGGCCGCATCGAGTTCCGGCATGGCCTGTCGAAGGTTGCGCTCGGCGACGGATGTTGCCCGCAGCCGCATGCCGATCGTTCGTGCCAGATAGCCGCCGGCCGCGGACGCATTTGATGCGCCGGCGAGCCGGAGACAGCCGATCGCACCGCGCAGGACGACGGACAGAACACGATATGACAGGCGATGGGTCGGTTGCAGGCGTGTCGTCATGCAGAACCATGACACAGGTCCATGTTACTCGCTAAGACGAATCGTATCGTCGCAAAATACAATACGGATACGTACGGAATGTGTAACTCCCAAACCAAATGAACCATGAGTAGTCCGACAGAATAATTACTGTCACAAGGCCGATAATATATTCGTTTTCTTACAGGACTGTCCAACTACAGCACATGATATGACCTGTCGTTCGGCAAGAAACGACAGACCGCCCTGCCTGATGTGTCCGGCGGTCCGGACTGCATACATATGTCTTCACCAGAAGAGCCTTGCGGCAGACAGGCCGGCCTGCTCCTGTTACCCTGATGCGACCACGCAACGAGCGACCTTTCGGCAAGAGATCTGTACCCTGAGCTCCGTTCCGCCTCCCCGCGCCCCTGGACGCGCAGTTCTTTCGCGCATGGCCCTTGTGCTCGGCCTCCCCGGCCTTGCCGTTCTGGGCGCCATACCGGTCCTCGACCGCAGCCACGCCATGCTGTTCGGCATGCCGGTCCTGCTCGACTGGCTGTTCCTGTGGTTCCTCGGCACCACGCTCTGCCTGTGGGCGGCATGGATCCTGTTCGACCGCGACCGGACGGACGAGGACGCGTCATGACGACGCTCGTCTTCGCCCTGGTCATCGCGCTGTCGCTTGTTCTGGCCTGGGCATCCCGCCGGGGGCATGCCCACCCTTCCCTGCGCGAGTATTTTACCGCGTCGCGCCAGTTCGGTGCGGTGCTGGTGTTCTTCCTGTCTGTCGGCGAGACCTACAGCATCGGCGGGTTGCTGGGCTTTCCCGGCGGGGTCTATGCGCGCGGGCTTCCGTTCGCGGTCTGGTTCGTGGGCTATCTCGTCCTGTCCGTGCCTGTGGGCTATCTGGTCAACCCGCTGATCTGGCGGGCGGCGAAACGGCTGGATGCGCTGACGCTTGCCGATCTCTACGGCGGCCATACGCGCAGCCGGGGGCTCGAGATTCTCGTGGCCCTCTGCGCCATCGGGTTCCTGATCCCTTGGGGCGCCATGCAGTTTGCAGGCCTGAACGTGGCGCTGTCCGGGCTGGGGCTGCATCTGCCGCGAGCGGGACTGATGGGCGGTGCCGGTGTGCTGGCCTTTGCCTATCTTGCCCTGTCGGGCGTGCGGGCGCCGGCCTATGTCTCCGTGCTGAAGGACGCGCTGCTGATCGGAGCGATCGCGCTGGTCGCGGGCGCCGTGCTGATGGCCGGATTTCCGCCGGGAAGCCTTGCCCGCGCCTGGCCCGCCATACCACCCGACGGCCCGCTGCTGACGCCACATCAGGAGCGGTATGCGATCACGACGACGATCTTCCAGGCACTTGGCCTCTACATGTCGCCGCTGACCATGGCCTACATTTTCACGGCCCGGTCGGCCCGCGCGATCCGTCGCGCGCAGATCCCGATGCCGCTCTACATGGCGATGTTTCCGGCACTGACCCTCGTGGCGCTCGCCGCGCGGGCCAGCGCCGTCCCGCTCGGCTCGCCCAACGACGCCTTCATCGCCTCGGCTCGAACGCTGCTGTCCCCGGGACTGCTGGGACTGGCCGCGGGGGCCGCGGCACTGGCGGGCCTCGTCGTGCTGGCCGGCACGTGTCTGGCCATCGGGCCGCTGATTTCGCGCAACCTGCTGCCGCAGCTGCCGGAGACGAAACAGAAGGCCTACGCCCAGGGCGCGATGGTCGGCTATCTCGTGCTGTCCATGGCCGCGGCCCTCGCCCTACCCGGCCTGATCGTGACGCTGAACAACCTCACCTATCTCGGTATCACGCAGTTCCTGCCGGGCGCGATCGTGATCGGCCTTGCCCGTCCGGTGTCGCCGGTCCGGCTGGCCCTGGGCCTGATCGTCGGGGATGCAGTTGGCGTCAGCCTGTTCCTCGGCGGGTTTGACTGCGCAGGGATCAACGCCGGCCTGATCGGGCTTGTGCTGAATGCCGCAATCGTTGCGACCGGCCTGCGCCGCACCGCCTGATGCAGCGTCCGCTCGCCCATCACGTGCTGGAGGTGGATATCCGGCACAGCCGCTTTCGCGCTGACGTCGCCCCTGCTTCCAGTGCCGACACCGCGCTCGCCTTTCTCGAGACGATCCGCGAGCCCGAGGCGACGCATCAGGCCTGGGCCTATCGCGTGGGGTCCGTTTTCCGCAGCTTCGACGCCGGCGAGCCAGGCGGCACGGCGGGGCGGCCGATTTTGTCCGCAATCGACATGCTGGATTTCGATCAGGTCATGGTGGTCGTCACGCGCTGGTATGGCGGCGTGAAGCTCGGTGCGGGCGGCCTCGTGCGCGCTTATGGCGGGACGGCGGCAAGCTGCCTGCGCGAGACCGCCTCGGCCCCGATCGTCGCCATGACGCGGCTGCGGTTCCACTGTCCGTTCTCGGATCTCGCCATCGTCCAGTCCCGGCTCGCGGTCTGGGATGCGACCGAGGACAGCTGCGATTTCGATGCAACCGGCGCGGCCCTCACATTGGCGCTTCCGACCGCGCGTGCCGACGAGATCATGGACAATCTGCGCGATCTTACCCGCGGGCAGGTTCCGATCGCACGCGAAGACGACTGACAGTGGGGTGGGGCAGGCCGGGCCATAACTGGCTGCCTGATGACGTCTTCCTCGCCGTGGAGCATACGCGGCCAGTCGGAGGCGTGCGAACAGCACGTTCCGCCAAAAGCCCCGCCCTCATGGGGCCCACAAGCGCTCCGATATGGAACAGTTTCGCGCGACCAGCCGACGTGGCGCTGGAGAGACACAGGAACCGCCCCCGTGCCACTGCGTGAGACATAGCGCCTGTGACACAGGCAGCGCACCGGTGCCGGGCCGCGCAACACACGATGTGACGCAGGCACGCGAAAAACCGTCGCGTCATCTGGCTGCCCGGTGATAGCATTGGGTCCACACCGCCCGTTCAACACCTGTTCGATGACGATCCGGAGTGTCGCGCCTCCGGGACAGGGCTCATTGCGAGACGACGAAGGCCGATCCGCCTTTGTGTCGTTCGACAGCCGTGAGAAGGGCGACCGCCATGCACGTCGATCTGCTGATTACCGACGCCTACCTGTATCTCGACCGCGATTACGAAATTCCCGGCGGCTGGATTGCGATCAAGGATCGCCGCGTCCATTCCGCAGGCACCACGGCCGAGCCGCCGCCGTCCGCCGCGCGAACATTGTCGGCCAGGGGACGGCTGGTCACGCCCGGGCTGATCAACGCCCACCATCACATGTACCAGAACCTGACGCGCGCCTATGCGCCGGCCGTTAACGGCACATTGTTCCAGTGGCTGACCACGCTCTATCCGCTCTGGGCCGGGCTGGATGACGAATCCGTCTATCTCTCGACCTATGTCGCGATGGTCGAACTGCTGATGGGTGGGTGCACCACCTCGATGGACCATATGTATGTCCATCCGAAGCCGAAGCTGATCGATGCGCAGTTCCGGGCCGCCAACGCGATCGGCTTCCGCTTCCACGCGACACGCGGTTCCATGACGCGCTCTATCGAGGATGGCGGCCTGCCGCCGAAATCCGTGGTGCAGGACGAGGACACGATCCTCGCCGACAGCGAGCGCCTGATCGGAACCTTCCACGACACACGGCCCGGCGCCATGAACCGCGTGGCGCTGGCGCCGTGTTCTCTGTTCAGCGTGTCCGAACGGATTATGGTGGAATCGGCGAAACTTGCCGACAGGCACGATGTGCGCCTGCATACCCATCTCGCCGAAGACCCGGACGAGGACGAATACTGCGCCCGCGTCTATGGCTGCACGCCGACCGAATACTTCGAGCGCGTCGGCTGGGCGACGAAGCGGTCATGGGTCGCGCACTACATCTTCCCCTCGTCCGAGGAAATCGACCGGCTTGCCCATGCCGGCGTCTGTGTCGCGCAATGCCCGTGCTCGAACATGATGATCGGCGGTGGGGCTGCGGACGCGATGGACATGCGCAGGCGCGGTCTGCGCGTGGGCCTGGGCTGCGACGGCTCGGCCTCGAACGATGCCGCCTCGCTGTGGATGGAAACGCGCCAGGCGCTGCTGCTGGGCCGCTTCCGCCATGGCCCGCAATCCATGACGGCACGCGATGCGCTCGACATGGCGACGCGTGGCGGAGCCGCCTGCCTCGGCCGGGAAGACGAGCTCGGCCATCTCCGGCCCGGCGCCTGCGCCGATCTGGTTATCTGGGATGCCCACCCTGTCGCACGCGCGGGTGCCCTGACCGATCCGGTCGAAGCCTGGCTCCGCTGCGGCCCGGCGGTTGCCGGCACGACGATCGTGGACGGGCGCGTGCTCGTGGACAACGGGGAGCCGCAGCTCGCCGGACTGGCCGACGTACTGCGCGATCACGCCCGCGAGGCGCGGCGGATCCAGGGACTACAAGGATAAGAGACGTCAGGGCCGCTGTTGCCTGCAGAACCACCATGGCCGAGGGGACGGCGCGCCTGCGTCCGGGTCAGGATCCGGACGTCAGTCAGACAGTCGGCTGGGATGCGGCACGCGGCGAACGAACGCCGTGGGATCGAGTTCCTGACCGATGACGCCGGCGAAGCAGCATGTAGTCAGGATTGATCGGGAATTTTTCGATTTTACCTGAAAAATCGGTGGTCACGACGATCCGATCAGTTCCTCAATCCCGGCCCCGGTCACTTGCCGGGATAGGGGCTACAAAGGCTCATGGATAGCGCCGTTATCTGCGCGTCTCGTTACATCGTCCTTCCAGGCACCGCGCCGTCGTCCCGGAAAAACTGGTTCACCATGACGCTGCGAAAATCCGGCGGCAGACGCTCATGTGTGACGGCGTCTGGTCACGCCGTAATTGATGGACAGACCCAGCAGAAGGCCCAGGCCGATCTGCGGCGCCGGATGTCGCCTGATCAGCACGGCCCACAATTCCGCCACGTGCTCCATGGCGCCGCTGGCATTGATGGCCGCCGGTATGACGGTCTGATGCCAGACGCGCACCAGGGCTGAAGGGCGGGCCTTGGGGTCCTTTTCCATCATGTATGACTGCCCGGGCATGGCTCGTTGTTCCTTCTTCGGCAGGCTTTGTCGGACCCTGCTCGGGACGGAACGCTGGTGCATCCATGACGTTGCACGCCATGGAACGACGAGAGATGCTCTGGGTCGAAGCCGAAAGGCGAAAAACATGCGCAGACAGAACAACCTTCCCCGGCCGAAGAATTTCAAACCCTATACTGCGCCTTCGGGTGGCTGGGGATCCGCTCGTTCTGTCGCGAATATCCTGCGCCGCGAGGGCAATCCCGCATCCGGCGCGCTGACGCTGACCCGCCAGAACAAGGTCGACGGGTTCCAGTGCGTCAGTTGCGCATGGATCAAGCCTGCCAAACCCCTGCCGTTCGAGTTCTGCGAAAACGGCGTCAAGGCCACGGCCTGGGAGATTACAAGCCGGCGCTGCACGCCTGCATTCTTTGCTGAACATACCGTGACGGAACTGCTGGACTGGGACGATTACCATCTGGAGCAGGAGGGTCGCCTGACCCATCCGATGCGCTACGATGCGGCCACAGACAAATACGTTCCGGTCTCCTGGGGAGATGCCGTCGCCGATATCGGACGGCAACTGCACGATATCGAGGATCGCGAAAACGTCGTCTTCTACAGCTCTGGGCGGTCTTCGAATGAAGCAAGCTACATGTACGGCCTGTTTGCACGCCTCTATGGCAACAACAACCTGCCCGACAGCTCGAACATGTGCCACGAGACCACGTCGGTCGCCCTGCCTGAAAGCATCGGCGTACCCGTCGGCACGGTGACGCTGGACGATTTCGCGACGACCGAATGCATCCTGTCGTTCGGCCAGAACGCCGGCAGCAACAGCCCGCGAATCCTGCACCCGCTGCAGGAGGCCAGCCGTCGCGGCGTGCCCATCATCACCTACAATCCCTTGCGCGAGCGGGGGCTGGAGAGCTTCACCAACCCTCAGTCCGTCACGGAAATGGTCGCCCATGAAGCCACGCCCATTTCCTCGTCCTACAATCAGGTCAGGACGGGCGGCGATCTCGCTGCGCTGACTGGAATCTGCAAGGCACTTCTCGAACTCGATCACAAGGCGATCCAGGACCATCGGCCATCTCTGCTGGATCGGGATTTCATTGCCAGCCATACACACGGTTTCGACAGGCTTTCGGCCTGGTTGCGGAAGCAGGACTGGCAGGCCATCGAGCGGATCTCGGGCCTTCCGCGCGCAGCCCTGACAGCCACTGCCGTCACGTATGCGCACTCGAACAGCACCATCGCCATCTATGGCATGGGTCTCACCCAGCATCGCGCAGGTGTCGAGACCGTGCAGATGCTCGTCAATCTCCTGTTGCTTCGCGGGAATATCGGCAAGCAGGGTGCAGGCATCTGTCCGGTGCGCGGCCACTCCAACGTGCAGGGGCAACGGACGGTCGGCATTACCGAAAAGCCGGAACTCGTGCCGCTCGACCGGCTGGCGCAGCAATATGGTTTCGAGCCGCCCCGGACGAAGGGGCTGGATACCGTCGAAGCGTGCGAGGAAATCCTGAAGGGCAAGATCCGGGCCTTCATCATGCTCGGCGGCAACTTCGCCCGTGCCGTTCCCGATCGCCCGCGCATGGAAAAAGCCTGGCGGGACATGCCGCTGACGGTCAACATCGCAACCAAGCTCAATCGCAGCCAGCTTCTGCCCGGCGCGACGAGCTACATCCTGCCGGTGCTGGGACGCATCGAGATCGACAAGACGGAATGCGGGCCGCAGGCGCTTTCGATGGAGGATACATCAGGCTGCATCCATGGCAGCCGGGGCGTGCGTCTTCCCGCTTCCCGTCATCTCATCAGTGAAGTCAGGCTGGTCGGAGAGATCGCCAAGGCGACGCTCGATCCCAATCCGAAGGTTTCCTGGGACGACTGGATTGCGGATTACAGCCTGGTCCGCCGCGCCATTGCTGAAACCTATCCCGATACGTTCAGTGATTACGAAGATCGCATGTGGGAACCCGGCGGATTCCAGCGCCCCCTGCCGGCACGGCATCGCGGCTGGCACACGAAGAACGGGAAGGCGAACCTGATGACGCCGACCTCGAAATCGCTGGGCGAAGATCGGGACCTGCCCTCCAACGGCGAGGACGTGTTCCACCTGATGACGTTGCGCAGCAACGACCAGTTCAACACGACGGTCTACGGCTACACCGACCGCTTCCGCGGTATCCATGGAACGCGCGACATCGTCTTCATGAACACGGTCGATATCGAACGGCTCAGCCTGTCATCGGGCGATCGCATCGAACTGCAGACGGTGTCCCGCGACGGCATCGAGCGCCGTCATGGCGGCCTGTCCATCATCCCGTATGACATTCCTGTCGGCTGCATCGGCGCCTACTATCCGGAAGCAAATGTCCTGCTGCCCATGGGTCACTATGCGATCGGCAGCAAGACGCCGGCTGCCAAGTCGATCCCCGTCACGATCCGACGGGACATGATCTCCTGAAGATTTGTCCAGACACCGAGCGGACTTGCTTCAGGTTCTGGCCGTGATCTGAAGCCCGCCCCCGGTCCGGAAGCGTGCCGGCACACGCACAGCGCACCCCAAGCGTCAGGACACAAAAAACGCCACGGAGCCGAACTCCGTGGCGTTCTTCGGACCCAAGGCAGCGGAGCGCCGCCGCCTGTCTGATCAGAACCGATACCCGATACCCATGCCGACCACCGTCGGGTTCAGGCTGTCGCGCACGTGAATGCTCGGGCCGGACGGAGCGGCGACACCGTTGGTGGCGCCATCGTTCAGGCGGCCGGGGACGCTGAGGAACATCTGCTTGGCGTCAACATTGAGGAACCAGTTGCCCGCGAGCTGGTAGTCGAAACCGATATCCGCGGCCGGGCCGACGGTGGTCCGCAGGTCGAGCTTGTTCACGGCGCCGCCGGCAGGCTGCATGTTGTAGAAGAACGCGAGCGTCATGCCCGCTCCGATATAGGGGTTGAAGCGCTTGTGCGGGCGGAAGTGCCACGCGAGCGTCAGCGTCGGCGGCAGGACCCAGGTGCTGCCCACATCGACATGGCCCAGTGCCGTGCCTTCGGCCGCCAGTTCATGACGCGTGCTGGCGGCGATCAGGTCGAGCGAGATGTGGTCGGAGAAGAAATACTCGAACGTCAGTTCCGGCATGACCTGGTTGGTCGCCTTCACGCGACCGCCGATCACGCCGACGCTGGAGGACATGTCTTCAGGCAGCACGCCGATCGCGGACGCACGGATCAGGAAGTCGCCGCGCCCGAGGCCGATCTTGGTGTTGGCGCACGTCTCGAACAGGCCGCAGCCCGCGTTGGACGACATGGGCTTGGTCAGCGGCGCGGTCACGGGTGCGTTCACGTAGGCACCCTGCATGCTGGACTGTGCGTGAGCGGCCAGGGGCAGCATGGAGAGAGCCGAGGCCAGGATGAGGGCATGTTTCATGGGACAGGAAATCCATACGAGAGCGAAACTTGGGCCCTTCAAGATCACGCGAGGACGCGCCATGCCTTGATCTGGATCAACCGCCCCGGTATCGACGAGGGATGCAAGATGTGGCGCCCTACCTGTGTGACCATAGGGTCACACAGTCCAATGGACCGCCCGGACCGTCCCGTCGGACATTCCGGTGGTGACGCATGCGCCGCCGCCCACGGCGCCACCGCTCCCTGCCATGGTCGCCCGCTGCGCCCGATGCGATGCACGGGGCGCCAGCGTCTGCGCGGAAATCGCGGATGACGACCTCGTCCATCTCGCCCGCGCCACGACCCAGATCATCCGCATGCCCGGCCAGCTTCTGGTCGAGGAAGGCGCACCCGCGCACGACTTCTTCACCATCACGTCGGGTAATGCCAAGCTGTTCAAGCTTCTGTCCGACGGGCGACGGCAGATCATGAGCTTCGCCGGCCCGGGCGACTTCATCGGGCTTGCGGCCTCGGACGTTCATGCCGCAAGCGTCGAGGCCATCGACACGATCACCGCCTGTCGGATCCCGCGCACACGCATGCATGCGTTGATGACGCGCTTTCCCGAACTGGAGCATCGGCTGCTGCGTGAAGCGGGGCGCGAGCTTTCACGCGCCCAGAGCCAGATCCTGCTGCTCGGGCGCAAGACCGCGCGCGAGCGGGTTGCGAGTTTCCTGCTCTCCCATGTCCCGCCCTCCGGCCATGCCATGTGCGCTGCGGAGCGGTTCGCCGCTCTGCCGATGACACGGGCCGATATCGCGGATTATCTCGGGCTAACGATCGAGACCGTCAGCCGCACTCTCAGCCAGCTCGGCCGCGATCAGGTGATCGCGCTCGATGCCCAGCACGCGGTGCGGGTCCTCGATTTCGAACGCCTGCAGACGATCGCAACACCCGGGTCATAAGGACCGGGGACGGCATCGGGGCGGCGCAGCCAGGCAGCAGGCGCGCCCCTTGTGACAACTACCGTGAGATATCCGGTATCTGGTGGCCGACGTTACTCAGAGCCTGCGACCGGCGCATTCTCGGCCAGCCACAGGGCAACGGAGACGATGCTGTTGGGCTCGCGGGCACTGCCGATACCCACCTTGTTGTCGCTGTCATATATCTCGATGGCCCATGAACTGGGCAGGGCATCGTGCTTTTCGAAAGCGCCGACAAAGTCGATGGCATGTTCGCGGAAGTCCGGATTGTCTCCGTGAGGGGACATGATCACCGTGGAGCGCAGGTTGTTTTCTCTGGCCCAGCGGAGCTGGCCATACGAGAATTCCTGATAGGCCTCGCCACGGTAGAAGAAATAATTGGGGGGCGGATCAAGGGTCAGCGCGCCACCATAGAGAGCAGCCTCCGCAATTTCGGCATAAGCCGGGTTCGTAGCGAAATCATCGAGGGACATGTCATCGCCGTTGGGCGAGAAGATCGGCGCCAGGCTCGTCACGCCGCGGGTCTTCGCGATATCCACCATCGTCTTGAAGTCCTTGAGCCAGTCGTCCGCCATGAAGTCGATGATGACGTTGATGCGCGTCGGCGACAGCCCGGCCTTGACCCATGTGGCATCCCAGTGCTCGGTAAACCAGTCGGGGGCCTTGAGGCCGATCTCGGCTTCTCCCGGACCGGTTCCGGCCATCGCCTTTGCTATGGATTCGAGCGAACCGTTCAGGGACGCGCCGAAAATGCCGCTCTCCTGCATGTAGAAGCCGACCTTCCCGGACTTCAGGAGGCCCGCGATCTTCTCATGTTTCGTGAAACTTTTCAGATCGACGACGCCGCCGATATAGACTGGTTTGTCGCCATCACCAGAAGACATGATGCGGATACTCCTTCAGGGCCACCCGTGGACCGATCCCCGCAATGGCTGCTCATGAACGGCAGCAATCAGGATTCGTTCACCTCACCATCCTGCGCCAGCCCGGCACCCCTCCCGTCGGAAGCCGACAGCCCACAGGTGTTTCGCGACGGAGGGACGACAACGACGCACCTTGGCCATGCCTCGGCGAGCGCCCCGGCCGATGCGCCTCCCTGCTCATGCGTCCTCCGGCGGACCGAACCGGGCCACGAGGTCGGACAGGTGCCCGATCTCGCGCAATGTCAGCCCTTCCGGCGCCCGGACCTTCGCGCTCGAGGTGGACACGCGCCGGGGCAGCACCGCTTCCGAAAAGCCGAGCTTCAGGGCCTCGCGCAGGCGCAGATCGGCCTGCGCCACCTGACGGATCTCGCCCGACAGGCCGATCTCGCCGAAATAGACCTCGCCGGCCGACGTCGCCCGGCCGGTCGCCGCCGACACGAGTGCCGTCGCCACCGCGAGATCGCAGGCCGGTTCCGTCACCCGCAATCCGCCCGCCACGTTCAGATGCACGTCCATGCCCGACAGCCGGAGCCCGCAGCGCGCATCCAGCACCGCGATCAGCATGTTGAGCCGGGCCGTGTCCCAGCCGATCACGGCCCGGCGCGGCGCCGCATCCCCGCTCTTCGGCGACAGGAGCGCCTGCACCTCCAGCAGCACCGGCCGTGATCCCTCAAGGCCCGCGAACACCGCCGACCCCGCGATGTTGCCGCGCCGTTCGGCCAGAAACAGGGCAGATGGATTGGGGACTTCCGACAGGCCCTCGTCGGTCATGGCGAACACGCCGATCTCGTCGGTCGCGCCGAAGCGGTTCTTGGCGGCGCGCAGGATGCGGAACTGATGCCCGCGATCGCCTTCGAAATACATCACCGCATCGACCATGTGCTCCAGCACGCGCGGGCCGGCGAGCGCACCTTCCTTCGTCACGTGGCCGATCAGGATCAGCGCGAAGCCCTTCGTCTTGGCCAGTCGGATCAGCTCGAACGCGCAGGCCCGCACCTGGGCGACCGACCCTGGCGCGCTGTCGACCGTCTCCAGCCACATGGTCTGGATCGAGTCGATGACGACGACCTTGTGCGTGCTGTCCTGTTCCAGCGCGGTCGCGACGTCCGCCAGGTTGATGGTCGCCGCGAGATCGAGCGTCGGTGCGTCCAGCTGCAGGCGACGGGCGCGCAGGCGAATCTGATCCAGCGCCTCCTCGCCCGATACATACAGAACATCCACGCCCTCGCGCGCCAGTGCACACGTCGCCTGCAGCATCAGCGTCGACTTGCCGATGCCCGGGTCGCCACCCACCAGCACGGCCGAGCCCGGCACCAGCCCGCCTCCCAGCGCACGGTCGAATTCCGCAATCGAGGTCCGCACCCGTGGCGGCGGCTCGGCCGCACCTTCCAGCCGCGCTACCTCGAGCCGGCCCGGACGGGCTGCAACGCCCGAGACCGCGCGCGGCGTCGGGCGCGGGGATTCCTCGACGATCGTGTTCCATTCGCCGCAGGCATCGCACTTGCCCGACCATTTGGTGTGCACGGCACCACAGGCCTGACAGACGAACCGGGACGCAGGACGTTTGGCCAAGGACGACAGCTCCATGAACGAAGTGAGAATATCTGCCCTTGTGTGTGGGTCATCGCGCCCTGTTGCAAGGGGTGGGTGCCGCTCGCGGCTGGCACATGGCGCATTTCCGTGACACGACGTGACTGGCCGCGACGGGCGCGTGAACTTCCATGCGTCGGACCACGTAATTGCGGGCTTGTGGCCGGCGGGAGAAGGAGAACAGGCTGGTGAACTGGCGTTGGCTCGGCGTAGGCACGGTTTTTGCCTTGCAGGTTACCTTCATCATCCGTGCCCTGCTCCGGCCCCATCGCCAGCCCGAATCCCGTCTTGCCTGGGTCGCCATCATCGGCGCCCTGCCGCTGATCGGCATTGCGGCCTATCTGCTGCTGGGGGAGACCAATCCCGGCAGCGCGATCGTCAGGCGGATCCGGGCCGCGATGCGCCATGTGCCGGTCCCGGGCCGGCGCAGCGACGCGCTCATCGATGTGGAGCAGCAGTACCATCTGCCTGCCCGCGCCGTTCCGCTGTTCCGCATGGGACAATCGATCAACGGCTACCCGCCGATGGGCGGCAACCGGGCAGCGCTCATGGCCGATTCCAATGCCGCGATCGACGCGATCGTGGCCGACATCGACGCGGCACAGGCGCATGTCCACATCTGTTTCTACATCTGGCTGGCCGACAACAACGGCACCAAGGTCGCGCGCGCGCTGATACGGGCCGCCAGCCGCGGGGTGACGTGCCGGGTCATGGCCGACGATCTCGGATCGCGTCGTCTGATCCATGGCGCGCTGTGGCGGGAGATGAAAGACGCCGGTGTCCGGCTGGTGCGCGCCCTGCCGATCGGCACCGTGCTGATGAGACCGCTGCATGGGCGCTTCGACATGCGCAACCATCGCAAGATCGTGGTCATCGACAATCGCGTCACGTTCTGCGGCAGCCAGAACTGCGCCGATCCGGAATTCCGGGTGAAGGCGAAATACGCGCCCTGGGTCGATCTTCTGGTCCGGTTCGAGGGCCCTGTCGTGCTCCAGATGCAGCATCTGTTCGCGACCGACTGGATGGCCCATACGAACGAGGATCTGGCCCCCCTTCTGGCGGATGCGACCGTGCCGGAGGACCAGCCTGGCTTCGTGGCGCAGGTGATCGGCACCAGTGCCGCGATCCGGTACGAGGCCATGCCCGAGATGTTCATCGCCCTGATGGATGCCGCCAAGGACGAACTGACGATCACGACGCCCTACTACGTGCCGGACGAGGCCTTGCAGGCCGCGCTGCGGGCCAGCGCGCATCGGGGCGTGCAAACGACGATCGTCATGCCGGAGCGCAACGATTCCTGGGTCGTGGCGGGCGCCAGCCGGAGCTACTATCTGGAACTGCTGCAGGCGGGTGTTCGGATCTTCGAATATCCGCTCGGCCTTCTGCACACCAAGTCGCTGACGATCGACGGGCAGGCGACGCTGATCGGGTCCGCCAACATGGACCGGCGCAGCTTCGATCTGAATTTCGAGAACAATATCCTGCTGTTCGACCCTGATTTCACGGCGCAGATCCGCGCACGCCAGCAGAGCTATCTCGACGACAGCATCGAGATCACCGAGGACGTCGTCCTGGCGTGGCCGCAATATCGCGTGCTCTGGCACAACACGCTGGCGACGATCGGACCGGTATTGTGAAAAGCGGCGTCGGCATCGGGACCATCGCTCCTGCGCGCTGATTTCTGGAAGCCCGTTTTGCGACGGCAATCCGGAACCGGTCGCACGCCTGCGTTCCGGCCTATTGCCCCCAGGCCGCAAGTTCCGCGCTGATCTGTGGCGCGGCCGTCTCCCGGCATCCTCCGGTCCGACGCAGGACGCAGATCTTGCGCCAGCAACTGACGGGCACATAGCTCGATGGCAACTGGGGGCGCGTATCGTCGGGCGCGATCAGCAGGTCGAAGCCGGGCGCCATGGCCCCCAGTTCCCGTGCAGTGCGCGCGAAATACAGCGGGATCGGTCGGTCGAGCGTGGTGTAGCCGCCGCTGTCCATCCAGTCCCCGAAACCCGGATTGAACTGCCCGACACCGCAGATATCGCGGGTACGGGCCGCGATGTGCATGGCATGAAGGTAAGGCACGTTTTCGAGCCGATCGACGCGATAGCTGGATAGAAGAGCCAGGATACAGGCCAGCGCCATCGCGCCACAGGCCGCATTCAGCCGCATGTTCGCCCGATCGATGCGCTGCCACTGCCGCGCAACCCCGGCCGCCGCGACGACCACCAGAAGCGGGACGGCACCGAATACGAAACTGGCTTCCTTGTGCGGGATGACGCTGTGGGTCAGCACCACTGCAAGGGCCGCCGCCAGTTCGAGCCGCATCGAGCGGGCGCCCCATACGAGACCCGCAACGAGCGGAATTGTCAGCGCACCCCATCCGCGCGCCAGAACGAACGGATAGAACAGGATCGACTGCGTCCCGAAGACGTCGGCCCGGTGCTGGACGTAATTGATGTGGAAGTTGACCCAGAGCGGCGCGAACGGCACGCCTGACGCATGCCAGTCCACGAGGCCTTCCAGCACCAGGGCGGGAAGTGCGCCCGCCAGCAGGAACGGTATCGCGGCAGGCCGGGCTGCTGCGCACCAGAGGACGGCCAGCGCCGCACCGGGCAGGTATTGCAGCCGCACCATGACAGACAGCGCCAGCAGGAAACCGATCGCCACGGCCTGCGCCCGTCCGCGCGATCCCCGAAGCCATAATCCGGCCAGCAGAACGCCCGCCGACAGAAGTTCTCCGCCCTGCGCCTCGGCCAGCGTACGCGGTCCATACAGGATGCAATCCGGCCAGAATGCGATGGCCACGGCGCACAGCGCAGCACCTGCGGGACCTGCGACCTTGCGTCCCGCCGCCATGGCGATCCCGACCAGACCGAGCGACAGACCTGCGAGAACGCAGTGCACGACATTCGCTGCGTGACCAAGACCCAAGTCTGCCGAAAGCCGCATGATGGCGGCATAGAATTCGGGCATCAGCCAGGAGCGGAGGCCTGCGCGCCATTCCCACGTCACGACACCGTAGCCGGTGACGAGACGATGCGCCGGCTCCAGATTCTGGAAGATCTCGTCAGGCCGGAGCACGAAGGAGACCGCGAATATCGAGACGAGCCGCGCCGCGAACGCTGCCAGCAATACTCCGGCGATCCAGCGCCCCGATCTCGACATTCCCATGCAGCACCGATAGCGGACGATCATGCGCCCGCAACGACCGGTATGTAACGGCGTGTCACGCGGATCATCAATTTCCGTCGGCGACGCCACGGCAGGTTACGCTGTGACGAACGGGTTCGGCTGACCTGCTGACATATCTGCCCGCTCGGCCGATCCGATCACTGTCCATGTTGCCAGCAACCAAACGTCACGCGGTGCCGAACCTGTAATGCGGCCCACGGCGGTGTTCACCCGTCGCGCGCCTGTTTAAGCTCGGGCCCATGACGGATGAGCTTCCCCCCTTCCTGAACCGCCGCGGTGCATTGTCGTCTCTGGCAGCGCTGGGTGCGATCGGTCTTGGCTCCAGCGCGCGCGCACAGCAGCCCAAAGCCGCATCCGCGCCCGCCGATCCGACGCCGCCGAAGGCCCCGGATCAAACGCGCAAGGCAGAGCCGAACGCCTCACATCCTTCCCCTGCCGACCAGCCGGGCGTCGTCTCCCGTCCGGTCGTCAAGACGCAGAGCGACATCCTCTACCGCCCGGCGATCCATTTCTCCCCGACCAGCGGCTTCATGAACGATCCCAACGGGCTGATCTTCGACGGCACGCACTATCATCTCTATTACCAGTATGACCCGTTCGCGCCCTATGCAGGCCGCGTCCACTGGGGACATGCCATCAGCACCGACATGCTGCACTGGCAGGATCAGCCGATTGCGATCCCGGAGACGAAGGACGGCGAAGCCTATACGGGCTGTGCCGTCATGGATGCGAAGAACGCATCCGGGCTGTTTTCCACGACCCAGACGACCGGTTCGGACGCCGCGCAGGGCGGCATCGCCGCGATCTATACGCGCGCCAGCCCGCACAGGCAGGCCCAGTATCTCGCGATCAGCCACGACAACGGGCGCAGCTTCACCGAATATGCGCATAATCCGGTTCTCGACATCGACAGCAACTCGTTCCGCGACCCGCAGGTGACGTTCCATAAACCCACGAACCAGTGGGTCATGGTTGTCGCAAAATCGCGCCTGCATCAGATCGCGTTCTATGCCTCGATCGATCTGGTCCACTGGGTGCATCTCAGCGATTTCGGTCCATCGGGACTGTTCGGCGTCGACTACGAATGTCCGAACCTGATCGAGATATCGCAGGAAGGCGGCGGCACACGCTGGGTGCTGTTCGTCTCGGTCAATCCGGGCGGCCCGACCGGCGGCAGCACCACGCAGTATTTCGTGGGCGATTTCGACGGCACGCGCTTCATCCCCGACGATACCGTGATCGGCCTGACGGATTTCGCGAAGGACGCCTACGCGCTGCAGGTCTTCCACAACATGCCGCAAAACGAGGCCGTCTCGATCGCCTGGCTCAGCAACTGGCAGTACTGCCAGGAGCTCCCGACGCAGAGCTGGCGCGGCATCATGACACTGCCGCGCACCATGACGCTGCGGCGCGATTTCGCGGGCTGGATCCGGCTTGCGCAGATGCCGCGCGGGCTCGAGGCGCTGCGCGGTCCGGCCATCCCGTTCGCGGCCAGGCGCCTCGCGGCCGGATCGAGCGCGCAGGTGGCATTGCCGCCGGGTGTCGCCCTCGATCTGTCGATGAGCGTCACAGTCGATGAACGGCCGCGCGATCTGCCGCTGGGCGACAAGGGGCGCACCGGCCGCTTCGTCATCGTGTTCGGCAACGAGGAAGGCGAATCCCTGACGATCGGTTTCGATGCGTTCTCGGGCCAGCTCTGGCTGGATCGCAACGATCTGCACGGCTTCGCCCAGCCGTTCTTCACGGGCCAGTTCTCGACCGTGCTCAATCCGGACGATCGCCATTTCGACATCCGTATCGTGATGGACGCATCCACCCTCGAGATCTTCGCCAATGGCGGTCTTTCCGTCGGCACCGCGCTGATCTTCCCGGCCAGCCCGCTCGATTTCCTGCGGCTCGAGGCCAGCGGTGCGGCCGCGACGGTCGAGAAGCTCTCGCTCTATCCGCTGCAGAAGGTCATGGACCGCGAAACGGCGGTCTGAGCCGCAACGATATCCCGCAAGCGGCAGTCCGACAGGGAGCAGCCACGATCCGACAGCCTTCCGGCCTGCATGACTGCCGCGCGATGGGTTCGGACAACGGTGCCCAGGCGGTCACGACGGACGAATGGCGGCCCGATGTCGTGCTACGTGTCAGAGAACCGGCTGTGGCATCCGGAACGTCGCAAGCTCGCGATGATGCAGGAGTAGCACGCCGGTCGTGTGCGCCAGTTGCCGCGCAGACTGCGTGAAGCCGGCGTTGCTCACGACCAGCGCCGCGTGGGCGCGCTGGTGGCGTCCGGCCGCGAAAGCCTCCTGTACGGCGCGGTTGCCGACCGGCTGGCTGTGAAGCTTGCACTGCACGACGATTTTCCGGCCCGCGCGCATCGCGATCACGTCCGCGCCCTGATCGCCGCTGGCAGGCGTCGTGCGCGCGTCCCACCCGGCGCGGCGCAACAACAGCGCGCAATGATGCTCGTAAAGCAGCGGGTCCATCGCAGGATCGAAGACGGCGGGATCGCCTGGCGGCCCGGTTGCAAGTCCTGCAACCGGCGGAACCAGTGCGGAGACCATCTCGATATGACGCACCGCCCGCATGGACAGGGGCTGCCACTGATCGCCGAGACGATCGCCCGCGAGGATCGTCAGGAGACGCGTCTTGCAGAAATACTCGATCTCGCGCTGCCATTTCGACAGGTTCACCGTGCCGTAGCGATCCGGCGCGGTCAGCTGGAGGCGCCGGACCTGCAGCGTTCCCGCCTGTTGGTCGATCTCGGAGACGATCAGGCGCCAGGCGCGACGACGCCGGTTCAACCGGCGCGCGATACGCCAGACGACATAAAGCGTGACGAGTGCCGCCAGACCGAAGAGGCCATCCAACCTCATCCCCCGCAACGCCGCCACCTGCCCGAGAATATCCGAACCTCCCGCCTCGTCGGCAGGCGGCAGGTTCGGCTTTTCCCAACCCGGCGGCAGCACCGGGCCCGCAGATTGCGGAGAATCCGGCTGTTCGTCCTTCTGGGGGCCGAACGAGATCTGCTCACGCATGAAATATAGCGGTGGCATGCCGATTTTCGGCGGATCGCGTCGCAGCAGCACCATGGTCTCGCTGCCGCTGATCTCGTCCCAGGCTTCGGACGGGCTGGCCTCGAAACACCGACCGGTGCGCAGCATGCCCCTGACCCAGTCCGGGCCGTGCTGGCGCAGCGTCGCCGGATCGGCCAGAACGCGGGTGACGCGTGGATCGACACAGGCATGAACCGTCGCCGTCGTGTGGAAGACGCGATCGGCGTGAGCCTGGGCCATGAGCGGAAAGGCCGTCATTACCGCAACAGACAGCAGTTTTCTCATGGCCTTCCTCCCATCCATGCGCGTCGTGCAGGCACTCTCTCGCGGCGTGGCCGGCAACAGAGTTCGACCTATCGGCCGGACGCCCGGACACGTGTCGATTCCTTGTGGATGTGTCAACATATATAGAACAGTCCGCGAACAATACGCGGATAACGCGGTCGTTCCGAACGGGATTCCACGAGGTGCGGAAATTACCGGTTCAAGGGCGACACCGGGTTGTTCAGCAAGGACGGCAATGCGGCGTCCATGACGGCGCAATCGCCGTCAGCGTTGCGGCTCCGCGCTGTGCCGTGGCGCGTGAGAGAGGGAACGCGAGCCGGAGCGCACAGCGGAATGCTGCGGGCGAAAGGAAGCTTGTGCTGCGGCTGACCGCGACGCGTTGCGCTGGTTCAGAACAGTGCAGATCAATGCAGTGGCAATCGTGCTCAGGCCAAAGGCGCCGACCCACAGGATGATCGCAAATCCGATCGTGTCCTGATCCGTCATCATCAGGCGCAGATCGCATCCCAGAAGGACGAGAGCGCCGATGCGCAGGGCGTTCCGGCGGCGGCCGGAACAGGGCCGTCCGAATATCGCGCGTCCGCCGTGCACCGTGCCGCCCGCCAGCAGCAGCGTGCCGATCAGCATGAAAAGGCTCGTCGTCATCAGCATCTATCGCGACACCGCGATCTGGCGGCCCCGCGACATCCCGCCACGCCGCGTTCGCGAGATGGCGAATGCGAACCCCAGGGCGAGAGCCGCCGCCACGATTGCCGTTCCCTGCTCGACGCCCGTCGTCCAGGGCGCGCTGAGGACGACGATAGCGCCCAGCGTCACAACTGCCGCGCCACACAGGATCCGCCAGCTCCAGACCGCAGGCGTCAGCACGGCCAGGACAAGACTCGCGCCCCAGACGATGAAAACCGCCTGCACCTCATGGTCCGCACGTCCCGGCATGGAGACCGGCAATACCCGGTTGGCCAGGAAATAGGCCGAGAATGCCAGCGGTGTTCCGGCAATCATGCCGGCATTCAGCCGCTCCATCGCAACGAGCCCGCGCGTGCGCCCCTGTCTGCGACGGCGGATCGTCCAGAGTCTCAGTCCGCTTGCGATCACGCAGGCCAGCAGCACGCCGGATGCGAAATACAGCCATCGCGTGGGGCCAGGTGCGAAGCGGGCGATGTGCAGCCCGTACAGCACGGCGAACGTCGCCATGACCGGCCGATCTTCGCGATCTTCCTTCAGAACCCGTCCGTTGGTCCCGTCGATCTGCAGCACATGGGTCGCATAGCCGATACGATCGCCGTTGGCGCCGGTGACGACGATCGACGACGCCGCGTCCTTCGGATTGAAGACATAGACCTCGCCCAGTCCCGCTCGGCCGAGCCTCTGATCCGCCATCCGGAGCATCGCATCGACGGGCGCCAGCGTGCCGGGATGTCCTGATGCCGGCCGTGCCACCGTCGCAGGGCTCATGTCGGTGTCGAAAGCGGCCGGCGCATGGTGATACGCGGCGCCGATGCCCCAGGGAAACAGCAGCGTTCCGAGGGTTACGGCCCCCGTAAAGGCGATCATCAGGTGAAACGGAAGTGCCGCGACACCCATGAGGTTATGGGCATCGAGCCAGCTTCTCTGCCCCTTGCGCGGCCGGAACGTGAAAAAGTCGGAGAAGATCCGGCGATGCACGACGATCCCGGTCAGCAGCGTCAGGACGAGCACCATGGCCGCGATGGCAGCCAGAAGCCTGCCCCATGGATAGGGCAGCTGAAGCTGGAAATGGAACCGATAGAAGAACTCGCCGCCCAGCGTATCCCTGATCCCGTCCGGCGCGCCCGTCAGCGGATCGAGCGCACGCTGGACATAATGTCCGTCCTGCAACCACAACGCCCAGGTATAGGGCGCACGGGGCCCCGCCGCCGACAGGTACCAGGCCGGCGAGTCAGGCGCGTGCGCCTGCAGCCAGCCGATGGCGGCAGCCGTGGCCGGCACGGCCTGTGCGGTTCGTCCGGCCAGTTCGGGATGCATCCAGACACTGATTTCAGGACGGAAGACGCTGAGCGCACCCGAGAGCGCAATCGCGTACAGAACCCAGCCTGTCACGATCCCGACCCAGTTGTGCAGCCAGGCCATCGAGGCGCGCAGTCCGCCCCTCACGATATCCATCCATGTGACAGGGCGGCGGCTGCAAGGAGCATTACCGTTGCCGCCATGCTGACGCAGGCCCTGCGCGTCGAGCGACACGCGCAGCAGAACATCGCGGCGAGCGGCCATACGAGCAGCGCTGCCAGCATGCCCGCGATGACGTTGTCCGCTCGCGGCCATGGCAGCCATTGCGCCAGCACGACACCCACCAGAGCCGCGACCAGATAGCCCCCGGCCGCGGCCAGAGCCACCCTTATGGCGACCGTTGCCCGCATCATGCGGGCGGTCGAAAAAGTCTTACCAGGTAAAGCCAAGGGTTCCCTGTGCGTTGCGTCGCTCTCCATACCAGCACCACTCGTCATACGGTGCATAGCCGTAGCAGCTCGCGACATAGCGCTTGTCGAACAGGTTGCGCACGCTTGCGGACACAGTCCAGCCCCGCAGGGAGTGGGACAGTTTGCCCAGATCGTAGCGCGCGGAGGCGTCGAAGACCGTGTAGCTCGGCACGTTCACGTCCCCGAACGAGGCCGTCCCGCCATAGGCGCTGGCCGCATGGCGCAGGCCGGCTCCGATGCCGAAACCCTGCATCGGCCCCTTCGGCAGCGTGTAGAAGGCAAAGAGCGATGCATTGCCGCGCCCGGCCTGCACGAGCGGCTTGCCGGTCGAATCGTCATGGGTGCGCTGCGTGCTGTAGGCCGCGGTGATCATGAGGCCCTTGTAGGCGTCGACATGGGCCTCGAATTCGAAACCGTCCGAATGGACCTTCCCGCTTTCCGTGCTGTAGCCGAGATTGCCGGCGGCCACGAGCACGTTGGTCTGCTCGATATGGAAACCTGCGGCACTCAGCAGGATGGGCGTGCCCGGGATCTGATATTTCGCGCCGCCTTCGAGCTGTTTTCCGATCGAAGGATCGGCCTGGCGTGTCGTGCGGCCGCCGTCGTTCGACACCACGCCCGACTGCGGCTGGAACGACGTCGAGTAGCTGATGTAGGGCGCAAGGCCGAAATCGAAGTGGTAGAGGCCCGATGCGCGGAACGTGATCTGCCCCGGGCTTTCATGCGTCCGGCTGCCGCTCAGATATTCGGTCTGGTTGCTGCGATACCAGTCGTTGCGCAGGCTGCCCATGAGGATGAACCGGTTCAGCCGGATCTCGTCCTGGCCATAGGCGCCGATCTGGTGCTGGTTCGTCAGATAATTGGCGATGGTGGGCAGGGGCGCGATCGTCTGGCCATAGACCGGATGCAGGACGTTGATGTCCGGCGCGCTACCGTAGCCTTCGACTTCCGTCGCGCGGCTCTGCTGATAATCGAAACCGGCCATGATGGTGTGCCGGAGGATTCCCGTCCTCACATGGCCCCGGAACTGGTTGTCGAACGCCAGGTTGTTCATCTGCTCGTTGGCGGAGATGGCGCCGCGGTTGAAATTGCCCGCTTCCTCTTGCGCCAGATCGGGCAGGTAAGTCACCGGATCGGCATACACGCCTGTGCCGTAGACGCTCTTGTAGGCCGTCTGGATGTTGTCGTAACGCCCGCGCGACGTGAAGCTCCAGTCGCTGTTGAAGCGATGGGTGAAGATGTAGGTGATGGAGCCCTGCTTGCGGTTGAATTCCTCGAACGAGGGATCGCCATCATAGAAGTCACGCGGGATCCGGCCGAACGCCGCATGCGTCAGCGAGCCGAGCAGCGGGACCGAGCCGTAGGACGCGTTTTCCGGATCGTATTGATAATTGCCAAGCAGCGTCAGGGTGGTGGGGCCGTCACCACCGATGGTGACGGCGGGGCTGATGCTGAAACGCTGGTTGCCGGTCTTGGTCAACTGGCTGTGCGATCCGTTGGCCGTGCCATAGAGCCGGTAGCGGACGAAACCATTATCGGTGGCCCAGCCGCCCACATCCGCATCGACGCGGTAGAGATCGAAGCTGCCGCCGGTCGCGGCGACGGAGCCGTAGAATTTCGAGGCCGTCGGCAGCTTGCTCGACAGCGCGACCAGGCCGCCCGGGCTCGATTGTCCATAAAGCGCCGACGCAGGCCCCTTCAGGATCTCGATCGAGTCGAGACGCGAAGTGTCGGTCTGGGCGGTGGCATAGCCATTCGGGCTTGACTGCAGTTTCAGGCCGTCGAGAAATGTCGGCACGGTGAAGCCGCGCAGCGCGAACATGTCGTAGCGGGTGGCGGTCGAACCACGCTGGTCCTGCGTGATGCCGGCTGCATAGCGGACCGCCTGGTTGAGGTTCAGGACGCCGCGGATGTCCATCTCGTTGCGCGTGATGACCGTGACGGACTGGGCGGTATCGACGATCGGCGTATCCGTCTTGGTGGCCGACGATGCCACGGTGGACGCCTTGCGCGCCCGGACCATGATCCGCTCCTCGCTTAGACGTGCCTGCTCGCGCGCAGCCTGCGCATGCTTCTTCTCATTGGCCGTCTTGTGCGGAACGGACGTCGCCGTCTCGGCCGCCTGCGCGACCTGCAGCGTCAGTACCGTCCCCGTCAGGGCCAGAATCCGCCCCGAACACCATTTGTTGACCGCCACACCCAGCCTCCTCTTTGCGGATCGGGTTATGACGATAATGAGAGTAAGTCGCAACTAGGCAATGCGATGCACAGAGGCGATGTAACCTTTTGTCAGATTTGCGTTGGGAACCCGCGATGGAACGGACCGGCAATCCCTGTGAAGCAGGACGACCACCGTATGCTTGGGAACGGCCCCTGTCTCGCGCCCGTCACGGCTGCACTGGGGAAAAAGCGCCCTGTCGCTGGAGCCCAAGGCACCCGGCTTCAGCAAGCCGGAGAATGCCGGCACGGCGCCGTATCGATCCCAGGGCACGCCGACGACAGCGGCCCGACCTCACGAATCGTCAGGCAGTTTGTCATGGATTTGCAGGCAGCGGCATATCGGGAACGCGATCCCGCGCCAGAATTGCTGTCTCGCCATCCGCCGAAGGGAATTGCCCTGTCCCGGCCGGGTCATGGTTTGCAATCCCGGGATGATCCATGTCTTCATTGAAGCGTTTACGATGAACCCCCTGTCGCGTGCCCTGCGCCGACAGCTTGCAGACCGTCTTCCGGCTGTTTCATAAAGCTGTCCCGCTGCCGCCGCCTGCGATGTGGCCATCTCCGCCCGAACAGAGAGCCTGCTGCCCTGACCTACATCGTGCCGCCTACGGATGCCTCGCCCCTCCCCCTTCGACAGGCCAAGAAGGATCGCACTGCGGCTCTTCTGATCCGCGAAGCGATGCGGTTGTTCGCGGCCAAAGGCTACGACGTGACGTCGGTGGACGAGATTGCGGCAGCGGCCCTGGTCTCGCGCCGAACCCTGTTTCGGTATTTCCCGACGAAGGCCGAGATCGTGCTCGCCTGGACGCGCGGCATGACCCATGTGGTCGCGACCAGCCTGGACGCCTGTCCGCTCGACATGCCGCTCGAGGAGGCGCTGCTGCGGGCGTTCGTGCCGGTCATCCCGCACGTTTCGCCCCACCGCAAGGATGCCTACGCGCTGATTTTCCTGATCGAGCGCACGCCGGCACTGCGCAGCGTCAGCCTGCAGAAATATTCCGAATGGGAAAACAATCTGGCCCGGTCGCTGGAGCCGCGCATGCCGCCCAGCGAGACGCCCACCTTCGCCGCCCGCCTGATCGCGCGCACCGCGATCGCGACCTTCCGGACGGCATTGGACGAGTGGATCCGCAGCCGGGGCCGGGCAGCTTTCGAGCCCCTGCTGCGTCACGCATTCGACCTTCAGTGCCATGTCTGGCGGGCGGCACAGGCCACGCCGCCAGAGAGCTGACAGCCGGGACGATCAGAAGAAGCCGAGCTTCTTCTCGCTGTAGCTGACCAGCATGTTCTTGGTCTGCTGGTAATGATCCAGCACCATCTTGTGCGTCTCGCGGCCGATGCCCGACTTCTTGTAGCCGCCGAACGCCGCATGGGCCGGATAGACGTGGTAGCAGTTCACCCAGACGCGCCCGGCCTGAAGCCCGCGCCCCATGCGATAGCAGGTGTTGGCGTCGCGGCTCCACACGCCTGATCCCAGGCCGAATTCGGTATCGTTGGCGATGGCGAGCGCCTCTTCCTCGGTCCTGAAGGTCGTGACCGACAGCACCGGGCCGAAGATCTCTTCCTGGAAGATGCGCATCCTGTTGTTGCCGGAGAACACTGTCGGCTGGACGTAGAACCCGTCCTTGAGGCTGGCACCGAGATCGGGCCGCTCGCCGCCGATCAGAAGCTTCGCCCCCTCGTTTCGTCCGATATCGATGTAGGACAGGATCTTGTCTTCCTGCATCTTCGAATTCTGCGCACCCATCATGGTCTGGGGGTCGAGCGGATTGCCCTGTCGGATCGCACGCACGCGCGGCAGGACGCGTTCCATGAACCGGTCGTAGATCGACTCGTGGACCAGAGCCCGGCTCGGGCAGGAGCAGATCTGGCCCTGGTTGAGCGCGAACATCGTAAAGCCCTCGACCGCCTTGTCGAGATAATCGTCGTCGTGATTCATGATGTCGGCGAAGAAGATATTGGGCGATTTGCCGCCCAGTTCGAGCGTCGCGGGGATCAGATGCTCAGCGGCGGCGTGGGCAATCATCTTGCCGGTAGGCGTCGAACCGGTGAAGGCGATCTTGGCGATCCGGCTGCTGTTGGAGAGGGCCGCACCCACATCCTTGCCCAGGCCGTTGACGATGTTCAGAACGCCGGGCGGAAACAGGTCGCCGATCAGTTCCATGAGGACGAGAATGCTGGCAGGCGTCGTCTCGGCGGGCTTCATCACCACGCAGTTGCCGGCGGCGAGCGCGGGCGCCAGCTTCCACGATCCCATCAGGATCGGGAAATTCCATGGAATGATCTGCCCGACCACGCCGAGCGGCTCATGGAAATGATAGGCGATCGTGTTGTCGTTGATTTCGCTGATCCCGCCTTCCTGGGCGCGGATACAGCCTGCGAAGTAGCGGAAATGATCGATGGCCAGAGGAATATCCGCGTTCAGCGTCTCGCGGATCGGCTTGCCGTTGTCCCATGTTTCCGCGCGGGCGAGCAGATCGAGATTGGCTTCCATCCGGTCGGCGGCCCGCAGCAGGGCAAGGGAGCGATCCTGGATCGAGGTCGCGGCCCAGCCGGCACGCGCCTTGTGGGCGGCATCGAGGGCACGCTCGATGTCGGCCGCCGTCGAGGCCGGAACCTCGCAGAGCACTCGTCCATCCACGGGCGAATGGTTTTTGAGGTAATTCCCCTCGACCGGCGTATGCCATTCCCCGCCGATAAAATTACCGTATCGGGACTTGAAGGGAGGGACCATGTTGATTTCGACGGACGACATTCGACATTTCTTTCCGAAGAGCAGAAACAGACCGAATAATGACGGGTATTTTATCTATATTATAAGCCCGCTTGCTTCGACCTAATGTCAGACGGTCTGTTCATAGCGCTGACTGCACTTTGTCCGTATTCGGACTTCATGTGTCTTAATCCTGGCCTGTCCTGACGTGCAATCGGGCTGTCGATCACGGCCACGCGATTATGGCACCTGGTGTCGTTATATTGCAAAAAAAGAGGGAACCTTTGGAGTGCGTTGCACACTTCTGGCCAGCACTATCTCTTTTTCGTGATCCTTGTCTTTTGCTCGCTGAATGATACGCCGACTGCCCGGAGACGGGGCAACACGATTTCGGGTACGCCACGATCACGTACGTCCTCCTCACGCCTTTCTGCGTCGCGAACTTTCGCGATCAGCAGGCCTGTCCCACTGCAATGTAGACCGTGCCGACCGAGCATCCCTCAATTCGATCAGCCTGTGTGTCAGTCCGGCATGATCGTCACGGATATGATCTCAGGACACCTGTTCGTCCGAATCTTGTGCGTCACCGGACGTTCCGATGCCGCCGTCACGTGGAATGCAACAACCTTCGATGATCTTCTGGCCGCTGCAATATGTTCCATCACACGGGGCAGATGAGAGCGGATGAACCTGAAACCGATGGAACGACCCGATCAGGCGAGACGCCTTGCCGGCAGGTGACCGGACAGAAATGATGCGGCCGACTGCATATCCCGGGAAATTGCATATCCCGGGAACCGGCCGTCACGCCGCGGCAGTGAGCGGGTGCGTTCGTGAGCCTGAACAGGCATCGTGTGTGATCCGGGCCGACTCGTCGGGAACCGACCAAGGCCTGCGCATACCGCCCAGTGCTTCACCGACGGCCAATCCGGCCTGCAGCCCGTCCTCGTGAAATCCGGCCCCGAAATAGGCGCCGCAGAACCATGTTCGCGCGGATCCCTGCAACGACCATAACTTGCGCTGCGCGCGGAGCGATGCCGCGTCATACATCGGATGCTCGTATTCGAACCGGGCATGCATCTGCGTCGGCCGACGATCCGGATTGAGTGTCACGAACAGGTTCCGGTCATGTGGCAGCGCCTGCAGACTGTTCATCCAGTACGTCACGCGCGGCCCGGTATCCTCGCCCGTGTTCTGCACATTCCACGCCGACCAGAGGCGGCGGCGACCGGGCATGAACGACGCATCCTCATGCAGCACGGCCGTGTTCCTGCCGTAGCGGATCGCACTCAGAGTTGCCCGCTCCTCGGGTGTTGCATCTGCAAGCAGAGCCAGTGCTTCAGGCGCATGCGTCGCGATCACGATGTCATCAAACGTCATCGGCCCCCGGTCGGTCCAGATCCGCACGCCCTCCGGACGCCGGGCGACGGCGCGTACCGCGCAGCCGCTGTCGATCCGCCCCCCTTTTCTGGTGATGTCCTGTGCCATGCGCGTCACATAGACGGCTGCCCCGCCGATCACGCTGCGCCATTTCGGTCGCTCCCGAAGCTGCAGCAGACCATGATTGGCACAGAACTGCATGAAGGCCTGTGCCGGAAAGTCGCGAACGGCGTTCGGGCTGCAGGACCACATGGCGGAGGCCATCGGCAACAGATAATCACGCTGCATTGCCGGAGAGAATCTCGCGGTGTCGAGCATCGTCCCCAGACTTGCGAACGGATCATCCAGCGTGTCCATGATCTGCGGCGCTTCCCGATAGAACCGCCAGATGCCGGCGAGCATCGACCAGAACCTTGGTCGCAGGATATTGCGCTTCTGGGCGAACAGGCCCCCAAGCCCGGAGCCGGAATATTCCAGCATTCCGCCGCCGCCTGTGCGCGCGATGGACAGCGACATGTCCGCCGCATGGGTAACGATCTCGAGATGGGCGAAAAGCGCGGTCAGGTTCGGGTAGGTTTTCTCGTTATAGACGATGAACCCGCAGTCGACATCGATAGGTGCTCCATGCAGATCCGGCACGACGACCGTATTGCTATGACCACCAAGCCGCGTGTCCGCTTCGAACACGATGACATCATGGCGCGGGGCCAGGAGCCAGGCACAGGACAACCCCGCGATACCGCTGCCCACGACCGCGATCCGCCGCCTCGGTCCATGCTCGAACTGTACCGGATCTGCGGCCATGAGACTCTCTCCCTGAACGGAAGGTAACGCACCAGAAACATATGCGGCTGATGCACATTCGGGATGACAAAGTCATTTTTGCAGATGGCTCGTGCGCCCTTGCGGGCGTATTCGGCGCAGGCGGACAAATGTATCGCGAAAGGCCCGTGACGCTCCCGAGCTCCAGTGAACCCGTGACGCAGATATGGGGAGCCATTCCGGAACGGACATCATGGCCGCACAAAAAAATGACGACCATTTCATCCGTTTTGTGTCACGATATCCCGATCATGATTGACCTTGCCGATTCACGCGCCCTGATCTTCGACTGCGACGGCACGCTGGTGGACACGCCGCCCGTCTATGCCCGCGCCTGGGCGAAAGGTTTTCTGCCGTTCGGCCGTGAGATGCCGACAGCGTGGTACCTCGACCGTGCCGGCATGTCGGAACATGTGCTGATCGATGCGTTCGAGAGCGACTTCGACGTGAAGGTCGATCGCGAGGAAACCGTGAAGATCATGCGTCAGGCCTTTCTCGACGAAATCGACGCCCTGGGCGAAATCACCCACATCGCGCGCATCGCCCGGGAGAACCACGGCAAGCGCAGGATGGCGGTGGCATCCGGCGGATCGCGCGCCATCGTGACCGCATCGCTCAAGGCGACCGGTCTGGATGCCCTGTTCGAGACGGTCGTGACGCTGGATGACGTCGCCCATCCAAAGCCTGCGCCCGATCTGTTCCTCGAGGCCGCGCGCCGCCTCGGAACCGATCCCGCACACTGCATCGTGTTCGAGGACAGCCAGCAGGGCCTCGAAGCGGCGCGCCGTGCCGGCATGCGCGAGATCGACGTTGCGGACATCCGATAGCCTCGACGCGCCGTCCCTGCCCGGATCCACGCCAGCCGCCATCGACATACAGACACTCCGCATCGCGGCGGTCGTCGTCCTGGGCTCGTTCATGTCGATCCTGGACACGACGATCGTCAATGTCGCGATCCGCGCGCTCGCCCATGACTTCGCAAGCCCTCTGGAAACCACCCAGTGGGTCGCGACCGGCTATACGCTGGCACTCGCCGCGGTCATTCCCCTGACCGGATGGGCCGCCGACCGGTTCGGCACCAAGCGCCTCTACATCACGTCGATCACCCTGTTCCTGCTGGGATCGGCCCTGTCGGGCGCCGCATGGTCGATGAGCACGCTGATCCTGTTTCGCGTCCTGCAGGGTCTGGGTGGCGGCATGATCATGCCGGCGGGCATGACCATCCTCAGCCATGCGGCAGGCCCGCAACGGATCGGGCGGCTGATGGGCATCGTCGGCATTCCGATGCTGCTCGGACCAATTTTGGGACCCATCCTCGGCGGGTGGCTGGTGGATGATGCGTCGTGGCGCTGGATCTTCTTCGTCAACCTGCCTGTCGGCGCGGTTGCGTTGCTCGGGGCCTTCCTCGTACTGGCACCCGACGAGCCACGCCCTGCGCATCGCCTGGATGCCCTTGGCCTGTTGCTGCTGTCACCGGGTCTTGCCCTCTTCGTCTTTGCGCTTGCCCGCACCACGGCACACGGCAACCTGCTCGATCCGGCTGACGACGCCGGACTGGCCCTCGGCGCGGCCCTGATTGCGGCGTTCATCGTCCATGCCCGACGGACGCCGGGTGCGTTGATCGATGTGAGGCTGTTCGCACGCCGCCCGGTCGCGGCCTCGGCGCTGACGACCTTCCTGTTTGGGGTCGCCTTCTTCGGCTGGGCGATCCTGCTGCCGCTCTATTTTCAGCTGGTCCGTCATGCATCGGCCTTTCAGGCCGGCATGATGATCGCGCCGCAGGGTTTCGGCGCCATGATCTCGATGCCGATCGCAAGCCGGATGACGGATCGCACCGGCGCCGGCCGTATCGTCATGACCGGCCTGGTCCTGATCGCGCTCGCTATGCTCATCATGGCGCAGGTCACGGCGACGACACCGGTATGGCAGACGTCGATTGCGCTCTTCCTGTCGGGTCTCGGCATGGGGGCCACCATCATGCCCGCAACCAGCGCCGCGATGATCACGCTGGCCCGGCACGAAATCGCACGCGCGACCAGCGGGCTGAACGTCGTCCAGCGTGTTGGCGGCTCCATCGGCACGGCGCTGCTGGCCGTGATCCTGAACCACCGCATCGCGGCACTGGCGCCGGATGCGCGGATCGGCGGCAGTGCGCCTGTGCCGGGATATCTGCTCGATCCGCTGGCCCATGCGTTCGGCCAGACATTCCTGTGCGCCTTCGTCGTGATCCTTGCCGCCCTGCTGGCCGCGACCTACCTGCCGCGGAGACGGGCGAGCCTGTCAGCCGACGCACGGGAGGCCGCCGAAACGGTGCGCGAAAGCGCATCGTGATCGACCGGCGAGAAGACCCGGAGACCGTCATACGGCTTGGGCAGAACGCTGCCTGCCGGCTCCGCCGTTCCCCAGCCTGAAAAGACAGCGGTTCCGCTCGTTCAACAGACGATCCCGGGACGTCGCGGTCCTGGTTATGCCGTCACGAGGGAGACTTGGTCTTTCATGAAGGACCGAAGTCCTGCCCACGACACGACCATCGTCAGGGCAGAACTGCGGCCCGGAGACGCGCCCGTTTTTCAGGAAACGCCTATCTCGATGTCATGCAGGCATTTCCCCACATGGTCGCCGGGATGGCCCGTGTGAAACGGCTCGTCCGGCAGGATCTGGATGTTGCCGATATCGGTCAGCCGGACGCATGTCCATTTCCCGGTGGGCGGCACACGCTTCTCGTGCGAGTCTTCGCCGCGATAGATCAGAAGCCGTTCCACGCCATCGCCGACGCCCAGCGCATGAGGGGAACCGATCTCCGGTTCTCCATGAAGCTGAAAGCTGATCGCCTGTTTTTTCTCGATCGCTTCGCGCAGGATTTCCTTGTTGCTCATCGAGCCGTTCCTTCTGTCGTCGGATTGTCCGGTTGATCAGGATTTTGCGAGTGTCCGTTCGCCGAGTGCCGTAATATCGTGCGCTTCCATGCCCTCCGGGTTGTGCAGGGCGCGCTTGGCGATCTCGACTTCCTTTTCCGTCGGATGCTCACCGCTTTTAAGAACGTGGTTGGCCAGCTCGATGACCTCGTGGGCCGTCAGCAGCTTCGGTTCATGCGTCGCGCGATGTGCGAGCTTGTGAAGCGAGCTGCTTTCGCGCGGCATTCTGTCATGGGACATGACTTCCTCCATGATCTCGGTCGCAGGGGTTGTTCCTCTGCATCGTTTTGACACACGGAAAGATAAAGTCTTCGTGATCCCGATGGTTGCGTTCCGTAGTCTGTCGAGGCGTGAAGAAAGACGCTGAAAGGAAGAAGTATTTTTGGGATTCCTTAGGCAGGAAGAGAAAAATCCTGGCCGCCCTGCCTCCTATCCCATTGAAAAGAGGCGACAATAACAGCGTCGTCGTTGCGAAATCAGCTCGATTTCAGAAAATAGTTGATCTGCGCTCGATACGTTCGACAGGAAGGCTGTTCTACCGGACGCGACACGGCGCAAACAGTCCTCGTGACCGCGCTTTCCGACACGGGCTACCAGCATTCGGCCCGCTCAGTCCCGACTTGCTGCAGCGCGCTCGAACAACGCGAACGTCTCCACTGCCCCGGTCACCGCGCCCTCCCGGAATGCCGTATCGCCTGCGTCCAGTCGTGCACCGAGCGCATCGAGAAAGGCGCGCCAGCCGCCGGGACCATGCGCCGCCGACAGATAGGCATGAGGCAGGCCATCAGGCACGCGCCCTGCCAGCACACGACCGCCGAGCCGCGAGCCTTCCAGAACATAGAGTGCCCCGTGGCACCATCCGTCGTACGCGGCACCCGCACCCGATGCCGCAATCGTCAGGGGCGGCGGCACCGGACGCCCCAATGCCGAAAGATCTCCACGCAGACACTCGGCACGTGGCGTCCATGGAGGCAGTACGCGTTCGGCCAGCATGCGCTCCAGCGGCAACACGATGGCAGCGTGCGTATCGAGGAATGCGGCATACGACGCGGGATTGCCGAGGTCGAAGCCGGAAAACGCGACGTCCACGCGTTCATGGGCGGCACGCCCCGCACGGCGCACCGCAGCGAGGGCGGCGCCGGGTTCGATCAGATCGGCAGGTTGGGTCAAATCAGCCATCTTCATCCATCTGCCACAAGGCGACGGTCCGATCCTATCCCAGACTGCCGGCTGCGAGAACCGCACGGGACTGCATGCCCGGGAACCTCATATGGGGCTCAACCGTAATGGTCCCCGCATTGTCAGTTTTTTCAGGAGGCCATCTCATGGCTCACACCCGTCGACTTCCCGCCCTGGCCGCGATCGTTGCACTCGGCGCCGCGAGCGCCTGCGGCACGGCGTTCGCCGAGCCCGGCGGCTGCGCGAAGTACGGTGCGGCAGGTGCCGTCGGTGGTCACATGATCGGCAAGGGTCATGCCGTGGCCGGTGCTTCCGCCGGCTGTGCGACCGGCATGGTCCGTCGCCATGAGGCCCGCAAGAAGGCGGCCGCCACGCAGAAGGCACAGGATCAGGCCAACCAGGACAGCACGCAGAGCATGTCCGGCAACAACAAGCCGCAGCAGTAATTAAGCCTTCAGTCCGCCCGCCGCGCCGGATCTTCGTCTCAGGGAGACCCTTTTCTTGACCGAACAGACTGGCGCGGATGCGGCGCCCAAGACACGCACGAAACGTCGCCATCCCGTCCTGAAGACCTTCGGGAGCCTTCTGGGCGTCGTGGTCGTTCTTCTCATCCTGCTCATCATCTTCTGGGACTGGGACTGGTTCGTACCGACGATCGATCGCAGGGCATCCGCTGCTGCGCATCGGCCGGTCTCGATCGCCCATCTCCATGTCCATCTCGGATGGACCACGACCGTGAGCGTGGACGATCTGCGGGTCGCCCAGCCTGACACTTTCAAAAGCGAAAAAGAAGACTTCGCCAGTGCCAGGTCCGTCACGGTGTCCGTGAAACCCTGGGACTACATAACGGGGCACGGCATCACCCTGCCGCTGATCGCACTGGACACGCCGCGTGGCGATATCGTGTCCCTGTTGAATGGTCGCAACAACTACACCTTCAGTGAAGGCACGAGCACGTCTTCCAGCAGCTCCTCGCAGACCGCTCTTCCGAAAATTGGCGAGCTCCGCATCACGAATGGCGACATCCGCATCGCGATGGCAAAGCTGCACAGCGATTTCCGCCTCAAGATCCACACCACGCCCCCCGAGAACGGCAACCTCGGCACCATCGTTGCGGATGCGAACGGACGATATGCGCGCGCGCCGATCACGGGGCATTTTGTCGGCGGTACACTGCTGACGCTCGCCAATCCGAAAAACCCGTATCCGATCGACCTGCGCGTCGCGAACGGCCCGACCTACGTGACATTGCATGGCACGGTAGACGATCCCGTTCATTTCGCAGGCGCGCGCCTGGCCCTGCATTTCGCGGGCCCCGACATGGCCCTGCTATATCCGCTGACCGGCATCCCCATCCCGCAGACGCCGCACTACTCCGTCACGGGAAATCTCGATTACAGCAAATCGATGATCCGGTTTAACCGGTTCGAGGGCCGTCTCGGCAATTCCGACATCGGAGGCGACATCAATGTCGATCCGCATCAGCACGTTCCCTACGTCGATGCGAAACTCCATTCGCACCTCGTGGATCTTGCCGATCTCGCGGGCTTCGTCGGTGGCAAGCCGGGACATGCTCCCGCAACGCCGGTCAAGGCCGATTCCAATGTTCTGCCTGACCAGCGCATCAGCGTGCCCAAGCTGAATTCGGTCAACGCCCACATCGTGTACCACGGCGATCATATCGAGAATAAGCGCCTGCCGCTGGATAACATCGATACCGACGTCACGGTGCAGCATGGCGCGATCGACGTTCACAAGCTGAACTTCGCGGTCGGCTCGGGGACGCTGGCCTCGGATGCGACACTCAAGCCAGCGGCGAACGACAATTTCGCAACCCGCTTCCGCTTGGACGTGTCCCGCGTGCAGGTCGCGCGCCTCATGCAGGGCGCAGGTGCGGTGCACGGACAGGGCACGATCGGCGGTCACATCACGCTGGCATCGACCGGTCATTCCGTGGCCGATCTCGTGGCAAACGGCGATGGTGGCGTAACCCTCGTGCTCGATCAGGGTGGCAATCTCTCGGCCATCCTGCCGGATCTGCTTGGGCTTCAGGTGGGCAATGCCATCCTGTCGGCACTGGGCATCCCGGATCGCACGCCGCTGCAGTGCTTCATTGCGGACATGCCGCTCAGGAACGGTATCCTGTCCACGCATTCACTCCTGATCCAGACCGGCGATACGCGCACCACGGGATCGGGCACTGTCGATTTCCGCAAGAACACGCTGGACTACGCAATCACGACACGGGCGATCCACTTCACGGTCGCCTCGTTCCCCGGCGCCGTTCACATTAGCGGTCCGATCCGTAGCCCGACCATCCTGCCGGGCGCCGAGCTGATCGGGCGTCTCGCCGCGACCGCAGGGCTCGCTGCCCTGTTTCCGCCGGCCGCCATCCTGCCGACCATCCAGCTCGGCGTCGGCAAGGGCTCGGTCTGCGAGCAGGCCGTGCAGCAGGCCAATGCCAACCCGGCGGCCGGGATCGCGCCGGGTGCCACCACCGGTGCGCATCCTTCGGCTGCGGCCCGTGCTGGGGCGGCCCAGGCAGCAACCAGCCATGCCGCACCGCATCGCGCCACTCATGCGGCGACGCACCATGCAGCGCACACGGCTGCCGCACCGCGTGAAACCGCCTCGGCGGCGCAGGTCCGTGCCGCGTGGGCGAAGAAGCAGCATACGAACTGATCGGGTAAAACTGATTGGGCTTGCGGAATATGTCCGTTCGGTCAGATTGATCGGATCACGACTGAACGGACCCTTCCGCCATGCGCCAGCTGCGCTCTCCCGCACCTGACCACTCCCGGCCACGCCGCCCCCGCGCGTTGCTCGCCCTCGCCCTGAACCTGCTGGCAGCGCCCCTGCTGCTGACGGCCTGCGAGACAGCGCCTCATGCCGTGCAGACACAGGCGGCCCAACAACCGGTTCCGGTGATCCTCGTATCGCTCGACGGCTTCCGCGCCGACTATATCCAGCGCGGCCTGACGCCGAATCTCGCACGTCTTGCCCGGACCGGCGTCACTACGACCGGGATGCATCCGTCGTTTCCCTCGATCACCTTCCCCAATCACTACACGCTCGTTACCGGCGACCGGCCGGACCGGCACGGCATCGTCGGCAACACGATGACGGACCCGGCCATGCCCGGTGTCACGTTCAGGATGAGCGCCAAAAACGTTACCGCGAACGCCCGCTGGTGGGACGAAGCCACGCCGATCTGGGTCACGGCGGAGCGCCACGGCCTGCATACGGCCACGATGTTCTGGCCGGGATCCGACGTCGCGATCGACGATGTCCGGCCGACGGACTGGCTGCCTTACGACAACGACATGACGTCCGACGACCGGACGGAAAAGCTGCTTTCGTGGTTCGACGTGTCCCCGGACCAGCGCCCGCGTTTTGCGACACTGTATCTGAATGCGGTCGACAGCGCGGGTCATGAAGGTGGTCCGGATTCCCCGGACGTGCGGGCGGCGCTCGCCGAAGTGGATGAGGCCGTGGGACGCCTGATCGCAGGCCTGCAGGCACGGCACATTACCGCGAACGTCGTGATCGTCGCCGACCACGGCATGGCGGCCGTGGGAGCGGGACAGTCGATCGCCCTGTCCGACCTCATGCCGAAGCGCGATGTCACGCTCGTCACGGGCGGCGCCTATGCCGGGATCGATCCCCGCGCCGGCGCGGATGCGGTTGTCGCCCGGGCGCTGCTCGGACGCCATGCTCACATGCAGTGCTGGCGCAAGGCCGACGTGCCCGCACGTTTCGCCTATGGCCGCAATCCGCGCGTTCCGGCCTTCGTCTGCCTGGCCGATGTCGGCTGGACCATCGACGCCGATCACACCGTGCCGCATCATCCCCACAAGGGAACCCATGGCTACGACCCGATGGCGCCCGAGATGCAGGCCCTGTTCATCGCCCATGGGCCCGCCTTCGATGGCGGCCGCATGATCGCGCCGTTCGACAATGTGGATGTCTATCCGCTTCTGATGCATCTGCTGGGGCTGCCGCCCGAGCCCGACGATGGCACCATCGCGCCGTTCACCCCTGTCCTGACTCCGGAGACCCATCCATGACCCGCCTGCGTTCGGCCCTCGCCCTTCTGTCGGGCGTCTGTGCCCTTGCCGTATCCGAGCCCGCGTTCGCCTGGGGTGGTTACGGCCATGCCATCGTGGCCGATATCGCCGAAACCCGCCTGACGCCGACCGCGATGGCCGGCGTTCGGCATCTGTTGGCGCTGGACGGCGAACGTTCGATGGATCAGGTCGCATCCTGGCCGGACGAGATCGGTCATGTGCCGGCCAACAAGGGCGGCCTGCCGCAGACCCTTCCCTGGCACTACGTCGATATCGACGTCGCCAATCCGGCCTATGACGCTGCGCGGGACTGCCCGACCGGCGAATGCGTCGCGGCCAAGCTGCCGGAACTGATCGACACGCTGCGCAACCCGGCGGTTCCTGTCGCCAAGCGCCTGATCGCGCTGAAATGGGTCGTGCATCTGGTCGGCGACCTGCACCAGCCGCTGCACACCAGCGAGCGCAATGATGACAAGGGCGGCAATGCCGTCAAACTCACCTATTACGGCAGCGACCATCACGGTCACATGAACCTGCATTCCCTGTGGGACGAAGGCGTGCTGGATCATGAGGCGAACCTGCATGTCGGCCCGCATTACAGCATCGATTTCGCCCGTGCCCGCGCCGAGGCGCAGGTGCTCAATGCCCATATCTCGCCCGAGGACGCCGCCGACTGGGGCCGTGGCGTCGGCCCCGGCAACGATCAGGCTGCCATCATCGGCTGGATCAATGAAAGCCACGTGCTGGCATCGAAAGTCGCCTATGGCGCGCTGCCGAAAGGCAATAACCCCGACATCGGCGACGATTATTCGAAGATCGCATGGCCCGTCATCGAACGTCGCCTCGAGCAGGCCGGCGTGCGTCTGGCCGCCATCCTGAATGCGAACCTGACGCAGCCGGTCGGGATGACCCTTCGCTGAACGGGAGAAAGCGTCTCTGTTCCGGACAGAGGTCCAGAGACGCTTTCATACAGACGGCAAAGGACTCCTGAAATTCCTGCCCCGCGGCAGGTTCCTTTTTGCCCCCGGAAGAAGGCGCCCTTCACAACCGGCCATGGGCGCGTCCGGCTCGTAATGGCCGGACGTTGAAGACATCATCTTTTTGCGGCCGTCTTGTCCACCGGCCTCGCCCCATCCTGCCACAACGCATAGGCCCCATGACCGGCTGGTTCAGACGCCACCAATCATGTCCTCCAAGGTTATTCGCCGCCGCTCGGACGGCTTGTCACGCACCCTGCAGGTTGTAACGTCCGGCGAACAAGCCGGCTCTCCGTTGGGACGTATCAATGCCGCTCACCGGACGGACGGTTTCCGACCGGTCAGACCTTGCCTGCGCGTGCATTGCCGCAAAGAAGCATGACAAGGCCTTGGACTGTTCACATATTGGCCTGCGGCGCCTCGATCGCCAGCAACGCGCGCTTGCGCTCGATACCCCACGCATAGCCGGACAGCGCGCCATCGCGCCGCACGACCCGGTGACACGGAACGGCCACCGCGAGCGGATTGGCAGCGCAGGCGCCTGCCACGGCCCGCACGGCACGCGGCGCGCCAATGGCCTGCGCGATCTCGGCATATGTCGTTGTCGTGCCCGGCGGTATGGCCTGAAGAACTGCCCAGACGCGCTGCTGGAACAAGGTGCCGCGAATATCGAGTGGCAGGCCGAGCCCTGCATTCGGGCGGTCCACGAAGGCGACCACCTGCGCCACGAGCGCCTCGTAGTGGGCGTCACCGCCGATCAGTTCCGCCTTTGAAAAACGTCCCTGAAGGTCACGCAGCACCGCATCCGGGCCATCGCCCAGCAGTATGGCTGCAATGCCGCGATCGCTGGATGCGACAAGGATGGTCCCGAGCGATCCTTCGCCGATCGCAAAGCGCAGCCGCTCGCCACGCCCGCCATCGCGGAACCGCGCCGGGGCCATGCCGAGCAAGGCCTCCGCGCGATCGTAAAACCGCGTGGCCGAGCCAAATCCAGCGTCATAAACCGCATCGGTGACGCGCGCCCCATCCGCCAGCCGCGCACGAACCCGGCGCGCGCGCACGGCGTCGGCATATGCCTTGGGCGACATGCCGGTCGCCGCCTGAAAGGCACGCTGCAAATAGGTCGGCCCCAGCCCCTCGGCACGCGCGAGCGCCGTCAGGGATGGCGGCGTCTCGGCTGCCTCGATCGCGCGACAGATCCGCGCCGCGAGCTTGTCGCGCAAAGACGCAGCCGCATCCGGATCGCATCGGCGGCAGGCTCGCGCGCCCGTCACCTTCGCATGATCCAGCGTATCGTGAATGGTGACGTTGTCCGGATTGGCGCGGCGCGCAGGACATGAAGGACGGCAGTAGATGCCGGTCGTCGTGACCGAGAACCAGAACTCTCCGTCAGCCGTCGCATCCCGCGCCATGATCCGGGTCCAGCGCGGGTCGTCGATCGTCGTCATGCCCTGCATCGCCCTCTTGTTCCTCTCAACTACGCCCGGTCCACAGGGCGCAGTGGCCCCCTGGCCGGACGTGATGCAGCTGAAGACGGACAGTTCCAGGTCGAGCAGACAGCACGACAACCACGTGGATATACCACGTTCCGGCAGCCCGTTCAGCCATGCGCCCTTGACCCGCTCTTCCCCTGAGCCGTCAAAAACTCGCCGGGAAAGCCTCCGGAAATACACGGCCACGGGAAGGGCTTCATTCTCGCGGATAAAAAGCGCGGGGTCGTCAGAACAAGGCGTTCCGTCAAGCCGACGCAGGCCCCTTGGAGACAGGATCCGCGCAGCTCCCGTGCTGCCGGTGCGGTTGAAGATTATGGTCTGCGTCCCGACAATGGCCGGCCACGCGCTCGCAGGAGCCTGCATCGCATTGGGCAGGCGGCGATGCGGATGATCCGGCATGCAATCGAGATCGGGCATTCGGATGGACATCGGAGACCTCCTTGCTGAAGGCCTCCATGGTCGCGCGCAAAACGCGGCGTCGCCTCCCGGATCTTGCGGTCAAATCGAAATCCGCACGCCCGGCAGAACGTTTGCGCAGGAGCGAGCAAGGCTGGTCCGGCCTCACTGTCCGGAATGCACGGATCAAATGACAGGAGCGACGCCGTCCTGCATGCGCATTGGTCGACATGCGCTGCGGATCACGCAGACCGGCGCGGAACCGTTCGCCCGAACGACGAACCCGTTGGGCGCCACGGGACGGACGGTTCCGAGGCTCGCGCCATCACGGTCTGGAACGTTCCGAGCCATGACGGCTGGCATATCCTCGCGCAGGCCAAAGGCTATTGCGTGCGCGATACAGGACTTGCAAGCTCTCGTTATTCCGTCGCGGCTACCGGACAAGCGGCTGCATCTGGCTTCTGCCCCGCGTCACCGGAAACCCACGACGAAAGCCCAGTCCATCCTGACCTTACCGGCTTCCTGTCTATGGAAAACGCGGCCCTTCGCATGTGCATGATCTCGACACGGCAGGCGTCGACACACCGTTCCGACCGGGTATCACCGCGAAGCCACTGTTTTCGCGGCGCACTGGGTCGGCGACTACCAGCCCTGCCGCAGCGCCAGCGGCCCCGCGCGCCGTACGGCAATGATCTCGGCCAGAATCGAGATGGCGATTTCCTCGGCACCGACCGCCCCGATCGCCAAGCCGATCGGCCCGCGCAGTTGTCCGAGCATGGCCTCGTCCAGCCCGTCCTGCGCTAGTCGCTCAAGCCGCAGGCGCTGCGTCCGCCTTGATCCGAGCGCCCCGACATAGGCCGCCCCCGAGCGCAGCGCCATCGCGAGTGCCGGATCGTCCAGCTTCTCGTCATGTGTCAGGGCCACGATTGCGGTCTCGGCATCGATGCCGGCCGCCTCCAGTGCCTCGTCGGGCCACAAATCCGAGCAGGCAACGTCCGGGAACCGCTCACCCGTCGCCAGCCCTTCCCGCGGATCGATCACCATCACCTCGTAGCCGACCCGCGTGGCAAGCGGCGCCAGTGCCTGAGCGATGTGCACGCCCCCTACGATCAGGAGACGGGGCTTCGGCGCCAGCACATGCAGAAACCATGGTGCGCCCGTGGTATCGACCGCACGGCGGCTGATGCCGGTCGCCACGGCATCACGTACGTCCCCGTCCAGTCCAGCCGGCGCATCCGAAAAGTCGTGCTCCAGCAGCAGCGCCGTCGTCCGGGGGGCGCCAGCCTCCAACCGGGTCAGCAATACCGAGGGGCGGCGCGCCTGCCGGGCCGCGATGGCCCCGCCCAACAGAGCGAGCGGCAGTCCGTCCGGCCGCACCGGCTCCACGAGAACTTCCAGCTCCCCCCCGCAGGCAAGGCCTGCGGCCTGTGCGTCCGCACTGCCGATCCGGAACGACATCACACGGGACGCAGCACCCCCCAGGATATCGGACGCCGTGGCCGCCACCTCCGCCTCGACACATCCGCCGCTGACGGAGCCTGCGATATGGCCCGAGGCGTCGATCGTCATCACGCTGCCGACGGGACGCGGGGCACTTCCCCATGTGCCGATGACGCGGGCGACCGCGATCGCGTGTCCGTCCTGCGCATGGCGAAGAGCCGCGGCGAGCGGATCGCCCGACTGGTCTGCCCCTCTGTTCTGCGCATCGCTCATGGCATCCTCCCTGGAGCGCCATCATCGGCGCCGATCGTCGGCAGAGTCAAAAATGGCACTCAGGCGCAAAATAAAGCGTCGAGCGGCGCAGGACAATTCCGCTCTCGCCCATGGCGGGCTGCCTCCGCTATGCTGCCCGCCCGAAGTTTACGACCTATTACGGATGCATGAGCCCGATGGACAGCACGACGCCCTCATTCAGCTTCACCCCGAACCCTGCCCCGGTGTCGCCCGAGCGGCGTGCGGAACTGATGGCCAATCCCGGCTTCGGCCGTGTGTTTACCGATCATATGGCCACCGTCTCCTATACCGAAGGGCGCGGCTGGCATGATGCGAAAGTCGTGCCTTACGGCCCGCTGTCCCTCGATCCCGCCTCGTCCGTGCTGCACTACGCACAGGAGATTTTCGAGGGTCTGAAGGCCTATCGCACGCCGGAAGGCAGTGTCGTCATGTTCCGCCCGGACGCCAATGCGCGCCGGTTCCGCGATTCCGCCGCCCGCATGGCAATGGCCGAGCTGCCGGAAGAGCTGTTCGTCGGCGCGATCGAGGCGCTGGTGCGCGCGGATCGGGACTGGGTGCCGTCGGGCGAAGGCCAGAGCCTGTATCTGCGGCCGTTCATGATCTCGAACGACGTCTTCCTCGGCGTCAAACCGGCATCCGAATACCTGTTCTGCGTGATCGCCTGTCCCGTCGGCGCCTATTTCGGCGGCGGCTGCGTGTCGGTCTGGGTATCGGAGACCTACACGCGCGCGGCCCCCGGCGGCACGGGCGCTGTAAAATGTGGCGGCAATTATGCCGCAAGCCTGCAGGCTCAGGCTGAATCCAAGCGCGAAGGCTGCGATCAGGTCCTGTTCCTCGACAGCCGCGAGCAGCGTTATGTCGAGGAGATGGGCGGCATGAACGTCGTCTTCGTGGACGGCGACACGCTGGTGACACCCCCGCTCGGCGGCACCATCCTGCCGGGCATCACACGCGACACGCTCCTCATGCTCGCCCGCGCGCGCGGTCTCAAGGTTGAGGAACGCCCGCTTCCGATTGACGAAGTGTTCGAGAAGGCCGCATCGGGCCAGTTTTCCGAGGCGTTCGCCTGTGGCACGGCGGCCGTCATCAGCCCGATCGGCAAGCTGCGCCGTCCGACCGGCGAAGCCGTGTTCGGCGATGGCGTGACGCCGGGCGCGCTGTCGCTCTCGCTCAAGGACGAGCTCGTCGGGCTCCAGACAGGCCGGGGCAACGACGCCAACGGCTGGGTTCACCGCATCCTCTGACCCGTGTGGCCATGGCCCGAAACGCGCCTGTCCGTGGTGCGGGTCGTGGCCGGGCGGAGGTCCGACAGCGCATCTCTTCGGGACGAGCTGACCTGAGGGACGTGTCTTTCAGGAAAAGCTGGAGGTTCGCTGCCTCCCCCGGCCCTTATGTTCCGGACTGCGGGGCAGGATCTGCGGGCGCCGTCGTCCCGGCGACCAGTGTGCGGGCATGCGCAAGCCGGACCTGAAAATCCTCAGGGGTACACGGCTTTGCAAAGTAGTAACCCTGCTGCAGGGCGATACCATGTTGCAGCAGCCAGTCCGACTGCGCACGGGTTTCCACGCCCTCGGCGATGAGCTGCATCCCGAGATCGCATGTCAGTTTCTGGACGGCCTCGACGATCGCCCGGGAGCGGCTTGCGTCCGGCAGATCCCGTATGAAGCCGGCGTCGAGCTTGATCCCGTCCGTCTCGAAGTCGCGCAGATAGATCAGGGACGAAAATCCGGTGCCGAAATCGTCCAGCATGAGGGCCACCCCCATGGCACGGATGGCCTCGAGCTGATCCCGCACGTCGGGGCCTGCGCCCAGAAATACGCCTTCCGTCACTTCCAGCAGCAGATATTGGGGTGCAAGCCCCGTCTCTGCGAGGATCGCACGCAGGTCATCCACGAAGCGGCCGCCCGTCAGCTGCTGGGGTGAGAGATTGACCGATATGTGCATCGGCGTGTCCCATTCGGCCGCCACGAAGCAGGCCTCGCGCAGGATATAGCTGCCGAGCACCTCGATCTGGCCGGTGGCCTCGGCCAGTGCGATGACGCGATGCGGTGCGATCGCCTGCTGATCGGGCCGCGGCCAGCGCAACAGGACTTCGGCCGCGAACAGCACGCCGGTTCCTGCATCGAGGATCGGCTGCAGCGCGATCTCGATCTCGCCGGTATCGATCGCGCGCGCCAGCTCGCCGCCCAGACGGATCTCGCCGACGTAATCGCGCTCGAGGGACTCGGTGAACAGGACGGGGCCGGACACCAGGTTGTCACTGGCCATCAGCAGAGCCAGGTCCGCCCGACGGAACAGCGTTTCGGGCGTATCGCCCTGCTCCGGATAGATGGCAACGCCGGTGGCGACCCGGACGGTCAGCCGCATGCCGTCGATCAGGCAGGGTGCGCGCAGCACGGCCTCGAAGCGATCCGCCAGCAGGATCGCGCCACCCGGCTCGATCGGCTGCAGAACGGCAAAACAGTTGCCGGACACGCGGCCGATCACCGCGTTGGCATCGACGGCTCCGACCAGCCGCTGGGCCATCACCTCGATCAGCCAGTCGCCGACCTGATGGCTCAGTTCCGTATTGATGGCTCGAAAGCCTGAAAACGCGAACAGGATCAGGGCATGCGGCGTGCCATCGACACAATGCGCCGCCAGATCGTCGAAGAAGGCTTCCCGGCTGGCGAGGCCCGTCAGTGGATCAAAGGCCGACCGGCGCGCGACGTCGCGATGCGCGCTCACGACACGGGTGACGTCTCTTACCCGACCGCGAAATCCGTCGAATCGTGATCCGGTCATGACAGGATCGCCCGAAACCAGAAGCCATCGCGCCGCGCCGTCGACACCGACCACGCGTTGCAGATGATCGCCAAAGGTCCGGCGCGCATCCAGGCGGTGCTGGATGGCGTCGTCATCCGGCATGGGAACATGCGGCGCATTCAGCGCATAGCTCAGCGTCATGGATGCATTTGGGTCGCCGCTTCCACGCGCAAGCGCCAGACCGGGCAGAAGATCCGCCAGATCCGGGGAGGGCGCCAGAAGCCGTCCCCGGGTATCCGTCCGCCAGTCCAGGGGCACGGTCAGACCCGGCATGGAGAATGCATCGAAACGGGCCGGCGCCTGCAGGACCCACCAGCATCCCAGCGAAACACCGAATACCAGCGCGCCGATCGTGTCCGCAACGGACAATACGCCGAACAACCCCGACGGCTCCGGATAGGCCCAGAGCGCCACTCCGGTCACAAGCGCGCCGAGACTGCCGAGAAAAAGTCCGCTGCCGATGGGCCGCACGCCTGCCGCGCCGAACGAGACGAGCCAGATCAGCAGGCCGCCGATCAGCCACAGCCCGGACCTGCTCGTCGCCCAGGTCGCATCGACCCGGATGATCAGGACGATCAGGATTCCCCACGAGATCCCGGTAACGGCCTGGAACAGGGGTGACCAGCGCCACTGTTCGCCCATACGGTGCTCGCGACGCAGCACGATCAGCCGCGCAATGCCGATCGCGCCCAGAACCATGAGTTCCGGCAGACTGGCGGCAAGATACCGCCAGGGCAGAACGAAGGGCAGCACGGCGGCAGGCGCCAGACGTGCGAGACTGCCCACGACACGCCATGACAGCATGGACGATAGTCGAGACGGCTTGCGATACATCATGAGATAACCGTCATGACGGCATCATCGAGCAGAAATTCCAAATAAACCGTTACGATATGACTACACTGCAAATGGACCGCACAACGTACGCTTTACGCCGCCTGGCTCCCTTCCCTGCCCGCTCGCTGAACCAAGGCTCGTTGCATTGACTATACGGTACGGGTTCCGCATCACAGCCTCAACCCGCTCTGGATAGGTTTAAGCTTATCGAACTGTAAAATATTCTATATCCGATCGAAAATTGTTCTCGGCTGATCCGGGCCGGCGCATAAACGTCTGCAAGGCGATTTCAGGCCGTCTGCCGCGTTTCGGCGGCCATCATCCTTTCAGACATCCGATACGACCCCGCGGAGGCCAGCATGACCGACACCACACTCCATATCGATGGCATGCATTGCGACGGCTGTGCCAGTTCGGTTGCCCGGGCGCTCAAGGCCGTGCCCGGCGTCGATGTCGCGGATGTGAATCTGGCGACCGGTACGGCGACCATCCGACACGATGCAACGCGCGCACCGCTGGGTTCCCTGCGCACCGCGATCGAGGATGCGGGCTTCGACGTTCGGTCCTGACCCTGCGCCGCGACCCACCTGAAGGGTGTCAGCGCCCCATGTCAGATCCTCAGGCATTGAGACGGGCAGGTCCGGAAGCGTCCGGGCATGGCGCTGGCGATCCATTCAGACCAACCGACGCCAGCGTCGTAGCCCGAAAAATATCTCGCGATGTTCCTGACATCGGGGCGCAGGACGGACGACCGCCCTGCGCCCCCAACAATTCGACAATGCGAGAGGTTCTTTAGCCTCAACCTCGTCAGGGGAAGCCCGGTTGGCGACAGCCGAAGCTGGGCCTGCTGCAGCAGCGTTCCTGATCTCCGCGGCAAGACGCCCGACTGCGGCTTCGTGATCGAAATCAGCCAACGTGGCGTACAGAGTGACTCATTGGCCAGACATGTCCCCGGCCACACGTGAATTCGGCCCACGTCTCCGTCTGGCATCCCTGTGAGCGACGCAGGTGCCGCTTTGCGGCATCGCGCAGAACATGCGGCTGTCGATGAGTGCAGCGCCCGACGCATCCTGCCGTCCAATGAACAAGTGCAGCAGCGTCCTGCGCGGGCGTCCGGGCGTTCTGGTCGGTCCCAGGATTGCGAACATGCAGCGATATAAGGGAAAGCCATGCGGATCACGAAGCGCCGCGCACGGAACGACCGAATAACGCGGATCAGGTTGCAGGAGCGGAACCGTCCTTAGCGTCAGCTCCGGTGGTCATTCCTTGATGCTGACGGCAGACGAAAAGGATTTGCGACAAAATCAGCTCCTTCGTCAGCCTCTTCCCCGCCGCATTATATAACGGCTTCGCATCACTCAACCGTCTTCGACTGACGCCGAGGGCAAATTCGGTGCAATCGGGCAGCATCAGTTGCATACGCGCCATGTTTCATGGAATGATAAAAGAAAGACGACATGGTAACGACGGATAATGCTCGAAGATTGCCTTAGAGCCTGGTCATATAAACGATATCGTCGCACCAGAACCCAGTATTCATTATATACAGGATTGCAGGTTTTTCCCCCACAACGACCAGTTTCGGTCTGATATATGGGGAATTTACGATGGCGCCGGCCGTCTCGTGCTGCCAGCGGCATTTCTGTATTCCCGGACGAATCTGGGGGGCGGCCAGCGATGGGTCGTCGATCAACCGCGCAACTCGGCACTTCTTCCTGAAATCGAATGTGCATTTTACGGAGGTGTCATCGGCCTCCATTATGGCCACACTCTTCTGGAATTTCTGCCGAGGCTCTGGTACCTGAAGCAGAAAGCCGGGCCTACGACGAAGATTCTCGTGCATTGTGGGCCTGGCCTGGAGATCGCCTGGAACACGCCTTGGTTTTGCGACCTGATGGGGCTGATCGGGATCAGAAAAGGTAATTTGATTTCACCCCGGCAGACGAGTGTTGTCCGCCATCTTTTCATCCCCGATCCGACCTTCCAGATCAATGGCTTTGCGCATCCCGCTTTCACCGCGTTCACGAACTGGGTTGGCGACAACGTGCTGCACGACACCGGACTCGGTCAGCAGCCGGTATTTCTGACAAAACGAAACCTGAAATCCGGCGTCATCAACTTCCTCAACGAGGATGAACTCTGCCGTCGGCTCGAGGAACTTGGCTTTCGCATTGAGAGTCCGGAAGAACTTCCTCTCGGTCAGCAAATTTCCCTATTCAAACAGAAAGGTGGCGTCTCCGGGATACTCGGGTCGAACATGCACACGAGCATTTTCGCGAGAAGGCCGTTCGGAACTTGCCTGAATATCGGCGCGCACATTTCCGACAGTTTTTATTACGCCGACAAAGCCAACAACGCAGATTTCTCCTACTTCTTCTCGAATACCATACAGGAAGTCGAGTCCGCACCAGGCTTCTCCCGCTCATTCAGGTTTCAGGAACCTGTCCTTTTGGCGGATGAAATTGCGCGACGTCACGAACAACTGCGCGCGGCACGCAGGCCGCTTCCACAGCATGCTTCGCAGGAGGAAACTGCGCACGTGTTTCGCTTTCCCGTCAGTCCCGATGGAAAGCATCTTTGCGCGCGCTCTTCAGACGGAGCGTTGTGCGCAACATATGCCGATATGTCGAATTCGGATTCCGCTTTTCCGATCGCGGCGATCATGCTGGAAGGGCGCATACGCCTGTTCGCGGCCTCGCCACTGCCTTTTGCCATTGCCTGGACAGAGGGAAGTCTGCTCTCGGCCTGGCTTGAATGTGAATTGGCCTGGAAAGACGACGCACGTACCGAGTGTGGGCTCAGACGGCCGGATACCGGCTTGCTGCTGACCATCGTCCCGGACACCCGGAACCATGATGCGCATTTCAGCGCGAATATCCTCCAGGGATGGGAATACATTGCGTTTGTTCCCCCCTCGGCCGAGCAGCAGAGCTTTCTGGAAGAACGATACGCATTGCTTCAGCGCTCTCTGACGTCGGAAGCGAAATGAAGCCGATTGTCCGGCTTGAAGACTGGCATTCTGTCTGATGCGCTTTTGTCTGAAAATGTCCGACGAATACGAACCCGCGCATCGACATACGGGCAGAGGCTGAAGGGAAAATGAGCCCCGCATTCGTCGGACAGCCATAACGGGAGCCGCCTGAAGAGATAATGCGCTGGAACTGTCGGGAAAACATGGCAGAGGGAGCGTGTCAGACCCGCCTCTCGCACGCCATAAATGCCACTGCATCTCTCCCGATCTTATCGCGAACGTAGTCGGGTCATATTTTCGCTTTTTCCTGAGCGTCCAAGCAATTATGAAGATTCCGCTCCGACGCGCCATGACCAGAAAGAGGATCGATTTCCGGACAGCACCGGACGCAGGTCCATCATGCGTACGGTCTGGCGGAAACGCTCGGCTATCCGCAGCCTGAATGTCACGCCAGCCGGCGCTGACGAACGGCTAGAATTCTCGCTGTCGAAGTCAGAAGGCAACCCGCATCAGTTCTGCAGCAGCTTCCGTCGACCAGCGCTTTGCCTGCAGCAGGAATCATGCGTCGTCAAACGGCCGGGCGTGAGTGGGCGTTCTGCCAGAAAGCAGGCGAGCGTGAAAAAGATCCTTTTCTACGAAACATGTTTCTTCCAGGCGAAATCGCGACCCGACGCTCTTCGGGCCTTCCTACCGGTAATACCGCAGGCCCGACACGAAGTGCGTAACGCCCGTCAGGTGCTGATCTCCTCCAGTTCCTGCCCAGGCGGGATCTTGCGGAACAGGACCGTGATCCACAGGCCCAGAGGAACGATCACCGCAAGCACCAGCCACGTCATGTAAGGCGGAGACGAGGCACTGAGGATCATCCACAGCACGGTGCCCACCATGAACCCCAGGACCTGGACCGCGCTGAGAAAACCGATCGCCGTGCCGCGAACCCGGGTCGGGAAGCTCTCGCCCTGATAGGCGTAGCCGGCACCGGACCATGTTCCATTCGTTGCCTGGTAAAGGCAGAAATAGACGATGGCGACCAGCCAGTGTGCCTGTACGAGAAGGAACAACAGGCTCAGCGGCGCGACCAGCGCGCTCGTCCAGATGATCACCTCACGCCTGCCGTATTTCTCGCCAAGCATGCCGCCGAGCACGTAGAAGAAGAAGCCGATGCCGCCGCTGACCAGCATCAGTGTGCTGGCCGACGCGCTCGAGAAATGTTTGAAATTGGTGAGCCAGTAGGTGATGTAGAAATTCGAGGCGACGAAGCTCGTGGCGTAGATCAGCCAGGCGCAGGACAGGACCACGAGTTGACGGCGCACAGGGCCGGGCGTCAGAAAAAGCTCTTTCAGGCTCACGCGTTCGAGCGCTGCCACATCCACATCATGATGCTGCACCAGATGTGCCACAGCGTCCGCATTGCCTGCGCGCTGTGCCTCCCGAACGTCCTGCAGGTGTTCGAAGCGCTCGGACTCCCGGATGAAGAACCGTCCGGCAATGACCGCAACCAGCGGAAGAACGCCGAGCAGGAAGACGAACCGCCAGCCATACTGCCCGAATGCCAGATAGACGCCCGAGGCGAGGAACACGCCGATCGGCCAGCCGCCCTGCACGATGGAATAAAGAAAACCCCGGCGCGCTGCTGGAACCTGCTCGTTCACAATCGTGATCGAGACAGCGAGTTCGGCGTAGGCCAGTCCCGACGCCAGCGCGCGCACGATCACGAGCTGCCAGAAATCCTGCACGAAATAGGTAAGCCCGGTGAAAACGGCGCTGCCCGTCAGGCAGATCATCCAGACCTTGCGCCGACCGAACGTGTCCATGCCATAACCGGCAAAGATCGTGATGCAGAACTGCGCCCCGTAAACGAAGAAGCCGAGCGTGCCGAGGCCGGTCTGCGAAATAGCAGGCTCGTCGCGATGTCCGGCAGCGCCAGCACCAGCAGATTGACGTCATAGGACGCAAGCGCCCACCCCGCGAGCGCCATGACGACCAGATAGACGATATAACGATCCTGTTTCACCGGCGTCCCGACCAAGGCGCCGCCAGACTGCGGCACGGAGCCAGGCATCGGAGACGCGTGCGAAAATTTCGCCATGGCGTATCATCCTGTCGATTTGAGAAAGGGTCAGAACGTCCGGGTGCCATTGTCAAAAAGATAGACGCTGTAAAGCGATGTCGTGCCGCAGATGTACAGACGATTGCGCAGGGGACCGCCGAAACAGACATTGGCGACCGTCTCCGGGACACGGATCTTTCCGATCAGCGTTCCGTCGGTTGCGATGCAGTGAACGCCATCCTCCGCACTGCTCCAGATGCGCGCCCCCTCGTCGATCCTGAAACCGTCGAACAGACCGGCCGTGCAATCGGCGAACACCTCGCCTCCGGACAGACTTTTTTCGTTCCGGACATCGAAAACCCGGATATGGGCGGGATGGCGATCGTCATGCGTGCGGCCTGTGTCGCTCACATAGAGCCTGGTTTCATCAGGCGAGAAGGCCAGCCCGTTCGGCTTGATGAAATCGTCCGCCACGATGGAAAGTTCGCCCGTCTGCGGGTCGATCCGATAGACGTGCGACCGGCCGATCTCGCTTTCCGCGCGACCGCCTTCGTAATCACTGTCGATCCCGTACGTAGGATCTGTAAACCAGATCGAGCCGTCCGATCTGACCACGACATCATTGGGACTGTTCAGACGCCGTCCGTCATAGCGATCCGCAAGTACCGTGATGCTCCCGTCGAATTCGGTCCGTGTAACCCGGCGCGCGCGATGTTCGCACGTCACGAGGCGTCCGGCCCTGTCGAGCGTGTTTCCGTTGGAGTTATTCGACGGCTGCCGGAATACGGCGGCGGTCCCGCTGCATTCGTCGTAGCGCATCATTCGGTCATTCGGGATGTCCGACCAGACGAGATAGCGCCCGGCCGGAAAATAGGCGGGCCCTTCCGCCCATCGACATCCGGTGGCCAGCGTCTCGACATGGGCGGTCGGATTGAACAGACGGCGAAAGCGCTCGTCCAGAACTTCGTAAGGACTATCCCGCATGATGGCAGATGACCTCGGTTGGGGTCCGGTTCGGACCAGTCCGCGAGGCTTAAAAGATTAACTTTTGGACATCCAATATCGTTTACGAAAGCCCCGATCGGAATTTCCGATTGCGCGGATCGTCGTCAGACGATGGATTCCAGCGGTTCCACATCATGGAAGCGCGCGTAGTCGACGACGACATGGCCATCCTCGCGATGGCTCACCATGCCGGCAAACCTGTGGTGATGGGCGATGTGCTCGAAACTGTAGGCAGTGCGGGCAAATACGCCCTGCGCCGTGATTTCGTCCGTTCCCGCGACCGTCACGATGATCTCGGCGTCTCCCTCTTCCAGCTGGGTCAGGGCACGACCATGCAAGGGGCTGTTCTCGTCGATCACATGCGCGGCATGGAACACGAATCTCAGGATCGGGGCATGGGACTGCACCAGCTTCAGCGGGATGAACTGGCGCATGAGACGACCGGCTTCGTCGCGCGCGAGAAGTGCCAGCGTGACTTCGATATCCATCGCCAGAATCAGGCTCCGGCGGCAATTGGCGATCCGGACCTCGAGGATCGGCACGCCTTCCTCGCGCCCCAGAACCGCGCGCCTGCTGAACAGGATCCGCGCACGCGGCCGGGAAAACCGCGCGAACACGAGGCCGGTGCCCAAGGCATTGAACATCATGCCCACCAGCACCTCGACCGATACGATGGTGTTGGCGACCGGTCCCACAGGCGCCATCAGACCATAGCCGACAGTCGAGAGCGTCTGGACGCTGAAAAAGAAACAGTCGCTGAACATGCCCGGCCGCGTGTTGGCAATGCCGCCGGGCATCCGGAAATACAGTTCGCCGAAGAACAGGTTGACGACGATGTACAGCAGCAGCGAGCCCCAGAAGAAACGCCACCAGCTTGCCGTCAGTGCGGTATGATAGAGATCCGTGAACACGCCATGGTTCAGTCCGACCCGCACCACGTCATCGCGGCCGTTTTCCTCAAGAACGTGCGCGCGCACGCGATCGACGGCACCGGGCATGGTGCGCGTGCCTCGTTTGCGCCAGGCAAATTGGCGGTTCTTGCGCAACCCAGATCTCCGTTCCGATTCGACCGGAGGATGTAACACACTATGTCAGGGGCCGCCGTGTCGCCCGGCGCACGGGAGCCATGCGCGGGCGATCAGTCGTGACACACGCGCATCAGGTGGTCGCGCACGAGCGGACACCAGTCCCGTAGCAGATCGCGGCCTGCCTCCTCCGCTTCCTCGGTCCGGATCGCAAGCGCGCCTTTCATTAACTGCCGCAGGACACGGGTCGCGCTGTCCAGCCGTGCACCATCGAGCGCAGGGGCGGCTGCGCGCAGGACACGCGCCAGACCGTCGTAGAACGATTGGCGCAGGATGGTCCGGCTATACGGCCCCTCGCGCCGCGCATCGGCGAGGGTCGCCATGGCTGCCTGATCGATGCCGGAACGGGCCGTGACCGCGACGAGCCGCCACGCCAGATCGTCCAGCGTCAGGCCCGGCGCCTCCTCGGCGACCTGCGCCAGCACCTCGGCCATACCTTCGGCATAGCGTTGCAGCAGGCTGTCGGCGAGGCTCTCCTTGGTCGGGAAGAAGCGGTACAGCGACCCGATCGCCGTGCCCGACCGGGCGGCAATCTCGGTCATGGTCGTCCCGTCGAAGCCGCGCTCGGCAAAAAGGGCAATCGCAGCCTCGCTGATCGCCTGAACACGCAGGCGTCCGCGCTGCCGCTTCGGGGCAAGGGATGGCAGGGACATGCAGGGCGATCCGCGGCTTTCGGAGAAAGAACAACGGATCGTCGCATATCATCGGTATCCGTGCGGAGCCAGTTCCGGAGTGCACCGCCGCAAAGCGCCCCAATTGCGGGTCTGGCCGCCCGGCGGCCTTTCGTTCAGTTGTCCGCCAACGTGACCGATGCGGCGTCGGTAATGCGCGAAATGCGCGGCAGGATCGCCTTGAAGGCCATCTCGTGCAGTTCGGCGCTCATCGTCGTGCAGCCATCCTCGACGACGACCACGTCGTAATCCAGCTCCCACGCATGGCGGGCTGTGGACTCGACACCGAAATTGGTCGCGATCCCCGCCAGAACGATCGTGCGGATGCCCCGCCTGCGAAGCTGCTGGTCCAGCGGCGTGCCGGTGAACGCGCCCCATTGCCGTTTGAAAACGACGAGGTCGCCAGGTGCCTGGAGGTTGTCGACGAGATCGCTCCAGTCGGCAGGCAGGCCGCCCGGCGGGCCCGACAGAGGGGCATCGACGTTCTGCGGCGGCGCATCGGCGAAATCCGGCGCGAAGCCGACATGGACCAGAACCACGGGCGCACCGGCCGCGCGGAACTTCTCGGCCAGCGCCTGGCCGGTCTGCACGACCTCAGGCCCGGTACGGGGCGAGAGGTGGTCCATCCCGACGATGCCTTTCTGCAGGTCGATCAGGACAAGCGCTGTTTCGCGCGGGTTGAAGGCTGGCATTGCGTTGTCTCCGGTATCCAGGGTCGGATACGAGAGATAGTTGAGGATTTCCTCTCAAAACTCAAGAGGGACGCGCCAGTGAATCCGAGGGCGCGCTGGGCGCACCCCCAGGAAACGGTTCTCCATGCGCTCAGAGCATGGCCTGAGCGGCCGTATCGGCAACCGGAACCTGCGTGTCGCCCTGACGACGCAGGACAAGGCCATAGATCATGATGGCCAGATAGCTGGGCAGGACAAGCAGGGTAAACGCAGCCTGGAATCCGCAAAGCGGTGTCAGGGCAACGAACAATTGCGGCATGACGGCCCCGCCACAGAAGGCCATGACAAGCAGCGACGATGCCAGCGCCGTACGGTCGCCCGCGCCCCGGATCGCCATCGGAAACAGCGCCGGGATGATCATCGCATTCGCGAAGCCCAGCAGCGCCACGAGCAGGACCGCCACGTAGCCCGAAGCCGCCCAGGCCAGCACCGAAAGCACGGCGCCCAGCCCGCAGCAGACCTCCATGTAGCGCTCCTGCGACAGAAGACGCGGAGTTACGACGAGGCCCAGCAGATAGCCCGCCAGCATGGCGCCGAGCGTGAGGGCCGTGAAGAACTTGGTCTGGTCCAGCGGCAGGCCGAAGCCCTGCCCGTAGGTCCCGATCGCATCCCCCGCCATGACCTCGACGCCGACATAGAGGAACATGACCGCAATACCCGGCCAGAGCCTCGCCGGGATCGCGGCGCCGGACAGACGCGCGTTCACCGTCTCGACCTCGAGATCGGGCAGCGAGGATCGCAGGACCACCACAGCCGCGATCACGAGCAGGATCGCCATCCCGAGATAGGGCGCATGCAGCGCGCGGGTGAATCCGCCGAGGATCGCCCGGTGGGTCTCGGGGTCAGGTGCCGCGGCCAGACGGGCCGCCACTCCGCCGACATCGCGCATGACGAGCAGACCCAGCACGATGGGCGCCACCATGCCCGCGAACTTGTTGCACACGCCCATGATCGCGATGCGCTGCGCCGCGCGCTCCGGCGGCCCCAGCAGGCTGACATAGGGGTTGATGGCGACCTGGAGGAGCGCAAGCCCGGCGCCCAGAACCAGCAATCCGGCCAGCGCGCCGGAATAGCTCTGCCAAGCAATGAACTGCGCGAAGATCGCAACGCCTGCCGCCATTACGACCAGCGCGAGTGCCAGTCCGCGCTTGAGACCGGTCCGGCGCGCAACGGCGGACGCCGGAAGCGAGAACAGAAGATAGGAGAGATAGAACACCATCGGCACGAGGAAAGCGTTCAGGTCCGTCAGGTGGAACGCCACCCGGACGAAGGAGATCAACGGCCCGTTCAGCCACGTCACGAAGCCGATGACAAAAAAAAGCCCGGCCATGAGCGCCAGCGGCACCCATCCGTAGGCGCCTGCCGGGCCCATGCCGGACCTCGCGGGCGGGGCGATCGGGCGCCCCGATGTGGCGGCCCGCGTCATGGCACGCCGGCGCGTGGGCAAAGTGCGCGCTCCACCAGACCACAGACGACATGCGCCGCCGTGATGTGAAGTTGCTGGACGATCGGCGTCCAGTCCGAAGTGGCTTTCAACATGATGTCAGCCTCCAGCTCCGGCGCCGGGTTGGCGCAGGTGAATGCCACGGCAAGGACGCCCATCTCGCGCGCGGTTTCGAGCGCGCGCAGGACGTTGGGCGACCGACCCGACGTCGTGATGCCGAGAAAGACGTCCCCGGGCCGTCCGAGAGCCGCGACCTGGCGCGCGAACAGCTCGGAAAACCCATAGTCGTTGCCGATCGCGGTCATGCTCGACGAATCGGTGGTCAGGGCGATCGCGGCGAGCGGGCGCCGGTCGTACATCAGGCGCGCCGTGAACTCGCCCGCGATATGCTGCGCATCGGCGGCACTGCCCCCGTTGCCTGCGACCAGCAGCTTGCCGCCCGCGGCCAGGGACTGCGTAATCCGCCCGGCCAGTTCGTGCATGACCGCGATCGCCGCCGTATCCTGCGCGAAATGCGCCATGCCCTCGGCCGACTGGCGCAGGAAATCGGAGACGAACCGTTCGTCGGTTTCGTTCGGCGACAGGATGGTCGACTGCGGCGCGAGATCGTTCATCCTGCCCTTCTAGCACAGCCCTGCGCGCCGCACAGACGGCGCCGGGAGAGGGTCTATTCAGGTTCAGCCATGGGTCAGCGTGGCTGCCGCATGCTGGGGAGCATGCTGGCGGTCGACGGGCGCGAACGTGCCGTTGCGCAGACGCGCTTCCAGTTCCTCGAGCGAATGGCCGCGCGTTTCGGGCACGTATCGCAGCACGAAGAAGAAGGCGAACGCATTTACGGCCGCGAACAGGAGGAACGTGCCGCCCGCGCCCAGCATCTGCACCAGCGACAGCGTGGTCAGCGAGATGACGAAGTCAGCGCCCCAGTGGCTGGCGGCAACCAGGCTCGTTCCCTTGCCGCGGCACGAGAGCGGATACACCTCGGCGCCGACCAGCCAGATCGCAACCGACAGGCTCCCGGTATTGAACACGGTATAGGCGACGATCGCGACGACCTTGATCCAGATGCCGATTCCGCCATTCGCACCGAAGACGAAGGCAGCGCCCAGCACGATCAGGGAAATCACGGCGCCCGGCAGCAGGCGCAGCAGCAGCGCGCGACGCCCCCAGGCATCCACCGCCCAGCCGCCGAACATGGTGGCGACCGTCATGGCAACGCCGATGGCGATCGACGTCAGGAGCGCGGACTGCTCTCCGATCCCGGCACCCGCGAAGATCGTCGGCGCATAGTACAGGACGGCGTTGATGCCCGTGAGCTGACACAGCAGCGCGATACCGACGGACGCGACCAGCGCAGGCCTCACCCAGTCGCTCAGCACTTCCGACCATGGTGCCCGCACGTCGTGCGCGGCCTCGATGTCCGCCAGTTCCTTGTCAGCGGCTTCCTGACTGCCGCGCAGCCGGACGAGTACGGCCCGGGCACCTTCCATGTCGCCCCGCATGGCAAGCCAGCGCGGCGAGTTCGGCAGGAAGATCATGCCCATGAACAGGATCAGCGCGGGCAGCATGCCCATGCCGAACATCCACCGCCAGCTGTCATGTCGCAGCAGGTAGCCCGTGATGAACGAAATCGTGACACCCAGCACGACCGCGAGCTGAAAGCCCACGACGAGCTGCCCGCGGCGATGCGGAGGCGAGACCTCGGCGATATAGACCGGCACGATCTGGGACGCAGCGCCGATGGCCAGGCCCAGCACCAGACGCGACACGATCAGCATCCAGACGGCATGCGCGCTCGCAACCATCGCGGTGCCGAGGAGGAACAGGGCCGCAGCTACCATGACCGTGCGCCTGCGGCCCGCGCGGTCCGAGATCGGCGCGGCCCCCAGACAGCCGAACAGCGCGCCCAGGATGATCGCGGACGTCACGACCTGGGCCGACATCGTGGAGAGATGGAAATCCCGGGTGAGCTGCAGCAGGGCCGCCGAGATGATTCCGGTATCGTATCCGAAGAGCAGCCCGCCGGTCGCCGCGACGGCCGCGATCACGTTCGTCAGCATCGGGCTGTGGGGCTTGGGTCCGGATGTCTCGGATGTTTGCTGCGCAACGTACATAAGGCAGCCGGCTCCTCTTACGCTTGGGGCATCGGGTTGATCATGGCTGCTGTAACAGCCAAATCCCGGCGCCGCTCGCTCACGAGTGCGTCGATCTGCACAATTACGCGTGATGTATGAAAGGATTTCGTGTGTTTTTCGGGCGTTATGCGGTGCCCGAAGCCGAGGCCGCGAGCGCCCCCTACTCGAAAATCCGGCCGATCAGCGAGGCCGCCGCCCCGATACCGCCGGCTTCCGCCACGTCGGTCACGGCTTCCGAGCCCAGATAGGGTGCAAGCGCATGCGCGAGATTCGGCATCGTCAGCGTCTGCAGCCAGATCCGCCCCGGACCCGTCAGACGCGCCATGAAGAACCCGTCCCCGCCGAACAGCTTGTTGCGGATGCCCGGCAGCATGGTGATGTCGAAGTTCACCCGCTCCTCGAACATGCCGACATGGCCCGGATGCACGTCGAGCTGTTCGCCGGGCGCCAGGTCGTAGCTGACGATTTCGCCGCCGAGCGTCGTCCAGAAACGGCCGTAACCCGAGACGCGCTGCAGGCGGAAGCCGTCGCCGCCGAAGATGCCGGCGCCCAGCCGCCGCTGGAAGCCGAGTTCCAGGCGCACGCCATCCGTACCCGCGATGTAGCCATGACGATGGATCATGTACGACCCGCCGCCATCGACCGTGTGTTCGACGATATGCCCGGGGATCTTGGCGGCGAATGACACCATGCCGGGGCCGCCCTCGGCCGAGAACTCGGTCATGAATATGCCGCCGCCCGCGAGTGCGCGGGACATGACGCCGAGGAAGCCGCTGGCACCCGCGCCCGACGTCGTGGTGCGCAGCATCACGTTGGGCGTCTTCCAGGACAGCTCGCCCGTCTCGGCGAACAGTTTCTCTCCCGGCTCGAGACGGATGCTCAGAACGGGAAGCGTGGTTCCGTCGATCTTGCTCTGCATGGGAACACCCGGCCATAGATTGTCCGCGCCATCGTGGCACAAACGATACGTACGTTAGAAGAGGTCCGGTTCATGGCCGAGGTCAGGGTCATCATGATGCAGCGCGACGAGGGCGATACCCTTGCGCGCTGGATTGCGCATTATGGCGGCCTGTTCGGCCTGCCCAACCTGTCGATCATGGACAATGGCAGCACCGATCCGTTCACGCTCGCGCTCCTGCGCGAGGCGGAACTGGGGGGTGCGAAGATCTACTGGGGCTTCGATACCCCGCACGACTTCCACAACAAGGGCGGCCATTTCGGCAACATCGTCATCCACTGGGATGCGGAATACGCCTACGATTTCGCCCTGCCCGTCGACTGCGACGAGATCCTCGCGGTCTTTACCGACGAGGGGCTGAGCACGGAACACGAGGCGATCCACGCTGAGTTCGACCGGCTGCTCGGCATGAAGACGAGTCTGCGGATCGACATGTCGCTGTTCAACGTGCCGGAGCGGCCGGGCTGGTTCGCGCCGGTGCGCCACTTCCACAAGGGCTTCCTGGCAAGTCGCACGATCGAGATCATCGACAACGGCCACCACGAGCCGATCTCACGCGCGGCACCCGGTTTCGAGACCACGCGCTTCACATACCTTCACAACCACAACAGCGCCTACGCCGCCTGGCGCAAGAAGCTGCGGCGCAAGTTCCCGGCAGGCGTCGACCCCGACGATCCCGAGGCCATCCGCGCCTATGAAGCGCAGCCTCGTGCGGAAGGCGCCCATCTGATGCGGGCGTGGACGATGAGCCGCAAGGCCTATCTCGGACAGTACGATGCTGACCTGCTGATCCATCATGGGGACGGCGGGACGTTTACCATGCTGCAGCGTCCGCAGGACGGTCTGCATGCCTGGGACAATGACGCCTATCGGGACGCGAACCCCGATGTCCGGGGTTATGCCCTGACCGCGCTGCACCACTACGTGCGCTACGGTTTTCTGGAAGGCCGGCCGCTCACGCTCTAGGCCATCCCAAGGTCAGGCGAGCAGGGATTACGGCACTCGCGCGCTGTTCCAGCGTCTCTGGCCCAACCTGCCGATATTTTTTGGACTGGCCAAACGCATTTCGGCCCCCGGGCACCTTGATTCGAGGCGCTCGGGAGCCGTTTGTTCATACTGCGGAGGGTTACCCCCTCCGGTCAGTCCGTTCTGAAGCGACCACGCCTGAACGTGGTGCGGGCCTGCTTCAGGCCGCGCGACGCGGACCGCCACCCTGACGGCCGCGGCCGCCCGAATGGCCGCCGCCGGGGCGCGGACCGCGCGGGCCACCACCACCACCGTTACGCGGCGGGCCGCCACGACCACGGCCGCCGCCGCCACCGAGAACCGGCGGACGCATGGTGGAGTTCTGGGCCGCTTCCGAATGATACGGATGGTCCGTCACCACCGCGACCGACTTGCCGATCGTCTTTTCGATGTCACGCAGCCAGGCGCGCTGCTCGGGATCGCACAGGCTGACAGCCCAGCCCTCACGGCCGGCACGGGCGGTGCGGCCGATGCGGTGGACATAGCTTTCCGGCACGTTCGGCAGGTCGTAGTTGAACACGTGGCTCACGTCGTCCACGTCGATGCCGCGGGCCGCGATGTCGGTCGCCACCAGAACCTTCACCGATCCGGCGCGGAAGCCGTTCATCGCCCGCTCGCGCGCGCCCTGGCTCTTGTTGCCGTGGATGGCTTCCGACGGAATGCCGTTCTTGTTCAGGAATTCGGCAACCTTGTTCGCCTCATGCTTCATCAGCGTGAAGACGACGGCGCGTACGACCTTGGGATTGTCGACCAGCAGCAGTGTCGCTGCCTTCTTGTTCTCCGCTTCGACGAACATCACCGCCTGGCGGATCCGGTCGACGGTGGAGGACGGCGGCGTGACCTCGACGGTGGCCGGGTCGCGCAGCAGGCTGTGTGCAAGTTCCTCGATCGACTTCGGCATCGTTGCCGAGAACAGCAGCGTCTGACGCTCGCGCGGCAGCTGGGCCACGATCCGGCGGATGTCGCGCACGAAGCCCATGTCGAGCATGCGGTCGGCCTCGTCCAGCACGAGCACTTCAAGCTGCGACAGATCGATATGGCCCTGGCCCATCAGGTCCAGCAGGCGGCCCGGAGCCGCCACCAGCACATCGACGCCGCGACGCATGGCCTCGACCTGACGGCCCTGGCCGACGCCACCGAAGATCACGGCATGGCTCAGGCGCATATGCTTGGCATAGGCCTTGAAGCTGTCGTCGATCTGGGCGGCGAGTTCACGCGTCGGTGCCAGCACGAGGGCGCGCGCACCCTTGGCGGGCGCAGGCTTCCGATCGGTCAGCAGGCGATGAAGAATGGGGAGCGCGAAGGCGGCCGTCTTGCCGGTGCCGGTCTGTGCGAGGCCGAGCAGGTCGCGGCCTTCGAGCAGGTGCGGGATCGCGCCGGCCTGAATGGGAGTGGGGGTGACATAGCCTTCGTCGGCCAGCGCGCGCTGGATCGGTTCGGCGAGGTGCAGTTGGGCGAACGTCGTCATGGGGTGCGCCTCCTGGCGCAGGACGATCCAATGACAACCTGCCCGGCCATTACCATGCCGGGGGTGGAGCCGGATCGATCCGAATTCTGGAGTGAGTGGAGACATCGGACCCGGCCACAGAAGCGGCACAGGCGGCGCGTCAGCGCCCGTCGTGACATTGGTCGCAGGCCCCCGGAGGAGCCCGGCCTGCGCCCGACACGCGGCAGAAATGACGCCGCGCCCGGGGCTGATATAGCGGTACGGGCCGCATCATACAAGTATAATGCTCGCGCGCATGGGAAAGGTCGCGCCGTCAGCGCAGTCGCGCGTGGCTGCGACGATATTGCACGCGCCCTGACGCCTGCGTTTCCGCCGGGGGGCAATCGTTTCGATCACCCTTGATGCTGGCAACGGGCCGGCAGGGTGTTCCTGCCCTTCCAGAATACGCCCCCCGAGGTCCGGCCGCGCGTGCCGACCCCGGGAAACCGTCGCGCCGGGATCAGAAGCGGTCGTGAATCACGACGTCGCTGTCCGGGATGCGGCCGCCATGCGGCGGAAGCTCGCCCGTGCCCTTGCCGATGGCCACGAACATCACCAGCACATGATCCTTCGGCAGGCGGACGATCTCGGCCACGCGCTCGAAATCGAAACCGTCCATCGGGCAGGTGTCGTAGCCATAGGCACTTGCGGCCATCATCAGCGCATAGGCACCCATGCCGGCGGACCGGAACGCTTCGTCCCGCTGCATGCTCGGGTTGTTTTCATAATACTGGGTAATCATGCCGACATATTTCTCGCGCATGCCCTCCGGCGCATCCTTCCAGTAGCGTGCCGGATCCTTGGCGTAGGCATGCATGTCCGCACAGATCAGGACGAGCGCCGAGGACTCCTCGATCTGCGGCTGGTTCCAGGAGGCCGCCTTGATCTCGGCGCGCACCGCCGGATCGCGCACGACGAGAAAGCGCCAGTTCTGGATGTTGAAGGCGGTCGGCGCGTAACGCGCGGCATGAAGGATCGCGTTCAGCGTCTCCTCCGGGATCTGGTGCGACGCGTCGAAACGCTTGGTCGCACGCCGCGCGCGCATGGTGTCCAGAATGTCAGTCATGAGATTTCGTCCTGCCTTGGAAGCGTGGAGAATGCGGCAATTCGATCACGTGGGATCATGGTTGTAAACCGGGCCGTCGCAATCCGCAGCCCGTCGTTCCCCGTCATGAACCGCAGCGAAACATCCGGCAGACATGCCTGCAGAGGGGCGAATATCAGTGCGGGGCCGGAAAGGGCCTGAGCACGTTTTCAAACATGTCGATACACGCAGCCCAGGTGTATTGCTCCGCGTAGGGCCGACATGCCGCGCGATCCGCCTTCAGGGCCGCAAGACAGGCTGCGCGCAGGTCCGAGCCAACCGCGCCGATCCGGGCGCCACCCTTTCCAACGATATCGCGTGGTCCCGTAACGTCGAAACCCGCGACCGGCGTGCCGCAGGCGAGCGATTCCAGCAGGACGAGGCCGAACGTGTCGGTCAGGCTGGGAAACACGAACACGTCGCCGCCCGCGAATGCGGATGCGAGGTCCCGATCCTGCAGGCGGCCGGTGAAGATCGTATCGGGAAAGCGTCGCTGAAGTGCCGCGCGCTGCGGACCGTCGCCGACGACGATTTTCGTCCCCGGCAGATCGAGCGACAGGAAGGCCTCGATGTTCTTCTCGACGGCGACACGTCCGACATTGATGAACACTGGTCCCGGCACATTGAATGCCTTCGTCCAGTCGTGCCGATGCGTGGGGGAGAACCGCTCCAGATCGACGCCGCGGGTCCAGGGCGTGAGCTTCGTGAAGCCCCGGGCCGCGAGATCGTCGCGCAGGCTGGCCGTCGCGACCAGCGTGGCCTCTCCGGCATTATGGAAGCGCTTCAGGATTTCATGACACGGGCCGATCCCGAATTTCAGGCGTGCCTGCACATATTCGGGAAAGCGCGTGTGATAGGACGTGGTGAACGGCAGCCCGCGTCTGCGCGCCCAGCGCCAGGCCGCCCAGCCGATCGGGGCTTCCGTCACGATATGCAGGACCTGCGGGCGGAATGCCTTTACGATCCGTGCGAAAGTCGGGCCCGGCCATGTTGCCAGACGGATTTCCGGATAGGTCGGGCATGGAACGGTGTGAAACCGGTCGGGGCCCACGACCTCGACCTCGTGCCCCCGCGCGCGCAGCCCGTCGACGACTGTCGACATGGTGCGCACGACGCCGTTCACCTGCGGTAGCCAGGCGTCTGTCGCTATCAGAATCCGCACGCTGTCTTACCTTTTTGAAAGCAGGGGCCAGGCCGGAATCGGGGTTTCGCGCGTCTCGTCCGGTGAGGCCGTCGCCATGACCAGTGCCGGCACCTGAGCCGGATCGGACGGCGACGGAGCCTGATGGAACCAGCGTCCGCCCTCGCTCCAGGAGCTCCGCATGAGCGAGGTCCATTCCACCAGCGAAAAATGACCCTGCGCGTCCTCGACGAGGGCGGTACAGCTTTCCACCCAGTCTCCGGAATTCATGTAGGTCATGCCGTCGATTTCCCGGATTTCGGCATGGTGGATATGCCCGCAGATGACGCCATCGGCGCCGTGCTGCCGCGCTTCGCGGGCGAGCGCATGTTCGAACCGGTCGATCGCCTTGACCGCGCCCTTCACCCGCTTCTTGGCCCATTTCGAAAAGGATCGATATGGCAATCCGAGTTTGCGACGGACGACGTTGATCCAGCGATTGAGGAACAGGGCAAACGTATAGGCGTGATCGCCCAGGATGGCGAGGATCGGTGCGCATCGCACAACGCTGTCGAATTCGTCGCCATGCATGACCAGGTATTTGCGCCCGTCTGCCGCGACATGTTCGGCCCGCGCACAAAGCCGGACGGACGCGATCTTCAGTTCCATCGGCAACCAGCGGCGAAAGATTTCGTCGTGGTTGCCGGGAATGTAAATGACCTCGGTGCCGCGCCGCGCGAGATTGAGGATCAGCCGCAACAGCTCGTCATGGGCCTCGTCCCAGAACCACGACCGGCGCAGACGCCATCCGTCGATGATGTCGCCTACGAGATAAAGCTTCTCGCATGTGACGGATTTCAGGAAATCGGCGGCAAGGACTGCCCGGCTTCCGCGCGTGCCGAGATGGATATCCGACATGAAGATCGACCGGTAAATCGTTCGATCCGACGCAGGACTGTCGAAGCTCATCGCGCACCGCTTTCGTCTTGCCGCAGGTCCTGAAACGCCCTTGTCCTCTAGACGATCGGTCCTGCGTTGCGCATGACAGTTTGATGATTTGCCGTTTTCACAACTGTTGCGGTCCGGACGGATCGGGCATCTGGACAGCCATATCGAAGCCGGTCGCCGGACGGCGGCAGGCAGAAGGTGTCGCATGTTCGTAATTCACAACCCGACTGCCGGGCGGCGCAACACGCGCAGGCTCATCGCCGTGATCGAGGCGCTCAAGCGTCTGGGCGCACCGGTGACACTGATGGAAACGCGGTATGGCGGGCATGCCACCCTCCTTGCGCGGGAAGCGGCCGCCTCGGGCGCAGACATGGTGGTCGCAGCCGGCGGTGACGGCACGATCGCCGAAACGGTTGCGGGTCTTGTCGGAACGGGCGCGCGGCTCGGGGTGATCCCGCTCGGTACCGCCAACGTGCTGGCGCATGAATTCGGCCTGCCTGAGAATGCAGCGGCCCTGGCGGCGATCCTGCACGGGCGGCACGATACGCCGCTCTGGCCCGGCATGCTGACGACGAACGCCGGATCGAAACCGTTCATCCAGATGGTCGGGGCCGGATTCGACGCGCATGTCGTTCACACGATCGACCTGCGGCTGAAGCGGCAGCTCGGGCGCAGCGCATATGTGTATCAGACACTGCGCGAACTGCGCCGCTATCACTATCCGCAGATCGTGGTGACGGTGGACGGCGTGGAACACGAAGCCGCCAGCGTCATCGTCAGCAAGGGCAGGCTCTATGGCGGGCCCTACATGCTGGCGCCGATCGCACGACCCGGCGAGCGCGGTTTCGCCGTCACCCTGTTCAGGGACGGGGGCCCGCTGGCAGCCCTGCGCGCAGGGGCCGCCCTGCCGCGAGGACGGCTCGGCCGGCTGCCGGGTGTTACCCTGCTGCAGGCCTCACGGCTCGACATCACGGCGCCTGCGGGCCTGCCGGTCCAGGCGGACGGCGACCCAGCCGGATTACTGCCGCTCTCGGTCCATGATGCGTCCGAGCCCGTATTGCTCGCCGTGGGCCGGTAGGTTTCCGGGATCAGGGACGGCTTGCAGACATGGAGCATCGAGCAGTCGGCAACGAACCAGTCAGGCAGACCCGGACGCTTCCGTGGTCGATATCCCCGAAAAGGGAATGTCGGTCGCCAGCCTCCGGCACGACACGGCTGCTCCCCGTTCTTTCCGGCCAATCTGAAGTGAACGTGTAGCGGAAACGCCTTGCTGCCGGTCCCACGCTCTTGCCTCTGACTCGCCGCTCCTTCAATGCGACTGAATGATCGTGTCCCGCGCCAGGCTCTGGAAGTATGTTCGCGCCTGCCTTGTCTCTCCGGCAGGAGGCGCAATCGCGCTGCTGCTGGCGTCCCTTGCGGGCTTCGCCCTGATGAACTCGCCATGGTCCGGCGACTATGTGGCCCTGACATCCCGCCCGATGAGGATCTCGTTTCTGGGTCCGCGCGGACCGGATACCGTCGCCGCATGGGTGTCCGACGGACTGATGACCTTCTTCTTTCTGGTCGTCGTTCTCGAAATCAAGAAAGAGATCGTCTCGGGTCATCTCTCGTCCTGGCGCAAGGTCTCGCTTCCGCTCATCGGAGCGCTGGGCGGCATGGTCGTCCCGGCCTTGACGTATAGTCTGGTCACCCACGGGCATGCAGAGGCTGCGCGAGGCTGGGCTATTCCTGTCGCCACCGATGCCGCCTTCACCCTTCCGGTCATTCTCGCCCTTGGCCGGCGGGTTTCAGCCGGGGCAAGAACATGGCTGATGGCCCTGGCCATTTTCGACGATGTGCTGGGCATCGGCGTGATCGCCCTGTTTTACGGCGCGCCTCTGGACTGGCCCGCGTTGACGGCAGCGGTCGTGATCACGGCGGCGTTGATCCTGGCAAACAGGGCGGGGATCAGAGCGCTCGGCTACTATGCCGTCGGCGGCATGCTTCTCTGGGCGGCCCTTCTGGGATCGGGGCTGCATCCGACGCTTGCAGGCGTCATCACCGGGCTGTGCCTGCCCGCGGTCCCGTCCGGGACGGGTGCCGGGCCGACGCCTCTCGAGGCAACGGCATCCGCCTTGACGCCCATTGTGACATGGGTAGTTCTGCCCCTGTTCGGTTTCATCAGCGTGGGCGTGTCCCTCGCCGGGACCACGTTCGGGATGGTGCTGACGCCGGTTCCGCTCGGAATCATGCTGGGACTGCTTGTCGGCAAACCGGTCGGCGTCCTCGGGACGACGCTTCTCGCGGCCCGCCTGAAGATTGCCGTGCTGCCTGCCACGACATCCTTCTCGACGCTGTTCGGGCTCTCGTTACTCTGCGGCATCGGCTTCACCATCAGCCTGTTTATCGCAGGACTGGCGTTCGATGGTTCGGCCCTCATCATGCCTGCAAAGATCGGAATATTTTCGGGGTCCGTTCTTTCGGCGCTGGCAGGATGGCTGTGGCTGCGTTTCGTACCTGCCAAAAAAGCCTGATATCCAGGGTCGCAAGGGATCGGGCGCCGTTCTCGAGCGTTACATCCGGCCAGGAATAACGGATGCGACGATGTCGAGGCCTGCCCTTGCCCTCGACGACGTGCCGCCTATCGCCTGCGCAGCAGAAAGACCGCCTGTTCGCCAAACAGGTTGGCGAGCCGGATCGAGCGCTTCCAGGGCGCGCGCTCGCCGTCCTCATCCACGGCGAGCCAGCGGTCGACGACGTATCCTTCCTGTTTGCACAGCGCCAGGAAGTCGCGGATCGTGCAGGGATGGATGTTGGGCGTCTCGTACCAGGGCGTGTGCCAGACAGCCGTCATGGGCATGCGGCCCGACGTGAGGAGCTGCAGGCGCAGCCGCCAGTGGCCGAAATTGGGGAACGATACCACGGCGTGGCGGCCGATGCGCAGCATCTGGCGCAGCACCTCCGCCGGGCGCTCGACGGCCTGCAGCGTGCGCTGCAAAACGACATAATCGAAGGAATCGTCCGGGTAATGCGCAAGGTCATGGTCGGCATCGCCATGCATGACCGGCAGGCCATGCGCGATCGAGCGCGTCACTTCGCCCATGTCGATCTCGATGCCGCGCGCATCGCATCCGCGCGTGCGGAACAGGTGATCGATCAGCGCGCCGTCGCCGCTGCCGACGTCCAGAACGCGGGTCTTCGGCGCGATCATCTGCGCGATCAGGCGCTGGTCGAGGCGCATCCGTCAGATCCCTAGGCCGGCATGCTCGGCGGCGCCGCCGATGAAGCCGCGTATGGTGCGATCGAGATCGGGTTCGTCGAGCAGGAATGCGTCATGCCCGCGATCGCTGTCGATCTCGACGAACGAGACGTTGGCCCCGGCGCGATTGAGCGCGCGCGCGAGCGTGCGGGACTGGGAAGTCGGAAACAGCCAGTCGGAGGTGAACGAGACCACGCAGAACCGGATCGGCGTGCGGGCGAAAGCGCTCGACAGGTCGCCGTTGTGATCGGCGCCGAGGTCGAAATAATCCATCGCGCGGGTGATGGTGAGATACGAGTTGGCGTCGAAGCGGCGCACGAAGCTCGATCCCTGATGGCGCAGGTAGCTTTCGACCTCGAACATCTCGCCGAACAGCGATCCGCGCGCGATCCCGCCCGAAGGTTCGTGCCGGATACGGCGGCCGAACTTCCGTGTCAGCGCCTCTTCGGACAGGTAGGTGATGTGCGCCATCATCCGCGCGACCGCGAGTCCGCGGGCCGGCACGGCACCCTGCTCCCGATAATGACCGTTGTGCCAGTCCGGATCCGCGAAGATCGCCTGTCGGCTGACTTCGTTGAACGCGATGTTCTGCGCGGAATGGAAGGATGCGGTGGCGATCGGCATGGCGGCGAAGACACGCTCGGGGAAATCCGCAGCCCATTGCAGCACCTGCATGCCGCCCATCGACCCGCCGATGACGGCAAACAGGCGCGTGATCCCCAGATGTTCGACCAGCATCGCCTGTGCCTGGACCATGTCGCGGATCGTCACGGGCGGGAATTCCGTGCCCCACAGGGTCGCGTCATCATGGCTGCGCGCCGTACAGGGCCCCGAACTGCCCATGCAGCCGCCCAGCACGTTGACGCAGATGACGAAGAAGCGATCGGTGTCGATCGGCCGGCCCGGCCCGACCATGCGCGCCCACCATCCGGGCTTGCCGGTCAGCGGATGCGGCTCGGCCACATATTGGTCCGCCGTCAGCGGATGACAGACCAGAATCGCGTTGGAGGCATCGGGCGCGAGCGTGCCGTAGGCCCGATAGGCCACGCGCAGGGGCGACAGATGGACACCGCATTCAAGGTCGAGGCCCTGATCGAAGACGACGCTGTCATGTTCGGACACCACGAAACCGCCCGCTGGAGAAGGGGACGTTCGGGTGACGGCGGCGGTGTGCGGGGACGTGCTCAAGATGGCGCGGGCTTATCCGGAGAACGGGTGGAAACGGCGTGGCGCACGGTATGGCATCGCATGCGTCAGGCCGCAATCGGCCGGGCCGGGAGGCGGCCATGCCGTGACATGCGTTCGCCTCGATTAATCAAACTTTAACGTATTGCAATTTTCTTTACGTTGGATTAACGAATGGTGACATTTCTGTGCATCGAGTGAATTTTTAACTTCCCGCTTTTCAGTCACCCCGACATTCCAGACGGAAATTCGATCCGACCCTCATGAGCCAGAAGCCGTACGGCCTTCCCGCGTCGAATCCTGGCCCGATCCAGGTTCTGGGCCATTCCGGGCTCTTCGATGCGAGCTATTACGTGCAGCGGAATCCCGATCTGGCATCGCTCGGCCCCGGGGTCCTGGGGCATTACCACCATCACGGATGGCGCGAGGGCCGCAAGCCCAATGCCTATTTCGACCCGTCCTGGTACCTCTCCGTCAATCGCGACGTCACGACCGATCCGCTGCTGCACTATGTCGAGATCGGCGAGCGTCAGGGCCGCCGTCCGATCGCGTGGTTCGATCCCGTCTGGTATGCGCAGGCTCATGTCGTGCCGGAAGGCATGCTTGCGCTCACCCACTTCCTGCGCAACCGGCATCGCCAGCACGTCCGCCCGATCCCGGAATTCGATCCGTCCTTCTATCTGAAGGAATATCCCGATGTCGCGGCATCGGGCCTCGATCCCCTGGAACACTACATGATCCAAGGCTTCCGCGAGGTGCGACGCCCCTTCGCGGGCTTCGATCCGCTGTTCTACCGCACGCGCTACCTGCGCCACGACCCCGACGCCAACCCGCTTTTGCATTTCCTGCAACATCGCGGCCGCCCCGGCATGCATCCGGCACTCCCCGAAGAAGAGACCACCATCCCGCGTGAGGTCGCGCGCCGCTCGCGTCCCGGCCCCTTCTTCGAGGAACGGCGTCCCCTGCCGCCGAGCGCCATGCGCCGCGCCCGCGTCCTGGCCTATTACCTGCCGCAGTTCCATTCGATCCCCGAGAACGACGCATGGTGGGGGACGGGCTTTACCGAATGGGTGAATGTCGCGCGCGGCCTGCCCCGCTTCGCCGATCATTACCAGCCCCGGACCCCGCGCGATCTCGGCCACTACACGCTGAACGAGCCCGGCCTGCTGCGCCGTCAGGCGGAGATGGCGCGCGACGCCGGGATCGAAGGCTTCATCTTCTATTTCTACTGGTTCAACGGCCGACGCCTGCTGGATTCTCCGCTCGAGATGCTGCTGGCGCATCCGGAGATCGACCTGCCGTTCTGCCTGATGTGGGCCAACGAGAGCTGGAGCCGGCGCTGGGACGGATCGGAAGAGGATGTCCTGATCACGCAGGACTACAGGCTCGAGGACGAGATCGCGCTGGTGGAGACGCTGGTCCGGCACTTCGACGATCCGCGCTATATCCGCGTCGACGGCCGCCCACTTCTGATGATCTATCGCGCCGACGCGATTCCCGACGCACCGCGCGCCATCGCGCGCTGGCGGGCACTGTTCAAGGCGGGCCACCGCATCGATCCCATCTTCATCATGGGCCAGGCATTCGGCTGCGACGATCCACGCCCCATGGGCATGGATGGCGCCATCGAGTTTCCGCCGCACAAGATCGCGAACGCCTGCCCCACGATCAATTCGACGCTGGATATTCTCGACGACGATTTCTCGGCCCAGGTCTATGACTACGCCGACATCGTGAATGCGTCCCTGTCCGCGTCGTCTCCGCCCTTCCCCCTGATCCGCACCGCGGCCCCCTCGTGGGACAACGATGCCCGCCGCCAGGGCAAGGGGCTGGTGATGCATGGCTCCACGCCGGCGCTGTACGAGCGCTGGCTCGCAGGCCTGATCGAACAGGCTCGCGCGCGACCGTTCTTCGGCGAGCCGATCGTGTGCATCAACGCATGGAACGAATGGGCGGAAGGAGCCTATCTCGAACCGGACCAGCATTTCGGCAGCGCCTATCTGAACGCGACCGGGCGTGCGAGTGCCGGGTTCGCCCGCGGCCTTGCACGCGGCCGGATGCTGCTGATCGGCCATGACGCCTTCGAGGCCGGAGCCCAGCGCCTGCTCCTGCATATCGGACGCACCCTGAAGGCCCGACACGGTGTCGACATCGCGTTCCTGCTGCTCGATGCGGGCGCCATGCTCGAGCGCTATCGCGCCGTGGCGCCCACCGAGATCGTGGATGCGAACGACCCGGCGCTCACATACCGTCTGGACGCCCTCCGCGCGGAAGGGTTTGCAACCGCCCTGGTCAACAGCGCCGCCAGCAGCCCGGTCGCGGGCGCGCTGACCGCGGCCGGCATCGACTACACGCTGCTGATCCATGAACTCCCGGGCCTGCTGCAGCGGCGAGGCCTGATGGATACCCTGCGCATCGCCTGCGAACGGGCGCGCGCGATCGTCGTGCCCGCGCGTGCGATCGCGGACCGGCTGGACGGTTTCGACGTGCTGGCGCCCGAGCAGGTCCCGCTCGTGATCCCGCAGGGGCTGTATCAGGACGTGCGGTTCTCGCCCGAAGCGCGTGCCCGCATCCGCTCGGAATTCCGCCTCGATGCGCAGGACCGGCTGGTTCTCGGCGCAGGCTACGGCGACATGCGCAAGGGCTTCGACCTGTTCCTGCAGGCCTGGCGGCGGGCGTTCAGCGTGCGGCAGAAAGGGGTCGCCCGCACGCATTTCGTCTGGCTCGGCGCCATCGACGGTGCGCTTTACGAGGGATTGGCGCCGGATATCGAATACGCGGTCAGCACGGGCACACTGCATCTGACCGGGCTGGTGGACGATGTCGCGTCCTATCTGAGTGCCGCCGACGCCTTCGCGCTCACGTCGCGGGAGGATCCCTACCCCTCGGTCGTGCTGGAAGCGCTCGCGAGCGGATTGTCCTGCGTCGCCTTCGACCACAGCGGCGGCATTCCGGATCTGCTGCGCGCCGAAACCGCTACGTTCGACATGCCGCATGCCGTGGTTCCGATGGGCGATCTGGCCCGCATGAACCGCGCGCTCACGACAGCCGTGCGCGCCGCGCGCCTGATCCCGAATGAAATGCGCGCCCGGATCTCCGATGCGGCCCGCGCGCGCTTCGCGTTCGGGCATTATACCGAGCAGCTCCTTGCGATCGCGCAGCCCGAGCTGCCCCGGGTGTCGATCGTCGTGCTCTCCTATAACTACGCACGCTTCATGGCCGCGCGTCTTGCATCCCTGTTCGCCCAAGGGCTGCCGGTGCTCGAGATCGTGGTGCTCGACGATGCGTCGGCCGACGACAGCGTGGCGGTCGCCGAACAGACCGCGGAGGACTGGGGCCGCACGATCGAGATCGTGCGGTGCGCGCGCAATTCCGGCTCGGTCTTCGCGCAATGGCGTCATGCCGCCGAGATCGCGCGCGGCGACTGGATCTGGATCGCGGAAGCCGACGACCTGTCCGAACCCGACCAGTTGCCGACCCTCTGCGCGGCCCTGTCGAACGCACCCGACGCGGTGATGGCGTTCTGCGACAGCCGTACGATCGACGGCGATGGCGCGCGTCTGGGCGAAAGCTACAAGCCCTACTATGCCATCGCGGCCGATACCCTGCTCGACCATGACGGCGTGCATGACGGTCCTACCTTCGTCGCGCAGGCGCTGAGCGAGCGGAACCTGATCCTGAATGCGAGCAGCGCCCTGTTCGATCGCGCAGCGCTGCTTGCAGCACTCGACCGGTGTGCCGCAGATCTCGCGCATTTCAGGATCGCCGGAGACTGGCGCATCTATATCGAGCTGCTCGATCAGCCGGGCGCGCGCGTCGCCTACGTTTCGCGTGCCTGCAACATTCATCGCCGCCACCACGTGTCCGCAACCCACAGCCTGAATGCGCGTGACCATTGCGCGGATGTCGCAGCGATTCATGCCCTGCTGGACCGCCGCCTCACGCCCGATATCCAGCGCCGCCTTCGACAGGAGAGCTACCGCACCGAAATCGCGCGGCAGCTGGGCGTAACGCCGCCTCCGGTGCGGCGCTCGCGGAAGCGGGCGCGTGCGGACGGTTCCTAAGATCGGATCTGTTCATACCCGGGCACAGATGAGGCCCTTGTCCTGCGTTTTACCCGTTGTCCTGATCCGATCCCGCCCGTTCGTTGAGGCGACAGGCACGCAGACCAGTCGGACGAACCTCCATGCCCGCCGCAGCCCGGCGCGCCTGTGAGCGGGTTGTTCAGGTGCGCCGCTGGTAGGTACCAAGGATGAGCAGCGCCAGACCGATCAGGCCCAGCGTCATCGCCAGCGCATAATGCGGCGCAGCGCCCGTCTCCAGGGCAACGACGCTGCCGCACTCGACGAGGATGGACGATATCAGCAGCGCGCGTCTGCCGGCCCCGATGTTGTTCTTCATGCCGGCATCTGACCACAGTTTGCCCGGCCGGGTAACATCCATCGATGCAGGTCCAGTGCCGTATGCGCCCGTGGGCCCTGAGCGTTACCGCAGCGATGGCGCCTTCGTCTCACATTCCAGCGGAAGAGGCTCCGACGCCAAGCCCTGTACCGCCAAGGCCGGTGACGCCCATGCTTCCTGCCGGAGTAGAACCATAGCCACGGCCCGATCCAAATCCGGAACCCACCGAAACCCGTCCATGCGGCTTCCTGTCGCCTGCGGTATCCGGGCGTGAGGACAAATCGGCGTCCGTATATTTTGCATGCAGGAGGGCTGCGCGTTCATCGACCGGTTTCCGGGCCGGATGGGAGCAGGCGCCAAGCGCCAGGGCCGCTCCCAGGAACAGGATTGGATACTTCATGCCCTCGGATCGTCCGCCTTTCACCGCGTTGTCCATAACCATCCCGGCTGCACCGGTTCTATTGCCATCCTGCGCACGCTTTCGAACGATGCCCGGAAATGCAGATAGTGGCTCGTACCGAAGACCCGCCAGCCTGGTTCATGGCAGCGTCTTTTGGAAATCCGTGCCCGGGATCCCCTCGTTAGAGCATGCGCCCAGGGCTTGCAGACAGACCACTGGTCAACCCAAGGTGTAACCGAATGTCGCCAGCGTAATAGCAGATCGATCAGGTGGGTCGCTGGCATGGCTTCAATGCTGAGGATGCCCGATTCGTGCGCGGCACTGCGCGGTGAGCCTCAGAAAAGCCGGTCTGCCGATGCCCGCACACGGCGCCGCTCGCGCCGAACGGACATGACCAGCCTCGGCTTGCGAAAGCCATTACGCGGCCAAACCGGGACAGCGCTCCCCAACCTGTTGATCCATCCAGAAGCCAGCGGTGCCACTAACAGGATCGGAATGTCGAAGGCAGGCCCGGCTTGAGCAAACGCGCGCCAACGCCGGGCCCTGAACGCAAACTGGCGCATGGGCTGGGCCCATGCGCCAGAAATATTTGCCGGCAGAAGGCCGTCAGAGCGTATCAGTAGCCGCCCTGTCCGCCGCCGGGGCCACCCCGGCCGCCGCCATTGCCGCCGCCCTGACCACCAGGACCGTTTCCAAAGCCCTGACCACCACCAGGGCCAGCATTGCCGCCACCCTGCCCGTAGCCGCCACGGCCCCCTCCTTGTCCGCCCTGACCGCCATGCGGGCCCCACCATGGGCCACAGGCACCGAGAGACAGGGTACTGATCATACCCACAGCAAGCAGGATCGAACGTTTCATCGTGTCAGGGGTCCTTGTGTGAGTTTCCCAAAGTCGAACCCACCATCACAAGGTGGCTACAATGCGCCACCCCGGTAACAGTCTGAAACCTGCGTGGCAGGCGCCGGCTGGCTGCCGTGCAAGACCCCCGGGGCCGCCTTTCCCCGTGATCTGCGGAACTGTTTTCCAAGAGACGGCCGGTGAATGATTACAGAGAGCTTTACACTCGCCTGCCTGCATAATGCGGGTCGCAGCACCCAAACGTTGCCTGCCGTCTCAGAAGACTGTGCCCGGCGTCGGTTCGCGCATCGGCGGCGGGTCTGACGGAGGCGGCGGTGTGATCGGACCGGGCGGATCGCCCTCCGGCAGCGGCGTCGGCGGGACCGGCGGGCCACCGGGAGGCGAGGGTGGCGTGCCCGGAATGTCGTCGGTCTCGAAGTTTCCGAATATGTCCAGCATGTATCTGCTCCGTTACTGGCACAGACTCAGCAGGGTGTTCGGCACGCCCGTTTCAAGGCGTCTAGCGAAGCTGACTATCTTTGTTACCGCGACGATTGATCCCGCCGGCCACGGGCCGACCATCCCGCTCCGACTGGCAGGCGACGCAAAGCTTCACGCCCGGCACGGCCTGACGACGCCGCTCGGGTATCTCATCGCCACATTCCTGGCAGTGGGTCTCGCTCTCGCCCCTGGGCATCCGGGCACGCGCCGCTGTCACGGCGTCGGCCACCGTATCGTCGATCTGATCCTGAACGGCTCCATCGGGAGCCCATCCGCTTGCCATTGAAGAACCCTCCCCTCGCGCGTCACCGGGACGTGATACGTGGGTCTTCCGGACGTGGTTTCAATCGGTGCGTGCCATCGCGGAAACAGGCCGGCCTTGCGTGCGGGATGCGGGACTGCCGCCCAGCTTCCGATACGGCAGCCGCCTTGCCGACGCCCGGGAAAGCCTGAAACCAAAGCTTGAGGCTTCTGCTGTAGGCCGCATATCGGCTAAGCCATGCCGATGCTGACCGCCGCCATCTATATTCCCGCGGCCCTGGCCGAGATCGCCGGATGCTTCTCGTTCTGGGCCTGGCTGCGGATGGGCAGGACGCCGCTCTGGCTCGTGCCGGGCGCCCTGTCGCTCGCCGCCTTTGCATGGCTTCTGACGCTCAGCCCCGCGGATAACGCCGGGCGGGCTTATGCCATCTATGGCGGCGTCTATATCGTCGCGAGCCTGATCTGGTCATGGGGCGTCGATGGCGTTCGCCCGGATCGCTGGGACACGCTGGGCGCCGCGATCTGCCTGGCAGGCGCTGGCATCATCCTTCTCGGCCCGCGCGGCTCCTGATTGGCCTCTGAATACACGGGCCGCCGGAAGGCTTGTCCCGGCGTTTTCCATCGAAGCCATTCGCACACCGCGCATTTCCCGGGTGGTCGAACCGGTGACCAAGGCGTACAGATGAACGGCGGAGGGCCGGAATGTGCGGCCGGGAGCCGGGGAGCGAATGCGTGTTCACAATCGGGGCCGTTGGCACAGGTGTCGTTCTCGCCGTGCTCGTCGGATTGTTTTTCTGGCTCGATGATCGCGTCGAAAACAAACTCGACGAAAACGAGGCGAAGCCGGACCCCGAAGCCGATGCCGAGTTCGAGCACACGATGCAGGACATCGAGAAAGAGTAGTTCCACGCGCTGTGATCAGGGTGCTTCAGGACGAGACAGGCGCATGTTCGCCGTTCGCGATTTCCGTGAGGCCCGTACCCGCCCGCAGTCGCTCAACACTTGAGTATGCGGCACTGCTGACGGATCAGGCGGCGTCAGTCAGGCAAACCTGTGCAACATGGTTTGCTGATCCTGCGGCACACAGTCAGAAGAAGTAGATGAAAGTGGCCGAATAGACGCGAGACCAACGATAACCTGCAAACTGCAAGTACATCGGGTTACGCCGGGACCATTCTTACAAATTGTCGGATTTGCACATCAAGTGGTGCCCAAGGGCGGCCGGAAACCGGTGATTCCCGGTGGCTCTGACTGTTCTGAAACCCTCAGTCTTCTGCTATATTTTCTCCATGCTGATTCTCTCGTTGTATCCCCCCGAATCGGGTAAGCGCATGCCTCAAGAGGGGCGAGCTGGCGGGCAAGTCTGGTTGTGAGTCTGGTTCTGCCAAACAGGCTGACCGCGCGGCAGGTGGCGGCCCTGAAAGAGGGCGCGCTGTGTGATGGCGGCAACCTCTGGGCCGTTGCTCGCGGCACGTCGAAGACATGGATGTTCCGCTACACCAGCCCCATCACCGGCAAGCGCCGCGAGATGGGTCTTGGCCCGGTCTTCGATGTCCCGCTCGCGGAAGCGCGCCGGCTCGCGACCGATGCTCGTCAGGCGATACGTGAAGGCTTCGACCCTATCACGCGCCGGGATCAGCTCAAGGCTCAGCGGAAGCGAGAGGCCGGCCAACGCTTCCGCGACGTGGCCGATCGCTACATCGACGACCAGGCCCCGGGCTGGCGCGACCCACGGCGGCCGCATAACTGGCGTCGGTCGCTGGAGATCCACGCCTACGAGCACATCGGCGACAAGGCCGTCACGCATATCCACACGGACGACGTTCTCGCCATCCTGCGGCCCATCTGGGCGACGACGAACGAGACAGCCGACAAGCTGCGGGGACGCATCGAGCGCATCCTCGATTATGCGCGTACGCACGGCTGGCGGGAGGGCGAGAACCCAGCTCGATGGCGGGGACATCTGGCGCACATCCTCCCGAAGCCCTCCACGGTCGCGAAGGTCAAGCATCACGCTGCTGTGGAGCGGAAGGACATTGCCCGCGTCATGACCGCCTTGGCGTCAGCCAACTCCATGGGCGCGCTGGCGGTGCGGTTCCTCTGCCTGACCGCGACGCGGTCCGGCGAGGCACGCGGTGCGACCTGGGGCGAGATCGACCTGGGCGCGCGGATCTGGACTATCCCGGCGCATCGCATGAAGGGCGGCCGTGAGCATCGCGTGCCGCTATCGGATGGCACCATGACCATCCTCGGTGCTGTCCTGCCGCTACGCGATCCGAAGCGCGGAGATCTGGTGTTCCCCGGTGGCAGGCCGGGCAAGCCACTCTCGGACGTGGCGCTGTCCAAGGCCCTGCATCTGGCGGCCGGGACCAAGGGCGTCACCGTGCACGGCCTGCGGTCCACGTTCCGCGATTGGGTGGCCGAGGAGACGGACTATCCCCGGGAGGTGGCCGAGATGGCCCTGGCACATGCTATTGGAGATCGGGTTGAGGCGGCCTATCGGCGTGGGGATCTGTTCGAGAAGCGACGGGAGATGATGGGGGCGTGGGACCTATTCCTCCGCTAGGATTACTCCTCTAGAAGCTGGATGCTCCTCCATCGACGAAACGCGTTAGAAACGGCAAAAAAGGCGTAATGATTGGCATGCATGAACTTGACGCCGCAATCAGCTTTTGAAACGCGGTGGCGCGCGCCTGTTTTGTTTCTGAATGCTTTATATCGTCAATGTATCGTATCAGAGAAATTAATTCTCCATGCTCCAAACCTGACGATGATAAAGAATCTCTTAGTCTATCAAAACTTACATTGTCACCAACAATATTAGTAGAAGAGTCCGAAGATGAAATATTTACTCTAGCCCCATCACCGCTTACCTTTATGTCGTAATGCCCACCTTGGTGCCGAGGAAATGAATCTTTTCGGCGTAGACGAACTTGATAATGCGCTGGGAATCCACTTTTCGTTTCGAAAAATTTGGGATCAACAACTGTAAATACGTCTTCCCGTCCATTTGGCAATGGGAGCCTTATTTCGTCACCCACACGTACATCCGCGTTTTTAACATCATCTATTATTATTAAATCATTCCCTCCGTATCCATCAACCGTACATCTCAGTTCTCCGCTTGGAGACACGACATCGATTTGTTTTGGTAGATGGAGAGATCTCCAAGGAGACATATCAGCGTCCTACATTCTCAGTGCTTGCGATTTTAATGGCGACAGTCTGCAATCTTCAAGCGGGATTTTGTCAGGCGTCGGCTTACTCTTTAACTTCCGCCGTCTTCAACCGCACCCCAGCCCCACCCCCGTTTTCCGGCACGAACTCTACCCCGGCGGCCTCTAAGGCAGAGCGGATGGCGGCGAGGGTGCGGGGATGAGGCGCCCGCTTCCCAGCTTCAAAATCGGCAAGAGTAGCCACCGCGACCTGGGCAGCCTTGGCCAGCTCGTCTCGCTTCATGCGCAGCATGGCTCGCGCGCCCAGGCACTGCTCAGCTTTTATATCTGACATTGGCTCTCACGATTGACATATACCCATGTCAGTCTTTATATCTGACTTCGGCGACAAAAGCCAACACGGCCGGACGGGAAGGTTGCAGCTCCCGCGCCCGGCCTAACCCCAACCGAGAGGATCCTCGGCTATGGCTGAAAACGGCTATACCACGACGGCCGCGAACGTGCGGCACGTTACTCCTGGCAGAATTGCCCTCGCCTGCGTGGCTGGCACGCTCGAGGCGCTGGGCGTCGGCGCGCTGGCAGTGATCACACTCCTGACGTTCCTGCATCCGGATCACCCCATCAGCCACGCGGTTGAGTGCGTGATGGAGGCGAGCCGATGAGCGCCCCTCTCACGCTGCCCGATCAGGCCCGCGCCGCCTGCCGCCGGATCGACGGGGCATGGCACCTGCTCATCTGTCTGCAAGAGCGGGCAGACCACATCGCGGAATGGGTGAGAATTACCGAAAATAAACTGGCTCATAATGAGCCAGTTTCTCGAGCCAAGGAAGGACGAGGAAATACCGGCGGCGTTCGGGCCGCCGTTCGGGAACTCGGGATCGAACGAAATGAGGCCCAGCGCGCCGTCAAGATCGCAGGGATATCAGAGGAGGCCCGTGCGGCAGCCGATGAGGCCGGGAGGGATGCATAATGAGTGCCCACCTGACGTACACGCCCGCGCGGATCGACGCGATCGACCAGGCCGCGCTTGAGCTATCGCACCTTGGCGCGTTGCTGGAATGGACCGGACACGCCGTAACCATAGCCGACATCGAACTGGAAGGACCGGGCCTGTCGCGTCTCGGCTGCGCGCTGCAATGGGCGGGCGGCGAGATCGAACGTCGCTGCGCGATTATCAACAAAGCCACGTCGAACGTCGGGGAGTGGAAGCCGTGATAGATCCCGGAACCCTGACCGCCGACGAAAAAGAAGCGATCCATGACCGCCGGTCGCCCACGACTGCGCTGCATGACTGCAAGCACATGGCGGCCCTGCTGTGCGAGCTGGCGCGCAGCGATCGGGACATTCAGGAAGCCCCGTCCGTGTTCTGGCTTGCGAACCGGCTGTGCGACCGCCTCGACCAGCTAGAGGACAGCACGCCATGACCCGGCGCACCTGTCCGCCGTTCCTGCGCCGGCATCCTGTGGTCCGTGGCGTGGCGCTGCTGGTTCTGCTGCCCGTCACGAACGGCATCCTTCGGTTCTGCAACTGGTGGATGTCCGCCGTCGCGCCGTGGGTGCTGGCCATCGCACGTGAGGGCAGAGCATGACCCGCACCCGTCCCTGCACGCCTGATCGCATCATTGCGATCGAAGCGGCCGCCGAGGAGGTCGGAATCATCGGCAACATCGTCGCGGCGATTGGAACGGGCGGAAAGGCTCTGCCCGACGAGCTGGAATGGCTGGCCGGGCATCTGGAGCGGTGTCACGTGGCGATCCTGGATGCGCTACGATGATCGTCGAATTTGACTGCATGGAAAGCCAACAAGATGACCGAGTCACTGGGAAATCACAGGGAATCAAAGAGAGCGCGGCCCATGATCTACGTGCCTCGCGGGTTCACGCCACTGAAAACGTGCGTCGTGTCTCTCGCCCAGCGGCGCAGGCCGGATCTGCCATTCTCGGACTACCTGCTCTATCTCGATGCCCAGTTGATGACTGCCTTTGATCCTCATCGCACTGCGCGTGGCTACGATCCTTTCTGTGACGCACCCAGCAGCAAAGCGATGCACAATGTCTCTCTGATGGAGCAGGTCTACTGCTTCACCAACCTGGGGCATGCGCGCAACGATCTTCGCTTGGCTCTGGCAGAAAATGAAATGCCAGCCGTTGGCATGCTGGCAGATGGGGACCTTCATGAAATCCCACAGAAATATTGGCGAACAGATGCCGGGGCATGGCGCCTTCAGTTTGTCGACCGGAAAGACGACTATATCCATGTCTTTATCAACACAGATACTTTCCAGAAGTGGCTTGAAGGCGGCGGTGCGGAAGAAGCAGTCGAGGACAGCAGCGCGCCGAAAATGTCTGCCGATACCAGAAGGCACGTCATGGAGTTGCTGATGCGCGCGCTGGAAACGCCAGATGGGCGCAACACCCCCAAGCCGCAGCATTTCGCCCGCGTCCAGATGACCACCGCCATCACAAATTCCGATTTTAATTCGATCTGGGCGGAAATTGCAAAAAAGCCAGGATACGAAGGAATGGTCAAAGCTGGCAGAAAACCGAGAAGAACAATTGATGATGTCTAATTAATTAGAGAAATTAATTATCATCTTAATTGTTGTGATTTTTTCTTTCGATTCAACGCCTTACAACATGAGCAACACCGAGCGTCTCGGTGGCCAGTTTTACCTCTTGGAGGATTTCATGACGAGACAGGAGCCCCTGGGTGCCTACGCGTCGATCGCCGACGTGCAGCGCCACACCAGTTTGAGCCGTCCGACGATCTATCGACTGATCGAACGGGGCGCGTTTGAAGCAATCAAAGTCGGGCGCAACACGCGGATCGTGACCGCCTCGGTCGAGGCGTATTTTGCAAGCCTGCCGCGGTTGCCTGCGAAGGCAGCCTGAAAAAGAAAATCGCCAGCCCGCGATAAGCGGACCAGCGACCCAATAACCAACCACCAAGAGCATCAGCACGTTCTTGGTATGCGGTTCCGGGTCGGAAGTCCACAGAAATCGTAGCTGGCACATAGGAAAAGTGCCATGCCGAGCTTGAAAAAGCGCGGGCGCCCGAGCTGCGTCCGCATGATGGATGATACCCGCACACTGCGCGGCCGAAAGGCGATCGCGGCGGCCCTTGGCTTGCCTGTCGATGGCTCCGGCTGGCGCCTGGGCGAGCGTCGGGTGCGTTACCTGGAGGACCGGCACGGTCTGCCCGTCTGCCGTGACGCCCGTACGGTCTGCCTGTCGATGCCTGCCCTTCTGCAATGGCAGAGCGCGCAGGAGGCCGCACGATGATCCCCCTGCACAATCCAATCTACACTGGCCAGGTGAACGGCCGCGCTGTGCGGTTCTTCCGTGCGCCTAACGGTGTCGTGGCATTGCCGTGGCATTCGGTCGCCGATCTGGTCAGCGCTGCCGGCCTGCCGTTGGACGCTCAACGCGTGTTCATCGACGCGACGCGCTCTGGCCCGTTTCAGGATGCCGTGCGCACCGTCAACACCGACGCCGGCAAGTGCCTGATCGCCCCGCACTTTGTGGCACAGGGCACGATCGGCGCATTCAAGAAGACCGGATTCCTTCCGGATAATGATGAATTCGACACGGCTTTTTGCCTCGCCGGTTGTGAAGCCGCGAATGTGCTGCACGAGGGCTTGAGCCCGGCAGAGCGCATGCGGGCCGTCATCCAGATGGGGCGCAATCATCTTGGCCTGGAGGATGAGGAATGACTCCGGACCCGACCAAGCTGGATCTGCTCGAGACAGGTTTTGCGACCTTGGCTCGCTACGTGCGCTCGAAAGAGCCGAACCTTCCGTTACGCGAAGTCACCCTGTCGGTGATTTTGTCTCAGACTGCCTTCGTTCTTGCCGTGGCCGAAGCAGAGGGATTTTCACGCGAAATCGACTCTCTGATCGAGCATGGACGCGCGACGCGAGGTGCGGCATGAGCGCCGGTCCGGAAACAGCAGGTCTGCAGCGCGCCGCCGAGATCTGCGATCAGTTTGAGAGCGAGAATTTCGCGGTCTCACTCGATTTTCAGAAGTCATCCGTCAGCAATCCGGATTTTCGGGTGCTCGGCGGCGACGGGTCGTGGTCGCTGTCTTTCGCTGACCATGCTCACATCCATTGCTGCAAGGCACACGCAGCGCGGGAGATCGCAGCGTTTATCAGGCGCATGATTGATGAAGGGAGTGAGCATTGAACACCCCCTTCACCATTGACAGCCTGGCATCTGCGCACCGCTGGGTTGCCTGGCAGAACGAAGACGCGCACGGCCGGGTCACGAAAGTGCCCTATTCGCCACTCGGTGGTCGCGCGCATGCTGACAAGCCGCGCACCTGGGGCACGCGGGATGCAGCCGAGATCCAGCTAGGCAAGTTGCCGCGCCCGCACACCCTCGGTGGCCTGGGCATCGAGCTGGGCGCGCACGAGGACGGCATAGCGATCGGCGGCGTAGATCTCGACACCTGCCGCAATCCCGAAACCGGTGAAATCTCTGCCTGGGCTCGGCAAGTGATTGATCTGTTCGATTCCTATTGCGAGGTTTCGCCGTCCGGAACAGGAGCCAAGATCTTCTTTGCCTTCGACCCGGGCGATCTTTCGGCGATCCGGCAGGCGATGGGCGGCAGGGACACCGGTCGTCAGTTCAAGGTGAGTTCGACGGGCAACCACCCGGAAGGGCTCGAAATCTATATCGGCGGTCGCTACTTCGCGGTGACAGGAGACCTGCTACACGGCAGCACGCCGGAAATCCGCCCTGTCAGCGTGGCGACGATCGCAACCCTGGTGCAGCAGATCGGGCCAGCCCTTTCGGCACAGAAGCAGTCCTACACGCTCAAATCGCTCGTGTCGCAGCCAGCCGGCGACGGCAGCCGCAGCGCCATGGCCTTCAAGGTTGCGGCTCAGACGGTGCGCGCCGGTGGGGACTTTGAGGATTTCGTGAGCGGCTTGGATGCAGACCCGAACACAGCCTCGTGGAAGGCCGAGAAAGGGCACGTGAACGGCGATCGGGAATTGCTGCGGACATGGGAGCGCGCCGCCCAGATGGTGGCGGATAGCCCCAAGCGACAGCGTCCACGGCACGACTGGCTGGGCAAGCTCGAACTCGACACCAACTCCGAGCCCCGCGGGAACCTCGCGAATGGCATGATCGCACTGCGCGAGGCGCCGGAGTTGGCACGGCTGTTCGCTTATGACGAAATGCTCGGTGCGCCGATCTTGCAAGCGCCGGTGCCGAGTGGGGTTGTTCAGCACAATGAGCAGGACTTCGCGCCACGCCCGGTGCGAGATGCCGACGTTTCCGCAGTGCAGGAATGGTTGCAACTCAACGGCGTCGGCAAGATCTCCAAGGATACGACGCACCAAGCGGTTGACCTGCGGGCGACAGAACGCGGCTTCCATCCAGTGCGCGGCTGGCTCCAATCCTTGCGATGGGACGGCACGGAGCGGCTTGCAGGCTGGCTGAGCACCTATCTCGGCGCCGAGGACACGCCCTATGCACGGGGCATCGGACGCATGTTCATGATCGCCATGGTAGCGCGCGTCATGCAGCCGGGCTGCAAGGCAGATTATATGATGATCCTGGAAGGCAAACAGGGCCTGCGGAAATCGACCGCCTGCGCGATCCTCGGTGGCGAGTGGTTCAGCGACAACCTTCCGGACATCCGGTCGGCTGGCAAAGATGTGCCGCAGCATATCAACGGCAAATGGCTGATCGAGGTCGCCGAGATGTCGGCGCTCGACAAGTCCGAGGCGGCTGCGCTCAAAGCGTTCATCACCCGAGCGGTTGAGCGGTATCGTCCCAGCTTCGGGCGAAAGGAAATCATCCAGCCCCGCCAGTGCGTGTTCATCGGCACAACGAACAAGGAAGCCTATCTGCGTGACGAGACCGGAGGTCGACGGTTCTGGCCCGTGAAGGTCAACCGCATCGATACGGATGCGCTCAGCCGGGACCGGGCCCAGTTGTTCGCGGAGGCGGTCGCCGCGTTTCAGGCTCGCGAGAAGTGGTGGCCGGACTCGGGATTTGAGGCAGACCACATCGCCCCCCAGCAGGAGGCGCGATACGAGGCGGATGCCTGGGAGGAGGCCGTGTCTGGATATCTTGCGGGGAAGCGTAGGGTGATGCTGCTTGAGGTCGCAAGAGATGGACTGTTCATCGACACGCCTAAGCTGGGAACACACGATCAGCGTCGGATCTCAGCCATCCTGGAGCGGATGGGGTGGCAGAGGGGAGTCAAGACGAACAGCGGAGTCCCATGGTTGCGGGTGAGATAAGACATCTACTTATTATAAATCTCTCAGAATCGCTCATCGCGGAAATCGCGCAACCTCAGTGCCGGCTCGAATAAAACCGAAAGCTTTTTATCGAGAATATCTAAAAGTTCGAAATCCAGTTCGGATGCTTCTTTTGCAAGCTTGGACTGATCGATCGCCGCCTGGTGGCTCAGGATTGCCGGTTCGTAAGCTCGGAGTGATCTAGAAAGTGCAAATGATTTTATAACTTTGTGTCTTATTTCCAGTATCTTATTCGCGCACTCGCGCTCGAAAATAAAGCGCGCTTGTTCACTAGACGCCCTCATTCGTTCAATCTTGACCGGAAATTCTGCGTCTAACTTATCGGAGAAGACCGCATGGGCGATGGCAGCATGAAACGCCTCGTAGACTTCAAAGCGTCTATCAAACAAGTCTGTTACTATTTTTTCTTCAGCTATTGTTTTCTGCCGCTTAGCAATACGTCGTTGTTGATCAGCAATAAACAACGTGCCGCCGCCGACCATAAACGCGACGAACGCGTTCAGAAGTGATTCAGCTTTGATCCCGAAAAAAGTCACAGCGCCCGGCGCGGCCGCGCATGCTGCTTCTGCCAGTGGGTGTGGAGCGATCATCAAATTGCCAACGCTAGGTGACGCAGTGACGCATAGTGACGCACTTTCTTATAGTGGGGGTCTGTCGAAGTCTTACGCTATACCGCTCTATAGGGAAGTGCGTCACCTGCGTCATGTGCGTCACTGTCTGGGAACGCAGAGACACCCTTCCCCTTTCAAAAATCGCCACTGACCCGCGCGAGAACGTTTCGACGGTTATCGAAATGAGAAACGCGAGCCCGCGTGCGCTTTTCTCCTGGGCAGGAACGCAGACCCCACAGCGCCGAGGAACAAACCCGGAAACCCGTTGAATCCCCATCGGGGGCAACGAGCGCCGACTGTTATCCACAGAGTTATGAGGCGAGTTCTCCACGTGAACTGTGGGTAATGTGGCAGTGTCGTGACAGACATTCGCGCGGAGAAACGGCGGAAAATAGCCGTTTATTAAGATTCCGCGAGTCAATACGGAAAATGCGCTTGCGCCAGCCGGGCTGCTGGGCTTTCGCCTGCGCGCGATCCATTCACAGTGTATCCAGCGACTCGCTGATGCTTCTCAGCGTCTCAATAAACCTTGCTCTACTGAGACGTCTCATTGCGTCCGGAAAAGCGCGTTCAAAAGGTTGTCTGTTGACTTTTGAGACGGACGCCGATCATAGTCTAAGACGTTTTGAGACATGAGGCCCGCCATGCGCATCGGATACGCCCGCACCAGCACCATCGAACAGGACGCCGGCCTTAATGGCCAGGTGCGTGAGCTGGACGCGGCAGGGTGCGAGAAGATCTTCCGCGAGAAGGTCAGTGGCACGAAGACCGACCGTCCGCAGCTCCAGGCAGCGCTCGACCATCTGCGTGACGGTGACACGCTGGTCATCACCAAGCCCGACCGTATGGCCCGCTCGACGGCCGATCTGCTGGCCTTCGTGAAGGCCGTGCAGGCCAAAGGCGCATCGCTGGTCATCCTGTCCATGGGTGGCCAGATGCTCGATACCGGCAACCCCACCTCCAAGCTGATGTTGACCATGCTGGCGGCCGTGGCCGAGTTCGAGCGCGACCTGATGCTGGAGCGGCAGCGCGAGGGCATTGCCAAGGCGCAGGCCGAGGGCCGTTACAAGGGCCGGCCGCGCAGTGCGCTGCTCAAGGCGGACCAGGTGCGGGCACTCAAAGCCGAAGGGCTCAGGCCGGCTGAGATCGCCAAGCGCCTCGAGATCTCCCGTGCGTCTGTCTATCGGGCGTTAGAAGCGTAACTCTCTGTCTGTATCGGGTAATCGCCAGACATATCGGACCGCTTTTATCAGTCCGACAATAAAACGAATTGCCAGAAGAAGTGCTCGGGATCGGCTGACCTGCTTGTTATTGTTGCACGATGAAGCACGAGCGAGCCCATGCCGTCCGCACATAACGCACAGACGCCCGAATGCATGTCCATGCGCGAGGCAGCACGCCGCGTTGGGATCAGCGCCGCCACGCTGTGCCGCGTGATTGCGCGTGGCACCGGACCCCGCTCCGTGCAGATCGGCAGGCGCCGTCTGATCCGTGCCGATCACCTTGCAGAATGGCTCGACCAGCGTTCGACGGCGCCGGTCGCATCGGATACCGCATCATGAGTCACACCACAGCCCTCGAGCAGCAGGCCCAGCACTTTGGTCTGCGCGACATGGATCTTCTGAAACTGGCCAAGCCGGGGCTGTCCCCAAAAGACGCCCTGACCGACCTGGTCACACGCTATCCGGGCGCATTCGCCCGTCCCCTGAACGGCATGTCTCGCGAGCAATATGCAGCGGCCCGGAAGCAGTTTCTCGACGGCGCCTATAGCAACGGCCTGAAACGGGTCGAGGCAGCGCACATGGAGAAGCTGGAAGCCAAATACCGGAGTATCCATCGGTGAGTGCCGAGACACACGCGCTACAGCAGCAGGTCCAAGCCGCCTATCAGGCCGCCCGCGCCCGTGAGAATGCGCCCTGGCAAATCCTCGACAGCCGCTGGAACGTTACCCGGCACCGGATCGGCCAGTCTCGGCAGCGGCAATGCCCCGTCAACAGTGCGGAAGATCGCGATGCCGCTGCACGCGAGCAGCAGTGGCTTGAGGACGCTTTGGCAGAGTTCAGGCGCTGGCGCGACATGCCTGCCGATCGGATGGCAGCCGCTGCGCACACAGCCATGACCCCTACACAGGAGCCCGCATCCGCCGATCAGACGGCTCGCGTCCTGTTCGATGGGCTGCATGCGCGGGGTATCCGGATCGAGGTCGGCCACAAGGACCGGATCAGTGTCTGCCCGGCGCGCCTGCTCACCGACGCTGACAAGGCGCAACTGACCACGCTCCGGGTCGAGATCGCGACCATCTGGCGGCAGCGCAACGACGTCTGGACGGTCGGCTGAAAAATGGACGTTTCCCCCCTTTATCCAATCGTCCGGGCGCTCAAATTCGACGTTATCGGGAGCGCCTGAAATGGGTCGCGTCTGCTCCATCTGCACGCATCCCCGGCGCCGCGACATCGACCGTCTGCTGGTCAATCCGACCCTGAGCATGCGGGAGGTCGCACAGGCCATTCCCGGCGTCGGTGAAAAGAGCCTCGAGCGCCATCGCAACAACCATCTGATGCCACGCATCCAGAAAGCCGAGGGCTTGACCCGCGAGGAAGTCGGGGAGGCGGTCGGCCTGGTCGGACAGATGGACGAGCTGCGCGAGCGTGCCATGGAATTGCTCGACAAGGCAGAAGACAGCGGCGACCTGCGCACTGCCATCGCGGCGATCCGCGAGGCCCGAGGCGTGCTGGACAGTCTCGCGCGCCTGTCAGGCGAGGGCAGCAGACCGGGAACGGTCATCAACGTCTTCAATGCGCCCGCCTGGGTGTCCGTGCAGACGAACATCATGGCAGCGCTCATGCCTTTTCCGGATGCGCGGCAGGCTGTCGTGAAGGCGCTGGAAGGCGTCACCAGTGACTGACGCACCCGGGGACATCGCACGGGAACTGCGGCATGCACTGGACCCCGTGGCGTTCTCGGTCGAGCGGTTGGGGTTTGTCCCGGACGCCTGGCAAGCCGATGTCCTGCGCTCGCCCAGTCGGCGCATTCTGCTGAACTGCACCCGGCAGGCGGGCAAGACGAGCACGACAGCCGTTCTGGCACTGCACACGGCCATTTATCAGCCGCGCGCCCTCATTCTCCTGTTCTCGAAGGCGCAGCGGCAGAGTTCCGAGCTTCTGGCGAAGATCCACGGGCACATCAACACGATGCAGCAGCCTCCAAACCTTGTGAAAGAGGCAGCCACCGAGTTGAAGTTGCTGAACGGCTCGCGCATCGTGTCCCTGCCGGGCGACGGCGACAGCATCCGAGGCTATTCCGCTCCCAGCCTGATTGTCGAGGACGAGGCAGCCTTCGTCAGTGACGAGCTGTACGAAGCATTTTTGCCGATGCTGGCCACCAGCAACGGGCGTCTGGTCCTGATGAGCACGCCGAACGGCAAGCGTGGTCACTTCTATCATGCCTGGGCTGGACTTTCGTCAAAATGGCAGCGCGAGAGCGTCACCGCAGATCAGGTCAGCCGGATCAGCGCCGACTACATCGACGAGATGCGGTCGGAATACGGACCGTGGAAATTCCGGCAGGAATTCTACTGCAAATTTGTCGAGGCCGACGATCAGTTTTTCTCCGATGCGGCAATCGAGCGGGCGTTTTCCCGCGATGTTCCGCTCCTGCAACTCGCTTTTTGAGGACGCCCCCTCATCATGGGCTTTTGGAACACGACACATGCTCAAGGTTCGGAATGGGCCGAGGATCGCTCGGAAATCACAGCCGGACGCCTGACCGGGTATGTCGTCGGCCTCGACCTCGGCAAAAGCCAGGATTTCACGGCACTGTGCGTTGCCGAGATCTGGGCATGTGAACGTCTTCGCTGGCAGCGGGCGAAGTTCGAGGCTCTGGCGCAGGTCACGCGGCGTATTCCAACGCACCGCTACCGCGTCGTGAACGTGCATCGTTACCCACGGGGCACGCCTTATCCCGAAATCGGACGATCGGTGCAGAAAGTCATCCACCAGTTGCCGACGCAGGAAGATGACGCGGCCCTGTTCGTCGACAAGACCGGCGTGGGCGCGCCCGTGGTCGATGCCATGCGGGAGGCTGGGCTGCGGCTGACCGGGGTCAGCATCACGGGCGGGAGCCGCGTAAACCGTATCTCAGGCCAGGATGTGAACGTGCCGAAGTCGGTGCTGGCGTCCGCGCTCGACATTGCGTTGGCTGAGGATCGTCTGGAGTTGACCAGTCAGGCTGACGCATCAAACGCCCTTCGGGCCGAGTTGCAGGGCTTCCGCGTGAAGAAGACGGTCCACGGAAACGAGACCATGGAAGCGTGGCGCGAAGGTCTGCACGACGATCTGGTGCTCGCAACGGCACTCGCTATCTGGGGCGCTGACAACCGACCGCAGCCTGCACGCTACACCACTGCATATGCCGGGTTCATGGGACGATGACGATGATCTGTCTTGTACCCTGGTCAACCCCGTACTACCGTCGCGCCATGCGCAAGCCTGCTGCCCTCTGCCTCGCCCTGCTGTCCCTCTCCGGTTGCGTCGCGTGGAGCGGTCGCATGCCTGGTACGACCGACGCCCACTGCATGCGCATGATGATGCGGCACGGCGCGGGCAACGCCGGCCCGCTCGACTTCACCGGTGCCGCAAGCCGCTGTGTGCAGTTCGCCCACCCTGTCACCGAGGGTGATAATCCCCCCTATGCGCCGCTTGACCTGCGAGATGACCCGGCCTTGCAGGCCATGGCCGAGAACCCGGCCGTCAACGATGCCGGATATCCGTTCATCCCCCGCAATTCCACGACCCCGCGTGTCGGCGCGCGCTGGCAGATCGTTCACTGAGAGGCAGCATGTCCGGAACTCTAAACTTCTCGGCGGCCGTGGGCGCGATTGCCAATATCAGCGCAAGTGATCCCGTCATCGTTGGCACCGTGTCTCTGACGGGCATGGAGGTGCCTTCGGAACTGACGGTCGGCGGCCAGCAGAAGCTTGTTATCCACAGGCTCCCGGGTGGCGAGGAACTGATCGATGTCGCAGGCAACGACCCTGATCGGCTGGAACTGCATGGCTATTTCGTCGGCCCCTATGCCTACGCCCGCGCCCAGGAATTGGAAGGCATCCGCAAGCAGGGCCTTCCTGTTACGTTCTCGGTCGCCGGGCTGTCGTGGCGCGTGTTCGTCGCGGCCTACCAGTATACCTACCAGTCCAAGGGCGCGGTGATCCCGTACCGGTTGACACTCGAACGGCAGGAAACGGCACGCAACAAGGTGCCAGCCACAACGAAGGAGCAGTCACAATCAGTCGGCAACGACATCGGGACTGCCCTCACCTCGCTCGCCGGAGCGGTGGGCAATATCTCGCAGACGGCAAGCGACTTCACCGGGCAGGCGCAGACGGTCATCGGGCAGGTGACGCCGATTGCTAACCTGGTCGGAGCGGGATCAGTCGTGGCGAAAGCTCAGAATGCCCTGGAACAGGCGCAAGCCGTCACGACGGCAGGCACAGACCTCGGCTCCGCTCCGGCTGGGCTCGCAACCTTGCAAGACAACCTGAGCGCGGCCGGTGACAGCCTGACGACGGCAATCCAGGCAACGGGCCAGAACCTCGAGAACATCCAGTTCGACGGTTCGGCGGCTAGTTTACTGGCCATGGCGCAGAACGCGCAGATCCAGTCAGCGGCGGCCGATGCCGGCGCTCTCGTCAACCGGGCGAACCGTAATGCAACGACGGCAGGAGGGGGCACGCAGACCGACCCGCTGGTGCATTCATGATCGGACCTGCAGACCGTAGGATTTACACTGACCCCACCGAATGGGGCGAGCAGATCGGAAGGGACTTTGCCCACCTGGAGAGCGGCCAGATGCAGGCGGACCTTGAAGGTCTGGTGTCCTTCAACCGCGCTCGCCTTCAGGGGATCGGGGCATATCCGGCTGACATCGAGCGGTTCCTCGACGTGATGTCCAAATCAGCAACAGCGTTTTATGCGGTCTATCGTGCCCCGCCCGAAACGCCCCCCTGCGATCCTCAACCCTGAGATAATGGATTTGCCTGCCGAGCTGCCGAATAGCACGCCGCATACAGAGGCTCTGAAAAGCTAGTAAGTGTCTCTTACAGCGTCCCTACGGCCCCGGCTAGATCGGTCGTCAAGAGGGGCGCAGTGGCGGGCGGACTTTGCCGCCAGAGCGCTAAGTCTCTGTTATTACACTGATTTTTTGAGAAAAATGGTGCCCAAGGGCGGAATCGAACCACCGACACTGCGATTTTCAGTCGCATGCTCTACCAACTGAGCTACTTGGGCACCGGGCGCTGTGCGGCGCTGGGTGGGATTAGCCCACGTCGTTGTCGGGATCAAGCCGGGCAGGTGCGGATTTTTGCATCGCCTCGGCAATATCGTCCGGACGGGTCGCCGGCACGCGGTAGGAACCGCCGAACCAGCGGCCCAGATCGACATCGGCGCAGCGCTGGGAGCAGAAGGGACGGAATGCAGGATCGGTGGGGCGCTTGCAGATCGGGCAGCGTGCCTGGCTCATGGCGCGAAACTCCATCGGGACATCGAACAATCTGGATCGGGCAGCAGACGCAAGGGTGCGCCATACTCCGTGGCGAAGGCCGCGAGCGTATCGGGATCGGCCTCGAGTGCCCGGACCACCGATGGCGCTGCCCGGAATGTGGGCGCTCCCGTGCCGTTTCTGGCAGTGTGCTCGCGCAGTATGCGGCGCAGGGCATCCAGACCGATACCATGTGGGCTGTGTAGCATCTCATGCAACGGCGGCCGCACGCGCGGGCGCACGATTTCCAGCAGGCCGAGCGCGGTCGCACCGAGGCATTCCGGGGACAGTGGATCGTCCGCAAGGGCCGCGCGCATCGGCGTTGCCAGCGCCTGCCGCTTGCGCGTGCCAAGCCCCGCCGGATCGATCAGGATTGCGCCCGAGAGGTTGCGCAGGCGGATCTGGGCCGCAAGCACGGGCAGCGCTGCCGCATTGGCCGCGAACTGGGCCTGCGCGCCGCCCCGGCCGGTATCGTCCGACCAGTCGAGATCGATCGCGACCAGCGCCTTCGTCGGCTCGATCGTCGCGCGCACGCCGCCCGGGAGCATGACGTCCGGTGCGCCGAGCGCCTCGACCTCGGCATCGGTCGCGGCATCGAACGCCGCGGCACTGCGCACGATGCGAGGCCGCAAGACACGCGGCAGGGTCGCGATCACGGCGGCAGCGTCGACGACGATCTCCGCATCCGGATACTGTTCGGCAAGTCGTTCCAGCGGCGACGGGCCACGCCGCAACAACGCCAATGCGTCGCCCGGCGGCTCGTCCAGGCGCATCAGACGCACGCCCTTGCCGCCCTGTGCCGCGCGGCTCACACGCACGACCACGCGCATGCCCTCGGTCAGCATTTCCCTGGTTGGCAGGAAACCGGATCGCTCGCCCGGAAGCGTGACGAACGCGCCGCCCATCGCGGGCGCGCAGGTCTGCACGACGCCGGAAAACACGTCGCCGATCCCGTCCGGCGCGCCCGGGCGCCAGATGACGTAGTCCGCAAGCGCCGCATCACGTTCGACTGCGATGCGCACCTCGCCGGGGCTGCACGCGGCGAGGATCCGCATCAGACCAGGAACTGGCCCGGCTGGCCGCGCAGCAGCTGCGCCGTTTCGAACAGGGGCAGGCCCATGACAGCCGAGTGGCTGCCGCCGAGATAGCGTATATGGGCGGCTGCGGCGCCCTGGATGGCATAGCCGCCAGCCTTGCCCGACCAGTCGCCGTTTTCGATCAGGGCTGCGATCTGCGCATCCGTCAGGCGATGGAACGTCACGGCACTTTCCACGACGCGGCTCGCCTTGCGGCCTTCGGGAAAGGCCGCACTCGGGCACAGCGCGATAGCCGTGACGACGGTATGCCGCCGCCCCGACATCAGGGACAGGCAGGCCCGCGCGCTGTCGGCGTCGGTCGCCTTGGGCAGCATCCGGCGCCCGACGGTCACGATCGTATCGGCGGCCAGCACGAGGGCCGGCTCGTCGGTCCGCTCGGCGACCGCGCGTGCCTTCTCCGTCGCCAGACGCAGGGCGCAGGGGCGCGCCAGCTCGCCGGGGCGTGCACGTTCATCGATATCGGGGTGGGCGATCCTGTCCGGCACCAGACCGATCTGGGCGAGCAGTTCGGAACGCCGGGGCGATGCGGAGGCGAGGATCAGCGCCGGGCGGCGCATCGACTCTGCGACCTTACTTGAAGCGGAAGGTGATGCGACCCTTCGACAGGTCATAAGGCGTCATCTCGACGTTGACGCGGTCGCCGGCCAGCACGCGGATGCGGTTCTTGCGCATCTTGCCGCTGGTGTGGGCCAGGATCGTGTGCTCGTTGTCGAGGGTCACGCGAAACATCGCGTTGGGCAGCAGTTCCGTGACGGTGCCGCTGAATTCGATCATGTCTTCTTTAGACATTGTGTCCTTCGTGTGGGGCTATGAGTTCGGGCGCGGAAAGTGAAGCGCATGCGCGGACTGCCTGCCCCGGGGCCGGACGCGCGGATAATCTGAAAGCGAGAGGGCGGTTATGTGCGGACTGCGCGGCAGTTCGTCAAGCTTTACCGCAGAAAGCCGCGCGAGTTCCCTTCGTATCGTCGCGATCAGCCGCCGTTCCAGCCGAGCGCATCGAGCCGGGCCGACAGGCTGAGCGCATGGGCATCCAGCCCCTCCGCCCGCGCTAGCGCGACACCGGCGGGACCGACGCGCAGCAGCGCATCCTCGCTGGCGGCGATCGTCGTCGTGCGCTTGAGGAAGTCGAACACCGAAAGCCCGGAGGCGAACCGCGCCGTCCGGCTGGTCGGCAGGACATGGTTCGGACCGCCGACATAATCGCCGACCGCTTCGGGGCAGAACCGCCCCATGAAGATCGCGCCGGCATGATGCACGGTTGCCGCGAAGCCTTCCGGATCGGCCGTCATGACCTGAAGATGCTCCGGCGCCAGACGATCGACGATCGAGGCCGCCTGCCCCCAGTCCGACACGATCACGACCGCGCCATGATCCGCCCAGGACCGCCCGGCGATGGCCGCGCGTGGCAGGGTCTTGAGCACGTCGTCCACGGCGGCGGCCACCGCGTCACCGAACGCCGCATCGTCCGTGATGAGAACGGCCTGCGCCAGTTCGTCATGCTCGGCCTGGGCCAGCAGGTCGAGCGCCGTGAAATACGGATCGTTGCTGCCGTCCGCGACCACCACGACTTCCGAGGGTCCCGCGATACTGTCGATGCCGACATGGCCGAAGACCTGACGCTTGGCCTCGGCGACATAGGCGTTCCCCGGCCCCACGATCCGGTCCACGCCCGCGATCGTCGCCGTTCCGTAGGCCAGGGCGCCCACGGCCTGCGCGCCGCCGACCCGATAGATTTCGTCGACGCCTGCCACCCTTGCCGCAGCCAGAACCAGCGGGTTCAGCACGCCGCCCGGCGTCGGCACGCACATGGCGATCCGCGCAACGCCTGCGACCTTCGCCGGAAGCGCGTTCATCAGCACGGACGAGGGGTAGGCCGCCTTGCCGCCCGGCACATACAGGCCGACCGAGTCCAGGGCGGTCCAGCGCATGCCGAGCGTCAGACCGGCCTCGTCGGTGTATTTCAGGTCGGACGGCAGCTGCGCGCGGTGAAACGCCTCGATCCGCGCGGCCGCGAGCTTCAGCGCATCCAGCAGCTCGGGCGTCGTGCTTTCATAGGCCTGCGTGATCTCATCGGGCGTCACACGCAGGGCGTCGGGCGTGAGTGCCAGGCGGTCGAACCGCTCGGTATAGCGGCACAAGGCCGTATCGCCTTCCGCGCGGACAGCCGCGAGAATCTCGCGGACAGGCGCCCCGACCCCGGTCTCATCCGGTGCGCGGGCGTCGAGCAGGGCGGCGAAGCCCGCCTCGAAATCCGCGGCGCGGGCGTCGAGCCGCCTCATGACAGCCCCCCCTCGGCGCGCACCGCGTCACGGGAGCCCGCGCTTACCGCATCGCGGAACCGGGCGATCAGGGCGCCGATCTCTTCCGGCCGGGTCTTGAGCGCGACCCGGTTGACGATCAGGCGCGACGTCACCTGCGCGATGACTTCGGTCTCGCGCAGGCCGTTGGCCTTCAGCGTCGATCCGGTATCGACCAGATCGACGATCACCTGCGCCAGATCCAGATTGGGGGCCAGTTCCATCGCGCCATTGAGATGCACGATGTCGGCGTTGATCCCGCGCGAGGCGAAATGACGGCGCGCGATGTTGGGATACTTGGTCGCAACGCGGATGCGCGAGGCGCGCGCGGTCATGTCATCCTCCTCCGCGTCCGAGATGCCGTGCGGACGCGCGACCGAGACGCGGCAGCCGCCGATGCCCAGATCCAGCGGCGCATAGATGTCCGGATAATCGAATTCCATCAGCACGTCCGCGCCACAGACACCGATCTGCGCACCGCCATAGGCCACGAACGTCGCCACATCGAAGGAGCGCACACGCACGACGTCGATACCCGGATGCGCCGTCGGAAAGCGCAGCTTGCGGCTGCTCTCGTCCAGACAATCCGCGCTCGGCGACAGTCCGGTATGCTTCAGGACAGGCGCCAGCGCCTTGAGAATGCGGCCTTTCGGCAGCGCCAGCACCAGCGGCGCGTCGCTCACGTTTTCGTCCGTCGGGCTCGGTCGGGTCGCACTGTGCGTCAGGATATCGGTCATCGTTCTTCCTCGGGCGGCCGACGCCATACCATGCAAACCCCGCCTCCGAACAGGCGGCACCGGCCCGATGCGGCCCTGACAGTCATGCATGGCGGCCCGCGGCATCTCGGACAGGGGGACAATCACAGGTCATCGCGCGTCCGGCACCACGATGTGCGGTGCCGTACAGGGCCGCACTCTGTCGTGTCCTGCATGCCGACGGGCCCGTCGTTGCCCGTGCACCAAACGAGGGCTGTCTGCGTTGTCATCCGCAGACCGCACGATCCAGCCGGCCCGCTTCGTCAAAGATCCGGGCCCGGGTTGCCGGCGCGGTCGAAATCCACCGTCGCCTGCCGGTTTGCAAGCCCGCTTCATGTCCGTGCGCGCGGGTGCACTCGATCCCCCGGTGCTGTCGCACGAGAGCGTCAGATCATGTCGCCCAGGAGATTTACCGATGGCGTCACGTCGTAGCCGGTCCGATTCATCGGGCCTCTTCAATCCCGCATCCGGCGGGATCGTGGTTCTCTGCGGGCTTGCGGCGTGGGCATCGCTTGCATTCGCAGGACCGGCCCGTGCGCCCTGGGTTGCCGTTCCATGGGGCCTGATCGCGATCGCGGCTGTTCTGGGCATCCGCATGTGCCGCACCTGGGAGCGGGCGGTCGTCCTGCGTCTGGGCAGGATCAGGGGCGTCTATGGACCCGGCCTGTTCCTGATCGTGCCTTTCGTGGATCAGATCGCCAGCATCGTGGATGGCCGGATCCGCACGATCCCGGTCCATACGGAACGGACCCTGACCCGCGATACGACCCCGATCGACGTCGATGCCGTGGTGTTCTGGATCGTGCATGACCCGATGCATGCCGTGACCCAGCTCGACGATTATGCCGACGCCGTCGAGCTGGTCGCGCTGACCACGCTGCGCGAAGTGGTCGGCAGCATGAACCTGGCCAGCCTGCTGGAGGACCGGCGGCGCATTGATGACGAACTGCGCGCGCTGATTGCCGAAAAGATCGCTGCCTGGGGCATCACGGTCCAGTCGGTCGAGATCCGCGACGTGACCCTGCCGGCCAATCTGCAGGACGCAATGAGCCGTCAGGCGCAGGCCGAGCGCGAACGGGCGGCACGAGTGACGCTGGCAGCCGCCGAGCGGGCCGTGGCCCTCGAACTCGCCGAGGCCGCCAAGACCTACGATGCCTCGCCGACCGCGCTGCAGTTGCTGCAGATCAACCGGATCTACGAGATGAACAAGGACCGCGGCACGACGATCCTGCTGCCGACAAGCATGGCTGACAGCATGGCCAATCTTGCGGCGACGTCGGTGGCCATGCAGGCGGCAGCGGACAAGAGCGGGGCCTGAGCGCGATCGCCGGCCGCAAGCGGCATGTGGCCGGTCTGTCAGACCGGCCCGTGCAACAGAACCAGCCGCGACCGCCCGTAATCGACCACCATGTCGAAATGGCTCAGGATATTGGCCCCGATCGCGCCATGGATCTCGCGATCCATCCACTCTCCCATGCCGGACGTGCCGAAATTCCTGTCCGGCCGTTCGGTGAACCAGACCGGACCGACCGTATAGGGTCCGAACGTCACCTTTGGCACCTCGATCAGCCGTGTATGAAACAGACCATCGCCATCCGGCACGATCCGCCAGTCGGGATGGCGGCGGTGCCATTCATTCATGATGCTGGTCGTGATGTAGGATGTCGTGCCTTCGCCATGGACCTGAGGTGTATGCGCCACGCCCTCGCCCGCCAGTGTCGGCATGGCCGTCGCACCCGTGTCCAGCAGCATGGCGATCTGCTGCGCGTCGACCGTCATGCTGACGCTCGGATAGGGCGCATTGCGTTTCCCCGCCGCGTCTCGCGGAAATCCAAGAGGGATGAATGGCACCTCGGGCGGCATCCACTGCGGCGGCTCGACCGACAGGCGGTGTGCGGGATAATCGAAATGCCAGGCCTCGAACGTGCTCAGATACCCAGCGCCGAGCAGGCCGTCTCCGGCGAGACCGAGTTTGTCCGAAAGCACCATCGCCGGGGCATGACACGCTCCTGCATGCATGCTGACCGGGAGACCGGATGTCACATCGAACATCGACGCAGGCACGACCGATACGGCAGGCGCGCCATCGGCACAGGAGCGAGGCACCAGTCCTGCGCGGCGCACCGCGTCCGCCGTGAGCAGGAACATGCCATTGCCACCCCCGCCGCCCGTATCGACCATCAGGCGCAGCGGCACACCACGGGATGTCTTGGGAACAGCGATGAAATGCCCGGCCTCGTAGTCGGTCGGAACGAGGGTTTCGTCCGATGTCGCAGCCGCTGCCGGCAAGAGGAACAGGCATGTCCCGGTCAACAAGATGGCGATACGGCGCACTGTTCTTCTCCGGAGCAAGACTGCATTCACACCAGCCCCACACAAATCGGAAAGACAACGTTCTGTCACGTGCCCCTTCAGGGAGATGACGCCTGCCGATCGACATCACGGGACATCCGGCGGGAACCCGCGCCCTGCGATTCTTGTTAGCCGGGGCATGCTCCAGTAGGGACGACTAGATGGCCGCCTCCGAACCTGCCCTGCCGCTCACCTTGATCTGCCTTCAGCCAGCCGGCCGGCGCGGTCCGGACTGGGGCACGCTCGCCGCCCACATCTCCCCGAATCCGATGCTGCATCTGGCGGAAACCGTGGAGGCCGCGCGGGCAGCGGCCGCCAATGGTGATGCGTTCGCGTTGGCGGCTGCCGGCGCGGATGCGGCGGCCGCCATGATCCTGACGGATAAACTGATCGAGGCCGGTATCGCACCGCGTGCCCTTCTGCTTCTGGCGCCTGTCATGGCCCAGGGTGCCGCGCGGCCCGACATGGTCGGACTGCCGACGCTCGTCGTCGCCGTTCACGGCGAGACACCGAGCAGCCCCGAGACGCTGCGCGCGCGGCTCATGCCTCACCTGCCATACGGGCGGCTGCTGGCCCATGACGGGCCTGACGACACCCTGATCCTGCGTCATGGAAAGGCCATCGGCGCAGCATTTTCGGAGATCCTGATGACCGATACCGGACCGATCGAGACCGGGCCTGCAATCGACCCGGCCTTCGCGGCCCTGCTTGCCTCCGACCACGTCTCGCAGCGCACGCGTGAAGTGATGGAACAGCGCGCGAAGCCCGATTTCCAGGCATATGCCCCAAAGGCGCTGACGCCGGAAGCGCTTGCGATCCTGCGTGCGGCCACACTGCGCGTTCTGCCGCAGGAGGGCGTGTTCGACACCGATCCGATCGACCTTGCCGCCCGTATCGACACCCGTCTGGCCACGACCGGCGACGGCTGGCGCTTTGCCGAATTGCCGCCTGATGCGCAGGCCTACGAGCAGGCGCTGCACACGCTCGACCGGGCCGCGATGGCCCGCAACGGCGGCCCCTTCGTGGTCGTCGATGCGGCAGCACAGGACGATCTCCTGACCCGTGCCTCGGACGGCACCCTTGAAGCCGAAGGGCTGTCGGCAGCGCAGATGCAGCTCTGGTTCACTGACCTGCGGGCGGACTGCGTGCAGACTTTCATCACGCATCCCGCGACGATGGGCCGCCTCGGTATCGACAGCATCGCCAATGGTGGAGATCCCGTGCATCAGGGCTTTGCCGAAATCGGGCTTGGCCAGCGTGCGGACTGGGAACCGACCGGACGCGCCTCTCTCGGCGGAGACGTCGCATGAGCGCGGCGGGATTTGACAACCGCGAGGCCGTCGATGTCGTCGTCATCGGGACCGGCGCCGGCGGTGCGCCGCTAATTGCCGAACTGGCACAGGCCGGACGCAGCGTCGTAGCTCTCGAAGCCGGCCCGTCTTTCGAGCCGAAGCGCTTCACGCCGGACGAGCCGACAGCGAGCGAAATCTACTGGCTGCATGAGCGTCTTTCAGGCGGCGAGACCCCGCAGGCCTTCGGCGGCAACAACAGCGGCACGGGTGTCGGCGGATCGCTGCTGCATTATGGCGCGTTCATGCCGCGCATGGACCCACGCGACTTCACGCTGCACAGCGAAACCGGCAAGGGCGTGGACTGGCCGTTCGGGGCCGACGAGCTCATGCCGTGGATCGCGCGTGTGGAAGCGGAGATCGGCGTCTCGGGCCCGACACCCTACCCCTGGGGCGTTCCGCGCACCTATGCCTATGCGCCGCCAACCCGCAACGCGCCTGCGCAGATCATGGCACGCGGGTGTGAAACCCTTGGGATCACCTGCAAGGACGCGCCGGCTGCCGTTATCACGGCCGAGCGGGACCAGCCGGAATTCGGCGTGCGTCATGCGTGCGTCAACTGCGGCGCGTGCCATCAGGGCTGCCGGAACGACGCGAAATCCGGTGTACACAACACGTATCTTCCGGTCGCACGCGCGCATGGCGCGGACATCCGCCCGGGCTGCATGGCGACGGGGATCGTGCTCGACGGGCGCGGCCGTGTCGAAGCCGTGATCTATGTGGAAGGCGGCGTCGAGAAGCGTCAGGCCTGCCGCGCGCTCGTTCTGGCGGCCGGTGCCGTCGAGACCGCGCGTCTGCTGTTGCACACGGGGCTTGCTAATTCGTCCGATCAGGTCGGCCGCAATTACATGACGCATGTCTCGACGCAGGTATGGGGCACGTTCGACGAGGAAACGCGCCCCAATCACGGCTATCCGTCGGCGCTCATCACGGAAGACATGATGCGGCCTGCGGACGCGGATTTCGTCGGCGGCTATCTGATGCAGTCTCTCGGCATGATGCCGGCCACATGGGGCAGTCTCGTCGCCCGTGCGCGGGGCCTCTGGGGCCCGGGGCTGACGCGTTATCTGCGGCATTACAATCACGTGGCGGGCCTGGGCATCAACGGTGAGTGCCTGCCGCGTCCGGAAAACCGCGTGACGCTGTCGGCGGAGCGGGATGCAATGGGTCTTCCCAAGCCGCGTATCGACCACAGCTATGGTCCCAACGAAATCGCAATGCACAACCATGCGACCCGTGTCATGACGCGGATCTGGGAAGCGGCGGGCGCGCGCGATATCTGGGCGGCGGATCGCGCGGCACACATGATCGGTACGTGCCGCATGGGCACCGACGCCTCGACGTCCGTCGTCGATCCGCATGGTCGCAGTCACGATATCGACAATCTCTGGATCTGCGATCATTCGATCTTCCCGTCGGCGGCCGCGGCCAATCCGGCCCTGACCATCATGGCGCTCAGCCTGCGCACGGCGCAGGCGATACAGCAGTCATAGGCGAAGGGCACGCGGGCTTCGGAAAGCTCTCCGGACAGGCACTGGCGATGACTGGAACGCAGAATGCACCGCGTTCTCAACGCCTGCCCGGGGCGAGGTCTCCCAAATCCGCGCAGGTCAGGTTGCGCCACGATTTTCGCGCCCTCTGCCGCATTTCAGCGTGAAAAAAATCGACGGCGCCTCTGCCATGGGCGCCATGTGCGGTCGCCACCACGATTCATCTGGTGGTGCTCATTTTCCCGTCACAGACAGGAATTTACGCAGTTCTCTGCCTGTCTGATATTCGAATGACAGGCGTCTATGGCCGACATTCTTGTCCGACCGAAATTCGATGCTTTTCGGCTTTCTCTTACAAGATTCGCAGGCTCATATCCGACATCCTGAAGGCCACGCGCATTCGTCGAAGCGCTAAACTTGCTCCAGACAGACGAACGCGCAAGGGCCGCCCCACCTCTGTGGCCTATGGCGCATGGAAACTATCCTGCGACTTCTTCCTGTCATGCCACTTTTCCCGCATCGGAAGGTTGCCATCGCGCGTGGACCCGTCTCAGGCGCCTTACGGCAGACCATATCCCTGGCATGTGGATGCGCCATATCGGCGCGTCATCGCGATCTTCGCGGAGAATATCCGGAAGCGTGCGTTCAGGAAATTTTTCGCTCATGCAGCGGCAACCCTTTAAACGGCGGTCCTGCATGACGATGGTTCGTAGCGGCATATCGCATGCCCAGTGTGAGGACACTGCAACCCTGAGCATTGCACAGGAGCGCAATCATGGGCCTCTTTTCCAAAGACATCGAGTCGATGAACGATCTGTTCGTTCATCAACTGCAAGACGTCCTCTATGCGGAAAGGCGTATTATCAAGGCCTTGCCGAACATGATCGACAAGGCGTCATCGCCGGAGCTCAAGAACGGGCTGCAACACCATCTCGATGAGTCGGGACACCATGTCGAACGTCTGGAAAAGGTGTTCCAGATGTATAACGCGCAGGTCGAAACGGTAAAATGTCCTGCGATCGACGGGATCATCGACGAAGCAGATGAAGTATCGGGAGAGGTCGCGGACAACAGCGTCCTGGATGCCGCCATCATTTCCTCGGCACAGGCCGTCGAACACTATGAAATCGCGCGATACGGAACGCTGGTGGCATGGGCGACCCAGCTCGGGCGTCCGGATTGCGCAAGCCTGTTGCGCGAGACCCTCGAGGAGGAGAAGGCAGCCGATCAACGGCTGACCCAGATGGCCGAACAGAGCATCAATCCGCTCGCGGCATGACGTTTCAAGGTCCGCCTCGCCAGCCGAGGCGGACCATCCTCCGATCGATCATGCAGGTGACGCAATCCGACCGGGGATTGTCAGGTTGCAATGCTGGAAGTTCCGGATGCATCCGAAACATGCATGTGCGGATCGAGGGAAAAGCCTGAGACGGCGGAAGCCGGTTCGGCTTCTGTCACAACGAGAGCCGTCCCGGATATGGCTGGCACCATCAGCTCGCCGGTCACGCCTGTCCGCGTCGCAATAAACGCCGCACGGCGAGACAGCCCGGCGCGGTCACGCAGAAACATGCCATGCGTCAACGCCGGGCGTTCATCCCGATCAATTTCGGACATCCAGTGGTTGCCTGTGACACTCGCCCGGAGCCGTATCTGAGCGCGCCTGCCTGTCGATCGTCACTTTCCCGGCGCGCCGCCCGACTGCCTACGGCGTCCAGCCAGAGCGCGATCATGGCTCCGGAAACCGCCCGCGCTTCGAAGGCAAGGCCGGAATGCTCTGTCTTGCCTCCCTGATTGCATTGTTCGCCGTATGCCGCTCGGGAACTTGCAAGACGGCATGTCGCTCTTCCTACCATCTGATGGAGGAAAGATATGCTTGCGTCGTTTTTGATGGGCCTCGTCGGCGGCCAGCGCGCGATGACACCGCTGGCTGCGGTTTCAATCGCGGCCGCACGCGGCAAACTGCCGGAAGACGATACGCCCGGATTCATGGCCCATCCGTTGGTCGCAGTCGGTGCAACGCTTCTGGCGATCGCCGAACTGGCTGGCGACAAGCAGAAGACGGCACCCGATCGGATCGTCCCCATCGGCCTTGCGGCCCGCTTCGTCACGTCGGCGATCGCAGGCGCGGTGCTGGCGCCGCGTCGGCAACGCTGGCTTGGTGCCGGCGTCGGCGGAGTGACGGCCGTGGTGGCGTCCTATCCCGGTTGGCGCGCCCGCATGGCCTTCATCCCGAAATACGGTCAGACACCGAGCGGGCTGGTCGAGGACATGCTCGTAATCCTGAGCGCCGCCGGCGTCATCACAATGGTCGAGAGATCGGGCGAATAACATACCTGCAAAAAAGCACGCCCCGGTCAGGCGGCATCATCGGGTCGGACGATGCCTCGGGCGCCATCACCGAAGACGGTGCGCGCCGCACAATACCAGCACGTCCCCGGCATCCGGCGCGCGCTCGTCAGCAATCGCCGCGAGGTTGGCAATCATGCGGCGGACCGTGACCGCATAGGTTTCAGCCGCCGTGCCGCCGATATGCGGCGTCGTCACGATCCTGTCTGCGTGGCACAAGGGATTATCCTGAGGGACCGGTTCCTCGGCAAAGACATCGAAGGCCGCTCCGCCGAGATGGCCGGATGATACCGCCTCGGCCACTGCAGCCTCGTCCACGAGGCCACCGCGCGCGGTGTTGACCAGCAGGGCGCCGGGCTTCATGCGGGCGAGTGCCGCGCCGTCGATCATCCAGCTCGTGTCCGGCGTCAACGCGCAATGCAGCGAAATGATGTCGGACGTCGCGATCAGTGTCTCGCGATCCACGAACCGCGCGTTCAAGGCCGTCTCGACATCGGACGGAACCGGCGTCCGCTTGGTGTAGAGGATCGTGCAGCCGAACCCGGACAGCATCCGTGCGACCGACTGCCCGATCGCACCGAAACCGATCAGTCCCACCGTCTTGCCTGACAACAGTCCGCATCGCGGTGCAAGCTGTGGTTTCAGCCAGTGTCCCTCCTGCAGGCCCATGTGGCCTGCGACCAGATTGCGCCCGAGTGCAAGCATCAGGCCGACGGTCGTCTCCGCAACCGGAACGGCGTTGCTGCCCGTCGTACGCAGGACGTGCACGCCGCAGCGCCGGGCGGCTTCAAGATCGATCGCATCATACCCCACGCCCCATTTGTGCACCGCGCGGAGCCCGGCCTGTGCGCCGTGCTCGAACAGCGCGGCCGTCACGGGCGCATCGCCCGTGATCGCGAACGGCGCGGATGCGATTGCGTCCCTCTGATCGTCCGGCGACCGACTTTTCGCGGCACTGGCCGTCCAGCCGTCGGGCAGTTGCGCGCGAAAACGCGCCAGCGACGCCTCGGGCAGGGGATCCAGAATGACGATAGAGTATTCGGTCACTATTTCTGTCCTTCCACGGGCACCTGACCGGGCCAGAACCGCACACCGGGCCGCGCAGGGCCGCCACCGATACCGATTGCCGCGCCGTCCGCGCGCCAGCAGGCGGCCCCGGTCAACGACCCATCGGCCCCGAATCCGATTGCGTTCATGCCGCCGCCGATATGCGGCACGACGCGCGGCACATTGCCGGAAGCGGCCAATCCATCCGCCAGCGTCGCCAGCCCCCGCTCCAGTTCGACCGGACCGCCGTCGGTCCACAGGCGCGGCGCCTCGATCGCTTCCTGCAGATCCATGCCGTGATCGATCAGGTTGACGATCGCCTGCAGGGCGGACGGAAAAATGCGCGTGCCACCCGGCAGGCCGAGCGCCCAAGCCATGCGCCCGTCCTGTCGCACCATCATGGGCGCCATCGAGGTCGGCACGCGCTTGCCGGGCTGAATCGACAGGGCACGGCCGGGATTGGGATCGAAATTGCACATGTAGTTGTTGGGGATGATTCCCGTCCCCGGCACGGCGAAACGCGCGCCGAACAGTCCATTGATCGTGTGCGTCGCACAGACGACCATGCCGTCCGCGTCGGCCACCGTGACATGGGTCGTATCCGCGCTCTCGTAAGGCATGGGGCGATCGGGCGGTCTTGCCATGCAGGCGCGGGCATGATCGAGCGAGACCAGCCGCTCGACCGGCACGTCCACGAACGCCGGGTCGCCACTGTAGCGGCGCCGGTCGGCAAAGGCCGCGCGCATGACCTCGACCAGACGGACCGCCTGTTCGGGGCTGCCGAACGGTGCGGGGTCCATGAAGCTGAGCATGTTGAGCATCTGCACGATATGCACGCCCGATGACGCAGGCGGCGGCGGACCCACGATCTCGTATCCGCGATAAGTGCCGATCACGGGCGCACGCTCTATCACGCGGTAGCGTTGCAGATCGTCCAGCATCAGCCTGCCCGGCGCGTCGCTTTTTGCCAGCACGTCGATCAGCGCCGTCCCAAGCGCACCACCATACAGGGCGTGCGCTCCTTCGGACGCAATCAGGCGCAGGCTGTCGGCCGCTTCGGCCTGCACGACGCGTGCACCGGCCGCAATGGGCGTGCCATCCGGCAGGAACAGGCGCGCCAGGACCGGATCCCGCGCCAGATCGGCCTGCGCGTCCAGCACTGCGCCCGAAAGATAGGGGGTCGCGGCAAATCCGCGCTCGGCCAGGGCGATCGCAGGTGCGACCACATCTTCAAACGGCAGTCGCCCGAAGCGGGCATGCACCGCGCACCATCCCGCCAGATTTCCCGGGACCGCGACGGAGGACGGACCGAGCCGGTTCAGGGCACCGCGCACGTCCATCGAGTCCGGCCCTTCGGGCTCGTAAAGATCGGGGCGCATGGCAGCCCCCGCGCAGGACAGCGCGTCGAAGACGACATGCGTGCCGTTGGGTGCGCGCACATGGGTCAGGCCGCCGCCCGCGATGCCCACCATCATCGGTTCCACCACGCACAGCGCGAACAATGTCGCCACTGCCGCGTCGGCCGCGTTGCCGCCGGATGCCAGGATGTCCGCGCCGGCGGCCGCTGCACGCGGTTGATTGGCGACGAGCATGCCGCGACGGGCCGTGACCGGGGATTTCTCGCATGGGATTCGCATCGCGCGAGCATAGCCACGAACACAGACGCCACGCGACAGGAAGCATGTCCCGTGGCAGGAAGGTCGGCATGAAGACTCTGCTGCATACCGCACGTGCGCTGGCCGACGGATCCCTGCGCGCCCGCGACCTGATCGAGGACAGTCTCGCCCGGATCGCCGATCCGCAGGGCGAAGGCGCGCGCACGTTCATGAGCGTCGATACCGGTCGTGCCCGTGCGCAGGCGGACCGGGTGGATGCATGCCGAAATTCCGGCCGCGCCGAACTCTCGCTTGCAGGCATTCCGGTCTCGGTGAAGGACCTGTTCGACCAGGCAGGCCATGTCACGAAGGCCGGATCACGCGTGCTGGAGGATGCGCCGGCCGCGACTGCCGATGCGCCGGCCATTGCACGCCTGACGGATGCGGGCGCGATCGCGCTCGGGCGCACCGTGATGACGGAATTCGCGTTTTCGGGCGTCGGCATCAATCCGCATTACGGCACGCCCGCCAATCCGTACGCGCGTGCCGAACGGCGCATTCCGGGTGGGTCCTCTTCAGGTGCTGCCGTATCGGTTTCGGACGGCATGGCGCTGCTCGGGGTCGGCAGCGATACCGGGGGATCGTGCCGGATACCAGCGGCCCTGTGCGGTGTGGTCGGGGTCAAGCCGACGCAGGCGCTCATCCCGCGCACGAGCACGGTACCGCTTTCGACGACGCTGGACACGGTCGGGGCCTTTGCCGCAAGCGTCGCCTGCGCCCGCCTCGGAACTAGGGCCATGGCCGGACAGGACATCGACCTTGCCGATCCGCCGGTAGCCGATCTCCATCGTCTGCGGCTCGGCGTGCTGACGGATTATGTGCTGGGCGGCATGGATGCGGACGTGTCCGCGGCGTGGGAGCGGACGCTGTCCCGCCTGTCGGCCCGTGGCGCCGATCTGCGCCCCTGCCCCTTTCCGGAACTGAACACTCTGCCGCAGCTCAATGCACGCGGTGGTTTTCCGGCACCTGAATCACTCACGTGGCACCGCGCATTGGTAGAGCGGATGCCGGAACGATACGATCCGTTCGTGCTGAAGCGCATCCTGCGCGGAGGGGAGCAGTCGGCCGTCGATTATATCGACCTGCTGGCTGGCCGTGCCCGGCTGATGGCGACCGCCGTTGCCCGCATGGCAGGGTTCGACGCCCTGCTGATGCCGACGGTTCCGATCGTGGCGCCCACGATTGCCGCGCTGGAAGCCGACGAAGATCGCTATGTCGCCACGAACCTTCTGCTGCTGCGCAATCCGACGGTCGTGAACATCCTCGATCTGTGCGCGATCTCCCTGCCCTGCCACCTGGCGGGCACGGCGCCGGTCGGCCTCAGCGTGATCGGCGCGAAGGGCGGAGACGAAGACCTGTTCGCCGTTGCGGGCGCCATCGAGACGGCTCTTCGCTGAGACATTTTTCGATATCATGTCTTTTTATGACAGGTCTTGTGCCCTGCCTTGGCGCGCCCACGTGCAAAAGTGGCAATCAACCAAGGGAGAATTGCCATGTCGCATAAAGGTCATGCCCACAAGCACACCCCGGCCCGACATAAGCCCCCGACGTACGGCGCCGCACATTATGTGACTCTTTCCGGACGGCATGCCGGTCCCAGACCGTCCGAAGTCGTTGAAACGCAGGAGGTTCGTCCCAGACGACCTAAATCGAAATAGCTGAATTCCGCGCGTCTCGCCCTGCGGCGGGACGCGCTCCCCTCAGGACATGTCAGATCGTGGCTTCCCGGGGGTGAACAGAGCGGCCGTTACGCCGCACCACCATGACCGCGATGCTGCCCCCCGTCAGGGCAAGGGCCGCAAACAGCAGATAGCTCGTCCAGAGCGTCGTTGAAAAATAGACGTATGGCACCAGCACTGACGAGACCGAGATGAACTGACCGACCATGCCGGCGACAGCGCCGCGGTTCCGGTCCTCGCCCGCCACGACGGGCAACAGCGACATCCCCGCACCACTCAGCCCGCTATAGGCGAACGTCCACAGGAACAGTCCGAGCGATGCCGTCACGATGGTGCTCGTCGGCTGCAGCAGGACGATCTGGGCCGCGATGCCGACGATCGCCATAGCGATGAACATGATGCGCGACCGGCGCGGCGTGCCGGCGCACAGACTGACGATGAACCCGCCGATCAGCATGACGATAATCTTGATGAGTGCGACATCCGCGGATGACGCAGCGAGGCTTACATGATGCACGCGGGCAAGGTAGCCGGGCGCGATCAGGCTCGTGCCGTAGGCGATGCCGTTCGGCAGCGCCACGGCGATGCCGAGTGCGGCCACCAGAAGTGCCGAGGGCCGACCGTGCAGGCCGGGCCGGAGCTGCGACTGCGCGACCGGCGCGAGTTCGCGCAGCATCGCCATGCCGACAGCCAGCACGACGAACATCAGCGCGATATGCGTGAGGAACGCCTCGCCCCAGTTTCCGCCATGCAGGAACGGTATCGCCAGCAGCAATCCCCCCGAATAGCCGGCCGGTGAAAACGTGGACCAGAATGCCAGTGCCTTCGCGCGGCGTTCCTCGGGCAGATATGTCATGAACAGGACCGGCGGGCTCGACGTCGCGAACGCGAATCCCGCGCCGCACAACATCAGCCCGAGCCGGAACGGCCAGACACCCGGCATGCCCACGGCAACCGCATCGCCCGCAATCGTAATGGCGATCGACAGGACAAAGGCGCGCCGGACGCCGATCCGGTCCACTACCATGCCGAACAGGAACGAGGCCATGGCCGCCGGCACGGCGAAGAACGATAGTCCGGAGCCGATCGCGCCGGGCGAGACATGTTCCGAGGCCGCGATCGGCCCGATCAGCGGCACGACGATACCGAGGATCGACATCGACGCGGCGGCATAAAGATAGATCACGAGAATCAGACCGACCTGAAACCAGATCGTGTCGGCAGCGCGCGTCATGTGGTCAGTTCCTCATTCATTCGTATCGACGCGGGACGCGGCCCGGTGCCGCGATCGCAGGGTCGGTCAGCGGTTCCAGGGAATGCCGGGTGTTGCGGCTTCGACCGGCCCCGGGCGGCTGATGGCGCGGCACGTGTTTTCCGGATGGTGCCCCGCAAGAACGGCCCGGACGAACGGCACCGAGTCTGCGAGCGAGGCATTCACGGTGCCGTTATGCGTGAGCCCGGGATAGCGCTTCCAGACAACATTCGTTCCGGCATCGCACATGGCGGCCACCGCATTATACTGCCCGTTCACGCCCGCTTCGCCGTCTGCCAGCCCCGTCCCGGCGAAGACGGGCATGCCGATATGTCCGTCCGGGATGAGAAAGGCGGTCGTGCGCGTCTCTTCGTACGATTTCAGTCCGGGACCGAACAGTGTTTTCGCATCGACATGGTTGCGGTCGGCGTAGTCGAACAGGTCGTGCAGACAGGCCGTGCGGGCGACCTGTGACATGGCAATGCCGTTCGCCGTCAGCGCGACGCGGTCATCCGTTTCAGGATGCAGACTCTGGTCCGTCCCCTCGACGCGCAACATCGCAAACGCCGCATCCATCTGCCCGGGATCGGTATAGACATTGGGGAGCGGCACATGGGCCGGATGGGCCGGGATCGCGAATTCCGCCACAAGCCCGGTTGCGACGACCGCACGGACATGAAGCTCCGGCGCATAATGCGGCGCGACCCAGGCCGCGCCGAGAGCCGCCCCTGATCCCTGCGACTGGCCGACCAGCACGATCCGGTTGCGCAGCAGGGGCCCGAAGGCAGCAAGCGACGCCCGCACCGCATCGAGCGCACTATAGGCTTCCGGACGATACAGCAGATACGGATGCGGACCCGGCGTGCCGAGGCCCTGGTAGTCGGTCGCGACGACCGCAAACCCCTCCTTCAGCCAGCGCCCGAGATAGGCGCGGTCGCGCGAGGCATAGCCACGCCAGGACGGCGCGCAGACATCGGCGATCCCGGTGGTCCCATGTTCCCACGCCACCACTGGCCAACCGCCTTTCGGCGTCGGACCGTCGGGTATGAGCACCTGCCCCGAGACCGCGACCGGCGTGCCGGTGCCGACGCCGCTGGTCGAGCTGTAGAGAATGCGAATGCCGCGCGCCGTGTTCGGCGGCAGTTTCGCAAGCGCCATATCCTCCTGCCGGATCAGCACGCCGGGTTTCGGCATAACGATGCCGGCCCGGTAGAAATCACTGACACCGCCATCCCCATACAGCTGCGCGACACGGGGTGATGCCTGCCGTGCATGGACCGGCGGCACGTGAGACGCAGGCGAGGATGCACAGGCGGACACCCCCAGAAGAGCCAGCACCGACAGGAATCGTGACACCGACATGCGCTCAGCTCGCTCTCTGTGATGAACCGGAAGTTTCTTGATGATCGCCCGTTCGCGCGCCTTCGGCATCGTGCGTTCGCGCGCCTTCGGCGCGACGCCAAACCAGCGTCCGCGCCACGGCGCCGAACGGGAAAAAGTGCAGACCCGACAACAATGTGGACGGATCGGCTGCGGCGTGAGCGGCAAGCGGGTCGATCAGGATGGCCGGATCGCTCGGCAGGAACCATCGGTGCAGACGCCGCTTCTGCGCCTGCATGAATCGCAGCGAGGGGCCGATGCCGCACACCAGACCATAGCGCACCAAAATGCGCGGCGAGACGAGCCCATGCAGCCCGACGCGCACCGGCAGATGCACGCCCGCTGCACGCAGCGACCGCTCCCACGCAATGATCGGCGCGGCCTCGAATGCGAACTGCGTGACGATTTCCATCGTCAGCCCCTGCGCCCTGGCCACGGCCTGCTTGTGCAGAAGCGAGGCATGCGGCGGCCCGGCAGGCGCCTCGGGATGTCCTTCGGGATGACCGGCCACGAACACGTGCCGGATGCCCGTCTCCGACAGGATCTCCGTTCGCAGGACGTCATGCGTGTCGGCGAAGTCACCCGCCGGATGCGGCAGTCCGCCTGCGACAAGCAGGACATGCGAAACGCCGGCCTCCGAGACGAGCGCCCTGCACAGATCGCGCAGTTGCGCCGCATCGCGCAGACCACGGGCCGCAAGATGCGGGACTGGCACGAAGCCGCGACGCGCAAGATGCACGCTGGCAGCGATCGTCTCCGCAGGGTTCGCGTCCCTCAAGGCAGTCACGAACACGGCCGCACCCGGCTCCAGCCCGGCCAGTGCGTCCTTCGGCGACAGGATCGTCCCCGGCGTCGTCTCGAGCGAGCTGGCTCCGATCCAGCGGGCACGCAGGTCGGCGGCCTGAGGTGACAGAATCATGATCCGCTCCGGGCCTGCGCACAGTCGAGCAGGTTCTGCAGCAGCATCGCGCGCGTCATCGGGCCGAAGCTCGCCCCGGGCGGCGTGATCCAGCCCGCGACGTCCGCTGCGTCAGGGGCGACGTCTCCCGCCAGCACACCGTTCGGCCAGGACATGCCGATATCCAGCACCGCGCTGCCCGGCTTGAGGTCCGACGCCATGATGAGACCCGCGCTGCCGGCCGCCGCGATCACGATGTCGGCCCGACGCAGCGCGCCGCCGAGATCCCGTGTGCCACGATGCAGCAGCGTCACCTCCGCATTGGCCACAAATCCGGAAAACAGAAGCGACGCCGGTCTTCCGACCAGACGACCACGCCCGACGATCGCCATGCGCGCACCGGCCGTCGCAATCTCCGCACGGGCCAGCAGCCACGCGATCGCGCGCACGGTGCAGGGCACGATGGCAGGTGCACGGCTGGTCAGTGCCAGCGTGTTACGGGGCGTCAGGCCGTCCACGTCCTTTTCGGGCGTGATGGCCGCGATGACGGCCTCCGCGTGGAGGTGCGCCGGCAACGGCAGTTGCACCATGACGCCATCGACGGCCGTATCGGTGCAGGCGGCGCGCACCGCGGCAAGCAGCGTGTCCTGTGTCGTCCCCGGTGGCAGCGACACAATGCGCATCGCAATGCCCGCGCGAGCACAATCCGCTTCCTTGCGCGCGACATATGTCCGTGTCGCGGCGTCCGCCCCCACCATGACAAGCACCAGAGCAGGCGCCCGACCACGCGCCCCGACATCCCGTGCCTTGATGGCGGCATCGTCCATCAGGGCGCGGGCTTCATGGTCGATGTCGAACAGGCGTGCGGTCATGGGATTTTCGGAGCTCGGGATCGATCAGAGACGGCGCAGGGCTTTCGCGACGCGGGTCTTGAAGGCCTCCCGTGAAGCTGGGGTCGTGTTGTTCATGTTGTAAAGTGCCAGATAGTCCACGCCGACACGTCTGTTCATTACGGCCCGCAGGAACCGCGTGCCGTTCTTGCGGGGCGGATCCCCCAGAATGAAGGCCCGGTGGCGCGGCGAGCCATAGGTCGTCACGGTCATGACCTTGCGGATGTTCGTGAAACCCGGCGACAATTTGCCGTCCACCAGCCTGAATGACACGTCCGGCAGGAACACGCGGTCGAGATAGCCCTTCAGGATCGCGGGCCATCCAAAATTCCACACCGGATGACACAGCACGAGCGCGTCAGCGGATTGAAGGCGGCGCACATATCCTGCCACGCGGCGCTGGTTGATGGCCGTGTCGTGATACTCGATCCGATCCTGCGCGCTCAGGACCGGATCGAATCCTTCACGGTAGAGATCGAGGTCGTCCACCTCATGCCCGGCTGCCTGCAATGTCGAGACGCACAGTGTGTGCAGCGCCGCATTGAAGCTGTCCTCCAGCGGATGAGCGTAGATGACATGGACCTTCATGACCGGCGCATTCCCCTTGATCCGGACCGCGTCCTGGCTCAATTTGTTCGGAAATCGAACTCTTGTTCGTTTAATGATTTTAGTCATAAGGGCCATCATGGCGCAAGGATTTGTGCCTCTGCCGGAACAATCCGACGAGGAAGCCGAGACGCCGATCGACGAGACCGAGATCTCGCTCACGTTCGCCAAGGGGCTGGCCGTCCTGCGGGCTTTCGAAGGCGTGCGCGACGATCTCAGCATGGCCGATCTGGCCCGCCGGCTCGGTTTCACCCGCGCCGCGACCCGCAGGCTCGTGCGCACGCTCGAGATGCTCGGCTATGTCGCAGCCGATCGTCAGCGCTACCGGCTTACGGCGCGCGCATTGCGGCTGAGCGCCGGTTTCCTCCAGAGCCGTTCGGTCGGCCACCTGATCGCGCCCGTGCTGCAGGCGGAATCGGCACTGACGGACGAGCCCATTTCGCTGGCCTGTCTCGACGGGGAGGAAGCGGTCTATGCGGTGCATGTGCCGATCGACACACGGGCGGGAACCGCGGGCTATACGGTCGGGAGCAGCCTGCCGCTGGTCTCGACCGCCATCGGCCATGCAATCCTTGCGCACATTCCCGTCGATCAGCGCAACAGGATGACGGCCATATCGGCCCTTGGCGACGCAGCACGCACGCAACTCGAAACCGATCTCGCGACCGTCCGGGAACTCGGCTTTGCACAACGGCCGATTGCAGGATCGGACGGGCTGGTCGCACTGGCCGTGCCGGCCTTCACCACGGCGGAGGTGATCGCAGGCGCGCTCAGCATCGTCCTGACGCCGGATCGGGTCGATCCCGAGCGGATCACCAGGGTGCTCCTGCCCGTCCTGCAACGCTGCGCGCGCTACATCGCAACCGCGCTGTAAACGGAACATTCAGACCATGACAATGGTTTTCGACGCGACTCCGCTTGCCGAACGGATGCTGACGGACATTGCCGCGCAGATGAAAGCTGCAGGCCTGCAGCCGGGCCTTGCGGTCCTGCAGGCGGCCGACAATGCCGGAGCCGCTGCCTACACGCGCCGCATCGTGGCCATGGCAGCGCTTGGCGGCGTCCGGTGCGTGCTGGAGGACGTGCCTGTCGGTGCCGATGCGCAAGCGTTTCAGGCGCAGCTTGCGCGGCTCGCGGCACGGGACGACGTCGACGGCGTGCTGGTCCAGTTTCCGACGCCCCGGGGCGTCGATCGCCGCATGATTACAGACCATCTGCCGCCGGAGCGGGATGTGGACTGCCTTCACCCGGTGCATCTCGGGTGCATCATGGCCGGGGACCCAGTGTATCAGCCTTGCACCGCGATGGCGGCTGTGTCGGTCGCGGCCTGCCTTGCGGGCGATCTGCGCGGCCTGCACTGCGTGATCGTGGGGGCGTCTGCCGTGGTCGGACGACCGCTTTCAATGCGCCTGCTGGATCGGGGCGCTACGGTCAGCGTGACCCATCTCGATACGCGGGACATTGCATCGGTCTGCCGAACGGCCGACGTGCTGTTCGCCGCTGCCGGTTCCGCAAATCTGGTGCGCCGCGACTGGATCCGGGCCGGGGCTGTCATCATCGATATCGGCGTCAATCGCGATCCGGATACCGGCGCTCTGGTCGGCGACGTCCGCCTTGATGAAGCCGTCGGCCATGCACGTGCCATCACAGCCGTTCCGAACGGCGTGGGACCGCTGACGACGGCCTTCCTGATCGCTAACACGGCCCATGCCGCGTGTCTCCGGAACGGCTGCCGCTTCACCTATCCTGATATCGGCGCGATCCATCGCGCCCTGTCCGGCACGGTTTCCCTATAGCGGCTGCCTTCCACCACGGCAAACGCTTGCCATCCGGAACGATCCGCCCCAAACATGACCGCACCAGCCGCGCGGGATCATGCATGGATCGCTCCCTCTCCGTTACCGACATGTCGCCCACGCTGGGCGAAAATCTGGCTTATGGCTGCGGCGATCTGTCGTCGAACCTGCTCTGGGGCGCATCCGGCGCGTTCCTGATGTATTTCTATACCGACGTCGCGCGGCTTCCCGCGCTCCAGGTTGCGACCCTGCTGCTGGTCGTGCGTATTTTCGACGCGCTGATCGACCCCTTGATCGGCTATGCCATCGACCGATCGCAAGGGCGACTGGTACGGCCGCTCATCAAGTACCTCGCGATCCCGTTCGGCGTCGTCGGGTTTCTGGCCTTCCTGCCGCTGCAGGGCAGCGACGCCCTCAAACTGGCGTGGGCCTATCTGACCTACATTGCGTTCGGCACCGTCTATGCAGGGGTCAACACACCCTATGGCGTGCTCGGCAACATGATTGCACGCAACCGCACGGACCGCGTGGCACAGGCCGCCTTTCGCATGGTCGGCTGCCTGTGCGGGCAGCTGGCCATCGCGGGCCTGACCCTGCCTCTGGTGCACTGGTTCGGCCACGGAACCGATCTTTCGGCCCAGCGGGCCGGCTTTCCGCGCGCGATGGCGCTTCTGGGCGTGGCAGGCGCCGCCCTGTGGTGGATCACGTATCGCTTCTGCCACGTCCGTCACGCGCCGGAACACAGCACGCATTCGCTGCGTGATCTGCTGCGCGCCCTGATGCGGAACCGCCCCTGGGTCGTCTGCAATGTCGCGACCGTTTTTCTGTTCGTGAATATCTGCGCCTATGGCGGGTTCGCACTGTATTACGCCCATGTCGTCCTGCATCGCAGCACGGGATTCGGCAGCGTCCTTCTGACCATCACGACAGTGACCGGCATGGCAGGCTCGCTCCTGACCATCGCCCTCGCCCGGCGCTATGACCGGCGCGCGGTCCTGATCGGGTCGTTGATCGCGGAAATCGCGGGCCTGATCGTCATCGCATGTACCACGGGACAACTGGCCATCTTCCTGCCGGCCTTCGTTGTGATCGGCACGGCCGGCGGCATGCGATCGTCGCTGTTCTACTCGCTGATTTCCGATTCAATCGACTACGGCACGGCCCTGACCGGCGTGCGCTGCGCCGGCTTCGCCTATGCGTTCAACAGCCTCATCAGCAAGGTCGCCTTCGCGATTGCAGGAGCCCTGCTGGCGGAATGTCTGGCCGCCGGAGGCTACGATCCGGCCCGGACCTTCCAGCCGGCTTCGGTCGGCACCTGGATTTCAGCGGGCTTCGTGATCCTGCCTGCCATTTCCTCGGCCCTGTCGATCCCCCTCGTGCTGCTCTGCCCGTCCGATGCACGGCTGCACGGCGTCATCGCCGGTCATCGCGCCTCATTCAGGGCCGCGCCGAAGACGTCATAGAACCGGGCGACATCGACACCGGTCACGATCCGAACCGGAGGCCGTGTCCCGGGTGTCAGCGACGGGGCGCGCGCATGAGCACGGCCGTAGAACATGCCGCGCGCCGTCTCGACGTCCATTGTCGCCTGGACGGATGATGTCACGATCTCCGGGTGGATGGCGATCGCCATCGTCAACTCATCCCACATGGGACCACCGGTCACGGCATACCGATGAAAATAGGCTGATTGCCCGCTTCGCCCCTGTGCCGCGCGGCTGACAAGCTCCGGCGTCAACAGGACGGACAACGTAATGTCGCCGACATTGGTGATCCGGCTCCAGGGCGCCGACAGCACGATATGCGCGGCCTCCGGATCGAAAATCATGTTGAAGTCGGTATAGAAGTCGATCGCGTGACGCAGCTCCACGGCAATCTGCGCCTGATCGATATCGATCAGGCCGCCCATGAACACGAGCTGTTTCGCAAGCCCCGGAAAGGATGGATCGAGCGTAGTCGCCAGCGCCAGATCCGTCAGAGGCCCGCCCGCCACGATCGTGACCTGATGGGGATAGCGATGCACCGCCTCGATCATGGCGCGTGCAGCGGATTCGGGACGCATCCGGATCGACGGCGCGCCCTCGACCAGCGTCGGCACAAGACGCGGGTCGTCCGGATGCGCGAAACGCTTCGGCGATGACGGCTGCCAGGCCCCTTTCCACAGAAGGGTGCCGTATTGTGCCTCCCACGCCGTCATCTCGGATCGCGTTCGCAAAAGCGGGTGATCCGCGCCCGGATAAACCGCAACCGCGCCATGCCCGCTCAGTTCCAGAAAGCGCAGGAGATGGGCCGCGCCCTCGTCGCGCCATGCATCTCCCGTGACCGCACCGATCCCGACGATCGTGACGTCCGGATCGCCGAATGCGGGATAGAGCGACTGGATGTTCGTCTCGCCCGGCCCCGAAAAATCGTTGTCCAGAAAGACCAATTCCCGCGCATGCGCGGGCATCGCCCACGCCATGCCGAACAGGGCAACACAAACCAGAAATTTTCGCATCAGAAATTATACTTCAGGGAGCCGCCGATGATTCGGGGGTCGTTGATATATCCGGTGTAGTTGTCGAAATCGAGCGCGCCGATCCCCACGACCTTGTTGGTGATGTTGCGGACGAAGACGGAGGCCTGATAATGCCGCTTCGTGTCGTCGAACGTCAGGCTGGCGCCCCCCAGAAGAAGGGCCTTGCCCTGAAACTCAACCGACTTGTAAAGCGTGAAATAATCCGTGCTGCGCCATGACCAGTCTGTCGCGAGGATGAGCCGCTGGGTCTGGTTCAGCGGGATGCGATAGCTGGCGTTCAGGTTCGCAACGAAGCGCGGAGCATAAGGCAGCGGATTGCCGTTGATCTCGGCAAGGCCTGTCTTGGAATCGACCGGATTGCGCAATGTGCAGCCAATGCCGCAATAGCTGGTTTCCAGACCCGGCGACTGGATCTCCGTGAAATTGTAGCTCATGTTACCGGCGATCATCAGATTTTCGATCGGGTACGTTTCGATATTGAACTCGAAGCCACGGCCGATCGCATGCCGCGCATTCAGCAACTGGATCTGGTTGGACGTGCCGCCGGCGGCGGTCAGCTGCAAATTCTTGGTGTTCCACATGAACGCATCGCCTGAAAGCTGGACGCGCCCATGGGCAAGATTCGCCTTGTAGCCGAGCTCGAAGGACGTGTTTCGCTCGGCGGCGGCTTCCGAAATGTAGTTCTGGCTCGTCAGGCGGCCCTGGAAGCTGGGCGCCAGGAAGCCGGTTGCGGCCCGGAAATAGGCGCTCATGTTGGGCGTGATGTGATAATTGACGCTACCGTCCCAGCTGACGTTGTTCGATTCCGTGCTGTTGCCGAGCGAAAGTGGGCCATCCCCGCCGAAAATCCGGGTCGCTCCGAACCTCTTGAAATCGTATGTGTAGCGAATGCCGCCTGTCACGCTCAGGCTTTTGAGAATATTGTAGGTCAGCGAGTCGAAGACGCCGACCGAATTCTCGTTCTGGCGCTGATTGGCAAGCTCGGTGGTCTTCATCGTCGTCGTGGAATAATCCGCGTCATAGTCGTCCAGAAATTCGTTGAAGTAATAGATTCCGCCCTGATTGAAGAATTTCCCGGTGTTGATGGTGTAGGCCCGGAGCTCTTCCGTCACCTGGCTGATTTTCGGCGCGGCCGTGCCTGTCTCCACGCTGAACGGCACGGTGCCGGGACTGCCGCCATCGATCGATCCGATCGATCCCAGCGATCCCTCGTCCCATGAACTGATGAACTGCAGACCGACATGGTCGAAATTCTTGGTGGCCTTGATATGACCGCCTGCGGTGGTGAGGTTCTGCGCGTTATCGCCATTCTGGGACACGTCGTTGATATCGTATCCGGACCGGATGTCCGGGCTGCCGTGCTGATACAAATTGGCGCGGAAAAGGGTCGCGGTCCCTTCGAGATGACGCGCATTGATTTCGAACAGGATATTCGCGCTATCGTCGAAGGTGTAAAGCCCCTGCAGGCGACCGGCTATATCTTCATAACCCTCGAGACCCTTGCGCCAGCGAAACCCGTCATAGGTGTTCTGGACCCAGTTGTCGCGGCGCTGGTTGATCACCGAGAGCCTGATCGCGAACCGGTGCGGTATGAGCGAAAGATTGACGGCCGCCTGGGTTACGGCCGAATCGAACGTGCCGTAACTCTGGCTGAGATATCCCGTATTCTTGTCGGCCGGCGCGTTCGAATGGATCGTGATCACCCCGGCCGGGGTATTGCGGCCGAACAGGGTGCCCTGCGGGCCGGACAGAACCTCCGTATCGGCAAGATCGAACAGCGGAAACGAGCGCAGGACGGGATTATCCAGAACCACGTCGTCATAATACATCGCGACTGGCTGGGCGGAGTTCGTGTCATAATTGGGATTGCCGAGGCCGCGTATGTAGATACGGGGGAACGTCCGGCCGAACGAGGATTCGATGTTCAGGCTCGGCGTGCGGGCCGCCAGTGCGCGGATGTCGTCGCCCGCGACAGTCAGGGCCGATATCTCGGACGATTTGATCGCATAGACCGCCATGGGAACGTCCGTTGCTTTTTCGGAGCGACGGCGAGCGGTGACGGTCAGAGCTTCCGCAGTCGGGCGCGACGGCGAGACGGCCCGCGGTACGGGTTTCGATCCGGCCGAGCGGCTCCGGGGCTGGCCAGGGATTTGAGCCTTGCTGGAAACCGGGCCGTGCGCAGGATTATTTTTCATCGGGACGGTCTGGGACCAGGCCGGACAGGCTGCGATGACGGAAACCGTCAGGCAGAGAACCAGAGAACGGGACGCGATATATCCGGACATTAGCGGGGAGACCTGCGCAATAAAGCTTGTTGCAAATTTTACCTTCTGATCTCGCAACGTTGCGTTGTCGGACTGTAAAAAGCAAGGCCATTCTTGATTACGAACGCGTGCCTCCGCCTCGCTCAGGTCGACTCGCGCAGGACAAGTTCCGTTGGCAGCGCGATGTGTTGCGGATCCGCGGAACCACGTCCCATGCAGCGTTCGATCAGGAGGCGTGTGCCCATACGCCCGATTTCTGCCGAGGGTTGCCGAAGCGTCGTCAGGCTCGGCGTCGAGAATTCCCCATAGTCCAGACCATCATATCCGGTAACGGCAACGTCCTGCGGCACGCGCAGGCCCGCTTCCATCACGCCGCGCATGAATCCGAGCGCCAATGTGTCGCTGCACGCAAGAACCGCGGTAGGTCGCCCTGCCAGTCCCGTAAATCGTTGCGCTGCACGACGACCGGCTGCCATATCGAATGGCCCACCCTCGAGCCGGACACACGATCCGGCCAGCCCGCGCGCGGCCAGATGCGCGCGCACGGCGTCGAAGCGAATGACGTCGTGATCGACCCCTTCCGGGCCGCCCAGAAAACCGAAGCGGCGATGGCCACGGATCAGCAGATGATCGACCAGCATCCGAAATCCCTCGGCCTCCTGCGCGATCACGGACGGGAACCCCAGGCGCGTCTGATCGTGGAGGGTCGCGACGACCGGCAGGCCGGAGACGGACAGCAGATCCCCGGGCGCGGGATGATCCTCGACAGGGATCAGCAGAAGCGCACCATCGACCATGCCGTTGCGCACCAAATGCGCGACATCGGCCAGGCGCACCTCGTCATCCGGCAGGCTCTGCATGAACACGCCGTATCCCTGCGCCGTTGCCTCGGCGGATACGCCGCGCAGAACTTCCGTCAGCACCTGCGAGATCGCCTGCCCTGCAAGACCGGAGAGCATGACCATCAGCGTTTCCGCACGGCCGCGACTGAGGCTGCGAGCCGCAAGGTTGGTCGCATATCCCAGTTGGCTCGCTGCGTCCTGGACACGCTGGCGGGTCTCGGCATTGACGCGCCCCGGCCGGGACAGCGCGCGGCTGACGGTCGAGAGATTGAGCCCCGTCAGTCGCGCGATATCGGCCAGGGTCACGCGTCCGCGCGCGATACTTCCCGTCTCTTCAGGTCCCATTCCCACTGCCGGGTTTCCTCCCTCCTGGCGCGCGGTCATGTTCCATGCCCGGCTTGTTGCGTCAAAACGCCTGCCCGGCCCTTTCACGCGGGAAGACGATGCGATAGCATAATGGCAAGCGCTTGCCACACCTGGAGATAACTGTGCCGGATACCCGCCTGTTTGATGCGATCGTTGTCGGTTCCGGTGCCGCCGGGGGATTTGCAGCCCGCGAGCTGACAGCCCGGGGCCTTTCGGTCCTGATGCTCGAGGCTGGCCCGGACATCGGCAGAAAGGATTTCGAGGGCGCACCGAAGACGGCGGCGCGCAAGGACATCAATATCTGGGAGCGCGTGCGAGCGACCCTGAAAGGGCAGCCTGTTCAGGCGCGCGCTGCCTTCTTTACACAGAAATTCGCGAAGTTCTTCGTGCATGACGGCAAGAACCCCTACACCACGCCGCGGAACGCACCGTTTCTCTGGATCCGGGGGCGCCAGAGCGGCGGGCGACTGCACAGCTTCGGCCGCGTTCTGCTTCGCTGGACGGATTATGACTTCAAGCGGCACAGCAGAACGGGCTCTGGCATCGACTGGCCGATCAGCTACGCGGATCTCGAACCATTCTACCGCCAGATCGAGGAACATCTCGGCCTGTACGGCAATGACGACCACGCGCCGACCCTGCCGGACGGCATCTATGCAGCGCCTGCAAAACTGACGGCGGCGGAAGAGGATTTCCGTGATCGCATCCAGGCGCGCCATCCCGACCGCCATGTCGTGTCGTGGCGCTACATTCCGCCGGATCCCACGCGTATTCCGCGCCCGCTCCGCGACGCGCTGGCGACGGGCCGCCTGACGGTCCGCCACAACGCGATCGTGCGCCGCATCGCGACCGATCCGCAGACGGGACGCGCCACCGGAGCGGTCTTCACGGATCGCCTGACACGAAAAACCTTCATGGCACGTGCGAAGAGCGTGGTCCTGTGCGCGTCGACCATCGAAAGCGTGCGTCTGCTGCTCAATTCCGCGACGGCGCGGCATCCGAACGGCCTCGGCAACAGTTCAGGCATGCTGGGCCGGTATTTCATGGATCAATGCCCGTCGCTGGCCTTTGGTGCCTATCCTCCGACACATGGGTGGACGCACGACGATTCAGCGCCCGCCGACCCGTTCTACAATCCGTCAGGTGGTGTCTATATCCCGCGCTTTTCGGATCGGGACGGACAATCCCATGTAGGCGGCTTTACATTCCAGGGGGCAATCGGCCGGTCGGAGATTCCCGATGACCAGCCGGCCCGGCTGTCTCTGTTCGGGTTCGGGGAAATGCAGCCCTACGCCGACAACCGGATCACGCTCGACCGTCATCGGCGCGATGCATGGAACGTGCCCGTCCCGCGCATCCGGTGCGTCCTGCATGACAACGAGAAGAAACTTCTGGCCGCGCAGGAAAAGACGCTTGTGGACATGGTGCATGAAGCGGGCGGTGAGATCGAGTTCATCGGATCGCCGGAAGGCCTGCGGGAAATGGGGCGCGGCGCATTTCCCGACGCGAACTGGCTGACGCGGCTCGTCTTCCGAAAGTGGTTTCGCAAAACCATGTGCATGGGCGCAGCCATTCATGAGAGCGGCGGTGCGCGGATGGGTGACGACCCGGCGAATTCCGTTCTTGATCGGTGGAACCGCTGTTGGGACGTGCCGAACCTGTTCGTCACCGACGCCAGCGCGTTTCCGACCGGCGGCAGCGTCGGGACGACATTGACCGTCATGGCGCTGACGGTGCGCGCCTGCGGCCATCTGGCCGATCAGCTTGAAGCGGGGACCCTGTGATGAAATTCGCTGTCGATCTGGTCACATTCTATCATCCGGGTTTCTGGGGCGTTGAATCCTACGAGGCGGTCGCGGCGATCGCGGCCGCCGATCCCCGCGCGTTCTGGACGAAGCTCCTCGATTCCGTGGCAGATGCCGGGGTAACGGGCATCGAGCTGACCTTCCCGCCGTTCGACTGGCGCTCGGCGGTTGCCGCATTCGGATCCGTGGACGGGGTCGCCGCAGCCCTGTCGGCGCGCGGGCTCGTCGTGGCGAGCGGCTTCGTCGTCGATCTCGACCGCGCGCCGGATCTGGCAGGTTCCGCTGCCCAGGCGCACATCGTGGCCGAGACGGAAGCCTATGCGCGCTTCGTGAAGGCGTGCGGCGGCGATGTACTCGTGATCGGCCTGCCCTGCCGCCAGACGTTCAATGAACAGCCCCCGCGCTTCGTCGATCTGGCGTCCATGGGGCCTCTTGCGGATCTGCTGAATCGGATGGGCGCTGCCACGGCACGCATCGGTGTGCGCTGCGCATTGCATACGGAGGCGCACAGCGTGTTCTGCGCGCCCCGCGACGTCGACCTGCTGATGCTGCTGACCGATCCGCGCTATGTCTTCTTCTGTCCTGACCCGGCGCATATCATTCTGGAAGGCGGCGATCCGCTGGTCGTCGCACGCCGTCATACCGAGCGGATCGTCATCGCGCACTGGAAGGACGCAACCGGTCCCATGCCGCGCGAGGTCGTGATCGACCATGGCATCTACGACCGCCACAAGCCCTATTTCTGTCCGATGGGCGACGGTCGGGTCGACTGGCCTGCCTGGGCCACGCTCATGGGTGCCGTGACGGATGCGTGGTCCGTGCTGGAACTGGATGCGGCCGCCGATCCCGTTGCCGCCATTCGTGACGGGCGGGCGTTCGCGCAATCGATGATTTCTGCGTGACGCTTACGATGTCCGGGCGCGATGACGGCCCGGCCAGTGCAGGAAATACGGTGCGCGGCCGCCATGTCCGAAATAGGCGCGACGCGCTTCGTGCAGATGCACCTTGCCGAACACTTCCAGCCGGACCAGTGCCACGATGATCGCGACCCCGCACCAGGGTCCCACGACATAGACCCAAAATCCGCCCCAGCTTCCGGCGAACGCCGCAGGTCCGAAGCTGCGGGCCAGATTGGTGCTGTCTCCCGACAACCATGACTCGAACGGGTTGAGCAGGAAGAACAGCGGTCCCGCGAGCCATGCAGTCAGCGGGCGCAGCCGTTCCTTGGCGCCGCAGAACAGCAGAAGTCCGACCAGGATCGCGGTCGTGCCGGCTTCTCCCACCGCCGCCCACCAGGTGGGAGACAGCGGATCGGGCGTGGTCGCGGCAAACAGGTCGGCATGGCACCAGGTCCCCCAGATCGGCCAGATCCAGCCGGCCAGCGCGACCAGTGCCGTGCCTGTCAGGGCGCCTGCGATCTGCACCAGCATATAGAAGACCATGTCGGTTACCGCGAGCCGTCGTCCGAGCGCGAAGGCGAGGCTGACGGACGGGCTGACATGCGCGCCGCTGACCCGGCCGAATGGAGAGAACGCGGCGATCGTGGAACTGAAGCCGAACAGGAAGCCCTCGCAGGCCGACAGCAGCGCCGGATAATGCGCCATGAACCGCCCCGCAGGGCTGAGAGGCGAGCCGATGGCCACGTTGCTCGAAATGCCAAGCACCAGCAGGATCACGGTCGCACAAAACTCGCACACGTAGAGGCGCGGGTGCAGCGGGCGCCCGGCGGATGGCAGACCCAACAGCGGACGGTCGTCGGGATGCGGGTAATAAGCCCGCAGATCGACCGTGTCCGGGATATCGTTGACGAGGGATGTGATCCCCTGTTCGAGTGTCTTGGGCCGCATGGTCCCCATACTGGCGGCAACGTCGCCCGGCTGAAAGGCTGGCCCGTGGCATGACGCCCATGCGAGCACGCGATCACCCAAAGGAACTGGCGTCTGCCTGATCATGGCATGGGGTTACAGCCAGTCGGCATGCGGCCGATACAGTCCATCATCCGGAGCGGGCGCTGTCCCTATGCATGGAAGATCCGGCCATTCCGATCACGCGGAGCCGGATCCGGACGGACATGACGTCATGTTGTACGACGCAACGTGTCTTGTCGCCCGAGTTGAACGCGGTCCGATATTGTCAACGACTCCGCGACCCATCAAAAATGCTTCCATGACCAATGCTGGTGCCCAACGTCGCGCGGCCCGCGCCGTCTGGGAGCGTCCCGAACCGATCCCGCGCCCCAATCCTCCGCCGATCTGCCGCGATGCCATCACGCGCGCGGCCATCGTGCTGGCCGACCGGGAAGGACTGAATGCCGTGTCGTTGCGGAAGGTGGCGGCCAGCCTCGATACGGGCGCCATGCGGCTTTATTCCTATATCGCGACCAAGGCCGAACTCCTCGAGACCATGGTGGATGCGGTCTATGGCGAGATGGACACGGCAGTCCTCGGCCCTGGCTGGCGCGCGGGGCTTGCCGGGTCCGCACACAGGCTCAGACAGGCCGTGCTGGCCCACCCATGGCTGGTCAGCCTGCTCGGCGCGCGCCCCAATCTTGGACCTCATGCACTGGCCCAGACGGAGGCGGTCTTCGCGACACTCGGACCCATTCCGATCGAGACCGCGATGGACGCGGTGCGCACCGTCCAGGCTTATGTCATCGGCGCCCTTCGAACGGAGGTGAGCGAACGCCGGGCGGAGGCCGAAAGCGGGCTCGATACGGCTGCATGGCAGGCCATGGCCGCGCCATACATCCAGCGGATGATTGCAACCGGCCAGTATCCCAACATCGCCCGCATCGTCGCGGGCGCGTCCCTGCCCGGCATGGCGGAGATTTTCGAGCGCGGTCTGGACTGCGTTCTCGACGGGATCGGGCAACGGCTCGCCCTGCCGTGAAATTTTTTATGCCTGCCCGGTTGCCATCCGCATCGCAGGCTGATAACTCGCTCGCACCGCACGGTTGGAGGGGTTTCGGACCTCGAAGACAAGCGGTCCACGAACCGCCCAGGCGGTTCATGCGGGTGTAGCTCAGTTGGTTAGAGCGCCGGCCTGTCACGCCGGAGGTCGCGGGTTCGAGCCCCGTCACTCGCGCCACTTCTCGAAAAATTTGATGGTTCAGGTTTTCGCGTGTCGGGGCACCCCGTCTCATGACGTCTGAACTGACAGTTCCGCGCCCTGATCTCCTGACGCCACCGAATGTAAAGCCTCCTTGACATACCCATGCCTGCCTTTGTAAGGTTTCTTTTACATCCGCAGGAGAATCCTATGTTCAAGGCAGACCGCTACGCGTATGAACTGGGCGGCGCGATCGCACTCTATGCCGTGCTGGTGCTCGCCTCATCCACACTGATGCACCGCTTTCCCCTGACCGGGGTCGCAGCTCTGGGCGTATCGCTTTCGCCCACGCTCGGGGCGGCCTTCGGCGCATGGGCCATCCTGCGCGCACTCTGGCGGATGGACGAGTTGCAACGCCGCGTGCAGTTCGATGCGATCGCGATTGCGTTCATGGGCACGGCCCTGCTAACGCTTGGCTGGACGTTCGGGGAAAATGCGGGACTACCGATCCTGCGGGCTGGGTTTGTCTGGCCGATCATGGGCACGCTGTGGATCCTCGGCCTGCTGGTCGCGCGTCTGCGCTACCGATGAAAAACCGCATCCGCGAACTGCGGTTGACCCGCGAATGGAGCCAGAGCACCCTGGCCGACGCGCTGCAGGTCTCACGCCAGACAGTGAACGCGATCGAGAACGGCCGTTATGATCCCAGCCTGCCGCTCGCCTTTGCCATCGCCGCCCTGTTCTCCCTGACGATCGAAGAGATTTTTCAGCCCTGCGCCCAGGGGCAGGACCGACCGTGCCGGACAAAAAACGCCTAGCGCGCGAGATAGGCCGGCAGGACCATGTCCGGCGGACCATCCATGCGGATCGCTCCGCCATCCAGCCAGAGTACCCGTGTACACCACGCCTGCATCACCTCAGGCTGATGCGTCGAGACGACGAGGATCTCGGCCCGGTCCACGAGGGCTTCGAGACGATGGCGCGCCTTCGTCATGAAGGCCGCATCGCCCGCGAGGAACCACTCGTCCATCAGCAGGATCTGCGGAGTAATGGCGGTCGCAAGCCCGAAGGCCAGCCGCACCAGCATGCCCGAGCTGTAGGTCTTGACCGGCATGTCCATGAACGTGCCGAGCTCGGCAAAATCCTGCACATCCTGTTCGACTGCGGCAATGCGCGTGCGCGTCAGCCCATGGAACAGGCCGCGTAGCCGGATGTTCTCCCGCCCCGACAGATCGACGTTCATACCCAGATTGGTGTTGAGCAGGGCGCCTACAGTGCCTGATACCCTCACGCGTCCCGCAACCGGCTCGTAGATTCCGGCCAGCGCGCGCAGCAGGGTCGTCTTGCCTGCCCCGTTGCTGCCGATCAGGCCGAGCCTGTCGCCGGGATTCAGGCGAAAGCTGATGTCGTGCAGGACCTGAACCACGACCCGATCGCGCGCGTCCTGCTGCAGATGGGCCGATGGCGCATTGCGCGCCGGCTGGACGGCGGCAGCCAGCGTGCGCTTCAGACTGCGGCTGTTGCCGTGATAGAGCGGGAACGTGATGTCGAGGCCTTCGACCGAAATCAGCGCCACGGCATCAGATCCAGTATGCGATGCGCGCGCGCATCCGACAGAACAACCCGAGCGCCAGCGCCCACAGCACGACGCTGTGGACCCCGGCCGCAAGCCAGATCGATGCCCGCACGCTCTCGCCGAGCAACGGCCCGCGCAGGATTTCCAGCACCGGAAAGAACGGGTTGAGCAGCATGTATTGCCGCCCGACGAAAATCATTTCCGGCGGCCAGATGATCGGCGTCACGAAGAAGAAGATCTGCATGAGAGAGGCCACGATCGGGCCGATATCGCGAAACCGCGCGCCCAACGTGCCGAACAGGAGGGCGATCGCGCCCGCATCCAGAAGCCACAGGGCCAGGACCGGCGCAATCGTGAGCGTCTCGTGCGGTCGCGTGCCGTAGAGCGCGAACACGACCACAATCACGATCACATTGTGCAGCAGGACCAGCACGTTCCGCACGACCATGCGCAGGACATGCACGAAAAGCGGCATCCGGATCGACATGACCAGAGGCGCTGCCTGCGTGAAGACGGTCGGCGCATCGTTGACGACACCGCCGATGAACCCCCACAGGACCAGTGACAGCGACAGGAACGGCAGGAACTTGTGCAGGTCCATGTGGAAGAGCGTGGCATAGAGCACGCCCATGGCGCCGACCATGACGGCCGTTGAAATCGTCAGCCACAGGGGCCCCAGGATCGAGCCGCGATAACGCAGCTTGATGTCGAGCCAGCCCAGCGCCAGACCGAGGCGCCAGAGCGCAAGCCCCGCGCCGATATCCCGCAGCGCCGCCGTGATCCGTCCCGGACCGCGCTGCGGTGCCAGATCCATCACGGGCTCGGCGGGCGCGCCCGCTCCGGATACCGCCATCAGCTCCGATCCAGTTTCGCCTTTGCGCCCTGCTGCGAAAACAGGGCGTCATAAACACGACACGCCGGCGTTTCCGCCGGCGTGTCGGTCCTTAAAGCATCGAAGCGGAAGAGTGAAATCAGGAGGCGGCAGGATAATCGACGTAGCCCTGCGGCCCCTGGGAATACCACGTCTTCATCTCGTCCCTGTTAAGCGGCAGACCGGACTTGAAGCGGTGCGGCAGGTCCGGATTGGCCAGAAACTTGCGTCCGAAGCTGATCGCATCGGCCCGATCTTCCAGCACCGCCGTCTCGGCTTCCTCGAGCGTGTAGTCCGAGTTCAGGACCAGCGGCGCCTTGAAGACCTGCCGGATCTGCGGCGACAGCTTTGGCTGGTCGGTCCGGCCGAACGTGCCGTTCGGGCCGGGCTCGCGAAGTTCGAGCCAGGCGAGGCCGAGATCGTACAGCATCTTCGCTGCCGGCACGAAGACCGAGATCGGATTGCTGTCGATCGTGCCCTGCGTCTCGCCGTTCGGGCTGAGACGAACAGCCGTGCGATCGGCACCGGCGACCGAGATCACCCGCTCCGTCACTTCGCGCAGCAGACGGATGCGGTTTTCCGGTTCGCCGCCGTAGGCATCGGTCCGCTTGTTGGTGCTGTCGCGCAGGAATTCGTCGATCAGGTAGCCGTTGGCTGCATGGATCTGGACACCGTCGAAGCCCGCCGCCAGCGCGTTGCGGGTCGCGTTCTCGTAATCCGCCAGAAGCCGCGGGATTTCCGAAATGTCGAGCGCACGCGCCTGCTCGTAGGGCTTCTTGCCATCATAGGTGTGCGCTTCGCCCGGCGCGGTCGTCGGCGACGCCGAGACAGGCTGCAGGCCGGTCACATTCGAATGCACCATCCGGCCCATGTGCCAGAGCTGCATGACGATCCGGCCGCCCTTGTCATGAACCGCGCGCACGATGGGCTTCCAGGCCTCCACCTGCTCATCCGACCAGATGCCCGGTGCATAGGGCCAGCCAAGGCCTTCCTGCGAAATGCCGGTCGCTTCGGTGATGATGAGACCGGCACTGGCCCGCTGCGCGTAATATTCCGCCATCAGGGCGCTGGGAACATGGCCACGACTCGAACGACCGCGCGTCAGCGGTGCCATGATGATCCGGTTGGGAGCGGCGATTGCGCCAAGCTTGATCGGGTCGAACAGGGTCGTCATAAGATGCTCCTGACTGGTCGGCCCCGTCTGAAGGGCGCCGATATTGTTCGATTGGTTTCGAACAATATGTTTGGATATTCTGTCTGCCGATATCAAGGGCCTTCGGTGCCCTCGATTGCTCCCGCCATCATCGAGGACGAGCGCGCGTGCGCCAATATGACCATCCTGCTCCCGAGACCCTGGCCATGACGGAAGTGCTGCGCGCGCTCTCCGATCCGTTGCGTCTTGCGATCGTGCGGCGGCTCGACCGTGAAGGCGCGCAGACCTGCGCGGCCCTGATCGGAGAACGTCCGAAATCCAGCATGTCGCATCACTTTCAGGTCCTGCGCGATGCCGGCGTCATCCACACCCGGATCGAGGGCGTCACGCACTACAACACAGTGCGCCGTGACGTGCTCGACACCCGGTTTCCGGGCCTGATGGACGCGATTCTTATCGCTCGCGCGGATTGAGACGCACGATCTCTTCCTGAAGCAGGGTCGCGAACAGGAGCCACGCCAACATCGGCAGCATCGCAAGGGCCGCGCGACGATCGACCTTAGCCGCGCTCCACATCGCGCCCGTCGTGGTGACGATCAGGCCGACCGCCACACCCAGTGCCCCGACCACACTTTTTTCGCGAAACATCACCCACGGGTATCCGCCGATCCCGGCGACACTCAGGGACCAGGCGATCAGGGCGCGCTCCCGTGCCTGGGAACACGGCGCCTGCAGGAGCCGATATCCGGCATAGCCGACCAATGAGTCGATCGCCGTCCATACGATTCCATAAACCGGCGGCGGGGGAGAAAAGGATGGCTTCTCCAGGGAGCGATACCAGCGCAGGGTTTTCGGCCGATCCGGGTGCGGTGCTCCGCGCGCTCCCAGATATTGCGCGCCCAGCACGGCGGAGACGGCCGTAAACGCGGCCAGAGTCTGTCTCATTCCAAAGCCCCCAGTTGTCCTTGGAATAAGGAACGGATGCTCAGGGCGCGGGTTGCAGCATAAGCGTCGCCACGATCCGCCTGGCATCCGGGTTCCAGATCACGAGCTGCTCACGCCCGACGGCTTCGATCAGGATTGCCAGTGTCCCGTCCTGCCGTGCCGTGACGGATGCGATCCGTGCGCCCGAAGGCACTGGCAGTGTCGTCTCGAGCGGCATGCCGGACGAAGCAGCCGGTCCGGACACGGCGGTGGTCGTGGCCGCCGAGATGGCTGCCGGAGGTGACGACATGCGATGGATCAGGATGCCGGCCAGCGCGGCGACGCCAAGCACGATCGCGACCCCCATGCCGATGACGGCGGCGATCAACGCGCGCGGAACCGTGGCGAAGGCGGAGGGAGCGGTTTCGGACATGGGGGCACGTTCCCTTTACGCCTCGCCCGCGCTAGATGCGGACGAATGATGACTGACGATGCGCCCGAACCCGGTCGAGACGCGCCCGACCACTCGCAGGGGCCCGGCGTGCATCACCGCCATGCGGTTCCCGAAGGCGGAGCGTCCCGGGCCGACCGATTTCTGGCGGACGTCATCGGCACGATGTCGCGCTCGCGTGTCAAGGCGCTGATGGAAGCCGGCTGCGTCCTACTGGACGGCACGCCGCTGCGCGAACCGGCGCAGACCCTGCGTGCCGGCAGCATCGTGGACCTGATCGAGCCGCCGTCCGCACCGGCCCGTCCCGCAGGCGAGGAGATTCCACTCCCCATTCTCTACGAGGACCGGGACCTGATCGTGCTGGACAAGCCGGCCGGGCTCGTCGCGCATCCGGCACCCGGCAACGAGACCGGCACGCTGGTGAACGCGCTGATCGCGCATTGCGGCGACAGTCTGGAAGGGATTGGTGGCGAGCGCCGTCCGGGCATCGTGCACCGGCTCGACAAGGACACGAGCGGCCTGATGGTGGTGGCCAAGACGCCGCTCGCCCATCAGGCACTGTCGGATGCCTTCGCCGCGCGGGATATCGATCGTGCCTATCTGGCGCTCGCCTGGGGCGCGATCACACCGACCTCCGGCGAGTTCGACGGTCCGATCGGCCGGGACCCACGCGATCGCAAGCGGATGACGGTCGTCAAAAGCGGCGGCAAGACCGCTCTTACGCGCTACCGTGTCCTGCGGATCTCGCATGCCGCGACATCGCTGATCGAGTGCAGACTTGCGACAGGACGCACCCATCAGATCCGCGTGCATCTCTCGCAGGCAGGCCATCCTCTCCTGGGCGATCCTGTCTATCTGAGACGCATTCCCGCAGCGGCTCGCGCATTGCCAGAGCCCGCACGGGCCGCAGCCCTCGACTTTCCCCGACAGGCCCTGCATGCCGCGCGACTGGGTTTCGTCCATCCGCGCACGGGCAAGCCGCTTCTGTTCGAGACAGCGCCGCCCGCCGATTTCCGAACCCTTGAATCCGCCATTTCAGACGGCATTGGTACGGATTGTTGACACGGATGCGGCTTTATGGTGTATTGAAGGCCTATCCGACGAGCTGACGCGCCGCCGGAATGGACGTACCGCCTTGTGTTGCCTGACAGATAGGGACGCGCGGCGGGGACGTAAAGTCCTTCCTATTGCGTCATCCGGAACGGCCTGATGCGGAACCCTTGGCGGGATTGCATCGTATGTTGGGTCCAAGCGACCGCAACGCAAGGCGTTCTGGCCGAAAGGAGTCTGATCCATGGCCTCTTCTGCCGCTATTTCGGTGGGTCCCGAGAGCAACCTGACCCGCTATCTGCAAGAGATCCGCAAGTTCCCGCTGCTGTCGCCGCAGGAGGAACTCGATCTGTCCCGCGCGTGGCGCGACCGCGAGGACACCGCTGCCGCGCACAAGCTCGTCACCTCCCATCTCCGTCTCGTGGCCAAGATCGCCATGGGCTATCGCGGATATGGCCTGCCGGTCAGCGAACTGATCAGCGAAGGCAATATCGGCATGATGCAGGCCGTGCGCCGGTTCGATCCCGATCGCGGTTTCCGTCTTGCGACCTATGCGATGTGGTGGATCCGTGCTGCGATGCAGGAATACATCCTGCACAGCTGGTCGCTGGTGAAGATGGGCACGACCGCCGCACAGAAGAAGCTCTTCTTCAATCTGCGCCGCCTGAAGGGCCAGATGCAGGCGATCGACGATGGCGATCTCAAGCCCGAGCAGGTCGATAAGATTGCGACCACGCTTGGCGTCAATGAGAGCGACGTCGTGTCCATGAATCGCCGGCTTGCGGCGCCCGATCATAGCCTGAACGCGCCTCTGCGCGTGGATGGCGAGGGCGAATGGCAGGACTGGCTGGTCGACGAGCACGAGAATCAGGAAGAGGCTTTTGCCGAATCCGAGGAATTCTCGGGCCGCAAAGCGCTGCTGACCGAAGCGCTCGAGACGCTGAACCCGCGCGAGCGCAACATCCTGACGGAGCGTCGTCTGAAGGACGAACCGTCGACGCTCGAGGATTTGTCGCACCATTACGGTGTATCGCGCGAGCGCGTGCGTCAGATCGAGGCGCGGGCCTTCGAGAAGCTGCAGAAGGCGATGGCGGCTTCGGTCGCTCAGCGCCGCGCGGCCTCGGCGGCATCCTGATACGGGATGCCGCAGGTCGCCTGCGGCATTTATGGATGAGTTTATGTCGGTTCGGCCGGAGCGGCCTCCGGCTCGGGTATCTGCCACTCCGCCCGTAACATGCGGGCCTCTTCCATCAGTCGCGCGGCCTGAGCCTTGCGTGCACGCAGGTGCACGAGGCGAAGCGCCATGGTTGCCAGATCCACGATCACCCAAGCCGAAGCACCCGCGAGATAGACCGCGCAGAGCGATCTGACGTCAGTCAGCATGGCGCGCCCCGTCGCCCAGTCTCCGCCCTCAAGCCACAAGGCATGAAGAGGGTGCAACGCGACCGCCAGCACGAAGAACAGCGCCGGCATGGCCGCCGACTCGCCTACATCGGGTCGCAGCGCATAAATCACCAGCACAGGCGCGAGATAGGCCAGCGACACGAGGCTGTATGCCGGAAATACCACCAGCACGATGGCAAGACCGATCACCTGCCACCATTTGACGGTTGCCAGGGCCTTAGAGGTTACGGTCGCGCCGGTCATCGGATGAATTCAAGCCAGCAGCCGACGAGTGCTGCGACGATGCCGCTCGTCAGCGCCAGGAAATTGCCGGTTTCCCGAAATCGCGCCTCGGCACTTGGCGCCTGCGTCTCCAGAGATTCCAGGGCATCGTTGATTCGCGCGATCGCGTCGATCGCACCTGTCGCCCCGGCCGCATCGCGCGCCAGCGCATCCGGGTCTTCGATCAGTCCGATCATGCGCTCCAAATCGCCACGGGCTGCGGCCTGCTGCACCTGCCCGCGGCGCGTCTTCTGCGTGGACAGGCTGCGCCAGACGGTCAGCCGGGACAACGCATCGGGCAGCAGACGTGCCGCAATGGCGGGCAGTGGCCCCGTGCCGAAACGGGTCTGCATGCCGGCCAGGAGACTGAGATCCGCAAGCCATGTCGGCAATGCCGCGCGCTGGGCGTGAGACAGGACGGGAATGGCGCGCCGCTGGATATTGCTGTCGAAGAAGATGCGCATCGCGGCATCGAGCAGGCCGGATTGCCCGACCTGCTCGGATGTCGGCAACTTGGACCCATCCAGCCAGACGAGCAGCGCCTGCGGCTGCGCGATCCGCGCCTTCGCACATCGGGGCGAGAGACACGGCAGAAACGGATTTTCGTCGAACGGCAGACGCAAGACCCGGTCACGCCCGCGCGCAACCGAACGTCGTGCCAGATGGACGAGCGCCATGATCTGCCGCGCGATGGCAGGCGGCGTTCCGCGCTGGAACGAGTCCCCGTTCGTCACGAGATAGGACAGGATCGACGTGAGCTGATGCTCCTCCGTATTCGGATCCGTCCGGCCCGCCAGTGCATGGGAAAGCTGCGCATAGGCCAGCATCGTGGGCAGGGCTTCGGGCCAGAACCAGCGACCGCCGAGGAAGAGCGGGGCCGCCGGGTCGAGCACGTTGATGATACGCGAGAGCATGGGGGTCGCACTGTCGCTCGACTTGGTCAGGCCCGCAGCACTCGACAGCGTCATGTCCGACACCACGTGCTCGATCGCATGCACGAGACCGCCCATTTCCAGCTCCCGCTGGAGCCAGCGTGCAATCACCCTGCGCTGCATCAGGGCCGAAAATGCCGTAGGCTCCCGTGCTGCATGCCAGGCAAGGGCACGGACCGTCCGCACCTTCGCCGGTCCCACGGAAAGCGGCAGGCGCGCGTGGATATCCGGCGGTGTCGAGAAGACCGTGCGCTGCGAGACATTGACCAGATCGTTGGGCGAAGGCCGCAGGTCCGGATCGTCGGACAGGAGGGCTGCAATCAGCGTCGACAGCGCGCTCGGCAACGGGTGCCCGTCGGTATAGGCGAGAAAACTGCCCGTCTCGAAACGCCTTTGCAGGATCTCGTCGTCCGACAGCCCCGCAAGAGGCTGTCGTCCCAGCACGAGAGACAGGATCAGCACGCCAAGCGAGAACATGTCGCAGGCAATGGTCCCCGCACCGCGTCCGATCGGCTGACAGACAGCCGAGGACAACGGCTCGAACAGGACCGGCTGATGCAGCGCCGGCGGCGTCAGGCCCAGGGGACCGAGAATGAGCTGATGAGAGCCGGGAACGCAGAACACGTTGTCCGGCCGGATGGCGCGCGCGGTGAGCCCGGTTCGCTCGAGAAGCTGCAGCAGGCCCGCGAAGGGCCTGACGACCCCTTCGATGACGTGATTCTCGCGCCATGGCGAAAATCCTTCGGCAAGGGCCGCCGGCCCCGGCGGTCCATTGCAGATGGCCCATAGCGCACCACCCTGAATGTCCTGAACGATGATCGGCATCAGGGCCGGATGACGCAGCGCCGCGAAATCCTGAAAGTCCGGCGGGGGCATGACCGGCGCGAGACCCAGAAGGGCAGCGCCCGGGGCCAGCGTATCGGCGGCGCGATAGGCCGGACAGCCCGACAGCATCGGCTGGGATGTGCGCAGATCGATCAGGTAATGGCCCCCGATCGTCAGTCTCGTGTTGTCGGCCGTCGAACCCGACATTCCACCGTGCGCCTTCCTGCAGATCTCAAGGCGGACGGGCTGATACCGGGTCGTAGCCGGTCGCCCGTCCGCGATGCAGGATGGCAGCCGCCGGTTAACGCTCTCCTAATATCGAGCTGCATTCAGCGAATTCGTCGCGGGGAAGACGCCGGAGCGTCCATCCCGCCGCTTAAATCGCCCGGGCCGTCTCCACGATCGGGCCTTCAGGTCGCGTATTCCCGAAGGCCCGATCGCCGAGCGCGCCCTGCCGCCCGCAATTCGAGCGGAGACGGCTTTCAGTCTGGATGACTGTCAGTCCTGGAAGGGATCGCGCATCAGGATCGTGTCGTCACGCTCCGGGCTCGTGGACAGCAGCGTCACCGGAACACCCACGAGTTCCTCGATCCGGCGGACATACTTGATCGCCTGCGCCGGCAGATCCGCCCAGGACCGCGCGCCACGGGTCGTCTCGCGCCAGCCGGGGATCGTCTCGTAGATGGGCGTCACGCGCGCCTGCGCGCCGGGAGCCGCCGGGAAGACGTTGACCGTCTGCCCGTCCAGTTCGTAGCCGGTGCAGATGCGGATTTCATCCAGGCCGTCGAGCACGTCCAGCTTGGTCAGCGCCAGGCCGTTCACGCCGCCGACCACCGTCGCCTGACGCACCATCGTGGCATCGAACCAGCCGCAGCGGCGCGCACGACCGGTGACGGTTCCGAACTCGTGCCCGCGTTCGCCGATGAGGCGGCCCGTCTCGTCGTTCAGTTCGGTCGGGAACGGCCCCTCGCCCACGCGCGTGCAGTAGGCCTTGGCGATACCGAGCACGAAACCGACCGCGCCGGGCCCCACGCCACTGCCGGTCGCAGCCGTGCCGGCGATGGTGTTCGAGCTGGTCACGAAGGGATAGGTGCCATGATCGACATCCAGCATCACGGCCTGGGCGCCCTCGAACAGGATGCGGCGGCCGTCGCGCTTGGCGGCGTCGAGGCGGTCCCATACGGCGCACATGAACGGCAGCACCTTGGGCGCCAGCGCATCCAGATGAGCGCGGATATCGGCCTTTTCGAAGGTCGCGGCACCAAGGCCTGCCAGCAGCGTGTTGTGATGCAGCAGCAGCTCGTCGAGCTTCCAGTCCAGCGTCTCGGGCTCGGCCAGATCGCACAGGCGGATCGCGCGGCGGGCAACCTTGTCTTCATAGGCCGGGCCGATACCACGACCGGTGGTGCCGATCTTGCGATCGCCGCGTGCCGCCTCACGCGCGCGGTCGGTCGCCACGTGCAGGGGCAGGATCAGCGGCGCATTCTCGGCGATCCACAACGTCTCGGGCGTGACATTGAGACCCTGTGCACTCACGCGCCCGATCTCGGCCAGCAGGGCCTCCGGATCGACCACGACGCCATTGCCGATCACGCCGATCTTGCCGCGCACGAGGCCCGACGGCAGCAGCGAGAGCTTGTAGACCTGATCCCCGACGACGAGCGTGTGACCCGCGTTGTGGCCGCCCTGAAAGCGCACGACGATATCCGCGCGGCTCGCCAGCCAGTCGACGATCTTGCCCTTGCCCTCGTCGCCCCACTGGGCGCCGATCACGGTGACGTTGGACATCAGAAGGATTCCCCAAACTTCGAAATGACAGCGGTCTCAGACCGGAATGATACGATCGCCAAGCAGAACGCGGGCGCAGTCCAGCGCACGGGCCTGCTCCGCAAGAGCGGCTTCGCCCGACACCGCGTCGAGGGCCGCAACCGTCGCGCAACCCTCTTCGCGCAGGCGGGCCGCGACGGTGCGGTCGGCGTCGGGCGCGAGATAGACACGCGGGCGCCGCGCCGGAAGCCGGGCCGCGCGCAGCAGCGCCTCGGGGCGCAAAGTCAGGCCGCAGGCGGGCTCGCCGTCGCCCACGAGATAACGGCCGCCTCGCCCCAGCTCCTCGCGCTGGCCGGGCGCGAACACGGTCACGCAGACGCCGACGTGATAGTGCCAGCCCCGGAACTCGACCGGATCGATGGTCAGCGCCAGATCCGGATGATGGGCGCGGATGACGGACACGACGGTGCGCAGGCGTTCCACGATCGGGCGCAGGGACACCGGAAGATCGAGTGCGGCGAGAGCCGAAAGCGCCGTATCGGCGGGCCCGGCTGCCTGCAGAAGCGCGATCAGCAGATCGGACAGCGCGCCACCGCCCTTCGCCAGGGCCGCCGCATCCTTGCGGTCGAGCGCATGCGCCAGACGGCCGCAGGCTTCCGCTCCAAGGCCGGATTCGGCCAGCAGCGTTCGTGCCAATTGCGGGACGGTCAGGTCGAAGCTCGGACGTGCAATGCCAAGTTGTGCCATTGCTTCGGCTGCGACCAGGACGACTTCCGCATCGGCCTGCGCGGAATCCGGCCCGATGAGCTCGATCCCGGCCTGGCTGATCTGGCGTTCCGTCTCACGGCCCGGCGTTCCGATCACGACGCACGCACCGGCGTAGGAAAGACGCAGGGGACGCGGCGCGCGGGACAGACGGGTGGAGGCGATCCGTGCGATCTGCGTCGTCATATCCGGGCGCAGGCCCAGCATGCGCCGCGAATGCGGGTCCATCAGACGGAAGGTCTGCTCGGCCAGGGCATTGCCGGCCCCACTCAGGAGACTCGTTTCGAACTCGAGCAGAGGCGGACGGACACGTTCGTATCCGTGCGCCCCGAAGACGCCCATCAGCGCCTCGATCCCCTGTGCCTCGGCCTCGGCCTCGCCCGGCAGGAGATCCACGAAGCCGGACGGCAGCAGGGCCGGGCTGCTGGCTTCGTCATTCAGGCCGGACAGGAGGGCCGAGATATCGACAGGCGGGCTCATGCCGCGAACTCCGCCCGCGCCACCTCATGGGCCCAGTCCAGCCACGGCAGCAGCGCTTCGATGTCCGCCGTCTCGACCGTGGCGCCGGCCCAGACGCGCAGCCCCGCAGGGGCATCGCGATGCGCGCCCAGATCGAAGCCCGCGCCCTCGTCGGCGACCAGCGTTGCGATCCGCTTGGCGGCCTTCGTCTGCGTCGCCTGATCGAGTGCCGCAAACCATGGCGCCACGATCTTCAGGCACACCGATGTCGTGGAGCGCGTACGCGGATCGGCTGCAAGGAAATCGATCCAGTCCGCGCGCTCGACCCAGTTGCTCAGGACCGCGAAATTGGCCCGGACACGGTCGATCAGACCAGGCAATCCACCGACCCGTTCAGCCCAGGCGAGACTGTCGAGCGCATCCTCGACGCAGAGCATCGACGGCGTGTTGATGGTATCTCCGCGGAAGATCGCCTCGTTCAGCTTGCCCTTGGACGTCAGGCGGAACACCTTCGGCAGGGGTCGCAGCGCGGCCGCCTCGAGACGCGCGACCGCACTCGGGCTGAGCGCCAGCATGCCGTGAGCCGCCTCTCCGCCCAGCGCCTTCTGCCAGGACCAGGTCACGACATCGAGCCGGTCCCAGGGCAGATCCATGGCGAACGCCGCAGAAGTCGCATCGCAGATCACAAGGCCTGCGCGATCGGCCGGGATCGCGATGTCAGCGGGCACGCATACGCCTGCGGTCGTGCCGTTCCAGGTCAGCACGACGTCGCGCGACCAGTCGACCGCCTCGAGATCCGGCAACGCGCCATAGGGTGCTTCGAGCACGCGCACGTCGTCCAGCGCGAGGACAGATCTCAGGTCATGCGCCCAGGTCGCGGAAAAGCTCTCGAACGACAGCACGTCGATCCCGCGTGCGCCTGCGATCGCCCACAGCACCATCTCGACGGCACCGGTATCGGATGCCGGCACCACGGCCACGCGCCAGTCGGCCGGAATGCCGAGCAGCGCATGGGAGCGATCGATCACATCGCGGATTTTCTCGCGCCCCTCCGCCGAACGGTGCGAGCGACCCAGCAGCGCGCCCTCAAGCGCGGACAGGCTCCAGCCCGGCCGCTTGGCGCACGGCCCCGACGAGAAGAACGGACGCGCGGGTCTGGCTTCCGGCTTGGCGGGAAGGGCGTGCGCATCAGGCGAAAGGGCAAGCTGGTCAGACATGGCGTCCTGCGGTCCGGGCGATGGAAATCCGGGCATTGGTCGGCCGGGTGGGCCAGGAGGCCGCGCCAGGAAACGGACGCGACATGGTGCGAGAGAGGGGACTCGAACCCCTATGCCTTGCGGCGGTCGATTTTGAGCCGACTACGTCTACCGTTCCGTCACTCTCGCACGGCCTGTGAAAAGGCGCCGGGACTGACCCGGCGGGTGTCCTTATCAGAGATCGGAGGCGGAAGCCAGATTGCGCGCCATGGCCCGCACGCTCAGCCATGCGACACCCGCGCCCAGTGTCGCCACGAGAAATGGTGCCGCATATCCGAACAGGCCGGCGACCACGCCCTGCACGGGCCCGGTCAATCCCAGACCGATATCGACGAACGCCACATAGGCCCCCATCGCGGCACCCCGGTTCTGTGGCGGCACGCGACGCACGACCTCGACGCCGAGTGCCGGGAACGTCATGGAGTACCCGAAGCCCACCAGGGCCGCGCCCGCAAAGGCTACCAGCGGGCCCGGGGCCAGACCGAGCAGAAGCGTGCCGAGCGCCTGGGTCGGGATCGTGACAAGGGCCACGCGACGCCCGCCGATCCGGTCCGGCAGATGGCCGAAGAACAGGCGCGAGAGCACGAAGCCGACGGCAAATACGCTGAGCGCGAACGATGCGCCATGCCAGTGGCCTTGTGCGAAATAGAGCCCGACGAACGCCGACAGTGTGCCGAACCCCATGGTGCAGAGCGACAGCGACCCGCCCAGACGCCACACCAGCCCGACCACCCGGAAGAACGAAAGCCGCGTTCCGCCTGCCACCGGCACGCCGGGCAGCATGGCCGCGAGCACCGCACCCAGCAGGGGGGCTGCGAACAACAGGACGGAAACGGCGGAAAGTCCGCCCTGGCCCGAAAGCCAGGTTCCGATCGGCGCACCGATCCCGACCGCACCAAACATCGCGATCCCGACCCAGACCATGGCGCGGCCCGCGTGGCTTGGGCCGACACGCGCCAGACACCAGCCGAGCGCGCCGGTAATCAGGAAGCCTTCCCCGATGCCGGATGCGATCCGTCCGGCAAGCACGCAGGCCAGCGCGAGACCAGGGGCGCCGATGCACCGGGACGCCGCGAGATAGGCGAGCGCCGATCCCGCGCAGCCCAATGCCCCGATGAGCGTCGCGAAGCGGCCGCCCCGATGATCGGCGGTGTGACCCGCAAGCCCGCGGATCGACAACGTGCTGAGCGACTGCAGCCCGATCGTCAGCCCGACGACGAAAGGGCCGAAACCGAGCGTTGCATGCACGAAACCCGGCAGGACACCGAACGGCACGCCCACGGCGAGATAGCCGAGAAAGACGACGCTTGCGAAGCCGAGCAGCAGCTTCGTCGCCGCCGCATTGGAAAGCGGCGCGGCTGGCGTCATGCGAGGTCGAGCATCAGACCGATATTCTGCAGCGCCGCGCCGGATGCACCCTTGCCGAGATTGTCGAGACGCGCCGTCAGCAGCGCATGACCCAGCGATTCTTCTCTGTGCACACGCAATTCCATCCGGTCCGATCCGGCAAGTGCCGCTGCATCCAGCCGCGCCTCCGCCTCGCAGACCGAGATCACGTCGCTGCCCGCATAGGCATCCGACAGAGCCTCGTGCAGACGGGCACTCGTCGCACCCCATGACAGCTGGGCGAGGTGAACCGGGATCGAGACAATCATGCCTTGCGGGAAATGGCCGACCGAGGGGACGAACAGGGGACGGCGATCCAGAGCCGCATAGCGCTGGATCTCCGGCACGTGCTTGTGGGCAAGCGCCAGGCCGTACAGCTCGAAAGCGGGGCCGCCGGTGCGTTCATGGGCCTCGATGTCGGCGCGGCCGCCGCCGGTATAGCCGCTGACGGCATTGATCGAGATGCAGGCATCGGGCGACAGCAGCCCGGCCTCGACCAGCGGCCGCAGCAGGGCCACGGCACCCGTCGGATAGCAGCCGGGATTGGAGACGCGGCGGCTGTGACGGATTGCCTGCGCCTGTCCTGCGGTCATTTCGGGGAAGCCGTAGGTCCAGCCTTCGGCAACACGATGGGCTGTGCTGGCATCCAGCAGACGCGGTCCGCTTTCGCCCAGTTCGTCGGCGATCCGTGTGGCTGTCCGGGCCGCATCGTCCGGCAGGCACAGGACCGCCAGATCGGCCTGCGCCATCATGTCGCGCCGCGCAGCCGGATCCTTGCGGTGTTCATGGGCGATCGACAGCAACTCGATCGCACCGCGCTCGCGCAATGGCGCCAGGCGCTCGCGAATGCCGAGCCCCGTCGTCCCCGCTTCGCCGTCGATAAAGATGCGTGGCATCACTCCCTCCCGCTCAGGTTCATGTCCCGCACAGGCGCCGCTCGCCGACGGGGCGGCACCATGCCAGATCGGGGCCGTCATGGGTAGATCGCGCGTTCTCCGGGACGATTGCGCCGCCGGCAGGGCGAGCATGATTTTTCACAAACGTCGCAGCGGCGCGTGAGCCGGATGCGCCAAATGCGGGAAGAGGTGCGGCCGAATACGAAGAATCAGGCCGCCTCGCCCGCAATCGTTCAATCGTTCGGGGCGCCGGATCATCAATCAGGCAACCCAGAGCGAACGTGAGATTGGGACAACCTCAAATGCCACCTGCGAGGTTTTCGAAACGCGCCCTGAGGGGACAGACTATTTCGAGACAACAGGGGTTCCTTTTTGAGTGTCGCCGGCCGGGACAGAGTCCTCACCCATCCAGGATTTTATGAGGGTATAGGTTACGGCAAGAATGACCGGTCCCACGAAAATGCCGATGAGGCCGAACATCGACAGCCCACCGATGACGCCGACCATGATCAACAGCATCGGCACGTCGGCCTGTCGCCGGATCAGATAAGGCCGCAGCAGGCAGTCGATGAGAATCGCGGCCACTGTGAACACCAGCAGCATCACGGCATGGCCCATGTCCCGAAAGACATACACCCAGACGATGGCCGGGATGAGTATGATGCCCGGACCGGCCTGAGCCAGGCAGACGATGAATGTCATCGCGGTCAGCACTGCCGGCCATGGCGCACCGGAAAGCTTTATGCCGATACCGCCCACGATGGCTTCGACCAGTGCGGTCACCATCACGCCGACAGCCACGGCACGAATGGCGCGCCCCGCCAGACTGACCATCTGCCTGCCCTCGTCACCCGCGAGGCTGTCGCCGAATTTCATGGCCAGACGCGAGGCGGCTTCACCCTTCGTGTGAATGATCGCCGTCATGATCAATGTCAGGAAAAACTGGAGGGCAAGCATGCCGAAGCTGCCGAGATAGCCGATGGACCAACCGATGAGCCGCCCTGCATACGGCGTCAGACGCGGTGCGAGCTGCGACAGGCTGAGATTTTCGACCTGTTGCCAGACCTCCGTAATTCTCGACCCGATGAGGGGAAAATGAGGGAGCCATTGCGGCTCCGGCGGAACGCGGAAAGCCAGTGCAGCCCGTATGAGATATTTCAGGTCGTCCCCATGCGCGATGACCGTGGTTGTCGCCAGCCAGAACGGCATGACGAACACTAGCAGCGCGATCAATGTCGTCACCGTGACGGCCAGGGCGCGGCTTTTCCACAGCAGTGCCTGGATACGCAGCAGAAGAGGCCACGTGGTCACGACAATCGTAATTGCCCAGATCGTGGCAGGAAGAAACGGACGGACGACCCAGAGCGAACACACCACCATGGATGCGGCAACGAGGGCCGCCATAACCGCATGGGTAGTCCGATAAGGGGAAGTGCTCATTCCTGTCCTCGCTCCCGGAACCCCAGACAGGCTCCCCGGAGATTTTCTTGTTCATGGCGCTGCCGCGTCGTCGCCGTACCGATCCTCCATACACGAGAACGGCCATCCGGGCGTTTGCAGCCAACATCTGCTCGACGGTGCATGGCGGTTGGGGCCGAAAGCGGCCCGGTCGCCTTCGAGACGACGCAGGTAGAAAGAATTCGATGCAAAGAAGAGGATCTGACGGCTTCTCACCTCCCGGAAGGCGCAGCTTCAGGCTGCTGCTCGTCCGCGCATCGACGTGTCGTATCGAGGACGTAAAAATGTCACTGATGGCGAATGATGCCGATGTGGCGCCCGCCGATCATATGCAGTCCCGCGCGCATCTCCGAAGAAGGCGATCTGGTTTGCGGTCCGGGGCGACGGATGCAGGCATGTTCGCAGACCCGGACTGGGCGGCAAATTCCTGCGTGCGGCGATGGACGATGACGATTCAGGCTGCGATATGGCGCCCGTGACAGTGCCTGTCGGTTTTCCGATCGGATCTCCCGGGTATTCCGCCCGGCTCGATCCTGGGGAGATGCCAACGGTGCAGGCGCGATCAGCGCCGGGCATCCGCCGCCATCGTCGCCGACATTTGCGATACGATCGCGCAGGTGGAAACGGCAGGAAAACGGGTAAAGCCTCGCTGCAGGCAGGCTGGAGCCGGGGCGAGGGACACATATATCGCAGGTCCTGCCGGCATTCCCACCGCGTCGATGCCGCCATCTGGACCGGAACAAGCTGATCCGGAGCGTTCTTCGCTGTCTTGTTGCCTGGCTGTTGCCTCTGAAGCCAGCAAGAGAAGATGTCGCGCCCCGACCGTTCCGATCGTTTGCGCGGCTCCGTCTCATGCAGGCCCGATAGGCCGGCAATAATGCCACCATCTCGTCGGATTTTTTCGCGGAAGGCACACTCACCTTCAGGCAGGCAACCGTCTTCCTCGCACGGCTGGAGGGTGAAGTCCGCAGGAAACACGCGTCTGGACCGGGAGTGCCCGCGATCCCGACATCCGGGACAGACCCCGCGCTTGAACCGATCGACACGCGCATGTCACATCGTTGCGAGACCAACACCGATGGATGCCGGACGACATGACCGATCAGACCGACGCGGCCACGCCCCGAACCGGCACGCTGCGCAGCCGACATATCGTGATGATCGCGCTTGGCGGCGTCATCGGGGCGGGGCTGTTCGTCGGCAGCTCGGCTGCCATCGAACAGGCCGGACCGGCCGTTCTGCTGGCCTATGTCGCGACCGGCGCGCTGGTCGTGGTCGTCATGCGCATGCTCGGCGAGATGCTCCTCGCGCATCCGGGCATCGGCTCGTTCGTCGACTGCATCCGGCTGGCCCATGGCGGCGGACCCGCGTTTCTCGCGGGCTGGCTCTACTGGTTCTTCTGGGCGATCGCGATCGGATCGGAGGCGATCGCGGGCGCCATATCCCTGCATGACTGGATTTCCCTGCCCGTCTGGGTACTGGCGATCGGACTGATCCTGGCCGTGAACCTGCTGAACCTGATTTCGGTCAACCTGTTCGGCGAATGCGAATTCTGGCTGTCGCTTGCCAAGGTCGCCTGCATCGTCGGGTTCTGCGGGCTGGGGCTCCTGTGCGTGACCCATCTCGTGGGGCCGCCGCCAGCCATTCTGGCCAATCTCGACGCAGGCGGCGGTCCGGTGCCGCATGGACTTGCCGTCGTGATCGGGACGATCCCCACCGTGCTGTTCTCGATGATCGGTTCCGAGGCCGCGACCGTCGCCGCCGCCGAGTCCGAAGATGCGGGCACGAACCTCGCCCGCGTGACCCGCAATACCGGGCTGCGGATCATGGTGTTCTATCTGCTGTCGGTCGCGCTGATCCTGTGCATCGTGCCCTGGACCACGATCCGTCCCGGTCATTCCCCGTTCGTGAGCGTGATGGAGGCCATCGGCGTGCCGGGGGCGTCCCTCATCATGCGGATCGTCGTCCTGAGTGCCATCATCTCGTGCCTGAACTCCTCGATCTACATCACGTCGCGGACGCTGTGGGGCATGGCCCGGCGAGGGGATGCCCCTGCGGCTTTCGCGCATCTGTCCGGGCATCATGTGCCGCAACGGGCGGTTGCCGCGTGCAGCCTGTTCGGGCTTCTCGTTGCGGCCTGTTCGATCCTGTCGCCGGGGCTGATCTTCGCGTTCCTGCTGGGTGCGTCAGGCGCCGTGATTCTCGTGGTCTATGGGTTGATCGTCAGCGCGCATGGCGCCCTGCGGCGCGCCGGTTCCGCGCGCGCCTCGGGGCGTTTCACGCTCCCGCGCTGGCTGAACAGCGCAACGCTGGGCGGTATCGCACTCGTGCTCATCGCCATGCTGGCGTCCCCTGACGGACGCGGGACCGTGCTGGCCAGCAGCCTGAGCGTCGTCGTATTTCTCGCAGCCTACGTCGTCAGGCGCGCTAGCCGCGCCCGCCCCCTTCCCGATCCGAGCTGAAGGCCCCCGTTTCCATGTCCGAGCCGACCGACCCGACTGTTCCCGCCGCACCGGCCGCCGAGCGCGAGATTGCGCGACTGCTGTGGGTCATGAAGCGTCTGCGCGATCCCGAGACCGGCTGCCCGTGGGACCGCGTGCAGGATTTCGCCTCGATCGCACCCTTTGCGATCGAGGAAGCCTACGAGGTGATGGACGCGATTGCGCGCGAAGACTGGGACGCGTTTCCAGACGAGCTGGGCGACCTGCTGCTTCAGGTCGTCTATCAGGCGCAGATGGCCGACGAGGCCGGACGGTTCGATTTTGCAACCGTCGCACGCACGATCGCCGACAAGATGATCCGCCGTCATCCGCACGTATTCGGCGATGCCGCCATGGACGACGATCTGTGGGAACGCAGCAAGGCGGCCGAGCGCGCGAGCCGGGCCGAGCATGGCGCGCTCGCGGGGATCGCGCGCGACCTGCCCGCACTCCTTCGCGCCCGCAAGCTCTGCGCGCGTGCCGCACGCGTGGGGTTCGACTGGGCGAAGCCGGTCGAGGTGCTGGACAAGGTGTCGGAGGAGATCGCCGAGCTTCGTGTCGAGCTGGTGGCCATGGACCGTGACAAGATGGAAGACGAGCTGGGCGACGTGCTGTTCACGGTCGCGAGCCTGGCCCGCAAGCTCGATCTGGATCCCGAAGCCTGCCTGCGCCGGTCGAATGCCAAGTTCACGCGGCGCTTCGAGTGGATGGAACGCGCCGCCGCCCGCGAAGGACGGATATTGTCCGAATATGATCTGGCAGCACAGGAGGCACTGTGGGCCGCGGCAAAACGGGATCTCGCAGGTCAGGCGCCGGGCACCGCCGATCAGACGGATGGATCGTAAAAGCACGTTCAGGACGTCGGGACCGCATGCGGTTCAAGGCACTTCGCCGAATCCCGCCGAAGGGCCTCCTCCTGTGGCGTTGAACCGTCAATCGGTTCCGTTCCGTCAGGCTGCTCCGCACGAGGCGTTCTAGTCCGGCATGCGGCTTTGGTGACGTCCGGAATGGATGCGGCACGGTCTGCCTGACAGGCTGACGAGACGCTCTGCAGGCTGTGACGCCTGTATTTCCTGCCTGACGCTATCCTGATCGGTCTGTCACTGTGCAGTAACGAACGCCCCTTCGCGACGATGCAGTGGCGTTCTGATGGAGACGCCGGATGGCCTGCTCCGTACATCCTGCTCTTCTGATCGGGCCGGGACACCGATCGGTTGAGCCAGATGACGTGCGGTTCCTGGCCTGCTGCCAGAATCACGCCGACTGTACCTCCCGCGCCACATGATTCACGAAAACGCGCCGCTTGCAGGCAACCCGGCAATAGTTCGCAACCTTTGTAGGCACATCGTCGACATGTCGGCTTACCCGTCGCCCAAGGAGCGCGTTGAATGGTCCACGCTCGATCCAGACCGATACTCATAACATTGACCGGTGTTCTGACCGTGCTCCTGGGCCTCGGCCTGCTGTTGCCAGGCATCTGGCTGCTTACGCTGGGCGGCTCGGCTTACTATGCCATTGCAGGTGTCGCGCTCGTCGCCGCAGGCGCGTTGCTTGCGACCGATCGGCGTGCCGGAATCTGGCTCTATGCGCTCTATCTGATCGGATCGGTGGTCTGGGTCATCGCAAGTGTTGGCTTCGATGGATGGCGCATGATCCCGCCGCTCGCAGCGCCAGCCGTGTTCGGAATATGGATTTTCAGTCCGTGGATCGCCGGCAAGATGCACGACAGCGCGGGCCGGAGCCGCTTCAACGGCGTGAGTCTCGGTGGGATGGGCGCGTGCGCTGCGCTGTTCGTGTTCATGTTCGTGTGCGGCTGGACGATCACCTCGTCGCGTTTCATCCATCCGAGCCCATTCCCCGATCGTGCGGCGACCGGCGCGGTTCCCGGCGTCGAAGCCAACGGCAACGCAACACCCGGCTCCAATGAATGGCGCTACTATGGCGGCACGCCGGCAGGTGATCGCTATGCGACGCCGAGCCAGATCACGGCCGCCAATGTCGGCCATCTGACGCGAGCCTGGACATTTCACACCGGCGACCTGCCGCGTCCCGGCGAGAACTCCCGTGGCCGGGAATTCAGCTTCGAGGCGACCCCGATCAAGGTCGGCGACCGGCTATATTTCTGCACGCCGCATCGTGACGTGATCGCGCTCGATGCGACGACCGGCAAGCAGGTCTGGCGCTATTCTCCGCGCGGCGAATATGGCGCGAACATCTATCAGGCCTGCCGCGGTGTCTCCTATTTCGAAGCGCCTGAAGGCGCGCCCTGTGCGCATCGGATCGTCTCGACCGATTCCGGCTCGCCGCCGACGCTGTTCGAGCTGGATGCGGACACCGGCCAGCTCTGCCAGAGCTTCGGTCATAACGGCGTGGTGGACCTGCGTGACGGCATGGGCGACGTGCCGCCGGGCTTCCACTTCATCACCTCGCCGCCGATGGTGATCCACAACCGGATCATGACCAGCGGCTGGGTCTACGACAACCAGAGCGTGGGTGAGCCTTCGGGCGTGATCCGTGGGTTCGATGCGACCACGGGCCAGCTGGCTTGGGCATGGGACATGGACCGCATGCCGACGAACAAGCCGCTCGATCCGGGCGAGACGTTCACGCGCGGCACGCCGAACGGCTGGGGCGTCTACACGGCGGATCCCAAACTCAACATGGTCTACATCCCGCTCGGCACGCCAACACCGGACTATTTCGGCGGCCAGCGTCGGCCCACGGATGAGAAATACGACAGCTCGGTCGTGGCGCTGGACATCGAAACCGGCCTGGAGCGCTGGCATTTCCAGACGACCCATCATGATTTGTGGGATTTCGACCTGCCGATCGGGCCGTCTCTGGTCGACCTGCCGGATGCACAGGGCAACATGGTTCCGGCGCTCGTCCAGACCAACAAGCAGGGCGAACTGTTCGTTCTCGACCGCCGGACCGGCAAGCCGTTCTATCGTGTCGATGAAGTGCCGGTGCCGAAAGGCGACATCCCCGGCGAACATTATTCGCCGACGCAGCCGCTGTCGGTCGATATGCCGAACCTGCGTCGCCCGAATCCGACGGAAGACGACATGTGGGGCGCGACCCCGTTCGATCAGCTGGCCTGCCGGATCGTCTATCACCGCGAGCGCTTCCAGGGCCTCTACACACCGCCGAGCCTGAATGGCACGATCGGCAATCCTGCATTCGACGGTGTGGCCGACTGGTATGGCGCGACGATCGATCCGACACGCCGTGTCCTCTACGTGAACACGACGTACATCCCGTTCCTGATGAACATGGTCACGCAGAAACAGGGCCTGAGTGAAGGGCTCTACAAGCCATGGGCCGGCTGGGGTCACCCGTATCCGGAGCCAGTGTTCACGAACAATCCGCAGCATGGCCTGCCGTACGGCATCGTGGTCAAGCCATGGCTCGGGATCTTCGGGGCGCCCTGCCTTGCGCCGCCGTGGGGTCTGACCCAGGCAATCGACCTGCAGACCCGCAAGGTGATCTGGCAGCGCGCACTCGGTACCACGAAGAACGTGGGCCCGGGCGCGTTGCGGATGCCGCTCGGCCTGCCGACGGGCATCTTCAGCATGGGTGGCAGCCTGATCACGAGCACCAACCTGCTGTTCATGGGCGCAACAGCCGATCAGGCGTTTCGTGTTCTGGATGCGCGCAATGGGTCTGTGCTCTACGAGACCGAGCTTGATGCAGGCGGCAATGCAACGCCGATGACCTACACTGGCAAGGATGGGCGCCAGTACGTCGTGATCGCCGTTGGTGGCCACGGCGGTCTCAAGACGCGCAACGGCGATGAAGTGGTTGCCTTCGCCCTGCCGAAGCAGGGTCAGTAAGGGCGTCGGTCCTGAATGCTCCTTCGGGACGGGGCCTTCAGGACTTTCCAGTTTCAGAAGAGCGCCGGCAGCCCAGGCTGCTGGCGCTTTTGCTTTGTACGGCGTCGTTACGGCGCGCCTGTCACATGAAATCGGCCCAGCCTGCATCGTCCGGCATGGATGAGTCAGCCCCTGCGAGGGCCAGATGGCGCGGCGCCGTTGCAGCCCGCGAAAATGACAGGGCACCCTTCGCCGGAGACGTCTTTTCGTTGGGAGCGTGCCCGGTCGCACCGTCATCGCCCAGGCGGAAGAACGCGACGCGCTCGCGCAAGGCCGATGCCTCCCCGTCAAGCGATGCAATGGCGGCGGTGCTCTGTTCAACCATGGCGGCATTCTGCTGTGTCGCCTTGGTCATTTCGCCGACCGCGATATTGATTTCCTCGACAGCCGCGGACTGTCCCGCCGACGCATGCGCGATATCGGCAACGAGCTTGTTGATTTCCGCAACCTGCCCAAGGATGACCTCGAGCGCTGCCCCGGCATCACGGACCAGCCGAACACCGTCGGTCACGAAATGACCCGAGTTCGACACCAGATCCTTGACCTGACGGGCGCCCTCCGCGGACCGTTGCGCAAGCGTTCGCACTTCCGTTGCGACGACGGCAAATCCGCGACCTGCGTCGCCGGCACGGGCCGCTTCGATTCCAGCGTTCAGGGCCAGCAGATTGGTCTGAAACGCGATGTCGTCGATCAGGCCGATCACCTGACTGATCTGCGAGAAGCTGCTCTCGATATGACTCATGGCATTCACCGCTGCATGCACGATGGTGCCCGATTTTTCCGCGCCGTCTCGTGCCGCGTCGGTCACGCCAGCTGCCTTGCCGGCGCTTTCGGCTGAATCGCGCAGCATCCCGGCCACGCGGCCAAGGGCGACCGATGACTGTTCGATGCTTGCAGCCTGCTGTTCCGTGCGGCGCGACATGTCGGCGGACGCGGTCGAAATTTCGCTGGCGCCGGATCCGATTGCCATGACCGCATGCTGAACCGCCGAGAACGTCTGTCGCAGCTTGGCGAACGATTCGTTGAAATCGATCTGCATGACCTGCAGACGTTCCGGGAACGCGGCTTCGATACGATAGGCCAGATTGCCGTTGGCTGCGGCTGCGAGGCCCCGGCGGATCGCCTCGATCGCAACGCGTTCCTCGGCCGCGTCCCGCGCAGCATGCTCCTCGGCGCGCGCTCGATCATGTTCGGCCTGGACCCGCGCCTCTTCCTGTGTCGCCTCGAGCGCACGGCCGCGCTGCATGCTGGTCTGAATCGTACGCAAGGCCTTGGCCATGGCGCCGGCCTCATCGCCGCGCTCCGCGAACGGCACATGGATATCAAGCTCGCCATTGGCGACCGAAAGCATCCGGTCGCGCACGACGAGCAACGGGTTGACGATGCTGCGACTGCTCATGACAAGGGCCGCGACCAGGACAACGCCGATCAGTGCAACGACGACGAGAAAGCACCACAGAATGGCCGCGGTCACACCATGAGCGATGGCGCCTGCCTGGGCCTGCACTTCGGCTACACGCGTGCCTCCGAGTGCGCCGAGATCAATGGCGAGCCGCAGGCCACTCTCGTCCACACGCTGCTTGAACACAGTGACCTGCGCCACGTCATTGCGCTGCGCTGCGATCACCAGCTGATCCATCGCGGACTGAACGACGTCGAAACGCGCTGTCAGCTCCGAAAGCCGACCGGTCAGACGAGGGTCGACTCTCGACGCCTCGGCGAAGAGGGCCCGCAGTCCGGCGGCATCCCGCCGGTAACGACTCACTGTCTCGCTGAGAGAAGGTGTATTCGTCTCGTCGGCGATACGGTGCGTCGCATACAGGAGCGCGTTCATCTTGTCGGCCGCACGCGCGAGCAGGATCGTGCCCTGATCGTCCACGTTGATGAATGACATGTAGCGCGCGCCGGTCGCCGTTTCGCTGTAGGCCAGGAACGCATTACCCGCGAGCGCCACGAAGGACAGCGCGATGACCACGAGCGCGATCTTCGTCTTGAAGCGCAAATGTTGAAGCATTGCTGAAGATACCTTAAGGCCGAATGTGGGCCGATGGTCTCATGCAATGGTAAAGACGCTCCTAACGCGCCTTCGAAAACAACAGGCCGCGTTGATGTGTGATGTCACCAATCGTTACATCGCATCACCGTGGTATTCAGAATTCGTTAACGCTGCACGACTAACCTGAGTGCTTCCGTATCAAGCAGGACAGGTGATCAGATGTCTGTTTCTCTCTCCGGTCTTTCGACCGGAACGGCGGCGTTGTCCTCATTGAGTGCGGCTTCGGCAACGTCCCAAGCCGGTTCGGCAGCGGGTTCACAATCGTCCACGTCGTCGTCTTCGTCAGGCACCAGCAGCAGTCAGGATACGACCACCATGACGACCAATGCGGATGGATCGATCACCACGACAGTGACCGACGCGCAAGGCGATGTCGTCTCGCAGGTCACCACGGCCGGACAAGGCTCCACGAGCAGCGGCGGGACGTCCAGCGGGTCCAGAAGCGGCTCGATCACGTCGCTGTCCATGACAGCCTGAGCCTATCCGGCTCCTGCGTCTCCAGCGGAAGGCCCGTCCCATCATCCGGCACAGGTGTTGCATGTGGTCCACACTTGCAGTGTGATCGTGCCGCACGCCGACGGACGCAGGCCACCCCGGCGTGACCAGCGCGTTGCGCTCGCGGCCTGTTTCGGTGATGAAGACAGGCTCGCTGCCGTGCCGACCTGGCATCCGGCAGCCATATTCTTTCGCCGGTATCGGCCCGTCTGTCGCGCGGCAGGCAGGTACGCGTCGTGGCAGACGCATGGAGATTGTGACGATGACGCTAAGTTCCCGGTTGGCCGGCATTCTGGCGTTCGGCGCCGGGACAGCGATGCTGCTGTGCGCGTCGACCGCACTCGCACAGCCCGTGAGGGGCCTTTATATCTCGGGCGAAGGCGGCGCGAGCTTCAACCAGGAACAGGAAGTTCGCCTTTCGCCGATCTTTCCGAGCGGGCAGGACGAATACAAGACCGGCGTCACCGGGATCGGCGCGATGGGCTGGGGCTTCGGCAACGGTTTCCGCGTTGAAATCGAAGGCAACTATCGCAACAACCAGCTCGGCGAATTCAGCAACTCGCACTTCCCCAGCAGCGCGGGCGGACGCCAGCAGAGCTACGGCACCATGGTCAACGGCCTGTTTGACATGGATATCGGCAAGAGCTGGCTGTACCCCTATTTCGGCGGCGGCATCGGCTATGCCTGGCAGCACAGCACAGCCAACATCGTCGCGCCCAACGGGGTGTTCAGCCAGCAGTCCGGCGGCACCTATGGCGCCATGTCGTGGCAGGGCATCTTCGGGCTTGCCTTCCCCGTTCCCTGGGTCGTCGGGCTTTCCGCGACGGCGGAATACCGGTTCTGGTCGATGCTCGGACCGCAGAGCCACCGTGCGACCTCCTACGGGACGATCGGCGGCTATGACGTCAGCCGCCCGGCCCAGTTCGCCGTGGGCAACCGCGACGACCGCACCGACTACAATCATTCGCTGATGCTCGGCCTGCGCTATGAGTTCAATCCGGCACCTCCACCGCCCCCGCCGGCGCCAGTCGTGGAAACAGCCCCGGCCCCGGCGCCCGCCCGCACCTATCTCGTATTCTTCGACTGGGACAGGGCGGCACTGACCGAGCGCGCCCGCGCGATCGTTGCGGAAGCAGCACGCGCCTCGTCCCATGTGCGCGTGACGCGCATCGAGGTGAACGGCTACACCGACAACAGTGCCGCTCATCCCGGACCGCGCGGGGCTGCCTATAACATGGACCTGTCCAACCGGCGCGCAGCGGCCGTGAAGGCCGAGCTGGTCCGCGATGGCGTCCCCGGAGGCGTGATCGATACGCGTGGCTTCGGCGAGACGCATCCTCTGGTGCCGACAGCAGCCGACACGCGCGAGCCCCAGAATCGCCGCGTCGAGATCATCCTTCGCTGACCAGACGCGTCCAGACCGACTGGCCGCCAAGAGCGGCCGGTCGTCGGTCCGTTATATCGCTGCCATCGACCATATGACCCCAGGGCCATATCTGTCGGCTGAGTGATGCGGCTTTCCTGCTGGAGTTACGCCGCTGGCGCGCGCTCCACGAGTGCTGCGTAAAATGCGCAACATGACGCATCGCCGGGCTGACACAATTTTCCTGATTTTCTCGAAAATCCGGCGTTGCGGCAGTATCGACGTCTCGTTTCGGGCGATGATCGATCAGGGGGCAGTCGCCGCCATCCGTTGCCTGTGAACGGTCAACGCTGACGACGGGCTCCAATGCTGCCTTTTTATAACCCGGGCATCGGCAAGGCCAGGCCGTTGTCTGGCACGTGCCGTTCAAGGTCCAGACATCAGACCCTCAGGACGGCGCGCTTACCTTCTTCGTGCTCAGCACATTGCCGACCGACGCAATCACGATGCACGCAACGCCGGTCCAGCGCAGGGCGGACAGGGACTCGCCGAGGAAGACCAGCCCCGACATCGCGCCGAGCATCGGCTCCATGGACAACATGATGCCCAGATCGCGCGGGGTCAGGCGGCGCATGGCCAGCATGTCGAGCACGTAAGGCACGGCCGAAGACATGATCGCGACACTCAGCGCCATCGCGCCATAATACGGATGCGTGATCGCCGGCATCAGAGCCGGGATAAGGCAGGGCAACAGCAGAATCCCGGCCGTCGCCATGCCATAGGCCGTGGCATAGCCAGCATCGAGTCGTGGTGCGATGCGTGTTCCGGTCAGGATATACACGATCCAGCCGCAGCCGCTGAGAAGCGCCACGCAGACGCCCAGCGGATCTAGATGGCCCACTGCTCCATGCTCGGGACGCAGAAGCAGGACGATTCCGGCGATCACCAGGAGTGCCCAGGCCAGATCGAGCAGGCGGCGCGATCCGACCAGCGCCAGCGTCAGCGGCCCCAGAAACTCGAGTGCCACGACGATCCCGAGCGGCAGGCGGGTCAGTGCGATGTAGAACGCGGTGTTCATCACCGCGATCGAGGCGCCATAGGGCAACAGCACGCGCCAGACGCCGCCGCGCAGCCGCGCGGCACTCGGTCGCCAGATCATGAGCAGGATCAGGGCAGCGAGACCCACGCGCAAGCCGACCATTCCGCTGGGCCCGAACAGGCCGAACAGGCCCTTTGCCAGTGCTGCTCCGATCTGGAACGAGGAGATGCCCCCGACCAGACATGCGACCGCACCCAGCCTCTCGCGCCCCGCATCGGGTGCGCGCGCCTGACCCGCCATCATCAGACGTCGAGCAGTTCGACCGAGCGCGCGTGATCCTGGATGAACTGGAACCGGAGTTCGGGCTTGCGTCCCATCAGGCTCTCGACACGATCACTGGTGGCGAGTCGATCTTCGGGCAGCGAGATGACCTTCAACAGAGTCCGGCGCGCAGGGTCCATGGTCGTGCGCTTCAGGTCGGACACGGGCATCTCGCCGAGGCCCTTGAAGCGGGAGACCTCGACCTTGGCACCTGCCTTGAACTCGCGCTTGATCGCGCGATCGCGGTCGCGATCGTCCATGGCATAGACCGTCTTGCTGCCTTGAACGATCCGGTAGAGCGGCGGCCGCGCCAGATAGAGATGCCCGCGCGTGATCAGTTCGGGCAGCTCCCGATAGAAGAACGTCATGAGCAGGGTCGCGATATGGGCGCCGTCCACGTCGGCGTCGGTCATGATGATGACGCGGCCGTAGCGCAGGCGGGACATGTCCGCGTCGCGCCCGACGCCACAGCCCAGCGCCTCGATCAGGTCCCGCAGTTCCTGATTGGCGCGCATCTTGTCGACCGAGGCCGATGCGACGTTGAGGATCTTGCCCTTGAGCGGCAGGACGGCCTGCGTTTCCCGGTCGCGGGCCTGACGGGCCGAACCGCCTGCCGAGTCGCCCTCCACCAGGAAGATCTCGGTCTCCGCAACGTTCGAGCGGGTGCAGTCCGTGAGCTTGCCGGGCAGGCAGCGCTTATTGGTGGCACTCTTGCGCGGCGCGTCGCGCTGATCGCGACGACGCAGCCGCTCTTCCGCCCGCTCGATGAAGAAGGCGAGCAGATTGTCCGCCTGCACCGGATTGCCGCCCAGCCAGTGATCGACGCGGTCGCGCAGGGCGCCCTCGACCAGACGCGCTGCCTCCTGCGAGGTCAGCTTCTCCTTGGTCTGCCCCTGGAACTGCGGGTCGCGGACGAAGACCGAGAGCTTGGCGCTGGTGGCACCCAGAATATCCTCGGCCGTGATCGCCGCCGCGCGCTTGTTCTTGCGATGGTCGCCCCATGCGCGAAAACCCTTCACCAGAGCGGCGCGGAACCCGGTCTCGTGCGTGCCGCCCTGCGGGGTCGGGATAGTGTTGCAGAAGGATTCCAGCGAAGCCTGGCCTGTTTCGCGAAAGGCCAGCGCCCACTCCACGCGTCCGCCCGTACGGCCATCGGCGGCCTGCGGCAGGTCGGCATCGCCGGACCAGACGGGCGCCAGCAGGGATGCATCTGCAGGCAGTTCGGCATTGAGGCTGTCGGCGAGCCCGTTCGGGAAATGAATCAGCGTCTCGGGGGGCGTTTCGTCGCCGGCCTTCAGCAGGCTCGGCTCGACGCTCCAGCGGATCTGAACGCCGCGGAACAGCGCGGCCTTGGAGCAGCACAGGCGATAGAGGCGCGCGGGCGAGAACGCGAGCGGCCCGAAGATCTCGGGATCGGGCGAGAAGCGGATCATCGTGCCGCGACGGTTCGGCGCATTGCCGAGCTGCGTCAGCGGCCCGAGGGGGATGCCGCGCGCATAGTCCTGACGCCACAACACGCGATCGCGCGCGATCTCGACTTCGAGCTTCGAGGAAAGCGCGTTGACCACCGACGAGCCGACGCCATGCAGTCCGCCCGACGTATCATAGGCCTTGCCGGAGAACTTGCCGCCGGCATGAAGCGTGGTGAGGATGACCTCGAGCGCGGAGCGGTCCGGGAATTTCGGATGCGGGTCGATTGGGATACCGCGTCCGTTGTCGCGCACCATCAGCGTGTGCGCGTCTTCCAGACGCATCTCGATCGTGCTCGCGTGGCCCGCGACCGCCTCATCCATTGCATTGTCGAGGATTTCGGCGGCGAGATGGTGATAGGCACCCTCATCGGTGCCGCCGATGTACATGCCGGGCCTGCGACGCACGGGCTCGAGACCTTCAAGGACCTCGATGTCATGCGCGCCATAGGCATCCGGGCCGGGTTCGGCGCCGGATGCGAGGCTGGGTTTGCCGGCCCGCCTGGATGCAGGCTTCGGCGCCGATTTCGGGCTGGATTTCGGTCCGAAGAGATCGTTCATACGACGTTCTCGCCGACCGGATCACGCCGCGTCAAGCGCCGTCCGTCGGACGTGAGACGCGATCAGGCCCGTGTGCGATGATGGGCGATCACGCGACGACGCACGACACCCTGGCGGCTTTCCGCAACCGGCGCGGCGCAGGTCTCGAACGAGGCGGGCTGAACGATGTCCTTGGCTTCGGCGTAGTGCGAGAGGTCCGCGCCGTCCTCCAGCGCATTCACCTCGTCGAACATGGCGACGCGCTGCATGCAGAAGATCGTGCCGGCGCGCAGGCCGCCTTCAGACTGCACGTTGGCAAGCTGGGTGATGTAGTCATCGTGCTCGCGCTGGGCGTTGCGGCCATAGGCGGAGCGGAAATAACCGTTCAGCTCGGCATCCTCGCTCAGAAGCTTCGGGCGGAACTTCTCGACGAACGCATTGTAACGGTCCTGGGCGCTGCAGGAGAGCGCGGTGACCATCAATTCGCTCTTGAGGCCCTGTACGTCGAATGCCTCATGGGCCGAGTTACTGCCGCATCCGGCAGCAAAAGCGGCCGGGGCGGCCGAAAGACCAAGGCAGGACGCGGCAAGCACGGCCAGACCGCGACGAAGCGGGAACGGCATCGGGGGACTCCGGTTAGGCGAGAGCCGCACGGCGCGGCGAAGGTGAAACGAAACGGGCGATCACACCTCCGACATCAACCGATATGCCAAGGACGTGCGACAAGGCGCTATTCTGCAACAGAAATCATGGCCGGAAAATGTCCGAGGTGACTTTTGACGGAGAAATTTCCGTCTATGGGCCGCCTTTCCGAAACAACGCCCCTGTCAGGCGCCGCACAACCCTATCGCGCGCACGTCTCTTGTTCTAAGAGGCTCGACGGCGCGCCAAGCCGGCATCAGACGATGGTCCGCGGCGCGCATGAGACCAGAAGCGGAGTTGACGGTGCGACTGCAAGCCCCTGCCTTGATCCTCTCCCGCGGCACCACGCGCGCATTGACGGGCGTCTTCGCTGCAAGCCTGCTCGCCGGGTGTATGCAGAAGCCGATCATCCGGCATGTGGCCCCGCCCAACCCGTTCGGCAACACCAAGGTTTCCGCCGTGTGCCATACGAGCCCGGTCACAACCGGTGCGCAGGGCATCATGCAGGTCGCCATGACCGTGCGCAGCGACAACGGCACCTGCGCCCTGGCCGTCCAGCAGCCGGGCGGCGGCAATTACACGACGTTCGGCGTCGATCCCGCGCCCGATCATGGCAAGGCGTTCCTTTACAATTACGACGGCCACACCTACGTCACCTATACGCCCAGGATGGCCTATGCCGGACCGGACGCCTTCACGGCGATCCTGATCGAGGGTGAAGGCAAGCCGCGCCTGCGCCTGCATGTTGCAGCGACGGTCGATGCGACGGGTGTCGTCCTGCCGCCCCCTTCGGCAGTCGCCGCACCGGCGCCTGCAGCGAAGAGCTCGGCCAAGAGCACGACGAAGTCGCGCACGCGGCGCCGTCACACGACCGCAGCGCATTGAACCGCGCCGCAGCGTCCCGCCTTGTAGCGGGACGCTGCGGTCAGATCGAGAACGAGATCGGCTCGGACAGCGGGCGCCGGAGGCCGCGGGCCTCGGCATCGCGCACGAGGTCGTCGAGCGAGATGGCCTCGAGCTGCGTGCGCAATTCGCCGTCCAGCCTGTTCCAGGTCGGCTCGACCACTTTCGCGAACAGGCCGCCCGAGGGCCCTTCATCTCCCGACACATCGTCGGCCGTCGCAATCGTCACGATGTCGGCGAGCGTGATGTCACGCCGCGGACGACCGAGCCGATAGCCGCCGCGTGGTCCACGCACGCTCTCCAGCAGTGACGAGCGTGACAGGGCCTGAAGGAGCGGTTCGATGCCGCGCCGGGCGAGGCCCGCGCGTTCGGCGATATCGGCGGCACTGACCGTGCCGACGCGACCGGCATGAAATGCGATGTCGAGCATGATCACGACCGCGACCATCGCGCGGTCCCGGCGGATCAGCATGGGGCGAATTTCCTTCGTCATGACCACAGTATATCAGCGCGGGACGACTTGATCCACGCACAGGTTTCGTGTTTTTCCCGCTAAGCGCAGTTTTCACCCAGGCCGAGGCAGATGAGCAGATCCCCCAAGCGCCCCAGAGGCGCGACAAAGACCATGCCTGACGCCGGTACGGCGACCCTTGCCGTGCCGCATGCGATCGATCTCGCGGCGCCGCGCGGCCGGGTCTATCGGTCGATCGTCGAGACGGTCGGCGGCACGCCGCTGGTTGCCCTGCCCCGACTGACCATGCTGGACGACATCAGGGCGACCGTCCTGCTGAAGCTCGAATTCTTCAATCCGCTCGGCTCGGTGAAGGACCGGATCGGCGTCGCGATGCTGGCGCGAGCCGAGGACGAGGGCCGGATCACGCGGGGCCGGACGGTTCTCGTGGAGCCGACCTCCGGCAATACCGGCATCGCGCTGGCTTTCGCAGCGGCGGCACTGGGCTATCGCCTCGTCGTGACGATGCCCGAGAATGCCTCGATCGAGCGTCGCAAGATGCTGCGCCTGATGGATGTGCAGATCGAACTGACGCCTGCGAAGCTCGGCATGGCCGGCGCGATCCGGCGGGCGCAGGATCTGCTCGACAGCCTGCCCGACGCCTGGATGCCGGCGCAGTTCGACAATCCGTCCAACCCTCTGATCCATGCCGAGACGACGGCCGAGGAAATCTGGACCGATACGGCCGGGGCTGTCGATCTTGTGGTCGCAGGGCTCGGCACGGGCGGCACCGCCAGCGGCATTGCGCACCGCCTATGTCCGCGCAAGGAAGGTTTCGCGGTCTGGGGCGTCGAGCCGCTGGAAAGCGCGATCCTGAACGGCGATGAGCCGGGACCGCACGGAATTCAGGGAATCGGGCCGGGATTCTGTCCTGCGACGCTGGACCGATCGGCGCTGGCCGGCGTGCTGGCCGTATCCGAGCGGGAGGCGATTGCGGCATCCCGCCGCTGCGCGCGCGTTGAAGGAATTCCGATCGGGATTTCCTCCGGTGCGGCGCTGCATGCGGCACTGACGCTGGCGGCCCAGCCGGAGCATGAAGGCAAGACGATCGTGGCGATCGTGCCGTCCTTCGCCGAACGTTATCTGTCCACCAGTCTGTTCAACGGGCTCGCCTGAGCGCAGCCGGACAGGACAATACGAGACGCTTTCCGGCAGGATGATCCGGTGGATTGTTCGGTAGCCAAGGCGCGTGAAGTCCACACAGCACCTTGCCGACATTTTTCAGGGATCGGGCGGAGCCTCCAACAAAATCGACGCGCTCGCCAATCTCGTTCGCGATTTTCGGGGCGTTCCGAACGATCACCGGACAGGTACGGCCGCCTCAGTCAGTCTGTGCCGGCCGGTCTGGCCGGTCGGCGTGGTCCACGACGTTCATAAGCGTTTCCTTTTCCGGATGTTTGTCAGTTCGGCAGGTAAACGATGCGCTGCCCCTGATCGCCCCAGGTAGCCGCGACTTCGGCGAGCGGGACGGCATGGTAATCCAGCGTGAGTTTCGCTTTAGCAGCGGCCTGGAAAACGCCGTCTATGGCGGTGATGAGGCTTTGCAGGCCGACGCTGCCCAGGCCGCTCCCCATGATCTTGATGGCAGACGAGCGCAACACTGCAGCAGGCAATGCGATCTCGCCCCCTGCTGCCGCGCCGATCTGGACGAAGCGTACCGGAATGCCCGCAGGGGAGGCTTTCGCGCCCGCGATAAGGATCGAGCGTGCGCTGGCGCCCCACAGATAATCGAGCACGACGTCAATTCCGCTGCCGAAGTGCTCACGCAGAGCCGCCTCGAACGCCTCCTCGTCTTCGCCAAGCGGCACCACCAGGTCCGCACCGATGGTGCGAAGTACCGTCGCGTTGCGGCCCGTCGCGATCACTCGGGCCGCGCCCAGATGCCGCGCGATCCGGACCGCCAACTTTCCCGCCGCACCTGTCGCGCCGTTGATGAGAACTGTCTCACCTTTGACCAGTCTGGCCCGTTCGGTGAGCGCCGCCCAGGACGACATACCCGGATTGGCGATGACCGCAGCCGCCACGTCATCAAGACTGTCGGGTAACGGCAACCAATGCCCGTTGGAAACCACCGTGCGATCAGCCATGGCGCCAAACGGCGAGCGGGGCAAAAGAAAGTAGACCCGCGTTCCGTCATCCAGCCGACCGACGCCATCGACGCCGGCAACAAATGGAAAGTTGTTCTTCGCGCTGTAGTGAGTTCCGGAGGCGCGGCCACGGGCGAGCTGGCTCAGCGCGGACGCTGTCACCTGTACCGCGACCTCGCCCGCATGCGCGACCGGTTCCGCAAAATCGCCATAGACCGGCATGGAGCCGGGTTGCTGAACAATGGCTGCCTTCATATTCCCGACCTTCCGATTTCACGGTTTCCGTGTATAATGCACACGATAAGCTTCGTTTAGCCGGAGGTCAATATCCGTGCATAATACACCGAGCAGGGAAATGCTCAGGCAGCTTCACGATGCCGTCCTTGATATCGTGGCCGTCATCAACCGCCCCGATCGAGATGAGCTGCTCATCCGGGAAGCCGGAATAAAGCTTGATCGGGCCCTGTTTCCGCTCCTGGTCCTGACGGAGCGATTGGGGCCGATTGGCGTGGTTGAACTCTCCGGGCGCGTGGGACGCGACCACAGCACCGTCAGCCGTCAGATCGCCAAACTTGTGCAACTTGGTCTGGTCGAACGGCAGCCGAGTCCGTCGGATCGTCGTCAGCGGGAGCTCCGCGCGACAGTGCGGGGTCATGCGATGGCCCGGCTGATAGACGACGCACGCGAGCGGCTTGCCCGTCGCGCTCTGTCGGGATGGTCCGAGGACGAAATCGCCAACCTTGCGAAATCACTACGCCGCTTCGCTGACGCTCTTGCCGCGCCGTGAAGCTCCCGACTGACGGCATGGAAAGCATTCCATCAGGCAGGCCGTGGGCATGCGACGAAGCGCGAGGTCGCCCGATGACAGACTGTCAGCATCCGGTTCCGAAGGAGACAGTCTGTTCTCGCGGTCAAGACAGCCATCACCACATTGGCTGAAAGGTGCAGGCTGCGGTTCCAGAATCGTGATCCGGTCCGTCTGGGGACTATTGCCTGGGGCACTTCTGTCGAAGGCCGAGCGTACATGCCCTGTGCAATAGCCAGGATGTTCACGAGCCCCGGAACACGTCTTGGCACCAAAGGCCGATTCCTGCCGCGAAACAGACGCATGCTGAAGTCATGTCCTTCAGTCGGCGACGAGCGGCACCGGAGTCACGGTTGCAGGTGCGATTTGCGCGCCACGAAATGATGCCGGAAACCCCGGCGCCATGCGTACGCGGCCTACGTGCTCCGTCCAAACAGGCGTTCCAGTTCGGTCCGGCTGAGTTTCAGCCACGTCGGGCGACCGTGGGAACAGGTATTGGCGCGGGGCGTCTGTTCCATCTGGCGCAGCAGGGCCGACATTTCCTCGACGTTGAGCCGTCGTCCCGCGCGGATGCTGCCGTGGCAGGCCATGCGGGCGATGGCGGCATCGAGGCGGCGCTCGAGGCTTGCCGCCTGATCCGCACCGAGATCGGGATCGGCCGACAATTCGTCAGCCAGGTCGCGCAGAAGGGCCCCTGCGTTGCCGTCGCGCAGCAGCGCAGGCAGTGTGCGCACCAGGATGGCACCGCCGCCGAATGCCTCGATCTCGACGCCGAGCTGTGCCAGCAGGGGCGCCTGCGCCAGGATGGTGTCGGCGGCGCGCCCCAGTTCGACGACTTCGGGCAACAGCAGGCGCTGGGCCCGGATCTGACCGGACAGATGTTCGGCTCGCAGCTTCTCGTGCGTCAGGCGCTCGTGCGCCGCATGCTGGTCCACGAGTACGAGATCGCCGTCAGCCGCGACCGCGATCAGATAGGTATCAAGCACCTGCGCCACTGGCGCGCCGAGCGGATGGGCGGACGGTGCAGGTGCATCCGCAACCGGAGCAGCCGGTGCGGCGGCCTCATGCGTTCGCGCGGATGGGTGGTCGCCGAGATCGAGCCGGCGTTCGGAAAAGCCGGTGGCAGGCGAGGAGGATGCAGGCAGGGACACGGCCGGCGCCCCACGATCCGGCGGGGGATAGGCGATGCTGGCCCGGCGCGGCGTATTCAGCGAAATGCGGTTGTTGCCCGTACCCGCACCGAAGCCGAGAGCGCGTTGCAAGGCCCCGATCATCAGCGAACGCACCGCAGGCTCGTCGGCGAAGCGCAGTTCGGTCTTCGCGGGATGGACGTTGATGTCCACCTGTTCCGGCGGCAGGCGCAGATGCAGCGACAGCACCGGATGGCGGCCTGGAACGATGACCGGGCGATAGGCGACACGGATCGCGGTCCGCAGGACCGGGTCGGTCACCGGACGGTCGTTGACCAGCAGGAACTGAGCGCCGGCGGCGGCACGCGTATGGCCGGGCCCGCAGATGAAGCCCTCGAGCTGCATGTCGCCACGCCCATCCTCGAGCGGCACCAGCAGATCAGGCGTGACATCGAGGATGGCTCGTACGCGGGACGCACGATCCTGCGGCGGCAGGTCCAGCACGGTGCGCCCGTCCATGACCAGCCGGATCGCCGTATCCGGTACGGCAAGCGCCAGACGTCGCACGACGGTCTCGGCATGGGTGGATTCGACACGGGGCGAGCGCAGGAACTTGCGCCGCGCGGGCGTTGCGAAAAACAGGTCTTCCACCAGAACACGGGTGCCGACGGGTCCTGCCACCGGCTCCGGCGGGGTGAGGACGCCGCCTTCGACCCGCAGCCGCCACGCGGTCTCGGCGCCGGGCGGCCGCGATGTCAGGCTCAGGCGGGCGGATGCACCGATCGAGGGCAGTGCCTCGCCCCGGAAGCCGAGGGTCGCGATCCGCACCAGCGTTTCGTCGGCGAGTTTCGACGTGCAGTGGCGTTCCACCGCGAGGGACAGATCGTCAGGCGTCATGCCGCACCCGTCATCCGTGACCTCGATTCGCCCGATGCCGCCACCGTCGAGGGCGACGACAATGCGGCGCGCACCGGCGTCGATCGCGTTTTCCAGCAGTTCCTTCAGCGCGGCGGCAGGGCGCTCGATCACCTCGCCCGCCGCGATCAGATCGATCACGTGGCCGGACAGGCGGCGAATCTGGGGAGAGGCCGTCATCGGGCGATCATACGCGCGACTGTGACGGCAGGCACCCCTGTCGAAAAGGGGAGCAGCCCGTCAGGCCGCAATCCCGCGATCAGAAGATGCCGAGCATCCCGCCCGAGGACTTGCCGCGCACGGTCGGCGTGGCGCCATTGGTCTGTGCCCGGCCCAAGGCTGCATTCTGACGGATCCGGCCGTTCTCGGCCTGTCCATCGACGACGGAGCCGGCCGAACCGGCCTGCCAGAACATCAGGTTGTCCACGAAGCCGGCGCCGGCCGGGCTCAGTTCCGCATTATTCGGCGCGGAAGCGCCCTGGTTGACAGCGCCGACGAGGGCGCTCTGTCCGGCGCTGCTGCTGCCGTTGGTGTTGTTGAGCGCGGCATTGGGAGACAGCGTCTCCAGCGCCTGCATGCGCGGGCTCTGGTCCACGGAACTCGCCATCGTCGTGCTGCCCGGTGCTCCCAGGCTCTCGGACGGCGGCATCGAGAGCGGCGGCCGCGTCGTGACGGTGTATTCGTCCGGCACGTCACGCGTGAGGCCGAAAGCCCGTGACACGTCGGCACCGGTGCAGCCGGCGAGCATGCTCACACCCACGAGGGCCGAGGCGGACATACAAAGTCGGGTCACGACAGGACGGGTAAGGAGCTTGGCCATGGTGCGCTCATCTCTACCGTTGCGTCTGCGACCAGACAAGAGGCCAGAACAGGGCCGCGGTCCGGCCACGCACACGGCGGGTTCAGGGGGTGGGACGGGAGAACAGGCTGTCCGCCGCCCAGGCGATGACGCCGCAGACGATAGCCGAATCCGCGACATTGAAGACATACCAGCTGTAGCCGAAGGCATGCGCGTGCAGGAAGTCGACCACGGCGCCGTAGCGCAGCCGGTCGATCACGTTGCCGACCGCGCCGCCTGCGATCGCGCCGATGGCGATCGCGATCCAGAGCTTGCGTGCCCGCCACATCGCGGCAAGCAGGGCCAGCACGGCAATCATCGAGATCGTCGAGAAGACAAGCGGACCGTGACGGCCCACGCCGCCGAACATCCCGAACGTCACCGCGTGGTTCCAGACCATCGTGAAGTTCAGGAACGGCAGGACCGCGACCGAACCGCGCTGCGGCAGGTCGAGACCATAGAGGATCCAGTGCTTGCTGGCCTGATCCGCGATCAGCACGATTGCCACGGCGAGAAAGCCCGCCAGAAGGCGGGCCGTCCGCCCGGCGTCGGATTCCACGGCCGGGATCGTGTCGCTCATTCTGCCACGACCGACACGCAGCGCAGGCACAGCGCGTCGTGCGCTGCGTTTGTCCCGACCTCGTCCAGCACGCGCCAGCAGCGGGCGCATTTCTGTCCCGATGCCTCGCGCACGACCGGGCCACCGTGGGGCTCGCCGCCGGGTGCATCCGGATCGTCCAGATACAGCGACGCGCTGCCCGGCATGATCTCGACTTCGGCATGCGACACAATGGCGAGTTCCGCCCAGTCGATCGTCGAGAACACGCGCGCCTCGTATTCCGAAAGCGGCAGCGACACCTGCGCCTGCAGCGACGAACCGATGGCGCCAGACCGGCGGGCCGCCTCGATCTCGGTCGTGATCAGACGGCGCACGGCGCGGGCCGCATCCCATGTGTCGGCGAGTTCGGGATCCGACCAGCTCTCCGGCACGGTCGGGAACGTCACCAGATGCACGCTCTCATTCTCGCCGAAGCGGGCGCACCAGGCGTCCTCGGCGGTGAAGACCAGAACGGGCGCCAGCCACGCGCAGAGTGCGCGATGCAGGATGTCGAGCACGGTGCGGGCGCTGCGCCTGCGATGGCTGTCGGGCGCATCGCAATAGAGCGCGTCCTTGCGCACGTCGAAATAGAAGGCTGACAGCTCGTTGGTGCAGAAGCCGTGCAGGCTCGGATAGACGCCGACCCATTGATGCGTCTCCACGGCCTGCGCCACCATGGCCGACAGTTCCGAGACGCGATGCAGGATGAACCGCTCGAGGCCCGGCAATTCGTCGTGCGGGACGATCTCGTCCGCCGAGAAGCCGTCCAGCGCGCCGAGAAGCCAACGCAACGTGTTGCGCAGGCGGCGATAGAGCTCGCCCTGCTGCTTGAGGATCTCCGATCCGATCCGCAGGTCTTCGTTGGTGTCGGAATTGACGACCCACAGACGCAGGATATCTGCGCCGTACTGCTTGATGACATCCTGCGGCGAGACCGTGTTGCCGAGGGATTTCGACATCTTGCGGCCCTGCTCGTCCAGCACGAAGCCGTTGGTCACGATCGCCTTGAAGGGCGCGATGCCGCGTGTGCCGACGCTCTCCAGCAGGGACGACTGGAACCAGCCGCGATGCTGGTCCGAGCCTTCCAGATAAAGGTCGGCGGGGAAGTCCAGCCCGTCGCGGTCCAGCGTGAAGGCGTGGGTCGAGCCGCTTTCGAACCACACGTCCACGATGTCGAACACCTGTTCGTAGGCATCCGGATCGCGGTCGGGGCCGAGGAACTCGGCCGGATCGGCGCTGTACCAGATATCGGCGCCGTGTTCGCGGAAGGCCGTCACGACACGCGCCATGACGGCCGGATCGCGCAGCACCTCGCCCGTTGCCTTCTCGACGAAGACGGCGATCGGAACACCCCAGGCGCGCTGGCGCGAGATGCACCAGTCCGGACGCCCCGCGACCATCGAGGTCAGGCGGTTGCGCGATGATTCCGGCACGAAACGGACCTGACCGAGCGCGTCCAGCGCCATCTCCCGCAAGGTTCCGTGGTTGGACGCGCGCGTTTCCACAGACGCATCGGCCTGGGTGTCCATGCCGATGAACCATTGCGGCGTCGCACGGAAGATGACGGGCGCGCGCGAGCGCCAGGAATGGGGATAGGAATGATGGATCGTGCCGCGCGCGATCAGACCGGACGGGGCCTCGCCCGCCCGCTGGCTGCGTGTCATCGCATCCGACAGCGCCGTACAGACCGGATCGGCTGCCTTGAAGACGTGCGTCCCGGCGAACAGGGGCACGGTTTCGGCGTAACGACCGTCGTCCATGACCAGTTCGGGGACGGGGATGCCGTGCTGGCGGGTCAGCAGGAAGTCATCCTGACCGTGGGCCGGCGCCATGTGAACAAGGCCGGTGCCCGCGTCGGTCGTGACGAAATCGCCGGCCAGCAGGGGCACGTCGAAATCGAACCCCTGCCCGCGCAGCGGATGGGCGCAGATGGCGCCTGCAAGGGCCTCGCCCGGCATCGTGTAGAGAATGTGATGCGCGGTGATGCCGGCTTCATCGCAGAACGCCGCGACACGGTCCTCGGCGACCAGCAGACGGGCACCACGCGGCACGAGGCTGCCATCGGCGATGTCGTCCACGCGCAGGACGACATAGGTGAAGTCCGGTCCATACGCGAGCGCGCGGTTGGCGGGGATGGTCCAGGGCGTCGTGGTCCAGATGACGGCCGAGACACCGTCGAGCGCATCACCCGGCGTCGGGTCGCTCACGAATGGGAAGGCCACGTGGATCGTGGTCGAATCGATGTCGTGATATTCGATTTCGGCTTCGGCGAGCGCGGTCTTCTCGACGGGGCTCCACATCACCGGGCGCAGGCCGCGATAGAGCCCGCCATTGAGCAGGAACCGGCCGATTTCTTCGACGATCGCCGCCTCCGACGAGAAGTCCATCGTGGCGTAGCGCCCGGCCCAGTCGCCCTGCACGCCGAGACGCTGGAACTCGTCGCTCTGCACGCCCAGCCAGTGGGCGGCATAGTCGCGGCATTCGGCGCGGAACTGGAGGACGGGCACAACATCCTTGTCGCGGCCCGACTTGCGATACTGTTCCTCGATCCGCCACTCGATCGGCAGGCCGTGACAGTCCCAGCCCGGCACGTAATGCACGGCGAAGCCCGCCATGCGATGTGCGCGGTTGACGACGTCCTTCATGATCTTGTTGAGCGCGTGCCCGATATGAAGATTGCCGTTCGCGTAGGGTGGGCCGTCATGCAGCGTGAAGCGCGGCCGGCCCTCGGCTTCGCGGGCGATCCGGCCGTCGAGATCCATGGCCTTCCAGCGCGCGAGGATATCGGGCTCCCGGACGGGCAGGTTGCCGCGCATCGGAAAGGCCGTGCGGGGCAGGAAGACCGTGTCGCGGTAGCGGTCCTGGTCGGGCGTCTGGTCGGCGGGGGGCATGGACGAGGCAGTCTCCGGGTCGTTGCGCTGATCTGGCGCGGGAGGATCGCCGGTTATGGAGAGCCGCATGGCCGTGGGTCAAGAGCAGGCAGCGCCGGGCCCTTGTCGCGCATAGGGATCGCACGGCCGTCGGCGCTCCCGTCGGGACCAGCCTGCCAGCGCGGGTTCGCCCCCGGGAGGCCTGACCTGCATCATGAACGGCCCGGTCGAAACAGACTGAAAACGGTCCGGGCATGTGAGCGTTGGAGGAGCATGGTCGCACGCTGTCCCGCCGCCTCGATGTCCCTGCTGCCGGCCCTTGGCGCGTGTGGCGCTGTTTCTCACGAGACAGCTAGCCAGCCGTTGCGACGGATAGTGGCGCAGGGCAACCGCGCTGGAAATGCCGGGCCATTCGATCTGGTGGCCGCGCGGTGCCAGCCGTCCACCGACAATTCCGGGAGCGCCGCGCACGGTTGGCTGGATCCGCGCAGTGATCCGGCTTTCCAGACCATGATTGAAAATTGCCGCCTGAACGATTTCGATATCCCGTTCGTCCCGCGCCTGTCCGCGGCGTCTGCCGTCAGGGGTACGGATGACCTGCAGGGCGACCTTTGGCTCGATAGTGGTGCGCGATGTGTAATCTCTACAGCATGACCAGCAACCAGCAGGCGATCCGGGACCTTGCAGGCGCCATGCAAGACCGCACCGGCAATCTTGCGCCGCTGCCGTCCATCTATCCCGATCAGTCGGCGCCGATCGTACAGAACGGAGCGGATGGGCGCGAAATGGTCATGGCACGCTGGGGCATGCCCTCGCCCGCCTTTGCATTGGCCGGGAAAAAGACCGATCGGGGTGTGACGAACATCCGCAACACCGCATCTCCGCACTGGCGACGCTGGCTGAGCCCGCAGCACCGGTGTGTCGTGCCGTGGACCTCATTTTCGGAAATGGCGCGGCAGGAGGACGGTACATTCGAGCCCGTCTGGTTTGCGGCGGATGACGATCGGCCGCTCCGCTTCTTTGCAGGACTTCACACGACATGGACCAGCGTTCGGAAGATCAGGGAGGGCGAGATCACGGCGGACCTGTTCGGCTTCCTGACGACGGAGGCAAATGACATCGTGCGACCCTATCATCCGAAAGCCATGCCGGTCGTGCTCGAAACCGCCGATGAGGTCGATGTCTGGCTCGATGCACCTTGGGACGTCGCCAGGACACTTCAAAGACCGCTCCGAGATGCGGCCCTGACAGTCGTTCAAGCCTGACCTCGCCAGCCACCCAGACTCGCCTTTGCCGATCGGCTCCGAACCATAACCGGGCGGCCGATCCGGGACGGCCGCTTACCGGAAAGGCTTACGGGCGTGCCGAGGCTTCCGGTGCGATTTGAGCCGGAGGCTGGCCGGCCTGCGGGTCAGGTTTGACCTGCGGCGCGGGATCGGGGCCTTTCAGGGCCTTCTGCCATAATGCGGTCAGCTCGACGCACATGTCGGCATCGATATCCAGCGGGGCGCCTTCGCTGTTGATGAAGATCCGTGCCGTTCGATCCGACTTGCCGACACGTGTCACGTTGGGTGCCGCAACGACGAGCGTGATCCGCGTGATGCTATGCGCCGCGATGGCATGATAGACGCCATCACCCTCGATGACGATCAGCGGTCCCTGACACTTTGCCTGCATGTATCGGCCCTCTCCAGACACTGGAGGAGTGAAAAGGCGCGGCGGAACCCCGGGTTCCGCCATACCGGACCTCACGACATCTTCAGGTCGGTTCGTCAGCCCGTCTTGATACGGCCGCCGCCTGCAGCATCCGTTACAGCGTCGGCGGCACGCCGGGCAGTATCGACCAGCCTGTCGCGTGCGACCCCGGCCTGTTCGGCGGCGTTGGCTGCCGAGTGCCTGAGTCGGGCCAGATTGCGCCGCTGATGTTCGGTCGCAAGCATCCGGAACGCCTGTGACTTGTAATACTCGAGAATCCCCACCATTGCACTTCACCTCCTTCTTGCTGCAAAGAAAGGTCACGCAAATATGGAAGTCGTGATGCGTGGATTCAAGATTTTTCGCACACGAGACCGATGGGCGGGCAGCAGGACCGCGCTACTGTACCTTGCCGTTTGTAACTCGAAGGGCCTGAAGTTTACGGGCAGACTGTCGTGGCTTCAGAAAGAAGGAAGGCCATGACGCGGAGAACTTTCCCGGCACTCGCCTCGATTGCCGGGCTGTGTGCCGTCTGGCTTGCAGGACATGGCGCGGTCGCGCAGAGCACGACGTCCTATAATGGCGAAGTCTATTCCACGATGGCACCGACGGATGGGCCGGCCTCAGACACAGGTCCGCATGACCGGCATCATTGCGGTCGTCCGCCTCATCCCCCGAACGGCGATCATGGTCCGCCGCCCGAGCCGCCACAGCAAGGTGCACCGGACGATCGCGATATGGGTGCCGGCCATGACGGCCCGCCTCGGCCGCCCGGCGGTTTCGGGCACCGGCCGCCATGGGATTGTCCGCCACCTCCGGGCGGACCCGGTGGACAGGACCGGAATCCGCACGACTGACACAACAGATCGACATGTATTGGCGAGGCACAATCAATCGTTGCACGCTGTCTCCGATGGCGACGGGCCGGACAGCGTGCCGGTCTGGCTGACATGTTCGGATACAGGGCCTGACGCAATCCGGGGTCGCGGACGTGCGTTGGCGTTCGCATGACCGATTTTTCAGACCGCGCACTCAGACCGCATGACACGCAATCCGACCGCGAACGCCGGATCGCGGCCCTTCTGACGCATCTGCCACGATGGGCACGCGACACGGTCGTGTGTCTGCGTCATCCGGAGATGCGCGTGGCGCGGATTACGATGGGCATCGCGTTCTGCTTCGGCGGATGCCTGTTCTTCCTGCCGGTTCTTGGACTGTGGATGCTGCCCTTGGGGCTGATTCTTCTGTCGGACGATGTGCCACCCCTGCGGGCGCTGACGGATCGCGGGCTCGTCTGGGCGGAAAGGCGCTGGCCTCGTCTATTCGCGAACGGCTGATTGCAATCGTTGCCGATGTGATGCCGCGACACATCAGGGTCGCGGCGTCCGCACGTGCGGGGACGGCGTGCACCGGTAGCCGATCAAGGGATTGGCGGATCGTCCCGGCGCGCGGCGGAGATGGGCCGCCGGAAGAAGACGACGCACTCGGTCTCGGTAAAATCCAGGGCCCGGTGCAGACTGTGTGATGCGGCATTGTCGATCGGGGCATCGGATGCGCATTCGACACAGCCCTGTGCCGAGGCCCAGGCAATCATCGTGTCGATCAATGCGCGGGCGATGCCGCGCCGTCGATGGTCAGGCGTGACGCAGATACCCTTCGAGAAACGCAGCGGGCGTCGTGGAACAGCCATTGACGTAGTCCCGGCGAAGTGCCGCTTCGCACAGACCACATGCTGTTCCATCGATCCAGGCAAGCCATGCGGCGGTATCGGCCTTCATGAAGACGATGGCTGCCTGATGGTCGTCCGCTTCGGGCCAGAGCATCTGGCGAAGATCGAGCCAGGCCTCGGGTGTTTCGGCGGCCTGACTGATCCGCAGATCACGCGTCATGCATCCAGAACGGCACGGGCCTGTACGGCGTCGAGCATGATCTGCTGCTTGAGCGCCTCGAATCCTTCGAACCGCCGTTCCTCGCGCAGCAGGGTATGCAGCGTGATCTGAAGCGTCTGGCCATACAGATCTTCGTCGAAATCGAAGAGATGTGCCTCGACGCGGCTTTCCTGGCCGTCGTCGAATGTCGGACGGCGGCCGATATTGGCGACGCCCGGGATGATGCGGCCATCGGAGAGCCGCACGGTCACGGCATAGACGCCGCGCGCGGGTTCGATATGGCGGCCGAGCGGGACGTTCGCGGTCGGGAATCCAAGCAGGCGGCCGCGCTGGTCGCCCTTGTGGACGATACCCCGGATCGACCACATGCGTCCCAGTTCCTCGGCGGCGCGTTCGGGATAGCCTTCCTGCAGCAGGCGCCTGATTCGGGTGGAGGACAGCGGTCCGCCGACGTCGGACAGGGGCGGGACGACCGTGAGCCCGATCCCCAGCGGCTCCAGCAGGGCTTCGAGCAGGGCGACGTCGCCGCCGCGACGATGCCCGAACGCGAAGTCGGGTCCGCAGGCGACATGCTGAAGGCCCAGCCCGTTATGCAGCACTTCGCGGACAAATTCGCTGGCCCCAAGATGGGAGAAATCCGGCTCGAAGCTGATCTGGAAGACGTGACGGACGCCAAGCGCCGTCAGGGCCTGATAACGCTCTTCCGGCAGGGTAAGCCGCAGGGGGGGGTCCTGCGGTCGGAACAGTTCGCGCGGGTGCGGCTCGAACGTCACGACGGACAGGGGCCGGTCGGGCCGGGCGGAGTGCAGCGCGTGCAGGAGATGGGCGTGCCCGCGATGCACGCCGTCGAAATTGCCCAGGGCCGCGACAGCGCCGCGTGCCTCCTCAGGAATGCTGCGCCAGTCGGTATGAAGTGTCATGCGGCGGACAGGGCCTCGAGATGGGCATCGCACGCAGCGAGATCGGCCACGTGCGGCAGGGTCGGGTCGACGATGGTGCCGTCCTGCGGGCGAACGATCTGGCAGATCCTGCACCCCGCGTCCCGCGCCGCATGGAGCTCGGCCGCGATGTCGGACAGGAACAGGATTTCGCCCGGCGCAAGGCCTTCGGCCGCGGCGATCGCGCGATAGCTCGCCGCCTCCTTCTTCGATCCCATGGCGAGATCGTGGAAGGCCGAGAACAGGCCGGTCAGATCGCCCTGATCGGTATGACCGTAGAGCAGACGCTGGGATGCGGCCGAGCCGGACGAATAGACGGCCAGTCGATACCCGGCTGCCTTCCAGGCGTGCAGGACCGGCACGACGTCGGGATAAAGCTGCGCGCGCAGTTCCCCGCGCGCAAACCCTTCACGCCAGACCAGACCCTGCAGCGTCTTGAGCGGCGCGATCTTCTCGTCGCGTGCGATCCAGTCGAGCAGCTGGCCCACCGGATCGCGGTCAGGGGCGATGTCACGCGTGGCAGCAAGGGCCGATGCGACATCGGGGCTGTCCGCATGAGTGCGCACGAAATCCGGCAGCGTCCGTGCGGCATAGGGAAACAGCGTGTCGCGCACGAATGCGATGGGGGCCGTCGTCCCTTCGATATCGAGCAGGATGAGGCGAACCGGCGGAGCCGCGCGATCGCCGCTCATGCGGCGGCCGGGAACCGCTCGGCGATGGCATCGCCGGTGTAATGGGCGACCCATCCGGTCGTGTCCGTGAAGACTCTCAGGGCCACGACATCGGGGGTGGGGCCGGCATCGAACCAGTGCGCCGTGCCTGTCGGCACCGAGATCAGGTCGCCCTGTGTGCACATGACTGAAAAAACCTGACCGTCGATATGCAGCACGAACGCACCGCTGCCATGGACGAAGAAACGGACCTCGTCCTCGGTGTGGGTGTGCTCGGTGCGGAACTTGTCCCGCAGCGCGCCGAGATTGGGTGTCGCGGCATTGATCCGCACCACGTCAGCCGTGCCGGCGCCGGTCTCGCCCATCAGGGCGTCCAGATACGGCCGATAGGTGTCGAGAACGGCTTCGGGCGATGCGTCGTACGGAGGGGGCGCCACGCCGTCCCAGCGCTCGAAGCGGATGCCGTGCGGCTGCAGCGTGGTTGCGATCTCTCGCGGGTTGTCGGTATCGAGCGTGGCAATTCCGGGCGCATCGTCGCGATAGACGGTCAGTCGGCTCATCGTGCGAGACTCCTTTCATGCAGCGTGCAGGCGAGGAGGAATTCGAGCCCCTCCATACGGGCCATGGCGCTTTTCATATTCGGCCCCCATACGTAGACGCCGTGACCGCGAATGACATAGCCCGCCGGCATGTCGTTCAACAGCGGGGCGACATTGCGAGCCAGTCGCGGGATATCCTGATCGTTGTCGAAGACCGGAACGCGGATGGCGGCCGTATGGGTCGTCTGGCCGGCAAAGACCTTCTGAACCTCATAGCCCTCGAGGACGATGGTATCGCGCACGAAACGCGACAGTACGGTTGCTGCAAGCGAATGGCCGTGCAGGATCGCCTGCGCTTCGGGCTCGTGTTCGTAGATCTGGCAGTGCAGCAGCGTCTCGGCGCTGGGACGATCGCCGGCGCGCACGGCCTGCCCGTCGAGTCCGACCTCGATCACGTCCGCTTCGGTCAGGAAGCCCTTGTGGCCGCCCGAGCGCGTGATCGCGAAGCGGTCGGAAGACAGGCGGCGACTGAGATTGCCCGCCGTTGCGGGCAGGAAGCCGAGCCTGTCCATGCGCCGGCCGGCGGCGACGATCTCGCGTGCCGCGTCGGCCATGGTCTCACTGCCGGACGCGTGATCGGGCAGCGCGAACGGGGATTCCGGCCAGTCCATCAGATGGCGTTCGCTCTTGGCCGTTCAGCCGCGCGGGGGAGCGGACTGGGTCCCAGGCTGGGGGGCAGCCGTGGTCGTGTTCTGCGGATAGGGGCCCTGATAGCCCTGTTGCGGATAGCCCGACGGCGGCGCGATGTGACCACCGTTGGACGGGCCAGCCTCCATCGATTCGTCATCGGACATGTTTTTCTTGAACGATTTGATGCCCTTGGCAAAATCACCCATCATCGTGCTGATCTTGCCGCCGCCGCCGAACACGACCAGCACGACCGCGAGCACGATCAGCCAATGCAGGGGACTGAGACTACCCATGATCGATCCTCACCTCTTGGCCCCGCTCTCAGACCCGGGACATATCGGCCTCTCACATGGCCCGGTGTGAAGTGTCTTGCAAGCGCCAAGCGTGCAATCGGCCTTGAACGTCACGAGATATCGGGGGCGAACGGCGTGATGAAACCGAATGTCGGATAGGCTGTACGGCCCAGACCGTGGCTTGGCTTCCACCAGACCCTGACCCGGGTCCAGTCATTCTCGGGCGACACATCGACGACAAGTGATCCGTGATCGATCCGTCCAGGCTCCCAGTTCGCCTGATCGACCAGGATGGCCCGCGTGCCCATGGTCCGGCGCACGACGGATACATGTCCGGAGGGCAGACGCCGGGTCGCCCGGAACACGAGCACGTCGCCAGGGGCCGGGCGGCTCGTGCGGGCATATCGCCCGGCGGATTGCCGCCACCACGACGCGGCCGAACCCGACAGGTGCAGTCCGGTCACCGAGCGGGCATAGGGCGCGCACTGCACGGAGCCGTTGAAGCCCGATCCGCCGCAGGCTGCCAGCCCAAGGCACAGCAGCAGCGCGACCGGGCGTCTCATGCCGAGCGGAGCGCGATGATCCGCGCTTCCGCTTCGTCAGCGTCCATGGACAGCGCGGCCTCGGCCACATCGCGCGAGAACCCGGCCCGCGCGAAGATCGCCAGGATCTTCATCCGACCGGCCGCATCGACGTCCGGTGCATCCGCTCGCACCCATGGCCCGAGCCTGCGTTTGCGGGCCAGCACGAGGGCCGCGCCGAGTTCGGCATCCGCCCCGGCCGCATCGCCCCGCTCGCCCAGTGCCTCGTCCAGGGCTTCGACCGCGATGTCCGCCTCTACACCGCGCTGGGCCAGATGGGCCGCAACACCCCGTCGCGAACGGCCCGAGCGGGTCAGGCCGCGTGCGCGACTTTCAGCGAAGGCGCGATCGTCCAACGCGCCGAGGGTGATCATGTCGACGGCGATCTGCGTGATCGAAGGACGAACGACCGCAATGGCCGAGGCGATCGTCTCGTCGTCCATCCCGGCCCGGGCGGCCCGCCGTCCCCATGACAGAAGGCGTCGGTTCAATACGGCTTCGAGCCCCTGCCGGGTCGTGGCGAAGCGGGCGAGATGAGCGAGGGCGGCCTCGCGCAACGCCCGTGCGTCGGGCGGGCCGGGAGGGGGCCCCGCAGGCGTTTCCGTCGTGGGCCCCGGCTGTGCGCGGCGAGACTGGCGACGCCCGCGGCGCGCGGCGCGTACAGGCGACGGGTCGTCAGGCAGTGCGGGGCGAGGATCGTCGCTGGGTCGGACCATGAGGCCAGCATGCCATGAAAGCCCCGATCTTGGGATATGCCGCTCGCGATATGTCGCCCGGGATCTGGCGATCATTCCATTCGGTTTGCCCTGTCTGGTTTGCGTCCTGCCGCATGCTGGATCAGACTTCATTTCCATGACGAAGGACCATGCCCGGCTCGATGCCGCGATCGCGGATCTGCCCTCCCGATACCCCGGCCCCGGGGGCGCCGTGGCGGTGCTCCATCGCGGCGAGGTTCTGGTGCGTCATGCCTGGGGCTATGCCAATGCGGAGCGTCGGATTGCCTTCACGCCACAGACGCTGTTTCGGATGTGCTCGATCACCAAGCAGTTCACCTGCAGCCTGGCGCTCGATCTGCTGGGCGACGTATCTGCTCTGGACGATGCAGTGCGCAGGCGGCTTCCGAACCTGATGCAGGCGCCGCCCACGGCACTTCAGCTCTGCCACAACCAGTCCGGCCTGCGGGATTACTGGGCGGTCGCGATGCTTCTGGGTGCGCCCGCCGAGTCCGCGTTCGGCGATGCGGAAGCGCGCCGGCTGATCGCCGGCACACGCACGCTCCAGTTCGCGCCCGGCATGCACTATTCCTACGTGAACCAGAATTTCCGCCTGCTGTCCGATGCGCTCGAAGAGCACACGGGACGCGGGTTCGCGGAGCTTCTGCAGGCGCGGCTATTCGACAGGTTCGGCATGAACCGTGCCATTCTCGCGGCCGATACGCGGGCGCTGCCCGACGGCACGGAAGGCTACGAAGGGACCGAGGCTGCGGGATTCCGGCCGGCTGAAAACCGTGTCATCTGGACCGGGGACGCGGGCCTTGGTGCAAGCCTCGACGACATGATCGCGTGGGAGCGCAGTATCGATGCCGGCCGGGACGATCCGGACGCGCTCTACAACCGGCTGTCGCAGCCCGTCACGTTCACAGACGGGGCGCCGGCGCGATACGGCTTCGGACTTGCCCGCGAGGTGCGGTTTGGCCGCGCGGTCACAGGCCACGGTGGTGCGTTGCGCGGCTGGCGCAGCCATCGGCTCCATGTCGCCGATGCGCGCGTATCCGTTGTGGTGCTGTTCAACCATATGGCCGATGCGCGTCGGGCGGCCAACGACGTACTGGATGCACTGCTGGATGTGGGGGATGCCGCCGCACCTTCAGGCCATGCACCCGATACAGGCTTGCCCGGCGTTTATCTCGAGATGGAAACCGGCTTGTCGGCCCGTGTCTCGCTGACGCCGGAAGGGCGGGTCGGCCTGCGCTATCTGGGCGGCACGGAGATGCTGGAGGTGTTGTCGGACGGGAGCGCGCAGTCGGAGACGGCGCGTCTGGCGCCTTCCGGGTCGGACCTGTCGATGGTACGGCCGGGCGAGAACCGCACGACCACCTTGCGCCGTGTCGAAGGAAGCGCCGCATCGGACATCGCGGGCACCTATGCCTGCGCCGAACTGGAGCCTGAGCTGGCTGCCACGCTGACCGTCAGTTCGGCGGGCGGTATCCTATATGGCGGCTTTTCGGGCGCGTTCGGCCTGGGACGCATGGAACGGCTTCAGCACCTCGCAGGCGACGTCTGGGTTCTGCCCTGCCCGCGCGCGCTGGACGTGGCCCCGCCGGGTGACTGGACGCTGGCCTTTGATCGCGCGCCCGACGGAACGGTAAGCGGGCTGCGCCTTGGCTGCTGGCTGGCCCGAAACCTGCGGTACGACCGGAGCTGAACAGACATGCGCGACATGCGTATCGGCTTCGTGACGCGATAATACACACGTCCATTTGACGAAAAACCGCTCGGAACGGCATCATGGTCCGTGGCGTGTCGCATGAAGCCCGACCCGATCGCGGGCTCGGGCCGGCCCTTCGTCGTCCGCCCGAACATTCGCCTTTTTGGCTTCATTCACCCTTCAGATTGATACGAGATACGATGATCGCCCCCTTGATGCCCACGTTCAACCGCGCTGACCTCGCTTTCGAGCGGGGGGTCGGCGCCTGGCTGATCACGGCGGACGGGCGACGATTTCTCGATTTCGGCGCCGGCATCGCGGTGTCCGCGCTCGGCCACGGCCATCCCGAGCTGACGCGGGCGATCGCCGAACAGGCGGCACGCGTGATCCACGTCTCGAACCTCTACCGCATCCCACAGGCCGAGGCGCTGGCCGAACTGCTGGTCTCCAACAGCTTCGCCGACAGCGTATTCTTCTGCAATTCGGGCGCGGAAGCGAACGAGGGCATGGTCAAGATGGTGCGCCGGGCGCAGGCCGAGCGCGGCCACCCCGAGCGCACGCGCATCATCTGCTGCGACGGCGCCTTCCACGGCCGCACGCTGGCCATGCTCGCCGCGACCGGCAACCCGGCCTACCAGAAGGGTTTCGGGCCGGTGGTCGAAGGTTTCGATCATGTGCCGTTCAACAACCTGAACGCCTTGCGCCAGGCGATCACGGCCGAGACGGCGGCCGTCATGGTCGAGCCGATCCAGGGCGAAAGTGGCGTGCGTGTGCCCGATCCGCAGTTCCTGCGCGCGCTGCGCGCCGCCTGCGACGAATTCGGCCTGTTTTTGGCGCTGGACGAAGTGCAGACGGGAATGGGCCGAACGGGGCGTCTGTTCGCGCATGAATGGGCGGAGATCCGTCCGGATGTCATCTCGGTCGCCAAGGGCATCGGCGGCGGTTTCCCGATGGGGGCGATCCTCGCCTCCGAGGAGATCGCGCGCGCGATGACGCCCGGCAGTCACGGCACGACGTTCGGCGGCAATCCGCTGGCCTGCGCCGCGGGGCTGGCTGTGCTTCGGGCCATTCTTGAGCCCGGCTTCCTGGCGCAGGTCCAATCCGTCGGCGCGGCATTCGGCGAACAGCTAGAGCGGCTCGTTCAGGTGCATCCGGCGGTGTTCGAGGCTGTGCGGGGCGTGGGCCTGATGCGCGGGTTGAAATGTCGCGTGCCGGTGGGACCGCTCGTGAATGCCGCGATGCACGAGGGGCTTTTGTGTGTGCCGGCCGGAGACAACACGATCCGGCTGATTCCGCCGCTGATCGTGGATCGCGATACCTGCGCGCAGGCGTGCGCCATGCTTGATCGGGCCGCCCGTGCCTATGATGGAGACGCCGCATGAGTGCTGCGACCAGCCAGCCGGACGCGACCCCGATCCGGCATTTCCTCGAACTCCGCGATCTCGATGCCGCGACGCTGCGCGGGATCGTGGACCTCGCCATGAACGTGAAGGCGATGCAGCGCGGACGGACCCGTCCGCTGCATCCCGCGCGGCCGCTCGAAGGCCGCACGCTGGGTCTGCTGCTGTCCAAGCCCTCGACCCGGACGCGTCTGTCGTTCGAGGTGGGCATGCGCCAGCTCGGCGGTTCGGTATCCGTCATGCAGCCGGGCGAGATGCAGATCGGGCGCGGCGAGAGCCTGGCCGATACGGCACGCGTCCTGTCGCGCTTTCTCGATGCCGTCGTGGTGCGCAGCGGCGATGCGGAACAGGTCGCGGAACTGGCGCGCTGGAGCACGATCCCGATCATCAACGGGCTGACGCCACGCTCGCATCCAGTGCAGATCCTGGCCGACATCATGACGTTCGAGGAGCATCGCGGCCCGATTGCCGGGCGCCGCATCGCCTGGGTCGGCGACGGCAACAATGTCGCGACCTCCTGGATCGAGACAGCCGCACGGTTCGGCTTTACCATCGCGCTGGCAACGCCCGCGGACATGGCGCCCGATCCCCAGGCGGTTGCGTGGGCACGCAGCGAAGGCGCCACGGTCGAGCTGACACAGGACAGCCGTGCTGCCGTGCGCGATGCCGATTGCGTCGTGACCGACACGTGGGTCAGCATGTCGGATCAGGCGTCTGATGCGCGCCTGAAGACCCTTGCACCCTACAGCGTCACGTCCGATCTGATGAACGCAGCCGATCCCAGGGCGTTGTTCATGCATTGCCTGCCTGCCCATGTCGGGGAGGAGGTGTCCGAGGACGTCTTCGAAGGGCCGCAATCCGTCGTGTTCGACGAGGCGGAAAACCGGCTTCACGCCCAGAAGGGGCTGCTGCTGTGGGCGCTTGGCGGTCCGGGGTGGCGGCGCTTCGGCGTCGAGCCCGCCTGAAGGATCGCCCCGGAAACTCTTGGCCGATGGATACATGATCGACACACCGATCTTTCTCGATACCGACCGCCCCGATGTGCCCGATACGGTCGTGCCGCGCGGCGTCGTGCCGTTTCACCTGCGCCACGCGCCTGTGCGCGGTCGCATGGTGCAGCTCGGTCCCTTGGCCGAGGCCCTGTTGTCGCGCCGCACGCTCGACGATGCGGCAATGCGGCTCGGGGGCGAGGCGCTGGCGCTGGTCGCAGCCCTGTCGGCGACCCTGAAATTTCAGGGCTCGTTTTCGCTGCAGATCAAGGGCGACGGGCCCGTCTCGACGCTTGTCACCGACAGTTCGGACAGCGGTGCGCTGCGGCTCTATATCAAGGCCGATACCGAGGGCGGCGCCGGACTGCCTGCGGACACGAGTGCCGGAGCATTGCTCGGCGCAGGCTATCTGGCCTTCACGGTGGATCCCGGCGGCGATACGGAGCGCAGCCAGGGTATCGTGGAGATCACCGGCGACAGCCTCGCCGAGATGGCGATGCACTATTTCGAAACCAGCGAGCAGCACGCCTGCTGGATCAGGCTGTTCTGCGATCGGACGGATGCAGGCTGGCGCGCTGGCGCGCTCGTGCTCGAACGCATTGCAGCAGGCGGCGGTGTCGAGGATGTCGTCCTGACGGCGGACGGACAGGATGCATGGGACACGGCCGTGACCCTGGCCGAGACGGTCACGCGCGACGAGATCCTGGATGATGCGCTTGACGGTACCATACTTCTGAACCGGCTGTTCGGAACACTCGATCTGGCCATAGGACAACCGCGCGCACTTGCGTATGGATGCCGATGCTCGCGCGCGCGTCTGGCGGGGCTTCTGGAGACGTTTCCGGAAGAAGATCTCGACCACATGGCGGTCAACGACCAGATCATCATGACCTGCGAGTTCTGCAACGTCGATTTCAGGTTTCCGCGGGACCGGATCATGCCCGAGCGCGATCCTTCATGACCCTTGCGGCGCCCATCATTCGGGACGGGGCGTGGTTCGACCGCCTCTACGATGGCTGGGATGAAATCGCCCGCACGGCTCTGGCTGATGGCGTGACCGGTCTTGTCTTGCGCCGGGCCGCGACCGGGCAGACCGTGTGCTGGTATCTCGGTTCCGATGGGGCCGTATTGAGCACCCACGCGGCCTTTCTCGAGGGAGATGTACGGACGGTGCTCTGGCGGGCCGCCGAATCATGGGCCGTTCCGCTCGTGAAGGGCAGCCTGTCCGGCACGCCTGACGCCGTGCCGCCATCGTCCGATCTGCCGCCACCCCTGCTGGCAGAAATTGCCGGTGCGTGGGCTGCGCAGAATCTGGACGCGATCGCTATCTATCCTGCTTCATGGGCCACGACCGGCGGCATGATGTCCGGGCAGACGGGTCTTGCGATCGAAGATACGCGGATCGCGGCCCTTCTGGAATCGCGAGTGTCGAGCGAAGCCCTGATCGTTGCATCTCCGTTCACCGGCGCGCCCCTGCGTGCACAGATCGTGCTCGACTGCGATGAACTCGCGGTGCACCGTTTTCACGACCCTGAGCATGACGCAGCGTTCTACCTGACATGGCACACACGGGCGACAATGGAGCGCCCGTCCTTTTTCTGCCCGAAGGCACATCTGATTGTCAGCGACCAGCCCGATCCAGCACTTCTGCCGGGTCGGATTCTGGCGTGGTATGCCGCTCATCCGGACCATGCCCGGCAGATCGCCGAAGCCGTGCCGTTCAAGGCGCATGATTACGGGCTCGGACGCGCTTCGGCTCTGACCGACCTCAAGGACGAGGAACCGGCTGTTGCAGCACCGCTGGAACACGGCGGATCTGAATCCGCCGCGTGGGCGCTCTTGCGCACCACGGACGGCACGGGTTCGGCCTTGCCTGCCGAGCAGTCTCCGGAGGATCCACGTCCCGGTTTTCTGAAGCGGCTGTTCGGTGGTCGCAGGGCGAAGGATTGACGATCCGATGTCAGTTGGACACCCTTGACCCTGCGGCACGAATGCCGGGCAGACAAACGAATGGACAGGGGATGATGCAGCGGCCAGTACGACAGGCGCGACGGTTCAGACTGGCTCTCGCGGCACTTTGTGTTCTCCCGTTTGCCGGAACTCTGGCCGGTTGCGCCGGTGATACGTCCTCCCAGACGTTCGCACCGCTCGACTACAGCTATCTCGGGCAACTGCACCTCAATGTGGGCCGTGTCGACGTCGTGGATCAGGCACCGCCCGGAAGCACGCCGGGAGACATTTCGGCCCAGGCCCCCACACCGCCCGATCAGGCACTGCAGACCATGGCTCATGAGCGCGTGGTGGCCAGCGGCTCCAGCGGAAGCGCCACATTCACCATTACCCACGCTGTCATTACGCGTGCTCCGGACAACACCCTCCAGGGCGATCTTGCAGTCCATATCGACATCCTGACGTCCACCGGCCAGCACGCAGGCTATGCCGAAGCACAGGTCAGCCGCACGCTGAATGCCGGTGAAGACGACAGCACCCTGCGCAACTCGCTTTACGCCCTGACGTCGCAGATGATGCAGGACATGAATGTCGAGTTGGAGTTCCAGGTTCGCCGTTCCCTGAAGGACTGGCTGGTCGATGCGGGCGGAAACCCGATTTCCGGGGCCATCCAGCAGCAAAGCCTTTCCGCACCCGGTGCGACCCCTGCTCCTGCTGCGGACAGCGCAGCGCCAGCGGCTGCGGCCGAGACAGCGGCACCCGCGGCAGTTGCTCCTGCAGCGGCCGCCGCTCCTGCCGCAGCCGCACCCCAGGCACCGGACGCGATCTTCCCGACCGGCGGCGATACCCAATCCGCACCTGCCGTGACGCAGCATTCACCGCAGCCGGGTTATCTGCACCTGCCCGGGACATCGGCAGGCACGACAGACGAGACGGCAGCTCCGCAATAAGCGGAGCGGGCCCCGTTCGTCACGCTCGCGCGATAACAGGCCCGCTCGCAGACTTTTGATCGTGATTTCGAGCAACCGGCCGCGTGTGGTTGCAGCGGTGTTGCGAGCATCAGACGCAGCCCTTGCAACGCTCTGACACAAAACGGTTTTTCCCCACCCAGAACGCCGCTGCGTTTCGTCGTCGGCAAAGCTGCGGGCATTCTGTGCTGTCCGCCGTGACTTCGTGAACAGGCCGAAACGGGTGGACGGTTGGGGCTTGTTGGGGTCAGATGCCGCCGATCCGAGACGGACGGCATGGCCGCCTGCCTCATATTGCATTGCTGCTCTCATTGCCCGCGGAGATTTTCTTGCCGCCATCGCATTTGGTTCCGAGCCGACGGACATTCGTCAAAGGCCTGCTCGGCACGACGTCTTTCTGGTTGTTCTCAGGGCATCAGGGATGGTCCGACGCGCTCGCATCGAACGCTGATAGCCCCTATTCGCCAGCTTATTTCACGGCTGCCGAATGGCGCTTCCTGCAGGCTGCCTGCGAACGGATCTTCCCACATGATGACGTGGGTCCCGGTGCTCTGGACCTGGCCGTTCCCGAGTTCATCGATCGCCAGATGAACACGTCTTATGGCCGGGGCGAAGACTGGTTCATGGCCGGGCCATTTCAGGACGGGCCAGCCAATCTCGGCTACCAGCTTCCGCTCGCGCCGCGCGATCTCTATCGCCACGGCATCGCAGCGACTGACAGCTATGCCCGCCAGCAGCACGGCAAGGCATTTGCAGACCTTGCGGCTACCGATCAGGTGGCCATTCTCACTGCCCTCGAAGGCGGTGCCGTGACGCTCGGCAACGTGCCCGGCCGCACATTCTTCGAACAGTTGCGCACAAACACGATGGAAGGCGCATTTTCCGATCCGATCCATGGCGGCAATCGCCACCTTGGCGGGTGGGTCATGCTCGGCTTCCCGGGCGCACGCGCCGATTTCATGGACTGGGTCGACCAATACGGCCCGGCATATCCGTTCGGCCCGGTCTCCATCAGCGGCGAAACGGCTTAAAGGTCCAGCTTACATGTCAATCAAGAACCCTGACGCCATCGTCGTCGGCGCTGGCTGGGCTGGCGCGATTCTCGCCAAGGAACTGACGGAAGCAGGACTGTCCGTCGTGATGCTGGAACGCGGCCCCGAACGCACCACGGCCGTCGAAGGTGCCTATCCGGATTCGGTCGACGAGCTGCGCGGCGCTGTCCGCCACCGCCTCTTTCAAAACATGGCGAAAACCACGGTCACCGTCCGCAACACACCGGATCAGACTGCCCTTCCCTACCGGCAGCTCGCGGCTTTTCTGCCAGGGGAAGGTGTCGGTGGCGCCGGGCTGCATTGGTCGGGTGTGCACTTCCGCGCAGCCGCCGAGGATCTGACGCTGCGGTCCACCGTCGTCGAGCGATACGGCGAGAAATTCATTCCCGAGGGCATGAATCTCCAGGATTACGGCGTCACCTACGACGAGCTGGAGCCGTTCTACGACAAGGCGGAAAAAGTCTTCGGCACGGCCGGCACGGCATACAAGGTCAACGGACAGGTCGTCGGTGACGGCAACGTCTTCGCACCGTCCCGTTCTGACGATTTCCCCCTGCCGGCACTGAAGGATGTCTATTCGGCGCACCTGTTCCGCGGCGCGGCCAAGGAAGCGGGGTATCATCCCTACTCGCTGCCTGCCGCCAACGCCTCGGCGCAGTACACCAATCCTTACGGCGTCCAGATGGGACCGTGCAATTTCTGCGGATTCTGCAGCGGTTACGACTGCTACATGTATTCCAAAGCATCGCCGAACGTGAACATCCTGCCCGCGCTGCGTGGCAATCCGAATTTCTCGATGCTCACCGGTGCCTATGTCCTGCGGGTCAATCTGGACGACGACAAGAAACGCGCGACCGGCGTCACGTATCTCGATCTTGCGACGAACAAGGAAGTCACGCTGAACGCCGATCTGGTGATCCTGAGCGCCTTCCAGTTCCACAACGTCCATCTGATGCTGCTGTCGGGCATCGGCCAGCCTTACGATTACGCCAAGAACGAAGGCGTGGTCGGCCGCAATTTCGTCTATCAGACGATCACCACGTCACGTGCTTGGCTGTCCGAGAAACAGTTTACCAACCAGTTCATCGGGACCGGCGGCGGCGGCGTCGCGATCGACGACTTCAACTGCATGAATTTCGACCATGGACCGCTCGGCTTCGTCGGCGGCTCGCCCATCTGGGTCAATCAGGCGGGCGTCAAGCCGATCGCGGCATCAGGCACGGGCGGTGGCCACGGAGCCCCGCGCTGGGGCGAAGGATACAAAAAAGGCCTCGTCAACACCTACAAACATGCGGTCGCAATCGATGCGCATGGCAGCAACATGGCCTATCACGACATCTTCCTGGATCTCGATCCGACCTGGAAGAATGCCTACGGGGTCCCGCTTCTGCGCATGACCTTCACGTGGAAGGACAATGACGTGCGGATGAACCGCTATGTCGTGGGAAAGATCGAGCCGATCATGAAAGCGCTCGGTGCCGAAAAATACGAACTCGGCATGAAGAAATACGGCGATCCATTCGACACCCGGTTCTATCAGACGACGCATCTGGGCGGGGGCGCCGTAATGGGCACGGATCCGAAAACATCGGCACTGAACCGCTATCTTCAGTCCTGGGACGTCTCCAATGTATTCGTCATCGGCTCCAACGCGTTCCCCCAGGGCATGGGTTACAACCCGACCGGGACCGTTGCCGCCCTTGCCTACTGGACCGCGCACCACATCCGAACGACCTACCTGAAAAACCCGGGCCCGCTGGTGCAGCTATGAGACTGTCCCTCGTCCGCGCCGCCGTCGCGACCCTAGGTCTTGCCTCCAGCCTTCCCGCGCTGGCCCAGGACCGTCCCACCCAAGCACTGATCGCGCAGGGCGAATATCTCGCCCATGCGTCCGACTGTTCCGCATGCCATACGATCAGTGGCGGTGCCGCCTATGCCGGCGGCCTGCCGTTCAAGCTGCCGATGGGCACGATCTACGCGCCGAACATCACGCCGGACAAGACCTACGGCATCGGCAACGATACCGAGGCTGACTTTGCGCGCGCCCTGCGTGATGGCATCCGCCATGATGGTGCATCGCTGTATCCGGCCATGCCCTATCCTTCATATGCCCGCATGACGGATGCGGACATTCATGCGCTCTACGCCTATTTCCATTACGGCGTCGCGCCGGTTGCTTACGCCCCTCCGGCGTCCACGATACACTGGCCAATGTCGATGCGCTGGCCGATGACGATCTGGCGCCGGATGTTTTCTCCGGCACCGGCCGATGCCTTGCAGAAGACAGCGCGTCATTTTGACGATCCGGCCATCGCGCGCGGGGCTTATCTGGTCGAAGGGCCCGGGCATTGCGGCGCCTGCCATACGCCGCGCGCCGCCACCCTTCAGGAAAAGGCGCTTACCGCATCTGACGGGACCGTCTTCCTTTCGGGCGGAGATGCAATCGATGGCTGGGTGCCCCCGAGCCTTCGTCAGGAAAACCGCACAGGTCTCGGCCGCTGGACCGAGGACGACCTGGTGGCGTTCCTCAAGACGGGTCGCATGGCCAAGGGCGTGGTCTTCGGTGGCATGGCGGATGCCGTGGAACACGGAACGCAACACCTGACGGACGCAGACCTGCACGCGATCGCCAAATATCTTCTGACCCTGTCGCCCGCAGATACCCATCAGACGCCCTGGCAGTATGACGGAGCGACTGAAGCTGCGCTCCATAGTGGCAACGCCTCGGCTCGCGGCGCCTATGTCTACGTCAACAACTGTGCCGCCTGTCATCGTGATGACGGTCATGGTTATGCAGGGGTCTTCCCGCCGCTGGCCGGCAATCCCGTCGTCATGACCGACAATCCGGCCTCTCTGGTTCATATCGTCCAGACAGGTGGATTGCTGCCGAGCATGATCCATGCCCCCTCGGCGTTCACGATGCCAGGCTTCGCCCACCGCCTGACGGACCAGCAGATTGCGGACGTTGTCACGTTCATCCGCAATGCCTGGGGCAACGATGCACCGGCCGTTTCGGCCCAGACAGTGTCGGCCCTGAAAGCCTCGGCCCCGCCGCCGGTCCTGGTGCGCTCCCCCGTTCCCATGAACTGAGAGCGTCCATGCCCCGTTGTCGTCTTAGACGACAACGGGGCAGCAGGTTCTCAGGGGAGGAACCGATACAACACACAACCCTGATACCCTGCACCGCCCGGCGACGTCGTCCCATTGGCGGATGCGGAATATGCCCCGCCGCCACCCGCACCATAGGCTGTCGCGTCTTTTCCGCCGATATTGCCGCACCGGCCGCCGCCGCCCCACGGGCCGTTGCCCCCATTGCCCGAAAAAGTACCGACGCCGCTCTGCCCGTCGCCACCATAGCCGCCAGTCAGATTCCAGATCGTGCCGCCACTTGCGGTCCCACCGTCACCGCCTGCCGACCCCTGGGAACTGTAGAAAGCACCCCCTGCACCGCCTCCAGCCTGCAGCAGCGTCGCACCGCCATAGCTGACGACTGTTGCACCACCGGTTTCCTGCTGCCCTCCGCCTGCGCCAATCGTGAGCGTCAGCGTCCCGGTGGCGGGATTGACCGCGTAAAGCCCCCACGCATCGCCACCCGCACCACCGCCAGAGCCGGAGAACGAGCCATCCGCCGGCGTCATGGCGTTCGACGTGGACCCACCTCCTCCACCACCGATCGCTCGTAGTTCGACACGCGATGCCCAGGCCGGCACGGTCAGGGACCCGCTCGATGAAGCGAGCGCCATCGGTGTTGTGGCTGCCTGAAGCAGCGTCATCGTCGCCAGCTCTGGGATTGTCGGCCAGAACACTCTGCCCGCCGTGGGCACGACACCTGCGAGCGTGCTGACACCGGCAGCAACCGTGAACGTGTACAATGCCACGACTGCTCCACCACTGGGCGCGGCCGGCGCTGACGTGCCGATCACGAAAGACAGGCTCCCGGTGCGGCAGGTCGGCAGATTACCACCAGCGTTGCCTACACCTGCCTGCGTCTGCGTCGGATTGGCCGCGTTATAGAACGGCAGTACGGCAGGATCGATATCCCGCTCGGAACAGACGGCAAAAACGGTAAGGGTCGCACCCGTCGACGACACGGCGACTGTCTGCAACTGAGGATTGATATACTGACACGCAAGCAGCGTCGGATCGGCCGCAAGACCACCGCCGGCGCCCCCGAACGGGGTCGCATCGACGACGCCGGGAGCCACGATGGAACCCGGACCGATTGTCACGGAAAGGCCGCTTGCCGATGGCGTACAGACAAGCCCGCGGGCGGAAACCGCGCCTTGACCAAACAGCATTTCCGAAAGCCGCCCGATCCCTTCTTTCGCGTAAACCCCGCTACGCAGAAGGTCGGTATCCATAGGGACGGACCCGGGATAAACGATGACACGATCCATTTAATCAACAATCCTTATCCAGCCCGCGACGCCTGCCGCCTTCGTCTGGCTCACCACTGCCGCGATCGCTGAAACTCCTGAAGCCGCACCAGTCGCGGTCTCGACAAAGAACTGTGCCGATCCTTGGTGCCCATAGCGCAGTCCGGCCGTTCCATACCCGTAGCCACCACCGGCCCCCGCTGACGCCAGACCACCATACGCATGGCAATCAGAAGCATTTTGCGGTTCGATGATAACGGGCTTCACCCCCGTCAACGACGAGATGGCCGCCGAAACCGCCGTGCGCGTGTTCCGCACAGCAATGAGCGATCCCGCAATACGGGCGCGATACGTCACATCCCCTTCACCGACATCACGAAGCAATCCGGACGCCCCGAAGTAGTCTGCGGCCGCCATATCGAGGAAAGCACCGGTCATGATGGAGAGACGCATCTGCCCCGCCACCTCTGCGATCAGTTGCCAGAAACCGGCCAGAGCCGAGCCGAACCCGGACAAAACCGCCGCCAGGACCGGCGCCTGTTCGACCTCCGCGCCAAGCGGCGCTGCCGGAAACCAGCCATTGGGCAAAAGACCGCGCAGACGATCAGCGATATCGGCTGCACTACCGGTCGGAGCGCCCGTGTCGAGCAGTGTCTTGCCGTCCGTCGCCAGAAGCGGCTGCCCATGGACATCGACCAAAATTCCCATACGCATTTAACCGCCCGCCTGCGAGGGCAGCAGAAGCGGAATGCGAAAGTCGCTGCCGTTGACATTGATATGCAGAAAACCACCACCAACGCTCGATGGAAGTGCGCCGCCGACGTCACTGACCGGAGATGTGATCTGCAATTCGCCGCCGCTCGCGGGGTAAAGGCCCAGATGGGGCGAGCCTGAAGCACCCTCCTCGACGTAAAGTCCCGCGGCCTGCCCGGCACTGCCAGCCTGCACGCTCAGGATATTCGTCGGCTGCGCATTGTTTTCGATCGAGAAAACCGGTGTGCCATCAATATTGCTGAACAGAAGCGCATTATCAGTAAACTCCTGCCGCATCCCGTTAGCGCGAGACCCCACCGTCGAGCGAATGAAGGCGCCTACATTGGTGCCGGCGGCCCCTGAGACGGTTTCAGGTGTGTGCCACTCGATTGCCTGATTGCGAGCCATCGAAATTGCCGCGCCATAACCCGTGTCGGCACCATTCGTCCCGCTCAAGGACGTCGCCGAAAAAACGATCCCGGTCTGAAATGCGTTTGGGTTGGACACGAACACGATCCCTGCCGCCGCATCGCTTGTCCCGCTCGTCTGCCCGCCTCCGGCGCCTAACTGCAGACCATAGACGCCACCACCGACGTTTGGCGAAAAAGGAGTCGAAAGCCCGACGGCAAGGCCGCCGAAATTGACGCATTCCAGCTCCATTCCGAACGTCGGCTGATAATTGACGTTTGAAAGGCGCCATGCCTCGCCATAATACGCGTAGGCCGTGGTTGTCGTCGGGTTCGCCGTCTCATCCGCCACACCCCAGGACGCGACCCCGATGCTGCTCGGAACATATCCGAGCGCAGCACTCGCATTCTGCGCATCGGACGTTCGCGATGCTCCGACAAACCCCGTATTGCCGAAGCGCGCAAGCGACGCACCCTGGGCGTTCCGCATGGCCCACGGCCCGATGGACGTCTTGCCCATCATGGTCGAAAGCCAGTCAGCCGAACCAGTCGACGATGAGCCGTCGTTCTCGTTGCCCGGACAATCCGTGGCTGCACCGACGAAAAGTCGATCTGCCAGTCGGCTGATCTGCGATCCGGCAGATGCAAACAAAGCACCGCTGGGCTCCGATACCGCCGGTGCCCCCGCGATCTGAGCCGCGGTGACGGTCAACGTATTTTCACCGGCGGCATCCGCACACACAAAGACTTCCGAACCGGCAACCTTTGATACCGGCGGATAGGAATCGAACGCTGGCATCACGCCCCCTGACTGACCGAAACCGAAATAATCCCAGGCAGGACAGCCTGGGTCGTGTTGGCCGCAATATCAGCCTGACCGCCATTGAGCAGGACATCTGTCACAGAAAGAACGCTGACGCCGGCTGACGAATAGGCAAGATAGGCGATGCGGCTATACGCATAGCCTGAGCCGACGCTGCATGAAGCAATGTCGTTGGTAATTGCCGTCTCGATGGCGGACTGGACCGCCGCTGCATCCGCCCCGGCCGGAATCGCGACACTCAGACTGATGGTCAGGGTCAGTACACTCGGACGCTGAACTGCAAAATTCACGCCCAGAGCCCGAACGTCATCGATGGCATCATAGACTTCCTGCACGAGTGCATCTGCGGGCGTGCCGCTTCCGTCATCGAAGACAGCCGTGAAATAACCCGGCGCCAGCGCGCCATCCGGCGTCTGCCCATCCATCAGGGAAAGTGTCAGATTGGTCTGAACACCTGCCACTGCATTAGCCACTGCAGCGCCCGTCGCCGAAGTTTTCGCTGCAAGCCATAACGGAAACCGCTTCCGTAGTGCCGAATCTGTTTCGGCATCCGAGCCGTTGGTGAAAGCCGTCGTGTTGGTTACGGTATCGATGCCGGAAACGGATGTTCCCATCAGGCAGATCGCGCCGGGCGCGACATTCCCGACGCTCCCGGAGACCCGCGCCTGAACCGGCACGACGATCGACGAAACGCCCGGCCGTCGAACATAAGCACCGGACGACGCAGACCAGAACGTATTTCCACTATCGGCCACGACAACGAAGTTGACTGCGGAAACGGTCCGCACAACCACCCCTGGGGGCACAACGGCTGACTGCGCAGCCGGTGAAAACGACGTCATCATGACCAGACCCGACGCCGGAGATCCGGGCAGCCGGGTCATGCCGAAGTCATTGACAAAGCTGTCGCAATCTTCGCCTTGTGATGTCGCAAGTCGGGACCGTGCCAGAACCTGCAACGCCACATATTGAAGCCATAATGTAACGCCTGCGACACCCTCGATCAGGGCGCGCGCAGGTGTACCAACCGTCATGTCCAGGATCTGCGCGCAGGACGCCTGCACAGTGGCCGCAGCTGTGGATACCACGGTCGAAAACGAACGCAGCGTAAGCGTCATGATGAACCCCATAAGTCGGTGGAATTATACGGACTAGCTCGAGAAACCGATCGTCTGCGTCGTCGCGTTCTGCGCATCGACATAGGCAATGGAGCAGTCGTACCGTCCATCGGAGCCCACCAGAATATTGACTGACACCGGTTCAGTAGAATCGACACCGGGATCCTGAACGATCTGGGCCGCAATCACTCCACGGATACGCTCGACATCCATCGGATCGCCGATCATGGCAGGCAGGCCTGCCCCGAAATTCGCCTGCCAGATGTAATCACCTGGATTGGTGCAAAGGCGGCACAAAAGGCGCTGCCTTACTTCCTCGGCCCCGGCAACAACTGCAATCGTACCCGATGAAATCGTAAGGTCGAATCCGCAAATATGAGATAATGCACTCATCCGATTGCAGTCCCTGTCTCGGCCTGACCCAATGCATGCACATGCGTCGACAACGAATGCGACTGGCCGACCACATCGCCGCTGGATGTGATGCCCCCGCCCGAGATCGACAGGCCCGCGCTTGTCAGCGTCATGGAAATCTCACCGACCGACCATGTCATGCCAGTAGTTGTCAGGGCAGACCGGGCATTTCCCGCGCCGGAAAACACACCTGATCGGGTAAGGTGCCACCACGGAGCCGAGGCTGAGGCCGTGCCAGGACCATTGGCGCCGATAGGCGGTGCGCCGCAACCCGCCATGATCAGTATTTCGCCAGGCTGCGCTACCCGCCCCGTAGCAGGCGATGCCGGCGGCAGGACGACAGCGTCGTATACGATGCCGACCACCGCAAGATGCTCCCCATCGCCTTCAATAGGCTGAAGCACCACGTGCGTTCCCACGCAGCTGGGACAGGAGATACGAATATCACCCGACTGTGCCCAGGCCGCATCCGAAATCCAGCCGCTTTCGACGTTTTCCGGCTGTATCAGAACCTTTACGGCATGATTTACCGGGTCGACCGCCGACACAATACCATGAATCGTATGCGCCACGCGGTTCGCAAGAGCGCCAGCCGCCAATATCTGATCTGTCATCCAGCTCTCCCTGAACGCGAACGAACCGTTGCGTCCTGTACGAAACCGTGCTCGATCGAGAAACGCGATCTCACGGCATCCACGGAAAGAACGCTTGCCCACGTTCCGCTCGATGCAACCCCCCTGACGAACTGCCGCGGTCCAAAACCTACCTGACCGGGCAGGCGCACATGCGCGGAAACTTCGTGAGCGGCAATGCGATTATACTTTCCGAGCGCAATACTGCGGACCTCATCCAGGCGGCGCCCGGGCACTCGAAAACTGTGCACAATCCCAGCGCCAGACGGCGCCTGCGACGAATAATCCCGGCCGTCATAATAGATCTGCGTTGCGGTCCGCTGCCGACTGTCCCAGGAGGCGACATGCACGACCAGGCCCTGCCCAAGCTGGCAATCACGCGACAACGACCGCGCGACAGTCAGGCCGGACAGGTCGATGACCGCCGCGGCCGGATCGGAAGAATCCTTGATCGGCATACAGACAATTGTCTTACTGTCGGCATACAGATCGCAGTTGGCTTCCCGCGCGACGAAAGAAGCAAGGTCAAACGCCGTCTGAAACCGATGCTGCGCGAAAACGGCCGAACGTTTGTGTTCAATCTGCCAGAATTGACCGGTCATGCTTGCCGGCATCGAAACGGACGCGTCAAGAAATGCTGACGCGACGACAGCGGCAATCAGCTCTGCTCCGGTCAGGTTAAGCCAGGCCGACTGAAGACGCATGTCGACAAGGCGCGCCATGTAATCGCGGCACTCGAGCGTCAGGCGACCATCATCAGGCGACCATGCCACGTGATCAACAATCCCATGAAAAATCGTCGTCCACGACGTGGAGCGTGCTGAACGATCACACAGCTGCAACACGATATCGGCATCATCGCCGGACAACGTCTCGAACCATGCCGCGCCGCCTGCGAGCTTCGTTTTATCAATAGCGAGAACGATTTCCGCCGTGTCGCATCGGCCGTATCGTGTGGAGTCAATATCGAAAGACACGATGCGCCCGGCCGTGGGCTCTGCGCCCGCCAACAGTAGACGCGCCGCAAACTGCCGACTCGCCGTCACGCGGACAACTCCGGCAGACCAACGCCCGTGACGGCTTGCGTCGCAGGCAAGGCCAGCATGACAGGCCCGGAGAGCCACCCCAGATCGGGGTCGGACAGGCCGTTAAGCTGGGCGACGCGCCACCACTGCGTCGCGTCGCCCAATTGCGCCTGTGCTACATGAAACAGCGATATGTCCGCTGCTGAGACCATGACCGTCTTCATCGTATCCTCACGCCGAGACCGAAGGCCCCGCATAGACCGTGTTACCGAGCGCAGCCGTGTTCGCGGCTGCCCGGTTCACCAGACCGCCAGCATCCACGGACGCACTCAGCAAGCCCGCATTCTGAACCAGGGCATTCAACGAACTCGCGTTGACAGGCGAAATGCTCTCCAGATTGGCTCCCGTCTGGCCGATTGCCGTACCGAGTCCGCCCCCCGCCGCGGCTAGGCCCGATGTGACAGAGACGATCGAGACAGGAACCGTTGCCAGATCCACGCCGGACTGCGCTGCAGCACTTACGCGAGAAAGTCCGGTCATGACGGAAGCCAGAGCCCCCCCAGTACCCACGATCGTCGCAACAGGTGTGACTTGGCCGACAATCGTGCCAACCTGCCCCGCAAGAGTGAACGCGCCCGACGAAACGCCCGCGACTGCCGATGTGATGCCGGTAAGCGCCTGCGTCGCGTCGCTGCCAACCAGCCCGGTCAGGACCGTGTCGTCGACAGCCGCGGCGGGGGAGTCGGATGCGCGTTCGAGAACAAGCCGATAGGAGCAGATTGCACCCTTGGCCTCGTAAGCGTACGCAAACTGAGCGATCCAGACCATGCCCGACAGGCCGGCTCCGGAAAACGCAACAGGCACACCCGCGATGCGCATCCGCTCCACAGCCTGGGCACGCGCCTGGGCATCTGGCCCCATGAACCGCCCAGACAACTCCAGCCGATCCGGATCATTGCCAAGCGCATCAATGACACGGCCACCCCCGATGACCCGATGCACGGCCAGCATCTGACGCCCCCCGACCTGCAATCGGTCGGGCACCTCGATTCCAGTCAATATCATCCCGCCGAGCATGATCGGCGCTGACGCGTATGCGCGTCCCACCGCGCCGATAGCCGTTTCGACAGCCGTAAGCGTCCCACTCATCTGAAACCCGCCTTACTGAAATCCGATGCTCAGACCGGGAAACTGCGCCAGCGCCATTTCATCCACACCGCTTCCGCCCCGGCGCAGAGCCAACCTCGTCCGGTCGGGCAGGTTTCGCGAAAAATCCGATGTAGACCGGTCTTTCATCGCTCCGCGAGAAGAGGCCTTAGGCGGCGCCGCGTCCGGATACCCACCTGCGTCGTCGTATCTCGTCGACCAGGAATCCGCCGCAGCGACCTTGCCGCGGCGTGCTGGCGGCACCACGATCGGTGCGGAAGCAATGGGGCCGCCGCAAGCATTACGCTGAAAAGTGGAAGCACCAGCGAAGACCCCTCGTGCGATGCCCTGCGGCGCTTCGGGCACAGCGCGTCCGGCCGGCCTGGCATCCTCGAAACTACCCTTCCGGCGCGGCATCTTTGCCGCGTCGGGCACAAATCGCATTCGTCGAGAGCCATGGTCACGCCCTCTGGAAAGTGCCGGAAATATCCGGGCATTCTGTCGGCCTGCCGAGGCAATCTGATCTGCACGAGCAGTGCGTTGGTCCGCAAACTGGAGTTTGTCGATCCGTGTTGACCAGAAGTGAAACAGGCCTTGAGTAGAAAGTGATTGCCCTCCCGCCGGAGACGGCTTGTCTACATGAAGGCGAAAAACGGCATCAGACAGAATTCCTGTGCTCAGTCTCTCAGCCACACGCGCCATGAATGGCCCACCAAGCAACGTTCCCGCGTGTTTTTTCGGAGCAAAATTCGCTGGCTCTGCCGCAAGGACGTCGCGCGGCAGCGCAACAGAGCCTGGAAACGCTGCCACAACACCATCGTTCGCCCCGGAAACGATATCTTGGTCAGCTACAGGCAGACGACGTCCGGCTTCCTTCCGACCCAGCATTCGGCGCGGCACAAACGACCGGCCCATTGGCATGCAAGCCCGCGTCAACACAGGCATGCGTCGCAACGCTCTTCCCGCACCCGGCAGTCGCCCGGTCCGGCTGGCGCGCACCCACGCGCGACGAAAGACGTCAATCATCGCGATACCGCAATGCTTCCCAGTCAAACACCGCGCCCTCCCGTTCTGCCGTCACAATACACGCCGCCATACGCCTGGCCCCCGACCAGCCGCGCATGACATCCCACGGCACCCCACGGCTCAGGAGATAGAGCATCTCCTGAAACGCACGGTGCCTGCTCAGTTTTTTGCTGTTTCGACCTCGTTCGAGACGGTGCTTTCAGTGCCGTAGAACAAGGGTTCCAGAACCGAGACACCGCTGTTGCCAACCCGGCGCGCCAGATCCTTGACCTCGGCTTTCGTCAACGGCATCTGCACCGGGACACCGTCAATCGCCGTCACGGAACAGATCATCTGCGCATAGCTCAGCCACGCGGATGCCGAAGCTCCATTGACCGCACTGCCGGCCGCTTCGATCAGATCAAGCATGTCTGCCGGATCGATCTCGCGCAGAGACAGTTTGCGCCCGTCCTGCGTCTCCACAACATCGGGAAGCGCCGTCACGAGATTTTCGTCCGCAATGATGCAAAGAAATTGACCGTCTGGTGAATCATGCCCTCGGCCTGCCACCGATCGGTATTCAGCGTGATGGAAATGTTGCTGTATTCCCAGGTCGTCGTGCTGCCGTCCGGCTCGGTGACGTACTGATAGATCGTACCTGATCCAATCGTGCCGCCGTTCCAGAATCCTGCTTCGATTGCTGCCACGAGATCGTCGAGATTGGAATTGGCCCGCGCGATTACGAAGCTTCCACGCCACCCGTTGGGCGTGTTGAATTCGACCGGCACACCGTTCAGGGGGTTGGCCCGCTGCGCAAGCGTCTGCTGGACAGCCTGAAACGACGTAACATCGCGCAGATCGACGCGCGTACCGTTCCACAACACGGTGATCCGGCAATCGCGCCCGATGCTATATGGATTGGCCATCCTCAGACACTCCCGGCCGTGGTGGCAACGCTGACCGATGCGCCACCCTGCAGATTGACGATGAACTTCTCGTTGATGCCCTGGTACTGCACCTGCACATCCGCCTGGACATACCCTTGCGCGATACGGCTCGCGGGGTTGTTGGAAGCATCACAGACAACCGCGTAAGGCAACGCGCCGTTCGTGACACCCAGAATGCCCTGCGACAGAAGACCTGACAGAAAACCGAGCAGCGTCGCCCGGATATCGCCGAACAGCGTGTCGTTGATCACACTGCCGACATACGTGCCCATGCCGGCCGAAAAGGTTTCGGCCAGGAAATTGGTCAGGCGCGTGTAATTGTCACCACTGATCGCAACGTTGGTGGACGAATTGTGCCCGCACCGCACAGCCCAATAGGCCCCGCCAGGTGCCGGATTGCAGATCACGTCGATACCGGACGCAAACAGTGTCGCCAGATCCGCCGAGGAATACGTGGCGCTTCCGCCGCTCAGACCGGCTTTCTGACTCCCGACGATTCCCGCAAGAGACTTGTTCAGGCTCGATTTCTCTGGTGACAACGCACCGAGAATACCGGCCGTGAACGCCTGCGGTGTGATGAGCATCAACCCGTTCAGGTCATCGCGCCACCAGATCCAGTCGCCGAACATCAGCTTGACGGCATAGGAGTTCAGCCCGCTCGCGGCCTTGGTCGCAATGGCATTGGCGATCGTGTCCGACGACGGACCGGTCGCAATCATGTAAATGCCCTCGCCCAGCCCAAACGCGCTCTGCGTCGTGAAGCAGCTGCTGTCGCTGACGCCATGCAGCATCCCGATGGCACAGCCTTGGCCGCGCAGCGCATACATGCCGGTCCGCGGCGAAATATCCTGCCCGACAAACGCCGTCGTCGACGGCACTCCACCGTCCGCCCCGCCTGTCAGCGTGACGGTCCCAGCCGCAACCGCCGGCACCGTGCCCGGAACCGAAACCGAGATCAGGCGCTGCGAATCAGCGGCCACGGCCGCCGCAAGTGCCGTCCAGTTCGCACCGCCATAGCTGAATGTGCCAAGCGTCGGATGTGCGACCACCATGGCAAAGCCGGAACCGCTGGTCGAAACAGTCACGACGATCGCATTGCCGGCCGTTCCGGTGCAGACCGCCGCAAGCTCGACACCATCGAGCGATGCCGTCGCCGCCGCATCTGTGCCGTCGGTTACCCGGACCGCACAGAAACTGGTCGCACCTTGAAGTGCCGCCGCATTGACCGCAATACCGATGTCAGTCGTCTTCGCCTGCTTGGGCCCGAACGATACGGCATAATCTCCCGTGCCCCCCAGCGGCACAGGCATGTCCACCGGACCCCATCCCGCCGTGCCGACAATACCGATCGTGGACGAACTCACGCCCGACAACGTCAGTGATTGAGGCTGCGCGATCTGCACATACAGATTGGGTACGGTCAAAGCCGCCGTGTTCAAAGACCCGGCCTGATAGATCAGAGACATTTTGGAAAAGCCCCGCTTAGTCGTTATGATTCCGCATTGCGGCTGCAGTCATGCTGCGGCCGTCACCGTGCCGAACGCGTCCATTGAAAATCCCGGATAGGGAGAAGCCGGCAAAAGCAGTTTTGCTGCCGCAGAGGCGGCCGAAAGGGCAGCCTGCTGACTCTGCCCAAGCCCCGCTTCCGATTGATCCCCGAAATGCTCTGATGCAGTCTGGCCGCCTGCCTCGAGTGTCAGGGTTCCTCCGCCAAACAGCATCTGCGCGGATATCTGCGTCTGCAGCGTATCGAACGTCACCGAATAGGTCAGATCGCGCCGATACAATGCCTGCGTCTGCATCGTGTCCACATCTCCGGCGCCCTCAAACGTCAGGAGAGCCTGCGCGCCATCCATCGTCGAAAGCCAGCCAAGCGAAGCCAGAGCCTCATCAAGCGCAGATCCCAGCGCATCACGCGCGCCTGCATTCGACGTCCAGATCGACACCGTGAAACCCTGCGTCTGCCGGCGCGTGACCCGGATTGACCGACCAAATCCCGCGACCTGAGCCTCGATACGGCCCTTGATCGACATCGAACCGCCCGATACAGCCACCTCAGGCAATGCCGAGGCCAGTACCTCGGCAATTGTCTCGACCGTATCGTCTGCCTGCACAGCATAACTCGCAACGACAGGCTCACCGTCGTCAGGCGTTGCACGGACGCCGACGATGCCCACAGGAACGGCACCGGCCTGCAAGGCAACAGTTGCCGTGGAGCCCGATACGGTGACCGACACGGTCGGCGCGATGAACGCTGTCTCCCGCCAGGGACGCCCCAGTGGTTCAGGGTGCGGCCGATAGTGCTTCAGGCTCGATGTGACCGTGACATAGTCGACATTGTTCCGGACTGACTGCGCCGTGAACAGATCGCTCGGCAAAAGCCACCCCCGGCGCACCACCGTCTGACGCCCCGTAACGGACGGCGCGGACAGCCCGTCAGGAAAGACCAGTTCCGCACACGCATACGCAAGCGCCTGCGCAATACTTGAGACATCAGCCATGTCAGACCTGCTGGTTCGTAATCATGCAGCGAAATCCGAACGATGTCGCCTCTGCCGATGCCACCGAATACGAATTTCCCAGATCGTCGACCACGGTCATGTAAGGCACGATGGTCACACCCGGCAGCGACGGCAGATACAGCACAAACTGTCCCGGCCGCGTCGAGCCCGGCATCCCGCTGTCATCACGATCGCCATGCGATTTGAGAAGGATCGCCGCAGGACAGTCCGACAGAACGGTGGTCGTCGTCCCCGTCACGCCGGAGACCGATACGGTCCGTGTGCACAGAACACACAAGGGAGGCCGCATCGCCTCGTAGCGCGCCACGAAATACGTGCCGGATCCGCAGACCAGAATATCCCCGGTCGAAACATCTGTCGTGTTCAGAAGGACATATTCCGTCGGAACGCCCCAGTTCTGCGGTCTGGCGAGCGAGAAGGCCGGTCCTGCGTCGAACACCATCATCGGTCGCCCGTAGACAGCCGCCATCGGCGCCAGCGCGTTCGTCGGCCGATATTGCATGCCCGCGATGCCCAGAATGGCCGCTGCTTTCGCCCATCCGGATGCAACGCGTGTCGCGATCGTCGCTTGGTCCACATACACCTCCATCAGATCACGACCGCATGGCCCCCGTGCAGGTCCGGCCCCATCGGTACGCCGAGAAAGCCACAAAGACGACGACGCCAAAGGTCAAAAAGCCCCATGCGGTCATCGACTTCCCGCGCATTGTGCCGCCAGGATGCCGCCTGATCCGTGTCGAGATTGGCAGACGCACCGATAACCGCCGTCTCCAGCGGATAAAGCTGCGACAGATAAAGCCGCACCTGAGCAAGTTCCGTCGGGGACAGATTGTTCATCTTCCACTCGAACTGCCCGAACGTCTGAAAAAACCGCCACGATCCCTCGCCGGATGACGTTCCTCCGATGGCCGGGTAGCCACAGAAGCGCCGAAGATCGGTTTTTTCTCCATCTGCCAGAGGCAGCGTGGAAAACGCCGTCGAACCAGACATGCGCCCCTCCTGGTTGGCCGGCCGAGCCAATGGCCCGACCAGCCGTCACGATCAGTTCATGAGCCCAAGCGCATCGGTGCCCAGACTCTCGATCACGACGCCACGCTTGAGATAGGAATTGGTCGCGGTCGGAATGACGGCCACATTCGCCGTCACGTCCGTCGGCAAGGCGAAACCACCAATCCAGTACCACGACTGGGCGATGATCTGCCGCAGTCGGTCCAGCGGTTCACGCGTGACCATCGCCACCGAATCGACCATCTCGATCAGCGCGCGCTCCGCATCGGGAATGTCCGAATGACCGGTCAGCGCACAGTCGCCCTCGATCAGTGCCCCCTGACCGACGAGGAGCGCGCGGTGGATCGGTCCAGCCCCCAGAGACAGCTGCTGCGGCGCCTCCGTCGTCGGAATGAAGCGCACGCCGAGCAGTTCGATCACCTGACCATTGCGGTATTCTTCCGAGCCATAAGCTCCACGATAGAGATACTTGAAGTCGGTATCGCGGAAGAGCGAGAGCAACTGCAGGTCGTCAAGATAGCAGTGGTAGGCACCGTTGATCATCGGCACGTTGTTGCGGCGCAGTGCCGCAACACCCGCCAGAACGGTCTGGATCCCCAGCGTGTCGGCAATTCCCGCAGCGCTGGACGTCTGCAGCCCGGCCGTCGTGAGACGACCGTTCGGCCGCAGCACAAGCGGCGCCACCGACGCGACGACTGCATTGCCCTGCGTACCATCGGAGACCGAGACAGCAGCCGAGAACGTCAGCTGCCCGGAGATGCCACCCGGTGCCGTCGAGACATTGGTCGCATCGGCGGCGACCGCGACCAGCGTATATGCGTCGGAACCCACGGTCACGGTCATGCCGTTCGTGGCACTGACCGATGTCACCTGGCCATTGACGATGACATTCTGGAATCCGCGAATATCATCGACTTCGATGACGTTCGATGCCGAACCGATCGTCGCGGCAACGCGCGTGTTGCCGCCCAGATAACCGCCGACACCATTCTGCGCACCGCCAAACAGCGCATTGCGCGCCAGACGGTCCAGAGACTGCATGGCCTGAATGCCATTTGTATTGGCGTTAGCCAGGAACTGCGAGGCAATGCCCACACCGCTCGTCACCATGTTGAGGTCGATCGTGTCGCCATACTGATTGATCGACAGGGTATACTGCTCGATCGACCAGGTGCTCGGCGTCAGGCCGTTATCGAAATTGGTATTGGTGGTCGGGTTGAGCGGCGTCGTCACAGGCGCCTTGAGGCTCTTGCGCGTCTTGGTGAGTGTCTCACCGATCGCATTGGGGAACACCTCACGGTCCGCAATCGCCCGAAAACCGAGGCGCGAACGAAGACCGTTCTCGAACTCGCGGGCCAGATAGCCCTGCTGGATCGCCGCCTGAAGCTGAACCGGGAAGTTATCGATGCTCATGTATCGTTGCCTCGAAAAACGAAGGCCCGCAGCAGGTGCTGCGGGCCTTTCGACAGAAATCAGGATCGATTGAAATCAGTGCGGTAACTCAGGAATTCCCCTTCAGGAACTGCCATTTCCGCGTCTCGTAATCCGCTGCGGGCGCGCCGCGGGCATCGAAACCGGGCGCATGCCCCGGCCGGGGTGCTGCGGACCCGACCGTATTGCCGCTCACCGCCCCCGAAACCGGGGCGGCAGAGAAAAGATAACTGCGTTCGGCGCGGGCCTGCTCCAGTGCAGCACCGACACCTTCGACAGTGCCGTCCTCGTTCCGACGAAGATTGGAAAGATCCAGAAGGCGCAGGATATCATCCGGATTATGTGCACCAAGCCGCGTCGCCTCGGCGCGCAACTCCGCATGAATGACATCCGAATCGGCCTGTTTGCGCAGGCGCGCCAGCGCTGCCTCATGCGCTTGGACCTCCTTCGTCCGACGCGCCTCGAACGTCATCGCCTGCTTTCGCAGTCTCTCGCCTTCGCTTGCAAGCGATTCCTGCGCATTTCGCGCCTCGGTCAGCTCCGTCTGCGTCGCCTCCAGAAGGGACTGAACCTCGCGCAGAGTTTCCTGCAACTGCGTCATATCGCTCGCTGCATCATCCTTTTCCGACATTACGCCTCCTCATGCGCCATGGATGCCGACTTCTCCGGAACCCACGCAACCAGTTGCTGCCATTCTGCCGCCGGATCGGGATTGCCGGTCGCGTTGGCATAAATGCGCACGGCGGTCTCGCGGCTCAGGACGCCGCCGGACACCGCCGTGACAAGGCCCTGCGCCAGGGACAACAATTCTCCGTTCGTCACCGCGAACCACGGCGGCCAGTGCAAGGACAGCCCAGTGGGAACGAGGTTGCGAACACGCACCCCGTCGATCAGAAGGCCATCCTTCAAAACACACGAAAACCGGCATGCCATGCGAAACAGCGGGATCAGCCCACCTTCGCCGTAAGCATGCCGCAGACGATCCGCCAGCCAGATCAACGGCTGACACATCATCTCCATCGCACGACCCGACTGGGCAGCCGCCAGACGATCGGCATGAGCACGATTGCCATGCAGCTGCTCCAGCACCAGTTCACGGAGCTCCTTGTAATGCGCCAGAACCGCGCCTGCCGCATTGCCGTTGATCTCCAGCAGCTTCGCGTCACCTTCCGGCGGAAGGGTAAGGGCGGAAGCCGCACCTCCCTGCCGTGCCGGCCCTTCTGGTGCTCGACCACCGGTCTTCAGCACGAGCGTCGGATCAGATCCGTATTTCAGTCCGCGCCCTGCCTGCGACAGCAGATAATCGGCCTCGATGACGGTATCGATCGCACGCTCGAACGTACAGTCTCCATCCGGCTCCGAGCTGTGCTCTGCTCCGAGATTTCGAATCCAGACGATCGGCACGAACCCGAGACCATGCCGCACCGACCGTTCCTCATCCACCGCTGCTTCATCAGCCGCCACAGATAGGGGAACAGGCGTCATCACCCGGCATTCCTCGGACGTCCAGGTCCGCTGCCACCAGAACTGCGCTGCCGTCAGCTCATCCGGAATTACGTAGCCTTCCGCCGCCAGAACACGGCCCTGAACAGCATACCGCTCGCTGACTTCCAGCAGAGCGCCGCTCAGCGGGTCCCAGTGCGGCGTCAGATAAGCCGTATCCAGAAGAGAAAGCTTCGGAACACCACAGGCAACTTCAAACAGGATGGCAACCGATCCGACCGATCCGCGGACGGCCGCTTCCATCATCAACGCCCCGAGCCGGCATGAACGCACGAATGCGCCGAGGGCGGCGACGGTGTCCGTGTCGTCGGCCAGGACAGCCGGCCAGTGCGTGTCCCCGAAAAGCAGCGAAACCGACTCGTCCACGACGGTCCGACAGAGATTGGTCCTGACCGATGGCCGGCGGTTCGACAACGGAATATATTCTCCCGCGCCGCTACGCTCCTTCGCAAAAGGATTGGTCAGAACGTCGTATTGCGTCCCGTCCAGCACCTTCCTCAGTGCCAGAAGCCGCGCACCACGTGCAGACACGCCGCTCGGTACCGCATAACGTGATCGTAGAGACAACCAGTCCATGCACGCTCCATTCCGACGCAGCCAGGCGCGCCGTTATCGCGAAAACGAAAATCCAGCCGGATCCCAGGAGACGGCACCCTGATCGGGTGCCTCCAACATCACTTCTGTCAGTCCCCAGACCATGGCATCAGCCCGATCCGGAGATCTGCCTCCCCGAAACCCGGAAACCGAGAACTGGCAGAGCTGGTCTTCAAGAGCCGAGAATCTCCCGTGATGAACCACGCGTCCGGTCTCATAGAGTGCCGCCACGGGTTCAGCTCTCGCCACCTTGCCCCGGGCGGCATTGACAGTCTTGACCGAAACATCGGACCGAACGCTGCGGATCGTGTTTTCCACCAGCGCACCGCCAAAGTTCCGCTCGGCCACGATCCGATCCGCACCCCAGTCATCCAGCGCACGGAGAGCCCGGCGCGCCCAGCCCGCCGGGCTCTCCCGAAGCGACAGATCCTCCAGAACATGCCCGATCCCGTCAGTTCCCAGACCGCAGACGACAATTCCGATTTCATCGGAACGATAATCGTCCGGCCCGCTTGCTCCGGAGGGATCGACCGCCACCACGATCCGACGCATCCCCTCGGCGATCTCCGACCGGTTCTGTCCCGTTACTGCAATATCGCGGCGGAAAGATTCGACCCGCCAGAGAGCACCATCGACGGCCGTCTGATACTCCCCTAGGAGAAAACGACGCCGTTCCCGCTCCGGCAATGCTTCAAGTCGTTCCAGATAATCAGGCGAAAGATTGGCCCGATTGACATCCGGGTTGAGCAGCATCGTCGCATAACGCGAAAAATCGGCAATCGGTGCGCCCGATTTAGGCTCAATGCCTTCCTCGAACATCTTGTAAAGCCAGTGACTGGTGCTCGGCGGATTGGCATCGATATATTCCCGCGTCGCCAGACCGCATCGTTGCGCCAGTCGTGTCAGCAAAATGTTCCTGGCGCCATAGCTGATCTGGCTTGCTTCGTTGAGATAAACCGTCGCGAATTCAAGACCGAGAATTTTCTCGGTTCGCTCCTGATCATCAAGCCCGCCGAACAGGATCGTCGATCCATTTGGAAATGATACGACCCAGTCCTGTCGATCGATTTTGTATTCGACCTGCGGAAAACAGAGACGCATGACCTTGGGAAAGGTATCTCTGATGACGGAAGACTTGAGTGCGGTCAGACGATATCGGAAAATTCCATGCCGACTCTGTGGGACGCGCAACGCTCGCACCACAATGGCGCGCACAAGTACAAATGTCTTGCCCGACCGCGAGCCACCACGCAGCAGGATGTGCCTCGCCCCACTTCCGAGCAGTTTATTTGCCGCCGTCTGACCCGCATTGAGCTTAAAGGACACTGTCATCCGGCGTGATCGTGATCGTGATCATGCCGGATTTTTCATCACGATCGGTATCGCCGAATCTGGAAGGCCGATGGGCCCTCAGAAGAAAAGACAGAAGACCGTCACTATATTTCCGACGCGTAACAGGTGATCCGTTCGAATCGCAGACCATGCGCCCCCCCGACAGGACAAGTTCATCGTATCCCTCGACAGCACGCCTGCGCGCCTCAGACTCAAGAATGTCGACCGCATCTTCAAGCGCACACTCCCATTCCTTGGCAAACACCGCGTCCGCGTCACGCCAACTGTACAAGGTCGACCGCTCGACACCCGCGATGCGGGAGGACTCGGAAACATTACCGCTTTTCGAGAGATGCCTGAGAAACGCAGCTTTCATGCCTTGCATGCGCGTGGCGCGACAGCTTACCTCGCATGCCTCGACAACGTCTTTGGGTCGACTCACAGGCGATATACCATCTTTGCTCATTGTCTCGGGCTCCCTCCACATGGCACTGCACAGTCCATCTGCGAGACAACGGCAACTTTCGATAGCGACGGACGGCGATGACTGGCCATCGGCGCTCTCCTGTGCACTGTCGTATGTGTTTCCTCACCCCGGATTCTGCGGGGGACACGCTCGGCGGTTCGCAACGCCTGCTCACGCCAGGCCGCTGCCCGGATCCTTTGCCATACTGTGCGTGGAACTTGTCCAACGGACTGTATGGCCTTGATGGAACGAAAGCATGGAACAGCCCGTGCCCGAATATGCGTCGTTGTCAGACCGGCACAGCACAGATCCGTCCATTCCAGAACTTGATCGGCACGATGACGCGGCTCGTCATCAGAGACCAGAGGACACGCCAGAATATGCGTCTCATTCCGCTCGATGACAATCATTGCTTCACGAGCACAATAAACGACATCGCCGGCGCGGATTTGTGAGATGGCAGACATCATTATCGGCCCAGTCATAAAAAAAGCCGCCCGAAGGCGGCCAGTCAATTAATTGATTTTCAAATACAAATTTCCACTATGAGAAAACTATACTTCAATCGTGCGCAGATTGCAAGCGCTATTTTAACTTTTGTTTCCTTTTGGATGTACGTGTCCGATAGAACGTCGCCAATTGCTCAAGCAGAAAACTGCACTGGGCCGAAACCTTCATACGCGCCCGCGAATCCGAATCACCAGGATAGAGAATGCGCGCCATCGCAGAAAATGACATCTCCTGGCCTAGCATCATCTGAAGGCGGACATGCCCGCACAATCCAAGCGCCGCTTTCACATCGCTGATGCGCACCGCACTTTTTCCACGACCAAGCATCCAGGTGTGGACATCGCCTCGCTCCGTCTCTGCCGGATGAGCTGCATCGGCCTCGACAACGCCGTGCTGCGCAAAGACATAATCTCGATACCAGCGTGTCGCGGCAGATACTTCGTCATCGCAAATGTCGCCTGCGTCCCGCAGGACCTGCACCGTGTTGACGATCCGCGTCACTCCGTTGGTCGTCCGGAACCGGTCACGTCGCAGCCGCTCGGGCGTGGGCCCGACAACGTCCGCTGCTTTACGAGCGCAACGCCCGGCCATTTGCAAAGACATCATTGATTTCCAGTCTGAAGGAAAAGATCACAGACCCGTCAGGCCGCGCCGGCACCTGAGCTCGGGCAATTGCCGTAGCCTAGTCAGCCAGGACCGCTGCTTCCCAACATCCCATCGGACGCAAACCAGGGAAACGGGGCGCCTGCCCTTGCCAGATGGCTCCCCAGCTGATGGAATGGCCGGGCGCAAGCGGCTCGGCCGACTCACGCTCGACAGGCTGGGACCGCGGACGCAAACCAGACGCCGCACGTCGCCGGCCAAGCGCAAGGACCGACCCCGAGTCGAGAATGCGGGCCACCTGCTCCGCGGTGACGCGGTCGAGCTTTCTCCGACTATCGTTCGGATTCGTCATAATATCGTTCCCGAAATACAGTGCGCGCGGTCAACTTCCCGCGACACGACGTGAAATGATAACTAGCCACTAGATTTGGCATAACGCCATTGCTAAGAAGGCCTTATGGCCAAGCACAAACGCCCCGACGCCTTGTCAGAGATCCAACGCGCAATCGGAACGCGGATCGCCTGGGCCCGAGAACTTGTCATGCCCAATCAAAGCGAATGCGCACGCTTGCTTGGCGTCGATGCGTCGACCCTGAACAAGATCGAAAAGGGCGACCGCGCGCCGAGCGTCTTCCTTATTGCCGCATTGTCGAACCGGCTCCGTGTATCAACAGATTTTCTCTTGAAAGGTGTCCTGAATGGACGAACGGATGAGGAGTTGGCTCTGCGTCTTGCGGCCCTGCACCCAGAGCTGGTGCTCCAGCGCCAGGACACGGATCCGGACAGGGACAGAAGCACGCCTTCCGACAAGCCTGCGACGCCCAAGAGACCAAACGAGGATTTCCACTGATGTGATCGAGATCCGAGCTCATGAACGGGGAAATCTCCAGATGCAGGCAGTCAGATAGCACTGTGAAATGGTCAAAACAAGAACATAAAGTGAACATACGAGTTAAATTTGCCGGATTGCCGTTCTGATCGTCAGCCCAGCCAGTCCGCCCCCAGCCTCCCTGCCACAATCCGAAATTGGATCGCGGAATTCCGGGGTTAACGATTAATTAATGGCACTTTGCCATCGAGTCAAGGAACAAATGTGGCTCTTTGCCATTAATATCGCCTTGAGGGGCAATCCCTTCGCTGTCGCCCCGCTGCGCTGGCGCTCATATTGCAAACTGTGGCGCTTCCTGAAGACGGCGTAACCTTAGCGCCATAATTTAAAACAACATTTATGCGACAGAGTATTGCCGGCGGTTCCTGGCCCGGCGATGCTGCCCCATCGCGAACAGATGCTGCCATCGCCACAGCCCTGGACACGGGCATGAACGCGCGACACGCTCTGAAATGCCGGATGCGACAAGCGATCCGGACGCCCGCAGACCGCCGACCGACACTCTCGAGTGAACCGATGACCCAGACGCCCCCACCGAACCGACCGGGATACCCGATCCGATGAACGCTATCGTCGTCACGGCCCTGAGACGACCACTCACGTTCGTGGTCCTCTCGATCCTCATCCTCATGTTCGGCATCATGTCGATCTTCAAGACGCCAACCGACGTCTTCCCGAACATCAAGGTGCCGGTCGTCGCCGTCATCTGGACCTATCCCGGTCTCCTGCCGCAGCAGTTCGCGGGACGCATCACCTACAACTTCGAACTGGCCGTCACCACGACGGTGCAGAACATCGAGCATATGGAGTCGAACTCCTATTACGGCCGCTCGATCGTCAACATCTACTTCCAGCCCGGAACCCCGGTCGGCACCGCCGAAGCCGAAGTCACGGCCATCTCCCAGACCGTACTCCTCGGCCTGCCCCCCAAAGTCCCGGCACCGATGATCGTGGCCCTCAACCCCTCGCAGGTGCCGGTCATCGCCCTTCAGATCACATCGGAAAAACAGACCCCGTCCGACCTGTTCAAACTCGGCGTCATCACCGTCCGTCCGCTGCTCGCAACCGTCCCCGGCGCCGTCGTCGCCCACCCCTACGGCGGCATGGACAGCTTCGTCATGATCGCCCTGAACCAGAACCAGCTCAGGGCCCACCATCTCTCCGCATCTGACGTTCAGGCCGCCCTGCGCGACCAGAACATCGTGCTGCCCGCGGGCGACGAAAAGATCGACGCGACTGACTGGATGGTCCAGACGAACGCCACCCCGGAAACGATGGAGGATATCGCCAACATCCCCGTGAAACGGGTCGGCAACGCCGTCATCTATATCCGCGACATCGCCGACGTCTATCGCGGCGGCCACCCGCAGACGAACCTGGTTCTCGTGAAAGGCCGCCAGGGCGTCGAAGTCATAACCCAGAAAGGCGGCACCGCCTCGACGCTCGACGTCGTCTCGGCCACCAAGGCCCTGCTGCCGCGCCTGCGTGCGATCCTGCCCCCGGACGTCCACGTCTCGATCCTGTCCGACGCCTCCATCATGGTGAAGGACCAGATCAAAGACGTCGTCCAGGAAATGGTGACCGCAGCCTTCCTGACCGGCATTGTCGTCCTGCTGTTCCTCGGCTCCTGGCGCTCCACCATCATCATCGCAACATCGATCCCGCTCGCCATCCTGTGCTCCATCATCGCACTCGGATGGGCCGGACAATCCATCAACGTCATGACGCTCGGCGGCCTCGCCCTGGCGGTCGGTATCCTGGTCGACGACGCAACCGTCATGATCGAGAACATCGACACCCATCTCGAAATGGGCAAGGATCTCGAACTCGCCATCATCGACGCAGCCAACCAGATCGTCATCGCGACCTTCGTCTCGACGACCTGCATCTGCATCGTCTGGCTGCCGCTCTTCGAACTGGACGGCGTCGCCGGCTATCTCTTCATGCCGATGGCCGAAGCCATCATGTTCGCGATGATCGCATCCTTCATCCTGTCACGAACCCTCGTCCCCACCATGGCGAAGTTCCTGCTGGCCGGCCAGGTCCACCACGCGCACGGCCACGACGATCACGCCCACCCGGCACCGAAGAAAGGCTTCTTCGGCCGCTTCCAGCAGGGCTTCGAACGACGGTTCAACAGCTTCCGCGATGGCTATAACGACGTGCTGACTCGCTGCATCGCACGCCGCAACCTGTTCGTCGGCATCTTCCTGCTCTGCTCGCTCGCATCCTTCACCCTCTACGCCTTCGCAGGCCGCGACTTCTTCCCCGAGGTGAAGTCCGGGGCCCTGCAGATGCACTTCCGCGCCCCGCTCGGAACCCGCATCGAAGTCGCAGGCCGCATCGCAGCCCTCGTGGACGACCGCATCCGCCAGGACCTGCCCAACAAGGTGGATAACATCATCTCCAACTGCGGCCTGCCGGAAGGCCCGCACAACCAGGCGTTCATGCCGACACCGACCGTCGGCACCCAGGACTGCGATCTGACCATCGCACTGAAGGACGAGGAATCGCCCGTCTGGAATTACCGCGCGCTGCTGCGCAAGGACCTGTCGGCACGCTTCCCCGGCACCGTCTTCACCTTCCAGCCCGCGGATCTGACCGCGAAGATCCTCAACTTCGGCTCGCCGTCCCCGATCGACATCCAGATCTCCGGACCGAGCGCGTCAGACAACTACGGCTACGCCAAACATATCATCGGCCAACTCCGTCACATACCGGGCGCCGCAGACGTGACGATCCAGCAGACAATGGCAACACCAACCCTGATGGTGAACGGCAACCGGACCTTCAGCCAGGCTACCGGCATCACGGAAGCGGATATCGCCAACAACGAACTGCTGACCCTGTCCGGCTCGGTCGTCGTCGATCCCCAGTTCTGGCTCGACCCGGAAGACAACGTCACCTTCCCGCTGAACGTCTACACCTCACAGGATCAGCTCACCCACTTGAACGACCTGCTGACCATCCCCGTGGACAAGGGCGACGGCGACCCCAACGACCAGACCCAGCTCATGGGCGCCGTCGCGAACGTCGCCGCCATCGGCACCCCGGGCGAAGTCTCGCATTACAACTCGATGTCCGAGATCGACATCTACGTCTCGGCGGAAGGCACCGATCTCGGCTCTGTACTCAACGGTGTGAACGACGTCCTCGCCCGCGACCATAAGAACGTGCCCCGCTCGTCGGCGGTAGACGTTCGCGGCCAGGCCACCACCATGCACGGCGCCTATAATCAGCTCGTCGAAGGACTGGTCGTCTCGATCGTCCTGATCTACCTCCTGATCGTCGTGAACTTCCAATCCTGGCTGGACCCGTTCATCATCATCACGGCACTCCCGGGCGCACTCGGCGGCATCGCATGGGCCCTGTTCCTGACAGGCACCCGCCTGTCGGTGCCAGCCCTGACCGGCGCCATCATGTGCATGGGAACCGCAACCGCCAACTCGATCCTCGTGGTATCCTTCGCCCGCGAACGCATCGAAATCCACGGTGACGCGCTGAAGGCCGCCATCGAGGCCGGGTTCGGCCGTATCCGCCCGGTCCTCATGACAGCACTCGCCATGATCGTCGGCATGATCCCGATGGCCATGTCCAACTCGACCAACGCGCCGCTGGGCCGCGCCGTGATCGGTGGACTCATCGTCGCCACCATCTCGACCCTGCTCTTCGTTCCCTGCGTTTACGCAATCCTCCACAACCGCTCTGCGCGCCAGAAGGAAACCGTCTGATGGCCACCTCCCGTAACCTCGTCGCCGTCGCGGGTGGCTGCGTCCTCGCGCTCTACGTCGGCTACATCGTCGTCGAGAAAGTCCACGCCGCGTCAGCCCTCGCGGATGAGACCAACGCCAGCGCGATCCCCGACGTCTCGGTGCTCCAGCCCAAGAAGTCTCCTACCAAGGTCGCCCTCACCCTCCCCGGCACGATCGACGCCTGGTACCAGGCCCCGATCTACCCGCAGGTCTCGGGCTACGTGAAAATGTGGTACAAGGACTACGGTGCCCACGTGAAGGCAGGGGACGTCCTGGCTGAAATCAACGCCCCGGCCCTGGACGCGCAATACGCCCAGGCCAAGGCCGATCTCGCGTCCCAGCAGGCTAAGGCGAACCTCGCCGTCGTCACCGCCAACCGCTGGCGCGCCATGGGGCGCTCGCAGTCGGTCTCCGGACAGTCCGTCTCGGTTTCGCTCGCCAACGAACAGTCAGCCCAGGCCGAGGTCGAGGCCGCCAAGCGCAACGTCGAACATTTCGAGGCACTCGAAAAGTTCAAGACCATCGTAGCCCCCTTCGACGGCGTGGTGACCAATCGCGCCATCAGCGTCGGCGACTACGTCAACAGCGGCGGCGGCAATCTCAACGCGATGGGGAGCGCATCCGAACTCTTCACAGTCGCAGACACACATAAGCTGCGCCTGTTCATCTCCGTGCCGGAAGTCTTCTCCTACGTTCTGGCACCGGACCTGACAGGTGAAGTGACGGTTCCCCAGTATCCGGACCGGAAATTCTCGGCCCAGTTCCTCACCACCGCGCAGGGATTCGATCCCAACACCCGCACCGCCATCGCCGAATTCGTGATGGACAACAGCAAGCAGGAAATCTGGCCGGGCACCTTCGCGTCCGTGGCGCTGAAGGCCAACAACGACCACTCGCAACTCTACGAACTGCCGTCCTCCTCCCTCGTCTTCGAGGAAAAGGGCATGACGGTCGCAACCGTGGATCAAAATAGCCGCGTTCACTATAAACCCGTCGTCGTCGGACGCATGGCGGACACGGCAACGGAAATCCAAGGCGGCATCGACGGCTCGGACCGCGTGATCGACAACCCCCCCGCCGACCTGCTCGAAGGCGACAAGGTCAACGTCGTAACACCCCAGCGCGGCTACAACGAATCCGGCTACGGAAACCAGTAAATGAGCGAAATCCAGGCCACCAGGCGGCGCCTGTGGCGCCGCCTCACCCTCGCATGCGGCTCCGCACTGTCGCTTGTGAGCCTCACCGCCTGCGACCTTGCCCCGGAATACCACCCGGCCACCTTTGTGGTGCCCGCGTCGTGGCAGGGACAAGGGCCGTTCCACGTCGCGACACCTGCGGATGAAACGCTGCCCACCAACTGGTGGACAGGCTTCGGCGACCCAATGCTCAACAGCCTCGAGGATCGTGCAACCGCCGGCAACGCGGACCTGCAGGCCTCCGCCGAACGCTTCATCCAGGCGCGCTCGATGGTCGTTCAGGCGCGCGCACAACTCCTGCCCCATCTCGGGCTGGAAGCAGGGGCATCCGACAACAAGCAGTCGGTCAACCGCCTCTTCCGCTACAAGGGCCCTGTCACGTCGGCAGACGCCTATTATCAGGGCGTGGCCTCGTGGGAGCCTGATTTCTGGTCGGAAATCCGCAACCAAGTCCGCGCACAGAAGCAGTACGCACAGCAGAAGGCAGCCGACTTCGCCATGGCCCGCCTGAGCACTCAGGCGGAACTCGCAACCGACTATATCGAACTGCGCGGCTACGATGCGCAGATCGCGATCTACAAGCAATCGATCGCCTACTACCAGAAGGCGCTCTCAATCACCCAGAACCAGCTGGAAAATCAGGCCGCACCACGCCTCGACGTCGCGCGCGCCCAGGCCCAGCTCTACAGCACCCAGGCTGCCGAACTCGACATCGAAGCCGCACGCGGCGTCACCGAGCACGCGATTGCGATCCTCACCAATGCGTCGCCGTCCAGCTTCCACATCCCGGCCGACCAGACCCTGGTCTTCAACAACCCGAACGTGCCGGCCGGCATCCCGTCCGAACTGCTCCAGCGTCGCCCGGACATCGCCAGCGCCGAACGCGCCATGGCGCAGTCCAATCGCGACATCGGCATCGCACGCGCCGCCTTTTATCCACACATCAACTTCAACCTGCTCGGCGGCTTCGATTCGAACAATCTCGACCTCTCGACCCTGTCCAACTCCCTGTGGTCCTACGGTGCCGGGCTCTCGATGCCGCTCTTCGAAGGAGGCATGCGTCGTGCCGAGCTGCAGCGCAGCTGGTCGGAATACCGCGAAACCCGTGACGAATACCGCCACACGGTCCTTGCCGCATTCCGCGAGGTCGAAGACGGGCTGACGAACACCAATCGCCTGACGCTCGAAAACGACGCGATGCAGAAAGCAGTCGCCGCGACGCTCGCGACCCAGAACATGACCATGACGCTCTATCAGGGCGGCGTCGGCACCTATCTCGAAGCCATCTTCGCTCAGGTCCAGACGCTGGAAACCCGGATTCATCAGGTCGAGATCGCAACCCGCATGTACCAGGCCAAGGTCAGCCTGATCCGCGCGCTCGGCGGCGGCTGGGACGTCAAGACGCTCCCCACGATGGACCAGACCTTGTCGATCGATCCCTTGCAGTACGACCACCTGCATCATCCGAACACGGTCGGCGGCGTTACCATCTCGCAGCATCCGGAGCAGTTCGAGAATCTCGCGAATCCCGCACCCACCGCACCCGCAGCCTCCGCCGGCTCGCAGCTGACGCCGCTGCCAAGCCCGAGCCCGGCCGCGCAAACGCACTGAACCCACGCCGGCAAACCGGAACAGAAAAGGGGACGCCTTGAGGGCGTCCCCTTTTTTCATGACACATGCATGGCCACGCTCTAGAGCCGTTCCACGTTAATCCGGTTCATATCCTGCTGCT
>NZ_BALE01000047.1 GCF_000963885.1 Tanticharoenia sakaeratensis NBRC 103193
TCCTGTCACGCCACAGAATCAGCGTTCAGTGGAGCCGCTCTAGAATCACTGCCCTCAATATTAAATTCGATTTGCGCTACAGACCCATTCAAAAAATCGTCCTTGCTGAGCATTCTATGATTAATGCTTCTAGGCTTCGATTGTTTGACATAATCAAAAAAACTTTTGGGAGATTTTCGGTTACCAAACAATTTGAATTCCAGACCGCATTAGATACTCATCTACCCTATTCCCAACATCAACGATCTTTGCGAAATTAACATCTGCAAAATTGACACGCAGATCAGTCGCAGATTTCGGCATAGGCAAGGTAGCTCTATGCCCGTCTACTGAAACCAGAGTGATGCTTTTTATAGCTGCAGGCCCATAATAAACGGTATATTCTTCAGAAAATGCCCTTGGGTCTGGGTGAGATGTTGCCCAAGCTTCATTAAAAGCTCTAAGCGATTCAAATTCAGCACGTTTTATATACAGATTTAGATCTTTTTTATAAGAAAATACCCCATGCTCATCGTTGACTACCCAGTCATCTTGACGGGATGTAGCTAAGATACTTTCTAATTCTGATAAATTCATAAATGTATGACTTTCTTATAAAGATATTATATTTATTCCCGTATTATAAAATAGAAGATTAAAAATACAAGAAAATTTCTCAATTGCAGAGTGCGAACTGTCTGCTCCCCCCCCCAAAACCGCCCCTCAAGGCCTTACGATAATCGCCACCACGATCACGACCATCAGCACCGTCGGCAGTTCGTTCGCCATCCGGTAGAACCGCTCCGGCCGGGCATTCCGCCCCTCGGCAAAGCCGCGCCGCCAGCGCGCGCACATGCCGTGGAAGCCCAGCATCAGCACGACGGACACCACCTTCGCCCACCACCAGCCGGCCGACCAGTCGATCAACCCCGGCATCGCCGCCAGAAGCGCACCGCACGCGACGGCCACGATCATCGCGGGGTTCATGATCGCCCGCAGCAGACGCCGCTCCATGGTCTGAAACCGCGCGTCCTCGGTCGAGCCGGGCGCCACCTGGCAGTGATAGACGAACAGGCGCGGCAGATAGAACAGCCCGGCCATCCACGCGATCACCGCCATCAGATGCACCGCCAGGATCCAGCGGGAATACGGCAGAAGCCCGACCAGCGCGTCCATCAGACGCGCGCGGCCCGCTGACGCTCCAGCGTATCGCGCAGCAGCGGCACCAGCTCGTCCAGATGCTCGATCCGCACAAGCCCCTGCAGATCCGGCAGCGGGCTCGCGCCATGGCGCAGCATCACGCACGCCATCCCGGCCGCTTCCGCCGCCCGCGCGCCGGTATCGGAATCCTCGATCACCACACAGTCCTCGGGCGTAATACCCTCGACCGCCGCCGCATGGAGATAGACGGCCGGCGAAGGCTTCGGATGGCCCATGTCACGCGCGGAATGCACGTTGTCCTCGAAATAGCCGGACAGCCCGGTCCGCGCGAACTTCGCCACCATTTCCGGAATGGAGGAATTCGACCCGACGCGAAACGGCAGGCCCAGCGCCACGATCCCGTCCAGCATCCGCTCGACCCCGTCGATCGGCTCCGCCTGCGCCTCCATCAGCGTCACCAGCCGCGCCTGCATCACCGCCAGGAAATCATCCGGCAGCACACGCCCCGTCGCGCGCTCGATCTCCCGCCGCACCGTATCCAGCGCCTTGCCGGCAAAACGCGGCACGGCCTCGGCGTCCGGCACGTCCATGCCATAGGACCGCGCAACGTCGGCCACCATCAGGCAGGACGGCCCCTCGCTGTCGATCAGCACACCGTCGCAGTCGAAAATGACCATGCGAAGTTGGCCGTTCGGGTCGAGCGCATTCATGGTTTTTCCTCTTTGCCGAAGGATTTTTCGCAAAGGCGCTTCACGGAGCACGTTGTCCCGTTCCCGGAAGGAGGCAAATCCCCTTCACCCACGGACCAGCACGTTTCCGAAAAAACGCCCGCCGGTGAGTCCGAGCCCCCGAAGCCTACACGTCCCGGACAGCCCGCACCAACGCCGCCACATGCTCGGGATCCGTCTGCGGCACCACGCCATGCCCGAGGTTGAACACATGCGGATGCCCCCGCATCGAATCCCGGATCGAACGCGCGGCCTTCACCATCGCATCCCCGCCTTCCTTGAGGATCAGCGGATCGAGATTTCCCTGCAGCGTCACAGGCGTCTTCAGCATGCCACGCACGACCGACAGATCGGCCGACCCGTCAAGTGCAAGCGCATCCACGCCCGTGTTCTCGGCATATTCGGCCACCATCACCCCGCCCAGACGCGGGAAGCCGATCAGCGGCACATCGGGATAGCGCGCCCGGATGAACGCCGCGATCTGCCGCGCCGGCTCGATGACATGGCGCCGGAACAAAGGCGGCGGCAGCAGGCCCGCCCAGCTGTCGAACAGCATCACGGCTTCCGCACCCGCCGCGATCTGGCGCACCAGCATCTCGGCGGTCGCCTCCGTCAGGATCGCCATCAGCCGATCGAACACGGCCGGCTCGCGCAGCATGAACGACCGCGTGGTCGGAAACTCGCGCGCGCTCTCGCCCTCGACCATGTAGCAGGCCACCGTGAACGGCGCGCCGGCAAAACCGATCAATGTCGTCTCGGACGGCAGCTCGACCGCAAGCCGACGCAACGCCTCCTGCACGGGCTCCGTGACCTCCGCCACCCGCCCGGGCGACAGCCTGTCCACGTCGGCCGCCGATCGCACCGGCGACATGACCGGCCCACGACCCTCGATGAATTCCAGGCTCAGCCCCATCGCCCAGGGCAGGACCAGAATGTCCGAGAACAGGATCGCGCCATCCATCGCATAACGCCGGATCGGCTGGAGCGTGATCTCGACCGCCATGTCCGGCGTCATGCACCGCGTCAGGAAGTCCGCCCGGTCACGCAGCGCCCGGAATTCCGGCAGGTAACGTCCTGCCTGACGCATGAGCCACATCGGTGGCGGCCAGACGGCCTCGCCCGACAGCGCCCTCAGCAACGGCTTCTCCGAATGACCCAACGTTCTCTCGCTCCCAACCGACGATCATGGCGATACTCCAATCCCGCGCCCCGGTCACGCACCCTTCAAAATGAAAGAAAGAGAGAAAGAAGGTTTGAGGAGGACAGTAGGGCCTGTGGGTACCGGGGTACCCGCCTTTCCAAAAACGTACCCCGACTTTCCCACACTGTGTACAACTTCTGACTCGCGGTGGATCAAGGCGTCCAGCAATCCATCCACCATTCATCCCCCGACTGCCTGTGTACAACCCCCCGTTCACCGAACCTGACGAGTCGTCCACGGTACTCGGTACGGGTCCGTTTTCGGCCTCGTACAGTCCCCACGTACCCCAGGCGTTGTACCCGGTACCCCAAGCCTGTGTACGGATTCGTCCACAGCCCCCGAATCACCTGAACGATCCCGACTCCGGATGAACCCCAAAGACAGGACCCCGCATCATGACCCGAGTCCCTCCGCCTGATGCCGCAGACCGGCCCCACACCGCCATTACGGCGGAGACAGACCTCATTCTCGCCAGCGGATCCACCATCCGCCAGACCCTGCTCCGCAACGCCGGCCTGACGATCGCAATCCACCCCGCGCCTGTGGATGAAGACGCGATCAAACGCGCCCATGGCACGCCGGACGTCACCGCCGACCACACGGATCGCCTCGCACTCACCCTGGCCCACGCGAAAGCCGCCGCCATCGCCGCCCGCCATCCCGACGCCCTGACGATCGGCTGCGACCAGATCCTGCGCTGCGGGCAAACCCTGTTCGACAAGCCGCGATCCCGGGCCGAAGCCCGCACCCATCTCGACATGCTGCGCGGCCACGCCCACCAGCTCCATACCGCCATCGTCCTGCACCACGGCCCGGACATCCTGTGGCAGCATGTCGAACGTCCGACCCTGCACATGCGCGACGTCAGTGCCGCCTTCCTCGACGCCTATTGCGAGATGGAAGGCGAGACGATGCTGACGACCGTCGGCGCCTACCGCCTCGAGGGGCCGGGCATCCAGCTCTTCGAACGCATCGACGGCGACCATACGGCCATCCTCGGCCTGCCGCTGCTGCCGCTCCTCGGGATACTGCGCACGATCGGCAAACTGCCGCGCTGATGCGACGGCCGCCGTTTTCACTCTTGCCAGCCCCCGCCGCCCCCGCTATACGGCGCGCACAAACCGCCCGAACCCAAACGGGCGGCTGAAAACGGATGGGGCCATAGCTCAGTTGGGAGAGCGCCTGAATGGCATTCAGGAGGTCGTCGGTTCGATTCCGATTGGCTCCACCACTTTTCCCTGAAAATCCGCAAGCACCAACCGGTCCGAACGGCACCGCGTCTCCGTCTCGCGCTGATATCTGCGATAGAACGCGGTTTCACGTGACGCCATCAGCGACAGCCTGCCTCAGACAGGCGAACGCCCGCGAGATGCTCTGATGCGTGTAGCGCGACAATCTGGGTGAGAGAGCGCGTCAATCAGGATGAGAATGGATTGTCGCGGCGCGTCAATCAGAGCGCGATCTGATTGACGCTGGCAAGGACTATGTTGCGGGCTGATTGTCGCTGGCGTGGATTTCGAGTTCGTGTGCCGTCATTCTGGCGGGTGGGCGCCCGGCTTTTCGCTTTCGTTCGAGGGCGGCTCGGCGACGGTAACTCTCGACGTTCATCTCCAGGATGGTGGCGTGATGGACGAGGCGATCGACGGCGGCGAGCGTCATGGCAGGGTCTGGGAAGACCTTGTTCCACTCGGCAAAGGGCTGGTTGGCGGTAATCAGTACGGATCGCCGTTCATATCGGGCGGAGATGAGTTCGAACAACACCGAGGTTTCGGCCTGATCCTTGGCGACATAGGCGAGATCGTCGAGGATCAGGAGGTGATATCTGTCGAGGCGATTGATGGCGGCCTCGAGCGCCAACTCGCGTCTGGCGATCTGCAGTTTCTGGACGAGATCGGACGTGCGGACGAACAACACGCGCCAGCCGCGCTCGACCAGCGCCAGGCCGATGGCGGCGGCGAGATGGGATTTTCCGCCGCCTGGCGGGCCGAACATGATGAGATTGGCGCTGCTGGTCAGCCAGGGCTCACCGGCGCACAGCGCCATGACCTGGGCTTTGGAGATCATGGGCACGGCGTCGAAATCGAACCCGTCGATTGTTTTACCAGGAGGTAGACGGGCTTCGGCCATGTGCCGCTCGATCCGGCGCCTGTCGCGCTCGGCGAGTTCGTGTTCGGCCAGAGCGGCCAGGAGACGGGCGGCCGGCCATCCCTCCTTGTCGGCGCGCTGCGCGAAATCCGGCCAGAATTGCCGCATGGCCGGCAGGCGGAGTTCATTGAGGATGAGGCTCAGGCGCGCGCTATCGATCGCCAGACCGCTGGTGCTGCCAGTCATGCCACGCACTCCGCCCCGGTCACTGGCCAGATCATGGGGCTGTCGAGCAGCGCCTGGTAGTCCATCAGCGGCACGGCCTGGATATGTACATCCGGCAACGTGGCGGGATCAGGGGCAAATCGTGCCCGCAGGCCATTGAGATCGGGCAGACGCTCTGCCACGCGGTCGGCGTCGAGCATGATCGCCAGTTCCGCCTCGCAGGCCCGCTCATGCGCGAGCGCGAGCAACGCCACCATGGTCTTGCAGGCCAGACGCTCGGATTGATGCTCACAGAGAAACGCGAACATGTGGCGATAGGCCTCGCGCGGGAACAACTGGTCCCGGTAGACCAGTCCCATCAAAGCGCCGGGTTTGCGGCGCAGGGCATGAATGACGTGCCGATAATCGACGACGTGACCATGCCTGTCCTTGGAGCGCGGACGGCCGCGCGGCAGCGTCACCAGCGGTGTGCCGCCGAGGAACAGATCGAGCCTGTCGTCGAACAGCCGTACGCGCAGACGGTGGCCGATCAGGCGTGAGGGCACGGAATAGAAGACCCGCTTGAGCATGAAGCCGCTGGAAGAGGTGACGATGACGACATGTTCCTCCCCCTCACCGGTGCGTCGTGCCGGCAGCTTTTGCAAGGCAGCACGCTCGATATCGATGCGTTTGGTCTGGCGGGCGTTGTGGCGGCCGATGATCTCGTCCACGAAGCGCCGATAATCGCCAAGACTTGCGAACTCACGGCTGCCGCGCAGCAGTAGCGCGTCGCGGACGGTATTTTTGAGATGGCCGTGCGCGCTCTCGATCGCGCCGTTCTCATGCGCCTCACCGCGATTGTTGCGCGTCGGTTCCATCCCGTAATGGGCGCAGAGCCTGTCATAGCGTCGGGTCAGGTCGTCGCGGGCCTCGGCGGAAAGATTGCGAAAGGCCGCCGACAGGCTGTCGGAGCGATGCTCGCGCGGCGCGCCGCCCAGTGCCCAAAGCGCGTTCTGCAGTCCCTCGGCCAGGGCGACGTAGCTCTCGCCGCCAAGGATGACATGGGCATGCTCGAAGCCCGAGAAGGGCATGCGGAAATGATAGAGCCGGTGCGACAGGAGTGCCCCGGCAACGCGGATGCCGAGATCATCCATGACCGTGAAATCGGACAGCCCCATCCGGCCGGGCTCATGCTCCTGGCGGAAGATCACGTCGCGCTCCGGGCCATGCAGGGCCCGCCAGTGGCGGATGCGCCGCTCCATGGTCCGGCGCACGCAATCGGGCAGATCGGGATGGCGGCGTTGCATTTCCGCGAAAACCGCCACCGGACGCAGGTCCGGCGCGGCCTGCAGCATCGGCACGATCTCGGCATCGAAGATATCGGCCAACGGGTCGGGCCGGCGCCGACCTCGCGGTGTGTATTTCTGTGAGGGCAAGCACGGATCGCGCTCGATGCGATACGCTGTTGCCAGACTGATCCCAGCCCGCGCGGCCGCGGCCGGAATAGGAAGATGGTGTCGGGTGGTCATGTAGAGTCTCACCTGATGATCGTTGATAGGACGCCCCGGCACTGGCAACTCCTCCAGGTGAGGAAATTCCCAATATCGGGCCGACTACGACCATCCACGCCATCCTCGGGACGGCGCCCCTGCTGGGGCATGGCTACGGGCTACGCCCTCCGCCATGCCCCAGCAGGATTCTCATCCTGTTCGACGCATTTCTCATCCTGATTGTCGCGCCGCACTGATGCGCGATGATTGCCATCGAACCGGCCTCTCGGGCCTTTCAGACAATCCGGTTTTCACCCGTCCCGACACCACGCCACCCTCCTGATCCGCGTCCCCAAACAGCCGCCCGCAGCAGCAACCGGTCGGAGACGCGGCGTTCGCATCGAACACCTCACGGCTCATCGAGCGAATAACCAGCACCGCGCCGCAGGACCATCCACGCGGCCTCCGGCTTCGGCCTAGGGCCAGTCCTCCGAGCCCGGCGCAGGCTCCGTCATGGGAGGAACACCACCCGGAGGCTGCCCGGGCACAGGCGGCGCAGCAGGATCCGGCCCGGGAGAAGGAACCGGCGATCCGGGAACAGGAACGGGGGACATCGGGGCAGGCGGGTCATCCGGCATGGCCGCGTGCATGAAGGAGAGCGGGTCAGTGGCAGACATGCTTCACCTCCGTGCGGGATCGAAGTCCAACGCAGGACGGCAGGGGTGGTTACAGTGCCCACTGTCGAACAGGACCGCGATGATGGCATGCTGCACGCTCGTCCATGTGCACGATCGAAGGAGCGTTGGTCAGTTATGAGGCATTGCTGGAAGGCCGCCACCATGGCTTTGCTTGCAACCGGCATGAGCGAGGTCCAGGCGGCCGAACTGCCGATCTGGAACAGCCCTCAGGTCGGCGCGGACATGGCAGCCGATGGTTGCGGAACCTGGCAGGCGGCGCAGCATCACGGCGGAAACAGCCGGAACATCGAGATCGCGCAGGCCAGCGGCTTCCTGGGGCAGATGGTGGCCTATGCCGGCGCCAGGAATACCGCGCCCATGGACACCGAACCGAAGCGCATTTCGGCCTACATCGACAGGTTCTGCGCAAGGCATGTGTCCGAAAAGGTCCAGATCGGCGTTGCCGCCCTGGCTATCGAGATGACAGTAAAGCACGTGATCCGTCAGCGCGATGCACGGGGACCGGCCCCGCAGCCATAATCAGGGCATTGCCGTCGCACAGGCAGATCGCTCCGAAGGCGGGTTTCGAGAGTAAGGTCTCGAACGTCCGGCGCACTTGCGACCATGCATCGATCGTCTCGACAGACCGTCGGTCTCCCTGGACATCGCTCTGGAATGAAACGACCGCATCATCGCTCAATTGGTCGTGCCTGCACCTCGCCCGGCTTTCCGAGCGCCGCTCACAGCCGCATAAAATGCCGGAATTTTTCCCTGCGCGCCCGTCATGGCTTCCGAAAAGGCGTGCGATACAGATTACAGATGCAGATAGAGATAAAACGGGATCAGGCCGAACACCGTCCAGGCGACCAGGAAAACGAACGGCGCCTGATGCGCGAAAAGCGCGCCCCGCTGGCCGCGACGCATCATGTCCCGCGTCTCGTCATCGCTGGCAGCCAGGGTAAATTCCCGCAGGTTCGGACAACGGCAGTGCAGCGCCCGTTGTTTCTCCTCCCATTTGCCGATGGCGGCATATCCGGCAAGAATGCCGGGCAGGGCCATGAGCGCGAGCATGAAGCCCAGAAGCGACAGCAGCGGGGGAATGAGGAGCACCATGCGGTCGCCCCAGCGCGTCGTCGAACCCGTCATCGCGGTGGCATAGGCAATCACGAGAAACGCCTGCGACCCCAGCAGCGCCTGAAGACGACCATTGACGACTTCGCTTTCGAAGCGGATTTCCGAGCGATAAAACGCCAGAAGCTCGTTATCCGTCAGACGGCCATGAGCAATGACTTCTTCTGAATCCGGCGGTGGCGACGCAGCAATGACCATCTTGCCCTCCATGAAATCCGCGACCTGCTTGCATGTCAGCTGGCAGAAATGCTGTCTGGCTGCAAAGGTGCAGACGCAACAATGAGTTACCGTTCAGGTTTGCCCTGCGCCTTTCCGGCTTCGCGGATATGATCCGATGCCGGATGAAAGAGGCGTCAGAAAGGCAGTCACGCGTCGGTCATAAGCGCTCGATCGTCCGGATATGGCATCGTGGAGCAGGCAATAACACCGCTGTGCCATGCAGGACGCCGGCCCACGCCTGATGCTGTCCTGCTGCAGGATCATAAGGTCGCGACGTGCCCATTTATTCGCGGCGCCATGACAAAAGCCGCCGGAAAACAGGGCGCAGCCGAATGCCGGATCGGACATCTGCCGCGGCAATGCGTCGGTTGACCTGCATCAGCGGCATTTCAAGCGCCGCATCCCCTTCGTAAACCTTGCAGGTCTCCGCAGATGCAGAGCCCCAAGCTGCCTTAAGCCGATGTTGAAAAACCGCATGGCCGAAAACGCCGAAATTCCGGCCGCAGAAGCCGTGCCTGTCAGGTGGCATAGACGGTGCGCATCATGACCACGCCTTCTTCAGGGAAGCATCCGGCCGCAAATCCGAACAAGGAACCGACAACTCCCCGTACCGGATGCACGTCATGCGACCGGTAAACCGGGAGCGACGCAACGAAGCGGAAAAAACAAAGCCGTTGTCTCGTTGAACAGGGAAAGACGAGATATCGAACCGCTGCCACGTCCCGCATGGGAGGACCGCTCCCGTCACGCGGCCCTGAGCCGACCCTGGGGTTTCAAGCCTCGACCTCCGCTTTGCCCCCCATTTCCCCGAAAAAACTCGACAGAGCGCCGCCGACGCGCTGCAACACCATCCGCATCCTCCGGAGTGTCCATGTTCTTCCTCGTCAAGACCGCCTTGTCCGGCCTGATCATCGCCCTCGTCTCCACGGTCGCACGGCGCTATCCCGGCATCGGTGCCCTGATCGCGTCCCTGCCCCTGATCTCCGTCCTCGGCATGCTCTGGCTCTGGCAGGAAACGCACGACCCGATCCGCATGCAGGCCCACGTCACCGCAACCTTCTGGTACGTGATCCCGTCACTGCCCATGTTCCTGGCCATTCCCTGGGCCATGCGCCACGGCACGCCGTTTCACGCGGCGCTCCTCGGCGGATGCCTGCTGACCGTCGTGCTCTACCTGGCCACCACGATCATCGGTCGGAAACTGGGCCTGCCGCTCTGAAACGCCACGGCCCGAACGGGGCCTTGCGTTTCGAAAGACGCGCATACTGATCGTTACACGACAGCCACGACCCGATCACATGGAGCCTCTACGATCGCAGCAGTATCGGGAGCCAGCCATGACCAGAAGCATCTTCAAGACCATCCTCGCCGCCTCGATCGGCGGTCTCCTGGCCATCACGCTCTCCGCCTGTGATGGCCCCGACGACGGTCCCTACGACAACAGCGATCCCCAGAATACGACCCATCACCACAACGGCATGGGCGGGCAGGGCATGGGAATGGGTATGGGCGGCGGTGGAATGGGTGGGGGCATGAACGGAGGCATGTGACCCGCCTGACGCCGGCATACCGGTAATCCCGGCGTGCCATCCGCACGCCGTCCATGAGGCGACGCACGGCCAGACACCCCTGAAATTCGCCTGACGACGCGGCGGGCGACGATACCGCCCGGGGACACATGCGCCTTCGGCTTTCGCTCATGACATGGAAGAGGCAAACCGATAGCCTCCCTGCGAGTGAAAGCGAAGAGCACGATCGTCATGCGTCAGCCCGCCCGGCTTATTCGATCCCTTGGGTCATTTTCCGGGTCCGCGGCACGGCTGGCCGCAATGATCCTGCTGACAGGCGCTCCGGGTGCGTGCACCACGCCCCCGTCAGCGGAAGTGCAGGTCATCGATATCAGCCAGATCGGCCCGATCCTGACGGAAATCCGGAACGAGATCGCCTACTACAACGCAACCGTCCGCGGCCTGCCCGCAGCCGAGGCGCCACGCCTGACACCGGGAAACCACGCGCGCCCCGTCGTGTCCTTCGTGCTCCCACAATCACCGGTCACACTGACGAAGCCACCGGCCCCCAGAGTGTCGGCCCTGCCGGGCCAGTCGGACACATGACCGGCACTGACTGGACATTTCACGGTCAGGAGCGTCACGCTCTCGGCCGTGGTCTCGACCGATCGCACCCTGACCGGCGGCGTGACCGGCACCGTCCCGGTCTCCACCGGCATCACGATCGGCACGAGCCCCAGCCTGTCGCGCCACACGACCAGCACCGAAACCCTGCAATTCACCGAATATCCAACCGGCGGCGATGCCAGCGCCGCCACGGCTGCCGGCAACGCCAGTTCCACCGGCCTGACCGAGGCCCTGCTGGCGCTCGACGAAGGCCTGCGTCGTCAGCAGGACACCGGCGGGCCGCCCTGTTTTTCGCCGGCACCCTCAGACAAGGCCGATATCAGCCCGATCGGCCCCAACGAAATCACCTTCGCAACGAACGCCAGCCGTACCGCGACCGGCGGCCTCGCCCTGACGATCGGCATCATCGCCTTCAATGCCACCGGGCAGAAAACCGACAACCGCGGCACCACGATCACCATCGTATTCAGCCCCGATCACCCGCCCGATGCCATGCCGCGGCCGCCCGAACATCGTAAACCCCCGCCGTCGCCACACTGAACGCCCCCGTATTTTCCAGCCACCCATCCCCTTCCTGACACGCTCTTCCTTGAAATCCCGTTAATAAGGCCCGCCAGTCCCGCACGGCCTGTACGGAAAATCCTGCAATACGACAGCAGCCTCGAAAGGCGTCATGCAGATTGCTGCGCGATGGGTATGAACCGGAAAAACCGCTACGGAGAAAAGAAAATAAATATCGAGCACTACAAAATGCCGGGCGGGGGGGAGGTTAGCCCACGCATCTCTCCACCAGCGAAACCCGTTCCGTAAAAACAAAAACCAGCCTTGGAAAAGGTTCGTTCGCCTTCACCTGGCCGTCAGCCAAAACTTTCAGCGCGCAATAACCGCCTGCAAAAGCTTGGCCCGAAACCCGCCGACCGGCCGTCAGACAGATCGCGGAACCGGACCTGCCAGCACAAACGGAAGCAGCCCCATTGTAACGAAACGATGCAGAACGTGATGCCAGGTCGGAGCTGCCGCGATCTAAGGTCCTTGCATGCATCCCGTACCGAAAATCGCCGCCCTGTTCTGCATCCTGTTCGCCCGCGCCGAGGCTGAACCCGGAAACGCCGTCTATTTCATGCCGAAGCATCCTGCGCGCCGCGCAATCCAGTCCGAAACAAGTCCGAACTTCACAAGAAAGGAAATCACTTTTCAGGAAACGTATTTCAGTCGCATTTCCGCCGTCACGCCTGCTGAAATTGCTGCCCTCCGACGGCAGGACGCCATCCATCTCGGCCCGTTCAGGATCGATACCACCACGAATTCGCCCATTGCCCTGGATCACGGAACGACCACAACGCTGGCCTACCCCGTCCATGCCATTCCTGGCCTCGATCTCGTCGCCGACCTGTTCACGGGCCACAGGGATACGCGCCTCGGCGCCCCCGCCGGCTCCGCCGCCATCACGGGCGGTATTCGCTTTCGCTGGTAGACGCGCAGACCACAACAGCCTCGATCTGCTGATACGGGACGAAGCCGAGCGCGCGATACAGGGCGCCCTGAATGACAGGCACCAGGCAGCCGTCGAGACCCTGGTTCAGCGCCTCGATCAGGCAGAACTCACGCACGCCCTGACCACGATCCGGCGCCTGCCCGGAGACGGCTGAGAGCGGGCAATCAGACCGCGTTCGTCGCGCATCCCGTTCGACGGCTCCGACCTTCGAAAATCTGAAAAAAGACCGGGCCGATCCTTTTCCGCGGCCCTAAGAGACGAATTACGCGCCGCGCTCCAGCGTCAGCAACGCCACCTTGTCCTCGACGCCGCCAAATCCGGAAAATCCGCCCATTCCCGACTTGCCCAGAACCCGGTGGCACGGGATCAGGATCGGGATCGGATTGGCTCCCAGCGCCCCGCCGATCGACCGCGCACTGCCGCCGATCCGCGCGGCCAGCTCGCCATAAGTCGTGGTCTGGCCATGCGGCACGTCCCGCATCGCCGCCCAGACACGCTGCCGATACGCCGTGCCGAACGGCGCCAGCGGAAGATCGAAGACCACGGCCTCCCCATCGAAATAGCGCTCCAGAAGGTCGCGCGCCCGGATCAGAAGCGGTGTCTCTTCCTGATCGCGTCCCCAGCCATCATCCAGCGCCACGATGGCGCCTTCGTCCTCGCTGATGGTCAACGCACCGAGAGGCGAATGCATGGAAAGCTGGGGCATGGATCAGTCCTTGGGCGGGAGTTGCGCTTTCCGCTATAGGGCAACGGATGAGCGACGCCACCATCTTTGCGCGGGCCACGGGCGCCGGTCGGGCCGCGATTACGATCCTGCGCGTCAGCGGCCCCAAGGCAGGCCCGATCCTCGAAGCGATCGCAGGCAGGCTCCCGCCACCGCGTCTGGCCTCGCTGCGGACGCTGCGACACGGCACGGACGTGCTCGACCATGCCGTCGTCCTCTGGCTGCCCGGTCCGCGCTCCTACACGGGCGAGGACGGGTTCGAACTCCACCTGCATGCAGGGCCCGCCATCGAACATGACGTAGCCGATGCGCTTGTCACGCTCGGCGCGCGCCCCGCCGAACCCGGGGAGTTCACACGTCGGGCATTCACTCACGGCCGGATCGATCTGCTGCAGGCCGAAGCCATTGCGGATCTGATCGAAGCCGAAACCAGCGCCCAGCGCCGTCAGGCCCTGACCCAGGGCGACGGGGCGCTCTCCCGGCTTTATGACGACTGGGCCCAGCGTCTGCGCACCATTCTGGCGCATCAGGAGGCCCTGATCGATTTCCCGGATGAAGACCTGCCACCGGAGGTCGAGGCCCGTCTTCTGACGGGCATTGCCGATCTCCGGGCCCAGATGGACGCGCATCTGAACGACGGACATCGCGGCGAACTCGTGCGGCGCGGGATCTCCATCGTGATCGCCGGCGCGCCGAACGCCGGAAAATCCAGCCTTCTGAATGTGTTGGCGGGCAGGGACGCTGCCATCGTGACCGATCGCGCCGGCACCACGCGCGATGCGATCTCCGTCACGCTCGATCTGGGCGGTCAACGGGCCGTCATCACGGATACAGCCGGGCTCCGCGAAACGGAGGATGCGATCGAGGCCGAAGGCATCCGGCGGGCGATGTTTCACGTGAAACAGGCCGACCTCGTCGTGCATCTCTATACCGAGCCCGATCGACCCGCGCCGCTCGCCGATGTTCCGGTGGAAGATGTGCTGACGGTATGCAATAAGACCGACCTCCATCCGGCACCGGACGGCGTGCTGGGCATCTCGGCGACGACGGGGGCCGGGTTGGGCGCTCTACAGGCTGAACTCGCGATACGGGTGACGCGCCTGACGCACAGTGCGGGTGCTGCCCCACTGACCCGGGCGCGCCATCGGGCCGGCATCACCGAAGCGCGGGATGCGCTGGCGGAGGCCGAGCGCGCGGCCTGGCCGGAGCTGCGCGGCGAGGCGCTGCGGGTGGCCATGCGGGCCCTGGGCCGCCTGACCGGCGCGGTCGGGGTGGAGGACCTGCTGGAGGCCGTGTTCGGGTCGTTCTGTATCGGGAAGTGAGCATGTTCGATGTGATCGTGATCGGTGGCGGCCATGCGGGCTGCGAAGCGGCGGCGGCCTCCGCCCGCACCGGCGCGCGCACGCTGCTGCTGACCCACAGGATCGCGACGATCGGCGCCATGTCCTGCAACCCGGCCATCGGCGGCATCGGCAAGGGTCATCTGGTGCGCGAGATCGATGCGCTGGACGGGCTGATGGGAATGGCCGCGGATCGCGCCGGCATTCACTTCAAGCTGCTGAACCGCTCCAAGGGCCCGGCCGTCCATGGCCCGCGCGCGCAGGCCGATCGCGGGCTCTATCGCGCGGCCATCGCCGAACTGCTGGCAGCCCAGAGCCATCTCGAAATCCGGGAAGGCGCGGTCGAGGACCTGATCGTCGAGGAAGGGCAGGTCTGTGGCGTGGTCTGTGCGGACGGACGCGCGATCAGGGCCGGGGCGGTCGTTCTGACATCCGGCACTTTCCTGCGTGGTGTGATCCATACCGGGCATGTGCAGACCCCGGCCGGGCGGATCGGCGAAGGGCCGGCGAGCGCCCTGGGTGCGCGTCTGGAGGCTCTGGGTCTGCGCATGGGGCGCCTGAAGACCGGCACGCCGCCGCGCATCCGACGCGACAGCATCGACTGGGAGGCTCTGCCGGAAGACCGTGGCGATGCCGAGCCGGAACCGTTCTCGCGCCTGACCGACCGGATCACGACCGCGCAGATCTCGTGCCGGATTACGCAGACCACGCCGAAGACGCATGAGGTCATCCGCACCAACCTGGCGCGCTCCGCCCTGTATGGCGGGGCGATCGCCGGACGCGGGCCGCGCTATTGCCCGTCGATCGAGGACAAGGTGGTGCGGTTCGCGGAGCGAGACTCCCATCAGGTCTTTCTCGAGCCCGAAGCATTGCCGGACCATCCCGGCGGCGACCTGATCTATCCGAACGGGATTTCCACGAGCCTGCCGGAAGACGTGCAGATCGAGCTGATCCGCACCATGCCGGGCCTGGAGCGCGCCGTGATCGCGCAGGCGGGCTATGCGGTCGAATACGACTATGTGGACCCGCGCGAGCTGTGGCCGAGCCTCGAGCTCAAGCCCCTGCCGGGCCTGTATCTCGCAGGGCAGATCAACGGCACGACCGGCTATGAAGAGGCCGGCGCGCAGGGGCTCATGGCCGGCCTGAATGCGGCGCGGCAGGCGTGTGGCGCGGGTGATCCGATCGTGCTGGGGCGAGGGGACGCCTATATCGGCGTCATGATCGATGACCTCACGACGCAGGGCGTGAGCGAGCCGTATCGGATGTTCACGTCACGCGCCGAATACCGGCTGTCGCTGCGGGCCGATAATGCCGATCTGCGCCTGACCGGGATCGGGCTTGCGGCCGGGTGTGTCGGTGCCGTTCGTGGCGCGCGATTTATCGCGGATCGCGATGCGATCGACATGGCTCTCGACCGGGCGCGCGGCGAGAGCTTCCTGCCGCAGCGCCTGCGCGAGGTCGGCATGACCGTCTCCGACGACGGACGCAGGCGCTCACTGATGGATGTGCTCGCGGGTGGCGCGGAAGAAGCGGCTGTGCAACTCGCCCCGTGGTTCGGGGCGCTTCCTGTGCGCGTCAGACGGCATCTGGAAACCGAGGCACGTTATGGCGGCTATCTCGCGCGGCAGGCCCGCGAAATCCGGCAGATCGCAGGCGACGCCGGCATCACGCTTCCCGCGACGCTGGATTATGCCCGCATCGGGGGGCTGAGCAACGAGATGCGCGAACGCCTTTCTGCGGCGAAGCCGGCCGATTTCGGTCAGGCCCAGCGCATCCCGGGAATCACGCCGGCAGCGCTCGTGGCACTGCTGGCGCATGTACGGGCGGCTGCGTGATCTCTGTGCATGAACAGGGTCGGCGCATCGACCCGCGATCCCGACACGGACGATCAGCCACGAAGACCATCTTTCCGATCCCGGGAGGGCCGGAAGGTGAGCACCCCTTGGCAGATTTCAGGGGAGAGCCCTGAGCATGGGACAGGGCACAGGCATGGATGTTTCACGTGAAACACGCGCGCGGCTGGAGCGGTTTGCGGCGCTGCTGACGCAGTGGAACGCGCGGATCAATCTGGTCAGCCGCCAGGATATCGCGCAGCTCTGGCCACGCCATATCGAGGACAGTTTGCAACTCGCACCGATGATCGAACCGGGCAGCCGCGTGATCGACCTCGGTTCGGGCGGCGGCTTTCCCGGGCTGATCGTGGGCATCGTGCGGGATCTCGACCTGACGCTGATCGAATCGGATCATCGCAAGGCGGCGTTCCTGCGTGAGGCGGCGCGCGAATGCGGCGTGCGGGCGCGGGTTCTGGCGGAGCGGATCGAGCGTGCGTCGGTGGAGCCGGCACCCGTCGTCACGGCGCGTGCGCTGGCGGCGCTGCCGCAATTGCTGGCGTGGTCGCGGCCGCTGCTGGCGCCGGGTGGGCGGGCGCTGTTTTTGAAGGGGCGCGCGTGGTCGCACGAGTTGACCGACGCGGAAGGCGGATGGCACATGACGCACGCCATTACGACGAGCCGGACCGATCCTTCTTCGGTCATTCTGGAGGTGCGTGATTTCAGTCCAAAAGATGAGGGCCGCGAACATGGAGCATAAGACGCGGATCTTCGCGGTGGCCAACCAGAAGGGCGGCGTCGGCAAGACCACGACCGCCATCAATCTGGCCGCGGCACTCGCGCAGGGGGCGCGGGTTCTGCTGGTGGATCTCGACCCGCAGGGCAATGCCTCGACGGGCTTGGGCATCGGGTATGACCAGCGGCAGACCGGGACGTATTCGGCCATCATGCAGGAAGGGGATACGGCCAGCCTGCCGCGTCCCAGCACGGTCGAGAACCTGTCGGTGATCGCAGCCGACAACGAACTCGCGGGAGCGGAGATCGAGCTGATCACCGCGGACCGGCGCGAGTATCGCCTGCGCGAGACGTTGCGAGGGTACGGCACGCGCTTCGATTACATCCTGATCGACTGCCCGCCGAGCCTCGGCATGCTGACGCTGAATGCGCTGGTCGCGGCCGATGCGGTTCTGGTGCCGCTGCAGTGCGAGTTCTTTGCGCTCGAAGGGATCAGCCAGCTCGTGCGCACGGTGGATCGGGTGCGGCGGGCGTTCAATTCGGACCTGCATATCGGCGGGATCGCGCTGACCATGTACGACCGGCGCAACAATCTCTCCGAACTGGTGGCGGCGGATGCGCGCAGCTTCTTCGGAGACCAGGTGTTCGAGACGCTGATCCCGCGCAATATCCGGATCTCCGAGGCGCAGAGCCACGGCACGCCGGTCATGGTGTATGATCCGAAGTCGTCGGGGGCGGCCGCGTATCTCGCGTTGGCCGGTGAAGTGAAGGGACGGGGCTGATGGCGAAGAAGGACGCGCCTCAACGGCTCGGCCGGGGGCTGGCGGCCCTTCTCGGCGATCAGGCGCCGACATTGAACCGGGTATCGCGCAGCACCGGCGCGGTCGAGGCACCACGTCCGGTGACGCTGCCGGTCGACGTGCTGCTGCCCGGCTCGTTCCAGCCGCGGCAGGGCATGCAGCAGGAAGCGCTGGAAGAGCTCGCGGATTCGATCCGCTCGCGCGGCGTGTTGCAGCCCATTCTGGTGCGGCCGCATCCGGCGCAGGAAAATCTGTTCCAGATCATCGCGGGCGAGCGGCGCTGGCGGGCCTCGCAGCTTGCGGGGCTGCATGAGGTGCCGGTGCATGTCCGCGTGCTCGATGACGGGGACGCCATGGCGGCGGCCTTGGTCGAAAATCTCCAGCGCGCGGATCTGGATGCGATCGAAGAGGCGGAGGGCCTGCATCGCCTCATCGACGATTACGGCCTGACGCAGGAAGAACTTGCCGGCGCCGTGGGCAAGTCGCGGCCGCATGTCGCGAACATGCTGCGTCTGCTGGCGCTGCCTGACCAGGTGCGGGCGCATGTCCGTTCAGGCGCGCTGACGGCGGGTCATGCGCGCGCGCTTCTGGTGCATGACGATCCGGTTGCAGCCGCGGCCGAGGTTATCGCGAAGAAGCTGAATGTCCGGCAGACCGAGGCGCTGGCCAAGCGCAAGCCGCGCGAGGCGAGCCGTCCGGTGCCCAAGGATGCCGAGATTGCGGCACTCGAGCGGGAGCTTTCGGGACGTCTGGGACTGCGTGTCCAGATCGCGTTCGACGGCAAGGGCGGATCGATCCGGATCGACTATCGCTCGCTCGACCAGTTCGATTCCGTGCTGGCGAAGCTGCGAAGCTGAACTGCGACCGTCTCTTGGGGGGCGGTCGCGTAAGCTGCGTCCAGTGTTCTCTCTGATGATCGGAGATGCCGGGCGGCGCCTGCAAAGGTGCGTTTCGGGCGGCTGGGGGCATGCGCAGGATTGCGAAGGCGAGCATCAGGTCTCGATCGGTTTGACGATCGTTGCTTGCATGACCAATTCGATCCCGTGCTGCTGATCAGGCGTGCATATCGACGTCTTCTCTGAACGGCGTCATGGGCGGGCGGACGCGTTGCTGGAGCAGCGGTCCCCCACGGTATGAAGGATCTCAGGGTTGCCGGGGGCACTGCCGGCCAGACCTTTCTCGGCAAGATGGTTCCGGTCCGGATGGCTGACGGCCCGCGCGCGTTTTCCCGGCGCATATCTGCTTCGCCAGAGACGGACGCCTTGCGAGGACGTTTGTTTCGTTCGTCCGGCTTTTCAAGAGATATTGCTTCGATCGGCCTCTGGCATTGCACAGGGATCGCGCGTGATGTGCCGGGACTGATGCGTCGATGCATGCCGGACGGGAGCAGAGCCTGAGAGGATGGGCTGATCCGCGCACGGCACTCATCCTTGCGGGGCAAGACCTGCGACGTTTTGCAGGGCCGAAGATCATTCCTGAATTCGAGGCGGAGCGGAATGCGGCGCCGCGTTCAGTTGAGCGCGGGCCTTACCCGATATTCGCGTTTTCGGTTTCCAGCGTCTGGACGCCGGCGCCGATGTCGACGAGCCGGGCGGTGCTGGTCTTACGGCGGATGGTCATCCATGTGCCGGTGATGCTCAGGCCGATCAGGATGATGCCAGACAGGGCGATGAGGGTCGTCCAGATCGGGACGAACCAGCCGGGGCCCGCGATATTGGCTTCGTGCAGCATATGGGCGTCAGCGCGGATGGTATCGCGCAGCGTCTGGGGCTGGGCGGGGGGGATACGCAGGCCGCGCGGCGTGCTGTCGATCATGACGGGATGATTGGCGCCGCGTTCGGGCAGGATGGTGCGCAGGCGTACGGTGCCGGGCATGTTCAGGGTCACGTCCTGCACGATCGCGTTCGGATGGCTTGCATGAAGCTGGGCCAGTGCGTCCGCGACGAAGGGGGTGCTGCCGGTTTCGGCCGTGGCCTCTGATGCGGGCGGGGTCGGCGGTCCGTCCTGACGGGGCATGCCGTCGTGGCCAAGGCCTTCATGATCTGC
>NZ_BALE01000046.1 GCF_000963885.1 Tanticharoenia sakaeratensis NBRC 103193
AAGCAGCAGGATATGAACCGGATTAACGTGGAACGGCTCTAGGAAAATAAAGCTATCACCAAAGGCTCGCTATCAGCGGCCGGTGGCAACTGACATGTTGCCTTTCGAGGTGCCGCCTTCATTTTCCAATTCTGGGTTTTTCGCGTTCCTGATGCAACATGAAGTCAGAATATCTTGCTGGGACAACAAGAAGACTGTGCGTTGGATTGCGCCCGATGACAGGTTCGACGATGCATTCCGGATAATATTCAGGCTCGCTGACAAGACCCACGAGAACTTCCGAATATATTTCGAAGCTCATGACGGCAAGAATCTAGCAGTTCGAGAGTGGAAGATTTTTTCAAACTGGACGATGCCGTTCAATTTTCGAATATCCCATAAGGAGACCGAATTTCGCCAGCTATCAGTAATACATCCACAAGCGCAGATGTTTGTGGCTGAATTTTACCAGTTGCACGCTTCAGAGATTCTCTATCATTGTTCCAAGAGCAACTTCTCGATCAGGTTTCCAGCATCTGTCGCAAGATCCGTCAGATACAAAGATCGGCTCTTCAAAGAGAACGTCGGGGACTCAAACGACTCTATTGAGGAGGCTGGGAAGGAGTATGAAGGTTCAGGATCATACTTCACCTACAGCAAATACAGTAATATTTTCAAGTTCTACGAAAATTATGCATACTTGAACGCCGAGCGCAAATTCGGAACTCTATACAAGCTCGATGTATCGAGCTGCTTCGACAGCATATACACCCATTCCATTACATGGGCCACGCTTGGACAAGAAGTTTCCAAGGAAAATTTAAATAATCTCGACACTACATTTGGAGGTAAGTTTGATAGACTTATCAGAGAATTAAATAGAGGTGAGACCAACGGGATTGTAATCGGTCCTGAATTTTCGCGAGTATTTGCTGAAGTTATTCTTCAGGATGTCGATAGAAGCTTGGAGAAAGTTATTCTGTCTGAGTACGGCCTGAAGAACCGGGTTGACTATGAAATATTCAGGTATGTTGATGATTATTTTGTCTTCTGTAATCGGGAGGTGGTCGCCACATACATAAAGCGTCATTTGTCGGAGTTGCTGAAGCTTGTCAAACTCACTTTGAGCTCCGAGAAATCAGAGCGTTACGAGAGGCCAATAATCACTCCGCTCACGATAGCTAAGAATAAAATAAGTAACTGTCTTGCAGAAAGGATCGTGACGAATGTTGAGAAAAAAAGCGACCCGCATAGCGGTGATGACATTGATTACTTCAGTGTCAGAATTCAATCTAAAAGCCTGATCGTAGACTTCAAAGCAGCACTAAAGGACAGCGGAGTAAAATATAAAGACGTTTTAAACTATACCCTTGCAGCAACTGAGAAGAAGGTGAACTTCATCTTTCGAAAATTCAAAGGCAATCACGATAATCATAAGGATTACCGAGAGTTAGTTTCAGCTATGTTGGGAATGCTGGAATTTTCAGCGTTTATTTACGCAGCTCAGCCTCGAATTAATTTTGCTGTCAGGTTAACGCGTATTATCGCCACAATAGTGGACAAATTGCATGAATTTGAAGTTGAACGAGACCTGAAGGATCGCGTCTTTAAGTTTATCTTCGACAGCATAAATCGACACATAAAACATACGCCCCATGATCGCTTTCATGAGGTCGAAACGCTTTCTCTGCTGCTTGCTCTTAACAAGTTGGGGCGCGGCTATAGAATTCCTGAACAAAACATCGCGACCTTCGTTGGGTTGGAAATCAGTGACGCCGGAGATTACTCATTCAAGCGACACATGAGCTACTTCTCGATTTCTGTTTGCCTGCTCTACATAAGAAATCAAGCTAGGTATGGAAAGCTCCATGACTTCCTAGAAGCCGAAATCAAGAAAAAGTTCGAAGATAGAAGTGCCTACTTGCATCAGGATTCGGAGCTCGTAATCGCTGCGCTCGATCTTCAGTGTTGCCCTTACATTTCTCAAGGGCTCAAAGAATATATCGCGACCAGCTACGGGGTTGAAACTGCGCGACTACCTTTGCTTCAGCGTGCGTCTCCTTACTGGTTTACCAACTGGGAGAACTTTAATCTTTCGAGAGAACTTGACAAGAAGCGTGCTCGCGAAGTTTATTAAGGCTAGAGCGGCACCCAAGCTAAATTGCCATACGTGGAACTCTTTGAGTGAAACGTAGTTGCGGCACACACACAAGCTCCATGTCCTGCGTGCCTATAGACGTCATCAGGGCTCCATCGGTGGTCGGGGTGCGCCACCGACACTATCTCATCTGAGATGAATAGATATGCCAAAGTTTAAACAGTTAAGTGTTTTCCTTCGCTACATTTGGCCACAATATCTGTTATGGGCGCGGAGGTGCCGGGAAGCCAAGGTACACGCGCTCCGGTCGCCAGGTCCGCTGCCGGCGCAAGCCGGCCGATAGACTTTGAATCCAGTTATGTCCGCTATGAGGAAGGCGATGAAACGTCCTGAACGTCTGTCATGAGGCGGAAGCTGCCGTGCCTTCAAACGAAGTAAACGCCTGTATTCAAGTCAGCAGTCCCAAGACGTGCCCATCCGCAGGCTGAGAATCTGGGGGCAAGGCCCCCAGAACACCCGTGTCACCAGTTCCGGCTGAGCAGCCAGAACTCCTCGCTCGTCAGCGTCACCGGCTGGTCGCTGTCGGCGGCGGCGGCGGCCAGGGCGTGGATGCGTTCGATCATGATCGTCTTGCGCTGATGGGCCTCGCCCGTCTCCTTGATCTGCGCGAGCGCGTCGAGGGCGGATTTCGCGGCGCGGGCCGTGCGGGCGGCGTCGAGGGCGGCGTAGGACATGGGCGTCTCCTGTGGGTCGTGGTGGCGGCCAGCATAACAACGCGGACGCCCGATTGGAAAACCGGCACGCGATCGCGGCTCCGGGAATTCGCGCTTGGCGGGGACAGGGCGGTTTCTGCTATGAGCGCACCGCCATGACCGATCCGATCGCCGATTTCGATTTCGACCTGCCGAAGGACCGCATTGCGACCGAACCCGCACGGCCGCGCGATTCCGCGCGCCTGCTGCATGTCCGGCCCGGTGTGCCGCCTGCGCTGCACATCGTGCGTGACCTGCCGACCCTGCTGCGGCCCGGCGATCTGCTGGTCACGAACGATACCGAAGTCATTCCGGCGCAGCTGACGGGCAAGCGCGGGGAGGCCGCGATCGGGATCACGCTGGACCGCATCCTGCCCGATGGAAGCTGGCATGCCCTGGCGCGGAACGCCCGCAAGCTGAAGCCCGGCGACATCGTGACTTTCCCGCGGTCGGACGTGACGGCGGAGATCGTCGTGAACGAGGGCGACGGGGCCGTGGCGCTGCGGTTCAGCGTGGCGGGGGACGCATTCGATGCGTTCCTGAAGGATGTCGGCGCCCTTGCGCTGCCGCCCTATATCGCCCGCCCCGAAGGCCCTACGCCGCAGGACGCACTCGATTACCGCACGATCTTCTCCGCGCATCCGGGTGCGGTCGCGGCCCCCACGGCGGGCCTGCATTTCACGCCGGAGCTGCTGGCGGCGCTGGAGCAGGCCGGGATCGGCCGGTGTGCCCTGACGCTGCATGTGGGCGCGGGCACGTTCCTGCCGGTCCGGACCGACATCGCGCATCACAAGATGCATGCGGAATCCGGCATCGTGACGGCGGAGACGGCGGATCGCATCAACGAGACGCGTGCGCGGGGCGGGCGGATCGTGGCGGTCGGCACGACGTCGCTGCGGCTGCTCGAAAGTGCGGCCGGCGAGGACGGGATCGTGCGGCCGTGGTCCGGCGAGACCTCGATCTTCATCACGCCGGGCTATCGGTTCCGGGCCGTCGATCTCCTGATGACCAATTTCCATCTGCCGCGCTCGACCCTGTTCATGCTGGTCGCAGCCTTTGCCGGGACGCAGACCATGCGTGATGCCTATGCTTTCGCCATCGCGGAGCGGTTGCGGTTCTATTCCTATGGCGATGCGTGCCTGCTGGAGCGCGCGGCATGAGCGCGTTTCACTGGCGCTGTTCGGCGACGTGCGGCCATGCGCGCGCGGGCATGCTGAAGACGGCGCATGGCGATGTGCCGACGCCGACCTTCATGCCGGTCGGCACGGCGGGGACGGTCAAGGCGATGACCATGGATTCCGTGCGTTCGACGGGGGCCGGGATCGTGCTGGGCAACACCTATCACCTGATGCTGCGGCCGGGCGCGGATCGCGTCGCGGCACTGGGCGGCCTGCACAAGATGATGGACTGGCCGGGGCCGATCCTGACGGATTCCGGCGGGTTTCAGGTCATGTCGCTGGGCGCGTTGCGCAAGCTGGATCAGGATGGCGTCACGTTCCAGTCGCATATCGACGGATCGAAGCACCGGTTGACGCCCGAGATTTCGACGCAGATCCAGCACAAGCTGGATGCGACCATCACCATGGCGTTCGACGAGTGCCCTGCCCTTCCCGCGACGCCGGAGAACCTGCGCAAGTCGATGGAGCTTTCGATGCGCTGGGCGGCGCGCTCGCGCGAGGCGTTCGTGCAGCGCGACGGCTATGGCCAGTTCGGCATCGTGCAGGGCGGCACGGAGCGTGACTTGCGGGAATACAGCGTCCGGGCGCTGGCCGATATCGGCTTCGAGGGCTATGCGATCGGCGGTCTGGCGGTCGGCGAGGGCCAGGCGCTGATGTTCGAGACGCTGGACTATACGGCGCCGCTCCTGCCGCCGGATCGCGCGCGCTACCTGATGGGGGTCGGCACGCCGGACGACCTGCTGGGGGCCGTCGAGCGCGGCGTGGACATGTTCGACTGCGTGATGCCGACGCGGGCGGGCCGCACCGCGCGCGCCTATACCGAGCGCGGCACGCTGAACCTGCGCAATGCGCGTCATGCCAACGATACACGCCCGCTGTCGCCGGACTGCGACTGCCTGGCATGCGCGCGTCATTCCCGTGCGTATCTGCATCACCTGTTCCGGGCGGATGAAATTCTCGGGCCGATGCTGCTGACATGGCACAATCTGGCCTATTATCAGCGCCTGATGCGGACCATCCGCGCTGCAATCATCGCGGACGACCTGCCGGAGACCGCAAGGGCCTTGCGTGCCGGATGGGCCTCGGAAGACTGGACGCCGGACGAAATGCCCTATCCCGACCTCTCGTGACCGGGAATAATATTTCCCCGGCACGAAGAGAAAAAGCCACGCCGTAAATCGCACTATAAAATCAGAACTTTTTTGGTTCTTTTCTACAAAAAAGAACGCTTGTCCCCCCGGAGGCCCATGCCCCCAGACCTGACCACACGCATCGCCGAACACGCCCGCGACCTTGGCTTCGACGCGGTCGGTTTCTGTGCGGCGGAACTTGGCCCGGAGGCGGGCGATCGTCTGCGCGAGGCGGTGGAGCTGGGCTGGCACGCGGACCTGTCCTGGCTGGCCGAACGGCAGGAGGCGCGCGCGCAACCGCGCGCCTTGTGGGCGGAAGCCCGGAGCGTCATCGCACTGGGGCTTTCCTACGCGCCGGATGGCGATCCGCTTGAGACGCTCCGCGAGCCGTCATGCGGCAACATCTCGGTCTATGCACGGCATCGCGATTATCATGACGTGATGAAAGGGATGCTCAAGCATCTGGCGCAGTTCGTCGTGAAGCTGGCCGGCCCTGACGGCGCACAGGTGAAGGTGTTCGTCGATACCGCGCCCGTTTCGGAAAAAGCACTGGCGGAACAGGCAAGACTGGGCTGGCAGGGCAAGCATACCAACCTCGTGTCACGCGAGCATGGTTCGTGGCTTCTGCTGGGCGAGATCTATACGACCCTTGAGCTCGCGCCGTCCGAACCGCGCGCCGGATCCTGCGGCTCCTGCTCGAAATGCCTGAACGCCTGCCCGACCGACGCTTTTCCCGCGCCCTATCGCATGGATGCGCGGCGCTGCATCTCGTATCTGACGATCGAGCACAAAGGTCCGATCCCGCACGAATTCCGCAAGGCGATCGGGAATCACATCTATGGCTGTGACGACTGTCTGTCCGTCTGTCCGTGGAACCGTTTTGCCGTGGAATCGCGCCATCTGAAGCTGCGCGCACGCGAAGACCTGATTGCGCCGACGCTTGCGGAATTGGCTTCTCTCGATGATGCGGGCTTCCGGGCGAAATTTTCCGGATCGCCCATCAAGCGCATCGGGCGCAACCGCTTCGTGCGCAATGTCCTGATCGCAATCGGGAATGCGTCCGACCCGGCGCTCCTGCCCTGTGCCCAAGCATTGATGGGCGATCCCGATCCGGTCGTAGCCGAGGCGGCAGTCTGGGCGGCTGCGCAATACACATGAACACCCTCGTCAAGCGCAGTGTCTCGCTGTCGGGTCATCGCACGTCGATTGCCCTCGAGCCTGAATTCTGGGCAGTTCTCGAGACGATGGCACAGGTGCGCAATCTGTCTCTGGCCCGTCTGGTCGGCGAGATCGACGATGGCCGCACGCCGGATCGCGCGCTCGCCTCCGCGCTGAGGGTCGCGGCATTGCGCCATGTGAGTGCCGACTGATACCGGCCTTCCGAATTTGAACGCCGGGGCTCATCGTTCACGACCATACGATCGGATGCCGCACCACGACCCGCATCCGTGCATCGATGTCACGATCTCTGTGCCGTCCAGTAGTACTTCTCTCTCCGACAGAATAAGTCCGATCATGCTCTGCGCGAAATCGTGGCTGACAGGTCAAACGTTCAGTGCGCTGGCTGAAACGGGTCTGTCTGGGGCTGTTCTGTATCACCTGTTTTCCCGTGCACAGGCTCATGCCGATGACGACGTGTTGCGAATGACCTTGTCCTGCGGATTACACGTGGTGATTGTGCGCGATGATCCGCTGACGCGCGGCGTGATGCTGTATGGCGACAACCGTTATAACGGCCGGCTAACGTCGCCACCTAACGTCAATCTCCGCGTCGGCGCGTCGAACGCCGGCTTCAAGGAACTTCTGTCGAAAAGCTGACGACACGCGGATGAGCTGCGACAAGAGGCGCCCTATTGCTCGATCCGGACGTATCCGCGCGTCTGCAGGTTGAGGAATGTGACGATGCCGGACAGGTTCATCTGCGTTTCCGGCATGAACATGGACGCATCATAGTGTTGGGCTTCTGCAGCCTGCCCGCAGATCGCGAGCGTTACGCCGGCATGGGCAAGTTGCCGCAACAGGGGCAGATTGGGATTCGCACGACCGCCGGTATGTGCGGCGTAAGCCGCGTCATTTGCCGCCAAAACCACGCGAGTGCCGCGAAAAACGGCGACGACGTGCACGTGATCGGGTGTCACACCGGCTTTTGCGAACGTGTTCACGAGAGCCGCCAGTTTCTGGACCGCCGGGCTGATTCCGGTCGGCTGCGCGGCAAGGGTCTGCATGTCCACAACGATCCGATAATCGAGGGACGGGTCGGGCAGTTCGTGTGCGCCCGGAACAGCGCGCAACGTGCCGCCCTCAGGCACGGGCAGGGATGCGGCGCCGGCAGCCGGCCCCACGAGGCACCCCAGCATTGTGGCAATTCGGAACAACGGTCTCATGCAGGTCTCCTTCGCAAGGAAAAGCAGAGCATGTCGTCATGGATGCGAAAACCCCGTGTCCTTAGGTTCGGGCTGCTATCATGGATCGCTTGCGCCGCGTCTTCGTCTTCGCCAGAGTGCGCGGGGCCTTGATCGGGAGGTCCGAGAGCGTGTGCGAGACCCTGTCAGCGTTATGACGGCCGACCCATTTTCCCTTGTCCAACAGCCGCTGCGTCGCCCCGGCCGTGCCGGGCGGATTTGTGCTGCGGCTGCGCTGCTCGTGGGATTCTTCGTTCTGCCCTGTGCCCAAGCGCAGACCATTGGCGTCGAGGGTAACGACCCGCTGCTGGCACGGCCGCTGTTTGCGCCCGACCGACGGCCGACCGATGCACCAACGGCCCCAGTCCTGAACCACGATCCGGTGCTCACAGGCATCGTGCTGCGCCAGGACGAACGAAGGGCGTTGTTCGCCCCCATGATCTCCGGCATGCCGGCACCGGCGTTGTCGTCCGGCGATCTCATTGCAGAGTGGCGGGTTACCTCCATCGACGCCGATACGGTGACACTCGAAAAGAATGGGCAGGTTCTGTCCCTGCACCCGCATTTCGGCCCTGCAGCCCCGGACGATGGCAAGCCGGTGGTCGCATCGCCCCATCCGAGTCCCGCCGCCGACAGGAAGCAGATTGGACCAAGGCGGCCTTTACTCCTGCACTGAAGACATCAAGGGGACCAGTTCGCAAAGAAGAGTTCAGACGGACCTGACCCTCCACAAGGTTTATGTCGGAGTGTAAGTCAGCTTATGCAAGCTACATCGTAAAAAATTTGGGTTTTTGTCTAATTGCCTGATTGTAAAATTAATTTATAATAATAGCGGTTTGAATACAATATGAAATATAACCATCAGAGCAATAGTTTTTCTGGAAATTCCCGCAGATTGACTATATTCTAAGTGTCTCGAAGGCATACGCTACATCGACAATGCGAATGTTAAAGAAAAAAAGATCCAGGCGTCGTTTGCCGAGCAAATTGGGCATGCTAGAAACGGACAAATTTCTAGTGAGGTGGACATTGCCTGAAGCTGTAAGGTTGGTCATCTGGGACCTGGACGAGACTTTCTGGAAGGGCACTCTCTCCGAGGAAGGTATTTCCGATTATATTTCGGAAAATCATGACATTATCGTTACATTAGCCGAGCGCGGCATAATGAGTTCAATATGTTCGAAAAATGATTTCGAGCAGGTCAAGGATATCCTCGAGGAGAAGGAGCTCTGGGACTACTTCATATTCCCGAGCATAAACTGGGAGTCGAAAGGTCCTCGGGTTAAAGAGATCATAGAACTTGTCCAGCTACGGCCGGCGTCCATCATGTTCATTGATGACAATCCCGGAAACCGGGGAGAGGTCGCTCGATACTGCCCGGACGTCCAGATCGAAAATGAACATTTTGTCGAAAAAATGCTCGATGACCCGCGATTTGCAGGCAAGGAGGATTTCGATCTTTCGCGCCTCAATCAGTACAAGGTGCTTGAGAAGAAGTCCAGCGACAAGCAAAATACCGGCAATGACAACAGCTCATTTCTCCGCCAAAGCGGCATCGTGGTTGAAATAGAGCACAACGTCGAAGGTAATATAGAACGAGCCGTCGAGCTGATAAACCGGACGAATCAGCTTAATTTCACAAAGAACCGCCTTCCGGAAGATCATCAGCAAGCCATTGCCGAACTGAAGAAACAGATCACAGACCTTCCCTACGCACGTACCGTAGGGCTTGTAAAAGTCAAAGACAACTATGGCGACTACGGTATTTGCGGCTTCTATCTGTGTGAACAGATCCACGAATGGTTTGTGCTCAAGCATTTCTGCTTCTCGTGCCGGATTCTGGGCATGGGCGTCGAACACTGGCTCTACAACAAGATAGGCCGCCCTTACCTGCACATCGAAGGTGAAGTACTGAGCAACCCTCTCGATGACACAGAGGTCGACTGGATCAACAATGCCGCATCCGACACCGGGCAGAACGATTTTGCGACAGCCATATCGAAGGTCAACAACATCTACATTCGTGGTGGCTGTGATCTGGATGCAGTCGGACACTACCTTCGGTACGTCGCCAACTCCATAGTGTCCGATACCAACATCGTCCGCGACGAAAATCTCATCCGTCGGGACAGTCTTACCAACATATACGATGGCCTCGTCGGGCTAACAGCAGAACAAAAGGAAACGGTCAGCGCGCTCGGATTCGATCCGGCGTATTTTCATGCCGATTTCCTGAAAAAAGCGAAAGATGACGATGTCATCCTGCTGAGTCTGGCTGCGGACACGACCGTTCCGACGTATGTTCCTGTCGGAACGGCATCAGATGACCCGAAATTTGCATTGCTGATGCAGATCCGGGGGATCTTTCTCGACCTTGTGTCCACCTCGGCCGAGACCCTCCGGGAAAACATGAGGCATGTGAACTGGGACGACGAACTGCAGGATCGATGCTGGAACCGAGTAGAGTACCTTAGGTCCAGGTTTGAATCGTTCCAGATCACGGTCCCTTATTACAGGAAAAAACTCGACGCCGTCCTGAGCCAGATGCATTCTGGCGCAAGGATGGTCATCATTCTGCCGTCCTTTAAGCATCGGGATAATTCCGGTCAGATCGTCGTAAACGAACGTGCAAACGCGGTTCGTCAGGCAGTTCTGGAAAGCGTCAAGAACCGCAGGAACGTTCGCACTGTCGACATCATGTCAACGGTCGATAACGATGCTGATTTTGTGGATGGCGATCACATTACGCGACAAGCTTATTTCAGACTTTATGAACAGGTTGTTGCCGCGATCATGCATATGGTCGAGAATGCAGATGGAGAGATTATCGAACCTGCAAGCGAACCTTCAGACAACGACGAACCGAAAAGCGGGTTTTTTGGTAAGTTTCGTTCCAAGATAAAGCTGTTTTCCTAATCACTGCAGTGCGGTGCATTTCGGGGCTCATGTGACGTCGGTATTCATCACATGCCTCTCGAAGTGCCCCGCAATCCCGGACTTTATTTTCGTGTCCATTGTCTGCCGTAAGGACTGTGGGCGCATTACTACTCGTCAGGGTCAGCTTTCAGAACGAAGCCTGCTCTACAGGCCCCAGCAGGGTCTGGTATCGGTCTTCCACTCTGTCAGCAGGTTGTTCTTCGCTGCCGTCTTTCGTGTGACGCATTGCAGGCCGTCGAACGCGCGGTAGAGCCCTGTTGACGATCCTGCATGGGATGTAACGCTGCCGGATGCGCTGAAATTGAGTGTGTCATGCGGCTGGATACGTTCCTCCACGCTCGTCGTCGGAAGAGCGAGACCATTCCATGTCCTGCTGACGTCATCACGAAGGCGCTGGTCGACCGTCGTTGCCTGAGATGACGTTCCGTCTGCGGCGACGGTGTAGTCATAGACGAGATCGAGCGGGAAATGCTGATGCTCGTGCGTGACGTGCACGCCCTCGAAGCCGAGGCTTGTGACCGTGGTATCAAAATCGGTCGTCTGATTGATCTTCTGGTCGTAGACGCTGGATCCGGTCACGGTGAAGGTCTGGTCATTGTGATATTGCCCGCGTGCATCGACAATTGTCTCGACCGGTCCGCGCGACGTCCAGGCCATGCCCGCGATACGATAGGCGTTGTGCGCGGTAATCGAGACCGTTCCGCCTGCTGTCCCGTTCGCACTGGTGATGGTGTTCGTGCTCTGCGGGGCCGTCTGTTGCAGCGTGTTCACCTCGATCCCGCCCGGCACGGTGCTGCGTTCGTGATCGAGGGTGAGATAAAGCGTGCCTGCCACCGAGAAATAATTGTTGGCGCCATTTACCGCGAGGGCGAACGTATGCGCCTTGCCGTCGTTCAACTGCCCTGCGAACGGCGTCAGCTCAACCTGTTGCGGCCTGAACTGAAGCGTATGGATGCCCGGCGTCGGTGACCACAGATAGGGGTCGATGCCGCCGGTGAAAATCAGGGGATAAACCGGCGCCAATCCTGCAAGGGTGCCGTCGATGCTGACCTGCCCTTCGCGGAAGGTCCCGCCGCCGCAGTCCTGCAGCTCCGACGCCAGCGCATCGGTCGTGCAGGTATAGTAGAATTCGTCGCTGCTCTGGTTCTGAAGGAAGGTCTCGAGCCGAGCCGAAACGATGTTGCGCGGCAGTGTCAGTGCACGGGACAGCGTCGCCGTGCCAGTCGCGAGTGCGGTCGTCGTCCCACGCGCATCCGTGTCGAGCGGGATGACCAGATCGGGCTCAGGGGGTGCCGGGTGCTGGCGATCCGCCGGGTAGAACAGCAGGCTTGCAGTCCCATAGATCGTCGAATTGTCGGTTGCGTTCTGGTAATTGGCGATGAACATCTGGCCGAGCTGCTGCGATTTCAGCAGTGCCGTGTCTTCGGTCACATCCCGTTCGCGATGCCAGCTTGGCGCAACTGCGCGACCCGGCTCGGACGTGGTGCCGAAGAACAGCGGCACGCCACCGAGAAACAGGGTCGCCGTGCGATCGTACTGCGTACCGGCCGTAACCGAGATGTCCGTGCTGAGCACCACTTTTGCCCACGGACCGGGGCAGGCCGCAGGCGGCGTATAGGAGAACGTCGCCTGGGTTGCGCCAAAACTCGCGTTCTGCACCAGAGGCACGACGCACGGCTTGCCTTGCGGAAGTGGCGCATCCGGCTCCAGCGGCGCCGTGTCCTGACTGCCGATTTCTGCCGCCTGTGCGGAGAGTGACGTGAATGCTCCGGCCATGACTGCCGCCAGCACCAAGGACCGCACAACCCGACGCGACATCACCGGCTCCCCCATTCTGATTGGTTCGATTTGATAACGTAAACCAACCGTAAAGAAAACCATGTAACAGGCATGTCGTGGACGCATGTCCGTTACTGGAGGCGTCTGGCGGGCTCGGCACCGCTGCCTGCCGTTATGGCCGATATCCGGCAGACAGCCCCTGCCCCGATCAGGCCAGCATGGCGGGTCGGAGATCGAGATTGCGCGGCGCGGCATGCAGTGCGCGAGGATGCTCGGCGGCCGTTGCCAGACCGAAAGAGGGCGCGCACGTGATAAACGTGCCGGGTCCTGCGCCAAACTGGACACCGAACTGAATATATTCGGTGTTCTCGGGCACATCGATGGTCACCGAGCGGCGCTCCCAGCCGGTAGTGCCGGCAATCGGGCCGTCCGGCTGATTGAGTGGGCTTTCATTCATGCCCAGATTATCGAAGGCGAGATTGACACGTCCGGGACCGCGCGCGGTGATCCAGATCCGGCCGCGCCCCTGTGCATCCGTGACGCGCAGGCTTGCGCGGAAGCTGAAACGTCTGTCGCGAAAGTCCGTGGCCGCGAAACGCTGCATGACGGTCAGAAATGCGCTGGTCGGCACGTCGGACAAGCCATCCCGGCTCGCAAGCAGGATTGCCGGACCGCCATCCTCGCCAGCGCCTTCCAGCAGGTCATGACGAAACAGGCCGTGGTGGCCATTCTCATGCACGAACCAGCCTTCCGGCACCAACCCCTTGTCGGGCGCCAAAGGGCTGACTGTGCGGCCATCAGACGGCATGCGGGCTGCCAGCACGTTCCCGTTCTCGCAACCGAACTGACGGGCGACCAGTTCGAGTGCATCGGAATGGGAGATTGCAATGCGGCGTTCGGCCAGGGCTGCGCGCAACGCACGCGCCATGGTCTTGGGCGCAGGAATTTCGGGAGTGGTCATCGCATGTCTCCGTCCGTGGCGAACGACGGATCTTCATTGGGGCCTGCGTTGCCGACATCGGTTCGCCACGACGGGTAAGGTCATGCACGGGAAACCAGCCTGCGATGCGTTCACCATGCGCCGGATCATGACCCGAGCGCGCAGGCGGCGGGCCGCATCAGCCCATGTGCGCGACGCCAGCACGAAACTGGCGCCCTGCCACGCGTTCGGCCACGCGGATGTTTGATGCAGATCATGGCGGCCGGACCGGCTAGCGTCCCAACATGCCAGGGAACGAAAACGGGAGATCGCGTCGATGTTCGCCATGCAGCTCAAACGTCCGCAGACCGCGTTGGAACCTGTCGACCTGCTCGACCCAGAACCCGGCCCCGACCAGATCCGTGTCGTCGTCGGTGCGTGCGGCGTGTGCCGGACGGACCTGCACGTCGTGGATGGCGACCTGACGCACCCGGCGCTGCCGATCATACCGGGCCATGAGATCGTGGGGCGGATCGACCGGGTCGGCCCGGGCGTGACCGACCTCTCGGTCGGCATGCGTGTCGGCATTCCGTGGCTTGGCCATACATGCGGGCACTGCTTCTTCTGCACGCATGACGCCGAAAACCTCTGCGACGATCCCCAGTTCACCGGCTACACGCGACCCGGCGGATACGCGACCATGACGGTCGCCGATGCCCATTTTGCGTTTCCCCTGGGCGAAGACGGCGACGATGTGTCGCTCGCTCCCCTGCTGTGTGCCGGGCTGATCGGCTGGCGCTCGCTGGTCAAGGCCGGCGACGGGCAGAAGATCGGGCTCTACGGGTTCGGCGCGGCCGCTCACATTCTGGCACAGGTCCTGCGCTGGCAGGGCCGGACGGTTTATGCCTTCACCAGCCCCGGTGATACGAAGACGCAGGATTTTGCCCGCAGCCTCGGAGCCGTGTGGGCCGGCGGATCCGACATAGCCCCGCCGGATGCGCTCGACGCCGCAATCCTGTTCGCGCCCGTCGGCAGCCTCGTGCCCGCGGCACTCAAGGCCGTGCGCAAGGGCGGACGCGTGGTGTGCGCCGGTATCCATATGAGCGAGATCCCGGCCTTCTCCTACGACGACCTCTGGGAAGAACGCGAGATCGTCTCGGTGGCCAACCTCACGCGGCAGGACGGCCTCGATTTCCTGTCGCTTGCACCGAAGATCGGCGTGCGGACGCAGACGACACGCTATGCCTTGCGGGACGCCAACAAGGCTCTGGACGATCTTCGACACGGCCGGTTCGAGGGGGCTGCGGTCCTTGTTCCGTAAGGCGCAAATTCCCGTCATGATTTCGTGACGCCGCGTTAAGGAAACGACCGGCTATAAAGGCGCGTCCAGCGTAGCGGACACCGGAGTTTCCAGTATGCCTAACATTGTCATCACCGCTTATCGCCCGAAGCCGGGCCAGGAAAACGCCCTTCTCACCCTGACGCGGAAGCATGTCCCGCTTCTGCGGGCACTCGGCCTTGCAACCGCGCGCCAGCCGATCGCCATGGTGGGCGGTGGCGGCGTGATCGTCGAGGTGTTCGAGTGGGCCAAGGACGGGATCGCGCGGGCCCATGAAACGCCTGAAGTGCAGGCGCTCTGGGCCCAGTTCGCCGAGATCTCGGATTACGTCCCGTTGCAGGAGTTGCCCGAGACGGCCGAGATGTTCGCGACCTTCGCGCCCATCGACCTGACCGCGCCACGCCCCCAACCGCGCGCCTTCACACATGAAGCGGCATTGAGCGAGGTCGGGCTGGAGGAAGTCCTCTAAGGCCATGCCCCACGAGCCGGAGGGCCTTGTTCCAAGCCCTCCGGCCGGGACCTCACCAAACAGACTCACGAATGCCCGGCGCCTCACGTCGATGAGGCCATGGTGTGCGACCACAGGGCATGCGGCCGGCACACGGCGGAATCAGGTCCCCATTCAGGGTAACGGTGCGATCTTCACGACGAGATAGGGCCGTTCCTGCAGGTCATGTCCGTCATGAAAGGCAGGCAGTCGCGACCACTGACCAACCGTCAGCAGCAGGCTCGTTCCATCCAGCGCCAGACTGTCCGGCCAGATGAAACGCGGATCATGCGCGACCATGTGCAGCGTGCCATCCGGATCGCGTTTCAGCACGCCATGACGCTCCACGTCGGTCATGAACAGGCTGCCGTCCGGTGCCGTGATGATGCCGTCCGCAACGCCGATTTCGCCGCAATCGGTCACCGCATGGGCCAACTGCTCCGGCGTCGCCTTCGGATCGGCAGCGAGGGCCGTCGGCAGGCTGTAGAGACGCCGTGAAGATAGCGCTGACCAGTAGAGCGTCCGGCTGTCGGCGCTCAGCGCGATGCCGTCCGCACCGCCGGTTGCCGTCGTCTGATGACCGGGACGATACTGGTGCATCTGGCCATCCATCTCGATCGCGAAGCCCGGATCCGCGCTGACGGAAGGCGCGCCATCGAGCATCCGCCACGCATGCCCGGTCGCGAGATCGACGGCCAGCAGCGCCGAATGATCGGCCAGGGACGTGTCGGTGATGAACGCCGTGCCCTGCGCCCCATGCGTCAGGTCCACCCGCACGTCGTTCACGTGCGTATCGGGCCGAATGGCGGGAGCCGTCAGCGCGATGCGGGCGAAGATTGCATTGGTCTTCGGATCGATCCCGAACAGCACCGGCTGCGCGGGGTCGGTCTGGCCCGCGACCATGCCTTCATCGATCATCCACAGGCGCCCACGCGCATCGACCGTCATGCCCAAGGGAGACCGCATCCCGGACTGCGCCGCCGCATTCGGGAACGGTGCCAGTGCGCCATGGGCGTAGGTCGCAAGAACCGGGCCGGGATGCTTTGCCGCGCTGGTCGGAAACGAGATCACCACGCGCCCGTCGGGCAGCGCCACGATGCCTGACGGCTCCGCCTGCGCGAACCGCCCGATGACCTGCACATTGCCGGACGGCCGTGCGCCATGATCCACGCTGTCGGCAGCAAATCCCGGCGCCGTGCAGGCGATGCCCAGCAGGAGCGCGCCGATACGTGCGCCCGCCGGGATCATGCCTGCCCGCGCCCCTGTCTGCCTGATCGCTCCATGCACCGTTCCGTCCGTCATCCATGTCCCTCCTGAACAAGCGGGAAACCCTATGGACGCCGCAGGACCCGCGCCAATCACGATCCGGCCACTCCGGGCCCGGACGTCATGATGCCTTGCGTGACGGCGCGTCCGTGCTACGGATGGCACCATGTCAGTCTGGGGCAAATTGTTCGGCGGCGCTGCCGGGTTCGCAATCGGTGGGCCGTTCGGCGCGCTGATGGGCGCAGCTCTTGGCCATGCCGCCGATCGCGGTTCGCTGCTGGAAGCTCCGGCCGGAGGCTGGGGCGACGCCTGGGCCGCGCGGGGACGGCCCGATCCGAATGGGGCCGCTTTTTTCGCGGCGGCCAAGCTCTCCGCCCTCATGGGCAAGCGCGAGCAGGTCTATGCGATCGGGATCGTCGCGCTGTCGGCCAAGCTGTGCAAGATCGACGCGCCGGTAAACCGGATCGAGATCGAGACCTTCAAGCGCTGCTTCCAGATCCCGACGGAGAATGCGCGCGAGGTGGGACGCCTGTTCGATCAGGCCCGCCTGCGCACCGACGATTTCGAAGCCTATGGGCGCGAACTCGGCCGCGCCTATGCCGACGAGCAGCAGCCTCTCGAGGATCTGCTGAGCGCCCTGTTCGTCATCGCGCGCGCTGACAGCCCGGCGCCGGAGCGGGCGCTGCATCCGCGCGAACTCGATTTCCTCGCGCGCCTGCACCGCGCGCTCGGCCTGCCATTGGGTGCCTGGGATCGCGCCGAGCGCGGCGGCGCGCGGCCGAGCCTGGATGAAGCCGACGCCTACGTTATCCTCGGCGTGACCCGCACGGCGACGGACGCCGAAATCCGTACCCGCTGGCGCACCCTGATGCGCGCGCACCACCCGGACGTTCTGTCCCGTCAGGCCCTTTCAGCGGCCGAGCAGGCAGCGGCCCAGGATCGTATCGGCCGGATCAATGCGGCCTGGGACCGGATCAAACGGGATCGGCGACTGTAAAAGCACAGGCACGGCTCGAACGCTCCGATCGGTTCGGGAGGCGATGACGCGCAATCGGGAAACGGTATCCAAGCCAGCCGCCGCGTGCTTGGCCTGAGCACACATGTCTTCGCCACGCAGCGGGCATTTTCAGTGCGGTTCCGGCACGACAAACGCTGCTGAGCTCATGAGACGTCAGGCGTGAGCAGCGATCCCGCCGAAGACCGCTGCATCGTGGATCGGTGCAGGCGTCTGTACTGGAACTGGCTTTCGTCAGACGAACAGAGCCTTTGAGCGGGCCATAGAGCCTCGCCTTCCTTCGATTGCGGCCCATCGCTGCCGGTAGCGCTTTCCAAAAACGCGGGACATCATGGCGTATTCTACGCACGCCACCGTCGCTTTTCGGGCAGCGCCCGCCCTTTAATCTTTATCGTAGGAGGGGCGTGGTCAATTCCGATCCTCGCAGCTATTTTCCTGCGCATCGGAAGACCGCACTCTTCCGGCCTTCATGACGTCGCGGACACCACGCGGGCCAGTCCTGTCTCCGGAGTCCTGTCTTGCGACGATTGACCCTTATTGCCGTCGGAACGTTTGGCTTGGTCATGGCAGTGTGCGGCGGAGGCCTGCTGGCCCTTTCGCACGCCAACCTTGCAGGTATCGCGACAACGAAACTGACGCGGGCCACGCAGCGGGACGTGCATATCGGGGCGGTTCACGTCTCACCCGGCCGCTGGCTGACGCTCGACGTGAACGATCTCAGCATCGCCAACATTCCCGGCGGCCGTCGTCCCCAGATGATGACGCTCGGGCATCTGCACGCACGGATCCGCCTGACCTCGCTGCTGCACGGCCCTGTCGAAACCCGTGATCTCGTCGTGACCGACTTCTCCGGTCTGTTCGAACGCACGTCGGACCGCACACCGAACTGGCGTTTCGGTCCGCCGTCGCAGCCTGGCCCGGACAAACCCGCACCCGCCGATACAGGCTGGTTTCCCGGCATGCGCGACGCCACGATCAAGGGAAGCGACGTTACGTACTGCTCGGCCAACGGCCATTGCTACCGCGTCGGACTTGATGAGGTCGCCCTCAAGGCACGTGACGACACGGCGCCGCTGGAAATAACAATCGCCGGTTCCTACAATCAGGTGCCTGTCGCCCTGACAGCGCATACGGGACCGATTGCCGTGCTCCGCGATGCCGGGAAACCTTATCCGGCGACCGTGCATGCCACATCCGGTGACCTGACGCTGGATTTCGACGGCACACTGACCGACCTGGTCGATTTCGACGGCGTGGACGGCAGGTTTTCGCTCCGGACGGCGACCGCCGCCCCCCTGATGGCACTGGCGGGTGAGACCGCCGACACCTTCGCGGTTTCTCTCAGCCTCAATGGTCAGTTCATCCACAAGGGCGATCTGTGGAGTGTTACCCAGGGCAAGGGAAATCTGGGCGACAATCCGATCGAAAGCGCCAATCTCACATTCACGGAGGGCAAATCGGGCTCACCGGATCGTCTTGGCGGCGACATGGGATTTGCGAAACTCGACCTGAACGACCTGCTTCCCACATCGAAAGGCGATCCGAAGCCGAAGCGCCATATCGATCTGCCCGTGATCGCGCCTTCCAGCCCCGATCCGCTGCTGGACCTGCGTCTGTCTGCACGCTCCCTGCATTACAACGAGCTCGAATTTTCCAGCGCTGCCATCGCGTTGAAGCAACAGCCCGGCCGGATCGACATCTCGTCGCTTCAGCTCGGCTGGCTCGGTGCGACGCTGCGTGCCTCCGGCGCCATCGAGAACCGGCAGGGCGGGTCGCGCATCCGCGCGGCCATCGACGTGACGGGGGCGGATATCGATCGCTTTCGGCGTCAGGCCGGGCTGGCGCCCGTCCCTGTCTCGGGCGCGCTGTCCTTCCGCGTTCGCGCCAATGCCGACAAGGTCCATACGCTCAACGAGGCATCACGGAAGGCGGATGTCGACGCAGTGGTGGGCATGAACAGCGGTGTCATCAGCCAGAAGGTGATCGACATCGCATCCATGAATGTCGGCCTGCTTTTCCGAAAGGCATCGGGCACGACGCCCGTCACGTGCCTTCTCGGCGCGCTCGTCATGCGTCATGGCGATGGGACGGTCGTGCCGCTCCGGATCTACACATCCAAGGGATCCATCGTCGGCGAAGCCATGTTCGATCTCGACCGGCGTTGGTTCGAACTGGCCTTTCAGAGCCGGACTCCCGGCCTGCTGGCGCTGGACATTCCGATCCGGGTCAGCGGCCCGTTTGATAACCCGTCCATCGGCCTTGCCGGATGGTCCGCCAGAGGCCGCGCGTTGCTGAAGGCCGCCCGAACCGCCAATGCGCTTCCTGCGGGGCTGGAGGATTTTTCAGCAGGCAAGGCCTGTCTGTAGGGCGGCACTGAAGCGAAACAGGCGAGCAGGCCGCCCGGATCCGGCTGGCAACAGCTTCCGCAGCGCTTCCAACATTGGCCTTCAGTCTGGTCTCCCGGAGTGCTGCGTCTGCCTTCAGGAGCATCGGGATTTTCCGAAATGCCGTAGTCCGGCAATGGTGTCCGCTGGAGACAATTCCGGGCGATCAGCCAGGTCTTGCCGCGCCCTGAGTGAGCCGCTAGGCGTCCCGCCGACTATCGCGCACCGTCAGCGCCGTCACCAGCAGGGCGACAACCGAGACGGCGGCGAACACCAGATATGTGTTCGAAAATCCGTAGCGCTCCACGACTTCGCCGCTCAGCAGGTTGCTGAACATCGAGCCGCCTGCCATGCACAGCGCGACGAAGCCCAGCGTCACATTGAACCGGCCGGTACCCTGCGTCAGGTCTGCCGCAATGACGACGCTCGTGACCGAGAAGATGCCGGAGGCAACGCCGTCGAGCAGCTGGATCGCGATCACGCCGGGAATGCTCAGGCCCCCGTGCACCGCCCAGGCGAACAGCAGACCGCGCAAGGGGAGCACCGCAAAGCCCGCGAGCCACAGGACCCGGCGGCTCACGCCCCTGTCGAGTGCACGACCGACACAGAAGGCGGCCCCTGCCATCACCACCTGGGCCGCCACCACGCAGCCGCTCAGCGCCAGCAGATCGCCCTTGGGATGGGTCAGCGTCAGCGCCTGGCCTGCCAATGGCAGCATCGCGGCATTGGCGAAGAAGAACAGGGCGATCGACGTCAGGAAAGCCAGGATATCCGGCCGCAGAAAGACTTTCCCGAGTGGCACGGGACGTCCGTTTTCGCCTCCTCCCCGGGCCTGTTCGTGATCGATCTCGTCCGGCCGTACCATGAGGGTGGATGCAAGGCTTGCGATCGAGAAGCCGCAGATCAGCGCGAAGATCCAGCCGATGCCAAGCAGCTGCCCGCACAGTCCGGTGAGACTGGCGGCCACGAACGAGCCGACATGGTTGACGGTTTCGTTGCGCGCCGTGCGATCCGCCATGGCTTTCGGCCCGACGAGGCCGAGCGTGATCGCACTGATGGCGCAGGGAAGGACGGCCGATCCGGCTCCCAGCACGATCTGGGCGCCGATGACCGGCCAGTAGTCCGCAAACCGCGCGATGACGAGACTGGCAATGGCAATGCCCAGCGCCGCGCCGATGACCATGGCCCGCTTGATGCGGAAACGATCGACGATCAGTCCGGCCGGAAGCTGGGCCAGCGCGAGGGCCGCGGCACTGGCTGCGAGTGCCCGGCCGATCTGGAGGCCGTCCCAGCCGTGCACCGTCAGGTACACGGTCAGGTAGGGACCAAGACCGCCCTGCACGTCGGCAGCGAAGAAGTTGATGAGCCCGAGGCCCAGGAGGCTGCGCCGGGAAGGCGCCTGTCTGTCGTCGGTCACGCGGCCATATTCAGATCAGAGACAAGAAGGCGGCGCACCGCGTGAGCACCGCCAGAGAACGTCCGGCGCTAACGTGGCCCCAGTCGACCCGGTTTGCCGCGCATCGCGCCCCGACACAGTTCGTCGCACAGGACACGCGGCTTTTACGGAATCAGTGGTTCGAGAAGTGGAACGTGGTCGTGTAGTCGAACGTCTCGCCGGGGTTCAGACGCGTGGTGGGGAACTGCGGATGGTTCGGGCTGTCGGGATAATGCTCGGCCTCGAACGCGATCGCATCCGTCTGGCGATAGGCATGACCCGAAATGCCGGCATATCCACCGTCCAGCGAATTGGACGTATAGACCTGAAGCCCGGGCTGGTTGGTCAGCACCTGCATCGAGCGGCCCGAGCGCGGGTCATAGACATTGGCCGCCAGACGCGGCGCCTGCCCGTATGGTCCGTTGACGATCCAGTTCATGTCGTAGCCGCGCGCATACATCATTTGCGGATCGTTGCTGCGCAGACGCGCGTTGATTTCCGTGGGCTTGGTGAAATCGAGCGGGGTGCCGGCGACGGGCGCCGTCTGGCCGGTCGGGATCGACGTCGCATCCGTGGGCGTGAAGCTGTCGGCGTTGATCGTCAGGATTTCGTGGGCGATCGACCCCGATCCTTCCCCGCCCAGGTTCCAGTAGGAATGATTGGTCAGGTTCAGGACCGTGGAGGTGTCGGTCGTTGCCTTGTAATGAAGGCTCAGGCTGTCGTTGTCGTCGAGCGTATAGGTGACATGGGTGGTCAGTGTGCCGGGGAAGCCCTGATCGCCATTCGGGCTGACCAGCGTCAGCGTGACGGAGGCGGCATGGGCGTCATGATGCAGACCGCCCACGGTCCAGACGTTTTTGTCGAAGCCCCGGGTGCCGCCGTGCAGGGCGTTCGGCGGCGCGGTCACCGCGATATGGTAGGACTTGCCGTCGAGCGAGAAATTGCCGCCGGCGAGGCGGTTCGCATAACGGCCGATGACAGCACCGAAGAACAGGCCGCCCTTGGCTGAATCGACGGTATAGCCATGCAGGTCTTTGAACCCGAGCACGACGTCGCCCGTATGGCCGTCACGGTCGGGGGTCTCCACCGACTGGATCACGCCGCCATAGGACAATACGCGGACCGTCACGCCGTGATCGTTCGTGAGCGTCATGATCGAGACCGGCTTGCCGTCGGGCGTCGTGCCGAACGGAGCGCGCATCACGCCCGGTGCGGCCTGTGCTGCGGGCATCATGAGCGCAGGTGCCACGTAGAGCGCGGTTGTCACGGCCAGGAGGCGAGCCGGTTTCGACGTGCGCATGGCCCGGGCGAATGGCATCATGGAATGGTCCTCGTGAGCTGTTGATTTGCGGCCACACTGGTCGCAAAAACAACACTCTTCAACCCGCTGCATGAACCAAGCGGCAATCTGTAGCGGCGTTTCGTCGTTCCGCACGGCAGTGATGCGACCTGTGCGCAGATTGCGCGAGGGGCGTGCCATGCTACACGATGTTGACGCCAGGCCGGGCTTCGGATCCCGCTCGCGCCCCCGCCTGTCGCGGCTGTGGCGCGGTCGGGTTGCGGTTCCGGGTGCCTGGCCGTCGATAGGGTCTCCGCGCAGGTTTCTGGAAGGCGCGGACAGAGGGTTGGTGCGTTCGGCGGTCCCGCAACATGGCGGGATTGCGGTGCGTGCCACGCAGGGTTTGGGGATTTAGATGCTCACACGCTTAGCCACGTCGGTTTCACGATCGCAGGGCGACACAGGCTCCGACGGGCCGGGACGTGATGCTTATGGACGTGGTGTCCGTCGGCGCTTGGCGGCAGCACTGGCGGTCTGCGGCCTGACGGGCCTTAGCGCCTGCCATGGCCTGTATAACCCGCCGCCGAAGGATCCCGATGCGCTCGCCGACTACAAGGAGGCGAACGATCCCTACGAGCCGCTGAACCGCAAGATGTACGGCGTGCAGATGTGGGCGTTCAAATACGTCATCAAGCCGGTCGGCAAGGCATGGATCTGGGTCCTGCCGAGCCCCGTGCGCCGTTCCCTCGGCAACATCGCGGAAACCTGGAACCAGCCGGTGGTGTTCTTCAGCGATGTCGGCGCGGCGCGGCCGCGCCGGGCGGGCGATGCGTTCGTGCGCTATGCGATCAACATGACCGCGGGCGCTGCGGGCCTGTTCGATGTGGCGAAATACGCAGGCTACCCGCATCATGACGGTGGCGCCGGCCTGATGATGGCGAGCTGGGGCATGCCGAGCGGCCCTTACCTGTTCGTCCCCGGAACCGGGCCGACCACGATCCGCGATGGCGTCGGCACGGGTGTGGACATCGTGTTCCAGCCGCTGACATGGGTGCCCAGCGGCTACGGCCTGCTGACTTTCTATACCGCCTATAGTACTGCAGGAACGATCAACGCGTTTGCTGATCACATCCAGGATTTCGACCAGGTCGAACGCGACTCGCTCGATCCCTATGCCACCATCCGCAGCGCCTGGCAGCAAAACCGCCAAAGCCAGGTGGACACGATCCGCAACGATCACCGGGCGACCACCCCGGACTGGTATAACTGAGGACCTTGGACATGCCCCTCTCCCCGCCGCGCCCTCGCCGGTCCCTGACGCGCCGCAGTGGTATGGCATGCATCGCCGCTGCCCTGTCGGCCCTGATCGCCATCAGCCTGCCCTTCGGTTCCGCCCGGGCCGCAACCGAGGCTGAAGCCCGGAACTTCATCGACAGCTTTGGCGGCAAGCTCGTTGCGATCGTCAATTCGGACCAGTCGCTGGATGCCAAGAAGCAGGCCGTTCTGCCGCTGCTGCAGCAGAACGTCGATGTGTCGCTGATCGGCAGGTTCTGCCTCGGTCGCTACTGGCGGAATGCAACACCCGAGCAGCAGCAGCGCTATCTCGATCTGTTCGACCACGTGCTGGTCAATGCGATCACCGACAAGCTCGGCGATTACCGCGGCGTGCATCTTACCGTGACGAGCGCGGCACCGAGCGGCACCGGCGAGATGGTCAATGCGACACTCACGCGCCCGGGCCAGCCGCCTGCCGAAATGCAGCTTCTGGTCGAGGATTCGAGCGGCGCGCCGAAGGTCGCGGACATGATCGGTGAAGGCGCCAGCCTGCGTCTGACCCAGCGGCAGGACTACGCGTCCTATCTCGCGCGCAATGGCGGCAACGTCGACACGCTGATCGCGGCCCTGCAGCGGCAGCTGGCGCGCCACCACTGATCCGAAGATCGGCCTCCCGACCGGCGCCTGGCCGTTCGGGAGGCCGATCATTCAACGGCATCGCCCGGTCATGGGGCGATACGCCGTCCTTGCCAACGAACCCGTCCCTTCCGGATCAGGGCTTCGCGGCGACATCCTCCCGGCTTTCATAAATCAGCATCTGGTGCCCGCCACGCGGGAACGTCGCGATATGACGCATGCCGATGCTGCCCAGCACGAGGCGTGAAGCGCGGTTGTCTTCCCGCGTGACGGCAATCACGACCGGCTCGCCCTGCTCGTGCGTGAAGCGCAGGGCACTTCCCGCCCCTTCCCGTGCCAGTCCCCGACCCGATGCCCAGGGCCAGAGCGCGATACGCAGGCCGAGGCCGCGTCCATCCGGCCGCTCGTGAACGCCGGTGATGCCGACCATCCGTCGTGCCTCGGGCGCATCGATTTCGTTCATCGTGAACATGCCGACGCCACGGCGGCCCCAGAGCGCCACGTCGGATATGAGTTCATCTTCCGTCTGCTGACGCGACCGGACACCGCCCAGCATCATGCCGAACGCGCCGGCGTCAGCCTTCAGCCGCGCAAGATTGTCCAGATCGCGCCACGATACCGGCTCCAGCAGCAGACGCGGCGTGCGGATCGTGCGGCCGAGCATGGGGCGGGCCCGGCCGTGTCAGCGGTCTGCGTGCGGCACGCGACGGACGCCGCGCGCGGTCAGCGCGCGAGCGGGCGATACTTGATCCGCGCCGGCTCCGTCGCATCGGGACCCAGACGGCGACGCTTGTCTTCCTCGTAATCCTGGAAGTTGCCCTCGAACCACTCGACATGGCTGTCGCCCTCAAAAGCGAGGATGTGGGTCGCGAGACGATCGAGGAACCAGCGATCATGGGTGATGATCACGGCGCAGCCTGCAAACTCCGCCAGCGCATCCTCGAGCGCACGCAGCGTGTCGACGTCGAGATCGTTGGTCGGCTCGTCGAGCAGGATGACGTTGCTTTCCTGCTTCAGCATCTTGGCGAGGTGAACACGGTTGCGCTCACCGCCCGACAGGATGCCGACGCGCTTCTGCTGGTCCGCGCCCTTGAAGTTGAACGCGCCCACATAGGCCCGCGACGGCACCGCCCGCTTGCCGAGATAGATGACGTCCGTGCCGCCGGAAATTTCCTCCCAGACGGTCTTGTTGTCATCGAGCGTGTTGCGCGACTGGTCGACGTAACCGAGTTTCACGGTCTCACCGATCGTCAGCGATCCGCTGTCGGGCTGATCGTCGCCGGTGATCATCTTGAACAGCGTGGACTTGCCCGCGCCGTTCGGCCCGATGACGCCGACGATGCCGCCCGGCGGCAGTTTGAAGCTCAGGTCGTCGATGAGCAGGCGGTTGCCGTAGCCCTTGCGAAGGTCTTCCGCTTCGATGACCGTGCCGCCGAGACGCGGTCCGGGTGTGATGACGATATCGGCCGTGCCGCTCACGCGCTCGCTGCTGGCCGCCAGCATATCCTCGTATTTGGAGATACGCGCCTTGCTTTTGGCCTGACGGGCCTTCGGAGACGAGGCAATCCATTCCTGTTCGGCGGCAAGCGCACGCTGGCGCGCACTTTCTTCCTTCTCCTCCTGCGCCAGACGCTTGCGCTTCTGGGTCAGCCAGGACGAGTAGTTGCCCTCGAACGGATAGCCGCGGCCGCGCTCGATCTCGAGGATCCAGTTCGTGACGTTGTCGAGGAAGTAGCGATCATGGGTAATGACCATGACCGTGCCCTGATAGTCGCGCAGCGTCTTTTCGAGCCACGCCACGCTCTCGGCATCGAGATGGTTGGTCGGCTCGTCGAGCAGCAGGATGTCGGGCTTTTCCAGCAGCAGGCGGCACAGCGCGACGCGACGGCGCTCACCACCCGAAAGCTTGGTGACGGGGCTGTCGGCGGGCGGGCAGCGCAGCGCGTCCAGCGCGATGTCGAGCTTGCGGTCCAGCTCCCAGCCGTCGCCCGCGTCGATCGTTTCCTGCAACTCGGCCTGTTCGGCGAGGAGCGTGTTCATCTCCTCGTCCGACATGGGCTCGGCGAACAGCATCGAGATCTCGTTGAAGCGGTCGACCGCGGCCTTCAGCTTGCCGAAGCCCTGTGCCACGTTCTCGCCGACGGTCAGGTTCTCGTCGAGCTTCGGCTCCTGCTCGAGATAGCCGACGCGCGCGCCTTCGGCGGCCCAGGCCTCGCCGCCGAACTCCTTCTCGATGCCGGCCATGATCTTGAGCAGCGTCGACTTGCCGGCGCCGTTGACGCCGAGAACGCCGATCTTGACCCCGGGAAGGAAGGACAGGGTAATGCCCTTGAAGACCTCCCGACCACCCGGATAGGCCTTCGTCAGGTCCTTCATGACATAGACGTATTGATAAGCGGCCATGAATGGACTCCTGAAAAAGGGTTCTGGCGGGACCCTGCGCCCGGCAGGACTTGAACCCGCAACCAAGCCGTTATGAGCGGCCCGCTCTAACCAATTGAGCTACAGGCGCACAGGTTTGCGGCAGATCGCGCAGATGGCGGGATTTTGCAAGGGTAACCTCGCGTAAAACATGCACGCAAGCCGTGGCTGCCCTGCCGGTGCGGGGGTATGTGACGGGCGGCTGCGCGGGTTACGCTTCACTTCGGGATCGAAGCGGGCCCCTGCAACCCTGCAAGGGCAGCCGATCCCGGAGAGCACCATGTCCGCGGGCCGATCGACACTTCATCGCCTCCCCGGGGCGGACCTGCGCCAGCTGATCACGGGCCTGCGCTGGCTCTATGCGCCCGATCCGGTGATGTTCGGCTACGCCCTGCGCACCACGTTCTCGTCCCTGCTGGCGCTCGGGATCGCACTCTGGATGGAACTGGGCAGCCCGCAATGGGCGGCCCTGACCGTCTGGATGATCGCGCAGGGGACACGGGGACGCAGCCTTGCGAAGGCGCGCTGGCACCTGTTCGGCATGGTGCTGGGCGTCATCTTCGGCGTGGGCCTGGTCGCGGCGTTCCCGCAGGCGCCGATGCTGTTCATCGTGGCACTGGCCTGCGGCATCGGGCTGTTCTGCATGATCGGCACGTTCCTGCCGGGACCGGCCACCATGACCAACTATCGCATCCACGGCATGCGCGCGACCGGCTTCACCTATGCCATCGTCTCGCTCGACGGGATCGCGGACCCGGGCCACATCTTTCGGATCGCCGCCTCCCGCGCGACATACATCCTGCTTGGAATCGTGCTGGAGACGACCATTTCCGGCCTGTTCCAGCTCCGGCTCGTCAAACGGACCCGGGCCCAGCTTGCGGATAATTTCGAAACAGCGCTTTCCGGCTCCATCGCCTCGCTCTGTGCGCTGCTGGAAGGCCAGAAGGAGGCGCTGTCAACGGCGCGCAGTCTGTTCACCACCATCACCACGCTGGGCGACCAGGTCGAATTCGCGGAGGTCGAGCTCGGTCGGGCGACCCATGCCGGCGATCATGCGCGCGCGGCCCTGGCGGACATCGCCATCCTTCTCGCCCGCGGCTTTGACGTCGCAACGCTTATGCGTGTGCCGCTCGCCACCAGCGAAACCTTCAACCGTCAGGCCCATGTCCTGCGGGATTTCCTCCAGACCGTCCCGGACCGTCTGCGCGCGGAGCCCGATGCTTCAAAGATCCTCGACGATTTGCGCGCCCTGCGCCGGACCTGCCGCCATGACGTCACGGACGCGCTGGCCGCCGAGACTGAGCATCCGGCCCATTTCGATCCTCACACGCCGGACGCAGCACATGATTCGCTCGTGCGGCAGGCAATGCTGCATCATGCCCTGATCGCCCTGATCGATGCGCTGCGTATGGCGCTGATGCAGTTCGACGCCAGTCGCGTGGCCCAGCCTCACGACCATTTCCGTGCCCCGATCCGCTCCTATCGCAACTGGCCGCAGGCTGCCGTCAACAGTGCGCGCGCCGCCGTCACCGTCTTCGGGGCCGGGCTGATCTGGGTGACGACGGCGTGGCCGGACGGTCTGACCTTCCTGATGTTCGTGTCGATCGCCTGTTCACTGTTCTCGACGCTCGAGCGTCCGGCACTGGCGACCAAGGCGTTCTTTCACGGGGCCTGCTGCGCGGCTCTTGCCGGCGGCGTTCTGGATCTTGCGCTGCTCGGCACGCCCACGACGTTCGAACTGCTGGCGTTCTGGACCGGCATCGCCATGCTGCTGGGCGGCCTTGCCTTCGCCTATCCGCCGCTAACCCTGCCCGCCGTCGCCTACAACCTGTTTCTGCCCATCATGATCGGGCCGGCCAATTCCGGCCGCACAAACGAGATCACCTACTTCAACACGGCCCTGCCCCTGGTTCTGGGGCTTGCCTATGCCACGTGGATGTTCCGGGTATTCCTGCCCTACAATGTGCGTCACCAGCGGCAGGCCATGCGCGCGCACATCCTGCACGACTTGCGACGGACCGCACGGGCCCGCACGCCGCCGGATACGGACGACATCGTCAGCCGCAATGTGGATCGTTTCGTTCGCCTTCTGACGAATGCCGGCAACACGCCGGCCCCGATCATCGAGACCTATCTGGGCGGCATTCTCTCCGCCATGCGGGTTGCCCTGTGGGTGCGAAGACTGCGCGCAATCCGGCATGTCGGTCTGATCCCGCCTCCTGCGCAACGGGCGATCGGTCTCGTGATCGGGCGAATGAGCCATTTCAGCGGGCGTTACAGCGGTCATTACGGCCGCACGTTGCGCGCAACGCGTCTGGCCATCGCACGTCTGCGCACCTGCGAGCGCATGACGCCGCAGCTCCGCACGCGTGTCGCACTCGTTGCAGCGCTCACCGGCCTCGACATCATCGCGGCCGAGCTGGATGAAAACCGCGCGTTCTTCGACACCCACAACGAGGCGCCCGAAAACTCGGATGCCGGGACATTGTGAAGCCACGACCCGGCGGCTAGGATCATGGCCATACCCTTTCAATCACAGCAGGATCCGCTGACCATGGACGTCTCGAAAATCTCTCCCGGCCGCGACGTGCCCTACGACATCAACGTGGTGATCGAGATCCCGCAGGGTTCTTCCGTCAAATACGAAGTGGACAAGGACAGCGGCGCGATCGTCGTGGACCGCGTCCTGTTCACGCCCATGGCGTATCCGGCAGCATACGGCTTCATTCCGGGCACGCTGGCGGCCGATGGCGATCCGTCGGACGCCCTGGTTCTGATCCCGGCGCCGGTCGTGCCGGGCGCGGTCATTCGCGCACGCCCGATCGGCATGCTGAAGATGACCGACGAGAGCGGCGAAGATGAAAAGATCATCTGCGTGCCGCACGACAAGGTGCATCCGCAGTACAAGGACGTGCAGAAGATCGAAGACCTGCCCGAGATCACGCTGAAGGCGATCGAGCATTTCTTCACCCGCTACAAGGACCTCGAGCCCGGCAAGTGGGTGAAGGTCGATGGCTGGGCCGACAAGGAAGCCGCAGCGGACGCCATCCGTTCGGCCATCATCGCCAAGTAATCCGCAAAAAGGCGCGTGCCGCTCCGGCCCGCGCCTTTTTCTCACGCGTCCCGTTTCACGGCATTGTCGGGGCCGGGGCGCTGCCGGTTTCCGGATCGTAGGCCGGATTGGAAAGGTCGATGGGATTGGCGACCTTGGCAGCCGGCCTGGCACTTTCGCGCCATGCCCGGACCAGCAGGTCCCGCAGCATGGACGCCCCCGCCGCCGTCCGCTCATAGATCATGTCCCGCGCCTTTTTATTCCGGGCGTCCTCAAATGCCCCAGCCTTGTCGAGCACGTAGACGGCACGAACGTCCTGTCGCGAGCGATCCAGATAGGCAAGCATGGCGTTGAACACGTCGCCATCCTGATGCGCGAGCGGCGTCATATGCGCTCGCACATCCGCTTCCGTCAGGCCGATCATGTCCACATAAGTGGACTCGAACTGGCCATGCACTTTCGGATCGCGTGTGAAGCCATCCGGATTGGGGCCGACCCAGCCGTCATGATGGATCGTGACATGCAGCGGCTGCGACCCATCGCCCACGTAATGGCCCATCCAGGCGACATAGAACGCGCAGGCCATCTGCAGGCCGCTCGTGTCCTTGCCCTCGGCCTGCAGCTTGCGCATCCAGCGCATGTCCGCCACAAGGTGGCCGTACCCTTCCGCCACCGCGAAAGGCAGCGTTCCGGTCCACCGAACGTTCATGCGTGCGGCATCGGCCTGCTGCCCGGCCGCCACGAGTTTCTCGTGCTGACGATAGAGCGCCAGTATGAATGCAAATCGCGATCGCGGAATGTCTTTGATGAACGCGAACTGCTCGCGAAACCATCCATGATTGGGATCTTCGGCGATCTTCGAGAACGGTTCCGACGCGCCACGCCAGCTGTCGGGGACGCTCGCGTCTTCGCCGATCTGATCGACATAGCGCTGTAGAAAGACAGGGCCGTCGGCTGGCAGGGCGTCCACCGCTGCGCGATCGATCGCCGTATGGGCGCGACCACCCCATGCGAGCGCCGGGGTCACCGAAGACGCGGCGAGGAAAGCAGCTGATGCAAGCAGAAGTTTTTTCATGATCGGCATGTGCCTCAGAATCCGGTGGAGACAGACACATAGGCGGAGAACGGTGCGCCTATATTGTAGGTCGGTTCGCTGCCGCTGACGGACGTGCCGAAAATGCCTTTTCGCGCCACGGCTGTCGGATTGTCGCCTGTTGGCGAAGACAGGTAGTGATTGTCGCCGATATTGACGATGTTCAGCATGATCTGCGGCGATTTTGCGAAACCGATCCGCTCCAACCGGTATCCGAGCGTCGCATTGGCAACCGTGTAGCTGTGCATCGCCTGATCGTTCATCAGCGTGCTGTATTGTTTGTCGACGTAGTTCAGGTAGAAATTTCCGAACATGTGTCCGTTGTCGTAGGACAGACCGACCGCACCGCTGAACTTGGGCGTCTCCGGCGCAATCTTGCCTTTCGTCGGCAGATAGTCGGTTCCCGTATCGTAGTTGTTGTCGGTGGTTGCATGCAGATACTGCCCCGACAGATACGGGCTGAAATGGTGCCAGGGCTTTAGCCCCAGTTCGGCCTGCACACCGCGGATCGTCTCGCCACCTGCATTGATCGACTGCGAGACGAGAATGTTCGTCCCCGACAGATAGGTGGTGCTGGTCAACTGGTGGTTGGTCAGATTGTCATTGAAGAGGGCAACCGACAGATTATACAAACCCGTATGCCGGAAGCCGACTTCCTCACTGATGGAATATTCCGGCTTGAGATTGACACCCGGCGTACTGCTGGGGGTGGCCGACGTGGGTGAGAAACTTTCAACATAGGACGTCACATTGGCCGGAGCACGGAAAGCCGTCGTTCCGTTGATGTAGATCTGGTTTTTCCGATCCAGCCTGTAGGACAGCTTGATCTGCGGCAATGGCTGGAAATAGCTGCCACCCCCACGATAGGGATCGGCCCCCGGCACCTCGTTCGTCCCCGAGATGGTCAGCATCGCGGCCCGGATACCCGCGTCAGCCAGCAGGCGACCACCGAACAGCGTCAGCGTGTCATCAAGCGAGATCGTGTTAACCTGCTGGGTAAAGTTATAGTTGTACCCACGAAGCTGCGTTCCTCCGAACACATGGATCGAATCGCTCTCGTAATTCGACGGCGTGTTGCCCGCATAATCCACGGGAGAATACGCGGCATACTCGTGATGGGTGTTGTATGCATACCAGTAGCTGAGCGAGACCGTGTTGTTCCTGTGGACCCACGCCAGCGTCGAGTTCAGGCCGGATGCCCGTTGTTCCCATGGATCGAAACGCTGCGTCGTGACCACGCCGTTGACGGCATACGGAACGTTCAACGTTCCATAGGACCGGGTTCCGAAATATCCGCCTGTCACCGGCAGATTCTGTCCGAAAATGGACGGCCCGTGCTGGCTGATGAGGTAGGGCGTCGTGTGGAAGGTGAGGCCCGAGCCCAGGTTGAACTTCAGGGGGGCCGTTATGAAAAGTCCGTCGGGATTATGCTGGTTGAGTTTGTAATAGGACGAATTGCCTGGATAATAATGCGAGGATTCATACTCGCCCGTAGCCCCGCTCGCTTCCCATTTCGCAAGCGACGGGCTGACAAGATTGACCTGCTCCTGCGCAGTCCATCCGAAGCTTATCGACGCGCTGTTGTTGTCTCCCCATTCCTTGAAAAGACGTGCATCGACGTGATGACGGGTCAGACCGCCCGGCCCGCGCCAGTTGTCGTATGACGTGTGGGAATAGGACGCGAAACCATAGACGCCGGTGCGGCCGATTTCCCCGCTGTTGAGACGCAGGAATTCCTTGTTCATGCCATAGGTGCCGCCGGTCGCGGCAATATAGCCGCCCATCTGCTTTGCCGGCGTGATCTCGGATGTTTCAATCTGCCCGCCGACCGCGTTGTACAGCGGCGATGTCAGATCAGAGGATCCTTGCGTGACCTGTACCCGCCCTATGTTTTCGCTATCGACGATCATGGCCGTATAGGGCGCGTAACTCATCGGATCGACGATCGGCACGCCTTCGAAGACATACCCCGTTTCGGTCTCATTGAGACCGCGCAGCATGATGTGATCGTTGGTCACGCCGGCAGGATCGACGCTTGGTGCCAGCACGCCGGGCAGATGCGAGATCAGACTGGCGATATTGCTCGTGGGCGACTGTTTCGCGATGTAGTCGCGCGTGACGGCCGACTGGGAACGCGGAGCGGTCTGGACCGGCATGAGACCGCCGCCCGGCGTCGTATTCGACGTCCCGTCGGGACGCGTTGCAACGCCTGTAACAGAAATTACCTCGCCCTTGCTCGATTTTTTCTGCGCCGGTCCCTGTTTTCCAGATGAGGCCGGAAGATCTGCCGCAGATGCCGCATATCCGTGAAGCATGGTGCCGATGGAACAGGACAAGGCAAGGCAGATGCGGAATACGCTTGTTGGCAGGGGCATAAACACAAACCTGATTGTTGAAAGCCGTCGCCTGCTACCATTCCAGCCGTTCCATTCGATATGGAAATATTATGATGAATTCATGACACCGCGGTTTTTATTGGTTTTACAGCGGTCTATGTATTCGGACCTGTGCGCACAAAAAAAAGCCGCCCCGGTCGGGCGGCTTCGGCGATGCTCAAGCAGCCGAGGTGGCAGGTCAGCGCCCGGCGGGCATTTCCCAGCCGGTCGCCGGCCGATGGAAGTGCGACAGCAGGTCGTGATCGGCAATGTTCGTCAGATCCTTCGATTCGGTCGTCACGAGCTTCGCGGCCGTCGCCTTGTTGAGATGGCTCCGGATCTCATGCAGCGTGGATGCGGGTGCGGCCAGGGCGATACCCTCGACCGCGCTGTCCTGCTGCGCATCGTGGGCGATCGCATCGGCGACCTCGCGGGCGAAGCGTTCCTTGATCTGCGTCCGCGGGTCCGCATGCGGCGTCTTGATCGAGCCGACTTCGGCATGGGCAGGCGCCGTCTGTGCATCGAACGAGCGTGTCGTTCGCAGCTGCTGCCCGTCGTATTTCAGGAAACGGGCCTTGTTGCCGTCAGCAACAACGTAAAGAACGGGATCGAGCGTCGTCATGGAAGATACCTCCAAGCAGTCTACGAAACGGGGCACGACCCCGGCGCGGACTTTAACGGGCGCATACGGCAGACGGTTGCGGTGCGGTCTTGGCTGGTCGTCGGGACTTCGATGGCATTTCCTGGTTGCAGGTCAGGCAAACTGTGCCAATGTAAGGTTCAAGGCAGGTCGCCGGGCGGTCGGGGGTAGCTCATGAATCTCACGGATACAGTCTCTGTGCTGGGAATCGCGGCGCTTGCGCTGTGCGCACTGGTCACGCGTGCGCCACGTCCGCAGCTTCGTCCCATTCCCGTACGCGCAAATCGCAGCGGCAGCCGCAGGGCCTGACGGATCACGAGACAGGGCGTGGCCTGAACCGGGCTGGTATTCCAGCCTGTTGCAGCGCACAGTCAGGCCATGTCTTTCCTGTACCGCACTCCCAGCCAGCCGGTCCCAGAACAGGGACGCGCCGGCGTTCTGCTCGTCAATCTCGGTACGCCTGACGCGCTCGGCTACCGGGCTGTCCGACGCTATCTGCTTGAATTCCTGTCGGACCGGCGGGTCATCGAGGCCTCGCCGTTCATCTGGCAGCCGATCCTCCGCGGCATTGTTCTGGCAACGCGTCCATTCACCAGCGGCGCGAATTACGCCCGGATCTGGGATCGGACGCGCGACGAAAGCCCCTTGCGAACCCATACACGCGGACAGGCCGAGGGGCTGGCCGCGCGCCTGAAGGATGAGGGCGTGCCCGTGGAATGGGGCATGCGCTACGGCAATCCGTCCGTCGCCGCCGCCATGGACCGGCTGATGGATGCCGGATGTGACCGCATCGTGGTGCTCCCGCTTTATCCCCAGTACAGTGCGACCACGACAGCCACAGCGAACGATCAGGTTTTCCGCGCGCTCATGGAGCTTCGTCGGCAGCCTGCGATCCGGACCGTGCCCCCCTTCCCGGACGACGCGCGCTACATCGACGCCCTGTCGAAGTCGATCCGCACATCCCTTTCGGCCTTGCCGTTCCGCCCCCAGCGTCTCGTCGCGTCGTTTCACGGCATTCCGAAGGCATACGTGGAAAAGGGCGATTCCTATCCTCAGGATTGCGAGCGCACGATCACGGCCCTGCGACAGTCGCTCGACCTTCGGGAAGAGCAGATGCCGCTGACCTATCAGTCCCGTTTCGGGCCGACAGAGTGGATCCAGCCCTATACCGCGCCATTCGTCGCGGGCCTTCCGGCCGAGGGCATCACGCGCATCGCCGTGGTGATGCCCGGCTTCATGACGGACTGCATCGAGACGCTGGACGAAATCGGCCGTGAACTCCGCGAGGAATTCATGCATGCGGGCGGAGAAGAGTTCGCACTGGTGCCGTGCCTCAATGCAAGCCCCGAGGCGATCGACCTGATCGAGGCGCTGTCGCGGGACTCTCTGGCAGGCTGGCTCTGATCCGCCTGCCCGGCGCGTTGCCGGGGACGATACCGAAGAGCCGAATGGTAGCTTCATTCCCGGCGCCTGTTGCCAGGCGCCGGGGCGGATGTCAGTGACCCGGAGGCGCGGGCGGGTTGGTGGCGGGGCCGGTGGTGGCGGGTCCTGATGCACCGGGTGCCGTTGTTCCATCCGTCGGATGCTCGTGATCCCAGAGAGCCGCCTTCTGCTGATACGTCAGGGCGTTGTGATGACGCTGCAGCCAGCTCTGGTTCGGATCCGCCGGGTGTTCCTTGTCGTAGAGCGCTGCCTTCTCGCGAAGGCCCTTGCGATATTCATGCCGCGTGACCATGCCCGTCACGCATCCGCCTGTCGCGCCCAGGACGCCGTGGTGGACGAGATGACCACCGACCGCGCCGGCTGCGCCGTATTTGATACAGCCGCCCGGTTCGGCATGTGCCATCGGTGCAAGGGCCAAGCCCGAGGCGGTCAGAAAGGCGAAGGCCAGGGATTTTTTCATAGGCGGACAACTCATCATCACGGTTTCGACCACCGCTGAACGCGAAGATGGCCGCGGCTGTTGCGTGATGTAGCACAGTTTTGGCTTGCATGATGACGCTGTTTTGCCTAGGTTTGTGGCATTGTGCCAAAGGCATCTGGCACATGACCGACGCGCGGCCTGGAGCAATCCGGGGCGCGCGTTTTTGTTTTCAGGCCGATTTTCATTTCAGATTGCTCGAACGAGACAGAATTTCCATGACATTCGCCGACATCCTGGCTGCAATTCCGCAGGCCTACACGCTGTATGCAGCTCTCCTGATCCTGTCCTGCAAGATCGTCACGATCTTCATCCGGCCACCGGCCGCGACCTCGCACTGGGCCCCCCTGTTCACGCTGGTCACGACGATCGGCCTCAACGTGGGCTGGGCCACCAACCGGCTTCAGGTCGGTCGCACCGGCATCATGGTGCCGCGCGGCCAGGTTCCTGCCGCCAAGGCGGCCATTGCCGCGGGCGTCTCCACCACACCCTGAGGCGCAGGTCGCACGCGCTCGCGATGCGATTTCCATTTCCGACGATTTTCAGGTCACTGAAGGACATATCCCATGCCTCAGACCATTCGTGCGCTCGGCAAGAAGCCGGCGCGACACGATCCGCAGACCTACCGTCTCGGCGCCGCCCTTCGCGCGCATCTCATCACGCCGCCACCAAGCGCCGACTGGGCGCCGGGCGTGACATGGCCTGTCTGGTGCAATGACACGATCGGCTGCTGCACGCAGGTTTCGGTGGCCAGTGCCATCCGGACCTGGACCGGTGTCGCGCAGGCGCCCGTCCTGCTGTCCGACGCCCAGGTCATTGCGAATTATTCGGCCGAAAGCGGCTACGTCCCCGGGCAGGCTGCCACCGATCAGGGCGGTGTCGAGATCGATGTGCTCAACCGCTGGGTCAAGGACGGCTATGCCCGGCCGGGCCAGCCGGGCCGCGATTACCTCACGGCTTACGGCACCGTCGATCCTCATGACCGCAGCGGCATCATGCGCGCGATCGCCAGTCTGGGCGGCGTGTATATCGGAGTGCAGATCCCGAACTACATCATGCAGTCCGGTGGCGACTGGGTGATCAACGAGAGCGGCGATCAGACCATCGCCGGCGGCCATGCGCTCTGGCTGCACGGCTATGACGCGGACTGGCTTCATTTCAACACCTGGGGCGAGCGCCGCCGGATGTCATGGGACTGGTTCGAAGTGTTCTGCGACGAGGCCTATGGCCTCGTCTCGCGCCAGAACTGGCTCGGCACCACGGGATTTTCCCCCGATCATGAAGACTGCGATGCCCTGATCGCCGAGATGCGCGCGGCCTGACAGGCCAGCACGGCGCGGCGGCAGACCTGAATTTCGGCGGGCCTGCTGCCCCACGGGCGGGCCCGTCGGACCGTTCCCGAAGGAGAGAACCGCAAGCACGACCGATGCGGCAGACATAAAAAAAGCCTCCCGAAGGAGGCTTTTTCTACAGCTTGCGCTGGCTCACTCGGCCTTGAGATTGGCCGCCGACATCTTGCCGTTCTGGCCTCTCTGCAGCTCGTAGGAGATGGCCTGGCCTTCGTTGAGGCCGCTCATCCCTGCACGCTCAACGCTCGAGATATGCACGAACACGTCGTTCGAGTTGTCATCCGGCTGAATGAAGCCGAAGCCCTTCTGCGCGTTGAACCACTTAACTTTGCCTGTAGCCATGACAGGTCTCCTTAACACACGGGCCTGCGCGATATTACGCAGGAAAAAAACTTCTCTTCGGAGACATCAGGATTCAGCTTGCGAAGGGTACCAAAACATCTGTCCGGGGGAAAAGCGCGCCCGTGTGGATGTGTCTATACCCCTGCTGCCCAAGACGCACGCTAAATCGTGCGGATAACCCTGAATAATACGCAATCACATTTGCAGTCGACAAGGCTCATGGCGCAAACATTGGCGTTTAACCGCCATTTTCAGGGCAGGATGCCGCCACGAAACATGCTCTGAGACAAGCCGCTTTCAGACACGCCCGGTTCCGGCTCATGATTTCGAAAATCGGATTGTGGGATCATCATGCACGCTGACCCGGCTGGGACAGTCCTGGCGCTCCGCCAGATCCCATGAGGAAACCAGTCTGGTCTCCCATGTCGCCGCTGGTCGGAGTGAGAGGATTCGAACCTCCGGCCCCTGCGTCCCGAACACAGTGCTCTACCAGGCTGAGCTACACTCCGGGCGACGCAGCGGGTCATAGCGAAGCGTCGGAACACGCGCAAGATGCCAGCGGGACCTTTTCGCGCGTTTTTCAGCGATCGGCGTTCGATACCGACGCACGAACTGCCGTTACAGCCTCTCGACTTCGCCGGGTGTCGCAGGCGTGGCACCTTCCGACAGCCGGGACAGGGCCGCTGCGACATCGGGCACGACTTCGAACAGGTCGCGTGCCGTCGGGCTGGCGAAACCCTGTGCGATAGCCGCATCGACCGCCGCCACGACGAAGCGCGACCAACCTGCGATATCGACGATCAGGATCGGCTTGTCATGCAGTCCGAGCTGACGCCACGTCATGATTTCCATGAGCTCGTCGAACGTGCCGAGGCCGCCCGGCAGGATCAGGAACACGTCCGCGCGCGCGAACATGCGCGTCTTGCGTTCATGCATGGTCTCGGTCACCTCGAGATCCATGACGCCGTGATGCATGACTTCCCGATCCCGCAGGAACGTGGGGATCACGCCATAGACCGCGCCGTTCCGCGAGATCGCTCCGTCGGCGACACTTCCCATGAGCCCCACGTTGCCGCCGCCATAGACCAGCGTAATCCCGGCTTGCGCGAGTCCCATGCCGAGCTCGCGTGCCGCCTGCATGAACGCGGGGTCCACTCCGGGGCGCGACCCACAAAACACGGCAGCAGCGGCAATCCTCATCTCGTTTCCCTTTCGACGCGCAATCAACCTGCGATCAGCGTCGCCTTGCTGCGGGTCTGCCCAGAGCCTGCGACACGATCGCGCCGCCTACACTGCAGGCCCCGGCCAGGAGAAACAACGGGGGATATCCGCCATATTCGGCGACCAGGCCAAGTGCCGGCCCGGAAAAGCCGATCGCGAGATCGAGGAAGACCGAAAACGCTCCCAGCGCGGCACCCCGGTTCTCCGGCCCGGCGCGATCCACCGCCAGCACACCCAGGGCCGGAAAGACCAGCGAGAAGCCGGCACCCGTGATCGCGGCTCCCATGGCGGCAGCCGTCGAACTCCCGCTCCGCCACAGCATCATCAACCCGACAGCCTCGACGACGAGGGACACGACAGCCACCCGCGTGCCGCCGAACCGCCCGATCTGACGCGACAGCACGAAGCGCACCAGGACAAACACCGCACCGAATGCAGCCAGCGCATCCGCCGCCCCGCCCCAGCGCATCGCCGCGTAATACAGGGCGAGATAGGACGAGATCGCACCGAACCCGATCGATCCCAGCGCCAGGGCCGCCCCATGCGGGAAGACGCGCTTGAACACGTCCGTGAACTTCATCAGCGGCCGCTTGGACACCGTCGGCTGCACGTTGTCGTAGGCCCAGATGACCGACAGGCCGAATGCCGGCAGCAGCAGCGACAGCAGACCGACCGTCGTCACCCCGCCGAAGGGATGCGACAGATGCGAGAGCAGTTCGCCGACCGGCGCGCCGAGTGCTATTCCGCCGTACGAACAGACGCCGTTCCACGAGATCGCCTGCGCGGTGTTGGCCGAACCCACCCGCCGGATATTCCAGTAGATGACAGCGGTAGCCGTCCAGCTCTCGGCCCAGCCGAGGATGACGCGGCTGCCTGCCAGCAGGGCCAGCGACAACACCGGCCATGCCGCGAGGAACCCCGCCAGCATCAGCAGAGTGCCGGAAACCACACCCAATGCGAGCCCAGCCACGACCACGGGTTTGGGCCCGATCCGGTCGGTTCGTTGCCCCGCGGACGGACGGAAGGCGAATGTCGCGAAATACTGAAGCGAGATCGCAAGGCCTGCGACCGTTGCAGAATAGAGCAACGTGCGGTGGACGAAGACCGGAATGACGGCCATCGGCAAACCGATGTCGATATAGATAAGGAGATTGAACAGAACGACGAGCAGGATGCGCCTTGTCGGCGAATCCACCGGCGTTCCTTCGGCTTGCATTGCGATGCCCTCTTTCACGACTTTCCCGACCATAGAACGATACGTGTCCGTCGTCACGCAGACGAGCGGTCACGCTTTTGTCGGGCTTGCGACAGGATGCTCATCCGGCGGGAAAGTCCGGACGAGCGATCGTTGCACACGGCCGTCCGGGGTGTCGATCGGCGGCCGGGTGTCAGGGTTTCAGAGTGTTGAGGTTTTCAGAGCAGGTTCTGGGCCCGGCTCAGGATCGACTTGCAGACGCGCTGCTTGAGCGGCTGCGCGAGGTTCGACAGCGAGAACGTATTGCCCGACCCGGTCTCGAGCAGCCCCTGCGAGCCGTTCTGGTAGCCACTGCTGGATGCGACATTGCCCTTGCTGGTCAGCTGGCTGAGTGCAGTGCTGCCGGCACTGCTGGAAACCGCGTTGTTGCTCACGCAGTAGCTCAGGACGCCCGCGACATTGCCCGAACTCGCACTGCTGACGCTCGGCAGGCCCATGTTGCCCATGGCTCCGCTCAGCATGCCGCCTGCCCCGTTGCCGCCGAGCAGGCCACCGGCCGTCCCTTGTGACGTTCCCTGGGTCTGGCCGCCCATGCCGGGGATCTGTGCGAATGCGCCTGATGACATCGCGCCAAGAGACAGGGATACGGCGCAGGCGGCGGCAAAAACAGAACGATTCATGATGGATAAGACTCCCGTTTCGTAAACATGGACCATCGATCCAACGCAAAAGACGCCGAAAGTCTCAAAAAAAGCTCAGGAAAGTCCCGCCTCGGGCTCCCGGCACGGGCCGCTCACAGGTCGAGCGCAAGCGCCAGTTGCCCGGATGTCACCGGTGCCTGCTCGCCTGCCGGCACCAATGCCGACAGGGTGATGCCCAGCAGGCGCACCCCGCGATCGCTGGGAAAGAGCGGTTCGGCCAGTCCGCAGGCGCGGGCATGAAGCTCCTCCGCGGACGCGGGCGGCGCCTGATCCGATCGGGCCCGGGTGATCTGCCGGAAATCGTCGTATTTGACCTTCAGCGTGACGGTGCGGCCCGCGATGCTGCGCTCGGCACTTTGTGCCCAAACCCGGGTGGCAATCGCCAGCAGGGCGTCAGACGCTCCGACGAAATCCTTCAGATCCGTGGAAAATGTGCGCTCGCTGCCCAGAGATTTGCGCAGCCGGTCGGGACTGACCGGACGCTCGTCGATGCCGCGTGCAATCCCGTAGTAGAATGGCGCGATGCGGCCGAAATGCGCCTGCAGTTCGTCAAGGCTGCGCGCACGGAGATCGGCGCCCGTGTGAATGCCGAGCGCATGCATCTTCGCGGCCGTCGCAGGACCGATGCCGTGAAATTTCCCGACGGCCAGCCCAGCCGCGAAGGCCGGTCCCATGCGCGGCGTGATCACGAACAGGCCGTCAGGCTTGCGATGATCGGATGCGAGCTTCGCCAGGAACCGGTTGTAGGAGACGCCGGCCGATGCCGTCAGGCCCGTCTCGGCCAGAATGTCGCGCCGGATGGCCTGTGCGACCTCGGTCGCGCTGCCGAAACCTTTCAGATGATCCGTCACGTCCAGATACGCCTCGTCGAGCGACAGCGGCTGGATCAGTGGCGTGTAGCGCGCGAAGATCGCATGGACCTGCTGTGACACCGCGCGATAGGCGTCGAAACGCGGACGCACGAACACCAGATCCGGGCAACGCCTGCGGGCCGTCACGGATGCCATCGCCGAGCGGACGCCGAACCTGCGCGCCTCGTAGCTCGCCGCCGCGACCACGCCCCGCGCCTCGCCGCTGCCGACTGCCAGCGGCCGGCCGCGC
>NZ_BALE01000045.1 GCF_000963885.1 Tanticharoenia sakaeratensis NBRC 103193
CATATACTCGATCGCAGTTCCGAAATAACGGCCATAGTAGCCGGAAGCGACCTTCTCGCATTCGGTGCCCTACAGGCGTTGCGAGAGCGCAACCTCGTCTGCCCCAGGGACATCTCCGTTACGGGATACAACAATATCCCATTCGGCGAACTCGTTGCGCCAGGCTTGACGACGGTCAGTGTCCGGCATGACGAACTCGGCCGCGAAGCCGGCCGGATGCTTCTTGGCGCGATTGAGGGCGATAAAGGCGTTCGCAGCGTCGTCCTGCCTACCGAGCTTCTTATCCGATCCTCCACAGCGCAGGTAAGGAGTTGACCGTCTGTTTTTCACCGCGTTGAGTGCCTATAAAGTGTTGATCCGAGTGTCTGCTATCAGATGCTTCTCTCTGGAAGCTGACATTCTGCTTACCCCCCTAGTCGCCATGCAACGCCCCGTCATCCAGCGGCTGTTCCCGTGCCTAAAATCCGATCCCCACGTCCCGTTTCCGACCAAACGACCAGTCCACGCCGCCATCGTCGCGTCCGACGCCCGAGACATGCTGCCCGCGCTGTTTCTCCAGCGATGGCGTCCAGGGCACGAGCTGGAACTGGAGCCCGTCATCAATCATGGCCATCCTCCCCGCCGCCAGCGCGAAACGCTGATGATAGGTTCCGGTGACATAGTCACCCGCAACCGGCGGGCTGTGGTTCATGCCCGTCTCGCGCTCCAGCCTTCGGGCGAGATCGTCCCGTTCCCTCTGCTGCAATGTCGCCAGCATCCCGCGCGGATAGAGCGTCCTGTCTCCGTCCTGCTGGGCGATACCCTGTTCGACCAGATGCGCCCGACGACTGACCAGCGCGTCCTTAACCTGGACGCCAAAACCGGCATCGCCAAGCGCGATCGGATCGCGCGCAATAAGCTGACGATCCAACCACGTCGGGCCCCGCGCCGTCACCTGCTCGTCGATCGCCAGATCCGACCGTACGGCAAGTGCTACGCGTTGCCGGTCATCGGCGCTCCTGAACGCCCGCAGTTCGACGATAGCGCCCGCATGCGCATCCGAAGCCGCGTCGAGCGTGGGCAGGCGGATGTGGCGCGTGTGCCCGTCCACGCCGTCGACGATCGCCCAAGCGCTGCCCCTCAGCTCGTCATCAAGACCGCGATCGACCAGCCGGCCAATAACCGGCCCGCTCGCCTGCTCCCCCGCCACGACCCAGGACGATGTCGCCCGGTCGATGCCTTTCTCTTTGAGAGCGCGATGGATCCGTTTGATGATGTCGCCCCGCTCACCCATTTCACGCAGCGTCAACTCGGCCGTCTCGTCAACCTGCCATTGCCCGCCCCCGAGATCATGAGCGAGGCCCATGCGTTCCAGATAGCGAAGCCGACCGGTTTTCATCACAGCAAACATATCCGGCTGGCGGCCCGCTTCGGGGGCAACTGTCACGAACCCCTGGGCATCGGCATCCTGCTGCAACTGCCGGTCCAGCTGCGTCCAGCGTTCGGCTTCGACCTGACGCTCCACCGATCGTCTGATTTCGTTCTCCGTTCTGGGGCCAAGCTCCAGCGTCACGAGGTTCTGGGCGCGGGCACGCAAGCCTTCGCGAATATAGTCGCGGGACAGGACCAGATCCTCTCCCTCCTGGTCCTTGCCGCGCACAATGACATGGAGGTGCGGATTGTCGGTATTCCAGTGCGACACGGCCACCCAATCCAGCTTCGTGCCGAGATCCTGTTCAACCTGGCTCATCAGGTCGCGCGTGAACGCCGTGAGGTCCGCCATGTCGGTAGCCTCCTCGGGACCGATGATGAAGCGGAAATGATGCCGGTCATCTTCACAGCGAGCCGCGAATTCCGAGGCCGGAATATCGTCACGGTCCGCACCGAACAGGCGCGCCGTGTCGCCATCCTTCGTCACGCCCTCGCGACGGAGATAGGCGAGATGCGCGCGCAGCGACGATTTTCCGCTATGCCGCACGACGCGGGCCTTGACCACGACATGACGCGTACGCTGCGAGAGGATGCGGTTTGCGCGCACGGCGGCGCCCCGTCCCCGCCCGAAGGTCGAGGGACGATTGCCACCATTGCCCCGGCCAGGACGGCCCATGCCACCAGCACGATTGGTCGCGGCCAGCACGCTGCCGATGAAAGATTTCGCGTGCCCCGGCGCACGGGGAGTACGGATACGGCCGGGCCGGACCCGAAAATCCTCATCCCGCGCCATGGTGGCCCTGACCTTGTGCGATCACATTGAAAACAAAGGGAACACAAGGGCCGCCACCTTGGGGTGGTAAAAAGACCTTGTAAAATCCCCTGAAAAACTGCCCTCCCCGACCGCGCCACACCTTGTGGCTTTTATCTTGCTTCGCCTTAAAACCACCCCCTCCCGGCCAAAAACGCCCGATTTCCGCCAATCGCCGGGAATGTTCTCCGCGCCCTGAAAGACACCGTGTCATGGCATTTCACCCCTGGAGCGGGTGACGAAGAGGGCATCGTTCGCTGGTGTCCCTGTGCTTCGGAAATGCTGTGCATTGACGTCCGGCGATAAGGAAACAGCCGTCACGAACATGGCGCCGGAACGCCAGTCTGGTGCCGCCGACGTGCTGTCGATCTGTCGCGAAATTGCAGCCGATCCGGCGCCATTCAGCAATCGGGCGACAGAGGCAACGTAGGAAACCGTCTCGGCTGGCAAGGGCCGACCGGTCGCCAGATGCTCGTCGTAACGGGCAGGACCGGCATTGTAGGCGGCGAGGAATCCGGCATCGCCATAGCGGTCGTGCAGCCATCGCAGATAGGCTGCTCCAGCCGCGATATTGTCGTTCGGATCGAAGGGATCAGCGCCCAGATTGAGCGCACGCCGGACGTCCTGCCATGTGCTGGGCATAAGCTGCATCAGCCCCATCGCACCAGCGCCGGAAACCGCGTGCGGATCGCCAGCGCTTTCAGCCCGAAGGACCGCCCGCACCCACGCTGGTGGAATCGCGTTTTGCTCCGCCGCCTTCCGCACGAGATCGTCCCAATCCTGCGCGTGGACAGTGGCGAGCGAGAGCGGCAGCACGAGCATGGCCAGCATGCCGACGGACATGAAAAACCGGCGGCTCATTCCCGAGCTCCCGGACGTTTGGACGCGCGGTTCCACACTAGTTGCCATTCACGCCCGCCGCGCCCTGCCTGGAACAAGGTCGCGCGGATTGGCTGCATGAAACTGGGATCGTCCAGGACGACGGAAATGTATTCGCCGGCACGTTCCCCGGTGCGTTTCCATCCCGCGCCTAGTTCTGGTCCGGACTCTCCGTCACCCAGGTGAATACGAGAATTCGGCGCATGCTCCGCGCCATTGTTTTCCGCGGGTACGAAGGTCAGTTCGGCATCCAGCGACAGGGTGCGCACACGCCCGGCAAAACCATCCGACGTGCGGGTAAAAAATCCGATCTGGCTCATGGGAAAAATCCTTTCGGAAATGGTAGAGATGATGGAAAATCCGCGTGCCTTACGATTGTCATTCGATCGGCGGTTCGCTCTGTTTCATGGGCATCATGGGTGGCGCCAGGAGCGGTCGCGCCCGGATCGGAGCGCCGGGTTCCGGAAGGGAATCGAAATGCCGCGGTGGTCGCTCCGCGTCACCGGTCCGGACATGCACGGGCACGGCGCGGCCGATCACTGTTTCCATCGACAGGACACCGAAATACCGCCCGTCCAGACTGGTCGGCACGGCGGCGTTCATGACGAAGACCTGTCCGGGCCCGAGATGCTGACACCCCTGCCAGACGGGCAGCTTGCGGCCCTGATGATCGACGGTCTTCGCGTCACCGACGGGCTTGCCGTCGATGGTGACGTGGACGCCGATGCGACAGACACTCTGCCCCGCCAGTGCGGCCACAGGCTTGAGCAGCGGCACGCCGAACGGCAGGTAGCCGCGTGTGGCCAGCAACGTGGCCTCGCGCTCCGGCAGGCGGATGGCGACGATGTCGCCGACATGGATCGGGACGGTGGACTGGATGCGATATAGCCCGACCGGAACGCTCGCCGTCTCGTTCCAGACCCAGCGCGGTGTGGGATGGATGTTGACCGTCGCCAGCGTGCCGAGCGCCGTGAAATAGGTCGCGAAGAACCAGGCGCACCGGGTCATGACACACCTCCCGCTGTCCCACGCACGAGCGCCGCATCCAGTGCCATTGCGACGCGCAGGATGACGTGCCGTATGGCTTCAGGGATGTCCGGGACGACGACGATGACGAAGCCGCTCCGGTGCAGGCCCAGCACACGCAGCGGCGCATAGGGCATGGCAATGCCCGCGGGAAAGAGGATGCGCGTCATGCCGCCCTCCCCAATGCCTTTTCCACGGCTCCATGCCGGACAACATCACACGCCTGTTGCAGTGTTGTCGCAGTCCGACGCAGAATAGCGTAGGTATCCATAATATAGAGTCGCGCGCGCATGCAGGTGCGCGGCGTACAAGTACTAAGAGTATATATATTAGTTATATAAGTTACGGACGCGATTTTGTGTTTCGAACCAGTGCCTTGCGCGCTGATTTTGAACTCGACCAACGGTATTTCCGTCACTGGACCAACGGTATCATGCGTACCTGAAGCAACGGTATGACTCCCACGGTTATCCACCGAGCCGGTGGATGATACCGTTGGTGTAATCCGCAGCACTGGCGGTTTTCTGCCGGAAATGATGCGAAGCGTGTAGCCGGGAACGCTCTGCCGACGGACAATCATGGCGATGCCGGCGGCAAACCGACGCCGGGGAGACAGACTGCCGGAACGGACATGAAGATCGGCCAGCCCGAAGGTCCAGCCACTGGTCTGACGACCAGCATGGCGGCGCGCGAGGCGGTAGAGCCAGCGTTCCAGGCCGCCATCCAGCCGGAAGTAGGCGGGATCGACGCTCAGCACGCGCGAGAGGTCGCACACCCCTTCCATGAACCAGGCGGGCAGCGTCAGCGCGACACCGTGCTCATGGGATATCCGCAGGTCACTGACCCAGGTGAAGGCGCGCTCCTGCCAGTCCGGACCGTTGCGCAGGCTGGTTGCAACGTGCGTTCCCGACAGCCGCATCAGCGCGCCCTGGAGCCGGCGATACTGGTGTGCGCCGTCGGCCCAGCCCAGATCGGCGAACAGGCGCCAGGGTGTGAAGCGCACATGGCGCGACACCCAGAGCCCGTGATTGAGGGCATCGACGATCTGACCACCCAGCCAGAGCAGGATGTCCGCGTCCCGGATCGTCGCCATACCGGAGGCGTCCGGCGTGACGGAAATGTCGATATGGCGCGTGCGGTAATTCAATGCTTCGCCATGGGGCCGCCGCCCCAATGCGAAGAATGGCAGTCCCATGAGGTCGCGCAGATCACGGGGACGAGCGGGACCACTGATCACGAAACGCCGGTCGGGCTCGCGCCAATTGCCGGGTGCGGGCGTTATCGCCCCGTGAGGGTTCGATTGGCCGTTCATGCGCGTTGCCTCCACGCCCGGCTTGCCGCCAACGCGGCCTCGTAGCGGTCCTCCGAGGTGGACCGGCACGCGGCCCGGTCCACCCATGCCTGAAGGTCGTCGGTCGCGTAGAGCACCCGCCCGCCGATCTTGCGGAAGACGGGGCCGCTGCCCCGGCAGCGAAACGTCTCCAGCGTGCGCGGCGACAGCCCGACCAGGCGAGCGGCCTCGGGGGTCATCACCAGCTTCTTCTCCGGGCGTCCATGATGCGTATTGGCCGTTTGCATGTTTCTCTCCTGTCATAGCCTGACGATGCGGGACGCATCGGGGCGTGGTGGAGCGAAGACTGGCGAAAGGGCTGAGGCGGGGGCAGAACGAAAAACAGCCCCGAAACGGAGCCGGAAATCGTACAGGACGGGATGGCACCGAATGGATCTATGCCTCCGGCACGGTGATTTTTCCGGAGAGACCATGCCGCACCAGCTCGAGATAACCGCCCGCCACCATCGCCACCCCTTCCAGATCGAGACGGTAGAGCGACTGGCGGATGTCGCTGACCGACCATTCAAGCGCCGACATGGAGCGGGCGCGCCGGTCGAACAGCACAGCGCCCATCTCGCGGTGCGACACGCCCTGCGCCCGCGCGCGCATCACCCGCAGCATCAGGACCAGGCGGTTCTGTCGCAGCGCAGTCGGGCGCGTGAGGTGATGCCGAAGCGAAAAGCGCCCTCGCGCCGGGATGTCGAGAAAGCGCAGCAGCGCGCCCAGATGCTTTTCCAGCCCGACATGCGGCAGCAGGTAGGCGTCATGACGCCCGGACGGATCCGACCGCAGCCACACCTGCTGGCTGCCGTACTTGTCTTCGACGATCGCATGCTTGCCGTCGGGCAGGCTTCGGAAGGCGATCTGCCGTCCGGCGACCGTGGCGGCGATATCCTCCGTGCCATGGAGGGCGGCGTAATCGTCGGGCATGGCGCCGATCATGATGCTGCTGTCGAGCAGTTCCGGGCGCCAGAACGCCGGTTCCTGCCACCAGCTACGGGCGGGATCGAACGGGAAAACTCAACCCCCATGGCCAGGCGAAGCCGGCCAAGGCTGCCTCGCGGAAGGCGCCGGTGGGAGACAGGGCACGCATCAGTTGCCGACGGCTGGCTGTGTAAACCGGGTTGCAGCGCAGGAACTCCTGCGCGAGCACCACGCTCTCGGCGCGGCGCAGGACAGCCGCCGCGTCATCATCCCGCCAGTCCCATGCACCGTCGATCATGTGACACCTCGCCCCTCATGCTCCGGGAATGCCCCGGATGGAACGGGACGGCATAGGTGCCGGGATCGCCTCACGAAGCGCGGGAGCAGGCCCACCGGGCGCGGTCCCGCAACGAAAAGGTGTTGAATCGGCAACGGACATGAGGAACGACCGGCATATGCCGACAGCAGTGCGGGGATGGCAGCGGCTCCACCTGGGATCAGCAGTGACACCACGATCGCAGGAATGTCAGGGGAAGATGTGGCAGCCATCCGGTCCACGTAACCCGGCGACGGGGGAAGCCCTTCCCGGCAGCGTTGTGGCAACGAAACCAGGAACGTCCCCTTTCCGGCCACATTGTCCGCGAGCGGGCCCAGCCGGCGAGCGCCGCAAGCGCCGGGCAGCGGCGCGCCCCGCCGCCGGTCCATTGGGACCGGCGCGATTTTCCGGCCGTCCGGTGAGGTCAGAAGGGGGCGGCTTACGCCGCCGCCCTCCCCGCTCCGTGCCACGCCAGCCGACGACTTGCCGTCGCGGCGTGATCCGGGTCCAGTTCCATCCCCAGCCAGTCGCGCCCAAGATGCTGCGCCGCCACCAGGGACGAACCCGATCCGGCGAACGGGTCCAGAACCAGACCACCTACCGGGCAGAAGGCTTCCACCAGGAGAAGAAGTGCCGCCACCGGCTTTTGCGTCGGGTGCAGCTTGTTTCCCGAATAGGGCATGTCGATCACATCCGGGATGGGCTTTGCGGGCGGTGTCACGTTGCCCTTGGCCAGCAGATAGGCGCTTTCATGTTCATACCGGAGAAACCGGGAAGAGGATGAATAAGACTTGAGAAAGACGATATGCCCGACCATGCGGAACCCCGCCGCCTTCCAGGCATCGGCGAACAGGTCGATACGGTTCCAGCCATAGAACGAAACGGTGAACCCGCCCCATTTCAGAACGCGGTGCATCTGGTTGAAGGCCGGCCGGAGCCAGCGCGCATTGTCATCGTTGCGAACCTTGCGCCCGTCCCTGCCCTGATAGTTCACCAGGTAAGGCGGATCTGTCAGGATGAAATCCACCGAGTTGCGGGGGAGTGCGCGCATGAGTTGCACACTGTCCCCGTTGAGGATGGTATTGCGGAAATCGGTCGTCGTGGCGATGCTGCCGGTCATGGTCTTTGCCCTTCGTTCCGCGAGGAACAGCCCCCGCTGTTCCTCTGCCTCGCGGCGAGCAGCGGGGGTGCAAACGGCGTGACGGCTTCGCGGGGAACCGGCTGCACGGAGCGCAGCGAAGGAAGCTGGGCGGAAGACGTTACGAAGTGCGCCGGGGGCAGCGCCCCAAGCTTTTTAATGTTTTGGGCCGTTTCTTCGGTGACATTCAGAATTGTCGAACAGACTTCCCTGCTTCACTGTGCCGGACATCAGAATCATCACCGGACCATTGGACTCGCCATGAAGACATCCGACCTGATCGATCAGATTGCCCAGTCGGCCGACCGTTCCAAAACGGAAGTCAGGGACATTCTGGATGCCCTGCTGGCTGCCATTCTTGCCGCCGCGAAGACGGGCGAGAACGTAACGCTGACCGGCTTTGGCAAGTTCTCCGTCCGCCAGCTCGGTGCTCGGCAGGGCCGTAATCCGGCCACCGGCGAGAGCATCGAAATCCCGGCGTCGCGCAAATTGGCTTTCTCGGCCGGAAAGGGTGCGAAAGACGCGCTGGCACTCCCGAAGCCCCCTGCGAAGAAAACCCCCGCGAAAGCGCCAGCAGCCAAGAAGGTGGCAGTAAAGGCAGCCCCGCCAAAGGCGGCAGGCCGCAAGCGGACCTAACGAAGCCGGGGCATCTCTTTCCAGTCGGAAAGACATGGCAAACTACAGGCCGTTGCACAGATCGGGGCGTAGGATCCGATGAAGAAGATTGGCTTTCTCTCGTTTGGACACTGGACGCCGTCGCCGCAATCGCAGGCGCGTTCGGCGGCCGACGTCCTGCTGCAATCCATCGATCTCGCCGTGGCGGCCGAGGAACTGGGCGCGGACGGCGCTTATTTCCGCGTCCATCACTTCGCACGGCAGCTTGCCTCGCCCTTCCCGCTGCTCGCCGCCGTGGGGGCGAAGACCAGCCGCATCGAGATCGGCACCGGCGTGATCGACATGCGGTATGAAAACCCGTTCTACATGGTCGAGGACGCAAGCTCGGCCGATCTGATCGCTGGGGGTCGGCTGCAACTCGGCATCAGCCGTGGCTCCCCCGAGCAGGTCGTCGATGGCTGGCGGCATTTCGGCTACCAGCCAGCCGAGGGCCAGACCGACGCCGATATGGGGCGACAGCACGCCGAGGTGTTTCTCGAGCTACTCAGGGGAGAAGGCTTCGCCCGACCCAACCCAAACCCGATGTTCCCCAACCCGCATGGCCTGCTGCGACTGGAGCCATTCTCCGAAGGGCTGCGGGACCGCATCTGGTGGGGGTCAGGCTCGGATGCGACTGCCATCTGGGCAGCGAAGATGGGGATGAACCTACAAAGCTCGACGCTGAAGGACGACGAGACCGGCGAGCCGTTTCATGTCCAGCAGGCCCGGCAAATCCGCGCCTATCGCGCGGCGTGGAAGGACGCTGGGCATGCCCGCGCCCCGCGTGTCTCGGTCAGCCGCAGCATCTTCGCACTGGTGAACGATAGGGATCGTGCGTATTTCGGCGGCCGTCAGGACGCCGACCATGTCGGCATGCTCGACGAGACCACGCGCGCGATCTTCGGGCGCAGTTATGCTGCGGAGCCGGACGTGCTGATCGAGCAGCTTCGTGGGGATGAAGCGATCGCCGAGGCCGACACGCTCCTGCTGACCGTGCCGAACCAGCTTGGCGTCGCGTATAATGCCCACGTCATCGAGGCGATCCTCACCCACATTGCGCCCGCGCTGGGCTGGCGCTGACAGAACAGATCGACACAAACTTGTCAGCAATGGGGGGATTGCGGACCGCCCGCTTGTGGCCATCCGCGCCAGTAATCGGACTATCTTGGGCCGCCATGAGGGAACCTGTTATCTTGCGTGCGATAACGCTCTTTGCAGACTGTCTGGCGCTAATGTGCGACCGACACATTGACGGAAGTTCCCCAGCTCCGACCAAAATTTCACCGCGAAGTTCATCCCACAGGCGGAGAAGTTGATGGTAAGGTTTCGAAAAATCCAAGGGGAAAGGAATGGCTTACGAAGAAAATTTTCTTCCAGGTGAGGATGACGTTTTCGGTGACCTTAATCGTCTCAACTCCATGCTCGCGAATCTGGACGAGCGGGGACTCGTTCTCTCTCTTGCGGCCTTCGCCGAAGAGGCGCTGCGTGATCTGATTAGAGCCTACCTCATGCCTGGGGATGCCGCCGACAAGATGCTCGAGGGCTTCAATGCCCCACTAGGTACTTTTTCGGCACGGATAAGGATGGCGCAGGCTTTAGGCCTGGTGACGACGCATCAGGCAAATGACCTCGACCGGCTTCGGAAAATTCGGAATGACTTCGCACACAACTGGGAACCGGTGTCGTTTATTAACCAGAGGATCGCCGCCCATATCAGGGCTCTGAACTTCCACTCGCTTGATGACGATTATCCGGAGACACCGATCGGGAAGGTGCGGACGTCGATTAGCCTTCTTCTCCTTGAACTCAGGGTCACTGCACAGACGGTACGGAAACGCGGTGGTGCAACGCTACGGGGACAGCACATTATCGCTGGGGTTCTGGGTGACTTGGACGAGCAGATGGCGACGTGCAAGCGTCGTTTGACAGAGATCCAGGAAGATCTTCGGTCGGCAGATGGAGATCGACGCCGCTTCCTTCTCGCGGCGAAGCACCGGTGGGAAGGCAAGTTAGAGATCGTTCGGCTTAACGCGCCACGCGAGAGGCAGAATGATGTGAGGGCAATTCAGGCTGAATTGAACGCTTGGAATCGGGGACCCGAATACTAATGTCGGACCACGAAGACCAAAATGTGAGCGTCGATTGCTGGAAGACAGCCGGATCAATTGGTGGCCACAACGACCCGAACCTAGAAGCAGACAGTTATGGGCGGTCTGGTCGCACCGTGAGCTGCATGCCCACCTCTGGCGCCGACCTTGCCGTCCAGTGGAAGTTGAGCGGACGGCAAGTTCACGGTGACAACCTGAGCATCCCTAATGACCGACATGAGGATGGAAGTTTAAGCAGGCAGACATCTTGTGCTCGGTCAATTTCCGCCACACACGCATTTTGAACCGCACCGGGATTGACGGAGATCAATGCTCGCGGAGGCATGTTGCAACGTCCGCTTCTAAGAAAGGTCATACCGCACTCTAACGTCCGAAAAGAAGGCGACTGCCGTCTGTCCGCTCTGGGAGGTAAACGGAATGTCTGCTTTGTGTAGGGCGATTGGTAAAACCGGACATGCACACGGACGACCCCCGCGAAGGCTTTCACCCCATTCCGATCGTTCAAATAACCCGTGAGATTTTCTGAAAGCCGACATTTGCTCATGAATCAGCTAGGCGCCAGTAAATTGATTCAGTGTAAGTGTTCGAATCCCACCTGATCCGCCAAACACCGCCGATTACCGCACAAAATGGCGAGTTATTTCTTTTATTATCAATCGGATAGATAATTACGAGGCGTTTGAGTTACGGGGAATGGTTTTCGCATGCCCAACCAGTTGGGCCACCTTGCCGGTACGCCGCCGATTCTACGCCACAGGCTCCTATGCAGATAGGCCTCGTTAATCTTGCTGAGGTGGAAAGAAGGCCGGCATATCACGTTGGAGTTTCGCGGCGAGCTCGTGATCTGGGAAGCGGTCGATGGCCGTCGTCCAAATTGCCAAAGCCTCAATCTTCTCTCCCCTGTTCCAGTAAGCGCCGCCGAGATTGAACATCGCCAAGTCGTAATCGGGATCCAGCGCGAGCGCCTTCTCATAGGCGTCAATGGCCTGCGCGGACTGGCCAAGGTCGCCGTAGGCCGCGCCGAGCTGAAACCAGCTCATGGGGTCAGGCTGGATGCGCTCAGCCTGTTCGCGCAAGATTGGCACGCTCTCTTCAAACCGACCGAGAAAGTTGAGGGCGGTCCCAAGGCAGTAGCCGTAGTGACCGCCCGCCAGATCGTAGGCCTTCCGAAAACAGTGCTCAGCCTCGGCCCAGTCCGCTTCATCTTGCGCCCAGTGCCCAAGGCGATCCCATAAGAAGGCGACTTCATCCTTGTCGTCGACGTGCTCGATTTGGCGATCGAACTCGGCACGGAATTCCGCGTAGGCGCGGCTAACATCCTCTCCCTCCGCTCGCAGGTACAAAGTGGCTAACAGCAGCTCGCGACGACCTCCGGAGGTCTCGGGGTGGGCGCTGACATAGCGGTGCCAGAAGCCCAGCGCTTGGCGCGCATTCTCCGTCGTTGTACGACCGAAGCTCGCCACCAGCCGTGCGAAAAACGGCCAGATCCATGGCTCGGAGTCAGCTTGGACTAGGAGGCTATTGATCTCGCGGAATGCCGCGCTTCCCTCTCCCATATTGAAAAGGACGTTGGCTCTCCACCCCGCGACTCCGGACGCTTTGGCGCGCGTAGGGTCGGTGAAGACGGCCTGATCCAGATGCGCGAGGGCGTGCTTCCACTCGCCATGGCGCACGTAGAATTGGGCTAAGGCATTGTGGGCTTCAGGAAGGTGCGGGTTCAGCCGCAAGGCTTCGCGGTAGTGCTCGACTGCTCGCTTCTCATCTCCGAGCCGCTCAAAGCTTGTCCCGAGGTTCTTATGGCCTTGGGATGCTAGATCCGGCGTGTGGGCAAACGCGGGATCGGGGAGAGCCGCCTCATAGGCGGCCTTGGCGTCTTCCTCTTGGCCGAGCGCCGAGAAGGCATTGCCGACCGTGTATTGAAGGCTGCCCCGCTCGTAGCGGCCCAGGTCGAGCTGATGCCCGAAAAAGTTCACGGCGGCTTCGATCCGTGCGCGCGACCGACTTAATCCCGCCATCCCGAGATTGACCTCAGCCATGTAAGCAGGGGCCATAACTTCGCTGTCTACCCCGAGCACTGCCGCAAACCGATCGAAGGCCGCGCTGATCGCTACGTCGGCGTCCTGATTGTAGAGGTGCGCAAGGAGTTGGCCGGCCAGGGCCGGATCGTCCGGAATATGGATGTCCGGAATACCGCGCCGAACGAGACCAGCGACGTCGCCAGGCGCCGCCCGGGTCTGCTCGACCCGACGATCGCGCGCCGCCCGCGCCGCGGATCTAGCCAACGTGGCCAGCCGATTCAGCCGCTCGTTTGTTAGCTCGTCAATGAAATTGACGGTGAGCGATTGCTGGTGGGTCCAGTTTTTTCCGGCGTGCTCGTATTGGTGGAGAACAGTCTCCGCTGGGCAGATGCGCAGCGACGACGTCGGAATATGATAAGCGGCGTAGAAGCTGTGCGGGTGCATCAGCAGGTAATTCAGATTCGAGCGGCTGACCTCAATGCTGAGCGAGGCATCTGCGTTGAGCGGGCGTTCGGTCCCTTTGAGCTGCACGTGGACTCTGACGTTGGTAGCCTGCTCCTGATCGACAACTTCGATCTCACAGTCCGTTCCATAGTCCTTGCGGTCAGAGCGTTGGAGGATGAAGCGACCGCTCGCCGCTAGGCGTGCTTGGAAGGCCGCTTCCGCCTTCTCTTCCGCGACATGATTAGCGTCGCGCTTTGGCAGATCGTCGAAATGGCCCAGATCGTCAGCCATCCCTATCCCCTGCGCGTAATGAAAGCGAAGTCTGTGGCGCCTGCTTTCGCGGACAATTCCCGCCAGCTCTCGTTGAAGTCGGGCAGGTTAGCGTGCTCGAGCGCCGCGGCGGCCACCGCAGCGCAGTAAGCGATCCCGACATGCACGGTCGACCCCAGGAAATTGAGGAATCGGGTCAGGTCTGGCGGATAAGCCAGGTCGGTATCGCTGTCAAAGATGCGGTGCCGTTCGCCATCTACGAAGGTGTTGATCGCGGTCTCCAGCACCGCGTAGCCCAGAAACGCCTCGGCTGGCGCGCCAGGTTTCGTCAGAACGGCGTTGAGCTCGGGCCGCCATTCGAGGGTCTTCTGGCTGAGCGCCGGGTTGACGTGACCAACCGCGATGTTCCGGATGTACTTCGCAAATTCGAAGTTGCGCCGATGCGGCGTAATAATTCCCGAAATGGCTGGATGGTCCTTGTAGAGAGCGCGACAAATCAGCTCGAGATCAGTGACGTTCGCGCAGGACACCAGAAGATGTTTAACCAAAATGAGCCGAACGCCGTGATCGGAGGGACCAGCTTCGAGTGAAGCATCGGCTGCCACGAGATCGCCGTGGGCAATACGCGCCGAAATGGCAATGTGAGCAAAATCCATGGAAGAAGTTTACACTAGATCGTTGCGATAAGATCAATGTGAGAGGAATTCGACAAGATATATCTTTAAGACGATCTCATGATTTCACGCCATATCAAACGAAGTATCTCCGCTTGATATTTAGCATCTCGCAAAGCTTCGTGTGTACCAGAAAGTTCTGGCTTGAGATGCTCCGCGACCTTGCTGGAGCGCGTATCGTGCCACGAACAGCGCGTCGCTCCCATGTACAGCGCCTTGATGTCCAAAGCTGTGAAGCCGAACGGGTTTTCACCCATGAAGCGATGGAAGTAGTAGTTCACGAAAGACCAATCGAACGGCGCATTGAAGCCGACGAAGACCAGCGTTTCACCCGAATCAGCCAACGTCGCCAGCCAGTCCGAGAAAGCCTTCATCGCTGCTGCGGGATCGAGCCCCCGCTGGCTGAGGTCTTTCATCGAAAGCCCAGTAACCTCCAACGCCTTCGCGTCGAACTTGTCGTTGATGGGTTTGACCTCCACGGTGAAGCCGTTGTCCGGATCAAAGGCGGAGCAGGCACCGATCGACAGCAGGCTATACTCGCCGGGGATTGGGCCTGACGTCTCGACATCGACCGAGACGAATATTTCGCGAGCGTTAGTCATGAGATCAATGGCTCCGTGGGCACGAGCGTCGGGCGATTGCGGATCGCCTGCCAGTGTTCTTTGAACGCGCGCCGCCGCTCGTCGGCGCTGCCGCTCGCCTTCCAATGATGACCAGCGAATGTGGTTATATCGAACGGCAGGGAAGCCCCCTCCCGCGCCGTGACCATGGTGGGCAGGCCCCGGCCGAGCGCATAGCCGAGTTCCAGAAAGCAGTTCGGCCGCGCGCCCGTTATATCGGCCAGCACGACGCTACTGCGATGCAGTTTGGCGAAGATCTCCTGATCGATCCGCGCGTGGTCATAGGCCTGCCGGCCGTCGATGACGATCAGGCGATAACCGAGTTCGTCTTCGAGCACAGGCTTGGCGACGATATCGAAAAAGTCCTGGACGCTCGCATAATCCGCGTGGTCGGGATTAAGGAGGCGCACGGCGAAGGCCTTGGGCCGTTCTAGCGCTTCCAGCAGGTCGATCAGGGCCGCGACGCGATCGGTGTTGCCCTGCCGTTTCGGAAAGCCGATGCGGTTGATCCAGTCATGCGCATCGCCATCATCGGCGATCTGGAACAGGCGGCGGGTCTGCGCGCTCGAAAGACCAAAAGCATAAAGTCGGCGCGAACCCTTGCTTTCTGGGCAGAGGGGGAGGTTCAACGGGACGATCGGCTTGCCGGCGTCGTGATAGAGGTTGGCCAGATAGAGAACTCCTTCATCGCCACCCAAGGTTATGAGAACGTCTCCGAAGCGGGCCTGAGCCTCCATGCGCTTGCTGTTCATATTCCAATGTGCGGCGCTCTCGATCTTGACCAACTGCGACGCGCGCAACTCGTCCCACAGGTCGAGATAGGTCTCCGGGATCTGCTCCTCGGTCTTGTGGTGCTGCACGGCGACCACAAACGGTCCTGGCGCAGTTTGCGGGCGAAGCGTGAGACTGTCCCGGACGGTCTTCCAGACCAGCCAGTCGAAACAGACCGGCAGCCCGTCCACCTTTCGCGGCGGTTCGGCGTCGACGGGTATGACAAAGTTCGCGCCGCGCTTCACCAGTTCTTTGACTAGCAGCGCGACCAATTCACGAGCCGCTTCGACGTCAGTGGTCGGGGCGATAGCAAGATCATTGATCACGCTGCCGGAGATATGGATGCGGCGTCCGAACAGGGGAGATCGGGCCATTACTTGTCCTCCATGACTGGAGACGCATGAAGGGTGGACGCGATCGAGGTCAGATCAGCGAAGCTCAATGCGCGGTCGGGATAGGCCTTTGCGAGTGCGGCGGGATAGAGCCGGGTTCGGATATCGGAGTATGTCCAGGCCGGATGGCGATCCCGCGCGCCGGTCAGCCGCGTCAACTCGGCGAGTTGGGGTTGCGCAAGTCCAAGACCCGCAAGGTCCATCTGGAAAAGCTGCTGGCGCTCGGCATCGCTGGGACGGCTGAACGTCTCGGTGATGGCGGCGCGACGGCGCAGCGCCGGGTCGAGGACCGACAGGCGGTTGGTGCAGAGGATCACGACGATCCGTCCACCATATTGCCTGAGATCGTCGATCCCCTGGATCAAGGTGTTTACGGCCACCTTGTCCTCATGGTGGCTGTGATCCTGCGCGCGCGACGCGGCCAGGCTGTCGCCTTCGTCGATGATCAGGATCGCGCGCCGGTTTTTGCCGGCCGACTGCGTGACCTTGCGGAACGCTTCGGCGATCAGGGTGCCCATTTCGCCGACCATGCCGTTGCCGCGCACCCGGTTCGACAGCTTGAACAGCATCGAATCCGAGCTGCGCGCCTCAGCGACCAGACGATTGGCGATGCATTCGGCCATGGCCGTCTTGCCGGTTCCGACGTCGCCGTGGAAAATTACCAGAGGATATTGCTCGGCAACCAGATCGCACAGTGCGAGCTTGCCTTCATGATGTTTTCTGTTCCAGTCGCCGAGTGCGCCGACATTCAGCAAGAGCCGAAGCTGGTCGTGAACGCGGACATAGCGCTGATCGAAGCCGAGCAGGCCCTTTTCACGCTTGGCCAGCGTATCGTTCGGAAGCGCGATTTCGCTGTCAAAAATGCTCGGCTGGCTCATGCGGCCCAATCCCTTCTCTGCATCCCGTAGGTGCTGCTGACATAATTGCGGCCACCAGACGAGCTAAGGCTGGAGTGGCTGGTGTCCGCATGGGAGGAGGTCCAGCCGATCTTGAGCTTGCTCCGCGTCGCCTCGCGGGCCGCGCTCGTGTAGGCGTCGGTGTAGCTAATTACGATCCGCAGTTCGGCGCCGGTGACACGCGGCCACAGAACACCGCCGGGACGGCTGGTGCTCAGCGTTCCCGCGTCGGTATCAACATCGAAGCGAACGGCCTTCAGCTCGACGCCATATTGCAGCAGGGTCACGTCCACCCACGCGAGGTAGCCCGCCTTGGCCAGCACCTCGACATCATGGGCGTAATCGGCGGCCTTCTGAGGCGTCCATCCGCCGGTGCTGTCGGCGATCATGGCCAAATCTGCCTTCACGCGCCGAACGACGTTTTCGATATCAGTTGTCGTATAGGTGGCCGAAGCCGTTCTCGTCTGGCTCATGTCAGTCCTCCACCTTGAAACCCGGCCCGAAGACCTCTTTCCAGACCGCATCGTCATCCTCGACCGATGCGAAGTTCACCGTCTCCCATGCCTCCTGTGCCGCCGTGACGATCTCCTGCCGTTCAGCTTCGGAAATCCGGCTGGTGACGTTGTTGAAGCTGTAAACCGGATCGAGGATCACGACCGGGTCGGAGAACGAGCCGAGAGGAAGCGTGTTCTCGGGGAAGCTGATCTGATCTTTGAGCCCGGATTGAGCAATGTAGAGTAGGAAGTTGCGGAAACGCTGTTCGATACTGCCTTCCTTGCCCTGGGTGGCGAGTACATGCGCCATGATCAGCTCGATGGCGAAGGACTTGAGCGGCTTGATCTCTGCGTAGTTGCGCCATTTCTTTGCCATCCGGACCAGCGTGCGGAAATCGCCGTCCTGGTTCTTGCGGTCGCGCACGAACTGGATTTGGCACGGCGCGCAGGTCTGGATTTTCGAGCCGTCGTGGATATCGAACTGCCAGCCATAGCCCGGACGGCTCTCGTCCTCGATCACCGGCACGATGTCGACGCTCAATCCCGTACCAACGAACGTCACGGTTGCCGCCTTGCGCTGAATCTCGAAATCCTCGACCGACTTGTTCGGGTAGATCTTGATGAGCAACTCGTAGATCGTGGCACTCAGGCTATCGAGCGTTTCCTTGCTCGCGTCGCGACCGGAAATGTAAAACACCACATCGACGTCGACGGGGTCATACGTCGTCTTGCGCAGGATCGTGAACTTGGCGAACGAGCCGGCCTTCACGACCTTGGTGATCTTGATCTCGGTCTTGCCCTTTACACTCTTGCGCAGTTCCTCGATCAGCCGATCGACTTGTGCGTGATATTCCTTGCGCTTGTCCGCCGGAAGGCGGAGCACATTGCTGTCGTAGTAGCGAAGCTCGGTATTGGTGAGAGCCATGATGGTTCCTGTGGGCCTGCTGCTGATGCTGATCGAAGCGATCGGGAACAGGCCGCCCCCGTGTCGACGCATTCGGTTTACAAAATCGTCGGCTGTCCGACCATTAGCGTTAGTATGGGCGCCAATTAACCTTGTTTCAAGAGGTTTCGGTTTACAGAATTCACTCTATATCGTAGACATGGAAACCGAACGCCGTAAGGAGGCCACCATGATCGGAAACAAGCTAAAGGTCGCGCGATCCGCGTCAGGCCTCTCTCTGCGTGCGCTTGCCGATGCGATGGATGGGCTCGTGTCCGCACAGGCGATAGGCAAGTACGAGCGCAATGAGGACATGCCGAGTTCTCGGGTTCTGATTGCTCTCGCCAAGGCGCTCCACGTCTCGGAGGAATATCTCTTGAGTGAGGACGAGCTTTCGCTTGAGGGCGTGGATTTTCGCAAAAAGGTCGGGACGTCCTCGAAGGAAGAGGCTGCTCTAGAAGCGCGCGCCATCCATATGCTGGAGCGTTACCTCGCAGTGGAAGACATGCTTCATATGCGAAGCGTTGAATGGGAGCAGCCGCGCAGCGCACCGCACCCGGTTGCGGAGATACGCGATGCGGAAGACGCCGCCCGGTCGGTTCGCGAGGATTGGGGCCTGGGCAATGATCCGATTCCACAGCTTGCCGAGCTTCTGGAAGAGCGCGGTATCAAGGTGCTTTCGCTCGATCTCGACAATGTCGATGGACTTGCCGCCAAGGTGCGCCGCAAGGAGCGGGACGCTGCACGCGTGATCGTGGTCAAGCGGAGCACTTGGTCCGAACGTAAAAGGTTCAATCTGGCGCACGAGCTTGGTCACATGGTTATCGCCCCATCGGATGGAGTCGATGAGGAGAAGGCGGCGCATCGGTTCGCTGGCGCCTTCCTGATGCCGGCCGATGTTCTCCGGGCGGAAGTCGGCGCCCACCGTTCATCGATTAGTATCGGCGAACTGGTCGCTCTGAAAAAACGGTTCGGTGTGAGTGTCCAGGCGCTCGCTTATCGCTGTAAGGATCTCGGCATTATTAGCCAACCTGCCTGCGCGCGGCTGTTCAAAGTCTTCGCCGAGCGAGGTTGGCGGGCAGCTCCGTACGAGGAACCTGAGAGCCTGGCTCCTGAAGTTGAGGAGCCACGTCGTTTTGAGCGTCTATGCTTCCGCGCTCTTGCTGAGGGCGTCATAGGAGAATCGCGCGCGGCAGAGCTTCTCGGGATTTCCGTGCGCGAACTCGACAAGCGACTTGATCAGGTGGCGGTTTGACCCGTGCCAGTACTCGTTTCCGACACATCGGTTCTGATTGATCTGGAAAGGGCCAACCTGCTTGAGGAGATGTTCCTTCTGCCGTTCGAGTTTGCCGTGCCCGATCTGCTCTACGGCAGGGAGCTGGCCGGCGAACTCGGCGACAGGCTGATGCAGCTTGGATTACGAATAGAAGAACTAACGCCTGTCGAGTTGCGGCGCGCGACTGCCGTCAATCGTCAGCATAGCCGACTCTCGGTTCCGGATACTTTCGCGTTCGCCATCGCCGAGGCTCGGGGTTGGGGGCTGCTAACCGGAGACGGCACACTACGCGAACTGGCAATCGCCGAACGGATCGATATGCACGGCGTTCTCTGGCTCTTTGATCAGTTGGCGGACGGCAATCATGTGGCCTTTGATCGCTTGCATGGGGGGCTGAGCAGCCTATTTGCCCATCCTCGATGTAGATTGCCCGCGAACGAGGTGCGGCGCCGATTGGCGCGCTTTACTCAATGACCGACTGCGGAATTGGCATATCTCTATCCCGACCTTACGGCGGTGGAACCCGCGAATTCACTATTATCCATAATGTACAACTATTTCAATAGGTTGCGCTAGAAGTCACTATTCAATTGATAGGGCTATAGAGTAGGTATCGTGCCCATCAGTATCTCGCATGGCCCGCCTAGTGAGATTCGAACCTCGACTGGGTAGAATCCGTGCGCAAATCCGCTATCCGCCTTTGCCGGTAGAACGTCGGATGATTTATGTCGGCTTTCGGGAAACTCTCCCAACCGCCTGTATGACCGAGATGAAGGCGTAAGCCGACATGCTCCCCAGCGTTCTCCCGTTCAAGCTGCGCTGCCGGGAATAGCAGGCTCGCCGCGCCGATGTGAAACTCCCTGTCCTTCACGCCAGGCATGACAGACGATCTGCCACCCGCCATGCAGGCCGAGACCGCCCATGATCGCGGCGACCGCGACATCGGGCCAGCCGGCTCCCGTCCCGAACACGCCCAGGGCAGCCAGCAGCACCGCAAGGTTGCCGATCGCGTCGTTGCGGCTGCAGATCCACACGGAGCGCATGTTCGCGTCACCGTCCCGGAAGCGCCAGAACATCCCGGCCACGCCGGCATTGGCGGCCAGTGCCAGTGCGCCGACAACGCCCATCGTTTCCGCCTGCGGCAACGTGCCGGCCCAGGCGTGCCAGGCCGTGTTGCCCAGCACCCAACAGGCAAAAACCAGCATCGTCACGCCTTTCAGTAGGGCCGCCCGACTACGCCACCCCAGCACCATACCGGCGACGGACAGGCTGATCGCGTAATTCGCCGCATCGCCGAAGAAATCCAGCGCGTCGGCCTCAAGGGCCGCTGACCCGGCCATCATGCCCATGACGATCTCGGCCGCGAAGAACCCGGCATTGATTATCAGGGCGATCCAGAGCGCACGACGCCAGTGCGGGGCGGCATCATTCTGGGCAGCGGAGGAAGCGGGACAGCAGGAGCAGGCCATGACGATGCCTCGACAACAACGGGGGAGATGACCATCATGCACCCTGTAGCCACTACAGGGTCAAGCCTATGGATCCGGAAGTCTGGAGCATCGGTGATCTGGCGCGTGCCACGGGCACGAAGGTCGAAACGATCCGTTTCTACGAGAAATCCGGGCTTCTGCCGGCGCCACCCCGCACGGCCAGGAATTACCGGGCTTACAGCGCAGAGCATCTCGGCCGCCTGAGCTTCATCCGCCGGGCACGCGATCTCGGCTTTTCGATGGAACAGGTCGCCACGCTCCTTGCCCTTGCTGACCGCAAGGATCAATCCTGCGAGGCGGTGGATATCGTGGCACGTGCCCATTTGGCTGAAATCGACCGCAAGCTGCGCGACCTGCGCGCACTGCGAAAGGAACTCGCCACCATGATCGCAAACTGCGACCATGGCACGATCGCCGATTGCCGGATTATCGAGGCTCTGGCACCGCGCGGATAATTCTGGTCGCAACGAAAATCACACAATCGTGAGATGGCTCCGTTCCAGGGGCGATCTACGTGCGTTTTTGATTCCGTTTGTTTCCTATGTGTTTCCTGCCGGGTGATTTGGGCAACAAAAAACCCGCCTACGAGGGCGGGTTTTAATGTGTGATATCAATCACTTAATTCATGGTTGCGGGGGCAGGATTTGAACCTGCGGCCTTCAGGTTATGA
>NZ_BALE01000044.1 GCF_000963885.1 Tanticharoenia sakaeratensis NBRC 103193
CAGGCCGCTCACAATGGGAATCCCTTTATGGGTCCGGGCCCTAGTTCGCCCGCGTCGAGACTTTACCTGCTTCGCGACGCCGCACATGTGTGTTGCGACGTCCAATAAGCAGGGGCTAGCTGAATATCTTTTGCTGGTCTCAATCAATGAGAAGGCGACGTTCATTTAAAGATACACGTGTGGATCATAGAACTCCCGGCGGCGGTTGGCACGCGCAGTAATGACGGTTCACAGGAGTACTCGCCGTTAGAGCCGGGGGCGAGGTGTACTGCTCGCCCAGTTAGCGTTTGGCGACGGCGGCCCGGTTGCGGAGGGCTTCGTAGATAGGCGCCTCCTGCATGCCGTCCGCGACTAGCATCGCGGCGAAGCTCCCGGAGAGAAGGGGCAGCAGCAGGCTGGTCGCATTGGTCATCTCCGTGACGAGAATGATTCCCGTCAGGGGCGCACGGACGGACCCAGCGAACATCGCCGCCATTCCGACAATAACGAAGGGAGCGGTATCGCCCGCCAGACGCGGTTCAAGTACATGTGCGATATCGCCGCAGCCGAGCCCGGCAAGTGCGCCGAGCGCCAGCATGGGCGCAAACAGGCCGCCCGGCGTCGCGACCGCATAGGAGAGCGCTCCCAGAGCCAGACGCAAGACGAACAGCCCCGAGATGACCGACCATGCGATGGTGCCATTGATCGCGCTTTGCGTCAGCCAGTCTCCGCCTCCCGCCAGATGCGGGGTCAGCCAGACGACGACGCCTGCCAGAGCGCCGATCAGCGCCGCGCGCGTCTCCACTCCGACCGGCAGACCTTCCGCGAACCGCAGTGTTGTAAGGACAGTCCGGTTATACAGGACGGACAGGACACCCATCGCGAGCCCGGTCAGCAGAAACAGGAGCTGGGTCGAAACGTCGATCACTGCGGGCCCTACAGAGACCATGAAATCCGGGTTCCCACCCAGCATGGCGCGGGCCACGAGAATGGCAGAGACGGAGGCTCCCAGTGCCGAGCAGACAGTGCGGGCTTCGAAGCGGCCGACGAGTTCTTCCAGAACGAAGATGGCCCCTGCCCCCGGCGCGTTGAACGCGGTCGCGAGACCCGCCCCGGCGCCCGCCGCCAGCAAGACCCGACAGTCCGACCGGCCGAGCCGGAGCACGCGGCCGATTGTGTTCGCCGCCGAAGCGCCCATCTGCACGCTCGGTCCTTCGCGCCCGAGTGCCAGCCCCCCACCAATCGCAAGCAGACCACCGACGAATTTCACAGGTATCAGACCAGCCGAAGCGGGCGTGGTCGATCCGGCCAGGACAGCCTCGACATGCGGAATACCGCTGCCAGAGGCGAGCGGGGCCAGCCGCCGCACCATCAGCGCCGCAAGGAAGGAGGCAAGGCTCAATGCCAGAATCAGGAGCAAGCCGGCCGGAAAGCCGTGCCACAGACCAAGAGCGAGCGCCGTGCGCAACCCGTCAGACCATTCGAGGAGCAGCCGGAACGATCCGCAGATCGCGCCCGCGACGAGGCCCGTCAGGATCGACAGCAGCGAAAGAACCGTCAGGCCGCAGGGAGGATCGTTTTCAGGCGTTTGTATCACGGGGTTTTTCCAAGCCGCAGCGCGTTGGTGATGACCGTAACGGAGGAGAGCGCCATGGCCGCGCCTCCGATCATGGGCGACAACAGAAGCCCGAATACCGGGTAGAGGACACCTGCCGCCACAGGGATGCCGATTCCGTTGAACAGGAACGAGAACGCCAGATTCTGCCGGATATTGTGCATCGTGTCATGCGCCAGAGTCCGGGCACGAACCAGCGCGCCGAGACTGCCATGGGCCAGCGTAATCCCTGCGCTCTCGATGGCGACGTCCGTTCCCGTACCCATGGCAATGCCGACGGACGCGGCGGCGAGCGCGGGAGCATCGTTCACGCCATCCCCCGTCATCGCCACATGCGCCCCCGCTGCCTCAAGCCTCCGGATAATGTCCGCCTTGTCCTGCGGCTTCAGTCCGGCGTGGATTTCGGCAATATTCCCAGCGACCTTCGCCACAGCCGCGGCGGTCGCCTCGTTGTCGCCGGTGAGCATGACGATGCGCAACCCGTCGGCGTGCAGGTCCGCGAGGGCCGCCTTCGTATCCGCCCGCAGGGGATCGGCCACCGCGATCAGCCCGGCCAACCTGCCATCGATGGCGACGAACATCACGCCTGCGCCGGCCTGACGCCGCGCCCCGCCCGTCGCCTCCAGCGGCGCGGTATCGGCCCCCGCCTGCTTCAGCCGTTCGGCATTGCCTATCACCACCTGACGCCCTTCCACCGTGCCGCTGACGCCCAGACCGGGCTGCGAGGCGAAATCCCCGACCGGCGCGGGTTCGCCGTGGCGCTCCTTCAGCGCCCGGACCACGGCCTGCGCCAGCGGATGCTGCGACTGCGTCTCGACCGACGCAGCCAGATGCAGCACCTCATCCTCCTGCCAGCCCTCCGCGACGTCCAGCGCGATCAGCTTCGGGTGCCCTTCAGTCAGCGTGCCGGTCTTGTCCACGACCAGCGTGTCCACCTTGTCCAGTGCCTGCAATGCGCCCGCGTCGCGCACCAGCACGCCCTCGCGCGCGCCGCGCCCGGTGCCGACCATCACCGACATTGGCGTCGCCAGCCCCAGCGCGCAGGGGCAGGCGATGATCAGCACCGAGATCGCGTTGAGCAGCGCGTGACCGAAGCGCGGCGCCGGACCGACAGCATACCAGACGATGAAGGTCACGACGGAGACGGCCAGCACCAGCGGCACGAACCAGCCCGAGACGCGGTCCGCGACGGTCTGGATCGGCGCGCGCGAGCGCTGGGCCGAAGCGACCATCTTGACGATGCGCGCCAGCATCGTGTCGCTACCCACCGCCTGCGCCTCGATCTCCAGATTGCCGGTGCCGTTGATGGTGCCGCCTGTCACCGGATCGCCGGCTTTCTTCTCGACGGGCGCGGGCTCGCCGGTGATCATGGATTCATCCACGCTCGACGCGCCGTTCATTACCGTGCCGTCAACGGGGACAGATTCTCCCGGCCGGACGCGCAGCCGGTCGCCTTTCATAATGTTCTCGACCGGGACATCCTGCTCCCTGTCGTCGGCACCGATGCGGTGCGCCTGTTTCGGCGTGAGGTCCAGCAGCGCGCGGATGGCGTTGCCGGCCGCCGCACGAGCGCGCAGTTCCAGCACCTGGCCGAGCAGCACCAGCGCCACCACGACGCCCGCCGCCTCGTAATAGACGGGCAGCATGCCGTCCGGCATCCGGAAGGTCGCGGGGAAGACATTGGGCGCGAAGGTCGCGGCAAGGCTGTAGCCGAAGGCCGCGCCGACGCCGAACATGATCAGGGTGAACATGTTGAAGTGCAGCGTACGCAGCGAGGCGAGGCCACGCTGGAAGAATGGTAGTCCCGCCCAGCAGACGATGGGCAGCGTGAGCGCGAGCTGAATCCAGGGTGAAAGAGCGGGCGGAAGGAGGCGCAGCCCGACATCACCGCCCATCGAGACGATCAGCAGGGGAACGGCGAGCGCCGCGGCCACGATCAGACGCCGCGTGAAATCCTTCAGTTCGGGGCTTTCCTCGGACTGACCCGCCGGTTCCTCCGGCTCAAGCGCCATGCCGCAGAGCGGGCAGTTTCCCGGATGGTCCCGCCGGATCTGCGGATGCATCGGGCAGGTCCAGATCGTATGTGAGCCGGCGGAAGGAAGCGCGGCCTTCATTGAAGTCGGCGACGCATGCTCCGGATCGTGGCGCGTCATAGCATGCCGCATCTGGTGATTGTTCATTCCCGGCATCGACGGCATGGCGCCGGTTTCGTCCGCCTGCTGAAGCGTCATGCCACATTTCGGGCATTTGCCAGGCTGCGTCTCCCTGACTTCCGGATGCATCGGACACGTCCAGACTGTCTCATGCGTGGAAGGATTCTGATCGTCCTGCTGATGCGTCTGTGACATGCCATGTCCCTCGATTGGTGCCGCAGGAGGCCTGACCACTGTAATCGGCCGGCAACTATCCAGTAGCATGTTTCAGCAAAAATGGCGGAATGAACGCTATCAAGAACGGATCGTCTCTATCTCTGATGTCCGCGATGCTTGCGCTAAGTCGCTTCCTGTCGCCACGTTGCTGTCCGTTCAAGATGCACGATCTCAAGTTGCGCCATCGGCACGCACCTCCGATGGTCTCGCGCGTGACATCCGCACATATGATACGGCCTACTCGAGAGCTACCGACTGGTGAACCGGGCGACGAGGACGCCGCATTAACGGTCTACCTATTCCAGCAGGGCATAATCGTTAGTCCCGGACGCTCCCTAGGACCACTCCAATCGATCGATCAAATTCCTCTCCGTCACCTAATCCTTGGCAGAGAGGAAACCAGACCAATGACCCAATTCACCGCTTATACGACCGATACCGCTCCTGAAGCGGCCCGCTCCATTTTCGAGGGTGTCAAGGGCGCTTTCGGCTTCGTACCCAACCTGCAATCCTACATGGCCGAATCACCGGAGCTGCTAGAGCGGCTCCACTGAACGCTGATTCTGTGGCGTGACA
>NZ_BALE01000043.1 GCF_000963885.1 Tanticharoenia sakaeratensis NBRC 103193
GAGGATGGTCATCGGCAGGGGCTCCGCCCGCCATTGCGGCATGACCTCCACGAGTTCTCCGGCGGAGAGGTGACGTTTCACGTCGTAGGCCGGGATCTGGATCAGCCCGAGACCGGCAAGGCAGCACGCGATCGATGCCTCGGCAGTGTTCACCGTCACACGTCCGCTTACGGCCATCGTATGCATGTCGCCGTCCTCCACCCATTCCCAGTCCTCGACCCGTCCGGAGGAGGGCGATGCGTAACGAATGACGTGATGATGTTTCAGGTCGGCCGGACACGCAGGAGAGCCGTGCCGATGAATATAAGCGGCGCTCGCCACGTTGATGAGCGCCAAATCCCCGATCTTCCGGCCGATCAATCCGGAATCCTGCAGAGGACCGACGCGCAGCACGCAGTCGATACCATCTTCGATCAGATTGACCGCCCGGTCGGTCATTCCGAGTTCGATATCGACCGCCGGATAGCGCTCCAGAAATGCCGGCAACGCGGGTGCGACGATCAGCCGGCCGATCCGCCCCGGCAGATTGACGCGGAGAACGCCTTGAGGCCCGATTTCGTCGCGTCGAAACAGCGCTTCGACTTCTTCGACATCGGTCACCAGTCTCACGCAGTGATCGTAGAAGGCGGCGCCATTCGGGGTGACGGAGACCGAGCGGGTCGTGCGCGCCAGCAATCGTGTCCCCACCCGGGCTTCCAGTTCCTGAATGGCGGTGGAGATTGTCGAGCGAGGCATTTTCAACGTGTCGGCAGCGCGGGTGAAACTCGCTGTCTCGACGACGCGCGCGAAAATACGAAAAAGATCGATCCGGTCCAAAACGAGCTTGCCACTCCACCAACGTTTGTTCGAGATCTTCGACATGTCCTGTCGAAAATGACAGATTTATAGGCGTATCATGAATGATATTCTGCCGAAACAGGACGCGTGACAGGCACGTTCCGAACATACCAGGGAGCCCGGATCATGGCGGATCACAGCATCAAGGGAAAAACCGTTCTTATCGCCGGTGGCGCGAAGAACCTCGGCGGGCTGATCGCGCGCGATCTGGCGGCGGCGGGCGCGAAAGCCATCGCGATTCACTACAATAGCCCGGCATCCGGAGCCGATGCTGACAAGACGCTTGCCGATCTGAAGGCTGCGGGAGCAGAGGCCGTGGCGTTCCAGGCCGATCTGACGTCGGCCGACGCCAACGCGAAGCTGTTCGCCGATACCATTGCCGCAATCGGCAAGCCGGATATCGCCATCAACACGGTTGGCAAGGTGCTCAAGAAGCCGATCGCCGAAACGTCGGAAGACGAGTTCGACGCCATGTTCGCGGTCAACACGAAAGCCGCCTACTTCTTCATCAAGGAAGCCGGTCTGCATCTCAACGATAACGGCAAGCTTCTGACGCTGGTGACTTCGCTTCTCGGAGCCTACACGCCGTTCTATTCGACCTATGCCGGGTCCAAGGCTGCCGTCGAACACTTTACCCGCGCGGCGTCGAAGGAATATGGCGCACGTGGCATTTCCGTGAATGCCGTCGGCCCCGGGCCGATGGATACGCCGTTCTTCTACGGCCAGGAAGCGCCGGACGCCGTGGCGTATCACAAATCTGCGGCAGCCCTTTCCGCGTTGAGCCAGACAGGGCTGACCGATATCGAGGACATCGCACCGTTCGTGCGCTTTCTCGTCTCGGACGGCTGGTGGATGACGGGACAGACCATCCTGGTCAATGGCGGCTACACCACGAAATAGTTTTCTGGTCCGGAAATGATAACTCCGGAGATGGTTCTCGTATCTTGCTTCCCAGCGGGCGCGCAGCGGTGAGCCATTTCCGACGAATACAAGTGCGCCGGTGTTGGAGACTGGATTGTCATGACGACCGCATCGCTGCCGCCTGCCGAGATTTTTCAGCACGTCCGCATGATCATGGGCATGGTGCTGGGCCTGAGCATCACGCGTTTGCTGACCGGCTTGGTCCGTATCATCCAGCATCCGGGACAGAACCGGATTTATCCGGTGCATATCGGATGGGTGATCACGATGCTGATCACCCTCATCCATTTCTGGTGGTGGGAATTCTGGCTGGTCGACGTGCAGAAATGGACGTTCGAGATCTACCTGTTCCTGATCGTCTACGCGATCCTGCTGTTTTTTCTCAGCGCATTCCTGTTCCCTGATTCCATCAGCGACTACACCGGCTACGAGGATTTCTTTCTGTCGAGGCGCAAATGGTTCTTTGCGATTTTCGGTATGACCGTCGTGTTTGACTTGATCGACACCCTGATCAAGGGCCAGGCACATTACACGATGTTCGCGATGGAATACTGGTTCAGGATACCAGCCTATCTCATGCTGTGCGGCCTCGCGATCTACACGCCTAATCGCCGGTTTCACCTGGGCTTCGTCATCTTCGGGCTGATGTACGAAGGCTCCTGGATCTTGCGCCATTTCAACACACTGGGCTGAACGGCGCGATGAACATCCGAGGGCCTGAAAAGCAGGTGTGATCGTCGAAAATGCCGTTGAAATCGAGGGGGCATATCGGTCCCGACTGATATGCAGTGGAACATCGGTATCATCTGTCGCTGCTGCTGGCCTGATGCCCCATTTTTCCGCTCTGCGTGGCCGTCCGGGCTGGAAAAAGCAGGCACGACGACTTCGCCTTTATTCCGGTCCTTCTCCCACACAAATGGCTTGTTCCCTGGCCTGAGCGGTCCTTCCTCCGAATGAAGAGAGCGCCAGCCAGATAAGCAGGGGCGGGCGCACCTGTCCCGCC
>NZ_BALE01000042.1 GCF_000963885.1 Tanticharoenia sakaeratensis NBRC 103193
AAAGCAGCAGGATATGAACCGGATTAACGTGGAACGGCTCTAGATTTAACGAGGCGAATAGCGGACATTAGGGTGTAAGGTTGTAATAAGGGTCGGTCGCCGTCCTCCCCAAACGGCATCGCAGTGTGCCAACGTGGTGGTTGGCAACGCAACCACGGAAGAGAGGATGGCAACCACCTCATCTCACAACCCGACAATTAGGAAAGCCGATCTTTTCGGCAATCGATACAATTACCACCAAGCATGACAATTACTTACTTTTATGTTCCAACGCCTGTCGCGCTGCACACGCACGATTTTCAGGAAGGACCTCTTGGCGGGTGTACTGCTTTTGATCCTCTCCTTAAGAGAAGAAGTCTCCGCCAATCCCCGCGCAGTTCAAAATTACACATCGCGTATCATGGTATTCCGCAATAAATAGGATACATTAAGGAAACAGTGTTTTCTGAGAGGCTTTTGGCTCCATGTATTTTTCCGGTTTACGCAAGCTGATCGGCAGTGTTGAAGAAACACGCTTTTACGATGTCGCAATCCTGTATCTGAGCGCGCAAAAATACCGCGGGCTGTCGATCGTTGATGGAACCGGAGATGGTGGTCGAGATGTACTATGTTCACGCGAGGACCTGCGCATACAATTGAGCGTGCGCAGGGATTGGGAGAATAAAATTAACGAGGAGGCAGCTAGTACCGCAGCTTCTGGAAAATCCCATCTTATATATGTGACAAACCGAGTAATATCCCCGCGCGCTGAGGCAGCTTTTCTTGCGTCGAGGTATAAATTTTCTGGAAAAATTGAGTGCACAATTCATGACTTGAATAGGATCACAACTGCCCTCGCTCGTCCTGGCCGTATAAAACGTGCGTATGAGATGGTAGGGGCGACAGTTGTGCCTACTATGCACGCGACATCTGCAGAAGTCGCGGTGAGTTCTCTTCTTCTCTTTGGACAGGAAGCGTTTGAGTTAAGAGAGCAGATCGTAGATGCGAACGTGCGAGCTTGGCTTTTCAAACATCCAAATTCTTCGGAGAACACTCTCGTTGACGAGGTCTCGCGATCCTTGCCAGGCACAAGTCCCGTCAAGGCGGTAGCCTCGGCGGTTAGCAGGCTCCGCACGTCAGGGCGCATCGTTGGTCCTCAAAGCAGAGTAGCACTGAGCGAAGCAGAGTTCGCGCAGATGCAGAGTGCGGAAGATGAGTTCCTTCTGGCACGCGAAGCTGACGTCGCTGCAGTTGCAAAGGCCACCGGCTTGCTGCGTGAAGACGCAATCCACTTATTAAATTTGGCTACAGAAACCCTTCTAAGAGGGCGAGATATCGCCGGTGGTGACGCGGACTCTGAAAGTGTTCGGGTATTCCTCGCCGAAAGGGGCCTGTCTCGTCAGAGAACATCTATCTACAAGGTTCTCTCGGAATGCTCGATTGCTCGACATTTCCAGTATGCGAATACCATCGATCAGATTTTCAGCACGAACACGTTTGACATCTATCGGGCTCTCGGAAGCCGCACCGAGATTACGATGGTGCTTGACACGAGCGTGGCACTTCCCATGCTGTTTGGCCTTGAGTTTCAGGTTGCGACATCAAGGTATGCTGTGAGCGCGACAACGCTTTTGGAGGTGTGCCGATCGCATGAAATCGCAATGATGGTGCCGCGCGCATATGTAAACGAGATGGCCTCGCACGGGCTTAGAGCGTTTGAATTCCTGGATACGTATGACGCGCTGCCAGAAGATTTGAGGCCCTTCCTGCGAGGCTCAGGCAACGCTTTTCTCAGTCATTTCTCTCATATTCAAAGTGCAATGGCAAACGCGGGCGGGGAGATTTCCCTTACTGAATTTTTGCGCGTTTTTGGGTTAAGGAGAAATGCGTCGCTCCGGTTTGTTGAAAATCGGATACTTTCCCTACTTGAGAGTCACGGGATCACCACCGGCATGAGCGGGTATTACGACGCGGATATTCGCAGGCAAATTGCCAAAAAAAAATCACCGCATGAAAGCAATCACATCTTAGACCACGATGCCGCTGTATGCACGAGTTTGATAAATGACAGCGCACGTGGCTTCATACTTGCAACTTGGGATAAGGTACTAATCGAAGTAGTTCAGGGGCTTGCTCGTGTATATGCTGACAGCCCAGCTCGGGTCACTGACTTCCTTTCAGCCATTGAGGGGATTGACTACGATTACGACCATAGCACGGAGTTGTTCACTACCTTGCTACACGTTGACGAACAATATGTAGAACGCTTTGCTCAGCGCCTCGAGGCGCTTCGGACACCAACGCAAGCACATAAGCTACGAGCTCACATAGAGGATATCCGATTAACTCGGGGTGAGACTTGGTTGCCGGATATAGACGATCTCACTTACTTCCTAGATGCTTCATCATCAACAGAGACATCGTCTATCACTGAAGAGTGAGTTCAAAAACTTTGCGTGGAAGAATTCAATTTCAATAGTTGCGGGGACATCTTACCGCGAACGCGGCAGAAGGTGTCCTCTCGGCCCCTTTGAATTTGTAAATGTCAGTGATCGTCTATAAGCCTCCAAAAGCGGACCGACCGCTCTCCTCCCCGTAGCCGTCATCAAAACAAGGTTTGCAAAGGGCCACTGCTCTTTGCCGGGGTCGAGGGGTGCCTCTCGCACGCCCTTTCAGCGCGGGGAACCCAGCGTCTGTTTGAAGAACTCCGCCCGCGCTTGCGAGACGCGGAGGCGGATCTGGGGGTTGGGGAGCATGTGGGTGCCGGGGAGGAGGAGCAGGTTGTAGGGGCGGCCGGCGGCGAGCAGGCTCTGGGTCAGTTTCATGGTGTTTTCGAAATAGACGTTATCATCTGTCGCACCGTGCATGATCAGCAGGGGGCGCGAGAGGTTGGGTGCGTAGGTCAGGACGTCCGACTTGTGGTAGCCGTCCGGGTCGGATTGCGGGGTGCCGAGATAGCGTTCGGTGTAGGCCGTGTCGTAGTCGGTCCAGTCGACGGGGGGCGCGCCTGCGTTTCCGGCCTTGAAGACGTCGGGGCGGCGGATGGTCGCCATGGCGGTGAAATAGCCGCCGAAGGACCAGCCGTAGACGCCCGCGCGGGCAAGGTCGATCTGGCGGTATTTGCGGCCCGCTGCCTGGAGGCCTTCGACCTGGTCGTGCAGGGGCAGGTCGATCACGTCGTTCTTGGTGGCGCGTTCGAAGTCGTGGTCGCGGCCGGGGGTGCCGTGGCCGTCGAAGCTCGTGACGATGAAGCCCTGATTCGCGAGGCACTGGTCCTCGTAATAGCTGGCGGGCGTATGCCAGACGGTCTTGTAGCCGGGGCCGGCATAGACCGAGAGCAGGACGGGGTAGTGCCGGTTCGGGTTGAAATTGTCCGGGCGGATGATGAGGGAGTCGAGGTCGTCCGCGCCCAGGGTCGTGAATTCGGTGTGCAGCGCGAGGGTTGGCTTTTCCGCGACCGGGGGGAGGGTGCCGATGGCGGTGCCGTCGGGTGTGCGGATGATGGACTGGCGGGTGCCGTCGGCGCTGCTGAAGGTGTCGACGAACAGGCTGTGGCCGCCGGGGGTGAAGGTGGCGCGGTGGACGCCGGGCGTTGCGACGAGGGTCGTGATCTGGCCGGTGGCGAGGTCGATCCGGACGAGGCCCGTGTCGATGCGGCTGGTCTGGACGGTGGCGAGCACCGTGCCGGCTTTCGCGTCGTAATTGTTCAGGGCGACGAAGGGCAGCGACTGCGGGGTGAGGGCGCGCACGAGGTGGCCGTCATGGTCGTGCAGTTCGAGCTGCCAGTGGGGGCCGCGCTGGGCGGCCCAGAGGAAGCCGCCCTGCGGAATGTTCGGGCCGTCCGCGAGGGCGACGGGCAGGTCGTGGCCGCCGCTGCCTTCCCAGGGGGTGAGGCTGAGCCATTGCGCGTCGGTGTCGTGCAGGACTTCGCGTGTCGCGCCGGTTGCGGGATCGACGGCGAGGACGAGTTCCTCCGTTTCGGCGCGGTTGAGCAGGACGACGAACAGGCCGCCGGTTTTCCGCCAGGCGATGCGGGCGATGTAGGGATACCGGTCGTGGTCCCAGTCGATCCAGTGCGTGGGGCCGCCTGCTGAGGGCATCAGGCCGAGGCGGGTTTTCGCGTTGGCGGTGCCGGCGCGGGGGTAGCGGAATTCGGTGGGTTTCTGCGCGGGGTCGCCGAGGTTTGCGATGTAGTGCGGTTCGACCCCGGTGCTGTCGGCCTCTTCATAGAGGAGGGTCTGGCTGTCGGGGGACCACCACGTGCCGTCTTCGCGCTGCAGTTCCTCGGCGGCGGCGAATTCGGCGAGGCCGTGGGTCAGGGTTTCGCTGCCGCCGGAGGTAAGACGCGTGGCCTGACCGGTCGCGAGGTCGATCGAATAGAGGTCGTCGTCCTTCACGGCGGCGATGTGGCGGCCGTCGGGGGCGAGGCGGGGCGAGATCCAGCTGCCGGGGATGGGGGTGGTTTTGCCGGTGGCGAGGTCGATGCGTTCGAGGTGGCCGCCGAGGGTTGCGATGACCGACTGGCTGTCCGGGGCGATCAGGTAGTGGGTAATGCCGGTGAGGGACTGGCGGGCGCGTTCGCGCTGGGCGCGTTCCTCGACGGTGAGATGTTCGGGGCCGGAATCGGGTCTGGCGAGTTCCGTCGTCTGCTTTGTTGCGGTGTCATAACGGTAGAGATGGAGCGTCGTGTCGCGCGGGCCGGAGCGCAGGAACAGGACGGATCTGCCGTCCGGGGTGGGGGCTGCGCTGTTCGGGAGGCCGAGGGAGAAGGCGCGGGTCTGGGCGAGGTCGGCCATGCAGGCGGCGGGGCCCGTGGTGGTGGCGCCTGACGTGGCATCGGCGGCGTGGGCGGCCGGGCCTGCTGCGATGAAGGCGGTCTGTGCGGCGGCGGCGAGCAGCAGGGCGCGGATGGAAAACGGTGTTGGGGTCATGTGGGCTCCGGAAGACGCTGCGGCGATCATGACCCGGCCCCGGGGGTTGGGCAATCTGGGGGCGTCGGCGCGGGGCGTCGGTCGGCGTGGCCGATGGGGGGCTTTGCGCGATTATTCGGGTTCGTGACGGTTCGAGCTCGCGGCTGCCATGGGTTCGTGGCGGTTCCGGTTCATATTGTCCGGGCGATGTGGAATCCGGAGCGTTCGGCTGGCAGAGGCGGGGGACGATTCCGGTCGGCCGCCGGGGGTGTGCGTCGGGCTGCGTATGGTCGTCTGTCGCGATCGAGCCGTGCGGATCGTGACGTGTTCCAGCGGACGCGGGCGTGCGATAATGCGCGATCCCGGCCGGCGTGTCGGCCGGGTCTGGGAGCATGGTTATGGCGGCTTTGGGGGCGGTCGGCGGTCAAGGCGCGCGGTCGCAGGTGGCGGCGGGGCGCAGCGGCTGGGGCCGCGGGCTCGGCATCGGGGTTCTGGTCGTTGTGCTGGCTGTCTATGGCGGGGCGTATCTGGCCCTGCCGTTCTCGAACTTCGATCCGCTGATCTACGTGATGATCGGGCGGGCGCTGTGGCACGGCGTGCTCCCATATGATGCGATCTTCGATCACAAGCCGGTGCTGCTGTATGCGATCTACGGGCTGGCGGATCGCGGGTTCGGCTGGGCGCCGGGCTTCTTTGCGGTGTTTGCGATAGCGAGTTGTGCGGTGATCGCGTGGATCGCGGCGCGATTGCGGAGCGGGGATCCGGGCACGGCAGGGCGTGGGGCGGCGGTGCCATGGCCGGGCGTGTTCTGGAGCGTCTTTCTTTTCCAGCTACTGGCGGGTGCGCGGTTCGCGGTGCTGTCGGGCAATGCGGAGGCGGCGTTCACGCCGATCTGCGCAGGTGTCGTGATGCTGCTGGTGCGTCGGACCGATGCGCGGGCGATGGTCTGGGCCGGCATGCTGGCGATGGCGGCGGTGCAGACGAATTATCTGTCGGGCGTGGCGCTCGCGCTGCCGGTCCTGTTCGGTCTGTGGAGTGACGGGCGGTTGCGCGGCTATGTGCTGCGGGCGCTGGCGTTCGGGTTCGGCGCCGTGCTCGTCCTGGGGGCTCTGGCGGCCCTGTATGTGCTGGATGGGCGCGGGATCTGGTCGGATTATCTCGCCTATCAGGTGCCTTATCTGCGGCATTACGGCGGCGGTGCCTCGGCGCGGTGGGAGGCCTGCCGGCTGTTCGGCCTGTGTCTTGTGGCGTTCGTGCCGTTCCTGTGGGTGGTCTGGCGGGCGTGCGGGCGCGAGCGCCCGGTGCGGCTCATGCTGCTGTGGGTGATGTCGGGCTGGCTTGCGTGCTGCGTCTCGGGGCACGCGTATGCGCATTACTTCACGCTGGTTCTGGGGCCGCTTGCGATCCTGTTCGGGCTCGCATGGGGGTGGGTCGGGCGGGCGCGTCTGTGGGGATCGCTGCTGCCGGTTGCGGTGATGTCGTGTGTGTGGCTCGTGCATGACACGACGCATGCCTGGAGGATGCGGGCGGATCTGGCGGCGACCGATTATGCGGGGCTTGCGCGGGTCGTGGGCGATGTGCCGGTTCTGAGCCTCGACGGGTCGCACGTGCCGTATTTCATGGCGCATCTGCATTCGGTGAACCGCTATGTGTTTCCGGGTCATGTGCGCACGATCTTCGGGGCGCGGGCGGAAGGGTTTCTCGAGGCGGCGCTGGATCGGGGCCCCGCCTTCGTCCTGACGCAGCAGGGGGGATGTCCTGCGGACTGGCCGCATCTGTGCGGCGATCTGGCGGCCCATTATCGGCCGGTGCTGCGCAGCGTGGACCGTTATGATTTCGGCTTCGTGCTGTATGGGCGGCTGCCGTCCGCGCAACCGGGGGCGCCGGTCATGCATTGAACTCCCGGATATGGATTCGTCCTTTCGGGAGAGATCACATGCAGTACAGGCAGCTTGGGCGTTCGGGGCTGAAGATTTCGGCGATGTCCTTCGGGTCGGTCACGTTCGGCGGCGAGGGTGCGTTTGCCAAGACCGGGGATGTGGGCGAGACCGGGGCCGCGCGGATGGTCGATCTGTGCGTCGAGCGTGGCGTCAACATGTTCGACACGGCCAACGCGTATTCCGGCGGGCTGGCCGAACGGATCCTCGGTGCGGCGCTGAAGGGGCGCTCGCCCGAGCTGATGGTCACGACGAAGGCACGGTTTCCGACGGGCGACGGGCCGAACGAGCAGGGGCTGTCGCGGCATCATCTGATCGCGGCATGCGAGGCGAGCCTCAAGCGGCTCGGGCGCGATCACATCGATCTCTATTATCTGCACGAGTGGGACGGCCTGACGCCGCCCGAGGAAATGCTCGAGGCGCTGACGGATCTGCGTCGGGCGGGCAAGATCGGCTATGTCGGCGTGTCCAACTTCTCGGCCTGGCAGGTCATGAAGCTGCTGTCCACGGCGGAGCGGGATCGTCTGGTCTCGCCGGTCTCGCAGCAGATCTATTACACGCTGGAAGCGCGCGACGCCGAGTATGAGCTGTTGCCGATGGCGGTCGATCAGGGGCTGGGCGTTCAGGTCTGGAGCCCGCTGGCCGGTGGGCTCCTGTCCGGGCGGTATCGCCGCAACCAGCCGTCTCCGGCCGATGGGCGGCAGATCGCGGGCTGGGGCGAGCCCGAGGTGCGTGACGTCGAGAAGCTCTACGATACGATCGAGGTGCTCGTGCAGATCGGCGAGGCGCATGGCGTGTCGGCGGCCCAGGTGGCGCTGGCCTGGCTGCTGCACAAGCCGTTCATCAGTTCGGTCGTCATCGGCGCGCGCAAGGAAAGCCAGCTGATCGACAATCTCGATGCCGCGGATCTGGCGCTGAGCGATGACGAGATGGCGCGGCTCGATCTCGTGAGCGCGCCGACGCTGATCTATCCCTACTGGCACCAGCAGCGCACGGCGTTCGATCGTCTGGGTCCGGCCGACATGGTGCTGCACGGGCCGGCCAGAAAGCACCGTGAAACTCTTGTGGACAAGGAATAAGTTCCTATCTTATGATCCGAACATCATCGGGGTGATGGGTTTGCGGCCGTTTCGGCGCAGGGCAGCACCCCGAACTTTTCGCGTGTGTGCCGTTGCCTCCCGAGGGACGATGCGCCGTGCCATTTGCCGCCGATCACGGGGCAGGAGGAGTAGAACATATGGACATTCAGAAGTTTACCGAGCGTAGCCGGGGCTTCCTTCAGGCCGCGCAGACCATTGCGTTGCGCGACTTTCACCAGCAGCTGACGCCCGAGCATCTGCTGAAGGCCTTGCTCGACGACGAGCAGGGGGCGGCGTCCGGGCTGATCCGGGCAGCCGGTGGCGATCCGGCCGTGGTCCGGACCGCCAACGATGCGGCGCTTGCGAAATTGCCGAAGGTGCAGGGCGGCGGCGCGGGCCAGCCTCAGGCGACGCCGGATTTCGTGCGCCTTCTGGACAATGCCGAACAGGCCGCGACCAAGGCCGGTGACAGCCACGTCGCGCAGGATCGTCTGCTGGTGGCGATCGCGGGCAGCCAGTCGGCTGCCGGCCGCGCGCTGGTGGAGGGCCGTGCGAGTGCCGAGGCTCTTGAGCGGGCGGTGGCGCAGATCCGCAAAGGGCGGACGGTGACCGGCGAGAATGCCGAGGCCGGCTTCGATGCGCTCAAGAAGTATGCGCGCGACGTGACCGCCGTGGCCCAGCAGGGCAAGCTCGATCCGGTCATCGGCCGTGACGAGGAGATCCGGCGCGCGATCCAGGTCCTGGCGCGGCGGACCAAGAACAATCCCGTGCTGATCGGTGAGCCGGGCGTTGGCAAGACGGCGATTGTCGAGGGGTTGGCGCTGCGGATCGTCAACGGCGACGTGCCGGAGGCGCTGCGCAACAAGCGTCTGCTGTCGCTCGACATGGGCGCGCTGGTCGCGGGCGCGAAGTTCCGCGGTGAGTTCGAGGAGCGCCTGAAGGCCGTTCTCAAGGAGATCGAGAGCGCCGAGGGCGAGGTTATCCTGTTCATTGACGAGATGCACACGCTGGTCGGCGCGGGCCGTTCGGACGGTGCGATGGATGCGTCGAACCTGATCAAGCCGGAGCTGGCGCGCGGTGTGCTGCACTGCGTCGGTGCGACCACGCTCGACGAGTATCGCAAGTATATCGAGAAGGATGCGGCTCTTGCCCGCCGGTTCCAGCCGGTGTTCGTGGGTGAGCCGTCGGTGGCCGATACGATCTCGATCCTGCGCGGGATCAAGGAGAAGTATGAGCTGCACCATGGCGTGCGGATTACCGATGGCGCGCTGGTCGCGGCGGCCACGCTGTCGAACCGCTACATTACGGACCGGTTCCTGCCGGACAAGGCCATCGACCTGATGGACGAGGCCTCGAGCCGGCTGCGGATGCAGATCGACAGCAAGCCCGAGGCGCTGGACGAGCTGGACCGTCGCATCATCCAGCTGAAGATCGAGCGCGAGGCGATCCGCAAGGAGGACGACGCGGCCTCGAAGGATCGGCTGACGATACTGGAGGCCGAGCTGTCCGGCCTCGAGGAACAGTCCGATGCGATGAGCGCGGCCTGGCATGCCGAGAAAGATCGTGTGAACGCGGTCCAGAAGCTGCAGGAACAGCTCGATCAGGCGCGGTCGGATGTCGAGATCGCGCAGCGTCGCGGTGATCTCGGGCGGGCTTCGGAGCTGATGTATGGCGTGATCCCGGCGCTCGAGAGCGAGATCGGGGTGGCGCAGCAGCGCGAGCAGGAAGGGGCCGATGCCGCCGGACTGTTGTCCGAGGCCGTGACGGATCAAGGGATCGCGCAGGTCGTGTCGCGCTGGACCGGCGTGCCGGTGGACCGGATGCTGGAGGGCGAGCGCGCCAAGCTCCTGCGGATGGAGGACGAGCTGCGGCGGTCTGTGGTCGGTCAGGAGCCGGCGCTGGTGGCGGTCGCGAATGCCGTGCGCCGTGCGCGGGCGGGTCTGCAGGACCCGAACCGGCCGATCGGCTCGTTCCTGTTCCTCGGGCCGACCGGTGTGGGCAAGACCGAGCTGACCAAGGCGCTGGCGCGGTTCCTGTTCGACGACGAGAAGGCGTTGCTGCGGATCGACATGAGCGAGTTCATGGAGAAGCACGCGGTTTCACGTCTGATCGGCGCCCCTCCGGGGTACGTCGGGTATGACGAGGGTGGTGTTCTGACGGAGGCCGTGCGTCGGCGTCCGTATCAGGTGATCCTGTTCGACGAGGTCGAGAAGGCGCACGAGGACATCTTCAACGTGCTGCTGCAGGTGCTGGATGACGGGCGTCTGACCGACGGTCAGGGGCGCACGGTCGATTTCCGCAACACGATTATCGTGCTGACCAGCAATCTGGGCTCGGACATTCTGGCCAACCAGCCGGATGGGGAGTCGATCGACCTGGTGCAGGCGCAGGTGATGAACGTCGTCCGGGCGCATTTCCGGCCGGAGTTCCTCAACCGTCTGGACGAGGTGATCCTATTCTCCCGTCTGCAGCGGGCGGACATGGCATCCATTGTCAACATCCAGCTTGGCCGTCTGCGGTCTCTGCTGGCGGATCGGAAGGTGTCGCTGTCGCTGGACGAGGCGGCGCTGAACTGGCTGGCCGAGGCGGGCTACGACCCGATCTATGGTGCGCGGCCGCTCAAGCGGGTGATCCAGCGTTCGCTGCAGAACCCGCTGGCCGGGCTGCTGCTGGCTGGTGACGTGCATGATGGTGATGTCGTGTCTGTCTCGGCGGACGAGCGTGGATTGCTGATCGACGGCAAGCCCGCGTCCGTCTGAGGCGGCGCGAGCTGCCCCGCCCCTTTTCGGGCGGGGCATTGTCATGTTTTTGCAAAAAAGTTCGATGCGAAATTGGAACGGTCCTGTGCATAAGCCAGTCTTTTCCGCAGGATACGGGCGCTTACCCCTGTGGATAACAGGTCTGTACGATTTCGTTGACAGGGGGGCGGGTAGGCCCTAGAAACCCGCTCACCGACGCGGTGAGCCGCAACGGACTGCTCTTTAAAAAGAAAATCGGAATGGAAGGGATATGTTGGCGG
>NZ_BALE01000041.1 GCF_000963885.1 Tanticharoenia sakaeratensis NBRC 103193
CAGATCTGGCCGGTGCTCCTGCCGTTCCTGACCCAGCACTACCCATGGATCGTGCCCGTCACCGCGGTCCTGTTTCCCATCGCCGCCGTCTTCCGGGGCCTGTCGCTCCTGCTCGGAAGCTACCGCTCGGTGCAGCAGACCGAACACGCCCGCGACGAGGACCGCTACCGCGCCATCATCGAGCAGCGTGACGCCGCCCTGCGCGATCCCGCCAGCGAGCGCGCCCGGCCGTCTGATGATCCTACGCTTGACGATCCTGTGGGGCGCCTTGGAGGTGTTCCTGACCCTTGCGGCGCTGACCGCACAAAAATGATTCTACGCCCCATCCTGCCTCCCGCAGCGCGTTCATCCGCGGCGGCGGGACTTAATGAACGCAGATACTTTCAACGGAAACATGCAGGCGATCGAGGCGGATATTCTCCCGCATCGAGGATGCGCCTGCAGTCACGTCTCCGCTCCCGTCCGGACGACCTGCTGTGTCGCAGACATGTAGGCGTGGCAGATCCGAGCGCATTTTAAGCGTCAGATGGATCTATACCATCACGCTTCGTCCACATACTTGCCGCACCTACCAGTCCGCGGCCAACCGCATCGACATGCGAGTCAGGTGCAAGTCCAGATGCAGATGGAACAACTTCATGATGGGCATCAAAAAACGAACACGCATCTCGAATGCAAGGGATCCGGGATGCTGCATGCCGGGCTCGATGTCAGCTTGAGGATGACGATGCACGGACCGGCATACGCGTTCCCCTCATCTGTCGGCCTACCCTCGCCCGTCCTGACTGGCCGCTGCAGCACATGGCGACAACACGAGTACGAGCGAAAATCTTGCCCAGTCAGCGCACAACCGGCCCGGTAAGCTCTCGGCTTATTCTGCTCTGATTTGTCGGGATAAACGGAACGCGGCACCCAAGAAATTGTTGATTTCTACCAATTTCTTGGAGCGGGCGATGGGATTCGAACCCACGACCCCAACCTTGGCAAGGTTGTTGATATCCGAAGTTTATCCTAGACTTATCAGCGTGTTAAACACTGCTGCTTTCCCTTATGCCCAGCGTGTGCCCATTTGCTTCAAGACAGACGCGCGATCGACTCGGCCATGTGATCAGCGCTGACGGCCGCATACCGCTGAACCATTTTCGGGCTTTGCCATCCCCCCAGGCGCATCAGCGTGATCAGATCGCACCCGGTCATGACCATCCAGCTCGCCCAGTGATGCCGCCAAGAATGAGGGCTGAATCCTACGATCTCCGCACGGCGACATGCAGTCGTGTGAGCTTTGGCGATCGGGTTGCCGCCCACCTGCTCCTCGGCCGTGTCCGTATAAGGGCGCCCATATCGATTGAGGAACACCCTGCCCTCCCGGGGCCTGATCTGCGCCTTCCATAGCCCAATGATCGCGGCGTGAACGCGCGGATGCAGAGGCACGGATCTCTGCCGCCCGCTCTTACTCTTGGCGACGAACAGCGATTTGCGCTCCAGATCGACATGTCGCCAATCGAGTCGCAGGGCCTCAGCCGACCGCAAGCCTTGGAAACAGAGTGTCAGCGCGATCGGCTGGACATGAGGGGCGTATGCTTCGAGTAGCCGCTCCTGCTCGTCTTTGCGCAGCCAGACGACGCCCTCCATCGTCTCTTGCTTCACAACTGACAGCGTTGGCGCGATCAGAGCCTGGGATTTCGCGCCAGCGTTGATCGCTGCTTGGAGGATGGCCCTCCAACGGGCCCGGGTGGCCGGCGCCATCTTTGCGCCTCTGGTGCCGAGCCAGTTCTGCCAGGCGCGTTCGGCATGCGCGAGCGAGTAGTGGCCGATGCGCTGCGTGAAGTCGATCAGCCGCTCAATGTCGTATGAGGCGGGAGACGCGCGCTCGATATAGACGGTGGCAGCATCAGCAATTGTAATGCGCTCAAGGCCGATGCTTGGTCCGTCTAGGCGCTCACTACGGATCCCCGCTTCTTCCGCTGCGCCAACAGCCTCCGCATCTGAGCGACTGCGGCATCCGGTGTTGTGCTCCGAGACCGCGATGACCTCGCGACCGACGCGGACGGTGCCCCTGACGTACCAGAACTCGCCACGCTTGCGGTAGGATAGGGACAACGAAGTGCTCTCTGAATATGTTCGACGTCGTGTCGATTGAAATAGATCGTGCGCCCAATGCGAATACAGGCAAGCCCCGGGACCGTCGGGAGATAGCGTCGAAGCGTCCGCTCAGACCTACCCAAAGATGCAGCCAGTTCCGCGCGAGATATCAGTTCACCCATGGCGCTCTCCCGTCTCCTGCGGCGGGATGCACGGGCCGACGTATGTCATGCCGGCTCGCGCGACCTCCGATGCCGGCTCCGTATCGGTGGCCCAACCGCACACGTGCCAATATCCATAAGCCCATTTCGCTGGCGCAAAATCCCCAAGGCTGTCTTGCAGCCAATGGTATGAGCCGTTCTGCGCGTCCTCCGGCGGTCTGCACTCAAGAGCCCCATGCTTCGTCACCGCGAGCGTGTCATGTTCATCGTTTGCCATCTTACTTCCCACTGCTCCCAAATCCGCCAACGCCCCGCGTCGTCTCGTCCAGTTCATCCACTTCAACCATCACACACTCCGGCACCGGCAGGATGAGCGCCTGGGCGATGCGCTCGCCGCCCCGGAACTCGCGCGGCTCCTCGCTGCTGTTGCGGATGATCACGCCGATCTCGCCGCGGTAGGGCGCGTCCACGATGCCGCCGAGGATCTGGATGCCCTTGGATGCCAGACCCGACCGGCCTTCCATCTTCATCATCCAGCCATCAGGGATCGCGAGCGCAATGCCGAGGCGAAACGTGTGGCGCTGCCCGGCTCCGAGCGACACGTCTGCGTGGTCCTTCGGCAGATACAGGTCGAATGCCGCATCCGTCGCGTGCGCCTTGGCCGGCAGGATCGCGTCAGGGCACAGTTTCTTCGTGGGGATGTTCATGGCGTGGCGTCCCGATTTTCTTCCTGCGGAGCGAACAGATCAGTTGCGCGCTTATAGATTGCCTTGATGGTCGTCCAAGAGACCGGCACGCGCTGCCAGACCGTGCCGGATCCTCCGCACTGCTCGCACGTGCTTTCGCCTTCGCAATGCGGCGATGCGGGGCCGAGACCATCGCCCTCGCATTCCGAGCAGGTGATTTCGACCCGCTCGCTGAACTCGCCGATCATTGCGCCCTTGGCGGCGTTCGAGAACGCCTCATAGTCCGGCATCAGGATCGTCTTCATGGCGTGTCTCCACGGGCGCGGATGGCGGAACGGACCCGATCGAGCGCACCTTCGCATTCGGTCGTGATATCGCTGTGGATGAAGTCGCAGCGTTCGCCGTCCTCGCTCTGGAGCGTTACCCATCGACCATTGCGAGCTCGGTATTGGCTAGAATGCCCATCTACGACGCTCGCAAGTGCTGCCTCCGCGACACGCAACGCCTCCCGCTCAGCCTTCACCGCCTCCGCGATCTTCGCTTCGATCTGCTCGGGGGTAAGGACAGCGCCATAGTATTCACCATCTGTGATGTCGTCTGGGACCATCCAGCGATTTTTGCTGTCCGTCCATATTCTCTCAACTGGGCACCACCGCTGCCGTGTCACGCCGCAGTCAAGATCATAAAAACAATGCCACCCATCGACCTTGTCCAGAGGCGCAGGCGGCCGTCCGTTCCATACTTCGGTCATGGCGTGGGCTCCGCGGTGGCGGATATGGCGGCGTCGATCGCAGCGCTGGGCGTTTCCCCGCACCCGAGCAAATCGTCCGGTCTCTGAAAGACGCCCCATCTATGGCGAAGGGAGAAGCTAAGGCTCACCGTCGTGTGCTTTCTCATCCACCCCAGCCGTTCCGCATCGGTGCGTCCGCCCTCATCCAGACGATACGTACGGCCGAGATGCTCGATCGTCTCGGGCAGCGTGGCGGGAGATAGGTCGGATGGGTGAAACAACCAGTCGTTTATTCTAACAAGGCATTCCTCCCCCTCGATCACTTCCTGAACGTAGAAGCACTCCCCAACCATCAGAGAAGCTTCAGGGCAAGCTGAATGAAACAGTTCGTCCGCGACCTTCACCAGATCGCCGGGCTGCGGGGGCCAACGGTGCTCGGTCATATTACCCTCTCCCATCGCTTCGTCTCCCGCACGTAGCGGGCCAGATTGGCGCGTTTCAGGCGCTGCAGTGTGTCGTGTGCCCACAGATCAGGACGGCAACGAGCGCCGTTCCAAATGAAGAGCCCCTCTACTTCCGCTCGACTAGCTGGCAGCGCTGCCAGTACCATCGCGTCGTCGCGGGGGGATTGGTCGGCGGTCATATGCCAATGCTTCGCATGGTGGCGTCATGCTTTCGCAAAATGGATTGTTGCGCGCGCTGCATTTGCACGATCATCTTGTCGGAAACCCTCTTCGCCTCTGGCGTCGAAAGGTTGTTGCTTTCGAGCAGGGAAATGATGCAGCCCAATATCCGAATATCGGAAGATGCGTGCGCTGCGCTTCTCGCATTCTCGTCAGACATCCCGCTTCTCCGGTGCTGCGGCGAGGGCGGCGCGGTCGATGCGCTCAATCTCCGCGAGGATCAGTGCAGCCGCTTTGATCAGGTCGCGTCTCGGCGTGGTCGGCTTCCACCATGTGCGGTCCCATGGCCACAAGACTGGCGGCACGCCACCGAGAATATTTGCCTCTGACGGCGTTGCACTCGCAGAGTAGGCATAGGCGGAAGCTGCGGAGGCCAACTCGCCGAGTGAATACTGATCGTCGTGCGCCTCGGTCCAGCCTTCCGCCATTTTCTGGCGCTCGCGTTCAGCGCGGACGTCGGACCATGCCGCCAGTTCCGCCTCACGGGCGACGGGCGGGTGCTTTCTGCGGCACTTCGCGCAAGAGCGCTTTGGGTCTCGGACGCCTGTAATTGTTAAGCACCACTCGCAGCCTGGCCTACCTGTCAGTGCATCCACCGGCTCCGCACCCGCGCGCAGTTCGGCGAGGGCTTCGGCACGACCACGGGCTTTGGCTTCGCGGATAAAGGATGTGATGACTGAGTCATACAGTTCAGCCGCGAGTTCTCCGCATTCTTCCACTCCAATATCTACAGTTCCACCCTCGTACGTAAGCGCGTCAATTAGAGGGTATCCAATGGGATCGTTATCTTCCTCTTTTGTGTAAAGAAGACGGTAGCTCCTCATAATGTCGACCATCTTCTCAATCTGCTCATCCCGCGTCCTCGGCGGATTCGTCTGGTCGGTCATCGCACAATCTCCAGCCCGCGCACGGAGCGCGGCGTCGTGAGCTGCTGCGTTGCACGGGTGGCGCGCAGCACTCGCAATTTCTCATTCAGCCGCGCGATCTCTTCCTCGTGGATCAGCGCGTCACCGATGTCGCCATTGCGGCGATCCAGGACGGCGCGGCCGCGGTGGAACGCGATCTGGCGCAGAAGGTCGGGTTCGGTGGGAGGCGTCATGCGGGAATTTCTTCCACATCGACCGCCGCCTGCTGCGCGCGCTCCTGCTCGATCTCGTTCGCGATCTCCGCCTCGCGATCCTGGATCGTCTGGAAGACCTTCTCCTGCACGTCCTCCGCGATCGGTCGGCCGGCGTCGGATGCCTTCGCAATGGTTTCGATCCACTGACGACGCAGGCCGCCGATATGGACTTCCGTTGTGCAGCGCTCGGCTTTTGCCCCAATCAGGCGCACGTAGTCGGTCGGCCGTTCCGTGCGGCGCGGCTGCTCAGGCGCGGGCGTGTGCTCGATCGTGGCGGTTTCCGCGAACGATTTTCCATTCATCTCGTCTTCGGTATTCGTCCCTCCTGTCTGTTCAGGGAATGCCATCCGAAGTGCCTGGGCCTCGGCGCATTTTGCCAACTGTCCGTACGCCCGCTTTTTCCACATCACATTTGGGGCGTCGCTGTCGCGCTTGGCAGTTGCATAGTTCTCAAGCCAGAATTCTTTGGCCGTAAACTTGCAGACGCGGCCGTGAACCATTCGCTCGACAGTCATTCGGCACCACTGCGGAAATGTCACAGAGACACCGCCCAGAGTAAGCGTCTGATCCGGACCAAATTCGGGCTCCGATTTTCCCACGTAGTCGCCCGTACGAGCTGCCTCGATACGGTAGAGCGCGATCCCGGGCATGACCGTGTCGATCATCCCGCCAGCGGCCTTGCTCCAGATCGGCACGATATGGACTGGCTTTTTCATCGGATCGAGGCCGGCTGCTTTGCAGTAACCAAGAACCATAGCGACGCTCTCATCCGATGCGCCGGGATAGAAGCTGTTTTTAAGAGCAGTCATGACATCCCGCTCGGAGACAGTGGCGCTCGTTGATGGCCGTGCGGTCGCGACTACATTGTTCATGGCTTGCGCCCCTTGATCTGGATGTGTCCCGGTCCGCCATTGCTCAGCGTCGCCCCGGGCAGTGTCGCCCCGTTGCGCAGGCGCTTCGCCAGCTCGGTCCGGTTAAGTTTGTCGGGTTGCGGCTCGAACAGTTCGGGCGCTGCTGCCTGAAGGGCCGCAAGATCGGTGACGGTGGCCGCCGGGCGCGGTGAGACACGCACAACCTCGTATGCGCCAGCCTCGAAGCCCGTGACGCCGCTCTCGGCCATGCTGTCGCGGACAAGCTCACGCAGGGCCGCCTCAGCTTCGCTTGCAGCGCCCTTGAGCGCATCCAGCGCTATCACCGCTTCGATAGCCGGCACGTCCGGGTCGCTTGCCTCGCGCATGGCCTTGAGAGCCGCCACGTAAGCGTCGGACGCGGGCTTGATCGCCTGCGCGTGCAGTTCGTTCATCCGGGTGAGGACGGCGCTCATACCGCCCTCCCGCCATCCGGGGACCACACACCGTCGCGCTGCACAGGCGGCAGCGGAAAAGCGACGCTCTCCACGTAGTCCGCCATGCGGTCGATCATGTCCGCGGTGCCGTTCCAGTAGGAAACCGCGCCGGGGTTTTTCGTGCCGAAGGTGCTTGCCGTGCGCCGCGCGTTATCTGCGTTGCGCCTCATGCGACGCAGCTTCTCAGTCGTCTCCGCGTTGAACCGGGGCATCACGACCCACCTCCATCACGGCGCTGGAGCCAGAAGCCCGCGAGCAGCCACGCCACGCCGAAGAGGTTCACGAGCAGTGACAGGACCAGACAGGTCGGACAAGTCGGGGGCCAGATCACCGCACACCGGCCCGGGCGCGCTCGGCGTCCCATTCCCAGATGCGTGCTTCTTCGACCTTGAGCGCGGCAAGATCGGCTTCCATCACGTCGATAGAGTCGTTGACTGGATCAAACGACTGTTCGAGAAGCGTGAAATCCCGAAGCGCCTGATACTTGTCCTCATGCTGGACAGCATCACGCATTGCCTTGGCCGCATTGACCAATGCTTCGAGCAGAAGCCTGTTTTTCTCGAATGCCTTCAGCCGCTCATCGGCTTCATTGGACAGATCCGGCGCACTCAGTGCGTCGATGTCGCTCAAGAGACAGCCGGGCGGTAGATTACCGTCACCCATCGCACCCTCCATTATCGAAAACTCTGCCGGGGAATCCGGCCATTTCTCCCGCGCGGCACTGCGGCGCGAGAGCGTATGGCGGGATCAGTCGGTTATCTTCGTATAAGTGAATGACCCGCTTACTTTATCGCCAGTTAAGAACGGACCGCGTTTTCCGAATGTCCCAACACCAAGCGCGTCGATGATGTCCTGCCCTGTGACCGGACCTTCATATTTTCCTCGAAAAACCATGGTTGACCCTGAACTTGAGTCGTAATCGTAATCGAATATCCGCCTGCCATTTCCGAGGTCTTTAGACGGTTTGCGGCAATACGACTCGAATACCCCTGCGCCAACGTGGCGATATGATAAATCTGAATTCGGTAGCACTTCCGATTCCGGCTCTTGCTCTCCGCATGCGTCACAGACCAAGAAAGACGACGTGCATCGACCGCAAGGTGCATTGATGTGGCAGCTGCATCCACCTTTTGGATAGCTAATGACCACAGTCCCACCGCATCCACTACATGGGCAATTTTCGCCCTCTTCCCATTCACTCATATCGCACCTCATGATTTGCCGGACCAACCCGGCGGCAGGGCGGCACGCGCACGCGCCGTCCCGTCGCGGGGTCAGGCGGCTTCAGTCACGCGCGCTTTTCGAGTGGAAGAGACCTTGGGCTCCGAAGCCGATACATCCTTCTGAGCCCAGGCAGGCATCTTCGGGCCGCGGAGTTCGCATCTCACAGGCATCACGACCCCGACGAAGTCGTCCTGATCGGCGATATCAACCAAAACGGGCGCCATCTGGTCGCGCGCCCACAGCCCCATCGCGGGCATGGCATTGCCGCGAAAGGTCGCCACCTTGGTGAAGCGATCCATATATCGCGCCTGAATTGCCGGCGTGCCGGACCGCTCACCAATCTCCGGGATCACGGAGATGTAGTTCGGAAACGTTCCGTCGATTATTTCGACGATCCCGGACCAAGCCTCAGCGAGCGATACAACATTGCTGAGTTCCGCCGTCAGAACGTCCGCAAGGTGTTCCTCGTCCGACAGGACATGCCGAAAAATATACCCACGACGGCGAGACCGTGCGCCTTCGTCGGTGATAACAAGCCAATGGCTCTTGCTGTCAGCTCGTTTGCTCTGGATCACCTGCAGTGCCGCCTTCGGGAGGGCGATAATCTGAGGCTCGACCGCCATGCCAACATCTTCGCGCAGGACGGCCATCGTATGGCCGTCTGTCGCCGCCACGTTGATGCCGCCTGCGTGCTGATGAACATAGACGCCGTTCAGGTAGTATCGGGTCTCTTTCTTGCCCTGGAACAGGCTGGCCAGATACATCCGATCCGCCCGGACAATCGTCGTGATCTTCATCCCATCTCTCCTGCTGCGCCGGCGTCGGCCGGGCGGGGTTGATGGGGAGACCTTAGCGATTAACGCTAATATCCGTCAACTAGCGTTTAGCGTTTTTCGCTAACTATTTTCGTGACAATGCCTCACCCATCGCAAGCCATGCCTCTATGGCCTTTGGGTCTGACTGCGAGAGAATGGTGTAGGCCCTCTTTAGGCGCTCCGGCGTCTCATTATCAGTCGGCGCGAACAGAAGCCTATCAGCAGATACGCCATAAACTCTCGCCAAAAGCTCCAAATCCTGCACCCGCACGCCGGTTTCCCCTGACTCCCACTTGGCAATCGTAGCCTGATCGACTGGCTCTATGTTGCTAAGTGTTGCCATTTTGTTCACAACATCAGGCCGTGACAAGCCTAAAGTTTCTCTCCAAGCACGGAGGAACTGCGGCGGAACGTTCGGGGATCTCTTTTTCTTAGGCATCTTGCGATCTTGGCGAAAAGGCATCGCGGGTCCGATCCTTAGAATAGCGAAATCCGCTTGACAGCGCCTTAGCTATAATGGCTAATGCACTCATGCTTATTCGAGACGCCAGACGGCTGAACGGCAAGTCGCTTCAAGAGGTCTCTTCTGAAGCGGGTGTCCATTTTACGACATGGGCCAAATGGGAGCGAGGCAGGGTGCCAGCAGTGCGGGTGCTTGATGTCGAGCGCATCACCGGCATCCCCCGCGAGGAACTGCGCCCGGACCTGTTCGCGCGCCCCAACCCGGAGGCCGCGAATGTCTGAGAGCACAAACGAGACAGCCTTTTGCGATGTCGAAAAAGGGGAAGACATGACTGCCTTCGCCCAGATGCAAAAGTTTGCCATCGAGTTCGGCGGCTATATTCTCACGCAAGACGCAAAGACATTCGTTCTGCCGCTGTCTCGTAATAGTCGTGAGCAAGCTGAAAAACGACTCTCTGAGCTAATTTCTCAATACAGAGGCGATCGTTTTCAAGCAGGGCAATTTCCGGAACCTGAACTCGAAGCTCTCCTAACATTGGAAGCGGCGACCCGGATACGGAAAGAGATAGCGAAATTTCAACGCAACCTTCTTTCCGGCCTTCGTATTCACGACATACGCTCAGAAGTTTTAGCGTCATGGCTGGCTGAGATTGAGACATCGAATTCATTCTCTGTTGCGGCAGATGGTGATAGCGGAGACTCGGGTGCCACCGATCCCCGCGCAACAAATAAGCATGGCAACCAGTTCTGGGGCGATGATTACTTTCCGCCAAAGGCAGGTGAACTGTGACCGACGTCACGATCAACCAGGCACGTTTTCTGCGGCGATACATCACATTGGCAGAACTCCCGGTCCCTGAAGTTGGTCCGCTGGCGGCTATCTCAATTCGTGCTGACTGGCTCGAAGTCACGGATGAAAAGACCATGGCATTACGCATCACCCAACAAGGACGTGCGGCGTTTTGGCGTGGCGTTCGCCTGCACGGTCGCGATGCAGTCATGAGGTCTGCTGCATACGAAGTGGGGACTTCGCCCGGGGGAGACCTCGCATGACCGACCTCATCCTCATCGCCGCATACGTCATCGCGTCCGGCCCGCTGTCATTCCTGATCGCAGACGCGATCCGCGTGATGGGGCGCTCCTGATGGCCGGCTCGTTTTCCCAAACGATCATCCTCGGCAATGTCGGGAAGGATCCGGAAATTCGCACGACGCAGGGCGGCATGAAGATTGCCAACCTGACGGTGGCCACCGCGGAGACGTGGACCGACAAAGGGTCTGGCGAGCGCAAGGAGCGCACCGAATGGCATCGCGTATCCTGCATGAACGAAGCGCTGTCCGGAATTATCGAGCGTTTCGTGCGCAAGGGATCCAAAGTTCAGATTATCGGGCAGAACCAGACCCGAAAGTGGACTGACCAGTCCGGCGTTGAACGCTACACCACTGAGATCGTGATTGGTCGTTTCAACGGCGGGATCACGCTTTGTGGCGATCGCCAGTCGTCGGATGCTGCGCCGCAGCAGAGCCGCGGCTCCGACGCGCAGTCGCGCCCCATGGGCTCTGGCGGGTCGATGTCGGACCGCTGGTCGCCCGAGGGCATGGATGACGAAATTCCATTTAGCCCCTGCTTCGACTGACCCATGCCCTACAGGCACCCCAACGCCTCCGCGACGCGCTCCACGAGCAGTTCCCGCTGCTCGAAGGTCGCGCACGGATGCAACGTGGCCCACAGTCTCGCCTGCAAAGCGATGCTGTCGGCCAGGTGCGGGGTGTCCGGGCGCAGTGTGTGGCCCGGCAGCGGGCCGTCATATGTGTGCCTGATCTCGTATACCGGCGCCTCCATCGCTGCTCCCTCTCCTCTGTGTTCGTCGCTGAACCAGAATGGAGCGGAACGATGGGAAATGATCGGCGAGATCAACACAGTTTTCAGAGATTCACTGACCGAAAGTTTCCGGAAATGAGCGCCGTTGCGATCAGCAGCGCTCGTGATCGGCTGCTCGATGCCATCAAGCGCGAGTTCATGCCGCTCCGTTTCGCGTCGGAGATGTTGGCCCGCGCGTCCGAAAAGACGCCGCGCGCCGCCCAGAACTGGCTTGCAGGAAAGAATGCGCCCGATGCCGAGGCGCTGATCAACCTGATGGCCGCCTGCAACTCGATCGCCGACGAGGTGAACGCCCTCGTGGCCGAGCGCAAAGCCGCTCGTGAAAGGCAAGCATGCCCTGGATCAGACTGACCATATGCCGGTTCGGCTTCGGCCGAGACGCCGGGCCGCCACCGTCGTGCCGCGTGACGTGGCTGCGCGTGTCGTGGCTGCCAGCCGATGTCAAAATCGCAATCGACAGAATGGAGCGCGCCATTCGGGCTGCTCGTGCGGAGTGGCGGCGGTGAACGCCCTGCCGATCGCATCGATGCGATCAGCCCTCGCGGATGCGGTCGAACTCGCGGGCGGCCAGCGCGCCTGGTCCGCGAAGACGGGCATCCATCAGTCCATCATTTCCGAAACGATCAACGGAAAGCGCGAAGTATCCGAGCCGATCATCAACGCGCTTGGATACGCCGTGCAGACCGTTTGCATCCCGATGCGGGGACAGAATGCCTATGCGGGGGCGCTGAAATGACATGCGTGTCTTCTACAACGAGTGGGACGAACCCACAGCCGCATGGCTACGAGAACTCGGCGCCAGACATCATCTGCCCGCCGGGCACGTCGATACCCGGTCAATTCGAGATGTTCGACCGGACGACGTGCGAGAGTTCGACCAGGCGCACTGGTTCGCAGGTATCGGGGGCTGGCCGCTCGCACTCAAGTTGGCCGGACACGAACGCTTGTCCTGCTGGACAGGATCACCCCCATGCCAGCCGTTCAGCATTGCTGGGCAGCAGCGCGGAAGCGACGACGAGCGGCACCTCGCTCCCGCATGGCTCGACCTCATCCGAGAGTGCCGTCCTGTCTGGATTTTTGGCGAGCAGGTTGCGGACGCAATCCGCGTCGGTTGGCTCGACGATCTATTCGATGCGCTGGAAGGCTGCGGCTACGCCTGCGGGGCGGCCGTATTGCCAGCTTGTAGCGTCGGCGCGCCGCACATCCGGAAGCGATTGTTCTTCGGAGCGGTCCGGCTGGCCCACGACGGCGGCGCGGGACTGGCGGTCGGAGAGCGCTTCCCCAGAGTTTCTCTCGCGGCATATGGCGCACCCGCGAGGCAAGACGCTGCCTATGGTAGCAACGCAGCTTTCGGGCTGGCCGACACCGTGTCAGCAGGACGGCCCGAATGGCGGCCCCAGCCAAGGAGTCGACAGGCTGCCGGGCGCGGCGGCCGTGGGGGCCTGGACCACGGAGAATGGGCCGGTGCGCATCGCGGCGGATGGTCAGGTGCTGATTGGATCGGATGCCGAGATGGCAAGTTCAGGCCAGTTGAACCCGGCTCACAGCCGCTGGCTCATGGGATACCCGCCCGAGTGGGACGACTGCGCGGTTACGGCAATGCCATCGTCCCGCAGGTCGCTGCGGCTTTCATCAAAGAATTCATCGGCGCAGTCGAGCAAGCGCTCCTGTTCCCACAAGGAAATTGAGCATGTCTGACGAAATGACCGGCCACAACTCAGGCGGCATCGCGGCCGATCGCCTGTGCTCCATCGTGGAGCGCATCGAGCGCCTGGAAGAAGAGCGCAAGGCGCTCGGGGGCGACATCAAGGATATCTTCTCCGAGGCGAAATCGGCGGGCTTCGACGTGAAAGTCATCCGCCAGATCGTCCGCATTCGGAAGCAGGAGCCGGCGGAAGTCGAGGAGCAGGAAACGCTGCTCGACATCTACATGCGCGCAATGGGGATGCGCTGATGCTGAGGCGCCTGCTGCGCGAGCGTCGCGCCATGGACGCAACTGCCCTGCTGAACGAGAACGCGCGCCTCAAGGCCGAGAACGCGCGGTTCCTGGATCACGAGCTGGCACACCGGACGCGGATCGCGGCGCTCGAGCGCGCGCTGGCCGATACGCGGGCGCAGCTTCGTGCGGAAGATCGCGTGCGCGACCGCGCCGGGCGGTTCTCATGAGAACGATCGCCTTCACCCTCCCCGAGCCCACGCCGCTGATGAACACGCTGATGCGCTCGCATTTTCGCAAGCGCGCCAAATTGAAGCGCTCTCTCGCGGCGCAGATCATTGCGGCACTCGGACCCGACAGGCCCGCAGAGCCGTTCGAGCGTGCGCACGTCACCATCCGCCGCTTCTCCTGCGGTATGCCGGACTATGACGGCGCCTATGGCGGCGTGAAGGATGTCCTGGACGTGATGACCACGCCCGCCGCACGCGAGGACGGCACGACGCGGAACAAGTTCGGCATCGGCCTGATCCGCGACGACAGCCCGAAGCATATCCGCCTCACGGTCGAGCCGCTGAAGTGCAAGCGCGCCGAGCAGCGCACCGAGATCGAGATTGTCGAGGTGACGGCATGAGCGCGCGGCGGTGGTCGAAATTCTGGTGGCAGGACTGGCAACGTGACCCAGCGTTGCGCATGTGCTCGCTCGCAGCGCGTGGGGCATGGATCGAAATGCTGTGCCTCATGGCTGACGCGGATCCTGTCGGGCATTTGCTTGTCAACGGCCGCTCGCCGTCGCCACGGCAGCTTGGGGCTGTGCTGGGCTGCGGCGAAAAGGAAGCTGCGAAGCTCCTGGGCGAGCTTGCAGATAATGGCGTGTTCAGCCGAACCGACGATGGGGTGATTTATAGTCGCCGAATGGTTCGGGATAAGGCCGTAAGCGACGAAGCATCGGCCAACGGGAAGATGGGAGGAAACCCTCGGCTTAAGAGGGGGGTTAACCCCCACCCCAAGGGTGAGCAAACCGCCCCCCTTATACACCAAGAAGCAGAAGCAGAAGCAGAAGCAGATACCTCACTTCGTTCGGTAGGCGCGGACGACGCGCCGAAACCGAAATCGGTGCGTGCTTCCCGGCTCCCCGCTGACTGGCAACCCGATCCCGAGCAGCGGCAATACGCCCTCGACCATGGCGTTGACCCCGGTCGGGAAGCCGAGAACTTCCGGGAATACTGGCTCGCCAAGGCCGGTCAGAGCGCGACGAAAACCGACTGGGGCCTGACGTGGCGGTCATGGGTTCGCCGATCGGCCGAGCGCGGACCGCAGGGATACCGGCCAGGGTTTGCTCCCAACGCCGACGACCGACGCCGCGCGTCCGACGACGCCTGGGCCAACGTCCAGATCATCCCGGGGACCTGACCGATGCAGATCGCACATCGCCCCCCGAACGCCGTCGCGGCCCCGCTCGCCTACGTCCCGGCATCCGGCGAGGTGAAGGCGCTGCTCGATGCGGCCAGCGAGGGCCTGGCCGTCTGGGCCCGGGACCTGACGCCAAGCCGCGTCGTGGCTCTCCGCGACCAGCTCGCCCGGGTCGAGGCTGCGGCAGCGCCGACGCCGCCCGAGGTCATCGCATCCTGGCTGCACCAGCTCCGGGATTTCGTGAGCAACCCTCCCGCCGATCGCGCGGCGATGAAGGTCGCGGCCATTGCCGAAACCTGCGCGGATATCCCGATCGGGGCATGGACGCCGGCCAGCCGCATGGCTTGGGTCCGGCAGCCGGATCGCAACGGCTACCCGGTCGGATCGCGCTGGCCTGCACCCGGCGAACTCCGCGGCGTGCTGCTGCCATTCGCCGAGAAAATCCGGCGCGAGGCCTCGGGACTGCGCGCGCTTCTCGCCAAGTCCGAGGCGAAGCCCGATTTTGGACGTCGCAAGCCCACGGCCGAGGAACGGGCTGCCGTTGCCGCCCGGGCCGCCGCATTCCGCGACGAGATCAGCGCCCGGGAAGCCGAGGAGCGCGCCGAGCGAGAAATCGCGGCCATGCTGCCCGACGTGTCGCTGCGTGGCGAAGCGATGATTGCCGCGCTTGAAGCAGCGCTGCCGAACATGGCACCGGCGTTACAGGCGGTCGCACAGTCGCAGATCGCGATGCACCGGAAAGCGATCGAGATGGCGGCGGCTTTTACTGGCGAAGTCGCGGAGAAAACGGCGTGATGACTACACAAAACGGTACCAATACCGCGACGGATGCGGTACGATCGCCTATGTCCACGAACGCGCTCGCCATTCGCGACGAACTGCTCCATGTCCCGCATCGGGATCGGCTGCACCTGCACGCCTCGATGATCGCGGCACCCGTCGATTGGGCTGCATCGTGCGCCAGAACGCAGCGCGAGCACGCCCCGGGCACAAATGCGCGCGCGAGAGCCCAGCAGAGCCGCGCTGAGGCCGGTGCGGGGGTGGCGATGGGTGTGACTGCCGGGCGAGGCCATAAAGGCGCTGTGCGGGCTTCTGTGAGCGTCTGTCACGTGAGCCCGGATCCCCAGAATGGAGGAGTTGCGCGATGACCGACACCCGCAAACCCTACGACCCCGCATGGCCGCACGGCTTCGAGACGCGTGACGGCAAAAAGATCGTAGCTCGCTTCTACGGGCCGTTCGGTTTTTATGCGAGGCAGTGGATGCTCGAGGACGATATGATCCTCTTAACGGATGAAAATGGCCGCTGCCCGGTCAGTGACGGGCCGTCCGATGATGACATCTTCTGCACCCCCGCGCCGGTCGAGAAGCCGCTTGAGTGCTGGGTGAACGTATATCCAAGCGGAATGGTCATGCACATGGACAGCCGCAGCAACGCTTTGGATCTCGCGGCTAAAGTTTGCCCCACACGCGTAGCCGTCCACATGCGCGAGGTCACGGACGAACCTGCAGCCAACGAGCCGGGCGCGTTGAGTGCGGAGCAGGTGACCACCTTGCGTGCAGCTTTGTCGGATTTGATAGACGCTGCGGCCGACTGTTCCGACCCGATCGACCCGCAGGCCTTTGAGTTTGCCCGCCGTGCGCTCGCTGAGACAAAGGGGCAGCCATGACCACCCTCACCGCGCCCCAGCGCCGCGCGCTTCTGTGGCTGGCCGAGACGCCGGGGGAGTGGCGTGCGGCAAATGGCGATCCACATCTTCGGTCTTTTAGCTCGGACCTCGTGGAATTTAGCGGAACCATGACCTGCTACGGCTGGGCATCCGTAGCGCGCCTCACCCCCGCAGGCATCCAGGCCGCGAAGGAATTGGCAGCATGACCCAGCGATCGCAGGACCGTCAGCACACCGGAAAGCGTGGTGCCGCGCAGAGGAAGGCGCGACGGGAGGGGTATGCTGCGGCAGCGGAATATCGGGATCGGTTTAACGCTCCCACAGAAACCGCCCTAGCTGATTGCGTGGATGACGCGGGTATTTTCTACCCGAAGAACCCGCGCATTGCTGGCGCCTTCCGTCATGGAGCCCACGATTGGGCGCGCAAACACAAGGGGCTGGCCGATGAGGTGGCGTGACATCCTCAACCCGTGGGGTGCGCTGCGGGAGGCGCGGGCGGAGATCGAGCGTCTGAACAAAGGCTACCACAGCCTAAATGAGAACTGGTTCGACGCTCAAAAAGCCGCTCTGCATGCGGGTGGTGTGGCTCGAAGCGCAATAATCGAGCGCAATGCCCTCCGCGCCGAGCTTGATCTCTGGCGGCCCAAGCAAATGAATGAGGCGCAGTCAGTCACGTCCAGCAGAGCCCAGTGTGTCGCGCCGAAGCGGGATGCGAAGGGGAGGTTCGTGGGGTGAACGATGAATGGAAGATCGCGCTGGCTACATTAGTCGGCGTCGGCGTGATGATATTTTCAATCTGCGCCGGAGTTGCGCTTCTAGGCCTAGCCTTCGGGCACGTTGCGCCATGACCGCCCTGCCCGTCGTTGCGTCGTTCTGGTCGCATCGGGCGGCGGATCGGAAGTGGGGTGTGCGGTGATCGCGTTCCCTGATGTAGACGTGATGCTGTTTCGAGCCATGCCGTTCCCTCTTCCACGCGAGACGGAAAAGCGCTTGGAACGCGCCGCGTTGCGGTGGTTACTCAATGAAAGGGCCGAGTGGTCAGCGGCTATCTTATGCGATGGCATAGATGCTCGCTTGGGGGTCATGTCTCTTTTGAGCCGAGTTCCAGACGCGGTCGAAATGCGTATGGGTGCGCTTGGGATAGAATACCGTCTTACTGATGCGGGGAAAGCTCGAGCTTGGAAGGCTCAATAAAAGCCACTCATCGTCACCGCAGACATACCGTGACAGCCGTTGCGTTTGCGAGGCGATGGGTGTGGTGCGGGGATGATGCGCGATTGTCTGTTCGTGACTTGGGTGTTCGGGATAGGAGCTGAGGTTGTTATCCCTCAGCCTCTTGAAGGCGGGATATTTCAACATGCCGTGCTTGGGTTCGCAGTGGTACTACTTGTTCGCGCGACCGCTAAAGCAGCGAAAATACCGGGCGCATGATGTGGTATTACTGTACTCTCTTTACGACATCGGGTAGAATCATCACTTCCTGACGCAGCTTTTCCCGGAGCACCGAATGCCAGCCACGCCGACACGAAAGCGCCGCGTCGAGTTTCAGCCTCGGGACGAGTTGGGGCCGACTGCGGAGCGACGCCAGCACCAGGATTTTCGCACGACGAATGGCGTGACCCGCGTGGTCACGGGCGTCGAGATCCTGCGCCAGGCGGACGATATTGATGACGATGCTCAGGACGCTGCCTATCGCTGGCTGTGCGAATTCGTCTGGTCGCAGCACGGGTATCTCGAATATCGCAACCCGCGCGATCCTGATGGCCTGAAGAATGACGCGATCTCGTGGAACCTGACACGGGCCAAGGTGGGCAAGCGGATCCAGATGATCAGCGAGAAGCTCGGGCCGCGCGCGCATGTCCGGCTGGAAATGCTTCTGGTGCAGGAGATGTCGTTCTCGCGGATCGGGGCTGCGATCTGGCCAGGGATGCTTCGGCAGAACGCGGCCCAGCGGGCTCAGGCGCAATGCGCTCTCGTGCTTGCCGAGCTCCCGGACGCATATCGTCGCGTTCGGGAGATCGAGCGTCGGGAGGAAGAAGCACGAGCGCAAAAGAAAGTGCTTGTACCTGAACTGCATGCATGAGAAGATTCAGATAGAATAGCCGAACTGCGCAGGTTTCTTGCATCCGATGCCCACCCTCTCGCCAGAACAGAGGATGGGGCGGGCGATGATCGTGCGCATGTTCGAGGATATTGCGGCCACGCACGTCGCCGAGCGCGGGAATGTCTCTTCCAAGGATCGGCGCGAGGCTATTGCTTTCCTGACCGATGAGGGCGGCCCGATGGCCCATTCCCGGCAGGACTGGTGTGATCTGATCGGGCTCGATGCGCGAAAGGTTCGCCGAGCAGCGCTGCGGATCCTTCGTCAGGGCACCACGAAGAAAGAATTGCACAGGTTGATGGATGCCCCGGCATAAGCGACTGAGAGACGGGCTGAACGAGAAGCAGATGCATTTCGTCCAGGAGTATCTCATCAGCTTCAATGCGGCAGAAGCCGCGCGGAACGCTGGGTATAGCAAGCTGTCGGCCAAGAAGATCGGGTTTGAGCTTCTTGAGCGCGAGGACGTGCAGTCCGCCATTCGGGAAGCGATCGAGGCCCGCGCTCGCCGCACCGAAATCACGCAGGACCAGGTGCTACGCGAGTATGCGAAGATCGCGTTTGGAGACATCCGCGACATCTTCGGCGCTAACGGCGAGTTGCTGTTTCCGAGAGATTTCTCGGACGGCGCGGCCGGACGAATTGCCGGGATCGAGGTCATCCTCAAGCGGAATGCGGAGACGCAGGAAGTCGAGCGCGTGGCGAAGGTCACGACCACTGACAAGCTCGGTGCGCTCAATTCGCTCGCCAAGCATCTTGGCATGTTCACAGGTAAGGGCGATGACCAGAAGACGGTAATCGTATTCGGCAAGGATGACGAAGCGCTCTGAATTCCGGCTGACGGATGTTCAGGCGCAGGCAACGAAACTGCTGGGCGGTCCGGCGCGGTCGATCCTGCTCCGCGGCGGTTCCCGGTCCGGCAAGACGTTCTGTCTGATCCGGGCGGTGGTTGTTCGAGCGCTCAAGGCGCCGGGCTCGCGGCACGGAATTTTTCGCCACACGCTTCAATCGCTCAAAAGCTCGGTTGTCAACGACACGTTTCCGAAAGTCATGGAGCTCTGCTTCAAGGGCGTTGCCTACAAGATCGACCGCCAGAACTGGGTTGCGGACTTCGCCAACGGATCGTCCATCATCTTCGGCGGTCTGGACGACAAGCAGCGGACAGAGAAGATCCTCGGTCTGGAATTCGCGACGGTCTACCTGAACGAAGCGAGCCAGATCAGTTACGGCGCGCGGATGATGCTGCTGACGCGTCTGGCGCAGAAGATCGATCGCATCGACGGTCAGCCGCTGCCGATGAAGGAGTATATCGACGCCAACCCGCCGACGACGTCGCACTGGCTATATGCGTTGTTCGAGGCCGGAATCGAGCCGAAATCGGGCGAGCCACTGGCCAATCGCAGCCTCTTTGCGACGATGCAGCTCAACCCGCAGTCGAACGCCCACAATCTTGCGGCCGGGTATCTCGACTCTCTCGAGAGTTTGTCGGAACGCGAGCGGCGTCGGTTCCTGCTAGGCGAATATCAGTCCGCGGTTGAGGGCGCGCTGTGGCGCCTGGAGATGTTTCGCCGGGCTGGCCCGGTGTCGAATACGGATCTCAAGCGCATCGTGGTCGCGGTCGATCCGTCCGGGTGCGCCGGCAAGGAAGACAGGCGCTCGGACGAGATCGGCATTTCCGTCTGCGGCATCGATCATCGGGGCATCGGGCACGTGCTCGAGGACGCCACGCTGCGCGGCGGCCCGGATGAGTGGGCGCGCGCGGCAGTCGCGGCTCATGACCGATGGGGCGCGGACAGGATTATTGCGGAGCGCAACTTCGGTGGCGCGCTGGTCGAGAGCAACATTCGGGCAGCGCGCGCAAACGTGCCGGTCAAGCTGGTCACTGCATCGCGCGGCAAAACGGCACGAGCCGAGCCTGTGGCGGCGCTCTATGAGCAGGGCCGCGTCGTGCATCACGGGCGCTTCGTGGATCTCGAGGACCAGCTGACGCAGTTCAGTGCGGCTGGATACCAGGGCGCGAAGTCGCCTGACCGGGCCGACGCGCTGGTCTGGGCGCTGACCGAACTGATGCTGGAGCAGCAGGTCGCTCCAGCACAGTGGGTGCCGACGAATTTCAATCTTGGTCGCTGAAAGGCCGCTCTGTGGACTGGCTGGAACTCAAGGCGCAGTATCCGGAACCCGCCGGCCAGCCGCCCCGATGCGCCGAGCTGCTCGCATTGCGGCGCGTGCTGGACGGCACGCAGTATGACGATCTGCCCAACCCGTTCTCGCGGGAGAAATCCGGCGCAGGCGAATACATCCCGCTCAGCAAGCGGCGCCCGAGCGTCCGGTCAAACCTGTGCAGCGCTGTCGTCGATGAATCGACGTCTCTGCTTTTCGGCGACACGCATTGGCCCACGATCAAGGCCGACCATTCGAACACGGCGGACGCCCTCGCCTGCTTCGTCAGAGAAAGCGATCTCCCGGCGCTGATGCTGGATGCGGCACGACGTGGTTCGGTCGGATCCGTGGCGCTGCTCGTCGAGACCGTGAAGCGGGTGCTGCGCGTTTCGGTGCTGGACACGGCCTATCTCACGCCGGCCTGGGATGGTGCGACGCGCGAGCTGACCCGTGTCGTCGAGCGATACATGCTGACGGGCCAGCAGCTTGCCGAGGCGGGATTCGAGATCCCGACCGAGCGCATGCAGGTCAAGTTCTGGTGGCGGCGCGAGTGGGACGACCAGGCCGTCACGGTGTATGTGCCGCAACCGGTCGCGGCAGATGCGCCGGAGCCGGTGATCGATGCGACGCGCAGCGTGACGCACGGGCTCGGGTTTGTGCCGATCGTGTGGATCCGGAATCTGGCTCCTGCCTCGCAGGTGGGTGAGCCTGATGGGCCGTGCACGTTCGGCCGCGCGATCGATACCGTGATCGAGGCCGACTATCTGCTGTCGCAGGGCAGTCGCGCGCTCAAATACATGTCCGATCCGGTGCTCGTACTGAAGTCTGGCGGGGCTCCGGGCGGAGCCGCGCACCAGGGCGGTTCGGCATCGGCCCTGAATCTCCCTCCCGAGGGTGATGCGAAGCTGCTTGAGATCAATGGCGCGGCATCCGGCGCGCTTCTCGAGATGTATCGCGAGCTCCGGGCGCTCGTACTTGAGCAGTTGCACGGCAATCGCGCGCATGCGGACAAGCTGAGTGCTGCTCAATCCGGCCGCGCCATGGAGATGATGTGCCAGTCGCTGATCTGGCTCGCGGATCGCTTGCGCCAGTCATATGGGGATGGCGGTCTGCTGCCGTTGCTCAAGATGGCCTGCCGGTTTTCCTCAGCGCTGACCGATGGCGTCCGGATAGGCGGGACCGATCGGAAGTCTCTTGATCCGACCGGGCTTGATCTGCACTGGCCGGACTGGTTCCCGCCGACCACGCCGGAACTGCTGACGCTGGCCCAGGGGCTGGTTACAGCGGTGGACGGCAACATCCTGTCGAACGAGACGGCGGTGCAGATCTATGCGGCACGCGCTGGCGTTCCGGACGGCGCCGGGGAATGGCAGCGTGTCTCGGCGCAGATCCGCGACGCAGAGGCGAAGGCAGCGCAAGCCGCTGCTGCCGCAAAGGCTTCCGATGATCGCAAGGCTGCGATCGTGGGTAACACGCTCTCGCACCAGGTCGAGGCGTAACCGCCGGCCGATGCCGGCACCACCATAACGATGAGGGACTGATGTCCGACGACCCAAACGGTTCGCCCGATGGCGGAGCCGATCCGAATACTGCGCGCGAATTGCAGCGGGCGCGGGCCGACCTGACCGCCTTGCGCTCCGAGCTCAAGGCGATCCGTGGCGAACGCGACGCTGCAGTCACCGAGCGCGACGACGCGATCAAGTCCCGCGACGGCTACAAGGGTCAGATCGAGAAGCAGCGGGCCGAGTTCGAGGGCAAGCTCGCCGATCAGACCAAGGCAGCCGACGAAGCGAAGACCGCCGCAGAGCAGGCGCTTGCAGGCGTGCGGGAAGCCTCCGATCGCGCGGTGATCGAGGCGGAAGCCAAGGCCGCCGCGACGCGACTTGGCGCGCACAATCCGGCTGATGTGGTTCGTCTGCTCGACATGTCGGGCGTGAAGCGCGGTGAGGATGGCGCGATCGCGGGCCTGGACGAGGCTCTGACGGCCGCCAAGGAAGCCCGCGCCTACATGTTCGGCGAAGCACCGAAGCCTGGCGCGATGACGGGCACGACCCAGTCGCCGGCGCCACCGAAGCCCGGTGCTCCACCGAAGGAGACGGTCCGGGAGTTGTCGACTGCGGAATATGAGGCGCGCAAGCGGCAATTTGTCGCGAACCTCTGACGATTTCTACGCCCGGCTGATGCTGGAGCGCTTACCCGCCTGATGGCGATCCCCCGAAACAGCATCAGCAAAAAAGAGAAGACGACGTGTCCATCAATAATTTTCCCGCTCAGCTTGTCGCAGCGATCCAGCAGGGCTACCTTGCACGCGAGTTTCAGACCGGCCTCCAGTCGAAGCTCGGCTTCCGTGGTGTGGCCGATCGTGAAGTGTTCCCGAATGCGATCGGTGAAACGCTGACCAAGACGCGCAAGAGCCTCAAGACGCCGGTCACCACGCCGCTCAATCCGACCGCGAATACCAATTTCGATAACGGTCTGACGTCGAGTGACTGGGGCGTCGAGCAGTATACGCTCTCAATCAACATGTATGGCGACACGATCGACCTGAACATGGTGACGAGCGGCGTGGGCATTGCCTCGCAGTTCCTGGCCAATGCGCACACCAACGGCATCCAGGCCATGCAGTCGCTGGATCGGCTGGCACGCAACACGCTGTTCGGCGGTGCTCTGAACGGTGTTGGCGGCTATCTCGGCGGCAATACGCGCGTTGTCACGACGCTCGGGTCTGCAGGCACGTCCGTCGCTGTCGACGACATTCGCGGCTTCCAGCGCATGCTGATCGAGGGGCAGGTTGTTGCGGTAGGCTCGGCCGCTGCTCTGACCGTGACGATCGGTTCGGGCGTCTACAGCCTTGTCGGCGCAACCGCTGACGCAACGAACGTTTCGACGGCGCCGGACGGCGTGTCGGGATCTCTGACGCTGAGCGCGAACGTCTCGGTGTCCGATGGCACGGCCGGCAATGCGGTCGTGGCGGCAACGGCCCCGTACGTGATCCGTCCGAACAATCGGCTGACGACGGCGGCCCTTGCAGCCGGTGACACGCTCGGTATCCAGAACGTTCTCGCCGGCGTGGCCGCGCTCCGGCGCAACAACGTGCCGATGATCAACGGCGCCTATCACTGCTACCTCGACGATCTGCAGCTGCTCGGCCTGTTCCGAGATGCGGACTTCAAATACCTCTACCGCGGTGCCTATGGATCCGAGGAGTATCGGAACGGCGAGGTCATCGAGCTTCTCGGCGTCCGCTTCATTCCGACCACCGAAGCGCCGCAGCAGGCGGCGATCAGCGCTGCGGCGGGCCCGATCCATCGCGCGCTTGTCGTCGGCCAGGGCGCTCTTGTCGAAGGCGACTTTGCCGGGACCGGTCATTCGGACATTCCCGACGCGGACCGCGCCCTGATCGAGAAGATCGACGATGTGGCCATGGTCACGCGCGAGCCGCTCGACCGCCTGCGGCAGATCATCGCGCAGTCCTGGTACTGGATCGGCGGGTTTGCGCTCCCGACGGACTCGACCGCGAACACCTCCATCATCCCGACCGCGACCAACAGCTATCTGAAGCGCGGTGTGGTGATCGAAAGCCTGGGCACCGACGGGGTGGCTGCAGCCTGATGCCTCGCGGGCACTATGACCGCACGGCGGCGCGCGCCAAACGCGCGTCGTTGGCTCCTGTCGAGGCACCGCCGTCTCCGCTCGACCTCGGTGAGGCGCCTGAAGATGCGTGCGAGCCTCGACAGAATGGCCCCATGCGCGTTGTCCAGGCGCACGGCTACCGCGAGGCGCGGTTCAATCGCGGCGTCTTCCACTGGGCCGCAGGCGAAATCATCACCAACCCCGATGAGATCGCGCATCTGATCGAGCGCGGGGCAAAACTGGAACCGGTTGCATGTCCGGAAGCACCGCACTCAGCACCAACGCCCTGACGGACGCCGAAAAGACCGATATCCGCCGTTTCATGGGGTATCCGGCGATCGGCTCAGTCGCGACTGGCCAGTCGTCGTGGCGCTTCTTCACGGCCTACGGCCAGAACGAGTGGCGCATGAACAATCTTGCGCCTGCCGAACTGCAGCAGGTGCGCCTGTATCTCGCCCAGCTCTACCCACTCGAAACCGGCGTGATCGGTGCTGCAGACAATCTCGATACGGATCAGGCGGCCGTCTGGAAACGGAACCGGTCCGAAGTCACTGACCGCATGGGTCTCTACGATATGTGGCGCCGCCGCCTGTGCGGGTTCCTGGGCATCCCGCCCGGCCCGGACCTGTGCACCGGCTCTCAGATCGTCATCTGAAAGGAAGCATCATGACCGACGTCGAAAGCCTTCGGGACGACGAACCGCGCCTGAACGCCATGGGCGTGCCGTTCCCGCGCACGGCCTGGGCACTGGTCCGAAATGGTGTCATCGCGAAGATCGTCCATACCTACGACCACGAGCATCATCCCTTCGGAGACATCGCCCAGGGCGAGGCGGAGCCCGAGCATGGCCCGGTCGCGTTGACGGGCGAGCATGTGTTGCGCGTGGACAGCTCGATCGCGGCTGTCGGCGATCTGGTCGACGCCAAGGGCAACACCACACCGGCCGAGGGCCGCGCGCGCCCGCTTATTCCCGGTGAAGCTGCCTATCGCGGGCCGACGAGCGCTCAGATCCAGCCGGCGGAGCACGAGGGCGGCGGCGCACCGGAAGCTGCCGACCCCGAGAGGCAGGATCCGGATCTACCGGCCGGGGAGTGAATCATGCCGCGCAAGCCCACAACTCTCGCGGCTTATGTGAGGTCCCAGCAGGACCGCCGCGAGGACCGCCAGAACGCCGCACTCGTCGGCATGCCGGTGAAGCAGTTCAAGCGCACCCGCGAGGCCAAGACGATCGACCGGGCTGTCGTGGCGCTCGACAACAAGATAGCGCGCTCGCGCAGGACGTAACGTGGTTAATCAGGCGCTCATCCAGAAGAAGGTCGCGGCCGGATACGCAAAGGCCGCGCTTCGGCTGGGGGCAATGGTGTCTCAATACCGTCCCGCGTCGCTGACGGAGCCGCTGGCAGCCGCGATCGCGACGCCGATGGCCGATTTCTCGAACAATCCGGCCTTCGCGTTCCGATCGCCGCCGCTCTGGGACAAGCCTGTCACATGGGCCCTGGTCGATACGACGGACGTTCTGGCCGGCGACATTTTCGTGGCGCCGATCGGCACGTATTTCGTGGCGCGCGTCGAGCCCTATCGGCCGCCGGTCTGCATGCTGACGAACCGGACGGTCACGCTGTCTGGCGATGCGGGCGCGGGCTCCACGATCGGAGCGGGCGCCACGTGCTCAATGGCAGGGTACGACAACGCCGAATACGGCCCCTCGCCTGTCTTCGGCGGCACGGCTCTCGCATCGGGCTGGCCCGCCTTCATCACGCTGAAGAACAAGGGTCAGGTGCCTGAAACCGGCATTCCGGGCGACCTGCGCGCCGGTGAATTCGAGATGTTCCTGCCGGTCATGCCGGACTTCGTGCCGGCTGTAGCCATGACGGCGGTCACCGATCTCGGAACGCCTTATCGGCTCACGGCCGTTGAGCCCTCGCCTTATGGAACGCGCTGTCAGATGGAGGTCGTGCAGATCTGATGGCTGACATCGGCAGTACGGCTTCGGCGCTCGCGATGACGGCCGCATCCGTGATCTATCCCGACGGTCTTTCGCCGGTCACCGGATCCGTCACCGGGACGCAGACGATCGTGCGCCGCGGATGGCCGACACAGCCGGATTTCTCCGGTGCCTGCGGAATGGCCAAGGGCATCGATCTGGTGAGCGTCATGCCGATCGGCGGCGCGTTTCGCCCTCTGTCCGAGCCGCTTGGCTGGCCTTGGGAGACGATCTCGCAGACTGCGGCAACAGTGACGCTCGCAGCGGATGGCGACACGCTGACGGTGGTGATCACAAGCAGCGCGATACCGTCCGGAGTTGTGGGCGCGACGCTCACTGCCATGCCCGGCAGCGTCGTGCAGCCGAACGTCGCCATTTCCTACGTCGTCCAGAGCACTGACACAGCGGACACGATCGCGGCGGCGCTCGCCGGCCAGATCCCCGGGGCCTATTCGTCGGGCGCGAGCGTCACGTTCCCGGGCGTGTCTTCCATCGCGCCTGTCACTGGCGGGACTGCAACGGCACGTCGTGTGGTGCGTCGGCAGCGGCAGATGTTCTCTGTCTCCGTCTGGTCGATTTCCTGGCAGCGCCGGGACGCACTGGGGCTTGCCCTGGACGCCGGCCTCGCTGGCACGAACTGGATCGCCAATATGGACGGCACGGCATCCCAGATCGTCGGCGCTGGCGCGATCGAAGTGGATGGTGGCCAGAACCAGGGCATCTACCGGCGCGACCTTCGATACTGGCTCGAGTTCGATACCGTGCAGACCATGACCGCGCCGCAGATGATGTTTGGCATCGGCATGTCCCGCGTGGTCGCGGAGGCCGGCGTCGTGCTGCAGCCTTTCGGACAGACGGCGCCGATCGCCGGCATCGCGACCGATTCCAATGGCGACATTCTGATCGATGCAGGCGGCAACCTGATCGGCCAGGTGCAGCAGCCCTATGCGGGGCTGTTCGTGAATTCAGGCGGCTACGTTCTTCAGGACGGCAGCGGCAATCTGGCCGGCGATCCGGCCTAAATTCCAGGAGAAAACGATGAGCGGCACATCGGCTACGAGCGCGGGCTCGTCGGCCAGCGAACCTGTGTCCGGCGGCGGCACCATCTCGTCGGGCGGGACTGCGGCGAGTGGCACGGTCGTCAGCAGCGGAGGCGCTGCAACGTCCGGCACGGGCGCGGCGCCATCCTTCGAATACGTCGTGCGGTCGCCCTTCGCTTCCTACAAGCCCGGCGACGTCATCAAGGACGCCGCAACAATCGAGGCGCTGAGCAAGACCGGACAGCTCGGCCACAACTGCGTGCGCGTTCTGTCGGCCGCCGCTCGAAAGGATGCCCCGTAATGGCGACCATCTATCAGTCCGGCGCCCTGAACACGACGGCCCTGGTCGTGCCGGGCATGTATGTCCAGATCGTTGCGCCCAGTACGCTCAACATCAACGGCGTGTCCACGAGCCGGATCGGCTTTGTCGGCACGGCAGGATGGGGCCCGGTCAACAAGCCCGTCGTGATCGGCGGCATGAACGACTACTTGAGCGCCTATGGACCGAAGCAGGCACTCACGTCCGACCTGGGGCTGGCGGTCAACGTCGCCTACCTCCAGGGCGCTGCGGACTTCCGTTGCGTGCGTGTCACGGACGGGACTGACACCGCGGCGACGCTGACAGCGAACGGCATCACGTTCACCGGGATCTATACCGGCACGCAGGGTAACGCGATTTCGGTGCAGTTCGCGCCAGCAGCAAGCGGTGCCGGTGGCACGCTGACGGTCGGCCACGCGCTGCTCGGCACGAAGGCCTATACCGGCGTCAGCTGGGCCGCAATCCAGGCGGCCGTGGCCGCAGACGCTGCGGCGCTGATCGTCATGTCCATTGGCTCGAGCCCGACCTATGCCGCGATTGCGGCGACGTCGCTGGCCGGCGGCACGGACGGCGGCACGCCTTCCACCACAGCTTTCCTCGGCTCTGCCGGGTCCAGCACCGGATCCGGCACAGGCATGTATGCCCTCGCCAGCCAGAGCTGCGCGTTCGGCGTGCTGTGCGGCCTGACGGACTCCACCTCGTGGAGCACGCAGGCGGCATTTGGACTGTCGAACGGCATCTACATGGTCACGTCCGGACCGTCCGGCGACACGATCAGCAACGGGACCACGACCTTCGCGTCGTCCGGGGCCACGTCCTATGCGCTGAAGTGCATGTTCGGAGACTGGCTGTGGTGGAACGACGACACGAACGGCCTGATGCTCATTCCGCCGTCTCTGCATGCGGTGGGTGTCATGGCGGGGCTCGGGCCGCAGCAGTCGAGCCTGAACAAGCAGCTCTACGGCGTTGTGGGCAGTCAGAAGTCCGGCCTCGCCTCAACAGGCGCGTCCCTGACCTACTCGAGCGCCGAACTCGAGGCGCTGATTGACGGCGATCTCGACGTCATCTGCTACCCGGCCCCTGGCGGCAGCTACTGGGCGTGCCGCGCCGGCATCAACACGAGCGGGACGGCCGTCGAGTCCGACGACAGCTACACGCGCCTGACCAACTATTTTGCGGAATCCTTCGCGACGAGCCTGGGCACGTATATCGGCGCCACGATCAACGCGACGCTGTTCAGCGACGTGCGATCGACGTTCCTCGCATTCCTGTCGTCCTGCCTCTCGCAGGGAATTCTCGGCACGACGGACGGCAGCACGCCTTACGCCGTGGTCTGCGACGTCTCGAACAACCCTGTCTCGCGTACGTCGCTCGGCTACCTGCAGGTCGATGTCCAGATCCAGTACCAGGGCATCGTCAAGAAGTTCATCGTCAATCTTCAGGGCGGATCGTCGGTCACCGTGACGACCTCCGCCAGCTCGTAAGGGGGCGTCGTTATGGCTCAGGCTGCCTATTCGATCGGCCGAAATTGCCGGATCACTTTCCTCTGGGGCGGCAGTCGTGTCGATCTCCGCGATGTGACGGGATTTCAGGCACGGCAGATGACGCAGACGCTCCGCGCTGCGCCGCTCAACAGTCTGCCGGTCCAGTTTAGGATCCCTGATGGCTGGGAGGGACGTTTCCAGATCGTGCGCGCTAACGCCAATCTGGACACGCTCGTTGCGTCAATCGAAAGCGGCTTCTGGTCTTCCGGCATTATCCAGCAGGGCACGCTGTACCAATACATCGATGAACCGGACGGGAGCACAACGACCTGGGAATATAGCCAGGTCGCGTTTTCGCTGAGCAGCGACGAGTGGCGTCAGGAAAACATCATCAACCAGTCGGCTGAATTCTATGCATCCCAGAGGACAAAAATTTCATGAGTAATATTCCTGATTCGATCACACTGGACGACGGGCGCAAGTTGACACTGCGCGAACTTGATCCAGGCGACCAGCTCGACCTGATCGAGGCCGCAGGCTCAGCGATGAACAGCGAGGCTGCTGGCGCGTGGATGGGTTATGCGCAGATGATCGCGAGTGTCACCGCGATCGACGACGTGCCCGAGCAGATGCCGATCACGAAAGAAGAGATCAAGAAGCTTGCCCGGAAGCTGGGCAATGCCGGCGTTCTGGCCGTGCAACGCACGCTTTACCCTGAAAAGCAGAAAGAGCCTGGCGTCGCTGACGGGTCACTCAGCGAAGAGGCAGCCACCGCAAAAAACTGAGCAGGCATCCCGTGTTTCAGGAGATGCTATTCCTCGCTGAGCACGGGGTGCCATGGGATCTGTCCAAAACGTGGTCGCGAGCCCGGAGAATGGCCGCATGTGTAGCCATATCCGAGCGCAAAGGCGCTGTGTTTTCATGGGAAACGATGACCTATCTTCAGAAGGCCGGTGAATGATGCGCCAGTTTCGAAGCCCGGACGCGTTTGCTGCCTTTCTCCGGGATCGGGTGATCGGGACACTTCCGGGCGCGGTGCACCGCGGTGTCGCCGATGGCGCTGATCTCATCAAGACTGAGACAAAGGTCCAGATCGGGCATTATCTTGAAGGGCCAGAAGCAGGACTGCCGACCGCGCCGCTTGCCGATCGCACCATCAATGAGCGGATCCGAATGGGTTATACGCCAGACGACCCGGGGCTTCGATCGGGAGACATGCGCGAGAGCTACGGAACGCGCGTCAGTGAGTCCGCGCTGCGCGTGGATGCATCCATCGGGTCAGATGACCTGCATGCGGTTTATTTCGAGTTGGGCCGCACGATATACACGGACAAGGGCGTTAATTATCAGCCGCCCCGTCCGGAGCTTTCCGTTGCTGCAATTCGCAATGAGGACAGAGTCGTCGATGGCGTTTCGCGTGCGATCGTCAGGGCCCTGGAAGGCCGACCTTTGCCCAACCGCCCGGTCACAGACGAATCAGAGAATTCGGATCTGTGAGTCGGATATCAGAAGCACTTCCAGTCGCCGGGCCATGTCTCGTGCTTGAGGAGTGAAGCCCTTCGGGGCGATGACGCAGGCGCCAGCCGTGCGGTGATAGCCCCGCCCGGCGTGCGCCTCCTGCACGGCCCTGCTCCCTGTTGGCTTGGAATATCCCTTGCATTGGATCGACATCGTTCGGCCATTGCGTGACGCGATGAGATCGCAGCCCGCGTCGCCGGAGCCTCCGACATGACGCACCGCCCATCCTGCGGCGCGGAAACTTTTTGCGCAGTGATGTTCGTACGAAGTGCCGATCTGCGCCGTCGTGGCATCCGCGCCAAGCTGTCCCCATGGCTGTGCGCCGAGCGGCGTCGCCGGAAAGGACGATTCCCACTGAGGCCATGAAAGGCTAGCACGCCTGGCCCGGAAAGCTGCAAAGCTCCAGCGCGCAAGGTCGAACAGGACCAGCCCTGCCCACCAGAACAGCAATCCGCAAATCCAAATTGTCCAGCATGCGGCAATGAACAGACCCATAATCAGGGCCGCTTCGCCACCGCCGCGTCTTGCGCGCCCGTATCGGCGCCTCATTGAATAGTCCGGATTGCCATGTCAGTCGAAGCATACCAGATCGCCGTCTCGTTTGTCGCGGATGCGACGCGCGTCAACCGCATGGTGGATGAAATCATCGCGGGGATGGCCCGGATCACGGCGGCGCAGCGCGAGGCTCAGGTGGGCTTTACGCAGATGGCTTCGGCGCTCGGCGGGTCTCGCCGGCTTGCATCCGGCATGGCTAACGATCTCGAACGCGCGGCTCGCGCAGCCCGAGATATCGCGTCGGCGAGCAGCCGATTCCGTGGCTTCGCGGGCAGCGGAGGAACCTCGGCATCAGGAAATGGCGCCTCTTCTGCACGGAACGCGCAGGCCGATAGTGCTTCCTCAGGATCCGGCGGTGCGGCTCCACTCGCTTCGCAGCGCCTTTTGCCTCCTCCACCGCTCCGTCTCAGTTATGATCCAAACGCCTTCCGCACCACTGCGACGGCGGGCATTCCCAGCAACAGCATTTTAGGAGGTGACGGCATAATCGTGGGCGCGCCTTACGGGCCGGCGCCGCTGACACCGCAAACTGTTCGATCTCAGTTGTTGCTGCCACCGCCTTCGCGCGCGCCGAGCACTGCCCTCACCGTTATCCCCGGACAGGGAGACAGCTACGGCAGCGGGCCCAACTTCCGGGGGTCAAGTTATACGCCGAATTTTGTGTTCGGAACTGCTGCGACCGCAAATGGCCCGCAGTACGGACCTGCAGTGCCTCCAGGCTTCATTCGAGCGCAGCAGAACCGTCAGACGGCGCAGGCAGTCGCGTCCGGTCTTGGCCGCGTTGCGCCTTACGTGCCTCGTATCGGTCCTTGGGCCGCGTTCGCTGGGATTTACGGAGGGGCTCACGGCATCCACGCCATGTTCCGGCAAGGTGAGCAAGCCGATGACACGCTCGCGCTGATGGCGCACGCGTATGGCCCAAACGGGCGGCTGTTTTCGGACCTCCAACTCAGCCAAGCATCAGATGCGGCGCTGGCGGCGGTCCGCAATACGCCCGGGGCGAGCTACACCGGCACGTTAGAGATGATTGCCCGCGCGTCAGGCATCACTGCGGACGCAGGTGAAGCCCTTCAGCTTGCTCCAACCTTGGCCCGAGCGGGGCAGATTTTTGCACTTCGCGGCGCTGGGCCCAATGCCGTGCAGCAGGTTGAGGCGGCTATTCAGGCAGGCGAAATTTCCGGTCTGAACGGCCCTAATGGCCAACTGGATGTCGGTAAGCTCCAGACCTTTATCAGCCGCCTTTCGCAAACAGCATATGCGATGCAGGGCACGTTCAGTCTGCCTCAATATCTGACTGGTTTGCGACAATTCGGCGTTGGCGCTTCTGGCGCGGACATGAATTTTCTGACTGCGCGTCTGCCATCCATCATGCGCGTAATGCAGGAAAGCCGAGCTGGCACGGCACTTTCGTCGCTCGACCAATTGATGCTGGCACCAGCGCCAAACACGCGCAATCGAGCCTACGCGCAGGAGCAGACACGGCTTGGACTGCGGGACCATGGTGGCAACGTCGTCAACCGAGACGAACTCGTCCGTGATCCCGCGCAATGGTATTATGACACGCTCGTTCCAGCGCTTTCATCGCACGGATACACCGATCGGAATTCCGTCATCCAAGAGATGAATCGGATATTCTCCCGATCGACGGTACAGCGCCTGGGCGCATCCTTGAGCGCTGATACGACTCTCTACAGTCGGGAGTATCAGCGGAATCTGGCGCAGCAGGCGCAGGGCGACGCGCCATTGATGGCGTATCTTCAGAATGCTCCTGGCGCACAGTTCTCGTCATTCACAGAGGCGTGGCGCGCATTCGAGGCCGTCACGTCTCAGGCCATGATGACGCCAGTCGTTAGCTCGGTACAGCTCATCACGAAGGCTCTGACCGAGGTAACGAGCTATGTGCATGAGCATCCAAATGACGTGCGCCAGTTTGGGGATGATGTGCACCTGATCACAGCGGTCATGGTCGGAGCGGCCCGTCTGATCGGAACTGCATACTCGCTGTTACCTGCTCCGCTACGGAGTGCGGCTCTCGGGGCAGCAGCTGGCGCCGTACCGGGGGCGGGTGTTGGATCCGTTGTCCCTGGCGTGGGAACTGCTGCCGGTGCCGGGACAGGCGCAGTCTTGGGCGGCTTGAGCGGCTTGGCGAGCTGGATCAACGATCGGGATGATCGCTACATCGCCGAGTTTAAGCGCGCGCTCGCGCAGAAGAACATTCAGGTCACGGTTCGGGACGATCGCCCGAGCCCCACCGCCACCACCGGGCAGTGGGACCCCCTCCAGCACCCGCCGCTGCCGGGGGCGAGTCCGGGGCATTGAGGCCCGAATGGGCCTTCTGAGTGCATCTGGGCTCAGGTAAGTCAAGTTTTCCGCTCGCGGGCGATAGAATTCGTTAAAGATTTGACAATTCTCGATATGTTAGATAGCCCAAAAGAGAAGGGTCCGTGACGAAAAATTCCTCCGACGCTGGAGATTATTCATGAATCTTAATGCGAAAAAATTTGCCGTCGATACTGCAGATTCAATACATCCCGCAAGATTCATGGGTAAAAGTTCATCATCAGCCCAGCGAATTAGATGTGCTGCGTTATGTGTAGTTAAAAACGAAAAAGAAGACATAGTGTATTGGGCTGCGTGGTACTTTGCGCTCGGGTTTGATTCCGTCATAGTTTATGACGATGCGTCAGAAGACGGAACATATGCCTCTCTGCTTTCAATGAAAGGCGATTTCGATATTCGAGTAACGCGCATCGAGTGGAGTGCTACGCGTCACGATGTCCGTCAGGTTCAAGTCTATAATCATGTAAATAAGCTATATCGCGATGAATTTGATTGGATAGCTTTTTTTGATGCCGATGAGTATCTCGATTTGTATGGGAAAAATGTCAAAGATTACGTGACCTTGTTTGATGATTATGATTGTATAGCGTTCAATTGGTGCAATTTTGGTTGTGATGGCTACATTAGGCGCCCATCTGGACCGCCATACGAGAGCTTCGCCAAGCATTCTGACAAAAATTATTTTTTGAACCGACATACGAAGGTTATGGCCCGGCCGAGGTCCATAGCTGATGACGCGATCAACTACGTCCATAGCGCTCCTGTGCCCGATGACCGCATTGCGGACGCTGCTGGTCGCCCCGTGAAATGGGCGCCTGGGCATCCTGGGTTGACGGGCGAGGCACCCGACTGGGAGGGCGCGCGCCTCATCCATTATCGCTACCGTTCCGTAGAACACTTGGTGCGCAGGCAATACTGGGGCAGCGATCTGCGACGTGAGCTGACGCACAACGCGATCGGCGATCTGTTGAGTGCTGAACTCTTGCAGATAGAGAGTGGAATCGACTCGAATTATTCTGCCGCTGTTGATAGCATACTGCGGCAGATGACAGAAAACTATGTTTCCTTTCTCGCTGAACAGATGGACGGGAGCGGAGCTCTGCTTCGTTCTATTTTTGCCCAGTCGGCTTTCGGTCGCAGCCATCGCGATAAGCTTGAGACATTCAGTGAGAGCAAAGATTTTTTCTCCCATCAGCGGGCCATGGGGTGGGCGTCGGATCACACTAGGCCTGAGAGTCTTCTAGACGCCTGTTTCCCGGACCATCAATCGGATTTGATGTTATGCAGCTTCCAAAACGAAGCTGGTGACTACATTGCAGTCCGCGACGGAAGCGTGGTTCTGGATCGCCAACCGGATCAGTTGCTTTTGGGCTTGATTGTCCGCGACGTCCCGTATTGCCTTTTCTTGACGGAAGGGTTGGCTCCCTTCCGCATTGAGCACGACGTGCGGCGTTTCCCAATCAAACCCTACCAAACATTCGTCAACCCCGGGACTGAGGCGACGGTATCCTTCCTAAACCCGAGAACCGCACGCTATCTGTGCGGTAACAGGCTTACCGAAGTCATAACCGCCGATCGGGTAATGCCAAGCGGCTGGGAGTCGTTTCGTCCGGTAGGTCCTCGTTCCTACGGGCCCGATATCGAGCGCATTGGGAGGAAAATTCTGGGATGCCCTACCGTCTTCGACATGAAAAGCGCTAGCGAGCGCGATATTGTTGCTTACGGAGCCGTAATTGGCATGATGTCCGCCGAACAGCGGCGTTTTATCGAGGGCGCGTTTGGTATGACCCCGGAGCTGCTGTAGCACAGCTTTGAGCGTGTCGTGCATCAGCAGCCATAGGAAACATCGGCTGCCAATCCGACCTCCAGTCGCATAACGGTCAAACGGGCGCCCTAAAGCGCCCCCTCCAACGTCTTCGCCTTGCGGGCAGCGAACCGGGTAATCGTCTCCTCTGCATCCAGCTCGCTCCAAAGCTGCATGATGGCGCGGGCAGCGCCGCGCAGCTTGTCGCGCTGTTCTTCAAGCGGTTTGGGGCTGCTGGCGCGAACATCAGGAAACACGTCGATGCACCGCCCGAGCGCCCGCGCGATCTCGCTGCCCGTCATGCGAGGCGCGCCGGGTTCGACCCCGGCCAGACCCGTCATGACACCGGCTCCGGGGTGCGCGCGAAAGGGACGTCACCTCCCGGCGCACTCGCCAGCCATTCCTCCACGCGCGCCACGACGTTTGCTCGCCACTTGAGCTGGCGAACCGGCGTGCCGTCCGTGTGCGCCTTCCCGGTGTCCTGCATCACAGCGTACGGCTCGCCCGCCTTAGTCGGGAGCCACACCTCATCGCGCCCGACCTTCTCCTTGGCCTGGTAGCCCATCGCCCGCAAAGCGCGATTGATCGCCTGGGCGCCGAGCCCGTTGCAGCGCTGGCCGATCGCGGTCGGTGTAAGAAGCTGGTCGGTCTCAATCGCCGTCAAGTGCGTCGTGCCGGAAATCGCCATCAGGTCGATGCCGGTCTCGCGCTTTACCGCCGCATTCGCCGCAAGGATCGCCTGATTGCGATCGAGGCCCGTCGCCTTGTTGAACGACAGCAGCGACCGGAACATGCCGTTGGCATGCTGGATGCCGGTCAGCTCCGTGCGGGGCCGACGCTTCCGGTCCGACTTCGTGACGCCCATGATCTCCAGCACGGTCGTGTCGACGAGCCGGTTCATCTGGAGCGACGCGCGCTGGATGTCCGCACGCAGCGCCGTGATCGCGATCTCCTGCTCGCGTGAGAGGGTGGTGGCGTTCGGCTGGGCGGCGCCGTGCTCCAGATCCATCCAGCGGCGGACGACTTTGAGGCGGCGAGCCGCGTCGTAGCCAAGCACAAGGTTGTAAGTCAGATCCTGCGTCAGATCGATCGACGAGGTATATCCGCGCGCGTCCTTATGACGAACATAACCCATTGAATTTGCCTGATGGATCAGATTTGAGCCATCCTTTTCAAGGGCACCAATCATTCCTTCGATGTCGCGAATGACGTTCTTGTGCTCCTTCCCCGTCAACTCTGCGATCTCACGGGACGACATTGTCAGGCCAACCGCTGCTGAAAGGATGGCGCTGGAAGCAATGGACGTGTTTGTGCTATCTGCGGTCATTGCAGTGGTCTCCTGATTCACTGTTGAGAGGCGTTGGGGGAAGTCGCCAAACCGGACCCTGACGCCTCTTTCGTTTTGGCTTGCAGTTCGCGCGCCATCGCGCAGAACTCGCCGTTCATGCTTCTGTCATTCGAAGCTGCTAAATCTCGCATAAAGCTGAGAAGTTCGCGGTCTATTCGAAGCGTGAGAAATGCTATGTCTTTCATGGCCTTTCCAAAATGAAGTCACTTTGACTTCGTATTATGAAGTCATTATGAAGTCATTATGAAGTCATTATGAAGTCAACTGGAAAGATGCGCCACTTTCCGTTAGCGATACAGCATGTCCGATGATCAACGCGCTACGTTCACATTGAGGGCCTCAAGGGATCTTCTGGATCGCCTCAAGGCGGCCTCTGACGCGCGTTCCCATTCAATGAATGCCGAGATCGTGCAGAGGCTTGAAGAGAGCCTTTATCTGTCAGGTTCTGCTCAGGTGCTTGCAGGCACCGAACTTTCAGATGCTGAACGGGCTTTGGTAGATAGCTGGCGCAAAATAGATGGCGAGGCGCGGCGCAGTCTTGGGCACCTGTTGAACGCTCTGACGCACAAGTCGGCTGAATGATCGTTCATTCAGCGTAAGGCAACACCGGATATCCCTTTACCTTGACCTTTCCCGCCTCGACAGTGTGGGTTGCCGCCGTCGCCCTCCTGTTGTCGCATTCGTGCACGGTCCGTCCGCCCTCAGCCTGCGCCGCAATGTTCGTCGGCCAGACAGCGCCAGTGTCCGGCACCGCGACCCGCATGCTCTGCAATAAAGGCTATGCGGTCGGCGTGGACCGGCACGGCGAGCCGATCTGGAGCGCAGAGCATCTTACCGAGGAAGGGCTTGAGCAGGCCGAGGCGGAGCCCGGGCGCAGCACGTTTGAGCCAGACCACCGACTCTGGCCCGGCTTCCGCTCCGAACTCGACGACTTCCGCCGATCGGGATGGACGCGCGGGCACCTGACGCCGAGCGCTGACATGCCGCATGGGCCCGAGCGAGACGAGACGTACTTGCTATCGAACGTAGTGCCGCAGGATGCCCGGCTCAACTCAGGCAAGTGGGACCGGATCGAGCACGCCGTCCGAGATCTGGCGACCGCGGACGGTGAGATCTTCGTCGTGACCGGTCCGGTGTACGGGACTGCACCGCAGACGATCGGGCCGGACCATGTGCCGGTCCCGGTCGCCGTATGGAAGGCGATCTATGACCCGGCCGATCGCGCTGGCGTGGTCATCGTGTGCGAAAACACTGACGAGGAACGCTGTCACGAAACCGGGCGCCAGGAACTGCAGGCGCTAACCGGGGTTGATCCTTTTCCGGGCGTCGCGATTGGCGCGGTCCGACTTGAGAGCGAAAGGGTTAGTCGAGCCGCCACGGAATAGAGCCACCCAGCATTGCTTGTGATGCAGGTGGTTAGCGCGTTGGTCGGCAAGGCCTTTACGCTATAGGTTGATCGATCGCGACCGTATGGCGTTCGAGCCAAGCGGCACGGTCCGGAGAGAGTTTTTGCAGCAACCAGACGACTGGCATCTTACTGACGCCCTTGCCTACGAACACGGGCGTGGCGACCCCTTCGCCGCGGCGGTCCGCGCGACGCGCATGCCTATGGTGATTACCGACCCGGCTCGCGACGACAACCCAATCGTTTATTGCAATGTCGCGTTCCAGAACCTGACGGGCTACGCGCGTGACGAAATCGTTGGACGAAACTGCCGATTTTTGCAGGGCCCGGACACCGATGTCGCGACCGTTGCGAAGATACGCCAGGCGATCGACGAGGGGCACGACGTCGAGGCCGACATCCTGAACTATCGCAAGGACGGCACCCAATTCTGGAATGCGCTGTATCTTTCCCCCGTCCGGGATAAGGAGGGCGTGATACGGTTTTTCTTCGCGTCCCAGCTTGATGTCACGGATCGCATTGAAGCCCGGAACATCATCAACCATCAGAAAGAACTGGTCGAGCGCGAGGTCGAACGACGTACGGCCGATCTGCGCTCTGCCCTCCAAGCCAAGACCATGTTGCTTCACGAGGTCGATCATCGGGTCAAAAACAATCTCACGATGATTGGATCGCTGCTGCGCCTGCAGGCCCGGAGCATCGACGACACCGCCATCACCGCGAAGCTCGAGAGCATGCTGGAGCGCGTCGACGCGCTCGCGGTGGTGCACCGCCAACTCTACCAGTCCGAAAACGTCACCCAATTTGATATTGGCACGTTCGCGGGCGGTCTTGCGCACGATGTGGTCGGTTCCAGCGGCCGATCTGACATCGACCTGCACGTCAACACGCGCCCGCTTTTTGTCGAAGCGGCTCAGGCATCAGCGTTAGGGTTGGTCATCAACGAAACCCTCACCAACGCCGTCAAACACGCCTTCGCCAGCGGCCGGAGCGGCAGGCTGACGGTTGTAGTCGCCGACGAAGATGAGCGGCCTCTCATCAGGATCTGCGATGATGGGCCAGGGATGCCCTCGGCGAAGCGCACGAAAAGTATCGGGATGTCGCTCGTCACCCGGCTTGCACGACAAGCCGGCGTTGAAGCCACATGGAGCGGAAACTCACCTGGCACCTGCGTCACCATCAGCTTTTCAAAAACGAGGAGCATGTGAATGAGCGACGTCATGGATGTCCTCATCGTCGAGGACGAGATGCTGATCGTCATGGACATGGAGGCGCTGGTTGAAGACAGCGGGAACCAGGTCATCGCTCATGCTGCCAGCGCCGACGACGTGGAAGGACTTCCTGACACCATCAACCCCACGCTCGCTTTCGTTGATATACAGCTCGCCAATGGCAGCAGCGGGCTGGACGCCTGCAAGGTGATTCAGAGACGCTGGCCCGACGCGCTGATCGTCTTCATGACGGCGAACGTCTCACTTGTGCCCAAAGACTTTCTCGGGGCACATGGCGTGATTGCCAAACCTTACTCCCACGCGGGAGTAGCGAACTCTTTGAAATATCTGTCCGAAGGCGTCTTTGACCCGCCACCGACGTCGCCGCGTCCTACCAGCCTCAGAACGTCCCCACATCTGGATGCGCGGTGGGCAGCCGGTGGCTCTTCAACGAATGCCGCGCACGGGGCATAGCCGTGACAGTGGATGATGGCGATCGCTGACACCTGACCTGCGCACGATGTCGCTGCCACACTGGTCGCGGCGATCCGTTAGCAGGCCGGTCTCAAGTGACGCGGAGAGAAGAAGCAATGCGTTATCCGATCATGATCGAATTCGGCACTGACACGACCGCATTTGGTGTGGTGCTTCCCGATCTACCGGGGTGCTTCTCGGCGGGAGACACGCTGGACGAAGCCGTGACCAATGCGACCGAAGCGGCCACGCTCTGGATCGAGGACATGATTGATCGTGGGGAGAGCATACCAGCGCCGTCGCGTCTGGATGCGATCGTTCAAACCCCTGAATGGAGCGGATCCGGATGGATGCCCGGCTTCGTCAACATTGATCCCACGATCTTCGACGAGCGTGCGGAGCGTGTGAACATCACGTTGCCGAGGCGTGTTCTGGCCAGACTTGATGCGCGCGCGAAAGACGCAGGAGAGAGCCGATCTGGGTTTATTGCCCGCCTAGCGCTTTCGGCCTAATACACAGGATCGGCTTTTCGATGATCCAGGTCATTTGGTCTGCGTGGGGTGTCCCGGCTGGCGTTTCGATCAAAGAGGGCGTGTCGGCCTGATCCCCACTCCCCCTCCGCGACAATCCGTCATAATATTGGACGGAATACAGTGGGCCGAGGGCATGCTTGTGCAGGATCAGTTCATTTACTATGAAAATGGCGTCAGCGTTACCACCACGTTGGTGCGGATTGATGAGGCGTCTTATTCTGTCGCCAATATTGGTAGCGTTTTAGTTCGCAAGGCCCACAATATATTGGGAGCGCTCTTCTCTATTATCGCAGGCCTGGCGCTTATCGGAGAAGTTTCCGATGCGTTTCAAAAACCTTCCCCCGTGGATGTGCTTTTGTCTGAGACAATGACGATTTTCGTCACGCTTGCGATATTTCTGATTTGCGGCGCAGCTTCTCTAAAACCCAAATATCATCTCATATTTCGCACATCGAGTTCCGATCAGCGTGCGCTTTCGAGCTACGACGGCAAGATGATATCCGATGTGCAGGCAGCCATTGAGCGTGCCATCACCCAGAGAGGGTAATGCGCAAAAGCAACGGACACATGCTACGTTCCCACCCCATGCGCCCGCTCCTTCTCCTCGCCGCCGTCTTGTGTCTCAGCGCCTGCGCCCAAATGGGCCGCCTGCCCGGCATGACCGACAGCCAGTGCGTGCGTTGGGAGATGGCACATGGGAGCAATATCAGCGGGCGACTGCCGTTTGATGGTGCAGCGAGCCGTTGTGAACAGTTCACTGAAGGCACAGGCTTGACCGAGTCCGGCGCGCGCCAGATTCCGCTCGATCTGCGCGACGATCCCGTCCTGCAAGCGATGGCCGAGGACCCATCAGTGAATGACGCCGGCTACGCGTTTGTTCCGCGCAATTCGACGCTGCCTCCGGCAGGCAAACGCTGGCACATCATGCAGTAGGCTACCGTTTTGCTTGTACCTCGCGAGGGCTCACGATAGATTCTCCGTAGAATCCTTTGCGGAGCAGATCTGTGGCCTTCACTGTTTTTGATATCGAGAACGCGATCGGGGCGATCACACGCGGTCAGGTCTCATCGCCCGTTTCCCTCGACAACTTTACCCTGACCGGGATGGAAGTCCCTTCTGTCCTTCGGGTCGGCGGTCAGCAGCGTCTGATCGTTCACCAGCTTCCCGGCGGCGATCGCCTGATTGACAGCGCCGGCGGCGACCCCAATCGCATCGAGATGGCGGGGACGTTTACGGGGCAGAACGCGCTCGCCCGGGCCCAGACGCTTCAAAAGTTGTATCAGCGCGGCAAGCCAATCCGCTTCATCGCCGCCGCTGTCTCCACGCAGGCCTTCATCTTCGACTATGCCTACGACTACACGGCCAAGGGTGCGGTGATCCCGTATCGGCTGACCCTGGAGATGCAGGCGGCGGCACAGAATGCGCAGGCGGCGACCGGCAAGACGCTGTCGTCACTCGTCGGGACTGATGCGGCGTCGGCGATCACATCGATCTCGGACACAGTGAGCGACGTCAGCCAGACGATCGAGAACTACGCGGGCGCGGCGCAGACGGTCATTGGGCAGGTCACGCCGATCGCGAATATCGTGGGTGTTGGCAGCCCGCTGGCGTCGGTCACGAACGACCTTCAGGTGGTCTCGGGCGCGGCGCAGGCTGGCACGGACTTCTCGACGCTTCCCGCCACAGCCGCCCAGGCTGGCGCAGCGCTGCAGAGCGCTGGCGCCGGGCTTTCGTCGGTTCTGTCCACGACAGGCGCTAACCTGGACAGCATCTCGTTCGATGGATCGGCGGCGAGCCTGAATGCGCTGGCGCAGAACGCACAGATCCAGTCGGCGGCGGCAGACGCGGCGGGCTCCGTGAACCGGGCGGCGCGCAATCTTGCGACGGCCACCGGGTCGGTGCAGGCCGCACCGATCGTGAGCGCCTGACATGGCGTCGGTCACCGTCAGCGCCGCGGACGTGTCGCTCTATCATGTTGCGGCGGCGCAGCTCGGCGATGCCACGCAGTGGTGGCGGATCGCGCAGGCAAACGGCATGACCGATCCCGATCTGGCATGGCTGACGGCCCCTGTGACGCTCCAGATCCCGATGGCAAATGCCACGCTGACGAGCGGGCTGCCGGATGCAACGTCTTGAGCCAGGCGCTTTCCTCCGGCGAGTCGATCACCGTCACGGCGACGCGTGCGCATCGCTGGTGGCGCGTGCCGCGCGCCCGGCTCCTGATCAACGGCGCGGAGCACCCCGAGACGCGCCTGGTGTCGTTTTCGACGGATCGGACGCGTTATGCACGATCCGACACGGCGCAGGTGTCGCTCGCAGTCGACCGGTCCGCGCTGGCGAAGCTGTCGCGGCCTTACTGGTTCGACCCGGCGAGCCCGACCGATGGTTCGGCACTGGCCGATATCGAGGTCGCGATCGAGATGCGCGACGAGGCGGTCTCCGGCGCGCAGTGGGAACAGGTCTTCGCGGGTATCGTGGATGCGGTGAACTGGGGGCCGGACCAGACGACGCTCGATATCGAGTGCCGCGACTATCTGGCGAAGCTGCTGGACCTGCGGGTGCAGGATTCCTGGATGAACAAGACGGGTGTCGAGCTGATCACGACGATGATCGAAGCCGCCGGGCTCACGGCAGACGTGTCGTTTCCGGCCGGGATGACGGGCCAGTTCTGGCAGATCGAGCACAAGCGCACGTCAGGATCGTCGCACCATCGCTTCCAGACGGCCTATGATCTGGCACGGCACATCGCCGACATCGCGGGCTGCGATCTCTATGCAGACGGCAGGACGATCATCTGCGCGCCGTATCCGGTGCCGGGCAGCGCAAGCGCGCCGACGACGCATCACATCCACTACAGCGATCCGGGGCCGCTGACCTCGGCATCCGGCGGACCGATCACGGTGGGCGGGACCGGCCTGCGGCTGCGCCGGAATTTCCAGGTCGCGAAAGGCGTCGTCGTGCATGCCGTGTCCTGGGACAGCCGGCAGCGGATCAAGGCGCAGTGCTTCTTCTCGGCTCTCGGAAAATCCCCGACGGCTGCCGACAGCAATGGCACGCTCTATACGCTGCGCCTGCCGCCGAACATGCCGCAGGCCGACGTCGAGGCCCGCGCGCAGGACTATTACCAGAAGATCGTGGCGCACGACCGGACCGTCACGATCGAGATTCCCGGACGGATCGGGCTCGCGCCACGGCATTTCGGGGTGATCGCCGGGACGAACTCGACGTTCGACGTGTCGGACAGCGCGCCATACACGATCGATGCGGTACAGACGCAGTATTCGCTCGACCAGATGTTCACGCAGAACATGACCATGCGCAGCCGCGAGGCATCAGACGGGTCGAACACGGACGGAGGCGACGATGACTGACATGCGCGCGCTGGTCAGCGCCGGCACCGGCCGGCTCGGCAAGTCCGTGTTCGGCATCATCTCAGCGGTTGACCCGGTGCGCTATGCGGTCAAGGCGCTGGTGCAACCCGACAATGTCGAGACGGGGTGGATGCAGTTCGGTGCGGTGCAGGCCGGTGACGTCCGGATCTGTGCACCGCCGTCGATCGGCACGCATGTCGTGCTCGATCCGATGGAGGGCGATCAGGAGAACCTGATGGTCTCCAAAGTGCTGTTCGATGCCGTCGTGACGCCCCCGACGAGCCCCGCGACGGGCGCGCCCGCGCAGCCCGGCGAGTTGCTGATCATGGCGGGATGCGGCGCGCCACCTGGAAGCCCGACCGGAACGGCGGCGGGATCGGCCGCTGCCAACGCGCCCTGGTGGCACCTGACGGCTGCAGCGCTCTACAGCGGGGCCGGCGACGCGACACAGACGATGACGAACGGGTCGCAAGTCTGGGCAGTCGGCGGGTGCACGGCGACGCTCAGCGCGTCCGGCTTTACAGTGACGGGCGGCACGATCCGGTCCGACACGGACGTGATCGCCGACACGATCAGCGGCAAGACGCACGAGCACACGAACGGCAACGACGGCGGGAACACGGGAGAGCCAATCGCATGAGTGCGATCACACACACGATGGGGGGCGATCTGTCCCTGAACAGCGCCGGCGGACTGGCAACCGTCAGCGGTGCAGACCAGACGACACAGGGCGTGCTGCACCGGCTCTGCACGAATGAGGGCGATTACATCTGGGAGCTGACCTATGGAGCGGGGCTGCCAGCACAGATCGGCCAGCCTGCAAACCTCGCCAACATCCAGGCGATCGTGTCGCAGCAGATGGCGCTGGAGGCATCGGTCGACCAGACGCAACCGGTCACGGTCGCACTGTCGCAAGTCGCCAACGGGACCTACAAGGCAGTGATCACCTACACCGATCTTGCGACACAGACAGCGCGGGCGGTTTCGTTGAGCCGCTAAAGTGCTTGTACCGCACTGCACCGCATGTTAGCTTGCGACATCATCCCAAAATACCGCTTGCCGCGCGCGTGATCTGACGCGCCAGGAACGTCATGTCCCTTTCGCTCAGGTCGTTTTCCACCGTCGTTTCGACGGCGGTTGCGGCTGCGCAGGGGGCGTGCACGACACTGCTCGATATGACCGTCGGCACGCCAGGCCGCGCGCTGATGGAAGCAGTCGGTGGCGTGACGCTCTGGCTCCAATACATCGCGATCCAGATACTGCTGACGACGCGTCTTGCAACATCGCAAGGGTCGGACTGCGACAGTTTCGTCGCGGATTTCGGCATGACCCGGCTTGCGGGCGTTGCCGCGACCGGCAGCGTCACGATGACGTCGTTCACGCCGGCAAGTGCTTCAGCGACCATCGTGCCGGGCGCGGTGGTCCGGACGGTCGGCGCGATCAACTTTCTCGTCGTCAAGGATTCTGCGCTTCCGACTTGGAGCACGACCGCCTCGGGCTATGTCCGGCCGGCCGGCACGGCGTCGATCACAGTGCCGGTGCAGGCCGAGACGGCGGGATCGTCCGGCAACGTGGCCGAGGGCGCGATCTGCCTGCTTGGCTCGTCGATCTCCGGTATCGACACGGTCACCAACGGCGCGGCCTTTGTGAATGGCGCCGATGGCGAGACGGATACCGCACTGCGCGCGCGGTTCCCGCTCTGGCTCGCCGCGAAGGCCACCGCCAGCGTTGCGGCGATCGAGAATGCGATCGAGGGCGTGCAGACGAACCTCACCTATTCGATCCAGGACGGAGCAGCGCCGGACGGCGCGGTCCGGGCCGGCTACTTCACGGCGACGGTCAATGACGGCTCCGGCGCACCTTCCGACACGGTGTTGTCGAGCGTCTATGCGGCGATCGATGCCGTGCGGGCGTGCGGTGTCGGCTTTGCTGTCGTCGATCCGACCGACCTGACGCTGACCATCTCCATGACGGTGACGGTTCCGTCCGGGTCGAGCGCTGCCGCAGTGCAGACGGCCATCGAAACAGCCATTGCCGCGGATATCGGGGCCCAGGCCGTCAGCGCGGGCTATGCCTACGCCCGGCTTGCGTATCTGGCCTATTCGTCGGCCGGCGTGACCGTGCTGTCCGTCAACGACGTGCTGCTGAATGGCGGTCAGGCCGACATTCCATCTACGACAGGTCAGGCGCTGGTTGCAGGCACGATCTCGGTGAGCGTTCTGGTGACGACCTGATGGCGACCGGCGATCAATCGGACTTCGTGCGCCGGCTGCGCAGTCTCCTGCCCAACGGCTGGTTCCCCTCACCTCCTGCGAGCGGCGAACCCGAGCAGGCACCGGTCCTCGTCGGGATCCTGACCGGATTGGCTTCAGGCCTTGCCTGGATCTGGACGCTTCTCGTCGAGGCGCAGGCGCAGACACGACTGACGACCTCAGCGGGCACCTTCATTGAGGCGTTTGCGAATGACGTCTTCGGCACGGGCGCTTTTCCGCGCGAGAGCGGCGAGACCGATGCGGCTTATATCGCGCGCATCCAGGCGTCGCTGATCGCGAAGAAGAACACACGGGCCGCGATCAGTGCAGCGGTCGAGGCGGTCACGGGGGCTGCGCCCACGATCATCGAGACGATGAACGCGGCCGACTGCCATGGTTACGGGTGCTTGGCCACGCCGGCCGTCGGCGGCGGCTACGGGACAGCCACGGCCGGTCTGCGCACCGGCACGCTGATCGGCGGCCAGTTCTTCCTGATCGCATCCAATCCGAATGCACTGACCCTGAGCACGATCTACGCCGCAGTCGCATCTGCAAAGGCAGAGGGCGTGATCGGCTGGATACAGGCCGACGCGCCTTCCGAGCTCGGAACATTCGTGGTTGGCGCCAACACCGTCTGAACAGACACCTCGCAGGATCAGCATGGACCGACGCATCATCTATCCGGGCAGCATCCCGCTCGACGCGGACCAGCTTCTGCAAGGCCAATGGACCAAGGAAGCGCTCGGTCGTGTGTTGGACACGGTGTACGGCGAGCAGGTATCGAGTGCGATCGGGTTCGCGATCACGCTGTCAGGGTCAGCGCTTTCCTTCGGTGTCGGCATCGGCGTCGTGAACGCGTGGGGCGTCGTCGACTATACGGCGGTCGGCGGCCAAGGCGGCGGTGTTGCCGCCAGTTCGGTGCCGGTGACGAACCAGTATATCAACGACACACCACAGACAGTCTCCGGCCTGTCGTCCGGAACGACCTATACGATCTACGCGGTGTGTCAGGAGACCGACACCGACGAGACCGTTCTGCCGTTCTACAACGCGACGACCCCGTCGCAGACCCAGGCAGGCCCGAACAACACCGGCTCGAACCTTCCGACGCGGCGCAATGCCAACGTGACGATCGTGGCGGCGACCGCAGCACCGTCTGCTCCGGCGACTGGCGTCGTTGTTCCGCTCTACACGCTCGTCATTCCATCCGGGGCGACGGCGGCGAGCGCGGGGACGCTCACATCACTTCAGCCGTTCTATATGACGATTCCGGAACTGCAGGCGGCCGTGAAAACGCTGCTGGCTGAGACGACCAACTATCTGCCGGCAGGATCGCCACAAGGTGCCAGTCAGCAGACCTATTTCCAGCCGACGCCGTCTTCCACAACCGGTTGGACCAATCAGCTCACTTATACGCTGATCGTTCCACATGACGGCTACATCCATGCCATCACGCACGCCAACTGCTCGAACACGCAGCCGTCGTCCTGTCAGCTGACGCTGCAGATCAACGGCAGCAGCTACAATACCAGCACGGCGAACAATCCCGGCACGGTCGCGTCCGATACGACCGTTTCGACGATGTCCCTGTCGGGCGTGATGCATGTGAAAAAAGGCGATTCGATCGAGATCGTTTCGTATTACGGCGCACCGCAGTCAGCCAATACCTTCGCCGAGGTCGGGCAGACGCTCTCCTACATGTATCACCCGTCTCTGAATAACTGAGGCCCCCATGAAAAAGCATCTCCCGTGCGCTGCGGCTTTCGCCGCGGCGGCGACCGCGCGCGCGCAGATGGCGGCGGCCGTCTGATGCTCGACCTCTTCCCCGAATGGCGCCATCGGATCGCGCGTGCGGCCGAGACATCGAGCGGCTTCACGCCGACACCGCTTGCCACGCTCGCCGAGCAGGTGGCGCCTCTTCTCAACGGGACCCCGTATATCAACGGCGCCGTGACAACGGCCACGGGTGCCGCAGCCGCCGCAGAGGCAAGCAACCAGTCCGCCGCAGGCCAGGCAGTCGCCGCAGGCCAGTCGGCCGGCCAGTCCGGCGTGAGCGCGGTCGCGGCCAAGACCGCCCAGACCGGCGCGGAGACGGCGCGGGACAGCGCCCAGAACATCGGCACGGCGGCGGCGAACATCATCGCGCAGGCGGCCTTCCGGATCTCGCAGGGCATGGGCGGGAACCTGCCGTTCGCGTGGCAGGGGTTCTGGAACGCCGCGACGAACACACCGGCGCTGACGAGCGGAGCGGGCACGAAGGGGTTTGCCTACGTCGTCACCAATGCCGGCACGACGGACCTCGACGGCAATGCCGCGTGGGAGCCGTTCGACATCGCCTACTTCAACGGCACGGAATGGCTGCGGGGTGCAGGTGCCGGCCTCCCGGTTGCGGCGCCGAAGTTCGTGGCGACGGTCGCGGCCCAGGTGGCCGGAATGCTGCTCGGCACGGCCTCGGGCGGCAACGCGTTCGAGATTGCCGACGCGCAGGGCTACCAGCTGACGACGATCGACACGCAAGGAAATCTTTCGACCGCCGGCGACACGATCCAGGCCGGGAGCATGAGGTTCGACGCCGACGCACCGGGGATGCTCCAGATCCGGGATACGAACGGATTCGTCGGCTGGGAGATCGACGCCACGGGCGCGGTGCAGTCTCCGGACGGGGCGGTGAACCCGTCGCTTGGGCCGATCGCATTCGAGATCGTCGAGGATGGCCTGACCGGCGTCCTCGTGATGGACCGCACCGGCTATGTCGCCTTCGACACCACCGGGCTGTTCGGCGCGGCTCTGGCGAACACGCCTTCCGGTTTCACGGCGGCCGAGATCGCCCGTCACGACGCGGCGAACCTTGCCCGATCCGCGCTGCTGTCCGCGCGGCGGGCCAGCGCGAATTACGCCGCGCCGGTCTGGGGCTATTCGTATTGCGACAGCGCCGGCCAGTCCGAACTGATGGGATGGTTTTCGGTCCCGCCGCGCACCGTCAACACGTCCGCAAGCCTCGGCGCGCTGATGATGGGCTCCATGGTTTACGGGGCGGAGTCGGGCACCAACGTCTCGACGGATTTTGTCCCGGGCGGTGGCTCGTCGGCGCTGCAACCGATCGTCGGCACGTCCTACAATATCACGACCGACGAGCAGATCACGCGGCCCGGCAATCAGCTGTGCGCCTACGCGCCGTCGAACGTGACGATCGTCGTCGATTCCAGCAACGCGCAACAGTGCACGCTCACCACGACCGACACCACGACCGATTTCACCAAGGGCACTTGGTCGGCCACGTCCGGGCAGTCGGGGACGTGTCCCGGATTGCAGGTGGGCGACACGATCCAGATGGACGGGTTCACCGGCGACGCGGCGTCGAACAATCTCCAGGCGCTCATCTACGGGCTGACGCAGGCCTATACGGTCAACTCGGTGTCGGCGCAGTCGCTGACGCTCACTGTCGCGAGCTACGGCAACGGCGGCTCGCAGAACCCGGTGGCCGTGTCGGGCGTGTCGGGCGTGTCGATCCAGATCCTGTGGGCGGGCGGCTACTATCTGGGCGAGGCGCAATGCGTGCAGGCGTCCGTGTCGTTCCGCCGGTTCCAGTTGCAGGCGCGCGGGCTGCTGACCGATCCGAGCCGCCAGCTCGTGACCTACTGCTCCGCTATCGGCGGCCAGTCGATCGCCGCCCTGTCGAAAGGGGCCAACCCGAACATCTACAACCGCGGCATCAGCGCGTTCCAGACGCTGGCCGGGATCGCGCAGGCCGCGAACGTGTCGTTCGGGTGCTACCTGATCGAATGGTTGCAGGGCGGCAATGACGGCAGCACGTCCTATGCGACGTATCTGGCGGCGCTTGAGGCGTATCACACCACCAAGGCTGCCGATTACATGGCGATCAGCGGGCAGACGACCCCGCCGCGCATGGAAATCGCGGTTCTGTCGCAGTTCAACGGAACCACGTTCGACAACATGGGCGTGCATCGCGCGCAGGTCGATTACTGCGAGGCCAACCCGGATCGCGCCTATTGCATCGGAGCGGTCTATCCGGCGTTCGACTATTACGCGCACGTTGCGAGTAACGGCGAGGCGTGGTTCGGTGCCATGCGCGCCAAGATGCGCGACGAGCTGTTCAACGGCGGCCGCATCCCGTTCTGCGTCCGCATGACGGCGGCCACCTCGCTCGGGCGCGAGATCCTGGTGGACTTCCAGGCCCCCGTCCCGCCGCTGACGATCAAGGCTGCGGGCGTCGGACAGGAGAGCCTCACGCTCCCCAATTACGGCCTCGTCGTCGTGGACGGGTCCGGCAATACCGTGCCGATCGCATCCACCGCGCTCGTGGGCGAACTGACGATCCTCATCACCCTGACGGCACCCCCGCCTGCGGGTGCCTGGGTCTATTGCGCCCCGGCCGGCGGATACGGCGCGGACGGGTCGAGCAACATCTTCGACAGCGACCCGACCGTGGCGTCGATCCCCTACCAGTGGACGGCAGGCGACGGCACGTCGTTCCCCGAACAGAAGGCGCGGACCAGCGGCAGCACCATGAGCCTCGCCAATCCCGCCGTGCCCTACGCGGTACAGATCACCCCCGGAGCCACAGCATGAGCCTGCGCATCACCACGCCCACCTCGTTCGCGGACAACAATATCGGCTGGAAAGCACCTGTTTCGGCGCAGCCGGCGTTCGCGTCCTTCTTCAACGGCACGCTCGCCAATCTCGCGCCAGGCGGAACGGCGATGACCGCGCTCACGGGCGCGAAACTGCCGCAGCTGAACGCCGGAACACTGGGCTCGGTGCTGCCGAGCGCGACCATTCAGACAGGCACCTACTGCGCCAACCTGAACGTGCCGCAGACGTCGCAGATGACGATCATGGCGCTCATCAATGCCCCCGCGCCGACGCAGCAGGAGCCTCTGGTTGCGACCTACGGGCAGGACGGCGCGCGCACTCTGGCGTGGGCGCCGACGAAGAACCCAGGCACGCAGATGCACGCCTTTGTCGAGACGGCGGCGAGTAACAGTCTGTTCGCGGATCTGAACGACGGCAATTTCGGCAACTGGATGTTGGCGTGCCTGACGCTGGACGTGAGCACAACGACGGGCGTCGTCATCAATGCAGACCTGACGAACGGGCTTTCAACTGACACTTCGCAGGCGATCACCGCGGATACCGGCTCCGGGCCGTCCCTGGTGCTCGGCAATTACGGCCTCACCCCGACCAGCCCCGATACTTATGCGACGCAGATTGCGTTTCTCGGGATCTGGGACAGCGTCCTGGCCTCGGCCGACCAGCAGACCATGCGCGCGTTTCTCCAGAACTACACCGCGCAATACGGCCAGACCTGCTGAGCCGGGTGCTCTGATCCGCTGCCAAGCCGCCCCTCCCTGGGCGGCTTTTTTATTGGAGGCCGCCATGGCCGAGCTGATGCGGTGCCCGGCATGATCCGGCGCGCCCGCAATTTCCTGCGCACGCTGATCCGGCGCGAGCACTGGTGGGCCGAGGCCTGGTCCGGACTAATGCTGGCCTCGTTCGGGGCGGTGTCGCTGATGGCCCGGCCGGAGCACCTGCACGCGCTGCCGTCCACGCGCTCGTTCATGCTGCTGATGCCGAACGGGATCTGGCAGGCGGTGATGGCCGCAAGCGGGATCTTCCAGATGGTCACGCTGCTGGCGGACTCGCGCTGGCGACGCTGCGCGGCGGCCTTTCTGGCGGCCTTCTTCTACGCGTGGATCACCGAGAACCAGATCCTGTTTTCATACGGCCTGCACCCGGTGATCCTGCTTTCCGCAGGCTGGATCGGCGTCAACATGTTCGCCGTCAGCCGCGCCATCGGAGGGCTCCGATGACATGCAGATCAACCAGATCTGGCCGGTGCTCCTGCCGTTCCTGACCCAGC
>NZ_BALE01000040.1 GCF_000963885.1 Tanticharoenia sakaeratensis NBRC 103193
AATGGGCTCACACAGGTCAGAAGCTATAGCCGTTGGTATAAGCCCAAATAAAAAGCGCCGCTCCTTTCGGAGCGGCGCTTCTTTTACAGGCTCGCTGGAGCTGAGGATCAGTCGAGGCTGATCGCTGCCGCTTCCGGACCCTTCTGGCCCTGCACGACCTTGACGTTGGTCGCCTGGCCTTCATTCAGGGACATCAAGCCCGAGCGCTCCAGAGCGGACGCGTGGATGAAGATGTCCTTGCCGCCGCTCTCCGGCGTGATGAAGCCGAAACCCTTGGTCGCGTTGTACCACTTGACGATACCGCGCACTTCCTGTGCCTGCGACAGGTCGGGAGCGGGGCGGCCGGGGCGCGGACCACCGAAGCGCGGTGCACCGCCACCGGGCGCGCCGGCGAACTGGCCACGCGGGCGCGGCGCTTCGGCCGTGCTCTCGTCGACGGAAATCACCTCGGCAACCTGGCGGCCCTTCGGACCCTGACCGATGCGCACCGCGAGCGTGGCGCCCGGGTTGACGCTGTCATGGCCGGCGCCGGACAGCGCGTTGGCGTGCAGGAACACGTCGCCCGAACCATCGGACAGTTCGACGAAGCCGAAGCCCTTCTCGCCGTTGAACCATTTCACGGTGGCGTTGAGTTCGGGACCGGACGCGATCACCTGCGGTCCGCCTTGGCGGCGCGGGGGCGCGCTGCTGGTATTACGGTCGCCGAAGGTCGGGGGCGACGACATGAAATCGTCGTCAAATCCGCCGCGGCGGGAGCGTGGGCTGCGGTCGGGTCGGTTGCTTCTCAAGGGTCTAATCCCGAAGTCTGTCGGCAGGGAGCGTTCAATCTGGCCCGCCGCACTGGGGTCTGTTACATGAAAGACGGCGACCACGACGGTCGATGCCTGTCTCACCCCTATGCTGTAGCATGATCGCGCGGTGCTTCACCACACGAAAACGCGAGACTTGCGAATTCTCGCGAGACCTGCCAGCCGCCGATATCGCGCCCCCTGCGCTTGCGCGGTCCCACATGCATGACCTAGAGAAGAAGTGTTACCGTATCGACGCGAATTCAGAAATGTCGTCGTCCGGAGCGGTGGTCAGGCTTTGGGGGCATTTCGAGAAACATGACAGCGCGTTGCATCCAGTTCAAACCGGCGCGTCAACTGACCGCCTCGATGCGGAAGGTCCTGCTGGCCTGCGTCTCTTTCGGTCTTGCAGCTGGCGTGACCGCAGGCGCGCATGCAACGCCTTTGCAGGATCCCTACGGGACCTGGACGCTGCAGGGTGAGAACGATGCCGTCTCGACCTTCAAAGGCACATCCGACCAGTATTACACGTCCGGCCTGCGGTTCAACTGGACATCCGGCACCGACAACCAGCCCAAGCCGTTCGAGGACCTGAACCATATCATTCTGGGTCAGGGCGTGACGCGCATGAGCGTCGGTGTCCAGCAGCTGATCTTCACGCCGCGCGATACCCAGGTCGCAACACCTGCGGTTGGTGACCGCCCGTATTCGAGCCTGTTGCTCGGGACGGTCAATCTTATCAACGATACGGACCTGTCACGCAGCGTGTTCGGTATCCAGTTCGGCGTGATGGGACCTGCGGGTCTGGGGCGGCAGCTTCAGAACGGCTTCCATGGCGCGATCGGCGATACAAAGAACCAGGGCTGGTCCCACCAGCTTGCGAACCAGCCCATCTTCCAGATCCAGGCGGGACGTATCTGGCGCCTGCCGATCGTGAACCTGTACGGATTTGGCGCCGATATCCTGCCAGCGGTCTCCGGAGCCGCGGGCGACTATCGTACCTATGCCGATGCCGCCGGGACGTTCCGCATCGGGCAGGGACTCGACAGCGATTTCGGCAATGCGACGATCGGGCCGGGCACTGACGGCACCGACGCATTCGTCGCCACCCGGCCGGTTGCCTGGTATTTCTATGGTGGTGTCGAAGGGCAGGCCGTGGCCTACGATTCGTCGCTTCAGGGCAGCACGGCGCGCGACAATGCGCCACACGTCGACAAGACGTGGGATGTGGGCATGATCCATGCCGGTGTCGCCGTGATGTGGCACGGCGTCCGTCTCTCCTACAGCCAGAACTGGCAGAGCGCCGAGTTCAAGACCCAGAAGGCCGGGATGTTCAACTACGGGTCGCTGAAACTGTCGGTGAAATTCTGAGCCGACGCGTCCCTGGCCGTCTCAGGCGGTCAGGGGCATGAGCCGGTCGCCGACGGGCTGGCCGAGCAGGAAACCCTGAACCTCGTCGCAGCCATGTGCGTCCAGAAACGCAAGCTGGCGCTCCGTTTCCACGCCCTTGGCGCAGCAACTGACACCCAGCGCACTTGCAAGGCGCAGCGTGGCGCCCAGGATTTCGTCAACGCGGAAGTCGCCACCAAGGCGTTGCACGAAGCTGCGGTCGAGCTTGATCTGATCGATCGGCAGCGTCCCCAGTCGGTTGAGCGAGGAGAAGCCCGCGCCGAAATCATCGAGCGCGATCCGGGCTCCAATCGCACGAACCCGCGACAACTCCTGATGCGCAATACGTGACGAGCCGAAGGAGCGGTGCTCGGACAGCTCGATCTGCAGGCGTTCCGGCGCCAGACCCGTTTCCTGCAGGACATGCTCGACGAGTCGCGCCAGCCGGCCGTTCGACAGCCAGACCGGGGAAATGTTGACACAGACACGCAGCGGCTGAGGCCACCCGACGGCGGCCCGGCATGCGCTCGTCATGCTCCAGCTGTCCAGCGCCTCAATCAGGCCAGCCTCTTCCGCGCACTGGACGAACAGGTCCGGCGAGACGGGGCCATGACCCGGTCTGTCCCAGCGGGAAAGGGCCTCGAACGCGACAACCGTCTCGCTTCCGGTCTCGATCGTCGGGAGCCAAGTGAGATGAAGGCCGTCATGATGAACGGCGTGAGAGAGATCCTGCTCGAGCGTGCGGGCTGCACGATATGATCGCGTCAGCTCTACGTTGGCGCGCTGCTCGTGGCCGCCGCCCTCCCGCACGGCCTGCGACAGCGCGGCGCTGGCGGCGCTCCGAAGGTCATCGGGCGTGTCGCCGTCCATCGGATACATGGCCCAGCCGAGCGAAACCGAGAGCCTGATTTCGAGGTCGCCGACAATGAATGGCGCGTTCATTTGCTTGAGGATCGCAACGACGCTGGACCGTGTATTGGTCGCGCTGAGATCGGTCGGTGTGATGACGGCGAGGCTGCCACCGCCATAGCGGGCGACCAGGCTGTCCGCCGGGACCGCCGTGCGAATGCGGGTGGCCACCTGTGCGATCAGGGTGTCGACGACATCCCAGCCGTGATGCGTGTTCAGGCGCGCGAGATGGTCGATGTCGATGCGGAGGAGACCGAGCGAACGTGGGCGCTGGGCCGAATCGGGACCAATCAGTGTATTGAGACGTCGGGCCGCCTCGATGCGGCCGGCTGTGTCTCCGGGCATGCCGCGCGGTACAGGCGAAGACGATACGACGCCCATAGCACACGCGCTGTCGGCCAGATCGCGCAGCGCCGGAATCTGACTGTCGTCGAAGGGATCGCCGGGCGACGAGCAGGCGACGAGCACGTCGTTCCGGGCACTTCCGTAGGACAACGGAATGCCCGCAATCGACCAGCCCCCGGCCTCCGGCGGCTCCAGAATGACCCCGTTCTCGGACGAGGCGATTTCGCGGATGGTCGCGACAGCCAGTGCGGGCACGGCACCGGCCGTGCGGAGCGAGATGACCTCGCCCTCGGACGTCAGGGACAGGATGCCGGCGGCGGGGCAGCTCAGGGCACGCATGGCGAGGCGCAGCACGAGAAGCGCCTGATCCTGGATATCCGCGGGAAGACCGTGCGCTGTCACGGGCAATACAGCCCGGACATCGAAAGACAGGCCTTGAGTGTGAATTCGATGTTCATAGGACGCACATCAGACCCTGTTCTGGGAAATTTGACCGCCGGAACGCACGGACACGCTACAGAATATCGCCTAACGGGTTAAAATACCGTTAATTGTTGTGAGGACAACCATTTTGTGGCTCATCCTGCGCTCAAAATTCGTCCCGGCGTCGCACGGTCGAACATCGCAAGAGCCAATCGTATCGCCTGACCGCGCGGCTGTTTCAATCCCGGATCCGTGTCGATCACCCGTGCGCTGTCCTGGGCCGCGAGCGTGACCAGCAGATCCAGACGTGCGCCGGTTGCCAGCCGGAAGCCCGGCAGGCCGGATTGTCGGCTTCCGGCGAGATCGCCGCCGCCCCGCGTCCGGAAGTCTTCGTCCGCGATGACGAATCCGTCCTCGGTGTCACGCAGAAGCGCCAGACGCCGCCGCCCGGTCTGCGCGGCCTGTTCATCGAAGAGCAGCAGGCAGAAGGACTGTGCGTGGCCGCGTCCGACCCGTCCGCGAAGCTGATGCAGCTGAGCGAGTCCGAATCGCTCTGCATGCTCGATCACCATGACGGAGGCGCTTGGAATGTCCACACCGACCTCGATGACGGTCGTCGCCACCAGGCAGCGCGTACGGCCCTCGCGAAACGCCAGCAGCGCGTCTTCACGCACCGCGATGTCCTGCCGTCCGTGAGCAAGCCCGATCCCGTCCGCGCCCAGCTTGGGGAAGATCTGCGTCAGCGACGCCCAGCGCGCCTCGGCCGCGGCGGCGTCCAGTTTGGCGCTTTCCTCGATCAGGGGACAGACCCAGAAGACCTGCACGCCCTGCGCCAGCGCACGACCGATGCCGGCCGTGACCTCGTTCAGCGAGGCCATCGGATGAATGGACGTTCTGACCGGCGAGCGGCCCGGCGGCTTTTCGTCCAGGCGGCTGACCTGCATGTCGCCCCATTGGGTCAGCAACAATGTGCGAGGAATAGGGGTCGCGGTCATTACGAGGATGTCGGCAGGCACGCCTGCCGACCCATCGGCACGCAACAGGCCCTTTGCGCCAAGGGCGAGGCGTTGTTCCACGCCGAAACGATGCTGCTCGTCGATGACGGCGAGCCCGAGATCGGCGAACGCGACCTTGTCCTGGAACAGGGCGTGCGTGCCGACGACGATCCGCGCACGGCCATCAGCGATCCGCGCCAGAGCCTCCCGTCGCATACGACCGGTCACGCTCCCGCTGAGGAAGGCAACCTCTGTCGGGCATAGGCGCTCGAGCGTTGCGAAATGCTGGCGGGCCAGGATTTCGGTGGGCGCCATCAGGGCTGCCTGCGCGCCCGATTCGACCGCCTGCAACATGGCGAGGGCTGCGACCAGTGTCTTACCCGCGCCGACATCGCCTTGCAGCAGGCGCATCATCTGCCGCGGCTGGGCCATGTCGTGGCCGATCTGTCCGACCGCGCGCGTTTGCGCGCCGGTGGGGGCGAAGCCGAAGCGGCGGAGCGCTTCCGTGCGCAGTGTCCCGTTGCCCGACATGGCGCGTCCGGCGCGATTGCGGGCGGCGACACGGGCGAGCGCCAGACAGAGCTGGTCCGCCAGCACTTCGTCGCAGGCGAGGCGTGACCGCGCACGCTCCGAAATGCTGGCCCAGTGCGTGGCATCGAGCACCTCGCGCACAGCACCGGGCGACTGAAGGATCCGGATGGCCTGGGCAAAACCGGGCCATCGCCGGCGCCGGACGAGCTCCTTGTCCAGCCACTCCGGAAGCGCTTCCGGTAGGCAGGCCAGCGCACGACGCATGGCGTTCGCGATTGAGGAGTGAAACACGCCTGCCGTCAGCGGCCAGACAGGATCCAGCAGCGGGATCCTCTCGATCTGTGCCGCCGGCACCACATAGTCCGGACTGCGAAAGACGATCCGGCCGGCGTACAGGTCGAACGGTCCGGACACGGCGATGACATCCCCCGCGCGCAGCCTGCGTGCCGCGTTTGGCCCGAAGAAGACGAGTTCGGCTTCGTCGGTTTCGTCGCGGACATGGACCCGAAGCGGTTGTCTGGGTCGTGCAGGGTGCGAAACCCCGGTGATTGTCGCGGTCACGGTCAGAACGGCGCCCGGCTGTCGCGCGTTTCGGGCCACGGACAGCATTACCGTGTCGCGACGGTCGATGACATCGGTCGGCAGGTGGAAGAGCAGGTCGACGACGCGGTTGCCGCCGACGAGCTTCGTCAGCAGCGGGGCCAGGCGGGGTGGGATGCCCGTGAGCCCGGACAGCGGCGCGAGCAGGGGCGCGATTTCGGCGACGGGATCGCGAATCGTGGCCGGCTGTACGTCCGGGATGGGCTGACAGGTCATGGCGGCAAGGCTATAGGACAACGCCGGAATGGAACAAAACGAAACCGTGGCCAGGGCGCGGATATGCCGCGTGGCATCGGCCCGAGACGAATGGCAGGCAAAGAGCGCACGATGAGCGAGACGGAACTGACGTTCGGCCATCTCGAGGCTGACCGCTCGATGTGGGGCCCGACGGTCTGGGGGGTGCCGGACGGCTATGTGCCGCTTCTCCTCCGGCGGCGTGTCGGCGAGCACGACGGCCCGGTGGTACACGTCGCACGGGACGACGCGGCAATGGCTGCCATTGCCGAAATCCTGTCATTCGCGGCGCCCGAGATCGAGGTTGTCCGCTTTCCCGCGTGGGACTGCCTGCCGTATGACCGGGTCTCGCCGAACCCCGCGATCGTTGCCGAGCGCGCCGGCGCACTGACGCGGCTGCTGGAACCAGCACCTGCGGGGCGCATCGTCCTGACCACGATCGGTGCGCTGATCCAGCGTGTGCCGCCGCGTGCCGCCTATGCGGGACAGTCATTGTCCGTGGCTGCAGGGGAGACCCTCGATCAGGCCTTCCTGATGGAGCTGCTGGTCGCCAATGGCTACAGCCGCACGGATACAGTCATGGAGCCGGGCGAGTTCGCGACGCGGGGCGGCATCTTCGATCTGTTTCCCGCAGCCGAATCCGAGCCGGTCCGTCTCGATCTCTTTGGTGACGAGGTCGAGAACATCCGGCGGTTCGATGTGACGACGCAGCGGTCCACGGAAGCGATCGATCGCCTCATCCTGCGTCCCGTGGCCGAATTCGCGCTCGACGCTGCCAGTGTCAGCCGGTTCCGTACAGGCTATCGCGAGGCCTTCGGCAGTGCCGCGATGGGCGACGTGCTGTACGAGAACGTCTCCGACCAGCGTCGCTATCCAGGGATCGAGCACTACCTTCCGCTGTTCCACGACAAGATGGAAACGCTGCTCGACTACCTGCCGGGCGCCTTCATCAGCTTCGATCAGCAGGCGCCGGAGGCGTTCGCGCGGCGGATCGAGATGATCGCCGATCACTACGAAGCGCGTCGCACGCCTGCGCGCGAGGGCGAGATGCCATACCGGCCGCTGCTGCCGTCGGCGCTCTATCTCGATCGGGTCGATCTGCGCGAGACGCTGGCGCGCGGGCCGTGTGCCCTGTTCAGCCCCTTCGCACAAGCCGAAGGCGCGTCGGGGATCGACGCTGGCGGGCGGCCCGCGCCGATCTTCGCGCAGAGCACGAAGGATCGTGCGGCCAGCGAAGGTGGGCGGGAAAACGTCTTTCCGTTCCTTGCGGAGCGGGCTGCGGCATGGGCCCAGCAGCGCCGGGCGACGTTCGTCACAGCGTGGACACGCGGCTCGCGCGAGCGGATCGCCAGCCTTCTGCGCGAACATGGCATAGCGAGCGCGTTCTGCGACGACTGGGCGCAGGTGCGCGCCCTGCCACCGGGACCGGCCGCGAAGCCCGTGATCGGCCTCGTGCTGCTCGGGCTCGATCGCGGTTTCGTTGCCGACGACATGGCGTTCGTCTCCGAGCAGGACCTGCTGGGCGAGCGAATCGCGCGGCCGCAGCGCAAGCGCCGCCGGGCGGCACAGTTCATTTCGGAAGCCTCCGAGATCGCGGAAGGCGATCTGGTCGTCCATCAGGACTACGGCATCGGACGCTACGAAGGGCTCGAGACCGTGAGCGTCGGCACCGCGCCGCACGACTGTCTGCGGCTGCTGTATGATGGCGGCCAGAAGCTGTTCCTGCCGGTAGAGAATATCGAACTGCTGTCGCGTTTCGGTTCGGAGCAGTCGGGTGTCGCACTCGACAAGCTCGGCGGCATGGCCTGGCAGGCCCGCAAGTCCAAGATGAAGTCGCGTATCCGCGACATGGCGGGCGAACTGATCCGGACGGCGGCCATGCGCGCCATGCGTGACGCGCCGACGCTCGCGCCGGCGGAAGGTCTGTGGGACGAGTTCTGCGCCCGCTTCCCGTTCGTGGAGACCGATGACCAGAGCCGCGCGATCGCGGATGTTCTGGAGGATATGTCGGCGGGCCGTCCCATGGATCGGCTCGTCTGCGGGGATGTGGGCTTCGGCAAGACCGAGGTGGCGCTGCGCGCCGCATTCGTCGCTGCCCTGTCGGGTGTCCAGGTTGCGGTGGTGGTGCCCACGACGCTGCTCGCGCGCCAGCATTTCCGCACCTTCACCGCGCGCTTCGATGGCTTTCCGGTCCGGATCGGGCAGCTGTCGCGTCTGGCAACCGCCAAGGAGGCCTCTGAGACGCGCAAGGGGCTGGCTGACGGCACGGTGGACATCGTGGTCGGAACCCATGCGCTGTTGGCTAAGACGATCTCCTTCGCCGATCTCGGCCTGCTCATCATCGACGAGGAGCAGCATTTCGGCGTCGGTCACAAGGAAAAGCTCAAGGCGCTGCGCGAGGATGTGCACGTGCTGACGCTCTCGGCAACGCCGCTGCCGCGCACGCTCCAGCTCTCGCTGACCGGCGTGCGGGAAATGAGCCTGATCGCGACCCCGCCGACGGACCGCCTTGCGGTGCGCACGTTCATCACGCCGTTCGACAGCGTGATGATCCGCGAGGCGATCCAGCGCGAGCGGTTCCGTGGCGGGCAGATCTTCTGCGTGGTCCCGCGGATCGAGGACATGGACCGCATGGCGGCCCGCCTGACCGAAATCGTGCCGGATGCGAAGACGGTGCAGGCGCATGGACGCCTCACACCTTCCGAGCTGGAACGGGTCATGACCGAGTTCTCGGAAGGCCGGTATGACATCCTGCTGTCGACCAACATCGTCGAGAGCGGGCTCGACATGCCCGCCGTCAATACGCTCATCATCCACCGGGCGGACATGTTCGGTCTGGGCCAGCTCTATCAGCTCCGCGGGCGGGTCGGGCGCGGCAAGCAGCGCGGCTATGCCTATCTGACCTGGCCGCAGACCCGCAGCCTGTCGCCGGCGTCGGAAAAGCGGCTCGAAGTCATGCAGACGCTCGACACGCTGGGGGCCGGGTTCACGCTGGCCTCGCACGATCTCGACCTGCGCGGCGCGGGCAATCTGCTGGGCGACGAGCAGTCCGGGCATATCAAGGAGGTTGGCATCGAGCTGTATCAGCAGATGCTTGAGGATGCCGTCACCGAGATGCGGGCGCAGAAGGATCGCAAGCGGATCGAGGACGAGGACTGGACGCCCAATATCGTACTCGGCCTGCCGGTGCTGATTCCGGAAACCTATGTGCGCGACCTGCCCGTGCGACTTGGTCTGTATCGTCGCATTGCGGGTCTGGACGGGGAAGCCGAGGTCGAGGCGATGCGGGCCGAGCTGATCGACCGCTTCGGCTCCTTGCCGCCGGAGGTCGAGAACCTGCTGGATGTCGTGGCGATCAAGCGTCTGTGCCGCCGTTCGGGCGTCGAGCGGCTGGAAGCCGGGCCGAAGGGCATGGTGATCCAGTTCCGCGGCAAGTCGTTCCGCAATCCGGGCGGGCTCATCGCGTGGGTCGGCAAGAATGCCGCCGCAGGGGCCAAGCTGAGGCCGGACCACAAGCTTGCCATCGTGCGGGAGATGACGAACGCACAACGTGTTACGCAGGCGAAAAAGGTGGTGGGTGTCCTGCACCGGCTCGTCGAAAAAGCCGAGGCCGTCTGATCGCGGCAGGCTCGGTATGCGTGGCTCTGGAAAGGATGACGGATGGCGCAGAACATCTATGATGATCCGGAGTTCTTTGCGGGCTACAGCACGTTGCCGCGTCAGGTCCACGGTCTGGACGGCGCGCCCGAGTGGCCGGCGATTGCTGACATGCTTCCACCTCTGGCGGGTGCACGCGTAGCGGATCTCGGTTGCGGGTTCGGCTGATTCGCCCGCTGGAGCCGGGCGCAGGGTGCCGCGTCCGTGCTCGGCCTTGATCTGTCACGGAACATGCTGGCGCGGGCCCGCGAAATGACGTCGGACTCCGCGATCGATTATCGAACTGCCGATCTGGAAACAGCGACGCTCCCGTCCGCAGCCTTCGATCTCGTCTACAGCGCCCTGGCGTTTCATTACGTGGCGGACTTTCCGCGCCTTGTGCGGGAGATCCATCAGTCGCTGGCGCCGGGGGGCGCGCTCGTTTTCACCATCGAGCACCCGATCTATATCGCTGCCGCCGACCCTCGATGGGAACTTGACCGTCAGGGGCGCAAGACATGGCCAGTCAACGGCTATGCTACCGAGGGAGAGCGGCGCACGGACTGGTTCGCACCGAACATCCTGAAATATCATCGGATGCTTGGAACGACGTTGAACATTCTCCTCGACGCGGGATTTTCGCTGCGACGGGTCGAGGAATTCGCGCCGACGGATGAGCAGATCGCAGCCCAACCGACGCTCTCGGAAGAGCGGGAGCGACCGATGATGCTGCTGATTTCCGCACTGCGCCCCTGAGCCAAACCTGTCTGATGCGGTTCATGCGCGGGAAGCCGGCGGGATTAGACTAAGTTCGAGTTTTGTGGAACTATTGACGCGCTGACTGAAACCACGCGGAGCCTTCCGTGTTCGGTCGGATATCAACGTCATCAGGAAAAGGTTTGCGCCATGCTGCAACTCGATCTGTCGGGCAAGACAGCGCTCGTCTCCGGTGCCACGTCCGGTATCGGACTTGCGATCGTCAAGCGTCTCGCGGAAGCTGGTGCCAGGGTCATTCTGACCGGTCGCGGGCAGGGCCGGACGGAGGAGGCGGCCGAAGGGATACGCCGGGACGTTCCGGGTGCCAACGTCATTGGCTTCGTCGCCGATCTGGGAACGGAGGAAGGTGCCGCCGCCGTCATTGACGCCCACCCCGCCGTGGACGTTCTCGTCAACAATCTCGGGATCTTCACACAGGGTGCGTTTGAAGACACGCCCGACTCAGAGTGGCAGCGCTTCTTCGACATCAACGTCATGAGCGGCGTGCGGCTGACGCGGCACTATCTGCCCAAGATGGTCGAGCGGAAGTGGGGACGGGTCGTGTTCATCTCGTCCGAGTCCGGCTTCAACATTCCGCCCGACATGATCCATTACGGGTTCACCAAGGCTGCGCAGATCGCGATCGCGCGCGGAATCGCCGAGAGCGTGCCCGGGACAGGAGTGACGGTGAATTCCGTGCTGCCGGGGCCGACGCGCACGGAAGGCGTGCTGGAAATGTTCCGTCAGGCCGCCGAAAAGACCGGCAAGACAGCGGAAGAGATCGAGGCGAGCTTCATTCCGCAACACCGGTCGAGTTCCCTGATCCAGCGTCTGATCGAGCCGGAGGAGGTCGCGAACATGGTCGCCTATGTCTGCTCGCCGCTTGCCTCCGCGACGTCGGGTGCCGCGCTGCGTGCCGAAGGCGGCCTGCTCCGCAACCCCGGTTGAGGATACGTGCCCCGGTCGCTCAGTGAACGCTGAGCGGCAGGGGGATATTGTTGATCAGGATCAGATCGTCCGCATACTTGATGTCCCAACTCGTCTGGTCACCCGAACGGTGGCCCACCAGCTGGCCGACGGACATCGCGGTCGTCAGCATCGACTGTCCGCTATGACGTGCGACGTCGATCAGCGCGGGCAGGTTCGTGACGGTGACCCGGCCATCGGCGTTCGTGTCATGCGGATCCGGCGCGACGGTCGCACGCCCGTTCCCTTCCAGGGTCACATCTCCCGATGGCGCCGGGACCGTGACGTGCAATGCGCGGACCGTGACGGGAATCGGGGTGCTCAGTCCTCCGATGCTCGCAATCGCACTGGCAGGCGCGGAAAGATCCACGGAGGCCTGGCTCGGTATCACGCGATCCGCGCCGGTCTCGGCAACGCCATTGGCCGTTGCAGTCAATCGCAGCAAGCCGCTGCCGTCATCGGGGCGGACGTTCGCGGCGATTTCCGTCGCCGTCATGGTGTGCGCGCCATGCTGCAGGGCCACGCCGCGCCATACGATATGTGGCGCAGCACCTGCCGCGACATCTGACGACAACGTGTGCGCCAGTGCGCTCGTGGTCGCGTCCTGGCATCCTGCGGGCGTGCGGCCTCCCGCGGCCGACACCGCGCCGAGCGCTGCCAGGGCCGCAAGGCCGCGCGCATCGGATGCGGAAAGATGATGGCCCGGATCGTCGACGTCGAGACGGGAGATCGTCAGCCGGATATCGGTGCCCGGAACGGTTGCGATATATTGCGTCGCATCGAACGCACCTTCGCCGCTCTGGGCGGAGTCGGTTGCGATCTGCAGGCATGACGTCGGAAGCGGCGGGGTGGCATCGACAACAGGCGCGGGCGCGGCCTGCACCCTTGTTTCCGGTACCGGTTGAGGAGCAACCGGCGCCGCCGGTTTGGGCTGCACGGGTGTAGGCTGTGCAGGGACCGGCTGCACAGGCACGGTCGCGGGTGCCTGTGCTTGAGGCACGCCCGGCTGTGTCGTGTCGTTCTGCGTGGCTCCCGGTCGCGTTGTCTTCGATGGGGCAGCCGTGTCGCTGGTTGCCTGATTCGACGTGGGCGCCGTGACAGACGGCGTTGCGGGAACGGCCGACACCGCTGGTGCGGTCGTGGAAGACAATGATTGCGACTGGACCGGTGCGCTCGCGCTGGAGGCGCTGTCCGTTGCCTGCGGCACCGGCGCGGCAAGGGCTGTCGTGGTCAGCATCAGCGGCAGGAAGGCACGAAGCGGGCGAGCGACAATCATCCGCATGATCTGGCCCGAATCTCGTCTTCCCGCAATCCTTGAACCATGAAGGCGCCATGGTGCCAGCCATGTCGATGCGTCATCACGTGCGCCAGAATGCGTCCGCGACGAGGCTCTGGACCGTCGCCAGTTCGCCCTGCATTCCGTCCAGAAACTCGTGCAGGCCGCGAATGATGATTTCTTCCATCGTCTGTCCGCTCAGCAGCGCACGCAGATGCTCGACGCGTTCGATGATAGGGGCGGCGCGGCGGAGGCCATGGTCGGTACGCAGCAGACCCAGGGCGTGATGGATATGGCGCAGGGCTGTTGCAAGCGACCGGGGAAAGGCTTCGTTCATCAGCAGGAAGCCCGCGACCCCGGCCGGATCCATCCGGGTTGGCATCAGACGGCGGAACGCGTGATAGCCTGCCGCCGACCGCAGCACGGCCGTCCACTGGCTCAGATCGGTCTCCGAACCGATGCCTTCCGCGGTCGGCAGGAGCGCGTGGTATTTGATGTCGATCAGGCGTGTTGTCTGGTCCCCACGCTCGATCTGCTTGCCGATTGCGTAGAAAAGCCATGCCTGGTCGCGATACAGCGTGCCTTCGGTCACGCCGGTATGGGTCTGGCAATCCTGCTTGATGCGGGTGCATAGCTGCGACAGGCGGGCCAGCGGAATGTCGTCGGCGCGGAGGCTGAGGATGAAGTTGGTGAAGACGTTCAGCTGCGTCCACATCTCGGTCGAGATCAGCGGTCGCAATGCGCGGGCATTCTCGCGCGCCGCGCTGGCCAGACACCAGATTGAGTTCGGATTGTCGCGGTTGAGGACATAGAAGCGGATGATGGTCTCGGCCGTCACACGATCGTATTGGGAGCGGAACACCTCGTCATCGCAGTTGATGTCGATGATGCACTGCCATCCATTGGTCGCCGAGCGCAGCCGCACGAAGACTTCCGTGACCTCGATCAGCCGCGCGAGGTTCTCGATGCGCTCCATGTAGCGCGCCAGCCAGACCATGCTCTCCGCATAGCGCGACAGAAGCATATTCGGCATGGGGTCCATCAGCGGCATCATGACGCCAGCACCCATGTGTCCTTCGAGCCGCCGCCCTGCGACGAATTGACCACGAGCGATCCGCGACGCAGTGCAACGCGCGACAGGCCGCCCGGCAGAACCCAGCTTTCGGACCCGGTCAGCGTGAAGGGTCGCAGGTCGACATGGCGGGGTTCGAGACGGCCATCGATCAGGGTCGGCGCGGTCGAGAGCTGGATGACGGGCTGGCTGATGTAGTTGTCGGGATCGTCTTTCAGCTTGATCCGAAATGCGTCGAGTTCGGCCTGCGTCGCATGCGGGCCGATAATCATGCCGTAGCCGCCTGATTCGCCGACCGGCTTGACGACAAGTTCGGCGAGATGGTCGAGCGTATACTGCAGGTCCTCGGGCTCGGCGCAGATCCGCGTCTCGACATTGTCGAGGATCGGTTCCTCGGCGAAATAGTAGCGGATCATGCGAGGGAGATAGGCGTACACCGCCTTGTCGTCCGCGACCCCCGTGCCGATCGCATTGGCCAGCGTCACGTTCCCGGCCTTGTAGGCGCGCATCAGGCCGGGCACGCCGAGAAGACTGTCGGGATGAAAGGCTTCGGGATCGAGGAAGGCATCATCGATCCGGCGATAGATGGCATGAACGGGCCGGGGACCCGAGATCGTCCGCATGAAGACGCGGTCGTCATCGACGAACAGATCCCGCCCTTCGACCAGTGGCACGCCCATCTCCCGGGCCAGGAAGACATGCTCGAAATAGGCCGAGTTGTAGGTGCCGGGTGACAGGAGGACGATCCCCGGATGATCGATTCCGGGCGGTGCGACGGACGCGAGCGTCTGCTGGAGGCGCAGGCCGTATTCATCGACAGGCTGGATATCAAGCTCTGCACCCAGATCGGGCATGCAGCGGCGCATCATGTGCCGGTTCTCGATCACGTAGCTGACGCCGGAGGGGGTGCGGGCGTTGTCCTCGAGGACTACGAACTTGCCGCTCTGATCCCGGATGATGTCCGTGCCGCATATATGCACGTAGGTGCCACATGGCGGATCGAACCACCGCATCTCCGGGCGGAAATTCGGATTGTCGAGCACGAGGGAGGCCGGGATGATGCCGTCGGTAATGACGCGCTGCTCGTGATAGATGTCCCACAGGAACCGGTTGAGCGCATTGACCCGCTGGCGCAATCCGCGTTCGAGGTGGGTCCATTCGGCTGCCGTGATGACGCGGGGGATCAGGTCGAACGGCAGGATGCGGTCGATCGCATCGCGCTCCGTGTATACGGTGAAGGTGATCCCGAGGTTGAACAGCTCCGCTTCGGCGATTCGCGCACGCTCGGCCAGTCGTGCCGGATCCATGTTCGAAAGCCGCTCGCGCAACATCTCGATGACAGGGGGCGCATCGCCACGCCTGGTAAATTCGCAGAAGGTTTGTCCGGCGTCGTATCCGTCGAGCAGGCGCTGCGGTGGTGCGGTCTGTTGCTGGGTCTGGCCGCTGTCCGACGTCATCATGGTTCCTTCTCGCGGCGTTCCGTCTTCTCATAGTCAGAGCGTTACGCATTCGAAAGCAAGCGCTTTTAAAGCCTATACGGCATGCTTTCCCTGAAGTTGCGCAGCGTCGTTAGGGAAGCCTTAACGAAGGGCGGATACACATATCGGTCGGGCGTGCCGGGCAGGGGAGAGCGAGGTGTCCACAAGCGTTTCGGCCATGCCGGCGATCCCGCAATATCTGGCGGATATCAAGGACGAGACGAAGGCTGCCAACGCTTACGCCAGGACGAGTCCCCAGACTCAGGGTGATCTGGCAGCGTTTCAGAAAGTCGCGCCGGACATCCAGTCGGCCCAGGATCTTCTCGGCAATTACCGCGCGCTCAATGTCGTTCTGTCAGCCTACGGGCTGTCGTCGTTGTCCGGCCAGACGGCTGTCGTGCGGGATCTGCTGACCCAGTCGCCGACATCATCATCGTCGCTTGCCGCGAAGTCGGGGAATGCTGCCTGGAAGTCATTTGCCGAAGCGTTTTCCAGCTGGTCGCCGTCGCCTTTTTCGTCGAGTTCCACGGTCGACGCCATTTCCCAGAAATATGTCACGGCCCAGTTCGAGCAGAACGCCCAGACCGAGACGCCGGGTCTTGGGAACGCCCTGTATTTTACCCGCGCGATGCAGGGTGTTACGAGCCTTCAGCAGATTATGGGCGACTCGACCTTGTTGAAGGTCGCGGAAACCGTTGCAGGCTTCGATCCGACGCAGTTTGGCGCGCTCGATTACAATGAACAGGTGCGGCTGCTGACGCCCAAGATCAACATGTCGGATTTTTCGACACCGGCCGGCATCCAGAAATACGCCGAACAATATCTGGCCATCCTGCAGTTCCAGCCCGAAGCGACCACGACGCCCGCGACGATGTTGAGTCTCTATGGTGCGTCCAGCGACAACAACAGTATCGTTTCACTGTTCACGGGCTCGGGCAGCGGCACATCGCTGCTTTCACTGTTCAGCTGACTGGAGTCGGGCCGTCCGGCGAACTAGGGTGCGCTCCGCAGATAACGGAGGCATGCATGGCTGGGCTGGATCCCGCGGACTGGACATCGTTGCGTGCGCTGGGCCACCGGATGCTGGACGACATGTTCGACCGGGCGGAACGGGCAGGCGAGGGGCCGGTCTGGCAACCCATGCCGCAGGCGGCTCGCAGCGACGTCCGGAATGCGCAACTGCCACGGCAGGGCGCGGCGCTGCCGGACGTCTATGATCGTTTTCAGTCGCTCGTGGCACCTTACCCGACCGGGAACACGCATCCGGGATTCATGGGCTGGGTGCATGGGGGCGGCACGATGCCCGGCATGCTGGCGGAGATGCTGTCGGCGGGGCTGAACATGAACTGCGGCGGTCGCGATCACGCGGCCGTCGAGGTGGAACGCACCGTGATCGGCTGGGCGGCCGAGATGGTCGGGATGCCGTCGAACAGTTCCGGCGTGCTCGTCACCGGATCGTCGATGGCGAATTTCATCGCGGTGATCACGGCCTCCCGCAAGGCGGACCCCGCTTTTCGGTCGCGGGGCGTGGGCGCGGCTTCACTGGTCGGCTATGCGGCAGCGACGGCGCATGGCTGCGTGGCCCGCGCGTTCGATCTGGCAGGCTTTGGCACGGACGCGCTGCGGATCGTACCCACAGACGCACAGCATCGCATGCGGGCTGATGTGCTGGCAGAGATGATCGACGCCGACAGGGCTGCAGGCCTGCGACCGTTCATGGTCGTTGCCACGGCGGGAACGGTCGATTGCGGTGCTGTCGATGACCTTCAGGCCCTGGGGAGTGTCGCGCGCGATCACGGGCTCTGGTTTCATGTGGACGCGGCATTCGCGGCGCTCGCGCGGCTTTCGCCGACCTATGGACCGCTTCTGGATGGAATCGAGAAAGCCGACAGTCTGGCCTTCGATTTCCACAAATGGGCCCAGGTTCCGTACGATTGCGGCTGCATCCTGGTACGTGATGCGGAAGCACATGCGGCCGCATTCGCGCAGTCGCTCGATTATCTGACCCGCGCGGAGCGTGGGCTTGCGGGCAATGCGCCGTGGTTCTGCGATTTTGGACCGGATCTCTCGCGCGGCTTCCGGGCGCTGAAAGTCTGGATGACGCTTCAGCATTTCGGCGCTGGTGGGATGGCGGAGGTCGTGGATCGGTCCTGCGCCGTGGCGCGCCATATCGAAGCCCGCGTTCTGGCCGAGCCTGTGTTCGAGCTTCTGGCGCCTGTCACGCTGAACATCGTCTGCTTCAGTGTTCGCGATCTGGACGACACGCAGGTCGCGTCACTGATCGAGGATCTGCATGAGAGCGGAATCGCCGCACCGTCGACGACCCGCATCGCCGGCAGGCTCGCGATCCGGGCGGCGATCGTCAATCACCGGACGACCGATCGGGATGCCGACCGGATGCTCGACGAGGTTCTCCGCCTGGCGGTGCTCAGGCGAACAGTTCGCTGAGCTTGAGCATCATCGTGCCGCCGAGTTCTTCGGCGTTACTGAGCGTGACACTGCTGCGATAGTAGCGTGTCACATCATGGCCGATCCCGATCGCGACGAGTTCCACGTCCCGGCTGCTCTCGATCGTCTCGATGACGTCGCGCAGATGCTGTTCGAGATAGTTGCTGGGATTGGCCGAGAACGTGCTGTCGTCCACCGGCGCGCCGTCGGAGATCACCATGAGGATGCGCCGGTGCTCGCTGCGGCGGCGCAGGCGACGGTAAGCCCACTGCAGGGCTTCGCCGTCGATGTTCTCCTTCAGCAGGCCTTCGCGCAGCATCAGTCCAAGATTGCGCCGTGAGCGGCGCCACGGGCTGTCGGCCGCCTTGTAGATGACGTGACGCAAATCGTTCAGGCGTCCGGGCTGCTCGGGACGGCCGGCCTTGACCCATTTCTCGCGGCTCATGCCGCCTTTCCATGCACGCGTCGTGAAGCCCAGTACCTCGACCTTCACACCGCAGCGCTCCAGCGTGCGGGCCAGGATGTCGCCGCACATGGCCGCAACCGTAATCGGCCGACCCCGCATCGATCCGGAATTGTCGATCAGCAGGGTCACGACGGTATCGCGGAACTCCGCCTCGCGCTCGTTCTTGTAGGACAGGGACAGCGTCGGGTTGACGACGACGCGCGACAGACGCCCGGCGTCGAGGATGCCTTCCTCAAGATCGAACTCCCAGGAGCGCTGCTGCTGGGCCATGAGCTTGCGCTGCAGACGGTTGGCCAGACGGGACACCACGCCCTGCAGGCTTGCGAGCTGCTGGTCCAGCTGCTGCCGGAGCCGGTCGAGTTCGCCCGTGTCGCAAAGCGCTTCCGCGCCGATCTCTTCGTCGAACTCGGTCGTGAAGGCCTTGTATCGTGGGATCGGTGCGAAATCCGCTTCCGGAAGGTCGTCACCTGCCTGCGGGCCGGCCGGCTGCTCGGATCCCGTTGCGTCTTCGCCCGGTTCGCCGTCGCCTTCCTGCGCTTCCTCGCCCTCGGCGGCTTCGGGCTGCGCCGCCTGGTCCTCGTCGAGCCCCGGCTGAGGCTGCTCCATCGCCTGGCCTTCGGGCGTGTCATCGTCAGGCGATTCGTCCTCGCCGGCGTCGTCAGGCGTAGTTTCGGTTTCCTCGGCCGGCACTTCGGTCAACTCGCAGGCACCGAGCAGCGCACCGGACGCGCGTGCGAATGCGGCCTGATCGCCCTGCGTGCGCGCCATGTCGGCAAGAGCCTTGTGGGCCTCGGGCGTCAGCGCCTCCCGCCACGCGGCAAGGGCGGGACCTGCTTCGCGCGGCGCCGGCGTTCCGGTCATCGCCTCGCGTGCCAGCAGGCCAAGCGCCATCGAAGCCGGCATGTCCGACTGCTGGGTCATGCGTGCGCACCCAGCAGCACGGCATTCCTGCGCCCATTTCGCGTCCAGATTGGCCTGAACACCTGCCATATGCCGTGCGCCGAAGCTCTCGCAGCGCGCATGTTCGATTGCCAGGAACGCATCACGTGCCGCAGTCTCCGGCGGCGCGAGACGCGCATGCAGCGCGCGGTCATGGTGACGGATCCACAGGGCCGCGCTGTCGGCCGCAGCCCGGACCTTCGCGATCTCCACCGCTGGCATGCCACGCGGCACGAACGGCAACTGAACCGCACTTTCGCCCGGCTTCGCAGGTGCGTTCGCCGCACCCTGGAACGAGACCATCGTCTCCGGCTCGCCGCCCATGGCGCGCAGCGTTGCGGCCGTTACGCGGCGGAATGCCTCGCTGGCTTCATCGCCGGGCGGCGTCGGCACCTGGCCCGGCCGGCCGGCGTCCGTTGCTTTCGGCGCGACCGCCGGAGCTTTCGGAATCGGACGTCTGGACATGAAATCAGGCCAGCGGGTTCTGGTTGAAGCAGCGCTGGTAGTATTCGGCGACGATCGAACGCTCTGCCTCGTCGCACTTGTTCAGGAACGTCACACGGAACGCATAGACAAGATCGCCGAAGATGCGCTCGTTCTCGGCCCATGCAATGACCGTGCGAGGGGACATCACGGTCGAAATGTCGCCCGCGATGAAGCCCGCGCGCGTAAGATTGGCCAGCGCCACCATGCGCTCGATCTGCTGACGTGCAGCCGGCTTTTCGGCGTCGGCACCGATCTTGGCGCGCACGATCGCCGCCTCCTGCTCGATCGGCAGGTAATTCAGCGTAGTGACCACGCTCCAGCGGTCCATCTGACCCTGATTGATCTGCTGCGTGCCGTGATACAGCCCGGTCGTGTCACCCAGGCCTACGGTGTTCGCCGTGGCGAAGAGGCGGAATGCCGGATGCGGACGAATCACGCGGTTCTGGTCGAGCAGCGTGAGATGACCTTCGACCTCCAGCACACGCTGGATGACGAACATCACGTCGGGGCGGCCCGCATCGTATTCGTCGAACACCAGTGCGCAGGGATGCTGCAGGCTCCACGGCAGCAGGCCTTCGCGAAACTCGGTCACCTGCTTGCCGTCCCGCAGGACGATCGCATCCTTGCCGATGAGATCGATGCGCGAGATGTGACTGTCGAGGTTGATGCGTACGCAGGGCCAGTTCAGGCGGGCCGCGATCTGCTCGATATGCGATGACTTGCCAGTGCCATGGTAGCCCTGGACCATGACGCGGCGGTTGTAGGCGAAGCCTGCCAGGATGGCGCGCGTCGTGTCGCTGTCGAAGCGGTAGGTCGTATCGATATCAGGCACATGTTCGGTACGGACCGAAAACGCCGGGACCTCCATGTCGAAATCGACGCCGAACGTCTCGCGGGCCGAGACCTTTACATCGGGAAGGCCAAGCACGGAGGTCGGCGGTGCGCCGCCATCGTGGGTCGTGACGGCTTCCGGTGTATCGGTGGCTGCGAAGTCATTCATGAGATGCTGGTCCAGTTTCGTCTGTCTGTCATATGGCGGTGGTGTCCACCGAATTCAGCTGGCGGTCTGCAGATCGGGGCGTGCGGTTGCAAGGTGGGCCCGCACCGCAGTGTAGGCCACGTTGATCTCCTTGAGGCGTTCTTCCGCAGCGCGGTCACCGCCATTCGCGTCCGGATGATGTTGCCGGGCAAGAGATTTGTAACGCGACTTCAGCTCGTCGAGCGACAACGGCCAGCCAAGCCCGAGCGTGTCCAGCGGCTGGCGCAGGGGCTCCGGCGCCCGTGGGCGGCCAGCCTCGCGGGCGCGCGCCTGGTCCGCGCGTTGCTGGCGCCCGGCGCCCAGGATGTCCAGCGGGTCCAGGACCTCGTCTTCGTCAAAGACGGCGCCGCCGCGATTGCCCAGCCGCCAGGTCGGCCGCTGCCACGAGGTGTCGGCGCGGATATGGGCCTCGATCTGGCCGGGCGTCATGCCCTTGTAATAGTCCCATTTCGCATTGTACTCGCGGACGTGCTCGAGGCAGAACCAGAAATACTGGTTCAGCGCATCGCGCCCGCGCGGCGCGCGATAGCCCGCCGGCTGGTCACAACCGGGCATGTCGCAGCACTGCTGGGGAGCGTTCGGGTCAGGGTCGAACGCACGATGTCGGGTTGCCTTGCGTATCATGGTTGGACGTTTATGTGCGTCGCGAGCCGGATGACGCAAGGTCTGCCTTGGCAGCATCGGCAGAGAAGGAAAGCGGGAAAACAATGGCGCATGTTCACGGCACCGGAGATGACGGAACGACAGGGCGGGGCGACGGCCCGCGTGCACGCCGGATCGCGGCCATTCTGCGCGATGCGTTGGCGCCCACGGTTCTGGACGTGCAGGACGACAGCGCGCGCCATGCCCATCATGCCGGCATGCGGGGCCATCCCGAGGGGAGCGAGACGCATTTCGATGTGCTCGTGACCAGTGCGCGCTTCGAGGGGCTGAGCCGGGTCCAGCGCCATCGTCTCGTACACGATCTGCTGAAGGACGAGTTCGCGACCGGGCTGCATGCCCTGTCCCTGCATCTCGACGTGGCAGATCACGCATGAGGCGGGCTTTTCAGATCGTCGCCCAGATCGTCGCACTGGCGGCACTCGCGGGCTGTGCGCAGGGCGGCCTGTCGGGTCTGCCGTCCGATCAGCAGGCCGATGCGCGGCGTGTCGAGCGCTACTTCGCCGCCATGGGGCCGATGCGTGCCCAGGTGGTGCAGACCTGGCCGGATGGTTCGGCAAGCACCGGCACACTGGATTACGTGCCGGGGATGATGCGCGTCGATTATGGCGCGCCGCGTCCGATGCAGATGGTCGCAGGTCACGGCCATATCGTCGTTCAGGATGCAGCCAGCGGTTCGCTGACGAGGCTCTCGCTGTCGCGCAATCCGCTCGGCCTGTTGCTGCGCACTCCGGTCCGCTTCGATCGCGGGATCGCCGTAACATCGGTGCAGCGTGGGCGGGGCTGGCTGCAGTTGTCCGTCAGCGAGGCGGATAATCCGTCTCAGGGGCGGCTGACCCTGCAATTTGCCGACGCGGCCACAGGCCTTTCGCTGCTCGGGCTGGATGGCGTCGATGCCCGCGGCCACGAGCTTGTGCTTCACTTCACTGGCTGGACGAAGGTCGCGGGCTTCCCGGAGGGAACGTTCAACGACCCGCAGTGAGGTCGGGACGAGGCGCGGAGCCGAACACAACAGGCCAGGCCTCGGCCAGGGCTCGATCAAGATCGGCCATAGTCAGGTCCGGTCTGATTTTGGCCAGACTGGTGACGCCGAATTCCGGAAGGCCGCACGGCACGATACCGCCGAAATCGCTCAGGTCCGGGTCGCAATTAATCGAAACCCCGTGCCAGGACACCCATCGACTGATCCGCACGCCGATCGCGGCAATCTTGGCCTCACGGCCGTTTTCCACATCGTGCGTCCAGACGCCCACACGGCCTTCGCGAACGAACGAGACGACGTCGAGACGTCGGAGCGTCTCGATCAGCCAGGCCTCGAGGGACGCGACATAGGCCCTGACGTCTTTCGGTCTGAGGGGAGGGGACGGATTGGCCAGGTCAAGCATGACATAGGCGATTCGCTGTCCCGGCCCGTGATAGGTCCATTGACCGCCTCTTCCGGCCGCGTAGGTCGGAAAACCCCGCGGATTGAACAGATCCTCCGGCCGCGCCGACGTTCCGGCCGTGTAAAGTGGCGGATGTTCCAGCAACCATACCTGCGGCGCGGCTGTCCCGGCACGAATGGCGGCCACGCGTTCGGCCATCGCGTTCTGTGCTGTCTCGTAGTCGACCAGCGTTTTTTCAGTTCGCCACGAGATTTCGTTCAGAATCGTATCTGTGGCGATTGCGGGCATGCTGCGCATCGGTTATAGGCCCCTCCACCGAGCGGTATCACCCATCAGGGCACTGCTTGTCACGATGCGGTCGTGGCGGAATGGTAGACGCGCAAGCTTGAGGTGCTTGTGGGGGCAACCCCGTGGAAGTTCGAGTCTTCTCGACCGCACCAGATGATCCCATATGGATCATCTCACTCTGATACCCCGATCGATTGACGCCTTGCGTCATCGATCCGGGTTTTCACGAAAAAATCAGATCACGAACTGCAACGGTTACGCGATGTAACCGTTGTGCAATCGGCGTTATGCGGCATCTGCCATGATGTTGCCGCACCATGCCCGCAGGTAGGTTGGCACGGCCAGACCAGCTTGCTTGCCAGCACCGGTTGCGCCCGTTAAGGCGGAAATCAGGTGGGCGTGCGTCGTCGTGAGTTTCGGTAACATTGTTGCCGGGCTGATGGGGGCGTAGTTTGCGTTTGCTGTCGTCTCATCATCTCGTGCGGCGATGTCGCGTGTCGACGTCCGCCTTAGTCTATTGAGAGGTTTCGTGATCAAGCCCCTGAAAAAAGCAGTTCTGCCGGTCGCCGGCCTCGGCACGCGTTTTCTCCCCGCGACCAAGGCGATGCCGAAGGAAATGCTGCCTGTCGTGGACAAGCCGCTGATCCAGTATGCGATCGACGAGGCGCGCGAAGCCGGAATCGAGGAATTCTGCCTGATCACCGGACGGGGCAAGGACAGCCTCATCGACTATTTCGACATCGCATTCGAGCTTGAGACCACGCTGCGCGAGCGCGGCAAGAAGTCCGCTCTGGAAGCGCTGGAGCCGAGCGGTATCCCGGCAGGCTCGATGGTCGCCGTGCGTCAGCAGGAGCCGCTTGGTCTGGGCCACGCCATCTGGTGTGCGCGGTCGTTCATCGGCAATGACCCGTTCGCGATCCTGCTGCCGGATGACATCGTCCAGAGCGGTCGCAGCTGCGTCGCGCAGCTGGTCGATGCCTACAACACGACGGGCGGCAATGTCGTGGCCGTCACGGAAGTGCCGAAGGAACATACCAACCGTTACGGGATTCTCGAGACCGGTGCCGATGATGGTCGTATGGTCGAGGTCAAGGGACTGGTTGAGAAGCCGGATCCGAAGGATGCGCCGTCCAACCTGTCGATTATCGGCCGGTATGTTCTTATGCCTGAGGTGATGAAGTATCTCGCGAAGCTCGAGCGTGGTGCCGGCGGTGAGGTTCAGCTGACGGACGCGATGGCCAAGATGATCGGCGAAGTGCCTTTCCATGGCCTTCGTTACGAAGGAACGCGTTTCGACTGCGGCGACAAGGCAGGCTTCCTTGAGGCGCAGATCGCGTTCTCGATCAATCGTCCCGACCTTGGCGCCGCGGTTCGCGAGTTTCTGAAGAAATACACTGCGGCCTGATTGCAGTCACGTCCAATACGGTCTCGGGTCTCCACGTTTGGATGTCATGTCCAGCCGGAGGCCTGAGAGCGAGCGTCAGTTTCTTTGCCTGTGCGATACAACATTCGTATCTGATGGATTGGATCAGCCCGGAGTCCGGACAGGCCCTATGTCTGCGGCCCGACGTAAATAGGTAATGGTCGTATCCAGTGCGCAGTCGGCATTCAGTACAAGCGCGCCACGTTTAACGGTGTCGCGAACGGCGAAACCGGGCATCCGCACAGGTGCTGTAATCAATTTTGTCCTCTGCATATTTTAGCAGATAGTTGAAGAGCGCCATCAATATGTGCGGCATCGGACGTTCGCTTTAAGCGACAGCAGTCTCTCGCTGCCCTCCAGCCGCGGCTCATCAGATCGACCCTTCAGCAGCTGCGTATTGTCAGGCCTCGAATTGTTTATCCCGATAGCGCCGCTTATGTCCCGATTTCGCCGTCATGTGCATGAGAACGCTTATGTATTGGCACTGCCGACTGGCTGAAGCGTGTGTCTGAGTAAGCAAAATCCTGAATATCAAGGCTTTTCGGTGCGGCGGCGGATAGGGTTTTCCAAGTCCGGGAGTGAAGACGCTATCATGTGCGTCCGGGCTTGATCCGCGACTAGTGTTTCTAACATGCAGTATCAGGTGGCCGACTGGCATCCCCTTCGAAGAACTCGCTGCTGCGGTGAATCGGATGTTTTCAGAGCGGGATGTCATGCTTGCGGAGCGCCAGCGCGGTCGAATTGCGCCGAGCGTCAGCAAACATTGCAGCTTCAGCCAATCAGCCCGTGTCGACTGCTCGTATCGCATATCCAGAGACCGGGAAGGAACTGACAACGTGATCACTACGGATACCGGAGTCTGAGATATGGATGGCAAACTCCGTCTGCAGCCATTTCGATCGTTTCTCGAGCCGGGTCAGTATGTCGCGCATCCTGACCACCCCGAGTGGGGCTCGGGGCAGGTTCAGTCTGCTGTGTCATCGCGCGTAACAGTAACATTCGAAAATGTCGGCAAGGTCGTCATCGATGCGTCCCGCGTGAGCCTTCAGATAATGTAACGGAATCATTCGAAAATCTTCTTACAGTGAGTCGATCGTAACGGGCCGCCCAAGTCGTTGCGTCTTTGCCACAGTATGTAGCTTTGTGACCGAGTGATGCGAGCTATGCGTTGTGCACAGGACGGACCACGTGTCATCAGACTGTCATTCCGGAGTTACATCCGAAGACATTTTCCGATCGAGATCCGTTTATGGCCGTTTCAGACCGTAATCAGAATATTGCCGGAGCGTATCCGGCAATGCGACTCCGCGCGCGTTGCACACGTGGACTGCTTCTCGGCGCGACCGTTCTGGCTGCTATCCCGACAGCTTATGCACAGTCGGCAACCACCTCGTCAGCTCTCGTGACCCATCATGCCCGGCGGCATGCACATCACGCGGCGGCACAGGCGAGGCCGACGGTTGCCGCACCGGCGACGGCCGCCGGGACAGCAGCCCCTCCCGCATCCGGCAATGCAGCGCGTAACGCTGCCGTGGTGTCGCAGGGTGCGGGCAACGCGAGCATGCCGGCCCCGAAGGCAGAAAGCGTCGTCGTGACCGGCACGCTGTTTCGCGACCCGAATCTCGTCAGTGCGTCGCCTATCACTCGTCTGACATCCACGCAGCTACAGCAGCGCGGCATCAAGACCGTCACCGATGCGCTGCAGCTCCTGTCGTCCAACGGTGCGGGCAACCTGACCAACGCGTTCTCGGCGAACGGCGCCTTCGCGGCTGGTGCTTCGGCACCGTCGCTGCGCGGTCTGGGCACATCATCGACCCTCGTCATGATGGACGGCATGCGTCTTTCTTATTACCCGCTCGCCGACGACGGCACGCGCGATTTCGTCGACACGAACTGGATGCCGGCATCCATCATGGACCGGATCGACGTGCAGGAAGACGGCGGTTCCGCGATCTACGGCGCTGACGCCGTGGCCGGCGTCGTCAACATGATCACGCGCCAGCAGATCAAGGGCTTCGAAGGCAATGCCGAGGGCGGTCTGGCCCAGGGCGGCTACGGCGGACATACACGTCTGTATGGCACCTACGGTATTGGCGACCTGGATCACGACGGCTATAATTTCTATGTCAACTCCGAATATCAGGAGGATGACGCGATCACGAATGATCAGGTTGGCTATCCATATAATACCAGCAATCTGACCGGGATCGGCGGCGGAAATGCTGAGAGCAACATCTATTCCAACGGCACTATCAGTAATTTTGCGCAGACGCCGCAGACTGTGGCACAGGCATTCGACAGTAGTGGCAACGCTGTCAGCGGCTATAACCTCGCGAACCCATCAGCTGGATGCGGGTCAACAGGCACGGTGCATACCGGAACTGTTTCTGGAACACCTTCAGGCACCACCAGCACGCTATGCCAGTACAATTCAGTCAAGAACGGGACAAACACCTATCAGGTTGTCCAACCGTATGACCGGCGTGTCGAGGCAACGGCGCATCTGACGGTAAACGTCGGCAGCCGTGCCCAGTTGACGAGTATGTTCACGTATTCGCAGAATCTTTCATTTTTCACTGGAAGCCCGTCTTCCTTCTACGCGAACACGCAGTCGGAACTCGGTACCAGCGAGGGTGTTTTGGCACCGGCGCGGCTCGCGAATGGATCGCTCAACCCTAACGATCCGTATGCCGCATCGGGGCAGAGCGCCCAGCTGTATGGATTGATGGACGAGCCGACAACGACGACCGAATTCAGCCAGAATTATCGCGGATCGCTGCACCTGACCGGCTGGGAACCATCCAAGTGGGGTGGCGACTGGAACTATGACAGCAGCTTCGTCGGCATGAACACCGATCTGGCGCAGACGTATACCGGCTACATCAATGTTGCCGATCTCGACAGCGCGATCCAGAACGGCACTTACAACTTCATCAACCAGTCTGCCAATTCCCAGGCTGCACGAAACGCGATCGCGCCGTCGGACGAAGTGCACGACAAGACGCAGGAATATTCCTGGCAGGCAACCCTTTCCAAGGGGCTGGTTCGACTGCCGGGCGGTATGCTCAACCTCGCGATCGGCACCAACGTCCGTTACGAATCCCTGCTCGCTGTCGATGCTAACCCAGTTAATGCCGCTGATCCGAATGACCAGTATGAGACGATCAACCCGGTCAGCGCGCAGGGTCATCGTTGGGTCGAGTCCGGCTATTTCGAGCTGAACGCGCCGATCGTGAAGATGCTGAACGCGGACTTCCAAGGTCGTTACGACGCCTACTCGACGGGCTTCAGCCACTTCTCGCCGAAGATTGGCGTCGAGTTCAAGCCGTTCAAGGAATTCCAGCTCCGCGGCACCTGGTCCGAGGGCTTCCAGGTCCCGAGCTTCTCTCAGACGAGTGGTTCGACCATTGGTTATGTCGGTGCTTCGGCGCCCACCAACGAGGCGTGGCTGGCTCAGCACAGCACGAACGGCGTGCCGAACACCTACGCCCAAGCTTATAGTCTTGGACTGGAAACGGTGGGTAATCCCAACCTAAAGCCGGAGACGAACAACACGTTCACCGGTGGGCCAATTTTCCATCCGCTGCCGTGGATCACGCTTGGCGCGACATACTATTACATCAACGAGCACAACGTAATCGTTGCGAATCCGACGCCATACTCGACGGTGGCTGCAGCCTACGCGGCGGCCAATACGACAAAGACAATGACTATCGATGGCGACACGGTCATCCCGGACGTGGCGGATCCGCAGAATCCGACCGGCGCACGTCGCGCGGGCATCATTGAGTCGTCCTACATCAACGCCAACAGCCTCGTCACCGACGGCGTCGATCTGTCGCTGAGCTTCAATCATCGCCTCCCCGGTGTCCTGCATGACATCAATTGGTTCAGTTCGGGCCGGGCAACCTGGGTGCACCGTTACAACGAATCGGTCCCGGGTGTCGGCGTCGAGCGGTTTGCCGGCAGTGAAGGTCCGTGGCAGCAGGTGTCGGCATCGGGCACGCCGCGCTGGCGTGCTAACTGGCAGAATACTTTTACCTGGAAGAAGCTGTCGTCCACGCTGACCGTCTATTACACTGGCGGCTACCATGCTCAGGCCGATGATGCGACGGGCACCGGCTCTGTCGGTAACTGCGCGCTTTCACTCTATTCGAGTGTCAGCAGCTTCTATCCGTCTCAGTGCAACGTGCGTCACTTCTGGGACATCGACCTGACGGAGAACTACCAGTTCACCAAGCGCATCGGCGTCTACGTGAACATTTACAACCTCGCTGGCTTCAAGTCGCCATACGATTACGGCACCTACGGCTCCTACCTCTACAACTCGTCCTGGGCTCAGAACGGTGTGATCGGTCGCGCCTTCCGGTTCGGCGTGAACATGAAGCTCTGACCTGTCAGGGCAACGCAAGTCCGGTTAGCCGGGCCTGTGTTCACTCTTTCTTCCGGAGTCGGGGCAGGAATGCCCCGGCTTTTTTTATAAAAGATTGCCGGCAGAGCACCTGAATTGCTCGCTTGTTGCTACCCGCCAATCTGCGGGGACGGGCTACTATCTGACGACAGATCGATAGGGGATTCCAGGTTCCAGCAGTCAGGCTTTCGTGTCGGTTCTCGAATATTGCGTCATCATGATCCTTCGGAGCACTATTCCGCCGCTGGATGACTCCGCTATGTGTTGCGTCAGGCAGCGAGGCGGAGTGTTCGAAAGACAGATGTTTCGTGTCGGTTCGCGCATTCTCGATCTGTTACTGCCGCCACACTGCGCATGTTGTGGCTCGGAAACCCAAACTGCCGGATTGTTCTGTTCCGACTGCTTTTCGACGCTGCAAGCGATCGGGTCGCCGAGCTGCAGAAGGTGCGGCACCGCTTTCGCGAGCTCATCGTTTGGAGGGCGGAAAGGGATCTGCGCTGCTTGCGAGGCGACGCCTCCGCCATGGGACGAAGCGCGGGCCGCGTATGTCTACGACGAACAGTCACGGCGGCTCATTCTTTCACTGAAATATTCCGACCGGACGGAAAATGCGTCCGTGCTCGCACGCGCCATGGCGCGTGCGGGACACGACATGCTTCTGCGGGCCGATATCGTGGCACCGGTTCCTTTGCATCGATCGCGGCTCTGGCGCAGGCGCTACAATCAGGCGGCGCTGATTGCCGCGGCGCTGCGCCAGAGCCGCGATTTCACGCTGCTGCCGGATCTTCTGGAACGGACCCGTCGCACGCCGAAGCTGGCGCGCCTCAATCAGGCCGAGCGACTGCGCGTCATGTCGGCAGTTGTGGCCGTACGCTCCCGCTATGCTTCGCGGGTGCGAGGTGCTCGAATCGTGCTCGTGGACGATGTTCTGACGACAGGTGCGACCCTGGGCGCATGCGCCTCGGCGTTGCGCAGCGCAGGTGCCGCCTCGATCGATGTTCTCGTCGCCGCGCGCACGGCGGCTCCTGCGAACGAAGGCTGGGAGACCCCGCCATTTCCAGGCCTGTATGACGAGGGTGCGCAAGCTGTGACCGGGGGGCGCGATTGACACGGTGTCGGTGGTCGCCATCTGAATGCGACCATGGCAGAACTGCCGTAGGGATCACAGTGGGGCCGCATATGCCGAAAGTTGAAATCTACACCCAGCCTTACTGCCCGTTTTGCGTTCGGGCGGTTGCGCTGTTGAAGAACAAGGGCGTGGCATTCGAAGAGATCGATGCCCGGCATGGCACACCGGAGCGGGAAACGGCCCGTGTGCGCTCCGGAGGTGGGACGACCGTGCCGCAGATCTTTATCGATGATCGGGCGATCGGCGGGTGCACCGAACTCGTGGCGCTGGATCGGTCCGGGAAGCTCGATCCACTGCTTGGCCTTGCATGAATGTCGAGGTGCCATGATCCGTTATGATCTCGTCTGCACAGCGGGCCACGGGTTCGAGGGCTGGTTCCAGAACAGCAATGCCTTCGCGGATCAGGCTGCCCGTCACCTCATAGCCTGTCCGGATTGCGGGGGAACCGAGGTTCATCAGGCTCTCGCGACTCCGGCCGTGAGAGCCGGGGGGCGTAATGAGGCGCCCGTGCCGCAGCTTCCCGATGCGATGGTCGCAGCACTTCAGAGGATGCGCGCCACGATCGAGCGGACGTGCGAAAACGTGGGAACGCAGTTCGCCGACGAGGCGATCAGAATTGAGCGCGGAGAAGCACCCGCGCGTGGAATATATGGCGAGGCGACGGCAGCGGACCGCGATCGTCTGGAGGATGCAGGCGTTGAAGTCATGGCTGTACCGTGGGTGCGTCGCGCCGATGGGTAGGTTGGCGCGGTTGGCAGCATGGCTGGCTGTGGTCGCCCTGATCGCGCCGGCCGGCATGCCCCGGGCGCGGGCGAGTGATGCTGCTGCTGTCAGCGGGCAATGGTTGGCACAGGAGCATGATGGTGTCATCACCATCGGCGCCTGCGGTACCGGCAAGGGCGATGCCGCCGAACTCTGCGGCAGACTGATCGGCATGCAATATACCGGCGCGCCCCCAAAGGATGTCTGGGGACGGCCCCAGTGCGGCATCGTCATGCTGTTCGGCTTCAAGCCCGGAGACGAGGGCCGATGGGATGGACGGATCCTCGACCCGCAGACCGGACGCCTTTATAGCGCCCGTATCTGGTCGCCGCGTCCGGACGTTCTCAATCTGCGTGGCTATATCCTCGGTATGCCGTTCCTCGGCGAGACGCAGACCTGGACGCGCTACCATGGTAAGATCGGGCCGGAATGTACGATGCCGCCGTGACGATCGTCCCGTCGTCCTGCTTTGTGGAAAGGATTCTAATGCACCACTCGTTCAGCCGCCGCCGTTTCGCGAAAGGGATGATGGCGGGAGCGGGCGCGGCCATTCTCGGTGACCGGGCCGCCCGGGCTGATGATGGTCCGACGCCACCGCCGAAGTCACGCACACTCTGCTTCGTCGGTGGGTATACCAAGCACGGACCTCCGGGTGGCGAAGGAAATGGGGAAGGCATCGCGGTTTTCGAGATGTCTGACACTGACGGGTCGCTGACCCCTGTCAGCACGTTCACCGACATTGCGAGCCCGTCCTTCATCACGCTGTCGGCGGACAGCCGTTTTCTGTATGCGATCAGCGAAATCAATGATTTCGACAAGGATGGGAACGGCTGTGTCACGGCGTTCGCAGTCGATCGCCGGAGTGGATCGCTCAGTAAGCTGAATGCAGTCAGCACCGGCGGCGCAGTTCCAGCGCATCTGAGTGTTCATCCGTCGGGCAAGTACGTTCTGATCGCGAATTATGTCGGCGGCAGCGTTGGCGTGGTTTCGATCAAGCCGGACGGATCGCTGGGCAAGCTGACGGACGTGGTCCACAATTCCGGTCCGCGCCAGCCCTCGCGTGCTGCGGATAACCCGCAGGGCAATTTCGCGATCAGTGATCACTCGGGCTCCCATGTGCATATGGTGTCCACGGACCCGAGCGGGAGGTTCGTGCTGGCCGACGATGCTGGCCTCGATCGCGTATATGAGTGGACGCTCGATCTCGCGACCGGGACGTTGCATCCGGCGCAGACACCGTATTTCGACATGACGCCCGGCTGTGCCCCGCGCCACTTCGCCTTCAACAAGGCAGGCACGACGATGTACAATCTATGCGAACAGGACAGCAAGGTCGTCGTTTCGGCGTTCAATCCGAAGACGGGCATGATCACGCCGCGCCAGACGGTCAGCACCGTGACGTCTCATTTCCACGGCAGCACACTGGCAGCCGAGATCCTTCTCTCGCCGGAAGGAAAATACGTCTACGCGTCGAACAGGCTGGGTGATTCGCTCGCCGTGTTCGAGATTGGCGCGGATGACACGCTGACGCTGGTCGACGAAGTGTGGATGCACGCTGATTACGGGCGCGCGATGATGTTCGATCCGAGCGGATCCTACCTGTTCTGCGCAAACCAGCGCAGCGATGCAGTGACGTGTTTTGCCGTGGACAAGAACAACGGGAAGCTGTCGTTCACGAACCACTTCACGCCAGTCGGCAGTCCGACGACGTTTGCGTTCATGCGTACGCTGGCCTGATCATAAGGCTCGGCGGGCGCGATAAATGTCGCGCCCGCCGA
>NZ_BALE01000039.1 GCF_000963885.1 Tanticharoenia sakaeratensis NBRC 103193
CAGACCCTAACTTAAATCCGTGGGCATGTTCGGGGCAGGGTCACGTGCTCCGACAGGCCTCACAACACAGTAGACACGTGTAGGCGGACATTTCTGCTTTGCAGGACACCCGGACATTTCCGCGTTGTTGCAACATCATATGCTCGCGCGCAGGCTGAACCGTCCCGGCTGAATCATGAGCTTAACGAATATCCAAACAGGTTCTCATCTGCGGACCACCATGCGGCGCTCAGTTCACCTCTGACAAACAAGAAGTCCCGACCGGGTTTGCATCAGGCCCGTCCAGATGACCTACGCGCTTCCTTCGATAAGTGAACGTAACCCGACCGTAGCAACCGCTGCGACCTGCTCCAGGCCGGCGCAGCTGACACCATCGCGCGCAGCCGCCGACATGCCGGCCATCGTCACCGTCACGACCTCGGTTGCGATTAACGCGACCGCCGGCGCGCTACGAGCAATGAAAGCTTGCAGCTTTTCTCGACGGATCTGAGCAATGCGGAGGGCGATACACCTTCCCTCGTCGCCACGATGGGCCCGCAATGCTTCAAGGATCAGGCATCCTGCCTGATCCTTGAACGCCGTATATCTGCGTGCGGCTTCGCCCAGAAGCTCGGCGATACTGTCGACAATCGGACGGTCGTCACGAAAGAAGGTCTCCAGTGGCATAACTTCGGCCACATACGCCTCTGCGATTCGCTCGAAATAGGCGGCCTTGCTCCCGAACGCAGCGTAGAAGCTGGCCGGCCTGATACCAAGTGCCTCGGTAATGGCGGCAATCCCAAGCGCTGCATAGCCGTGCGTGTGGAATAACGCGCGCCCGGTGATGAGAGCAGCATCTGGATCGAACTGACGGGGGCGGCCACGCGCTCCTTTTGATAATAGATGATCGGTCACTCAAGAAAACCTTGACGGTGGCTATGGCTGAGTTATGTAGCGTTCGCTAAATAACTTCAAGGTAGTCCTCATGTCGGCTTCGGCAACACGAAAAATCCTGGTCATCGGCGGCAGTCGCGGAATTGGGGCGGCAATTGTCGCGCGGTTTGTCGAAGAAGGCTGCCACGTGTCATTCACCTGGTCTGGATCGCAGGCGGCGGCGGAAGCGGTCGCAGCTCGCACTGGCGCGCATGCGGTTCGCAGCGATGCCTCAGACCGTGATGCGACGATTGCCCTCTTGCGCGAGATAGGGCCGCTTGATGTCCTGGTCTATAATTCCGCCCTTCTGTTGCCAGGCGATCCGCTGACGCTGGACCCGGATGCGGTGGACCATCTGATTGATGTCAATATTCGCGGCCCTTATTTCGCATCCGTCGAGGCAGCGCGACAGATGAATGAAGGCGGCCGGATTATCCTGATCGGCTCTGTGCATGGGGACAGGATGCCGTTTGAGGGCATCACGGCTTATGGGATGAGCAAATCGGCATTGCAGGGCCTTGCCCGTGGTCTGGCACGAGATTTCGGCGCGCGTGATATCACAGTCAACGTGGTGCAGCCGGGGCCGACGAACACCGATATGAATCCCGATGATGGCCCCCTCGTGCAGGCAATGCATGACGAGATGGCGCTCAAGCGGCACGGCACAGCAGAAGATGTGGCGCACCTGGTGGCCTATCTCGCAGGTCCGCATGCGAGTGGGATTACAGGTGCCATGCATACGATTGACGGTGGGTTCGGCGCGTGAGCGAGGCGGTGCTCTTTGGTTTCGACCGGGAATGTGGCGTGCACGGCAACGGGCATGGCTTGATTTACGAGAAAAACTCCGACGCAGCGCTGGCGCCGGTGCTCGCATGGCTTGCGTCGAGCGTGGAGGCTTCAGCATGAAGATCGCCTTTATCGGCCTCGGCGCGATGGGTCGTGCGATGGCCACCAATCTGGTCCGCAACGGCCATGACGTTTCCGCCTGGACGCGCTCGGGCCGCACGCTTGCAGATGTGACCGCGCTGCAGACACCGGGCGAGGCCTTCGAGGGCGATGTCGTGCTGACGATATTGTCGGATGATGCGGCTATTCGCTCCGTAATCGTCGATCCAGATTTGCTGTCACACGCAGCACAAGGTGTAATCCATGTGGTGATGTCCACGATTTCGGTCGCGTTTTCGCGCGAGCTGACGGCGCTCCACACCCAGGCCGGGGTGGCGTTCGTGGCCAGTCCCGTCCTTGGCAGGCCGGATGTTGCGGCAGACGGCGAGTTGCAGATCCTGGCGGGTGGCGATCCGGCCCATCTGGCAAGGCTCGCGTCCGTGTTCGAGGTTTTGGGCAAGCGTACTTGGTCGTTGGGGGACGAACCCTCAGGGGCTCATGCGGCCAAGATTGCGTGCAACATGATGATTGCAATGGCGATTGAGGCGATGGCCGAGGCAGTTGTGCTGACAGAGGCTAATGGTGTCGCGCGCGAGGCATTTTTTGAGTTAATCCTCAACACCTTGTTCGGCAGTCGATCTTATCAGGTCTATTCGAAGAATATCGCGAGCCGGGTTTACGAACCCGGCTTCCGCGCTACTCTCGGCCTCAAGGATCTGAGACTTGCGACAGAAGCGGGTGCTGCGACCGGGCGTGAACTGCCAATGCTGGCGGCGATATTCGGGCGGATGGGCGAAGCAATCGCTGCTGGGCATGAAGAAAAGGACTGGTCGATCCTCGCGGCACAGACGTTGGGTGAAGCGGATAAGAATTCCTGAGAGATTAAGGACGGCATAGCCAGGCGCATAAGCGTTAGTAAACCAGCAGAATGAAAGCATGTCCATTTTGGAAATTCTCTATGGTGGCATGTATGTCTGAGAAGCGGGCGAAACCGCCTCCAACAATTTCCGCAGAGCTCGCCAACAGCGCATAGATGCGCCCGTAATCGCCTCTACGACGCCGACGCTCGTTCTGCCTCGTCTATGACGCGTGTCACAGCCGCGTTTTTAGCCATCGCGTGACTGCTGCGACATCTTCGCCGGTCAGGTTATGTCCGGCATCCTGGACCCGGTAGTCTACATCGGCTCCGCGCAGCTCACGGTCCGTCCGAGCGCCGTGCGCGAAGATGGCGGGACGAAGGGATCTTGCAGGCCCGACAGCATCAGGACGCGCGTGCCAGCGAGATCGGGCGCGGGCGGCGCCACGCCGCCACGAATGCTGCCAGGTCGGCGGCGCGCGCGACGAGGTCCGTTTCGTCGAACACACCTTCGGCGAGACGGCGAAAAAAGCGCGGCATGCCGCGTTCGAGCACTTGGCCCCGCGGCAACAGGATTTCGGATCCCGGCGACACTTACCGGGCGAGCGGGACAAGATCGCGCTCGTCACCCTCTTTCATGCAGAAGCAACAGGGGCAATGCGCCCGCCCGTGTCGCGCCTTCCGTATGATGTATGAACGATGTCATGGCGACTTCTCCTCAGACCAGCGCCGGCAGCACGCGTACATATCCGCGCCGATCTGGTGCGCAACGGGCATTACGACGCCTATGCGCCCGGCCACCACGCACCGCGCCGGGGGAGCGACGGGCTATATCGAAGCCCGCCCCATCGCCATCTTTCGGATCGGTCGGCCCGGCCAGAGGAACGCGACACGAGACATCATTTTCGGAAACGATACCTTTTCATTTATTCTATTTTTATGGATCGTCCTGGGTCGTAATGTTTTCCTTAGCGGCGACAATATCGGCGTCGCGGCTGCCAGGATGAACCCGACCATGAACACAATCTCTCCCCGCGACGCTGCCCTGTTCGTCGCCCGCTTCGGCCTGTCGCTCTTGTTCCTGACGATGGGATGGGGCAAGGCGACTGACTTTACCGGCACAATCGCCTACATGGCTCAGACGGGCGCTCCGCTGCCTGCACTCGCGGCCCTAATCGCGACCGTCGTTGAGCTGGGCGGAGGCATTGCGCTGACTCTTGGCGTGGCGGTGACGCCCGTCGCTTCCGCGCTGGCTCTCTATACGGTCGTTACCGGCATGATCGGGCATCACTTTTGGACCTATGCGCCGGGCCTGATGCGCTACGACATGACCATCCACTTTTACAAGAATATCTCAATCGCCGGTGGCATGCTGGCGCTCGCGGCAGCCGGCGCCGGCCGATATGCGCTGACGCGCCGCCACCAAGCCGGCATTGCCGCTTAATCTCACCCGTCGAGCCGGGCCGTCCGAGGTGATCGGCACGCCTGTTACCCTATAAGGCTTATACCGGCACCCAGTCTTGGGTGTCGGCCTATATCGTCTTCATGCGCGGGCCCAAGGCGTATGGGCCAGTTCGCGCGCGAGATAGTCGATCAGCACCTGCACGCGCAACGGCCGCAGCGGGCTGGCGGGCATCACCAGATGCAGGCCCAACGGATCGACGGACCAACCCGGCATCGCCATGTCCAGCCGACCGTTGCGCAATTCGTTCCAGACCATGAACTCGGGCATGATGGCGAGGCCCTGACCCGCCAGTAGGGCGGGCATCGTCAGGTCGACATTGTCCGACCAGACGCAGACCGGGGGCTCCACCGTCTCTTCCCCGAGCGATGCATGCCTGAACCGCCAGACACCGCGCGACGTACTTCCGCTATATCCGAGCGCACGATGCCCGGCCAAGTCGGATGGCCGCCTTGGCATGCCGTGGCGTTCAACATAGCCAGGGGCCGCCACCAGAAGCAGCCGCACGGTGGATAGACGCCGCGACAGCATGGACGAATCATCAAGGGTAGCGATGCGCAAGGCCATGTCGAACCCTTCGGCCACCAGATCGATCTTGCGGTCGCTGAGCGCGAAATCCACGATGATTTCCGGATAAGCTTCGAGAAATCCCGGCAGGGTCGCACCGAGATAGCCAATGCCAAACGAAAGCGGCGCGCTGACGCGGACCCGACCGCGCGGCACCGATGCATGTTCTCCGGCTTCTTCCTCGATCGCCTCGCCCTCGGCGAGGATACGGGTGGCCCGGGTGAGCGCGGCCCGGCCCGCATCGGTCAGGGAAACGCGCCGGGACGTGCGGGCGATCAGGGTCACTCTGAGGCGCGCCTCGATCCGTCCGATCGCCTTGGAGACGGTAGGGTCCGACAGGCCCAGCTCACGCGCCGCACGTGAGAACGAGCCGTGTTCGGCGACTTTGGCGAAGATCGCCCAGGCTTCGAGATCGGGGAGAGTCTTTGTCATTATCGGAAATAATGAAATTCTATAGTTTCTATTTCGTCAAGGTTTTATGCGTAGCATCTTATACCAAAGGACGCAGCCTCTGACTCGTGTGTGAAGTGACGAACGGCGTCGAGTCTGATTCTCTTGCTGCGGAAGGATCTGACTGATGACGAGGGCGGCGAAGCTACGAAATGATTGTCGGCCTCTGACCTGAGGCGACTTGTGGCGCGCAGCCGGCATGCGCGCGCGTGGCGCCGGCGGCCTTGCGCATGGCGGGCGCGGACGCCCGTCTAATCACCGCAGGCCAGAAAGTCTTCGCGCCAAGTGCTGGCGTTGATGCGGGTGCATTATCCCCAAGTCCTGACAGGGAACACCGAAAGGCGGCTGGGTCAATGAACAGTCCATCCGTGCCAATGACGGCATGTGCTGACGGAGTGCGCCGACAATCAGGATCGCGACCGTCAGGAAACTGGGACCACGCCAAGAATATTACACGCTGGGCAGCACGAAATTCAAGGTTTCCGACAGATGTAGGCGATAGCGTTTGATCGTCTCCTCGACGTTCGGGGCTTTCATGACGTCGGTAGCCAGGAATGTAGGCAACGGAGAAATGGAAAGGAATTGGTTGGCCTTGTGAACCGGGAAATAGACGGCGTCGACGCCCTTGCCGTCGAAGAACTGCTCCGGGTCCGTAAAGGCCTCGTTCGGCGCATTCCAGGTCAAGGATAGCATGTAGCGTTTGCCGTCCAGAAGACCGCCCGAGCCGTATTTACGGTCCGGATGGTTCCGGCTGCGTCCGTCGTTCACGTAAAGAGCGCCGTGCCCGGCCGTAAAAACCTCGTCCATGTATTTTTTGACAATCCACGGTGTGCCCATCCACCAGCCGGGCATCTGGTAGATGACGAAGTCGGCCCACAGGATATTCTGAACCTCCTGCGCGACGTCGTACCCATCGTCAATTTTGGTCTGGCGGATCGCGAATCCCGCTGCGGTCAGCGTTTCGATCGCGACGTCATGCAGCGTGTCGTTCAGGCGCCCATGCGAATGGGCAAAGATTTTTCCACCGTTGAGAAGGAGAACGTTCTTCATTGTCATAATATCCATGTTCGGAAGGCGAGGAAATGGAAAGACACGGGTGCGTGTCATAGCACTGCGTCTGAAGTTTCCAGGAGGGCTTTCGCGTGTTCGAGCGCGGGACGGTAGGCGTCGCCATAGCGTTGCCGCGCCGTCGCATCGTTAAGGCCGAGGAGTTCAAGCCGACTGCTGCTTACAAGGCCGCTCAGCGATCCCATTGCGGGACCAGCCCGCCGAGGCTGACGATCCGGCCATCAGTGCGCGCGAGCGCATGGCGGGCGGCCATATCGTCGGCTTCGAGTGCGAATTCGAAGATTGCGAAGGTTTCGAGGGCGGGTATCGACGCGCCGTAAGCGGTGACGTCGAACATGTTTTCACTCCGTGATTTCCATTTATTCCCGATCTAATGCATGGCCGGGCCGGCCTTGATAATAGGGTCTGGGTCCACATAATCTTGGAACGAAATTCACAGACAGGAGCGGTCATGGACAATCGTGCGGGCGAGATGCAGGTCTTCGTTCGGGTGGTGGAGACCGGAAGTTTCTCCGAAGCTGCACGTCAACTCATGATGACACCCTCGACGGTCAGCAAGCTGATCGGTCGCATGGAGGAACGATTGGGGGTGCGTCTGGTCGAGCGATCGACACGCCGCTTGTCGCTGACCGATGAAGGGCGCCTGTTTCATGAACGGAGTAGTACGCTGCTGGCGGAATTGGACGATATCGAACGGGAGATTGGTCAGGGTGCCAAGGGCGCGGGAGGGACATTACGCGTCAGTGCCTCGGTTGCTTTCGGCGTTCTGGGCATCGAGCCTCTCTTGTTGGAATTCTGGCGTGCCTATCCTAATATTGTGGTCGATTTGTCGCTGTCGGACGAGATCGTCGACCTTTATCTCGATCGCACCGACGTTGCCTTTCGTGTCGGTCCCCTCACCGACAGCAGTCTTCTGGCTCGCCGGATCGGGGTCGCGCGGCGCAAGATCGTCGCGGCGCCCGCCTATCTCCAAGCGCGCGGCACTCCCGTCACGGCGAGAGATCTCGATTTTCACAATTGCCTGGGATTCAATTTCCGTCGGGCCGAGCCGGTATGGCCCATGAAGGAAGGCGGGCGGAACGTGGACCGCATGGTGGCCGGCAGTCTGCTGGCCAATAACGGCGAGACAGTACGCCGCCTCGTCCTGGCCGGAATGGGGTTGGGCCGCCTGGGCGACTATCATGTCCGGGACGACATCGCCCATGGACGCCTTGTGGAGGTGCTGGCGGAGGCGGGACATGGCGACGCGGAGGAAGTCCATGCCCTCTGCCTCGGTGGTCAGCGCATGCCGCAACGCATCCGGCTGTTTCTGGATTTCATAGTACCGCGGTTGCAGGCCTTCATGCGTGAAGGAGCATGAAGAGCCCAAGCGCCTGAAGCCGTCGATGTCTGCGAGCAAGATGCCCGTATTGCGGCCATATTTCCCGAAATCACGCGGGCTGAAACGTGCCGATGACCGCCGCGTGCTGAGCGGCATCGTCTATATGATCCGCCACGGCCTTCAGTGGAAAGATGCGCCGTCGGGCGACGGGCCGCACAAGACGCTCTACAACGGCTTCATTCGCTGGAGCCGTCTGGGCGTGTTCGCCCGGATCTTCTCCGCTTTGACCGGCAAGGCTGGCGTGCCGGACGAGTTGATGATCGACAGCACGCACCTCAGGGCGCACCGCACGGCGGCAAGCCTTCTCAAAAACGGGGTGCTGCGCGTCGGATCGGATGCACAAGGGCCGGGCTGAGCTCCAAATTGCACGCCGTTTGTGACGGGCAAGGCCGTCCAATGGCAATGCTACTGACCGAAGGGCAGATGAACGCTGACCCTGCCCCGAACGTGCTCACGGATTTAAGTCAGGATCTGTTCGTTATGAAGTGCTCCCCGCTTTCAGGCCTTGTGGAAGCGGGCACCCTGAAAACGTCAGCTTGCTCCCGCCATCAGGTCCCGGGCGCGATTTGCGAGAATATGAAGATTACGCACAGAAGCGTCCGATATCATGCTGATTCCCAGCCCGTCCTGCGCCCAGATATAGCCCGGCATATGCTGCATCGGGCGCATGGGGGATGTCATGTCTCGACCGTACATGGGACGCACGAAAAGGGAAATCAGCGCGCCATTTTCATCGTTGTAGACAAAGACGCAGGCTGGGCCGTGATCCGTCGTGACCAGCTGGCCGCCCGCAAGGTGATAGCCTGCTGCTGAAAGGTTGGGGGGACGCACCGGGCGGCCGAGCGTCCGGCCGCCCCAGGCTGCAAGTTGGGCGACATTTCCCTCGGCGATCGTGCTGCCTTTTCCGGCGTCATGCACGATCGTCGCCTCCTGCTCGACCGAAGCCAGGCCGAGGGGCACTTCCCGGTCGCGGAGGAGCCATCCGCCGCCAAGCCCGACGGACAGGGCCAGGAGGACGGACGCTGCCATCTGCGGTATGCTGAAATGGCGGCCTCTGCGCTGTTTCAGCCGGGTAATGTCAAACCGTGCTGGCACGGGCTGCCGGAGTTCGACCTCCATCGCGGCCCGCAGCAGGTTGCGTTCTGTCCGCCATGCCGTCACGCGCCGTCGCGCATCGGGATTGGCATCCAGCCATGCCTCTACGGTCCGCCGTCGTTCAGGCGAAAGATGCTCGTCGACCCAGGCTTGAAGATCGTCCTCGGTCACGGGGCGGTCGGGCGGTGTCATTTTACCCTCCTGAGCATGGGACGCTCCTCATGTTCGATAAGCCGGTGCAATGCCGTCCTGGCCCGCGACAGCCGTGACATCACGGTGCCGACGGGCACCCCCAGTATTTCCGCGACCGTTCCATATTCCAGCCTCTCGACCCCGACGAGCAGCAGCACTTGCCTGTGATCGTCGGACAGGCGTTCAAAGGCGCCGGCGACCTCTTTCCATTCCAGATGCGGGATCTGGGTGGCATCCTGAACCGGCTCGGGAGCGATTTCCGTCAGGGGCATCAAATGCCGCAGGCGGCGCCAGTGGCTGACGTTAAGACGAAAGGCGATGGTGAACAGCCAGGGCCGAAGGTCCGGCCGGCCGCGCACCTGATGCATCCGCGTCAGGGCGCGTTCCAGGCAGTCCTGCACCAGGTCGTCGGCCTGATGCGGATCGTGCGTCAGCACCCGCGCATAGCGCCTCAGGGCCGGGATGGCGCGTTGCAGCCTGATGTCGTCGCCGTCGCTCAACCCTGTCCCTGCCGCATGTGGTCCCTGTCGTCATGGAAGAAGACGCTCATGGTACCGGTTTATTCCCGGCAAAAGAGCGGGACGCCGAAATTTTCGTAAAACGGCCGATCCGAGGGGAATAGATCCGCCCGCCCGGACGTCGTCACGACGGACGCTGTCAAAGGATCGAAACAATGGCGACGAACCCTGTCGTGCCGCCTGCTTCCCCCCTGCGCTGGCTGGGTGTGGTCGCGGCCCCCGCCGCGCTCGCGCTGGCCTTTCTTTGGGCGGGCGGGTGGCTGGCCCCCACACGCCTGACGCAGGCCGGTATACTGGACGCCCTGCATGAAGCCAGCGGCATGCAGCTGGGCTTTCGCCGCAACCACGCCAAGGGCGTCTGCGTGGCGGGCTGGTTCGAGGGCAACGGCAACGCTGCCGGTCTTTCCTCGGCCACCGTCCTGCAACAGCGCCGGGTTCCGGTGGTCGGGCGTTTCGCGCTCGCCGGCGGCCTGCCGTTTCAAACCGATGCGCCCGCGAAGGTCCGCAGCATGGCGTTGCGCCTGATGCCGCCCGATGGTCAGGAATGGCGCATGGGCATCAACGACATTCCTGTCTTCCCCGTCCGCACCCCGCAGGAATTTCACGACCTGCAGTTGGCGTCGCGCCCGGACCCAGCGACAGGGAAACCCGATCCCGCACGCATGCGGGCTTTCCGTGCCGGCCATCCCTGGTTGCAGACTGCGATGGAACAGGTCACCCGTCGCCCTCTTTCGTCGGGGTTCGCCGACGACACCTATCGCAGCCTCGACAGTTTCCTGTTCGTGGCAGCGAACGGGACGAAGACGGCCGTGCGCTGGGCCATGGTGCCCGTGCGACCCGTCATGCCGGCCGACAGTCACGCGGCCGATCGTGATTATCTTTTCCGCCAGGTGATCGACGACATTCACGCCCATCCGCTGCAATGGCACATGATGGTGACGGTGGCGGGCAACGGCGACGCGGTCGACGACCCCAGCCGCATATGGGCGTGGGACGATCGGCAGATCGATGCCGGAACTCTGACCCTGACGACCATCGAAAGTGAGGAAGGTGGCCCCTGCACCGGCATCACCTTCGATCCCCTCGTGCTCCCTGAGGGCGCCGCGCCGTCCGGCGATCCGATCCTCCCGGCACGATCGGCGGCCTATATGCGCTCGTTTTTCCTGCGCTCCGGCGAACGATCAGCCGCCCCTGCCGTGACACCTGGCATGATAGCGACCCCCTCAGGCGCGAAGGATCATAAATTATGAGGAACCCTGGGTCTTTCTCCCTTCCGTCGCGCATCCTGCACTGGCTGATGACCGTCATGATCCTCGCCATGCTGTTCATCGGCGTGTTCATGGCCGCGACCGTCGGACCCGGCTATCACCGGCTGGTGACGGTGCATCGTCCGCTGGGGATTGCGATCCTCGTCCTTGCGATCCTGCGGCTCGGGAACCGTCTGCGCTCCCCGCCGCCGCCGCTGCCGGCAGACTTGCCGCCGTTGATGAAAGCCGGCGCCAAGGCATCGCATATCCTGCTCTACATACTGATGATCGCCCTGCCGCTTGTCGGCTGGGGAATGCTGTCGGCAGCAGATTATCCCATTCCCCTGTGGGGGGAATCCATGCGGCTGCCGCCGATCCTTCCGCACGATCCAGCTCTCTGGGCGTGGCTCCGGTCGGCGCACACCGTGCTGGCTTTCCTCTTGTTCGGCCTCGTTCTGGCGCATCTCGGCGCGGCTCTGTTTCATGGGCTGATACGACGCGACGGCGTGCTGCCGAGCATGGTGCGGCGGGTCAGGCCGGATTGAGCGCATCAGGCGGAGCGTTTTGACGGCGAAGCGGCCACTGTGCATCCACCGTGGCCGCATAGGGAGCGGTTAATCTACAGCAAAGGCCAGCAGATCCGCATTGAGCACGTCAGCGTTGACTGTCAGCATCCCGTGCGAGAGGCCTGGGTAGGTTTTGAGCGTACCGTTCGAGAGCAGTTTGGCCGACTTCAGCCCTGAAGCGGCAATCGGCACGATCTGGTCGTCTTCTCCGTGGAGGACCAGCGTCGGTACCGTAATGGCCTTCAGGTCCTCGGTCTGGTCGGTCTCGGAAAACGCCTTGATGCCATCGTAATGGGCTTTGGCACCGCCCATCATGCCTTGGCGCCACCAGTTACGGATGACGCCCTCGCTCACCGTCGCTCCCTCGCGATTGAAGCCGTAAAACGGCCCCGACGGCACGTCGAGGAAGAACTGCGCCCGGTTGGCGGCGAGCGCCGCGCGGAAGCCGTCGAACACCTCGATTGGCATGCCCTCCGGGCTGGCGTCGGTCCGGACCATCAGAGGCGGCACCGCGCTGACGAGCACCGCCTTGGCCGTGCGGCCCGAGGGCTCGCCGTGACGGGCGACATAGCGCGCGACCTCGCCGCCGCCGGTGGAATGGCCGATATGCACGACGTTCCTCAGATCCAACGCTTCGACGACGGCGAACGCGTCGGCGGCATAATGGTCCATGTCGTGGCCACCGGACACCTGCGCCGAACGCCCGTGACCGCGCCGGTCATGCGCGATCACGCGAAAGCCGCGCTCGACGAAGAACAGCATCTGCGCGTCCCAGTCATCCGAGGAAAGCGGCCAGCCGTGGTGAAACATGACAGGTCGGGCATCCTTCGGACCCCAGTCCTTATAGAAGATCTCGACGTCGTCTTTCGTAGTGATGAAGGGCATGATGACCTCCTCTGAAGGTTCCAAGGTGGATGTATGGCGCACCGGGTCGAAACCGCTGGATGTCGGTCTCGGCCCGGCCTTGTTCAAGCCTGCGTCTGTCCGCCATCGACGGTCAGCTCGATGCCGTTGATGAAGCTCGCCTCGTCGGACGCGAGGAACAATACCGTCCGCGCGATCTCCTCGGGCTGGGCGACGCGCCCAGTCGGGATCAGTCCGGCGAGGTAGGACTTGGTGCCCTCGGCTTGCTCGCCGCCGCCGAACAGCGCGTTCAAACCCGCCGTCTCCGTGACGCCCGGGCTGACCGCGTTCACGCGGATGTGCCGGTCCTTGAGGTCCATCATCCAGGTTCGTGCGAAGCTGCGCACGGCGGCCTTGGTCGCAGAATAGACGCTCAGGGCCGGCGTGCCGGCCGCGCTGACGTTCGAGGCGTTCAGAACGATCGACGCCCTGTCGCGCAGCAGCGGCAGCGCCTTCTGCACGGTGAACAGCACGCCCTTGACGTTGCTGTCGAAGGTGGTCTGGTAGTGCTCTTCGGTGATGGCGCCCAGCGGCGCGAACTCGCCGCCGCCGGCATTGGCAAAAACGACGTCGATGTGGCCATGCTTCTGCTGAACGGCGTCATACAGGCGGTCGATGTCCTCTAGGCGGCCCATATCGCCGCGCACGCCGATAACCTTACCGCCGATCCGGGTGACGGCGGCGTCAAGTGCGTCCTGCCGTCGGCCGGTGATGAAGACGAATGCGCCCTCGTCGGCGAATGCCTTGGCCGTCGCAAGGCCGATGCCGCTGGTGCCGCCGGTCACAATCACCACCTTGCCGTCAAATCCGTAGGTCATGGTTCTGTTCCTTGTCTGCGGCGCGTCGTTCTCGCCGGTGAGACAGAGATGACACAGCAACGATAAACGCTATAGACGGCATTATCGGTACGCAGCGTTCAGCAGGAGGAACGATGGAACGGCGCGATCTCAACGATCATGCGTATTTCGTCGCAGTGGTCACGCATGGCGGCTTTTCGGCTGCATCGCGTGCGCTGCACGAGCCAAAATCGAAGCTCAGCCGCCGCATCGCCGATCTGGAGACCCGCCTTGGCGCGCGGCTGATCGAACGGTCCAGCCGACGCTTCCGCGTCACGGAACTCGGCCAGGCATTCTACGAGCGCTGCCGCGCTATGCTGGAGGAGGCGGAAGCAGCGGAGGCGATCGTCAGTGCAGCTCAGGCCGAGCCGGCGGGCATCGTCCGGTTCAGTTGTCCGACCGGCATGGTGACCGTCATCGGTAATCTGATTACGGGGTTTCTGGATCGCCACCCCAAGGTGCGGTTGCAACTGCTGGCGGTGGATCGGCCGGTCGACCTGGTCGACGAGCGTATCGACCTGGCGCTGCGCGTTCGCCTGACGCTGACGTCGGATGCGGCGCTGACCATGCGCACGCTGGGACACTCCGTGCGTATCCTGGTGGCGCATCCGCGCGTTGCCGTTGGCGTCGGCACCCTGTCAGACCTGGCGGCGTCGGGGTTGCTGACGACGAGCGATGAGGCAGCCGACTGCATCTGGCCCTTGATGAACAGGTATGGCGAGACACATGAAATACGCCGGATGCCCCGGTTCGGCTCGCAGGACATGGCCATGGTGCGCGATGCCGCAATCGCGGGCCTCGGTGTTGCGTGGCTGCCAGACCACTTCGTTCGCGAGGCGCTGACAGAGGGACGGCTTGTGCAGGTGCTGCCGGAATGGACCGGGCCAGAAGGGATCGTGCATCTCGTGTTCACGACGCGTCGAGGGCTGCCGTCTGCCGTGCGCGCGTTCATCGACCACCTCGCCGCCGGGTTTCCGAAGCGGCTTTGACCGTTGTGCCGTGCAGTACGGAGTGTCCGATTCCGGGCGGGTGACAAACATTTTGGCCTGCTATGCAGAATCTTCACAAGTCTCCATCCCTGCTATCGAATACGTCCTGCGGGGTCGGACCGAAATCAGTACTCAACTTGATTCGGCCACGCAGCGCACCCGGCCTTCGACGGTCATGATAGGACGGAGCCGGCGGGCGCAGCTCGGCCACGATCTCATTATGGGACATGATTAGAAACGTGCTGCCCAGCCGCGCCTGGCGAAGGTAGGCCGCGAGGTTGCCGCGGAGTTCCTCTACGCCGATTTTCACAGGCGTCCTCGAGCTGCCAGAAAGCTGTTCGCTCATGCGACTCTCCCTATGCGTTGACTTATCATGTGCACATGGAGGAGGCGTCACAAGTCCGTCGTCTCTGACAAGGCGGGTGCATCCGATGAGCAGCGCCTAACGGCCGACATTGTCGCCTTGGCCACAGACCGTGTCCGATGCCCTGAAAACGCCGGCAATTCCCATCGAAACACGCCGGCGTGCGGCCGGTTCATCGTCCCCGAACCGATCAACCGCCCAGGACAACGCCACAACGAGTTCGAACACGTTCGTCGCCGTCACGGTATCCACGGTATCTCCAGAGAGAGTTGTCTGGCCCAGAAAGACCCCTGTTCTGTCGACCAGTGCGGCGCACGCCATCGCCATGGACGACTGCGGATCTCCCTGAGCGGCGGCAACACAGGTCGGCAGGTCGTGCCAGATGCGCAGTCTCCAGGCGAGCCGAATCAGCCATTCCGCCAGTGCCTTTTTCGGCGCGAGCGATCTGGACAGCGCATCGGCTTCTGCCAGTGCAGCCTCGATGCTGACTGACGCCACGGCGGCGAGCAGATCGTCCCGCGTCGGAAAGTTCCGATACAGCGTCGCATTTCCCACGCCTGCACGCAGGGCGATGCCGTCAAGGGAAGCGAGAACCCCCTCTTCCTCGAATGTCGCATGGGCAGCCGCAAGGATCGCTTCCCGGTTGCGCCGCGCATCGGCGCGCATGGGACGCGGCACGGCTGAACTTATCTCCAGGTCGGTGGTCACAAATGTCCTCTCTTGACCAAGTGGGGAAAGCCCCCGGATAATGTTTTGGGGACTGTCCCCACTTGATGGAGAACTACAGGATGACGCAGCCAATCGACAAGACCCACCGGAAGCTGGAGGATCGGGTCGTGCTCGTGACTGGCGCCAATGGCGGCCTTGGGGAAGAATTCGTCCGGCAGGCCGTGCAGCGGGGCGCACGCCGCGTCTACGCCGCAGCCCGGCAGCCCAGGGCCTGGGCTGATGCTCGCATCGCGCCGCTGACGCTCGACATCACGAAAGCCGATGACATCGCACGCGCCGTCGCCAGCGCGCCTGACTGTGACCTCCTCATCAACAACGCGGCCATCGCACCGGAAGCGGATGTCCTGCTTCAGCCTGAAGAGGAGACACGGCGCATCTTCGATACGAATTTCTTCGGCACGTTGAACGTCGCCAACGCCTTTGCGCCGGTCCTTGGCACCAATGGTGGCGGGACGATGCTCAATATCCTGTCCGTTGCGGCATGGGTCAGTATACCGACGGCCTATGCGGCCTCGAAGGCGGCGCTGTGGTCCGCGACCAACGGGTTGCGCATGGCGCTGGAGGGGCAGAACACGCAGGTGACAGGCCTTCTAGTGGGAATGATCGACACGCCGATGACGACGAACTGGCATGTGCCGAAGAGTAGTGCGGCGAGCGTCGTGACACAGGCCTACGACGGGGTCGCCGCAGGAGCCCTCGAAATTCTGGCTGACGACACGACGCGCGACCTGAAGTCGAGGCTCAACACGAAGGGCGAGGAACTGTATCCGTGGGTCCATACGCAGCTTCGGGCGCTGATGGCTTCGTAACTCTCGCGAGAACACTTACGTTTTTTGTGTCCGGCCGCCGATGAATGTCGCATATCGGAGCGGAAGCCACCGGTCTGCTTTGAGTGCAAATGAACCGGCGCGGAATGAGGCGGACCAGGCAACGCTGCGTCCGCCTGAACCGTGACGCTCAGCTCGCCCCGACAGCAATAACGACCGCCACCAGCGAGACCACGCAAAGCACATATGTCACGAGCTGTTGAGGGGCGAGACCAAAGGGGCGCGGCGTCTCTGCTTCAAATTCCGGATCGGTCCACGCCGTACCAGGGAAAATAGGCGCTATTGCCATCGTTACGAAATAGCTGGCCGCAAGTGCGCTCGCGAGCAGAAACAGGGGCAAGGATAGCGCATAGGGTCCAAACAGTAGGAAAAGCGATAATCCTCCACCGAAAAACCCCATCAGCATTGTCTGGCCGTTGTGAAATTTGGCGTGAGGAGGCCAGTGCGGGTTCTGCTGATGCTGCCGCGCCGTCGCAGGCACGAGAGCATCAGCGATGAACCCGCCGAAATTGAACAATGCTACGAGAGTAATAAGCCATTTTGCGATTTCCATAAGACACACCTTTCCTGTCGCGGAAAGGACATGCTGGAGGCCGGTCGTATTGCACGAACGGCTCGTACGGGCACAAAGCGCCACCCGGACTACCGACCGGGCCGTGACTTTTACATATCCGATGCTTGATTCGCATGGGAATGACCGACCGGTCAAGTGAGGCGTGGCCGTCAACACTGAACCGCCCCGGAATTGGCGGAGACCATCAGCAGTTCTACGCCGATATGGTCCTCACCCCTATGGCAGCATAATTTGTGCAAACCGGTCTCCACCAGTCTCAGGGGGGGGCGGTTCGTGCTGTCTTTTCTCTCTTTCAAAAGTCGACAACAGCGGTCGTCTCTACGGCAAAAATAGTTTTGTAACTTATTCTCTCCTGCGCAGTTAAGCAGCACGGCTCAACGAAGAGTGCTTCATGACTCGGAACTCCGCTGCCGCTGTGGATGCCGATAAAAGTATTGGTGTTCCAAGCCTCAATCGGGCGTTGTTTGCCCTATGCGCACTCAACTTCTTCATGGCGGACGTTCAGGCGGGCGTCGGCCCCTTTCTGGGCGTTTTCCTGCAGCGGCATGGCTGGCAGACAGGGCCGATCGGTACCGTTATGACGGTGGGCGGAATTGCCGGAATGATCGCCACAATCCCGGCGGGAGCGTTCATTGACCAGACAAGGAAAAAGCGGCTGCTCGTCATCGTGGCGGCGACGTGCACCATCTCCGCTTCAATTCTGCTGCTGACTTCACAATCGGTGGCCGTTGTAACGGTCAGTCAACTCGCAACTGCTGTGGCAGGTGCCGTAATTGGGCCGCTCATGACGGGCATAACTCTCGGAATCGTGCGCCAGAAAGGCTTCAATGCCCAAGTAGGGCGTAATCAGGCATGGAACCATGCGGGCAACATGGTGGGGGCAGGACTTTCCGGTTGGCTGGGATGGCGGTTCGGCCTGTCAGCGATTTTCTGCCTCGAAGTCGTATTCGGCCTGTTCGCCATGTCCGCCGTTCTTCTAATTCCTGAGAGATCCATCGACCACAGGGCCGCGCGTGGCCTGGGAGACGAACAGGCTCATGATGACGGCAGGGCCGAAGGGCTAAAGTCGTTTCTGCGACACAGACCCCTTCTCGTCCTGGCAGTCTGTCTATGCTTCTTCCATCTCGGCAATGCAGCCATGTTGCCGTTGTATGGCATGGCGGTCGTCAGCGCTGGAAAAGGCAATCCTGCCATGTTCACCGCGCTGACCGTGGTGGTCGCTCAAGCTGTGATGATCGTCGTCAGTCTTCTGGCCATGCGCTTCATCAGAGAGCGCGGCCACTGGATCGTTCTGCTCTTGTCGTTTGCCGCCCTGCCGTTACGTGGCCTGGTCGCGGGAAGTTTCATCCAGAATTGGGGCGTGTGGCCGGTGCAGATCCTCGATGGCATCGGCGCAGGCCTCCAGAGTGTTGCCGTGCCGGGTCTGGTGGCACGTCTTCTGAATGGAACCGGGAGGATCAATGTCGGCCAGGGTGTCGTCATGACCGCGCAGGGAATTGGAGCGAGCCTTTCTCCTGCGCTGGGAGGGTGGCTCGCCGAGGATCTGGGATACCCGTTCGCCTTCTATACTTTGGGCTGCTTTGCTGTCGTGTCGCTGGGGCTGTGGATTGTTTCGGCATCGGCCGTTCGGTCCGCCGGACATGTGCCTGCATGATGCTCCATCATCAGGCGATCTGGACGATTGCGGTTCTGGCAACGGCGGGCGTCATCATCCGGCCGTTCCGGGTCCCGGAGTGGGTATGGGCAGTGACAGGGGCGGCGCTCCTCGTGCTGACAGGGCTGGTTCCGTTCTCCATGACCGGGGCAGGTATTCTAAAGGGTGACGATGTCTATCTGTTTCTGATTGGCATGATGCTGCTCAGCGAGACCGCTCGGGCAAATGGCCTGTTCGACTGGATAGCTGCCTGGGCGGTCAATCATGCCGCAGGTTCGATGGTGAGATTGTTCACGCTCGTCTATCTGGCGGGTGTCCTGGTGACGACCTTCCTGTCCAACGATGCGACGGCTGTCGTGTTGACCCCGGCGGTGCTGGCAGTGGCGAACAGGGCCAAGGCCGACCCGCTTCCGTTGCTGTTCGCATGTGCGCTCATTGCCAATGCCGCCAGTTTCGTCCTGCCGGTCTCAAACCCGGCAAATCTGGTGCTGTATGATGGCGCGCTTCCTGCTCTCGGGTCGTGGATGGTGTCATTCGCGCTGCCGTCGCTCATGGCTATTGTTATGACCTATCTGGTCTTGCGCGTCACTGAACGAAAACACCTGAGCCAACGATGTGCGTCCCAGGTTGACCGGACGCCGTTGACGCGGAGTGGCAAGGCGGCCTTCGGCGGAATTGTGCTGACAGCGACCCTACTTATGACGTTCTCCGCGCTCGATAGGCCTCTCGGCTTGCCGACGGCGCTTGCTGGCATTGCGACAGCTCTGGGAGTGTCCGCGTTGGCGCGACGGTCGCCATTTGCGCTCGCGCGCGATATTTCATGGGGCATTCTCCCGCTCGTGGCGGGGGTGTTCGTTCTGGTCGCAGCGATCGACAGTACCGGACTGGTCGGACAGGTTGCCCAACTGGTTAAGCCGGCGGCAAGGACCGATCCTGCGACCGCCGCTTTTGGGTTTGGCACCCTTCTGGCCTTTGTCTCGAACATCATGAACAACCTACCAGCCGGATTGATCGCCAGTGAGGCAGTCGCTCAGGCTCATGCGCCGCAGCTGATGGTTGATAACCTGCTGATAGGCGTAGATCTTGGCCCCAATCTTTCCGTGACAGGGTCCTTGGCCACTATCCTCTGGCTCCAGATCATCCGCCGCGGAGGCGAAGATGTCAGGTTTCTGCAATTTCTTAAAGTGGGCGCCCTCGCCATGCCTGCTGCGCTGTTCACCGCTCTTGGCGCACGACTGTTGATCGGATGAAAGCGGCGTTTTCCTTCATCTCTGGCGGACATGTTGCTGGCCGACAAGCCCAAACCAGATTCCATAAGGATGTCAGGCCGCAACCCTCCACCGCAATCATGTAAAAGTCCGCGGACGGTCCATCTGTTCGTCCGTCAGCCGCCCTCAAGGTGACGCGCCACAGCATGCCTGTGCGTCAGGTCGACAAGCGTGCTGACCCAGATAACACATCACCCGCAATCGGCGCGCAGGCCCGGACACTGGAATTGCTCGAGCAAAGCGGCTTAGAGCACGTCCACGTTATTCTGGTTCATACCCTGCGGCGGTGA
>NZ_BALE01000038.1 GCF_000963885.1 Tanticharoenia sakaeratensis NBRC 103193
CACATCACCAACGAGTCAGCAGCTATGCCCTTTGGTATTAGGCCTGTTGATCAGTAATCGCGACCTTTGCTGCGAATCAGCCGCGCCTTGTCTCGCTGCCAGTCGCGTTCAGCAATGGCGTGACGCTTGTCCTCTTTCTTGCGCCCTTCACCCAGCCCCAGGGTCAGCTTCGCAATACCGCGGGCATTGAAATGAATGTCGAGAGGCACGAGCGAAGCGCCGGCTCGCGTCACAGCGCCCAGCAGATGGGCGACCTGTTTGCGGTGCAGCAGCAACTTGCGTGGCGCGCGAGTGTCGAAACGCGAAAGCACGCCGGCCTGATATTCCGGGATGTAGGAGTTGAAGAGCCAGATCTCGCCGTCACGTTCACCGGCATAGGCCTCGGTGATCATGGCGCGTCCCATCCGGAGACTCTTGACCTCCGGCCCCTTGAGAACGATGCCGGCCTCGGTCGTTTCCAGGATCGTGTAATTGAAGCGGCCCTTGCGGTTCTGTGCCGCAATCCCATGCGAGATCAGGCCGCTCTTGTTTTTCTTGTCCGCCACGTGACTTCCGATAGCCCCTTATTCCGGCAGGCCTGCTGCCTGCAGTGCCGCATCCAGCAAAGCGCGGGACGCGTCCTTGGGTTCAACCAGCGGCAGGCGCAGAGCCGACGTTCCGATCCCCAACCGCTGGGCCAGATATTTGACCGGTCCCGGACTCGCTTCGCAGAACAGAGTCTCGTGCAGCGGCATCAGGCGCAGATGAAGCGCCAAGGCATCCGCGAACCGCCCCTCACGCCAGGCGCGATGCATGCGGGCGCACGTGGCTGGCGCAAGGTTCGACGTCACACTGATGCAGCCATGCCCACCGGCGGCCAGATACGGCAGCGTCGTTGCGTCATCGCCCGAAAGCTGGACGAATCCAGCCCCGATCATCTGGCGCATCTGAAGGGGCCGCGCGAGATTGGCGGTTGCGTCCTTCACGCCCACGATGTTCGGGTGGCGCGCCAGGCGCGCCATGGTCTCGTTTGAAACGTCGACCACCGAACGACCTGGGATGTTATAGACGAACAGCGGCAGATCCGTCGCGTCGGCCACCATCATGAAGTGTCGATACAGCCCTTCCTGCGTCGGCTTGTTGTAATACGGCGTGACCACGAGAACGGCGTTTGCGCCCACTGCTGCCGCATGTCGCGCAAGTTCGACTGCTTCGCGCGTGCTGTTCGACCCGGCACCGGCCATGACGGGAACGCGGCCGTTCGACCGCTCGACAGCAAACGCCACGACACGACCGTGCTCGTCATGACTGAGCGTCGGGCTTTCACCGGTCGTGCCGGCCGGCACGAGGACGTCGGTCCCGCCTGCGATCTGCGCTTCGATCAGCTGGCCGAATGCGTCGAAACTCACGGCGCCGTCTTCGGTCATGGGCGTGATCAACGCCGTCATGGACCCGACGAGCCGAACGCATGACGTCGGGATCTCGTGGATAAATGCGTCCTGCACTGTCATTCTCCCCCGTCACGTCGGGTTAGGTCCGCAAGCCCCGCGCGATGCGTGCTCGCTGGGTATACGCCAAGGATCGTCCATTCGGCACAGACCTGGTCCATTCCGGACAGCGCGCGCGCTACGGGGAGATGGGCCGGGTGGCCCTCGATATCCACCAGAAACTGCGTTGCCGCAAACGATCCGTCGAGCATGTAGCTCTCTAGGCGCGTCATGTTGATGCCGCCGTCAGCCAGCCCGGACAGGACCCTGTTCAACGCGCCCGGCGTGTTGGCGACCCTGAACAGAAGCGTGGTCATGATGCCTGCCTGCGCTTGTGGCGGCCAGTCACGTCCGCGCGCCACAATGTAGAAACGTGTGGTGTTGTGGCTGGCATCCTCGACATTGTGACGCAGGATCTCGAGTCCCGACAGCTCGGCCGCGAGCGTCGATGCGATGGCTGCGTCTTCCGGTCGGTTCCACTGGGCCACCAGCATCGCGGCACCCGCGGTATCGGCCTGTGGAACTGCGATTGCTCCCAGTTCCTCCGTCAGATCCCTCACCTGGGCCAGTGCCACCGGATGGGAATGCAGCCGCCGGATCGACCGCAACTCCGTTCCCGGCACGGCCAGCAGGCAATGTTCGACGCGCTGGAAGTGCTCGCCCACGATCTGAAGCTCCGCCTTGGGCAGAAGCAGGTGGATCTCCGGAACGCGCCCCGCCAGCGAGTTTTCGCACGCCAGCATCGCCTCATCGGCCCGGCCGTTGCGCACGGCACGGATCGCATCCGAGAACGTCATGCATGGCAACGTCGCCCAGCCCGGACGCGCCGACCGGCAGGCGAGATCGGAATAGGCACCCGCTTCGCCCTGAAACGCGATCGTCTTCATGATGCCAGTGCCGCCCGGACGCGTGCCAGATCCTCGGCCGTATCCACGCCAAGTGGCGCATGCGCGATGTTCATGCAGCCGATGGTCATTCCGGCCTCAAGCGCCCGCAACTGCTCGAGTCCCTCACGGGCCTCCAGCGGCGAGCGGGGAAGTGCCACGAACCGCGCCAGTGCCGCGCGTCGCCATGCGTAGATGCCCACATGGTGCCACACGGGCCCGTCGCCCCATGGTATCGTGGCCCGCGAGAAATAGAGCGCGCGCGCCGGCCTTTCGGATGTGAAGGCGCACGCCACCTTGACCACCGACGATGCCTGACGCTCGTATTCGTCCGCGATCGGTGCCACCAGCGTCCCGATATCGAAGCCGTCTTCCAGCGGCAGACAGGCGATGCGTGCGACCTCGGGATCGATCAGCGGCAGGTCGCCCTGCAGGTTGATGGCGACGTCATGCAGCCCCGCGGGATCGATGATATCCAGTGCCGCATGGACCCGATCGGCACCGCTCGGAAGATCCGGCGGCGTCAGCACCGCCTCGATCCCGAGCGGCGCGACGGCCTCGGCAATCGCTTCGTCGCCTGCCGCGACCACGATGCGCGCCACGCCCGAGTCACGCGCACGGCGCGCGACGCGAACGATCATGGGTTCGCCGCCGATATCGGCCAGCGCCTTGGCTGGCAATCGCGTCGAGGCCAGCCGCGACGGGATGACGATGATCGGATTCATGGTCGGAAAGTTGCCTTTTGGCAAGAGTTCGGGGCAAGCACGGACGACGGGCGCCGATAGATGCCGCAGCGCGCCCCACAGCGTCAATTCCCGCGGACCGATGGCCGTCGGGTGCACGAAGGAATGAATATCGCGATGCCGGATCATCATCCCTCAGGTGCCGTGCCCGCCGAGCTGCTCGAGGCCGCCCGCGCCGTGGCGCTTGCCTGTGCGGATGCCGCGCGTCCGATCGTCAGACGTTACTTTCGTGAGACAATCGGTGCCGAGATGAAAGGTGACGACAGCCCTGTCACCATTGCCGACCGGGAGGCCGAGCAGGCCATGCGCGCCGTCATTACGAAGGCATTCCCTGCACATGACCTGCTGGGCGAGGAATATGGGAGTGGCGCGGATGCCGGGTCCGACTGGCAGTGGGTTCTCGACCCGATCGACGGCACGCGCGCTTTCATCACGGGGCGCCCGACCTTCGGCACGCTGATCGCGCTCTTGCACAAGGGACGACCGGTCCTGGGCGTTCTGGATCAACCCGTTCTCGGCGAACGCTGGATCGGAATCGAAGGCAGGCGCACCGAATTTTCCTCCCCGATCGGCGGCCGGATCGGACCGCGCGCGCTTCGTGATCTGGCCGCAGCGGAACTGTCCTGCACGTCGCCGGACATCCTGAGCGACGATGCGAAACCGCGCTTTGCGAATTTGGGCCGGCAGGTGCGGCGCGTCTCCTGGGGTGGGGACTGCTATGCCTACGGATTGCTGGCGCTCGGGCAGATCGACGTTGTCGCGGAATGCACGATGAAGGTCTGGGACTGGGCGGCCCTTGTGCCGATCGTGGCTGGCGCTGGTGGCATCATGACGGACTGGCAGGGACGCCCGCTCGATGCGTCAGGCGATGGAACGGTGCTGGCGCTCGGCGACCCGGCGCTGCTGGATACCGCTGTCGCGGCACTCGCGCCGCTATCTTCAGTCTGACCGAACAAGAAGGCGCCGTTCATGGCCGGTTACCATGTCGGCCAGCGTGTATCCGTCCAGAACCGCGAGAAACGCGCATAACGCCTCTCCGATCGCGCCGCGAAGCCGACATGCGTCAGCCAGCAGACATCCCGCATCTTCCGACGCCGGCTGCATGCATCCGACCAGCGCCATGTCCTCCTCTGTACGCCGCACGACATCGCCGATCCGGATCGCGTGCGGCGGATGAGCCAGACGCAGACCGCCGCCTCGGCCACGGACGGTGATGATGTAGCCTGCCATGCCCAGGCGGTGGACGATCTTCATCAGGAAGTTCTCGGAAATCCGATACGTCAGCGCGATTTCGCGGATTGAACTCAGTTGCCCGTCGTTTGCGTCGAGGTACATCAGAACGCGCAATGCATAGTCGGTATGCCGGGTCAGTCGCATGCTCAAAAGATATCCGGCGTTGACATCTTTATCCAATCCCCTTTCATAAATGTCATTGAGTGACACTTCATGGGACGTGTATCGATGGCGCTGCCGCTGGACGAGAACACCCGATCGATCATCAAGGCCTGTATCCCGGCCCTCGAGGTGCATGGTCTGGCGATCACGACAGAAATGTATCGCAGACTGCTTATCGATCCGGATATCCGCAGTTACTTCAACCTCTCCCACCAGGCCGACGGGAGCCAGGCGCGAGCGCTGGCAGGCGCGGTCCTGGCGTACGCGCGCCATATCGACGATCCCGGCGTACTGGGCGCGGCAATCGAGCGGATCGCCGAGAAGCACGTCGGACTGACGGTTCAGCCCGGTCATTATCCTCTGGTCGGAACGGCCTTCCTCGGTGCAATCGGCGAGGTGCTGGGTGACGCCGCAACGCCCGAGATCCTTGAGGCTTGGGGGCACGCCTACTGGTTCCTGGCCGACATTCTCATCGCCCGCGAAGCGGAGATCTCGGCAAGCCATGGCGCCATGCGAGGCGGCTGGACCGGATGGCGATCGTTCTTCGTAAAAAAGCGCGTTGTCGAATGTGCCGACGTCATCTCGTTCGTGCTGGCACCCGTCGACGGCCAGCCGGTCATGCGGCATCTGCCCGGGCAATTCCTGTCATTCCGGTTTCACGTCCCCGGACATGACGCGCAAAGCCGCAACTACAGCATCTCGTCGGCGCCGGATGACGAAGCCTACAGGATCAGCGTGCGGCGCATTCCGGGCGGCCTCGTCTCCAACTGGCTGCATGACGAGGCGAAAGAGGGCACGATGCTGGAGGTATCGGCGCCGGCAGGAGACTTCATCCTGACAGGCCCGGCCGGCGCCCCGGTTGTCCTGATCAGCGGGGGCATCGGGGCCACGCCCATGATTGCCATGCTCGATACGCTGCTGGGATGCCCGCAGAAGCCTGCCGTGCAGTACATCCACTGTGATGCAAACCGCGACCGGGACGCCTTCGCGCGGCATATCCAGCATCTCGGCGGACACGAACAGATGACGGCGGAACTGTTTTACACACGGTCCGCCCCCGCCGCTGGACCGCAGGCCCCGCAGACGCATATCCATGACGGGCGCATCCCCATGGAATGGCTGGCCGGAACCGTCGATCCCGATGCCACCTGCTATATATGCGGCCCCGATGATTTCATGCGCGCGACTGTGGACGCGCTGAGGACGGCTGGCATTCCGCCGAGCCGGATCCGATATGAGTATTTCGGCTCAGGCGACGACCTGACCTGAACCCATATGCGACAAACCTAGCCAGCGCGCCTCCGATCCGCTAGGCAGGCCACCCCGCGTTCAGCGGGGTCGCGTCAAGGCGAACAAGGAGTTCGAACGGAGTATGAGCGCGCTTTCCCTGCCGAAAGACAAGATCCGGATCCTGTTGCTGGAAGGGGTGCACGACAGTGCCGTGCGCCATCTCGAGGCGTCGGGCTATCATTCCGTCACGCGCCTGGCCGGCGCGCTCGAAGGTGACGCGCTGCGAGAGGCCGTCTCCGGCGTGCACATGATCGGCATCCGCTCGCGCACGCAGCTGACGGAAGCCGTTCTCGATGCAGCCGACCGCCTGATGGCGATCGGCTGCTTCTGCATCGGCACCAATCAGGTCGATCTCAAGGCAGCCAGCGCGCGAGGCATTCCGGTGTTCAATGCTCCGTTCAGCAACACGCGCTCTGTCGCCGAACTGGTGATGGGCGAGATCGTGATGCTGATGCGCCGGATCCCGTCGCGTTCCGCTGCCTGTCACGAAGGCGGCTGGGACAAGTCCGCGAAGAACTCGTGGGAAGTGCGCGGCAAGACGCTCGGCATCGTGGGATACGGATCCATCGGCTCGCAGCTTTCCGTGCTTGCCGAGGCGTTCGGCATGCGCGTCATCTATTTCGACGTGATCGACAAGCTGCCGCACGGCAATACCCAGCCCACGGCAACGCTCGACGATCTGCTGGCCGAAGCTGATGTCGTCAGCCTGCATGTCCCGGCTAATGACAGCACGCGCAACATGATCGGCGAGGCCGAGCTGCGGCGGATGAAGCCGGGCAGCTTCCTGCTCAACAATGCGCGCGGCAGTGTCGTGGACCTCGACGCACTGGCAACGGTCCTGCGCGAAGGGCACCTTCTGGGTGCAGCGATCGATGTGTTTCCGGTCGAACCGAAAGGGCCGCAGGAGCGCTTCTCCTCTCCGCTGCAAGGCCTCGAGAACGTTCTGCTGACGCCGCATATCGGCGGCTCGACGGCCGAGGCGCAGGAGCGGATCGGCGTCGAGGTTGCGCGCAAGTTCGTCGATTATTCCGATGTCGGCTCCACGCTGGGAGCCGTGAATTTCCCGCCCGTCCAGCTTCCCGAGCGCCCGCGCGGAACCCGGTTCATGCACGTGCACCAGAACCGGCCAGGCATCATGCGCCAGATCAACGAGGTGTTTTCGGCCGCCGGGCGCAACATCACGGCGCAGTTCCTGCAGACGGACGGCGAGCTCGGGTACGTCGTGGTCGAATCGGACGGCAGCGGCGATGCCACCCAGGATCACGAACTGCTCGAAGCCCTGCGCAACCTCGAAGGCACCATTCGCGCCCGTCTTATCTACCAGCGTTAACCACCGCTTAACCAATGCGGGCTCATGCTCCCTGCATGAACAGCATGAGCCCCGCATCGCCTCCCGTTCAGTCCCGCATCGCCCGCATCGAAGGCTTTGCGTTCATCGGCATCGACGCCGTCCCGGTCACGGTCGAAGTGCAGATCGCAACCGGCTTGCCTGCCTTCCTCATCGTGGGGCTGCCGGACAAGGCCGTTGGCGAGGCACGAGAGCGCGTGCGTGCGGCACTGACATCCATGGGGCTGGCGCTGCCCCCCAAGCGCATTCTCGTCAATCTGGTGCCGGCCGACCTGCCGAAGGAAGGGGCGCATTTCGATCTGACGATCGCCGTGGCCCTGCTGGTCGGCATGGGCATCGTGGCGCATGAAACGGCCAGCGCTTACGCGGTTCTGGGAGAACTCTCGCTCGACGGGCGGGTCAATCCGGTCAACGGCGTTCTGTCAGCGGCCCTTGCAGCCGCAGAGCGTGGGCTTGGGCTGATCTGCCCGGAGGCACAGGGACAGGAGGCGCGCTGGGGCGGCCCAGACCTCGACATCGTGGCCCCGTCCGATCTCCCGGCACTCGTGCGGCACTTCCGGGGCGAGCAGGTCCTGTCACCAGTTCCCGATTCTCCAATGCAGGACTGCAACGATTACGGATCCGACCTGGCCGATGTGCGCGGGATGGCCGTGGGACGGCGGGCGCTGGAAATTGCGGCGGCGGGAGGACACTCCCTGCTGATGAGTGGGCCGCCTGGTGCCGGAAAATCGATGCTGGCCAGCCGCCTGCCCTCGATCCTTCCGGATCTGACATCGCACGAAATGCTGGAGGTGGGCCGGGTGCAAAGTGCTGCGGGACGACTGCCCGGCGGCACGCTGTCTACCCGGCCCACCTATCGCGATCCGCATCATTCCGCGAGTTTGCCAGCGCTGATCGGCGGCGGACAGAAGGCCCGTCCGGGCGAAGTGAGCCTCGCCCATCATGGCGTCCTGTTCCTGGACGAGCTGCCTGAATTCGGTCGCGCGTGTCTCGAGGCGCTGCGCCAGCCGATCGAGACCGGCCAGGTGAGCGTGGCGCGGGCGGCACATCATGTGACCTATCCTGCCGCCTTCCAGTTCATCGCGGCGATGAACCCCTGCCGGTGCGGTTACCTCGGAGACCCGGAGCGGGCCTGTCGCAAGGCACCCCGGTGCGGAGAAGACTATACCGCCAGGATCTCCGGCCCGATGCTCGACCGCATGGACCTCACCGTGGACATCGCCCCGGTGTCTCCCGTCGAATTCAGCCGCGCGGGACGCGGCGAAGACAGCGCGACCGTGCGTGCCCGCGTGACCCGGGCACGCGCCAGGCAGATCGCGCGCCAAGGCATGGTCAATGCCCGCACGGATCCTCAACACTTTCCCATGAACGACGCCGCGCGAGATCTGGCCGAACAGACGGGCACCAGGCTCGGCCTGTCAGCACGTGGCCTGACCCGGCTTCTCAGGGTCGCCCGCACGATTGCGGACCTTGAAGGCGCCGGCGAGACTGACAGGCATCATGTGGCCGAAGCGCTCGGGTTTCGGCAACGACGCTACACCCGCGCGTAATCCGCTGTCTGTTATCGACGCCGTCCGACGCAGCAGGTCCTTACGATTTCAGAGCATTCTCCAGAAACCTGTAGCCCGCCCGGAACCACGCAGCCTTACGCTGCCACGGTCCTCAGCACCGACAGACCCTGCTCAAGATCACTGATCAGATCGTCCGGCGCTTCGAGTCCGATCTGCAGACGGAATGCGGGGCCGCTCGGCGTCTGTGGCAATGTCCGACGAATTCCCCCCGTCGACGGGAGCACAAGGCTTTCATAGCCGCCCCAGGAGGCGCCGATGCCGAACATGTCGAGGCTGTCGATCATGGCCTCCATGGCGGAGACGGAGAAGTCGGCACTCAGTTCGACACCGAACAACGCGCTCGCGCCCGAGAAATCCCGCCGCCACAGCATGTGCCCCGGACAGTCCGGAAGAGCCGGATGAAAGACCCGCGCGACTTCCGGCCTCTCACGTAGCCAAAGTGCCACACGAAGCGCCGCGCAGGCCTGCGCCTGCAGACGAACGCCCATCGTGCGCAGTCCCCGCAGTGTCAGCCAGCAATCTTCCGGGCCGCCGAGCTGACCGAGCTGGATTGCGCTGTCCCGGAGCCGCCGCCAGAGAGCCTCGTCAGCCACAGTCGCAGCACCGAGGATGATATCCGAATGGCCGCCCGGATATTTCGTCAGCGCCTGGATCGAGATATCGACCCCATGCTCGAACGGCTGGAAAACACTGATGCCCCATGTGTTGTCGAGCATCAGCAGCGCGCCGGCCTCGTGGGCGGCGCGCGCCAGCATCGGAATATCCTGCACTTCAAACGTGTGACTGCCCGGACTTTCCGTAAAGACCACCTTTGTTTCTGGACGGATCAGACTGCGGATTGCCGTCTCGTCGGCACAGGGCGGGTAATAGGTCGTGTTCACGCCGAACCTTGCGAGCATCGTATCGGCGAAACGCCGCGTCGGTCCGTAAACACTGTCCGGCAGAAGCAGATGATCGCCCGCACCGAGGAATGCGAGCAGCGGCGTCGTGCAGGCGGCCAGACCTGATGAGACGATCTGCGTATGGGCGCCGCCTTCCACCGCCGCGACCAGACCCTCGAGTTCATGCTGAACAGGAGATCCCATCGCGCCGTAGATCGACTGGTGGTCGTAAGCACCGCGTCCGTTGTCCCGCATGGCCTCGAGCGTCGGGAACAGGACCGTCGATCCCCGGGCCAGCGGCACGTTCACATATCGACCATCGCGACCCGGCGCCGCGCCCCGCCCGCCCTGGGCCAGTAGCGTGGCGAACCGAGACCATCCATTGCTGACCAGCGGGGCCAGTTCCTCATACGACACAGCCTGCCCGCTCATGCGCTTGCTTCTCCCGTTACCACCGGCAGCGCCGGATCTCGTCCCCATTCCGCCCACGATCCGTCATAGAGCGCGCCTTCGTCGCATCCCGCAGCAGCCAGTGCCACCGTCAGCACGGCAGCGGTCAGCCCCGAGCCACATGTCGTCGTGGCCGCGCGTCCACTGCGCGCTCCGGCCCGGCTCAGGCGCTCATGAAGAGGTTCGTCCGAGAGGAAGGCGCCGGTCGTATCCAGAACCTGATCATAGGGGACGTTGACGGCACCCGGCATATGGCCGGATCGCACACCGGGGCGCGGCTCCGCCACTTCCCCTCGGAAACGACCGGCGGACCGCGCGTCCAGCACGAGGCCGCCGTCCTTCAGCGCCGCCGCAACGTCGCCGACACCGGCAAGACGGGCATAGAACGGGCGCGGACGATATGACGCGGGATCGGCAGGAACGAAGACGCCACCTTCGACAGCACCGCCCATGGCCTCCCAGGCCGGCATTCCGCCGTCAAGCACGCGCACCGTCTCATGGCCGAACAGGCGGAACAGCCACCATGCCCGGCAGGCACCGACGACCCCGAAACGGTCCGTGCACAGCACGCGATCGCGCTCCGAAATACCCAGTCGCGACAGGGTTGCCGCGAACCGGCCCGGCGTGGCCGCCATGTGCGGCAGGTCGCTTTCCGGATCGGAGACGTCGTCCAGCGCCAGACGACGCGCGCCGGGCAGGCGTCTCTTCAGGAACAGCTCGTCGAGGTCATGCGACTGCCCAGGCAACAGGACGGTTGCATCCAGAACAACCCAGTCGCCCTGCGATGCGGCAAACGCGGCAGGAGACAGCAGAACGTCGGAGCGCATGACATCGGACCTTCGGAAAACGGGACGGATATTCATGAAACATTCCCCTGCGTTGTGAACAAGACCCCATCGAAGATGCGTGCGGGGCTGGTCGCCGCGATCCGAACGTCGCATGATTGCGAATGATGACGGGCGTGAAGGACCAGAACGCGGCGTGACCACCGAACGCATCATGCTCGGTCTGCTTCTGGCAGGCGTCGCCTACGGATGCATTGCGATCCTGTTGCCGTTCCTCTCGGCAATCGTCTGGGCCGCGATCCTGACATTCACGACGTGGCCACTCTACAAGCGGCTGCGTCAGCGGCTTCGCCCTTCGCTTGCCGCACTGACGATGATGTTGTGCAGCGCGGTCGCGATCCTCGTGCCGCTGGCACTTCTGGCCTCGGCCGGGGTGACGGACGTTCCCGAAACCATCGCCTATCTCAACGGCATGCTGATCGAGATCGCCCGGTCACGACCCGCACCGTCCTGGCTCGGCCATGTGCCACTCGTCGGCGGACAGATGGTCAATGCCTATCGGCACTGGAGCCAGGATCTGGGCGCGCTCAGTCAGACCCTGCAGCCCTACGCAGGGGCCATCGCGCAATATATCCTCACCGTCCTGCTGAAGATCGCAAGTGGGTTGCTGGAAGTGGGCGTTGCCCTGTTCGTGGCGCTGTTCTTCTGGATCAACGGAGATGCGCTGGGACGGACGCTGGTGGCCGTACTGGAGCGGATCGCCGGCGATTACGCAAGACGCCTGATCACGATCATCGGGGCCACGATCCGAGGCACCGTCTACGGCATCCTAGGCACGGCCATCGTCCAGGGTGTCCTCACGGGAATCGGGTTCGTGATCGTAGGCGTGCCGAGCCCGGTACTGCTCGCGGGTGTTGCCGCATTCCTTGCGGTCTTCCCGATCGGCGCGCCACTGGTCTGGATCCCGGCAGCCGTCTGGCTTGCACTGACCCATCACCTCGGACGCGGCCTTTTCCTCGCCGGATACGGCGTCCTGTTCATCTCGGGCGCCGATCATCTGATCCGGCCCATCTTCATTTCACGCGGCGCGCAGCTGCCCTATCTCCTGACGGTACTCGGGGTGCTCGGCGGCGTTGTGACCTTCGGGGGCCTGGGGATCTTCCTCGGGCCTGTCCTGCTCGGTGTCGGCTTCACGCTGACGGCCGAATTCGCCAGCGGCCGCAGGGACGGCACGCAGGCCCAGACGGATGATCTCCTGACCTCATGATGACGCAAGCCAAACGCCAATTCGTCGAACCGGACGCCGACGAGCCCGCGGTTCCACAGCCCGGCCAGTCGGTCACGGTCGCAAGCTGGAACCTGCTGCGGCGCGACGGTGCGACGCTGCGCGAGGTCATTCACGTCTTCCATGCCCTGCAGCCGGATATCTTCCTGATGCAGGAGGCAATGGACGCAATCGACGACCTGCCCTTGCACATCGGCGGACATTACGCGCGCATTCCCCTGCCCGGCCGTCCCCATGGCACCGCCTGCTGGAGCCGCTATCCATTCGAACGGACCCCGGTCGCCTGCGCGCTGCCGCCGGGCCTTATTGTCCGCAGGACTGCCCAGATCATCGACTTCGGAACATTTTCGGTGGCCAATGTCCATCTGTCCCACGGACAGATCCTGAACCGCCGGCAGCTCCACAGGATCGCCCAGTTCCTGCGTCCACGTTCGCTCATCATGGGGGACTTCAACCTGGTGGGCCCCGTGATGCTCAAGGGTTTCCGCGATGTCGGTCCCCGTGCCACGACCCATCGCATGGTCGATGTCGTGCCGATCCGGATCGATCGCTGTCTCGTCCGAGGCATGACCCGAGAGCGGGCGCAGGTCATGCCGAACTACAGTTCCGACCATCACCCGATCGCCGTAAAGCTCCGTCTCGATCCCTGATCGGCCACGAGGTCGCCCGGGGCGACGGCTGTCAGAGATAGGGCATGAACAGCCGAACGGCAGCGTTGCGCAGCTTCACGGGCATCGGGCGCTTGTCAAGATCGTGGTGCGTCACGCGGATATGGCGGTGCCGGTCGATGAAGTTCGAGACGTCCCGCGTCATGGCCGTGTCATAGACCTCAAGATTGATCTCGAAGTTCAGACGCAGGCTCCGCACGTCCAGATTGGCACTGCCGACGAAACACCAGTCGTCGTCGATCGCCATCAGCTTCGAATGGTTGAACGGCGGCCGTGCCATCCATATCCGGCAGCCGGCATTGAGGAACTGCGTCAGATTGGCGTCGCGTGCCCAGTCGATCAGGTGGTGATTGCTGCTGCCCGGCACGACGATGTCGATTTCGACACCGCGAAGGGCAGCCAGCCGCAGCTCGGTCGAGAACCGCTGGTCCGGCAGGAAATAGGGCGACATCAGGCGCACATGCGTGCGCGACAGGGCGATGCCCTGCAGCATCGCGTACTCGATCTTCTCCAGATCGTTGTCCGGCCCCGACGTCACGACACGCAGCGGCACGTCACCCAGCGGCGCCACGTCCGGGAAAAACGTGTCGCCATCGAGATCAGTGCCTGTGGTCATGGCCCAGTCCTGCACGAAACTCTCGGTCAGCTGACGCAGGATCGGACCTTCGACGCGGAAATGCGTATCGCAGACCGGCAGTTTCGTGCGCAGGCGCAGGAGGTTTTCCTCGCCGATGTTCAGACCGCCCATGAAGCCGATGCGCCCGTCGATCAGCAGCACCTTGCGATGATTGCGCAGGTTGATGAACGGCATGCGCCAAGGCAGCACCGAATGCATGAAACGACGGCAATCGATCCCCTCGCGCCGTAACGCGCGTTCGACGCCACAGATGAAATAGCCGCTGCCGATCCCGTCCACGAGCACATGAATCTGGCAGCCCCGCGCCTTCGCGCGCGAGAGCGCCGCCACGAAATCGGTCCCGACCCGGTCATGACGGAAGATATAGGAGCACAGGAGGATTGTGCGCTCGGCCGCGTCGATCGCCTCGATCATCCGGGGATAGGTCGCATCCCCGTTGTGCATCATGGCGATCGTGTTGCCGTCCATCACGGGCCGCTCGGTCAGCTTGGTGACGGTCCGGGCGAGCGGCGCAAGACGGCCCTCTATCGTCCGGCGCGGACCACCTGATCCGCCGTCGCCCTCCCAGGTCCGCCGTTCTGCGATGCGTTGTGCGAGACGCCGGACGCGGTTGATGCCAAACATCGCATACAGGACCACGCCCGTGAACGGCATGAGCCAGCAGACCCCGATCCAGCCGGTCGCGGCCGCGGTATCGTCCTTGGTGCGCAGGATGTGAAGCGTCGCCACCAGCGCGAGCGCCACCCGGATTGCCAGAAGTCCATATCCGGAAGACGAATCGAGCCAGTGCATCATTACGGCGACGATATCGCAATCAGCGTGCGGCACCAGATCATCACGGTCGCTGAAATCGAGTGATGCAATCCATCGGCGGACGCATTAAATTCACGCTCTGCGAAGGCGCGCGGTCCCGCGCCGAACCGCGCAACGATCTGGAAACGGGGGAGGCATGACGGTAACAGCGAGCCATCGCCCGCAGATGTTCTACACGACGTCACCCGCGCCCTGCCCGTACCTTCCCGGGCGCACGGAACGCAAAGTCATCACGGAGCTGGCCGGCGCGGATCCCGTCGCCCTGCATGACCGCCTGTCACGCGCAGGATTCCGGCGCAGTCATGGCGTCGTCTACGCGCCGGTCTGCGCGGGGTGCCACGCCTGCGTGCCGATCCGCGTTCCAGTGGCGGACCTCGTGCTCGACCGGACCCAGAGGCGGGTCGAAAAGCGCAACGCTGATCTCATCGCGACGATCGTCAGTCCCTGCGCAACGGATGAGCAGTTCGTTCTCTTTTCCCGCTATCAGGCGGCCCGGCACGCCGGCAGCGACATGGCGGCGATGAGCAACAGCGATTATCGCGCGATGATCGAGGACACGCCCGTCGATACGTCGCTCATCGAGTTTCGCGATCCCACCGACCGCCTGCTCTGCGTTGCCCTGATCGACCAGCTCAGCGACGGCCTTTCGGCTGTCTACACGTTCTACGATCCCGATCTGGCGGAACGCTCGCTCGGAACCAACGCCGTGCTGTGGCAGGCCCGCTATACGCGCGCCTGCCGCCTGCCCTATCTCTATCTCGGCTACTGGGTCCGGCAGAGCGACAAGATGGCTTACAAGGCCCGCTTCCGGCCGGCCGAGATCATGTCCGCGGGATCGTGGCGCCCGCTGGACGCGACGCCTCTCTCCACCTGATCCGCTTCAGCTCCGGCGCGTCATCCACAGCGGCGCCGTCTTTCCGACATCGCCGCGCTTACCGACCCAGTCCGCGAGGTCCGCGGCACTGCGCGTCTTCGTGCCTTCCTGCCAGACCAGCCCGGTCGCAAGATCGAACACCCGCGCCTCGCGCACGCCGGTACCAGCTTCCTTGTATTTCTGCAGGGCGACGCCCAGGCCCTTGACCATCTCCGGCACCTGATCGGCCGGGAAGATCAGCAGGCGACGGTTGTCGCCCAGCATGAGAACATGGCTGCCCTCGCCCGGCACGCACGCCGCCGCGCGTTCGCCGTCGCGCAGGGTCAGCACCTGCTTGCCGGTGCGCTTTTCGGCCACCATGTCGCTATCCTTGACCATCAGGCCACGGCCTGCGGTCGAGACCAGAAGCCTCCGGCCGTCGCCCGCCGCGAACATCACGACCACCTGCTCGTCCTGCGGCAGGTCGACCAATGTCCGTACGGGCTGACCGAAACCGCGGCCGCGTGGCAGGTCCGCAACCCGGATGGTGAAGATGCGGCCGCCGCTTGCCAGAACGCAGATCCGGTCCGTGCTCTGGCATTCGATCTGGAGATAGGCGGCATCGCCTTCCTTGAACTTCTGGGCTGCCATATCCAGCCCGTGTCCACGCGCGGCCCGGATCCAGCCCTCCCGCGACAGCAGAACGGTCACGGGTTCGCGGTCGACCTCGAAGGCCTGCGTCAGATCCACGGGCGCGGGCGGATGCGCGATCTCTGTGCGCCGCGCACCAAGTGCCCCGCTGCCGAACGATTTCTCGACCTCGCCGATCTGCTTGGCGATCCGCTTCCAGCGCAGCGCATCGCTGCCGAGAAGACCCGCGATACCCGCCTTTTCTTTCTCGAGGGCCGCGTGCTCCTTGCGGATCTCCATCTCCTCGAGACGACGCAGCGACCTCAGGCGCATGTTCAGCACTGCTTCGGCCTGGATTTCGCTCAGGCTGAACGCGCGCATCAGTTCTCGCTTGGGCTCGTCCTCGTCGCGGACGATCCGGATGACCTCGTCGAGGTTGAGATAGACGGCGAGAAAACCGTCCAGAATTTCAAGACGTCGCTCCACCGCGGCCAGCCTATGCCGCTGGCTGCGAATCAGCACCTCGTGACGATGGTCGAGCCACGCCCGCAACACGGCACGCAGACCCAGAACCTGCGGCACGCGATCTCCAGTCAGCACGTTCATGTTGAGCGGAAAACGGCTCTCGAGCGATGTGGCCCGGAACAACGTCTCCATCAGGACTTCGGGCTCGACCCCGCGTGTCTTGGGCTCCAGCACAAGCCGGATATCGGTCGTGCTCTCGTCACGGACATCGCCCAGCAGCGGAAGCTTCTTCTGCTCCATCAGTTCGGCGATCTGCTCGATCAGTCGCGATTTCTGCACCTGATACGGGATCTCGGTCACGATCACGACCCAGGTTCCGAATCGGCCCTGCTCCACGGCCCAGCGGGCCCGCATGCGGAACGAGCCACGCCCGGTTTCGTAAGCGGAGAGAAGGCTTGCGTCGTCCTCGATCAGCACGCCGCCGGTGGGGAAATCCGGTCCCGGCATGAAGGCGATCAGATCGCGGGTTTCGGCCTGCGGATGCGCAATCAGATGCAGTGCCGCACGGCAGATTTCGCCTGCATTATGGGGCGGAATGCTGGTTGCCATACCGACCGCGATGCCGGCCGCGCCATTGGCGAGCAGATTCGGGAACGCGCCCGGAAGCACCACCGGCTCCGCGTCCTCGCCATCATAGGTCGGGCGGAAATCGACCGCATCCTCGGCGATGCCGTCAAGCAATGCCTGGGCGACGGCAGTCAGCCGGGCCTCGGTGTACCGCATGGCCGCCGCGCCATCGCCGTCGACCGAGCCGAAATTGCCCTGCCCTTCGACGAGCGGGAATCGAACGGCGAAATCCTGCGCCAGACGGACGAGCGCATCATAAACCGCGACATCGCCGTGGGGGTGGAACTTACCGATTACGTCACCCACGACGCGTGCACACTTTTTAAACCCCGATGTGGGATCAAGGCGCAGCTGCTGCATGGCGTAGAGAAGCCGCCGATGCACGGGCTTGAGACCATCGCGCACATCCGGGAGGGACCGCGACATGATCGTTGACATCGCATACGCGAGATATCGCTCGCTCAACGCCTCGGCGAGCTTGGTATCTTCGATATGACCGGCCGGATCAGAACTCATCGACGCCCCTCATGCATGGGGCCAGATAGACCGGCCCGACGCGGCACGTCCAGCCTCCCACGCAGGACCATCATCCCGATGTTCCTCGCGATGCTTGCGGCCTGTGCGCCATACGGCCAGATCCGCAAGTCGGAAGACGATCTGGCACTGGCCGGTTTCACCGCCCATTACGCCAATACGACCGCGCGCTGGCAGTTGATGAACCTGCTGCCGGCGAACCGTATGGCCTACCGGATGAACGGCACGAACGCGGTCCTGCTGTACGCTGACCCGCTGACCTGCGGCTGCGTGTACATGGGAAACCGCATGGCCTATGCTGCCTGGGTCAGCGCGCATCACGGCACGCCGTTGCAGGAGCGGCAGATGACCGCCGAAATCAATCAGCATCCCGGCTGGGACTGGAGCGTTTGGTCGCCGGACGCCGATCCGCCGGAAGTCCGGGCACTGCATGGACTGCCCAGCCACGGCGTCGCCGGTTACTGAATGCGCGAGGCACCGGCCGACGGCTGGGAGACGAAGCATAACGCGGGCGTGCCATCAGGCGTCTGATAGCGCTGTGCGACCGCCTGCAGTGCGGCCTCGAGCGCCTCGCGATCCAGTACCGCCACGATGCAGCCGCCGAAACCGCCACCCGTCATGCGCGCGCCGCCCCGCTCGCCGATCGCGTCCTGCACGATGGCCACCAGTTCGTCGATTTTGGGCGTGGTGATGCCGAAATCGTCCCGCATGGATGCGTGCGATGCCTGAAGCAGCGCACGGATGGCGGGCAGGTCGCCGCCCGCCAGTGGTTCGACGCTGTCCAGTACGCGCGCGTTTTCCGTGACGATATGGCGTGCCCTGCGCCAGGCGACAGGATCCGGCAGATCCGGCGCGGCATCCAGCCTCCCGAGGGAGAGGTCGCGCAGCGCGGGAACGCCGAAATGGGCGGCCGCCCGTTCGCACTCTTCACGCCGGTGGTTGTATTCGCTCTCGACCAGCCCGCGGGAAACGCCGGAATGCACGATCAGCACGGCAAGGTCCGGATGAAGGGCGACAGGCGTCGTCTCGAGCGAGCGGCAGTCGATCAGGAGCGCATGGCCCCGCTCCCCACAGGCGGAGATCATCTGGTCCATGATCCCGCATTTGACACCGACGAAATCGGTCTCCACCGCACGCGCCGCCTCGGCAACTCGCTTGGGCGCGAGATCGTCGAGGTGATCGAGTTCACGAAAGGCCGTGATGATCGCGACCAGAAGCGACGCCGAGGACGACAGCCCGGCGCCCTGCGGCACGTCACCCGCAATAGCCATGTCACAGCCGGCGAGATGGCGGCCCTGCCTGCGCAGGATCTCGACCGCGCCTCGGACATAGTCCGACCAGTCCGCCGTCTCCGCATGGGACACCGGCACGTCCACTGCAAACACATCCGTTTCGTTGCCCATATCCAGCGCAAGCACATGAACGTGCCCGTCGCTGCGCGGACTGAGTGCCACGACGTTGCGAAACTCGATGGCGCACGGCAGGACGAAGCCATCGTTATAGTCGGTATGCTCGCCGATGAGGTTGACCCGGCCCGGCGCCTGCACGACGACGGACGGAGGCAAACCGAAATGGGCCTCGAACCCCTCTTTCGCCCGCGTGACCGGGTCGGTTGCCTCGACCATGACGATGTTATCGGACGACGGCGTCATGACAGGTTATCCTCAGGAAACGACGGCGCGCAGTCGTGTAGCCGCCTGCTCGGGCGTCAGATCGCGTTGCGATTCGGCCAGCATCTCGTAGCCGACCATGAATTTCCGGACCGTCGCTGATCTGAGCAGCGGCGGGTAGAAATGCGCATGAAGTTGCCACGGCATGGGATCACGGTTGTCGAACGGCGCCCCGTGCCAGCCCATGGAATACGGAAATGACGTCTCGAACAGCGCGTCGTAGGCGCTCGTCAGCCGCTTGAGGCAGATAGCCAGATCCCCCCGTGCATCCTGGTCGAGATCGGGCATCCGCTGCACCGCAAACCGCGGCAAGACGAGCGTCTCGAATGGCCAGACTGCCCAGAACGGCACGATGGCCAGCCAGTGCTCCGTTTCGACCACGATGCGCTCGCACGATGTCCGTTCGCGTTCGACCAGATCCAGCAGCATGGGGCTTCCGTGCCGCGCGTGGTAAGCGCGCTGGGCAATATCCTCGGCTAGCGGATCGTTCGGAATGAAGTCTGTCGCCCACACCTGTCCATGGGGATGCGGGTTGGAGCATCCCATCATCGCGCCCTTGTTCTCGAAGACCTGCACCCAGACATAGTCCTGCCCGAGTTCGGCGCTCTGCTCCGCCCATGCGTCGATCACGCCTTCGAGCCCCGACAGGGGAAGTTCCGGCAGCGTCAGGCTATGATCGGGCGAGAAGCAGATGACCCGGCTGACGCCCCGCGCAGCCTCCAGCCGGAACAGCGGATCATCCGTTTCAGGGGCAGGCGGCGTATCCGGCATGACCGCCGCGAAGTCGTTCGTGAAAACAAACGTGCCTTCATAGGGCGGATTGACCACGCCGTTGATCCGGGTGTTGCCCGGGCACAGATAGCATGTCGGGTCATGACGGACCTGACTGCGTACAGGTCCGGCCTCATTCGCGCCCTGCCAGGGCCGTTTTGCCCGGTGCGGCGACACGAGCACCCATTGTCCGGTCAGCGGGTTGAACCGGCGATGCGGGTAGTCGCTGACGTCGAATGGGTTCATCCCGACTGCTTTCAGGCCGGCTCGCCGTAGCCATGGGGATGGGCCTCGCGCCACCGCAGCGCCGTCTCTACGATGTCATCGAGCTGCTGATAGCGCGGCATCCATCCGGTCTCGGCCCGGACGCCGGCCGAATCCGCCACGAGGACGGCCGGGTCACCGGGGCGCCGTTCGGCCCATTCCCATGGCACACGTCGGCCGCTGACCCGCTCGACGCTCTGGATCACCTCCATGTTGGTGAAGCCCAGGCCATTGCCGAGATTGTAGGTGACCGAGCGGCTGTCGAGTTCTCCGATCGCACGGATATGCGCGTCCGCGAGATCCATCACATGGATATAATCGCGAACACAGGTCCCATCGCGCGTCGGATAATCCGAACCGAACAGCTTCAGTCCTGGACGCCGTCCCAATGCCGCATCGATGGTCAATGGAATGAGGTGCGTCTCGGGCCGGTGATCTTCTCCCAGACGGCCTTTCGGGTCGGCGCCCGCAGCATTGAAATAACGCAGACATGCACTCTGCAATCCGAAGATCCGATCGGCCCAGACCAGCGTGCGTTCGATCAGATATTTGCTTTCGCCATAGGGCGAGCCGGGGTCGATCGGATCGCCGGACGCAATCGGATCCGGCCGGTCACCGCCGAACAGCGCCGCCGTGGAGGAAAAGACGAGCTTCGTGACCTTATGCTTCGTGCAGGCTTCGATCAGGTTCAACGCCGTCATCGTGTTCCGACGCAGATACAGGAACGGCTCCCGCATGCTGACGCCCACCAGCGACAGGGCCGCGAAATGCAGCACCGCGTCCCAGCGCTCCGCGCCGACCGCCGCGTCGGTTGCGGCGGCATCGGCCAGATCGACATGGACGAAGCGCGCACCCTGCGGCACGGCGGCGCGGTGACCCGTGCTCAGGTCATCCAGAACCACGACTTCATGGCCACCATCCAGGAGAGCTTGAGCCACGTGGCTCCCCACGAAGCCCGCCCCACCCGTCACCAGGCATTTCATATCTCGTCGTCCTTGGCCGACGTGGCGCACGGCCACGCCTTTCCTCTTTTCACACATCAGGGCCGGTCGACGCGCGTCACATGTCCGTGCCTTGCCGCCCGCAAACCCCTGTCTTCAATGCCCTAACAAGGTACGGGCATAAAGCGCCTTGAGGCGTTCGGAGTCGACATCGATGCACGCCGCCTGATCAGGCCGGCCATCCCAGCCATTTGCGGGAAAGCGTCGTCCCGCAGGCTTCAGGATCGATTCTCCGGCAGCGATCCCTTCGGTCACGACCCGAATAGCGCCACGCCGAACGCTGAACAGGCTGGGGTCCAGGAAAAAGGCCACGGCCGAGGAGTCGTTTACGTAGATCGCATCCAGCCCGAGCCGCCGGTGATGGAAATCCATGTAGAACCGCGTGACGTCCCAGATGAACTTCGACGCGGGGCCGCCCCGGTCACGAAGCCTGGCCAGCCACGCATCGTTCATCATCGTCCTCGTCGTGACGTCGAGCCCCACGACCGTGACCGGCCACGCTGCACCAACTACCTCGTCCGCTGCACGGGGGTCACCGGCGAAGTTGGCCTCCGCGGCCGGAGTGACATTGCCCAGCACACCATTCGTGCCGAAAGCGCCCCCCATGATGATCACCTGCTTCGCGAATGACGCGATCGCAGGATCTTCGCGCAGTGCGAGGGCGAGATTGGTCATCCGGCCGATGGCGATCAGCGTGATCTCGCCAGGCGATGCCCGCAGCATGTCGATGATGAACCGGTGCGCCGGTCGCGGATCGAGTGCCCGGTTCAGGCGCGCAGGCTCGGGCACATTTCCAAGCGCGTTGCGGCCATGGACATAGACCGGCGCCTCACCCACCACGCCGTCGAGCGACGGCCCCTGCCCTTGTGCGACCGGCACGGTAATGCCGAACGTTTCCGCGAGATATCGGGCATTGTGCGTTGTCGTGGCGATCAGGCCGTTGCCGGATGCCGTCGTGATGCCGACCAGTTCGACATCTGGTGCGAAATGCAGGAAAAGCAGCGCCATCGCGTCGTCGACACCCGGATCGGTGTCGAGAATGACTTTTCGTCTTCTGGAAGAAGGCGCCGCATGCGCGGAGGATGCCGCGAAGGCATAAAATCCAAGCTGGCCGAATGTGCGACGGTTCAGGATATGCATCGTCTCATCAACGCGCGTTTTCGAGCCATGCACAAGCAGAGCTCAGGCCGAGATCATGGCGCCTATCCGCTCGCGCAGGCGCAGCCGGGCCGCAGGCAGGCCGACATGACGTTGGCCAAGGGCCTCGCGTGAAAGAAAATGGGCCGTAAGATCAAGACCATCGCGCCAGTCCTCGGGACCCGACGGCGCGTCCGGATCGCGCAGGAACGCGGGTAGCCGCAGCAGACGATCGCGCCAGACACCCGCCGCATCCTCGCTGACGGCACGCCCGGTCTTGGGCGATACAAAGCGTAGATCAGAAGTGCTTCCCGTCACGGCACATGCGCCGAGATCGAGCCCGAAGCCAATCTCGCCGAGCAGCGCCAGTTCCCAGGCCACGAGCAGCGCCATTGGGGGATCGTCGGCGCGAGCAGCGATCAGGGCCACGAGGCGAACTGTATCGAGGAACAGCGCGGGATACGCCTCGCGCTCCGGGAGCGTCGCATCAGCCACCGCGAGCACCGAGCTTAACATCGCAAGCGACAGCGGCGCATCCAGGATCGTGACGGCCGCGGGATGGACCAGCTCGCCGGTGACCTGACCGAGCTGATCGGCCAGACGTGCGCGCCAATGCACGAGCGCCAGATTGCCGGGTTGCCACAAGGACGCCTGGCGCCGGGAGGCCCCACCGCGGGCTAGCCCGGCACATCGTCCATGCTCTTCCGTGAAGAGATGGACGATCGCACTGCCCTCACCGAAGGGCCGCGCCGAAAGCACCAGAGCCGCGGCTTCCCATTCCATGGAAGCTCAGGCTCCGGCTGCCATCAGGCCAGCAGCGTTCAGCCGCCGGCTGCCTTTGCGACTTCAGCGGCGAAGTCGTTCTCTTCCTTCTCGATGCCTTCACCGAGGTGGAAGCGCTCGAACGCGATCAGTTCGGCACCCGCCTTCTTGACGACGGCGGCAACGCGGCTCTCGCCGTCATGCACCCAGATCTGCTCCAGCAGCACCACTTCCTCGTAGTACTTGCGGATACGGCCATCGACCATCTTCTCGATGATCGCTTCCGGCTTGCCGGATGCACGGGCCTGCTCGACCAACACCGCGCGCTCACGCTCGAGAGCGCTGGAATCAACGCCCTTGATGTCGAGTGCGGTCGGGCGGGTTGCTGCAACGTGCATGCCGATCTGACGGCCCAGCGTCTCAAGCGCATCGCTCTCGCTCGGCGCCTCGATAGCCGCCAGCACGCCGATCTTGCCGATGCCCGGACGCAGCGCGCCATGAACATAGGACGCGACCACGCCCGACGGCACGCTCAGCACCTTCGCACGACGGAGCGACATGTTCTCGCCGATCGTCGCAATGAGGTGGGTCAGCTCGTCGGCGACCGTGCGACCGCTGGCGAGAGTGGCACCCTTCAGCGTCTCCAGGTCGTCGCCGACCTTCAGGGCCGCTTCCGCAACGGCGGCCACGAAATCCTGGAAGGCCTCGTTGCGGCCGACGAAATCGGTCTCGGCATTGATCTCGACCATCGCGGCCATCTTCGGGGCCGATGCAACGCCCACCAGACCTTCGGCCGTCACGCGACCGGACTTCTTGGCTGCCTGCGACAGCCCCTTCTTGCGCAGCCAGTCGACCGCCGCTTCCATGTCGCCGGACGCTTCCGTCAGCGCCTTCTTGCAGTCCATCATGCCGGCGCCGGTCTTCTCGCGCAGCTCGCGCACCAGGCCTGCGGTGATTTCCGCCATGTTTCGCTCCTCAAAACAGCCAAACGGCGCGCTGCGGTCCGGTACTCGGATCGCGGGCGCGCCCGTCAAAAACAGTTGCCCGATGCCCTGTCGGCATCGAGCAACATCATCATTCAGTTGGCAGCCGCCGGCTCTTCGGCCGGAACTTCGGCCACGGCCTCGGGCAGCTCTTCGGCCGCACCGAAATCCTCGCCGGATGCGCCGAGCTCAGCCGAGATGCCATCGAGCACGGCCTGCGAAACGAGGTCGCAGTACATCGTGATCGCGCGGATCGCATCGTCGTTGCCCGGGATCGGGAACGTGACGCCACGCGGATCGGAGTTGCTGTCGAGCACCGCGATCACCGGAATGCCGAGCTTGTTGGCCTCTTCGACCGCCAGCTTTTCCTTGTTGGTGTCGATGATGAACAGGATGTCGGGCAGACCGCCCATTTCCTTGATACCACCGAGCGACCGCTCGAGCTTGTCCTTGTCGCGCGTGATGTCCAGGATCTCTTTCTTGGTGAGACCCTGCGTATCGCCGGCGAGCATGTCGTCGATCTGGCGCAGACGCTTGATCGAACCCGTGATCGTCTTCCAGTTGGTCAGCATGCCGCCGAGCCAGCGATGGTTGACGTAATACTGGCCGCAACGCGTCGCCGCCTCGGCAACATGCTCAGCCGCAGCCCGCTTGGTGCCGACGAACAGCACGCGACCGCCACCAGCAACGGTGTCGCGGACGGCCTTCAGGGCACGATCCAGCATCGGCACGGTCTGCTGCAGGTCGATGATATGGACCTGGTTGCGGACGCCGAACAGATACGGCGCCATCGCCGGGTTCCAGCGACGCGTGTGGTGACCGAAATGCACGCCGGCTTCGAGCAGCTGGCGCATTGTGAAATCAGGCATCGCCATGATTCGAATTCCTTCGTTTGGTTGAACCTCCATGCAGCGAAGCATCCGGCTTCAGGCCGGACACCAAACAGGCGCCACATGTGCGAATTGACGGCGGGCTTCCCCACTGACAGCGCGCATATGGCCAAATCCGTGACGCCGCGCAAGACTTTCGGCGAGGATTACCGCATGATTCGTCAGGTCGTCCGGCAATTATTCAACCAGATTGCCTCGAGGTCACGGACCTGCTACCTGAGGTTGTAATCCTTGGGAGATCGAGGTCATGAATGTCTCGCAGGCCGGCCCCTCCATCCCGACTGCATCTGTAGATACGACGCCGTCGCAAACGGTCTCGACGACAGGACGCTCTGCCACTGCAAGCACAGCGAGCAGCCCGGTGCGACTTCTCAATCCTGACCCCAAAATCGATCCGGCTCTCGGGATCGTCGTTACCAGCTATTATTCGCAGGATGGGGCGCTGTCCTACCAATATCCGACGAAGACTGCCCTCGCGCACTACGCCGTTTATGGCTTGCCAAACTCTGCCACCAGCGCGTCGGGCACCTGATCAGCGGTGCTCGATCCGGCCGACGCCGGACAGGATGCGCATGCGTTCGCCAAGTCGCGGCGTGACCCGATAACGATCCGTCAACGTGATTTCCACCTGCCGCCGGTCCTCGATCGTCGGAAGCAGCACAATCCGCCCGCGCCCGCCCTGCTCGTCGCGCAGCATGTCCTGAATGGACGAGATCGCGGCCGCGTCATCGATCCACACCCGCAGCTCGCCCTCGGCTTCCGCCGCCGCCCGCTCAAGATCGCAGACATCCTGGGCGGTGATGCGCAGCGCGTCTCCGTCGATCTTGAGCTCCGCCGAGACCAGTACGGCATGGCCCGCGACCAGCAGCTCGCGTGATCTCATCAGAACTTCGGAAAAAAGGGTGACTTCACATCCACCGGTCCGATCCGACAGACGAAGCCAGGCCATCTTGCTGCCGCTGCGGGTCGGGCGTTCCTTACGGTCGACCACGCAGCCCGCGATCTTGACCCGGACCGCGCCTGACCGGGCGCTCGCTTCGAGCTGGGCGGACTCGACAACCTGCAGTCGCCGCAAAAGCGGACGATAGGCATCGAGCGGATGTCCGGTCATATGAAACCCGATCGCTTCCGCTTCCGCGGCCAGGCGCTCGAATGCCGGCCATGGCGAAACATCCGCAAGCCGCAGAGGCTCAGGCGCACCAGCACCGCCGAACAGTCCGATCTGGCCGGATGCCGCCTCCTGCGCCTGGGACTGCGCACGTCGCAAAACGGTCTCGCTGCTCGCAAAGACCGTATGTCGGTCCGCAACAAGACTGTCGAAAGCCCCTGCTTTTGCGAGATTTTCCATCTGCATCTTGTTGAGCTGGCGCGCATCGCAGCGTGAGGCAAAGTCGACGAGATCGCGAAACGGCGTATCGCCCCGCGCCGCCACCAGCGCTTCCATGGCACCAAATCCGACGCGCTTCACGGCCGCCAGTGCGTAGCGGATGCCATAGGTGCCGTCAGGCTGCTGTTCGACGGCAAAGTCGGCTTCCGAGCGATTGACGTCGACCGGAAGCACCGGAATACCGAGACGCGCCGCTTCCTGGCACAAGGCCGCCAGCTTGTCCGTCTTTTCGCGTGCGAGCGACATGCAGGCCGCAATGAACGCGACGGGATGGTTCGCCTTCATCCAGGCTGTCTGGTAGGAAACAAGCGCATAGGCTGCGGCATGCGACTTGTTGAATCCATAGTCCGCGAAGCGGGCCATGAGATCGAACACTTCCTCGGCCTTGTCCGCCGGAATGCCGCGCGCGGTTGCACCGTCCACGAAGATCTTGCGCTGCTTCTCCATTTCGGAAGCGATCTTCTTGCCCATCGCACGTCGCAGCAGGTCAGCGCCGCCGAGGCTGTAGCCCGCCATCTTCTGGGCGATCTGCATGACCTGCTCCTGGTAGACCATGATGCCATAGGTCTCTTCCAGGATCGGGCGGATCTCCTCATGTGGAGGTGCCCACGCCTCGCCATGTTTGCGACGGCAGTAATCAGGGATGTTCGCCATCGGGCCCGGCCGATACAGCGAAACGCCGGCGATCAGATCCTCAAGGCGGCTGGCACCCATCTGCTTGAGCATGTCGCGCATGCCCGCACCTTCGAACTGGAACACGCCGGCGGTATCACCACGTGCAAGCATGTCGAAGGTCTTTTTGTCGTCTAAGGGCAACGTTGAGAGATCAACCTCAATTCCTTGTTGTTGCAGGAATTTCAGGCCGCGCTTCAGAATGGTCAGCGTGGTCAGACCCAGGAAGTCGAATTTGACGAGCCCGGCCTGCTCGACGAACTTCATGTTGTATTGCGTGACCAGCATGTCGCTCTTGGGGTCACGATAGAGCGGCACGAGTTCGACCAGCTTGCGATCACCGATCACGACGCCCGCGGCGTGCGTCGATGCGTGTCGGTACAGCCCTTCGAGCTGAAGTGCGATTTCCATCAGGCGACGAAGCGCTTCGTCGGACTCGCGCATTTCCTGCAGCTTCGGCTCGCCCGCGATGGCCTGCGCGAGCGTCACCGGTTTGGCCGGATTGTTCGGAATGAGTTCGGCCACGCGATTGACCATGCCGAACGGCAGGCCGAGAACGCGCCCCACGTCGCGCACGGCCGCACGCGCCTGCAGTTTTCCGAACGTGATGATCTGGGCCACGCGATCCGCGCCGTATTCGCCGCGCACGTATCGAATGACCTCGTCCCGCCGGTCCTGGCAGAAATCGATATCGAAGTCCGGCATCGACACGCGTTCCGGATTCAGGAAGCGCTCGAACAGCAAGCCGAACGGGATCGGGTCGATATCCGTGATGGTCAGCGCCCATGCGACCAGCGATCCCGCACCCGAGCCGCGACCCGGCCCCACGGGAATATCGTTGGCCTTGGCCCACTGGATGAAGTCGGCCACGATGAGGAAGTAACCGGGAAAGCCCATGCCTGCGATGATGCCGAGCTCGGTCTCCAGACGCTCGCCATAAACCGTGCGGGTCGCCTCGTCGGCACTGAGCTTGTCCAGTCGCGCCTTGAGGCCATCGCGGGCCATCGTGCGCAGCGTCTCTTCCTCGGTCGCGCCGTCATGGACCTTCGGGCAGATCGGCAGCAGCGGCTTGCGTCCCTGCACCATGACGGCGCAGCGCTTCGCGATCGCGATCGTGTTGTCGCATGCTTCCGGAATATCGGCGAACAAGGCCCGCATCGCATCCGGCGGCTTGAACCAGTGCTCCGCCGTCACACGACGGCGGTCCTGCTCCGCCATGGTCCGGCCCTGTGCAATGCAGAGCAGCGCATCATGCGCTTCGTGCATCGATGGCGTCGGGAAGAAGCATTCATTGGTGGCAACGATCGGCAGGCCCGCCTGGTCGGCCAGTGCGATCAAGCCAGGCTCGACCGCACGCTCGGACGCCAGCCCATGCCGCTGGATCTCGATCGCGCACCGTCCGGGAAAAGCGGCGGCCACCTGTGCAAGCCAGGCTCGTGCAGCATTCTCCTGCCCTTCGGCCAGACGCTGGAACAGTGGCCCGCCCGTCCCGCCCGTCAACAGGAACAGCCCCGCGCTCCGGGCGCACAGCACGTCCAGCGAAACCACGGGATCGCCCGGATCGCTGCCCATGAAACCTTCGGTCGAGAGCCACTGAAGGTTGGCCAGACCTTCCTCACTCTGGGCCAGAACAACCACGGGCTCGGACGGCACACCCGGCTTGTCCGTGACAGGAGGAAGCGCGATCTGACACCCGATGATCGGCTGAACGCCGTTCTGACTGCAATACTGGGAAAACTCGAGCGCACCGAACAGATTGCCGCTGTCCGTCAGGCCGACTGCCGGCATGCCGAGTTCGGCTGCCCGCTTGGCAAGGTCGGCAACACGAATCGCGCCCTGGCTCAGTGAGTAGGCGGAGTGGTTACGCAGATGGATGAAGTCGGCATGGCTCATGAGGCATGGTTTATCACGCCACGGCGGAGTCGTTCAGGAGGCTTCCTCGTCATCGCCGGTTTCCCGAAACCACTGGGCTGCTGTCTCGCGGCTCGGGGGCGGATTGATACCGGCATCGATGTCGGCCGCGCGCGCATACCCAAGCCCGTTCTGAAGGAAGACCCGGTCGAGGCGCACGGCCTTGACCCCCGGCAAACCGGTCGCCATGGCGCGAAGACCATCCAGATCCGCTTCGTCCCGCGCCTCGCCGGTGAAGGTCACGTTGCCCGCCTGACACGTGACTTTCACATCGTGCGGCGCCCAGCGTTCGGACGACAGGCGCTGCGTGATCCGATCGACGATCTCCTGATCCGCCATCGGCGCTCCGGCGTCCGCCAATCGGTCACGCAAGGCCCGCACGATATCGCGCCGGGAAATGATACCGACCAGCCGATCTCCATCGACCACCGTGACCCGCCGGATGCCTTGCGTCTGCATCTTGGCCACAACGTCGACCAGCGTATCGTCAGGGGCGACCGATTCCACGCTCTTCGTCATGACGGCGGAAACATGCCGTCCATGCAGCCGCGCGTAACGCTCGGCCCGGCGCTCGCGCGACATGCGGAACCAGAACCCGCCTTCATCGCCGCCGGTGCCCAGTTCGGACCGACGGAGCAGATCGCCTTCGGTGAGGATTCCAACCAGACGGCCATGGGCATCGCAGACCGGAAGACCCGTGATTCGTTTGGTCAGCAACAGATCGATCGCTGTCAGAAGGTCGGTATCCGGTGTCGTCGTGACGACATCGCTCGTCATCAGATCCCTGGCCAGCATTCTGCCCTCCCTTCCCGACATGAGGCGGTCCGTTCTAGAGCGCCACGATCATTCCGTCTCGCAACGTTACCACCCGGTCCATCCGGGCTGCGAGCGCATCGTTATGCGTGGCGATCAAAGCTGCCACCCCGTCCGATCGAACGGTGCGTACCAGTTCGTCGAACACGACGTCCGATGTATGAACGTCGAGATTGCCGGTCGGCTCGTCAGCCAGAAGCAGACGCGGCGCGTTGGCCAATGCACGCGCGATGGCGGTCCGCTGCTGCTCGCCGCCCGACAGCTTGCCCGGCATCTGCGTCAGTCGGTGCGCCAGACCGAACCGGCTCAGCAGATCGTCAGCGCGTGCACGCGCGACCGCGGGCAAAACACCTGCGATCAGCTGCGGGAGCATGACGTTCTCGCGCGCCGTGAATTCCGCCAGCAGATGGTGGAACTGGTATACGAAGCCGATCTCGTCCCGCCGAACAGCCGTCCTCGCCAGATCGGACAGCCCATGCACGTCGCGAGTGCCAATCGAGATCGCCCCGGAATCGGGTGATTCGAGCAGTCCCGCCAGATGAAGCAGTGTCGATTTACCGGTCCCGGACGGCGCCACAAGGGCCACGAGTTCTCCTGCGCGAATATCGAGGTCGACGCCGCGGAGGATGTCGAGCCAACCTTCGCCCGAACGGAAGCGCCGGGAGACGCCGCGCATCGACAGCGCAACGTCCTGCGGCGAATGCTCACTCATGACGCAGCGCCTCGATCGGGTCGGTCTTCGCCGCGCGCCACGACGGATACAGCGTTGCGAGCAGTGACAGGGCAAGTGCGAGCAGCACGACTTCGATCACCTGTCCCCAGATCAGCTTCTCGGGCAGATGTTCGAGATAATAGACCTGCGGGTTGAACACCTGCGCGCCTGTGATGTGCTCCACAGCCGTCTGGATGCGCCGGATATTCACGCAGAACACGACGCCGATCAGGGTGCCAGCGACCGTCCCGACGATGCCGACGAAAGCGCCGCACATCAGGAAAATCCGCATGACGGCTCCCCGGCTCGCACCGAGCGTGCGCAGTACCGCCACGTCGCGCGTCTTGTCCTTCACCATCATGATCAGGGACGAGATCACGTTGAACGCCGCGACCACAATGATGAGCGTCAGGATTAGAAACATCACATTCTGCTCGACCGTGACCGCACCAAGGAACGCGTTGTTCTGTTGCGTCCAGTCCAGGACCCGCAAACGCGGATCGTCCAGACGGCTCACAACCTCCCGCGTGACCGGTTGCACGGCAAGGGGATCGGCCGTCGAGATCTGGATGAGCGACACCGCATCCGGCATCATGAGGAACTTCTGGGCGCTCTCAAGCGGCATCAACACGACCGAACTGTCGTAGTCGTTTACGCCGGCGTCGAAGATGGCCACGACATGATAGGTCCGGATCCGCGGCATGGTGCCGAACGGCGTGGCCTGCCCGTTGGGCGACAGCAGCGTCAGTGACGAGCCAACACTCAGACCCGCGTGAGCGGCGAGCGATTCACCAACGGCGATCGCGTCATCGCCATGGAAATCGGCAAGAGTACCCGCCTCGATACCCGAACTGATTGCCGTGAATTTTTGCAGGTCAGCTGGCGCGATGCCCCGCGCTTCAGCACCCGAGGAGTAGGACCCGGCCTGAATCAGCACGGTTCCTTCCGCGATCGGCAGCACCTTGGTGACGCCCGGCACCTGACGGATGGCGGCCACCGTATCGCCGTAGTTCTCGATCGGACGACCATAGGCAAACACGCTGAGGTCGCCATTCAACCCCAGGATGCGGCTCATGAGATCGGCCTTGAAGCCGTTCATCACCGCCATGACGATGATGAGCGTCGCAACGCCAAGCGCGATGCCGATCAGCGAAAAGATCGCGATGATCGACACGAACCGTTCGCCGCGCCGTGCGCGCAGGTAGCGCCCGGCGACTGTCCGCTCGAAACGGCCGAACATCAGGTTCCGGAAGCAATCAGGGCGAGCGCCTCGTCGAGCGACATCTCGGACCGCTCGCCGGTCGCACGGCGCTTGACCTCGACCCGGCCGGCCGCAGCCCCACGAGGTCCCACGATCAGCTGCAGCGGATGGCCCATCAGGTCCGCGTCATTGAACTTCACCCCGGCCCGGTCCGCGCGATCGTCATAGACCAATGCGTCGGGAGCCGAAGCATACAGCGTCTCGCAAATGGCATCCGTCGCCTGATCGCCGGGCTTGAGGTTCAGGATCGCCGCACGCCACGGTGCCACCTGCTCCGGCCAGATGATGCCGGCGTCGTCATGGCTCGCCTCGATGATGGCCCCCACGAGACGCGAGATGCCCACGCCGTACGATCCCATCTGCGGGAAGAACGGCGCGCCATCGGCACCGCTGACCGAGATGCCCATCGACTCGGTATATTTGGTGCCGAAATAGAAAATATGCCCGACCTCGATTCCGCGCCCCTCGCGACGGCGCTCCGCCGGGACCGTCTCCCACTTCGTGGCGTCGTGCATTTCGTCGGTCGCGGCATAGCTTCCGGTAACGCGGCCAAAAAATGCCTCGAGGCTTGCCTCGTCATCGAGATCGACCGACTGCGCGAGCCAGTCCTGCTCTTCCAGTGACGCGTCGTAGAAAACGCCGCTTTCGCCGGTCGGTGCCAGGATCAGGAACTCGTGGCTCAGATCACCACCGATCGGCCCGGTATCGGCGACCATTGGCACGGCGCGAACGCCCATCCGCTGAAAGCTCCGGAGATAGGCCAGCATCTGGCGCCGGTAGCTCGCAACCGCTCCCTCGTAGGACGAATCGAAGCTGTAGGCATCCTTCATCAGGAACTCGCGCCCGCGCATGACGCCGAAGCGCGGCCGGATCTCGTCACGGAACTTCCACTGCACGTGGTACAGTGTCTGCGGCAGTTCCCGATATGATTTCACGGCGCCACCGAACAGGTCGGTAATCATTTCCTCATTCGTCGGCCCATACAGCAGATCCCGCTCGTGGCGATCCCGGATCCGCAGCATCTCCGGTCCATACGCATCGTATCGACCGGACCGCTTCCACAACTCCGCCGACTGGAGCGTCGGCATCAGGACTTCCTGTGCGCCGATCCGGTCCTGCTCTTCGCGCACAATCCGGGCGATGTTGTTGAGGACACGCAGGCCCGCCGGCAACCAGGCATAGATGCCCGATGCGGTCTGGCGGACCAGTCCCGCACGCAGCATGAGCCGGTGCGAGACGATCTGCGCCTCGGCCGGGGTTTCCTTGAGCATCGGCTGAAACGCGCGAGACAGACGCATCGAACTTCCTGATCAGTCGGGTACGGGTAGGACGGCTTAGACGCGCAGCAGATGCACGTCTACCAGCGGACGCTTCTGCAGCTTGCGCCCGAGAGCACGACGCAGGGCGGTCTTGGCCGCATCGCGGAATGCACTGTCTTCCTGGCGCAACTCGTCCGGGATCTCGTCGATCGCATCCGCGAACTCTTCCGAAATCCGGATGCTCTCGGGATCTTCCGATTCCAGGAGACCCGGCGCACTGATCTTGGGCTCGCCGATCACGTAGCCTTCGTCATCGACCGCGAAGCTGGCCAGAACCATGCCGTTGAACAGCATCTTGCGGCGTGCCGCGAGAACGCCGCCGGTCATCGGCAGCAGACGGCCGCCATCCAGCGCGAGCTGGCCGGTCGGTGCCGTATCGACGACCTCGGCCGTGCCAGGCGCCAGATTGAGCAGGTCGCCGTCTTCAAGCAGGACCGCTTCCGCACCGCACTCGCGCGCCAGTGCAGCATGCGCGGTCAGATGGCGCCACTCGCCGTGGGTCGGAACGCTCAGCTTCGGGCGCACGATCTGGTAGAGCGTCCGGATGTCCTCGCGTGTCGCATGTCCCGACGTGTGCACCATGGCATCGCGATCGGTAATGACATGCACGCCGCGCCGGGTCAGGTTGTCCTGCACAGCCATGACCGCCTGCTCGTTGCCGGGGATCATCCGGCTCGAATAGATGACGGTATCGCCCTGTCCCAGCGAGATGTTCGGGTGCGTATCGGATGCGATTCGCGACAAAGCCGAGCGCGGCTCGCCCTGGCTGCCGGTGATGATCATGACGAGGCTGTCGTCATCGATATCGGCGGCGTCCTGTTCGGTCAGGAACGGCGGCAGATCGGCAAGATAGCCGCACTCACGAGCGGCCGTCTCGAGATTGCGCAGCGAGCGCCCGACGATCATGACCTGTCGCCCGGCTGCCCGCGCAGCATGGGCGATGCTGTGAACACGCGCCACATTGCTCGCGAAGCACGTCACCGCCACGCGGCCCCTGATCTGGGAGATAACTTCCGTCAGTCCGTCGCGGACTTCAGCTTCGGAACCCGACTTGCCTTCTTTCAGCGCGTTCGTGCTGTCGCAGACCATGGCGAGCACGCCTTCATCGCCGACGGCACGGAACGTATCGAGATCGGTCATCGGTCCGACCAGCGGCTCGGGATCGAGCTTCCAGTCACCGGTATGTACGATGATGCCATACGGTGTCCGCAGGACGACCGCCTGGGCTTCCGCGACCGAGTGGGTCACCGAAATGAACTGAAGCGCGAACGGCCCGACATCGAAGGAGGCGCCCGGCTGAATCGTATGGATGCGGACTTCGCGCGCCAGATGCGCCTCGCCCAGCTTGCGGCGCAGAACGGCTGCGGCGAACGGCGTCGCGTAGATCGGGCAGCGCAGCTGGGGCCACAGATGCGCCACGGCACCCAAGTGATCCTCATGAGCGTGCGTGATCACGAGCCCGCACAGTGACTTCGCCCGATCGGCGATGAAGCTCGGGTCGGGCATCAGCACTTCGGCTTCCGGCGTATCGTTGCCGGAGAAACCGATGCCGCAATCGACGGCGAGCCAGGTCTCGCGACCGTTCTCGGTCAGGCGATAGAGATTGAAATTCATGCCGATCTCGCCTGTCCCGCCCAATGGCAGGAAGGCCAGACCGTTCTTCAGCTCGGACATAAAAACTCCTTTGTTGTTTGTCAGTCTTGCAGGTCTGATTGCGGCACATGGCCGGAAACACGGGCGTGACGCGAAGCATTGCGATCGGACAGCAGTCGCAGGCCATCGAGCGTCAGTTCAGGTGCAATATGGTCGAAGAGCGTCGTGCCTTCGGAAAACAGGGGCGCGAGGCCGCCTGTGGCGATAACCTTGGTTTCAGGGTCGAGTTCGTCGGTGATGCGGGCCACGATCCCCTCGATCAGCCCGATATATCCCCAGAAGACGCCGGACCGCATGGCCGTCGTCGTGCTGCGGCCGATCACGGACGAGGTGCGGCCCACGCTGATCCGCGGCAGCCGTGCTGCCGCCTGATGAAGGGCCTCGATCGAAAGATTGATACCCGGCGCGATGACACCGCCGATGAAGGCGCCACGCCGATCCACGACATCGAACGTCGTTGCCGTACCAAAATCGACGACGACGAGAGGTCCGCCGAACAGAACCTGCGCCGCAAGTCCGTTCAGGCGACGGTCAGCGCCCACCTCTTCCGGCTGGTTGACATCGATCGGGAAGCCCCAGTCCAGCGCCAAATTGGCGATGAGCGGCTCGATCTCGAACCATTGGCGGCACAGGCGGCGCAAATGATACAGCGCCGCCGGCACCACGGTCCCGATGATCGCGCGATCGACAACACGCGGATCGAGCCCGGCCCGCTCGATGAGGGCAAGCAGCCAGACCGCGTATTCATCGGCCGTGCGTTGATCGCTCGTGGAAATCCGCCACTCGCCGCGCCACGTCTCGCCGTCATGGATCGCAAAAACGACGTTGGTATTGCCGGCATCGACGACGAGGAGCACGTTTTGTCCTTCAACCCACCAACAGCACTTCGCCCGCAACACTTCGGACGATTTCACCGCTGTCGGTCTGGAGCATCAGGGCGCCATTGGGGTCCAGACCGTGGAACAATCCACGAATATAGTCGCCTCCCCTCTGAACCGCAAGTTTGCTCCCTACCGGATGCGCCCACGCGAGCCAGGCGACGCGCACGGGCGCGAAACCATCGCGCTCCAGAATCTCGAGCCAGTGCGTGAGACATGCCAGGATCCGTGCGGCTGCATCCGGCGGTGACAGCACGATGCCGGCATCGGCAAGGCAAGCCAACTCACGCCCCGGAACAGTCGGCGCGCAAGCGAGATTGACGCCAATGCCGACGATAGCCCAGGGAGCCGCCGCCTCCTCTCCGGTCTCGATCAGGATACCGGCCAACTTGCGACCGGCTAGCATCAGGTCGTTCGGCCATTTGAGAGAGAGCCGCAGATCTTCGGCGTTCGAGCCCCCTGCAAGGGCATCGAAAACCGCAGTGGCAACCACAAACGCCAGAAAGCGCATGTGCGCCGGATCAGGGCGTAGGAGAACCGACATTGAAAGATTGCCGCCGGGATCGATCCATGTGCGGCCGCGTGTTCCACGACCCGAAGTCTGTCGCAGAGCATGGATGACCAGACCTGCTTCGGACCCCGCTTCTGCGCGTTCGCGGCATAGGTCTGAAGTGGAACCGAGCGTGTCGTAACGCTCGAGGCGCCAATCAGGGGCGGCGTTCATCGGAACTTCGGAAATGGTCTGGTGGGCGATGACGGGATCGAACCGCCGACCCTCTCGGTGTAAACGAGACGCTCTACCGCTGAGCTAATCGCCCTAAAGAAAAACCGGTCACAAACGGACCGGCCTGTAAAATGGGCGGCGGCCGAAGACGCCGCCCGGGCCAACCGATCAGAGATCAGCCGACCGCGTCCTTGAGGCCCTTGCCCGGCTTGAAACGGACAGAGGTGGACGCCGGAATGTCGATTTCCTCGCCGGTGCGCGGGTTACGGCCCTTGGCCGCCTTGCGCGTTGCCGTCACGAACGTGCCGAACCCAACGAGACGCACTTCCTGCCCCTTGGCGAGTGCCTTCTCGATGGCGCCGAACACCGCATCGACCACCTCGCCGGCCTTCGCCTTCGGCAGATCGGCGTCGTCCGCCACCGCTGCGACGAGTTCCTGCTTGTTGAGGGGCTTGTCCATAATGCGCCTTTCTTACCTTTCTGGAACGCCGCCGCCCACATGGGCGGTTTTTGGCGTTCGGTCATGTTGGCCCGCACTATGAAGCCGTTTTTTGTGGCGTCAACCGACCTTCGGCACGCGAAGCGCGCATTATCGCGTGGCCGCGTCGTCTCGGACACGGCCACGCAGCACCAACGGGATCAGTGCTTGACCTTCGGCTTGACGCGCGCCGCCTGCGACGTGCCCGCGATTGCGGCAGCGCCGACAACCACGGCATCGCTTGCCTCATCCCACTCGATCGGCTCGGGAACACGCGTCAACGCACGATCAATGACCTGATCGACGTGACTGACGGGCACGATCTCGAGATGATCGCGGACGTTCGCCGGGACTTCGGCCAGGTCCTTCTCGTTGTCCTTCGGAATGAAGACCGTCTTGACCCCTGCCCGAAGCGCCGCCAGCAGCTTTTCCTTCAGTCCACCGATCTCCAGGACACGGCCGCGCAACGTGATTTCGCCCGTCATCGCCACATCGCGGCGAATCGGAATGCCCGTCATGACGCTGATCAGCGAGGTCGCCATGGCCACACCCGCCGACGGACCATCCTTCGGTGTCGCACCTTCCGGCACATGCACATGAAGATCACGCTTCTCGAAGACCGACGGGACGATGCCGAAATGGCTCGCGCGCGACCGCACATAAGAGAGCGCTGCGGATGCACTTTCCTGCATCACGTCACCCAGCTTGCCCGTGAGCTTCACCTGCCCCTTGCCGGGCACCATGACGCTCTCGATCGTCAGGATCTCGCCGCCGACCTCGGTCCACGCCAGACCGGTGACCACACCCACCATGTCCTCGGCTTCGGTCTCGCCGTGACGGAACCGGCGGATACCCGCAAACTCACCGAGGTTTTCCGGGGTGATGTCGATCCGCGCCGCCTTGCCGGTCACGATCTGCTTCACAGCCTTGCGGGCAAGCTTGGCAATCTCGCGCTCGAGGCTGCGCACGCCAGCCTCACGGGTGTAGGCCCGGATCAGCTCCAGCAGCGCATCGTCACTCACCGACCATTCGGACGGCTTCAGGTTGTGCGCCTCGCCCTGCTTGGCCACCAGATGACGCTTCGCGATCTCGACCTTCTCGTCTTCCGTATACCCGGACAGACGAATGATCTCCATGCGATCGAGCAGCGGCTGCGGCATGTTCAGGCTGTTGGCCGTCGTCACGAACATCACGTCCGAAAGGTCGTAATCGACCTCCAGGTAATGGTCGGCGAACGTCGCGTTCTGTTCCGGATCCAGCACCTCAAGCAGAGCCGACGACGGATCACCGCGCCAGTCAGCACCCAGCTTGTCGATTTCATCCAGCAGGAACAGCGGATTGGACGATTTCGCCTTCTTCATGCCTTGGATGATCTTGCCCGGCATGGAGCCGATATAGGTCCGCCGGTGACCGCGGATCTCCGACTCGTCACGCACGCCACCCAGCGACATCCGGACGTAGTTCCGGCCGGTCGCCTTCGCAATCGATCGCGCGAGCGACGTCTTGCCCACACCCGGCGGCCCGACGAGGCACAGGATAGGACCTTTCAGCTTCTGGCTGCGGGTCTGTACCGCCAGATATTCCAGAATACGCTCCTTGACCTTGTCCAGCCCGTAATGATCGGCTTCGAGCACGGTCTCGGCCGCAGACAGGTCGCGGGCGATCTTAGAGCGCTTTTTCCAGGGAATGCTCAGGATCCAGTCGAGATAGTTGCGCACCACCGTCGACTCGGCCGACATCGGACTCATGCCACGCAGCTTCTTTAGCTCGGCAATGGCCTTCTCGTTCGCTTCCCGGCTGAGCTTGGTCTTCTTGATCTTTTCCTCGAGTTCGGCGGTCTCGTCCTTGCCGTCCTCGCCTTCGCCCAGTTCCTTCTGAATCGCCTTGAGCTGCTCGTTCAGATAGTACTCGCGCTGCGTCTTCTCCATCTGCCGCTTCACGCGGTTCCGGATACGCTTTTCCACCTGGAGAACACCGATCTCCTGCTCCATATGAGCGAAGACCTGCTCCAGACGACGCGCGACCGCGCCCGTCTCGAGCATCTCCTGCTTTTCGGCGATCTTGAGAGTCAGATGGCTCGCAATCGTATCGGCCAGCTTCGAGAGATCCTCGATCTGGTTGAGCGACACCATCACCTCGGGGGCGATCTTCTTGTTCAGCTTGATATACTGCTCGAACTGCGCGATCGCGGTCCGGGCCAGCGCCTCGGTCTCGCTTCCCTCGGCGCGCTCCTCGTCCACCTCGGCAATCTTCGCCTCGAAATGGCCGTCCACGTCCTCAAGCGATTCGATGCGCGCCCGCCGCGTACCCTCGACGAGCACCTTCACCGTGCCGTCAGGCAGCTTCAGCAGCTGCAGGATCGTCGAAACCGTGCCGTAACGATAGATATCGTCTGCCGACGGGTCATCCTGGGAAGCGTTCTTCTGGGCAACAAGCAGGATCTGCTTGTCGTCCTTGATGACCGCTTCAAGCGCCCGCACGGATTTCTCGCGCCCTACGAACAGGGGAACGATCATGTGCGGGAACACAACGATATCACGCAGCGGAAGCACTGCCATGGCGCCGCGCGACGACACCGACACCGGCTCGCCCGACACGTCTTCTGCCTCAGGCGCGGGATTTTTCTTGTCAGTCATGTCTTGATCTCCAAAGGGACGATCGGGGCGGCGGCGCCCGCAATCGGCACACCGCTCACCTCTTCACCAGGCGCAAACGCGCTCACGGCACATCATCAGATATGGGACTGCTACCCCCGAACCCCAAGGGGAACGGGGGTAGGTGTGACCGCGATGCGGCCTCAGGCGGACTGCTCCGCCGGCTGGGCATTGCCCTTGCCGTAAACGTAAACCGGACTGGCCTTGTTTTCGGCGACGTCGCGGTTGATCACAACTTCCTCGACGCCTTCCAGACCCGGCAGGTCGAACATCGTGCCGAGCAGGATGTTCTCCATGATCGACCGGAGCCCGCGCGCGCCTGTCTTGCGTGCGATCGCCCGCTTCGCAATCTGAACCAGGGCGTCGTCCGTGAAAGTCAGGGTGACGCCTTCCATCTGGAAGAGGCGCCCGTACTGCTTAACCAGCGCGTTCTTCGGCTTGGTCAGGATCTGGATCAGGGCTTCCTCATCGAGGTCACCGAGCGTGGCCAGAACCGGAAGTCGGCCGATGAATTCCGGGATCAGTCCGAACTTGAGCAGATCCTCGGGCTCCACGGCCTGGAGGATCGCGCCTGTCCGCCGGTCGTCGGGGTTCTGAACTTCCGCCCCGAAGCCGATGCCCGATCCCTTGCCACGCGCGCTGATGATCTTGTCGAGCCCGGCGAAGGCACCACCGCAGATGAACAACATGTTGGTCGTATCAACCTGCAGGAACTCCTGCTGCGGATGCTTGCGGCCGCCCTGCGGCGGCACCGAGGCAACGGTCCCTTCCATCAGCTTCAGCAGCGCCTGCTGAACGCCTTCACCCGACACATCGCGCGTGATCGAAGGATTGTCCGACTTGCGGGAAATCTTGTCGATTTCGTCGATATAGACGATGCCGCGCTGCGCACGTTCCACGTTGTAGTCGGCCGACTGCAGCAGCTTGAGGATGATGTTTTCGACATCCTCGCCGACATAGCCTGCCTCGGTCAGCGTGGTCGCGTCCGCCATCGTGAACGGCACATCGAGGATCCGTGCCAGCGTCTGCGCCAGCAGTGTCTTGCCTGAGCCCGTGGGCCCGATCAGCATGATGTTGGACTTGGCGATCTCGACGTCGTTGTTCTTCTGCGCGTGGGCCAGCCGCTTGTAATGGTTGTGCACCGCGACCGAGAGCGCCTTCTTGGCCTCGAACTGTCCGATCACATAATCATCGAGAACCTTGCATATCTCTTTCGGAGTCGGCACGCCGTCGCGCGACTTCACAAGGTGCGTCTTGTGCTCCTCGCGAATGATATCCATGCAAAGTTCGACGCATTCGTCGCAGATGAACACCGTCGGTCCCGCGATCAGTTTGCGGACCTCGTGCTGGGACTTGCCGCAGAACGAGCAGTAGAGGGTGTTTTTCGGATCGCTGCTCTTGGCGTTCATCACTGCTCCTCGTTCCCGCGTCGGGCACGGGTGGCGCAGTCACGCACACCGCCCCCGCGGGAATCTCGAAATCTTAGGCTGACGCCAAAACGCTCGGCAAGCCCCACGGAGCTTGCCATGCTGATCCGCAGACCAGCATCAGCCCTTTTCAGCCGCGCTCTGCGGCCGGTTTTCAACCACCTCGTCGATCAGACCGAAGGCCTTCGCCTCCTCTGCCGACAGATAACTGTCGCGCTCGAGCTTGCGCTCGATTTCCTCGAGAGTCTGCCCCGTATGCTGGCGGTAGATCTCGTTCAGACGCTGACGGATGATCAGAATTTCGCGGGCCTGGATCTCGATGTCCGAAGCCTGCCCCTGCGCGCCGCCCGACGGCTGATGCACCATGACGCGGGCATTCGGCAGACAGTAACGGCGTCCCGGTTCACCACCGGCGAGCAGCAGGGATCCCATGGATGCGGCCTGTCCGATGCACACAGTGCTGACCGGGCTGCGGATGTACTGCATCGTGTCGTAGATCGCGAGACCGGCCGACACCACGCCACCCGGGCTGTTGATGTAGAACGAGATCTCCTTCGCCGGATTGACGCTCTCCAGATAGAGAAGCTGCGCCGAGATCAGGCTGGCGACCTGATCATACACCGGGCCCGTCAGAAAAATGATCCGCTCCTGAAGCAGGCGCGAAAAGATGTCGAACGCCCGTTCGCCGCGGGAGGTCTGCTCGACCACCATCGGCACCATCGCGTTATTGAAAACCTCGACGGGATCCCGATCCCTCATCGCCTTGCTCCCGTCCTGGCAGCGGCCTGTCGCCGACAACCGTTGCAGACAGGTCCGACGGTCCACTCAGAACCCGTCATGACCATTCGTCTCATAGACATAGCGCGAACGCGCAGACATTCCAGAGCACGTCTGCAAGCAGACTGCGCCGGACGCGCGAAATTTGCCCCGCCTGAGCGGGGCAACACGTCGGATCAGAGATCTGCCGGCGGGATTTCCGCCAGTTCTTCAGGCGTGACTTCCTTGTCGGTCACCTTCGCCAGCTCGATGATGTAGTCCACGACCTTGTTCTCGAGAATCGGCCCGCGCAGGCTTTCCGCCGCCTGCGGGTTCTTGCCGAAGAACTCGAAGACCATCTGCTCCTGACCCGGATAGCGCGACGCTTCCTGGCGGATCGCCTGCACCATCTCTTCCTTCGTCACGCCGATATTGTTGGCGCGGCCGATCTCGGCAAGGAGCAGACCGAGCTTGACGCGACGAGCCGCGATCTTGCGGTAGTCCGCACGCAGCGTCTCGTCGTCCTTGCCTGCGTCTTCCTCGTCGGTCTCGCCATTGGCGCGATCCTGCTCGACACGCTGCCAGATCTGGGCGAACTCGGCGTCGACCATGCTCTCGGGCGCTTCGAAATCGGTCTTCTCGGCCAGCGCATCCAGCAGTTCACGCTTGATCCGCAGGCGTGACAGCTGGTCGTACTCGCTCGATACCTGCTTGGTGATCAGCTCGCGGATCTGCTCCAGCCCCTCGAAGCCGATCTTCTTGGCCAGATCGTCATCGAGCGCCGGATCGATCGGCTTCTTCAGCGCGTGTGCCTTGATGTCGAAGGTCGCTTCCTTGCCGGCGAGCTCGGCTGCGCCGTAATCCTCCGGGAAGGTCACGGTGATCGTCTTTTCCTCGCCGGGCTTCATGCCCTCGAGCTGCTCGGCGAATCCCGGGATGAAGCCTTCGCCGCCGATCTCGACGTTGACATCATTGGCGGTGCCGCCTTCGAACGCCTCACCGTTGATCTTGCCGACGAAGTCGACGGCAACGACGTCGCCCTTCGCTGCCGGACGATCTTCCTCGATCGTCTCGAACGTCCGCTGACGCTTGGCGATGTCCGCGAGCGCCTTGTCCACCGTATCCGCATTGACCGGCGCCTTCAGGCGCGTCAGCGACAGGTCGGACAGGTCCGGCTGCGCGATCTCCGGCAGGACTTCCATCTCGAGCGTGAACTCGAGATCGCCCTCACCCTCTGCGCCGGACACCAGCCCGAGCTTGGGCTGCATCGCGGGACGGAGCTTGTGCTCTTCCAGCACGCGCTGCGTCGTCTCGTTCAGCACCTTGTCGAGCAGCTCGCCCTGCACGGCGCGGCCGAAGCGCTGCTTCACCAGGCTGACGGGCACCTTGCCCGGACGGAAGCCCGGCAGCGACATCGTGCGGCCGAGCTCGGCCAGCTTCGCGGCACGCTGCGTCTCCAGCTCGGATGCAGGCACCGTCACGGTAAAGCCGCGCTTGAGCCCTTCGGATTGCGTTTGCGTAACCTGCATCTGCGAGGCGATCCTCTCGGTCGATAATCTTGAAGGAATGAAAAATGCGCGCGGCAACAGGGCCGGCGCGGGAAGCCGTGCGACAGGAAGCTGGTGCGGGCGGAGGGACTTGAACCCCCACGACTTGCGCCACCAGAACCTAAATCTGGCGTGTCTGCCAATTCCACCACGCCCGCAGGCGAGCTTCCGTCATGAGCGGAGCGCCTTTATAGCAAGCCGCGCCCGTCGACAAGCGATGGCAGCATACCTATCGCGCACGCGTGGCCTGCTGCCGGATCGCACGCGCCCTGGCCGCACCCAGATGACGGTCGAGATCTTCCGCAATCGGCCAGTCGCCGGCATGCAATCCGGCATCCCCGTGAAGCCAGACGCCGGCACCGCACGCATCCCACGGCGCCATGCCGGCGGCCAGCAGTGTGGCGATGACACCACTCAGCGTGTCGCCCGATCCGGCCGTCGCCAGAGCGGAGGACGCATGGACATTGATCGCGGCCCGCCCATCCGGACTCGCGATGATCGTGTCCGCCCCTTTCAGAATGACGACGGCATCGATCCGCGCGGCCGCCGCACGTGCCGCACCGAGGCGATCCGCACCGGGATTTCCGAACAACTTCGAGAACTCCCCAATATGCGGCGTGATGGCAGACACGCCACGCAGGCGTGACAGATCCTCGGTGGCCCAGGCCAACGCCCCGGCATCGGCCAACACCGTGCGCTCCGCCTTGAGAAGGGTCGGCAGCGTGTGTGCCACTTCGTCGACCGTGAGCCCCGGACCGCAGATCCACGTCTTGCGTCGTTCGTCCCGCAACAAATCATCAAGAGGGTCGGAATCCACGATGAGTCCCGGCGCCCCGAGCTTGTATGGCCCCGCATTGGGCCCCGCAGCGATCCGCACGAGGCCTGCACCGGAAGCCCGCGCACCCGCGGCGGCAAGCCTTGCGGCACCGGGCATCGCGGCACCGCCGCAGAGGGAGACCACGCCACGGGAATATTTGTGGCTCTCGAGCCCGGATTCCGGGACATGCCACAGCCCGGGCTCGTTCACCCAGGTATCGATTCCGATTTCAGCCAGCAGCCCCGGCGGCATGCCGATATCGGCCACCACCAGTTCACCCGCAAGCGCCTGACCCGGGAGAAGGAGATGCCCGGGCTTCGGCCGACCGAACGTGACCGTCAGCAGGCAGGGTGCCGCCGCTCCCCTGACCGAACCGGTCGCCCCGTCGACGCCACTGGGCATATCCACGGCCACGATACGCCGCGCCGCATGCAGCGTCTCGGCGATCACGTCGTCCACATCCCGCGACAGCCCTGCCCCAAAGACGGCATCGATCACGAGACCAGCCCGGGAGGCCTCGTCCGGGCTGAACGGGACCATCGGCCCACGCCAGCCTGCGCGCGCGTCATGCGCGTCCGTGCCGGGTTTCGGCTCGGCCATCGCCGCGACACTGACCGGCCAACCCGCCTGGGCGAGATGACGGGCAACGACATAGCCATCGCCACCATTGTTGCCTGGTCCGCACAGCACGAGCGTCCGCGCAGGCGCCATGTGCCTCCGAATGGCGCGCGCGCAGGCGCGCCCGGCGTTTTCCATCAACGTTCTCAACGGGACGATATCGGATGCACGCCGATCCCAGGCGGCACACTGATCCGGCGTGGGCAACCCGAAGGCAGCGTAGGACATAAACTGGCTCTCCCGACTTGCGTGAACGCGCCTCTTGCGCACACTTCGCTTATCAGGGAACAAAAGCGCCCGGCCCCAAGATGGTTCGCAATATCCGGGATGACCGACGACACGACGGAGACTGAGTTTGGCGCTGATTTGGACCCTCGTTCTGGCACTGCACCTGCTGGCCATGGCCTACTGGATCGGCGGCGCCACCTACGCCGTGCTGATCTCCGGACGCGTCGTGTCCCTGTTGGACGCCAACCAGAAGCAGTCGGTGATGCTGCAATCATGGACGCGATTTTTTCGCTCGGTCTGGCATGTCTTCGGCCTGTCGGTCGTGACCGGCTTCGCGCTGATCCTGCACGAGGGCGGTTTTGCCGTCGTCCCGATGCCGGTCGACATCATGATGCTGCTTGGACTTGCCATGGGTGCCTGGTCGATCGTCATCGCACGCGGGCCGCTGACGCGGGCGCGCCGCGCGCTTCGCCCGCAGCCGGCCCTGCTCGATTCGGTGCGTAAACAGACGATCGGCGTGGTGGCACTCGGCCTGCTTGCGATCCTGGCAGCGGCCTTCGCTCGGGGAATCTGACACGTCTCCATCGTCATCCTGCCAAGGGGCCGCATGGGAATGCTTGATTTCGGCCACATTTGCCGATAGGCACGGCCTGCCGACGCGGCGTGCAGACAGGCGCGCCCGAATTCCAGACGCGGCGGTTTTCGAAGAACACCCTTCGAACGCCGGACGCGCCGGGCCACCCGAGACACGTCAGAGAGTAGTTTGAGCGCCAAGCCGACCGCATCTTCGAGCACGTCGCGCAGCCGCAAGGCCCGCAAGAACGCCCCGGACACGAATCCGGAGACCGTTACGGAAGTCATTCCGGACGCCAAGGCAAAAACCGCGCCCGCCAAGTCACGCCGGAGCACGGCGGCTGCCGGAACACCCGCGCGTGCCCGCCGCACGACCGAGACACCGCCATCGGCGACCGTCGAGCAGCCCGCTCCGAAGAAGCGGGGTCGTCCGCGCAAGGCCGACGTCGCGACCGCCGGCGACGCAGCGCCCAGACCCGTGCGGCGGAGCGCGAAGCGCGTACAAGCCGCCCCGGAAGCGCAGGATGCACCACCGGTCGATACCGCCTCTGTCACGCGCCCGGCACGTGCCGAGCCGACGCCTCAACCGGACCCCGTATCTCCGCGCCGCGGCCGCGGCCGTCCGCGCAAGCAGCCGAGCGCTCCTGATGTCGTCGCCCCGTCGGCGGCCGAGGCCCCCGGCGCAAGCCTGACGCCGGACGCGTCCGAGGCGGACACGAATGCGGGCAACGCCCCACGCCGTGGCCGAGGGCGTCCCCGCAAGCAGGCTGACGCGGCCCAGACGCCGGCGGCTCCGGTAGCCGAAATACCGATCGCGAAATCCGCGACTGAAGCGGTTGCACCGGACACCAGTGAGGCTGCCGCGCCGCGTCGCGGACGCGGACGGCCGCGCAAGCAATCGACTGCAAAGACGTCCTCGGGCGATCCTGCACAGATGACGATGGGTTCGCTGGACCCGATCGCGGCCACACCACGCCGTTCTCACGATCAGGCTCCCCCGGCAGCGGAAACGCCGGTTACGGTGGACACAACTGGCGGTAGCCAGACACGCAGTCTGGAGCCGGTCGCCGACGCATCCCAGGCGGCTGCTTCCGCGGTCGTGCAGCCCGCGGCTGCTGAGACAGCCCCAGTCGCTGAACGGACCGGACCGTTGTTCAGCGAGCTCGGTCTGTCCGCGCCGATCATGCAGGCCATTCAGGAACTCGGTTATCACCACCCCACGCCGATTCAGGCGGGCGCCATTCCCATGGTGCTCGCGGGACATGACGTGCTGGGCGTCGCCCAGACCGGGACCGGAAAGACCGCGTCGTTCGTGCTGCCGCTGCTCGAAATCCTTCATGGATCGCGGGCGCGTGCACGTATGCCGCGCTGCCTGATCCTCGAGCCGACACGCGAGCTGGCCCTGCAGGTTGCGGAAAACTTCAAGCTGTATGGCAAGCATCTTCGCCTGACCCATGCGCTGCTGATCGGCGGCGAAAGCATGAAGGACCAGCGCGAGATTCTGGGTCGCGGCGTGGACGTCCTGATTGCGACGCCGGGGCGCCTGATCGACCTGTTCGAGCGCGGTGGTCTGTTGCTCACGCAGGCCCGCCATCTCGTGATCGACGAGGCGGACCGGATGCTCGACATGGGATTCATTCCCGACATCGAGAAGATCGTGGGCCTTCTGCCACCGAACCGGCAGACACTGTTTTTCTCGGCGACGATGGCGCCCGAGATCCGGAAGCTCGCCGACGCGTTCCTGAACGCGCCCAAGGAGATCACGGTCGCTCGGCAATCGTCGGTCGCTACGACGATCGACGAGGCGCTCGTTGTCGTGCCGGAGGATGACAAGCGCCGCGTCCTGCGCCGGCTGCTTCGTCAGCAGGACGTCCAGAACGCCATCGTGTTCTGCAACCGCAAGCGCGATGTGGATACGCTGCTCAAGTCCCTGACGAAGCACGGCTTCTCGGCCGGCGCCCTTCACGGCGATCTGCCGCAGTCGGTCCGGTTTGCAACACTCGAGCGGTTCCGCGCGGGCGAACTGGCGATCCTCGTCTGTTCGGACGTCGCGGCGCGCGGGATCGACATCGGCGGACTTTCGCACGTCTTCAATTTCGACCTGCCGTTCAATGCCGAGGACTATGTTCATCGGATCGGGCGGACTGGTCGTGCGGGACGTCAGGGGCATGCGATCAGCCTGGCCTCCCCGTATGACAAGCACCTCGCCGATGCGATCGAGAGCCTGACCGGCAAGACGATCCCGCAGCCGGCCTATCCGGGCGTGACACCGACCGAGTGGGCGCCGGAAGACGCGTCGGGCGACCGCGGCCGTCATCGCGACAAGAAGCGGCACGGCAAGGATCGGCGGAAGGATCATACCGACCAGCCGAAGACGCCCGAGCGGGAGCAGCCGATTCAGGACGCGGCCCCGCAAGAGCCTGTCCGTCGCGACACGCCTCAGCACCATGCGCCTCGCCCTGAAAAGGCCGGAGCTGAAAAAGCAGGGGCCGAAAAGACACGAACCGAAAGGACACGGGCTGACGCTCCCCGCCAGGACGATGCGCGTCATGGTGACACGCGCAGACAGCGTCCGCCTCGGGACGAGCGCGGCGGCTCCGTTCGTCCGGCCCCGGCCTTCGATCCGCAGAGCCCGCCGACCGGGTTCGGCCACGATACGCCGGCCTTCATGCTGCTGCCGCGCCGTGCGCGCGGTGGAGACGCCTGAACCTGCCTGGTCGTCTCGAGTCCCTAGCCATCCTCGGCCTCGGCGCGGCCGGTGACGGCGTGGCCGAAGTCGAAGGGCGTCGCATGTTCGTGCCCGGCGCTCTGCCGGGCGAACAGGCGCGCGTGAGGCTTGGCCACGGTCCAGCCGATCTGATCGAGATCGAAACGCCCTCCCCTGATCGGGTTGTGCCGCCCTGCACGCTGTTCGGCACCTGCGGAGGCTGCGCCATCCAGCAGCTTTCCCTGCCTGCACTGGCGCAGTGGAAAGCAGATCGGGTTGGGCAGGCCCTGATGCGGGCCGGATTTGCAAGCGTTACGCCAAAAATCGAGCAGGTATTGCCGCTTACCCGGCGACGGATCGACCTCGCCGCAAAACGGGTCTCGGGCGGCGTCATCCTTGGACTGCACAGGCGGCAGGGCGACCCGGTCGACATGACCGAGTGCCATATCCTCGATCCGCGCCTGTTCGCACTGCTGGCGCCCCTGCGCATTGTTCTCGCGTCTCTCGGCGCGCTGACGGCTGACGGGGACGTGCTCCTGAACCTGCTCGACAGCGGCCCGGACATCCTGCTTGCGACGGATGTGGAACTAGGTGCTGCCGACCGCACGAAACTCGCGGCTTTTGCCCGCGCACAGGGCGTGCCCCGGATCGGATGGCGATCGCGCCGCGGCAGAGCTGTCGCCGAAATCGTCGCACAGACCGGACCTGTCCGACAGAATTTTGCCGGCGCGTCCGTGTCGCCGCCTCTGGGCGCGTTTCTTCAGGCGGCGCCTGACGGCGAGCGCGCGATCGTCAAGGCCGTGATCGCCGCGCTTCCAAAGCTCAACCGCCGTGACGTGATCGCGGAACTGTATGCCGGATGCGGCACGTTGACGTTTCCGCTCGCCGAGCATGGGCGCGTCTGCGCGTTCGAAGGCGATGCCGGAGCATCAGCCGCCGTGCGGCGTGCCATGGCCGGGCGTCGTATCGAAATCACCGCGCGCGATCTCGGTCGACAGCCTCTGATGAGCAAGGAATTGTCGGACGCGCGGCTTTGCGTGCTCGATCCGCCCTATTCGGGTGCTGCGCCCCAGATCGGGGAAATCGCCGCATCCTCACTTCGGGACGTGATTTACGTGAGCTGCAATCCGCAGGCGCTGGAAGCAGATGCATCCCGCCTGCATCAGGCGGGCTTTACGCTCGAATCCATCACGGTTGTCGACCAGTTCCTCTGGTCGACCGAAGTCGAAAGCGTCATCGCTTTCAGACGTGGAAGCTCTCGCCGCACCCGCAGCGGCCCTTCTCGTTCGGGTTGACGAACGTGAACCCGGATTCGAGGTCTTTCGTCACGTAGTCCATCGTCGTCCCGATCAGGAACAGCGTGGCCTTGCGATCGACCAGAACTGTCAGGTCGTGATCGCGAACGATTTCATCGCTGTCCGCAGGCGCATCGACGAAATTCATGTCATACGACATGCCCGAGCAGCCGCGCGTCGAGACGGAAATGCGCAGCAGCTGCCCTTCGTGCGCACCGGCATACAGCGCGCGCAGCCGGCTGGCCGCGCGATCCGACAGGGACATCAGTGGCGGCAGGGCGCGCTTCGGCGTAACGGATGCGGTCTGTGTCGACATCGAGTTTCTCCGCAATCAGAACATGTTCAGGGCAAGACGGGCGTCGTCGCTCATGCGCGACATGTCCCATGGCGGGTCCCATACGATCTGCACGGCCGCGTTGGTGACGCCGTCGACCTTCGCCACGGCATCACGAACCTGCTCGGGCAGTTCCTGGGCGCTCGGGCAGTTCGGCGCGGTCAGCGTCATTTCGATTTCGACGCGCCCGTCATCATGCAGGTCGATCGCATAGATCAGGCCCAACTCGTAGATATTGACCGGAATTTCCGGGTCGAACACGGTCGCGATCGCAGCGACCACGGCATCCTCGTCAGGCAGTCCCGGATGGGCAATCGGGCCCGTGGCCCCGGCAGGTGTCATATCGGTCTGCATCGGTCGTCCTTCGCCTACAGCAGCATCTGGCGGGCGCGCTCCAGCCCGTCTGCCAGGGCATCGATGTCATCGGTCGTCGTATAGACGCCGAAGCTGGCCCGGGTGGTGGCGTGCACGCCGAGCCGGTGCATCAGCGGTTCCGCACAATGCTGTCCGGCCCGCACGGCAATTCCCTGGTGATCCAGCAGGGTCGCCAGATCATGTGGGTGCGCTCCGTCCACTGTAAAAGACAGGACCCCGCCCCGCTCCGCTGGATCGCCCAGAATGCGCAGGGCATTCATCGCGCCCAGACGGTCCCGTCCATAAGCCACAAGCTCTGCTTCATGGGCCGCAATCGCCTCAGGTCCGATGTCCTGCATGAAGCCTATGGCGGCACCGAGGCCGATCGCCTCGATGATGGCAGGCGTGCCGGCCTCGAATTTGTGCGGTGGCTTTGCCCATGTGCTGCGCGCGAACGAGACGCTTTCAATCATCTCGCCGCCACCCATGAACGGCGGCATCGCCTCGAGCAGTTCCTCGCGGGCCCACAGGACGCCGATGCCCGTCGGGCCATAGATCTTATGCCCCGTGAGGACAAAGAAGTCGGCGTCCAGGGCCTGCACGTCGATTTTACGATGCACGGCAGACTGCGAGCCATCGAACAGGATCCGCGCGCCATGGCGATGCGCGATTTCGGCCAATGTCTGCGCCGGCGTGATCGTGCCGAGCACGTTCGACATGTGGGTGATGGCCACGAGGCGCACATGCCCATCCGTCAGCAGCGCCTCGTAGGCATCGAGGTCGATGTCCGCCGTATCGGTGATCGGCGCCACCCGCAGTTCGATACCGGCGCGATCCCGCAGCATCTGCCAAGGCACGATATTGGAATGATGCTCCATCTCGGAGATCAGCACGGCATCGCCCGGCCTGAGCATCGATCCGAAGCAATAGGCCACGAGATTGATCGCTTCGGTGCTGTTGCGCGTGAAGACGATCTCGCGACGCGAGTTCGCATGGATGAAGCCCGCCACCTGATCACGCGCGCCCTCGTAGGCCGCCGTGGTGCGCTCGCTCATCCAATGCAGGCCGCGATGAATGTTCGCGTACTGCGTCTGCATGGTCCGGGCCATCGCCTCGATCACGCAGGTCGGCTTCTGAGCCGACGCCGCACTGTCGAGAAAGACGAGCGGCCGCCCATGCACACGTTCCGACAGGATCGGAAACTGCGCGCGGATCGCCTGGACGTCGAACGCCGCGTTCATGACCGCCGTGCCCACCACGCGTCGACCGCGGCGTCCAGCAACGTGTGCATGCCTTCGTCTTCGATCAACGCGATGGCATCGGTCAGGAACGCTCTCACCAGCATGGCGCGGGCGTCGTCACGCGGAATGCCGCGCGACTGAAGATAGAAGAGCTGTTCTTCGTCGAGCGCGCCGACCGTTGCACCGTGGCTGCACCGCACGTCGTCGGCGTAGATCTCCAGTTCCGGCTTGCTGTCGATCTGCGCCCGATCGGACAACAGAAGCGCTTGGTTCATCTGATAACCGTCGGTCTTCTGCGCGATCCGATCGACATAGATCTTGCCCTGGAACACGCCGTGCGACGTGTCGAGCAGGACGTTCTTGACCGTCTGACGCGACACGCAGTCCGGATTGCCATGCGTGATGACCGACGTGAGGTCGGCATGCCGGTCGCCATCCAGCAACTGGGCGGCATTCACGTGGACCGTCGCATGACCGCCCAGCAATCCTGCATGAACCTCATGCCGGCTCAGGGCAGCCCCCATGGTCAGGGTGAAGCTGTCATAGAGGCCCCGGGTCGCAACGTCCGCATAGACCAGTGCAAGATGGAAAGCCTCGCAATCCTCGTCCTGAACCTTGGCATGCGTCAGGCGCGCACGATCGCCGACAACGATCTCGAACACCGGATTGCTCAGATACGCGCCGCTGCCAAAATTGAGATCGAGCAGAGACAGTGCCGCGCCGTCCTCCAGGACAATGCGATGGCGCGGATGCGTCGAGAAGCGTCCCTGGCCCACATCGACGGAGATGAGTGCGAGCCGTCCGGCATCGACGTCCTGCGGAACACGCAGCGTCAGTCCGTCCTGAGCAAGCGCTGCGTTGATCCCCGCAATGGCATCACGTTCCGGGCGCGCCATCGCACCCGACCCCGGAGAGAATGCCGCAATGTCAAACGCTTCAAGACCAGTGCTCAGATCAGGCGTGAAGCGACCGTTGACGAAAACGGCGCGCGCCATGTTCAGATCGGCGGGGAAATGCGCGTCGATCAAGGCGCGGGCAGCCTCGAAATCGGCGTCCGGCGCATCCTCGAACGGCACCTTCGCCACGTCACGCAGGGACGTGTAATGCCACGCCTCCACGGCACGCGTCGGCAGGTCGCCACGCAATACGGAAACGTCGCCCCTGGCACGAGCGATGAACCGCTCCAGCGCCGGGGCCTGCAGAGTGGTGATCGCGTTCATGCGGCGGCCTGCAGGTAACGCGCGTAGCCCTTGGCCTCCAGCTCATGCGCGACCTCAGGACCGCCGCTGTGGATGATCCGGCCCTGCGCCATGACGTGCACGCGATCCGGATGGATGTAGTCGAGCAGCCGCTGGTGGTGGGTGATGACCAGCGCCGAGAAATCCGGTCCGCGCAGCGAGTTCACGCCGTCCGCCACGATCCGCAGCGCGTCGATGTCGAGGCCGCTGTCGGTCTCGTCCAGAATCGCGAGGCTGGGCGCCAGCATGCGCATCTGAAGCACCTCGTTGCGCTTCTTCTCGCCGCCCGAGAACCCGACATTGACCTGTCGCTTCAGCATCTCGTCGGACATATGCAGGCGCTTGGTCTCTGCACGCACCGCCTTTAGAAAACCGACCGCATCGAGCTCCGCTTCGCCCCGTGCGCGCCGCACCGCGTTCACCGCCGTGCGGAGGAAGTTGGCATTGTTGACGCCCGGCAGTTCGACCGGCGCCTGAAACGCCAGGAACACGCCGAGCGCCGCGCGCTCGTCCGGCTCGAGAGCCAGCAGGTCCTGTCCCTTGAACCGGACCGACCCTTCGGTGACCTCATATTCCTCGCGGCCCGACAGAACGTAGGACAGCGTGGATTTGCCCGACCCGTTAGGGCCCATGATCGCATGGACTTCGCCCGGCGGGATTTCGAGATCGAGCCCCCGAAGGATTTCCTTCGGGGTCCCGTTGTCATCGATCCGTGCCCGAAGATTGGTGACGGTCAGGAAGTCGGTCATGGTCATGTTTCGGTCCGCGATATCGTTCAAAATCAATACTTAACCAACACTGCCTTCAAGGCTGATCTGAAGCAGCTTCTGCGCCTCGACGGCAAATTCCATCGGCAGTTCCTTCAGGACGTCCTTGCAGAAGCCGTTGACGATCAGGCCGACCGCATCCTCTTCCGACAGACCGCGCGAACGGCAATAGAAGAGCTGATCCTCGGAGATCTTCGACGTCGTGGCCTCATGCTCGATCCGCGCAGTCATGTTGCGGTTCTCGATGTAGGGCACGGTATGGGCGCCGCACTGGTCACCGATCAGGAGGCTATCGCACTGGGTGAAGTTCCGTGCGCCGCGCGCCTTGGGCATCATGCGCACCAGCCCGCGATACGTGCTGTCCGACCGCCCCGCGGAGATCGTCTTCGCGATGATGGTCGAACGCGTGTTGGGCGCCAGATGGATCATCTTCGTGCCCGTATCGGCCTGCTGGTGATTGTTGGTCACCGCGACCGAATAAAACTCGCCAACTGAGCCTTCGCCCGCGAGAATGCAGGACGGGTATTTCCACGTGATTGCAGAACCTGTCTCGACCTGCGTCCACGAAATCTTCGAACGTGCACCGCGACATGCGCCACGCTTGGTCACGAAGTTGTAGATCCCGCCATTGCCCTCGGCATCGCCGGGATACCAGTTCTGCACCGTCGAATACTTGATGGACGCGTCATCCGTCGCGACCAGTTCGACGACAGCCGCGTGGAGCTGGTTTTCGTCGCGCTGGGGAGCCGTGCAGCCTTCGAGGTAGGACACGGAGGCGCCGTCTTCACAGATGATCAGCGTGCGCTCAAACTGTCCCGTGTTGCGGGCATTGATGCGGAAATAGGTCGACAGCTCCATTGGGCAACGAACGCCCTTTGGCACGTAGACGAAGCTTCCATCGGTAAACACAGCCGAATTAAGGGCTGCATAGAAATTGTCGCCCGCCGGCACGACGCTGCCAAGGTAGCGCTGCACGAGTTCCGGATGTTCCTTCACCGCGTCTGAAATCGGGCAGAAGATCACGCCCGCCTCTTCTAGGGTCTTGCGGAAGGTCGTCACCACGGAGACGCTGTCGAACACCGCATCGACTGCGACCGGCATCCGGGCTTCCTCGCCCTCCGGCACTTCGACGCCGGCGAGCAAAGCCTGCTCGTGCAGCGGGATGCCCAGCTTCTCGTAGGTGCGCAGCAGTTCCGGGTCGACTTCCTCCAGGGATTTCGGACCGGGCTTCTTCTTTGGCTCCGCGAAATAATGTGCGTCCTGGAAGTCGATCGGCGGATGATGCGGCTTGGCCCACAGCGGCGGCTCCATCTCGCACCACGCGCGATAGGCCTTGAGACGCCATTCCAGCAGCCATTCCGGCTCGCCCTTGCGCGCGGAGATGAAGCGGATGGTATCCTCGCTCAGTCCCTTCGGCGCGATCTCCATCTCGATGTCGGTCTCGAACCCCCACTTGTACGTGGACTGGCTGAGGGTTTCGACGGCCTCGCGGGTCTCGGTTACTGCAGGCATCGCAACGCCTTCCCTTCAGATGTCAGGTTCGTCGTGTTCATAGCGTCGCCGATGCGCCGGCCGGCGCGCGGGCATGGTCTGCACCGCGGCGGCCGCGTCCCATATCGGCGAGCGTGATGGAATCCAGAGTGCGGACGATGGCATCGTTCACCATGTCCCAGTTGCCGGACAGCGCGCACAGGCCACTCGCCTCGCACACCCGGCCCTCGACACATGTGGTGACGGCGATGGGACCATCCATCGCCCCGATCACCTGCGCGATCGAGATCGTGTCGAGGGACCGCGCCAGCCTGTATCCGCCCCGCGCGCCGCGCTGCGACACCACGAAACCGCCACCAGCCAGCCCCTTCAGGATTTTTGCGACCGTCGGCTCCGGCACGCCCGTTTCGCCTGCCAGAACACCCGAAGTCGCAAGTTCATCATGCCGGTCAAGTTGCACCAGCAGCACGGCGGCATAATCGGCCAGTTTCGACAGCCTCAGCATCCGGTCCTCCTCGGCAACGGGTCATCCTTCAATGGAGACTGTGCCGGTCCTGATTGAGTGTCAGATGCGGAACCGCGAGGCCGTCGTCAAGGGAAGATGTGTCGAAACATGAGATTTCGGACCGTTTTTCAAAGACGGGTGCCGAAAAGAACACGCAAAATGACATCCAGTGCCAGCCCGACAATGAATCCGACCACCGTGCCATTGATCCGGATGAACTGCAGGTCACGCCCGACCTTCAGCTCGATCCGCTCAACGAAAGCAAGCGAGTCCCATCGTGCGACGACAGAGCTGATAAAGGCGGCCAGCCGCACACGCGCCGACGGAAGAGCCGCCATGGCAAGCGACGCAAGTCCACGATCGAGTTTCGCACGCAGGGCCGTGTCGCTGTTCAGTTGCTCAGCCAGCCGCTTGAGCAGCACTTCGATCGCCCCCGCGGTCCAGCCGTTTTCTGCCCGCATGTCGGCCTCCGCCATGGCACGCGCCCGTCGCCACACGTCCTGGCTCCAGGCCTTGAGGCTTTCGTGCGTCAGAACACCGCCGATCGCATGAGCAATCTCCCGCCTGCGCGCGGCATCATGCTCGATCCGGTCAACCTCTGCCCGTACCCATTCGGAAAAACCTTCACGAAGGGCGGAATCCAGCGGGTCGATCCGCTCCAGCTCCTGGTTGATCGCGTGGAGCACCTTCGAGGCGATCGATCCGCCGATCGCCCAGCCGAGAAAGCGGCCGCCCTGCTCCCGCACGCGTTCGGCGATCATCGCGCGCAGGGCCGAATCCTTGTCGCGCACGCTGTCCTTGATCCGCACCAGCAGAAACGACAGCACCTCCTGATGATAGTCGCCCTCGACCAGCGCACGCAGCGCACGGGCGATGAGCGGCGCGAGATCGTCGCCCCCCATGAGCTGCGGGATCATGCGGCTGATGGCGGCCGACGCCCGTCCGTCCTCGAGCCGTTCGAACATGGGCGGCAGGGAATCGCGGATCGCGCGGCTGACGGTCTGCAGCGTGCGCGGCTGGGACAGCGCGCGGGCGATCAGCCCCGGCGCGTCCAGATTGACGAGTGCGCGTTCCACATCGGCTTCGGTAAAGAACTGGCCCGCGACGAACTGCCCGAGCGCTGTTCCCAGACGGTCCTTCTGGTTCTGCAGGATCGCGGTATGCGGGATCGGCAGCCCGAGCGGATGACGAAAGAGCGCCGTGACCGCGAACCAGTCCGCGATCCCGCCGACAAGTCCGGCCCGTCCGCCGGCGCGCAGAAGCTGGATCTCCCAGCTGTCGGCGATGATCCCGCTCGCCGGCAGTCCATAGCCCAGTGCCGTGATGCCTCCCATACCGACCAGAAGGCCTGATGCGAGCGCACGATAGCGACGCAGGGTGGCGCGTGCTGTGGCCTGATCGGGCCGGATGGGATCGGCATCGGACATGCCGGGCTCGATACCATCCCCACGCGGTACGATAAATCGGTATTGCACCGATTGCCTCACCCCGCCGCACAATGGAAAATGGCCTGCCGTTCCAAGACTGCGAGAATCCCGTTGCCGCACCCCCAGACCTCCGCCTCCGAATCCCAGGACCTCGCAGCTCTCGCCCATGCCGCGGGCATACGCGTCGCAGCGTGGCAGGAGGAAATGACGCAGGCTTGCGGCGACCCGCAGCGCCCCGAGCAGGGATGGATGCTGCCCGTCGCGCACAGGATCGCGGACCGGCTGTCCGACGGCACTCTGGGGATTGCGGAACTGAAGGCCTGCATCGCGCAGATCCGCGACGAATGCCTTGAGGACCGGACAGCGCGCCTGCGCCGCTATGTCGGGCTGCAGCACACGGCGGATCCGGCGGATGCGCTGCGTCGCGCAGCCGAGCAACTCGTGACACGCGCCGACGACCCCGCCCAGCTCGCAACTATGCTCGCGCGCCCAGCCTTCTCGGCAGTCTTCACGGCCCACCCGACATTCGCCCTCGACAACCGGGTATACGAACTTCTGGCCGGACGAGCATCCGATCCGGCCGTCGAGATCCCGAAGCTCGCCACTCATCGCCGCAGCGCGCCGCCGACGCTGATGGAGGAGCTGTCGCTGGCCATGAGTGCCATCGCACGTGGCCGTGACGCGCTTGATGCCCTGGCCGAGGCGATCCTCGCGGCCGCCATCGCGCGCTGGCCGGATCGTGCCGACGAGATCCGGGCCGGCCTGCGCCCCAGCCCCGTGATCCTGGCCAGCTGGGTCGGGTTCGATACCGACGGACGGACGGATATCGGGTGGTGGGACACGCTGCGCATCCGTCTGATGATGAAGGCCGCCCAGCTGACACGCCTGCGCGCCCAGACGGCGGCGATCCTGCCCGAAACGGCGGCGCTGATTGCCACGCTCGACCGCGCGCTCGATGTCATCGCGCGCCAGACCGAGGCCTGTCCGGACGCACGTTCCGGACAATGCCGCCCCGAGGACGTGGCCGCTTTCGCCCGCCTCCTGATCGGCGAGCGCGATGATGCCATCCTCGGTGCCAGCGCGCTCGACGACGCGTTCGCGGATACGCACGCCCTCGTCGCGCACGATCCGCAGCGGGCCGACGCGCTGTCGACCGCCATCGCCGGCTTCAAGGCCCACGGGCTGTCGCTGGCCCGTGTTCATACGCGGCTGAATGCCGGGCAGATCTATAATGTCGCACGGGCGCGTCTTGGTATAGAGGACGACCCCGGCAACCGCAGCCATCGCCGGGTGGTCCTGTCCCAGATCAACGAGGCGCTGGATAATGTGACGGCGTTGCCGGTCGATTTCGGCGCGCTGCTGGTGGAGCAATCGTCCGCGGCGCGGCTGATGATGACGATGGCGCAGATCGTCAAGCACATCGATGCCGAGACGCCGGTCCGCTTCCTGATCGCCGAAACCGAGAGCGGTTACACGCTGCTGGCGACGCTGTGGCTGGCGCGCCTGCTGGGCATCCCCGATCATCTGATCGAAATCTCGCCGCTGTTCGAGACGCGGGACGCGCTCGAGGATGGCGAGACGATCATCGAGGAAGCGCTGCGGTCGCGTCACTGGCGCGATTATCTGGCGCGCTCCGGTCGCCTGTGCCTGCAGTTCGGCTATTCGGATTCGGGCCGCTATGTCGGACAGCTCGCCGCGACCAACCTTGTCGAGCGGCTGCGCCTGCGCACCGCCGCCTTGCTGCGCGAACATGAGCTGACGCATGTCGAGGTGGTGCTGTTCGACACGCATGGCGAGAGCATCGGGCGCGGCGCCCATCCCTTCCACCTGTCGGATCGGCTGAAATATCTCTCGCCCAGCCGCGCACGCCTGACGTTCGCTGCGGCCGGCATCGTGACGCGCGAGGAATCAGCATTTCAGGGCGGCGACGGCTACACGCTGTTCGGCACCGATGCGATTGCCAAATCGACAATCGCAACCCTCGCCGAGCACGTCGCAAGCGCCCCGCGTCCCGGTGCCGATCCGGCGACGCGCCTCGATCAGGTTTACGAGAAGCCGGACTTCGCCTCGGACTTCTTCTCGACGATCGCGCTCGACATGGGCAATCTCGTGGAAGACCCCGGATATGGCGCGCTGCTTGGCGCATTTGGCCCGTCGCTGATCGACAAGACGGGCTCGCGTCCATCCGCGCGCCAAAGCGATTCGGCCGCCATCGTCCGGATCAGTCATCCCAGCCAGCTCAGGGCGATTCCCAACAACGCGATCCTGCAGCAGCTTGGCTGGTGGGCGGACGTCGTGCACGGCCTGGGATCGGCGGCCGCCCGTCATCCCGATGCCTTCGAGCAGTTCATGAGCGAAAGCCCGCGGTTCCGCCGCGCGCTCGACTTTGCACGGGCTGCCCTCAGCCATTCGGACATCGAGGTGCTGCGCACCAACGTCCTGTTGCTCGACCCTGGCACCTGGCTCGATCGTGCGGGCCACGCCGGAGATGCGGCCCGCCGCCGGCGCTGCGTCTCGATTGCGCACGGGCTCGAGGCACTGGGCTTCTGGACGAAGCTTCCGATGATGTTCCGCCGGATCCAGGCCGACCATCTCGCGCTGCGTGGCGCGTGGCCCGACAGCCCGCGCATGGCCACGCGGGAGCATCTTCTGCACGCGATCCGGATCGGCGTGATCGAGCAGATCTGGCAGATCGCAACGCGGATCCCGTATTTCAGCCCCCGCGCCGACATTTCCTATGACCGGCTTCTGGGCATGATCCTCTGTCTCGACGTGCCGCAGGCGATGCGCAAGCTCAACGAAATCTTCCCGCGTGGCAGCACGGTGCGCGCCGATCTCGACTTCGCCGAGCCCTCCGGCCCGCGCGATGATCACGGCTTCGTCCGGGAACACGAGCAGATCTTCACGCCGATCAGTCAGCTGTTCGATGTGCTGCGCGAGATCAGCATCGCCATCATGCATGCGAACGGCGCTTTTGGTTGACATCTGCGCATCAGATCCGCCCACTACCGTATATTATAACATTCTACCGATCCGACGGAGTTCCTGTTTGAAACATCGCCGCAACCCGTGGGGCGCATCCGCGCTCTCCCTTGCCTTGTCGACTTCCGTCCTTGCGGCGCCCACGACCTCGCCCGACAAGCCTGCAACAACGGAGAGCACAAGCTCCGGCACGGTCACGATGCGTGGCCAGGCCATTGCCTATACGGCGGTTGCCGGCACCCTCGTGGTGCATCCGAACAGCTATGACGATTCGACCGACATCGTGCGCAAGCGTGTCGGCGAGCCTGATCCGACGAAGCCCGAAGACAAGACGCTCGAGCCGACGGCGTCCATGTTCTACACGGCCTATTTCAAGAAGGGCGCCGATCCGGCCACCCGGCCGATCACGTTCGTTTACAACGGTGGCCCGGGCTCTGCCTCGGTCTGGCTGCATATGGGGTCGTTCGGCCCCCGCCGGATCGAGACGCTGGACGACAGCCATACGCCGGCCGCTCCCTATCGCTTCATCAATAACGACGACACGCTTCTCGACGCGTCGGACGTCGTGTTCATCGATGCCCCGGGCACGGGGTTTGGCCGCATTGCCGGCAAGGACGCCGAAAAGGCATTCTGGGGCGTGGACGCGGACGGTCACGCATTCGCGAACTTCATCACGCAGTTTCTCGGCAAGTTCGGGCGCTACAACTCTCCGAAATACCTCTTCGGCGAAAGCTACGGCACCATGCGGTCCGCAGTCGTCGTCAACGATCTGCAGAACGATGACAGCATCGACTTCAATGGCGTGATCCTGCTGTCGCAGATCCTCAGCTACGGCAACAGCGTGGACGGCGCGAACGACGATCCGGGCAACGACCGCCCCTACGTCCTGGCGCTGCCGACCTATGCCGCGACCGCCGCCTACCATCACATGCTGCCGACGCAGCCCGCAGACCTGCAGGCCTTCCTGCGCGAGGTCGAGCATTTCGCAAGCACGGACTATCTGCTCGCCCTGCAACAGGGCGCGGATCTTTCGGCGGCCGATCGCCAGCATGTCGTGCAGAAACTGCACGACTACACCGGCCTTCCCGTGGACTACATCGACCGTGCGGACCTGCGCATCACGGGCGGCGAGTTCGAACACGAACTGCAGGCACGCACCGGAATCGCGACAGGGCGCCTCGATACCCGTTTCTCCGGACCGCAGATCGACCCGATGAGCAAGGAAGTGGGCTACGACCCGCAGTCGAGCGCCATCAGCTCCGCCTATGTCTCGGCATTCAACGACTACGTGCGCAAGACGCTCCATTATGGAGACGACGCGATCTACCGCCCGTTCGGACGGCTGAAGGCGGATTCCTGGCAGGCTCCACATACCCTGCCGGATGACGGCAACCAGTCGCAGGTTCCGAACGTCATGCCCGACCTGGCCCTGGCGATGAAGACGAACCCCCTGCTGCATGTCATGCTGAATGCAGGATATTTTGATCTCGCAACGCCCTATTACGAGGGCATCTACGAGATGAAGCACCTGCCGATTCCCGCTGCCCTGCAGAAAAACATCGAGTTCAAGCAGTACCAGTCAGGTCACATGGTTTACGTGAGCGAGGCGTCCCTGAAGCAACTTCATGACAACGTGGCCGCTTTCATCCGCGAAACCGACCACCAGGGGTAAGTCGCCATGCATCACCACGGCCTGATCATCACGATCATTCTTGGCTTCATCACCGGCGTTATCGCCAAGCTGCTCATGCCGGGGCGCGATCCCGGCGGCTTCATCGTGACCACGCTTCTCGGTATCGTCGGATCGGTATTCGCCAGCATGGCCGGCCGGGCGCTGCATCTGTATCGCCCGGGGCAACCTGCGGGGTTCATCGCATCCGTCGTGGGCGCCATGGTGCTGCTCGCGCTCTATCACATGATCACTCGACGCAACGCCGGCGTCTGATCACGGCAGGCGCGCCGGCTGCGTTTCGACGTGGTCGGCCAGCCTGCCATCGATCTGGCCAGAAGGTCGGAACCAGTGTCTGCGCCGAAGCGGTTCGGTGCAATTCCATCACTTTCACTGCAGTGTCATGGATCTGGCCTTGTCATCGTGTTCGATGACTTACACGCTCTGGCCCCCTCTCCTCGGAACCGGAGCGCTCCATGACCAACCACCGCCGGCTTTTCCCGGATCACCACCTCGACGCGTTCCTGTTCGACATGGACGGCACGATCCTGACATCCATCGTCGCCGCCGAACGCGTCTGGGCGCGCTGGGCACGCAAGCATGGGCTCAATGTCGAGGCGTTCCTCCCGACACTGCATGGCGTACGCACGATCGAAACCGTCAAGCGCCAGAACCTTCCGGTCGATCCGGAGGCCGAAGCGCGCTGGATCACGGAACAGGAAATGGTCGATACGGACGGCATTACCGAAATCCCTGGCGCTGCCCGCTTCCTGGCATCCCTTCCCGACCATGGCTGGGCGATCGTGACATCCGCCACGCGCGACCTGGCATTGCGTCGGATCGAAATTGCCGGGTTGCCGATGCCGCCCGTGCTCGTCACATCCGAGGATGTCGTTCGCGGCAAACCCGAGCCGGATTGCTTTTTGCTGGGCGCGGAACGCCTAGGCGTGGCCATTGAAGACTGCGTCATCTTCGAAGATGCCCCTGCGGGAATTCAGGCGGCCGAGGCGTCAGGCGCGCAGGTTGTCGTAATCACGCATACACACCGCGAGCCAATGTCGACACCACACCTCACAGTGCCGGGCTATGACGCGCTGGAGGCCCGGGAGGGTCCGAACGAGACGCTCGAACTCTTCCAGGCCTGAGGCCGCCCAGACGCGCAGCAATCAGCTGCGCGTCTGGTCCCTCAGTGCGGCGAGCACATCATCGGGCCGCATCGGCAAGGTGCGCAGACGCACACCAACTGCCCGGAAAATGGCATTGCCGATCGCAGGCGCGATGACGGTCACGCCGGGTTCGCCGAGGCCAGAAGGCTTCTCGGTGTTCTCCATGAAGACGATGTCCATGTCCGGAACATCGGCAATCCGCAGCGGCGTATAGTTGTCGAGGTTATGCGCAGCCAGACGTCCCTGCTCGACCCGCGTGCCCTCGAACAGGGCCATGCTCAGGCCCCATAGCGCCGCGCCCTGCGTCTGCGCCAGCGCGCCGTCCGGATGCACGATCGTTCCGGCGTCAAGCACCAGCCAGAGCTTCTGGCAGGTGACGACGCCCGTCTTCCGATCGACGTGAACCTGCGCAACACCTGCGGTCCAGGTCGGCATTTCGCGTTCCTGGCCAAACGTCGTGGCCAGACCCAGCGCCGTATCGGGCGGCAACTGCCGTCCCCAGCCCGCCATTTCCGCGACCCGCTTCAGCACTGCCGCCTGCCGCGTCGCACCACCGATCGAACTCGGCGCCTTGCCGGCGTTGCGCCCCTGCGCCGTCAACATCGACAGTCGATAGTCCAGCGGATCGTGCCCGCTTTCGTGGGCTGCCTCGTCCACGAAGCACTCGAGCGCCCAAGGCGTCCAGCCCGCGCTGACCGACCTCAGCCAGCCCGGGCAGAATGTGCGGTTCGCCAGATCATTGCTGATCGCGCGAACGAGCGTGGGTCCGGTCTCGTACCAGTGATCGGCACCCGAGAGCGCAAACTGGTCGTATGGCTGGTTGTCGAGGCCCTTCGCCATGAAAGCCGGCGCCATGACCTGCGTCGGCCACCCTGCTGTGACATGATACTGCATGGCGGATATCGCGCCGTGTTCGTCAAGGCCGGCCTTGATCGACTGCAACGACGGCGAACGGATCGTGTCGAACTGCATGTCGTCGGAACGGGTGAGCACAAGCTTGACCGGACGGCCGCCGATTTCCTTGGACGCAAGGGCCGCAGGAATGGCGTAGTCGCCGCCGAGGCGCCGTCCGAAGCCGCCGCCCAGCATGTAGGTGCGCATGACGACCTTGCCGTCCGGCACCTGAAGCGCCTTGGCCATGACCGGCAGCCAGAGCGACTGCCACTGATGCCCGCAGTGGATTTCCCAGACGTCGCCGTCCAGCCGCGCCAGCGCATTCACCGGCTCCAGCGCGTAATGCGCGACGGACGTCGTAATGTATTCGCGTTCGATCGTCCGGTGGGCGGAGGCGACGGCCTGCGCATTGCCCGGATCGTCGAAGATGCGAGTACCGCCGGGCTTGCCGATCAGGTCCCGGCCGTGGGCGATGATGTCGTCTTCGGACACATGCGCCGTGTCGCCCGCGACCCATGTCACCTTGAGCGCATCGGTCGCCCGGATCGCCGCAGGATAGGACGTCGCCAGAACCACAACCCATCCCGGCACGGTTCCTGACGGGTCTTCGAGGACAATATAGCGCTCATAGCCCGCGACCTTGCGCGCTTCGCTGTCGTCGACCGACTGGACCTTCGAGCCATAGCGCGTGGGCGGCAGCTTGGGCCTGCCGTACAGCATGTTCGGAAGGCGCGCATCGATGCCATAGACGGCGCGGCCCGTGGTCTTGTCCGGAATATCCAGCGCCGTCGTCGCCTGCCCGATCAGCCGCCGCTCGCCCGCCGGCTTCAGCGGCAGCTTGGCCATTTCGTCGGGCGAGAAGCTGCGTGTCGGCTTCGCACGTGCGACGATATCGCCATACGAGATCGATTTGGCGCCGGCGCTGACCACGCCGTTTCGGGCCGTGCACTGATCGGCCGGCACGCCGAGAATTTTGGCACCCTCGTCCACCATGACCGTCCGCGCGGCGGCGCCGGCCTGCCGGAAGACGTCCCACGTCATCCAGACGGACCACGAGCCGCCGGTCACCATCAGGCCCCATTTGGGATCGGTATCGACATAGGTGATGCCGACCTGGCTCCAGTCCGCTTCCATCTCGTCCGCGATGATCCGGGCGAGCGCCGTGCCGATATGCTGTCCCATCTCGGCGCGGATGATGTTCACGTTTACCGAACCGTCGGGCGCGATCGCGCACCAGATGTTCGGTTCGAACGCGCCGCCGCCCGGCAGCGTGCCGGCCGACGGAAAATGCTGCGCCGCTTCGGCCGAGCGGGCGAAGCCGAAAGCCAGCCCCGCCCCGAGGCTGGTCATCAGGAAGCCGCGGCGCGAAAGATCATGCCGGGCCGCGTAGGCCTTGTCCGACTGGCGCGCGATCCGCTCGAGCCTACTCATGCGTCGTGGTTCCTGCTGCCTGCTTGATCGCTGCGCGTATGCGTATGTAGGTCATGCAGCGACACAGCGAGCCGCCCATGACCGCGTCAATTTCCGCATCCGTCGGATGGGGGAAATCCTTCAGAAAGCTTGCCGCCTGCATGATCTGGCCCGACTGGCAGTAGCCGCATTGCGGCACCTGCCCGTCCCGCCACGCCACCTGAACCGGATGGTTGCCGTCCGGGTCCAGGCCTTCGATCGTCGTGATCGAGGCCCCCTCGATCGAGGCAAGCGGTGTGATGCAGGAGCGCGTCGCACGGCCGCCCACATGCACCGTGCAAGCGCCACATTCGCCGATACCGCATCCGAATTTGGTTCCGGTCAGCATCAGGTCATCGCGAAGGACCCACAGCAGCGGCGTGTCATCCGGCGCATCCACGGAGACCGGCTTTCCATTGAGCTCGAATTTCGTCATCAGATACCTTCTTCCGGGCTACGCGTCGCGACCTTGGGATCAATGCGAGGCATTGATCGGAGGCGGACCGACCGCCGCTCTCAGCTTGGCAGCCTTCGCCTCGAGGTCAGTCCACGGCGGCAGGGTCGTGCGGGTTGCCCGCAGGTAGGCCGCGATCCGCGCCATGTCGGCATCGGTCAGCCCGGCGTAAAAACTCGGCATTGCGATCCCCGACTGCCCTTCCGAGGCGCCAATCCCATGCAGCATCACCTGATAGAGATTGTTGGGTTCGTCGAGCCAGAGCGCGTTGTTGAGCGCGAGTTCGGGCCGCCCGAGCACGGGCGCCGAACCGGCGTTGTAATGGCAGGCAGCGCAGGCGCCCTGATACAGGCGAACAGCCGCGTCATGCTGCGGACCCGACAGGTCCCGGCCCGAGGCTTTCAGGGCTGCGGCCAGAGCCGCCGCATCCTGGAACTGGCGGTGAGCCGCGTCGTCCATGGTTGCGAAATAATGCGCGATCGCCCGCACATCCGATTCCGGAATACGCCCGAGATAGCGATGCGCAACGGGCGACATCGGACCGGCCGCCGAACCATGCAGGGGTGCGACACCCGTGCGGAGATAGGCGAACAGTTCGTCTTCGGTCCAGACGACGGGGGTCGGATTATGCGCATTCAGCGGCGGCGCGATCCAGCCGTCGATCACCGCGCCATCGTACGGTGCGCTGGACTTCTCGGCCATCAGCAGGTTGCGCGGTGTATGGCACGCGCCGCAATGGGCATCGCCTTCTGCGAGATAGGCGCCACGGTTCCACATCGCGTCATGCGATGGATCGGGCTGATACCGCCCGGGGCTGACAAACAGCAGCGCCCAGCCGGCCTCGAGAATGCGCAGGTTGAATGGAAACGGAAGCGTGTTCGCGCGATGCGTCATGTGCACGGCCGGACGCGTCATCAGATAGGCATAGAGATCCGAGATATCCTGCTCGGACATCTTGGTGAAATGATTGAACGGGAACGCCGGAAACAGATGTGCGCCGTCGCGATCGACGCCGCGATACATCGAACGCCGGAATGCAGCCTCGGACCACGTGCCGATGCCTGTCTCGACGTCGGGCGTGATGTTCGGGGAGAACAGCGCACCGAACGGTGTGTTCATCTTGTAGTCGCCGGCGAGTTCCGGGCCCCCACCGAGATCGGCACGGGTGTGGCATTCCACGCAGTAGCCCGCATTTGCGACGATCTCGCCCCTCGCTACCGCATCATGCGGGAACGCTGCAGGATTGGGACGAGCGATCGGCGTGATGGCGGGATTCCACGCGTAGATCAGGAAACCGCCACCGGCCACGACGGCAAGTGCGACAGCAATGGCGGCAATCCGCTTCAGCACGGGCAAACCTCTTCCGTATCAACCCACCAGGAGAATGGGCGAAAACAAGCACGCTTTCAGGGTGCCAACACTATGACGATAAAGGAGAATTTGAACAACCAGACCCGGCCATCGGGACGTTCTGCAGCCAGATCGGCAAATCCGGGCGCGTCGATGGCGCATCGACACGACAAAGACTGTCAAATTTCGAATCACTTATGACACTGAGTGCCACTATCACGACATAAGCTGGTGACATGTCTGTGCCGGGATGCAGACACGCCGTGGAAGCATATGTAATGCCGGTATCAGACAACAAAAAACCCCGCTCCGGAAGAGCGGGGTTTCGTGTGACCGGATGAGAAAACGATCAGGCGGACTTCGCCATGATCTCCTCAGCCACGTTACGCGGCACCGGATCGTAGTGATGGAACTGCATCGTGAAGGACGCGCGTCCCTTCGTGGCCGAACGCAGATGCGAGATGTAGCCGAACATTTCCTTCAGCGGCACCTGAGCGCGGATCATGACGGTCGAACCCGACGTCTCCTGGCTCTGGATGATGCCGCGACGACGGTTCAGGTCGCCTACCACGTCACCGACGTGATCGTTCGGCGTCGTGATCTCGACGTCCATGATCGGCTCGAGGATGACCGGACCGGCCTTCTTCATGCCTTCACGGAAGCACGCCTTCGCTGCGATTTCGAACGCCAGGGCGGACGAGTCGACATCGTGGTACTTGCCGTCCAGCAGCGTGAAGCGGAAGTCGACCGTCGGGAAGCCCGCGAGCACGCCCGTGGAGGACTGCATCCGGATGCCCTTTTCGACCGCCGGAATGTATTCCTTGGGGATCGCGCCGCCGACGACCTTGTTCTCGAACTGGATGTCCTCGTTGCGCTCGACCGGAGCGAACTCGATCTTCACTTCAGCGTACTGACCCGAGCCACCCGACTGCTTCTTATGGGTGTAGACCTCGGTATGCGGCTGGGTGATCGTCTCGCGATACGCCACCTGCGGTGCGCCGACGTTCGCTTCCACGCCGTATTCACGACGTAGACGGTCGACGATGATGTCGAGGTGCAGCTCGCCCATTCCGGACAGGATCGTCTGGCCCGTTTCCTGGTCGGTCTTCAGCTGCAGCGAGGGATCCTCGGCTGCGAGCTTCTGCAGCGCCAGCGTCATCTTCTCGACGCCGTCCTTGGTCTTCGGCTCGACCGAGATGTCGATGACCGGAACCGGGAACTGCATGCGCTCCAGAACCACCGGATCAGCCGCATCGGCCAGCGTATCGCCGGTCACGGTGTCCTTGAGGCCGACGAATGCCGCGATGTCACCCGCGCCGACCGACTTCACTTCCTGGCGCTTGTCGGCATGCATCTGGAACATGCGGCCGACGCGCTCCTTGTGGCCCTTCGTGGTGTTGAGCACGGTGTCACCCGAGTTCAGAACACCACGATAGACGCGCACGAAGGTCAGCGTGCCGTACTTGTCGGAGATGATCTTGAACGCGAGGCCTGCGAACTTGCCTTCCGGATCGACCGGCACGATCGGCAGGAAGTTCTCGTCGACTTCCTCGTCCTCCGGCGGCGCGATACGGATGCCCTCGACCTCGTCCGGAGCCGGCAGATAGTCGATGACGGCATCGAGCAAGGGCTGCACGCCCTTGTTCTTGAACGCCGTGCCGCACATGACCGGACGGAACTCGCCGGAGATCGCGCCCTTCTTGATGCACTTCTTCAGGGTGGCGACGTCGACGTCACCCTTCTCGAAATACTCTTCCATGGCCGCCGTATCGACGCCGAGCGCCGTATCCAGCAGTGTCTGGCGGGCTTCCTCGGCCTTCTCCTTCAGGTCGGCCGGGATGTCCTCGTAGTGGAACTTGGCGCCGAGCTCGCCGCCTTCCCACACGATCGCACGCATCTCGACCAGATCGACCACGCCCACGAAGTTGTCTTCGACGCCGATCGGGAGCTGCAGCGGGACCGCCACGATGTCGAGCTTCTCCTTGAGCGTGTCGAACGCCCGGTAGAAGTCCGCGCCTGTGCGGTCCAGCTTGTTGATGAAGATGATGCGCGGGACGTTATAGCGATCCGCCAAACGCCAGTTGGTCTCGGACTGCGGCTGCACGCCGGCCACGCCCTCGATCACGAAGATGGCGCCATCGAGCACGCGCAGCGAGCGGTTGACTTCGATGTTGAAGTCAATGTGGCCCGGGGTGTCGATGATGTTGATGCGGTGATCGGCCCACTCGCACGTCACGGCTGCCGAAGTGATCGTGATGCCGCGCTCACGCTCCTGCGCCATGTAGTCGGTGGTGGTGTTGCCGTCATGCACTTCGCCGATCCGGTGCGACATGCCCGTGTAATACAGGATGCGCTCGGTCGTGGTCGTCTTGCCGGCATCGATATGCGCGGTGATGCCGATGTTGCGAATGCGGGAAAGCGCCGATTTGGCGACTTCGACTGAACTGGTTTCGGACACGGGGGCTGCCTCCTGAATACGATGAAAGGTGCCTTGGACCACCCCGCGGCCATCGCCTGTCAGGGGAGGTTCGAAGCACCTTCTGCCGTGGCCGGCACTCTCCGGTGACCCGTCTTGCGGGCCAGATCAGGATACGATCGGCGCACCCTGCGCGGAGACCAAACGACCGGTTCGGGCCGAGTTCTCGATGGCGGCTGAATGAAGCAGGCCGCCCCGATTTTCAAGGCCAATCTTCTATAAACTGCGGACCCTTGGGCCCCGGCGGATCAGGCCGGCTGGGCCGCCGCCTTCTTCTCCTGGGCGCGCAGGATGCGGCGCTTCAGGACGAGAGCTTCCTCGGGAAGCTTCCGGTTCGGCGTGCCGAGCAGGAACGCATCCAGGCCGCCGTTGTGTTCGACCGTGCGGATGCCGTTCGTCGTGAGACGCATTCGGACGGGCGTACCCAGGATGTCGGACAGGAGCGACGTTTCCTGCAGGTTCGGCAGGTAACGACGGCGGCTCTTGTTGTTGGCGTGGCTGACGTTGTTGCCGGTCAGCACACCCTTGCCCGTGACTTGGCAGCGGCGAGACATCTTCTGGAGCTTCCTCAACTTCTTCGGCCGCCACGACAGGGGCGCCCGGACCAAGACCAGGGCCCAAGAGGCCGGAATGACGCAGACGACGCGCATCACCCCGGGACATCGCGCCCGACGGTCAACTTTCCAATAAGGCGCGGCTTATGGCCGAGAGTCCCACAAGCGTCAAGGATAATCCACGCGCTGGGCATCACCGTGTTCGCCACGCTCTGCCTCTTCCATATCCTGCGCCAGCCACATGGACGCGTATCGGCCACCGGCGGCCAGCAATGCACCATGGGTTCCGCGTTCGACCACACGCCCGCGATCCAGCACAAGGATTTCGTCGCAGTGGCGCACCGAAGACAGACGGTGCGCGATCGTGATGGTCGTGCGCGCCCGCGACAGATCACGCAGCGCGCCGAGAATGGCGCGTTCCGTACGCGTATCCAGCGCACTCGTGGCCTCGTCCAGCAGCAGGATTCGTGGATCTTTCAGGATCACGCGTGCAATGGCGATGCGCTGCTTTTCCCCGCCCGACAGTTTCAGTCCCCGCTCGCCCACGACCGTATCGTATCCGTCGGGCAAAGTGGCGATGAAGTCGTGAACACGGGCCAGCCGGGCGGCATGCTCGATGTCGGCCACGTCCGCATCGGGCCGCCCATAGGCGATGTTGAAGCCGATCGTGTCGTTGAACAGCACGGTGTCCTGCGGCACAACACCGATCGCTGCCCGTAGCGATGCCTGCGACAACCCGCGAATGTTCTGGTCATCGATCAGAATCGAGCCGGAGACAGGATCGTAGGAACGAAACAGCAGTCGGCCGATGGTCGATTTTCCTGCGCCCGTTTCACCGACCAGCGCAATGCTTGCACCCGGTTCGGCCGCGAACGACACGTCAGTTAGAATCGGTCTTTTGGCGTCGTAACCGAACGAGACACGTTCGAAGCGGATGGCAGCAGGGCCGGCCTCGTCCAGATGCGCCGGCAGGATCCGCGCACCTTCCGCATCGGCAATCTCGGGTGTTTCGTCCAGCAGCGCCACCATCTGCTCCAGATCCACGCGCGCCGAACGGAGCGCGGCATAGACCCAGCCCAGCGACGTGAGTGCCTCGTAGAGCGCAATCAGATAGGTGTTCACCAGCACGAAGCGTCCGACGCCAAATCGGCCATCCGCAATGCCGTGCGCTGCCATCAGCATGATCACCGCGGCAGCACTCGCGATGATGACGTTCTGGGCGGTGGACAGCGCCGCCGATGATTGCTGGAGTTTTCGCGATGCCGTCTCGAGCCGGGCCTGGGCTGCATCCACCCGGGCATCCTCGAAGGCTTCCGCACCGAAATATTTGACGGTCTCATAATTGAGCAGGCTGTCGACCAAACGATGCTGGGCAGCCGTATTGGCATCGTTGCGCGCACGCCGAAGACCGATTCGCGCCTGCGTGACCCGCAGCGTGACCGCGCAGTAGATCGCAAGCGCGACAACAATCACCACGACGTAGCGCCAGCCGAACAGGCGCCAGACGACGGCGATTGTCAGGACAGTGTCCAGCACTGACGGCAGGACGTTGAACAACACGATTCGGGAAATCTGGCCGATCGCATCCGAGCCGCGTTCGACCGCCCGCGTGAGGCCGCCTGTCTGCCGGTCGAGATGAAAACGCAGCGACAGGTCATGGACATGCCTGACAGCATGACGTGTCAGATTACGTGCGATCCGCAATGAGACCGGCGTGAACACCCACTCGCGCAGCGTATCCATCCCGTGGGACACGCATTGCAGCAGCCCGTAACCAACGATCAGCGCCACTGGCACTGCGGCAGCGGAATGCGTCAGCCTTCCAACCACGGCCGCGTAGAGGAATGGCACCAGCACCGTGAGACCCCGTCCCGCCAGAAGCAGGCCCAGCGCTCCCAACACCCGCAGGCGGGTCTCCCGGTCTCCCTGCGCGCTTCCCCGGGGCCAGAGATAGGGCAGAACCGCGCGCACCGTCTCCAGAAGAGGCGCCTTGCGGCCGGGAGCGTTCGAGTGTCGGGAGTTTGTGCCGTTCACGGCGGGCGTCGCATCCATCGACCCCTAGATCGGCGACGGATCTGCCCGATGCAAGCACGATGCTTGACGCCACAGGGCGGCGGTGGGAAGCGGTGGGATACCGTGACACATCCGAACGACCCGCTCCTCGCCCATATCCGACGCTGCCAGGCGCCTACGCGCACAGGCTCGCTGCTCTGGTGCGGAAACGCCGTGATCGGGCGGGTTCATCCAACCGTGGAGCCCGCTCTCGACGCCCTGCTGATCCGTGAACCGCGCGGGTTCTCGGTGCCCTCGGGTCCTGCGATCGAGGCGCTCGGCATCCGCATGGCGGAGATTGGGCTCTACCGCCCCCATGACGAACTGTTCGACGTGCTGACGGGTCCGGATGCCGCGCCGCTTGGGCGTATCGATCGGGGCGCGCTTCCATTGCTCGGGCTGCTGGCTCAGGGCGTTCACGTCAACGGTCTGGTGGAACGGTCCGACGGCCTCCATCTCTGGATCGGCCGGCGCAGCCCGCACAAGCGGCTCGATCCCGGCAAGCTCGATCATCTTGTGGCGGGCGGCATGACGGCGGGCCTTACCTCCCTGGAAGCAGTGGTCAAGGAAGCGCGCGAGGAGGCCAGCCTGGGCGCCGACCTGTCATCGAGCGCGGTTCCTGCTTCTTTGCTGGGTTATGCCGTCGAGCGCCCGGAGGGTGCGCGGCGCGATCTCCTGCACTGCTTCGACCTGTTTCTGCCCGAGGATTTTCGCCCTGTCCCGGACGACGGAGAGGTCGTGAGCTTTGAACTGCTGCCGATCGAGCAGGCGCTCGCGCTCGTTCGCGACACGCAGGATTTCAAGTTCAACGTCAACCTCGTCCTGATCGACCTGTTCCTGCGCCGTGGCCTGATCGGTGGCGATGAGGCGCATACGTTGCGCGCAGCGTTGAACGATGGTCTCTCCATGGCACTCGAGCCATGAGACGTCTTGGCGCAGCGGCCATTGCGGCAATGGCCGCGATAGGATGCGCAGGTTGCACCCACCCCTCACCTCCGGCGGCCTGCACCGCGATCGGCGGCAGCGCGTCGCTTCAGATCACGCTGATGTTCGGCCTGACGCGACCGGATGGTCAGCCGATGTCCGATGCGCACTGGCAGGACTTCCTTGCACGCGTCGTGACACCTCGTTTTCCAGACGGTCTGACTGTGTCTGAAGGAATGGGTCAGTGGCGCGACCGCGTGACGAGCCGCATCACGCATGAACCGTCCCGTCTGGTCTGGATCGTCACGCCCGACAGGCCTGGTCTGCGGCAGGACATCGATGCAATCCGGGCGGCGTACCGCTCGGAATTCGCCCAGCAGTCGGTCGGCGTGCTCGCGGGGTCGGGATGCGCCGCGTTCTGACGTTGCCGCGACCTCCAATCGCCCTCATGTTCTTTCGATGAATGCAACGCCCCCTCTTCTGGACGAACCGCCCCGGCGGGCCGATCCGGCTGTCGAACTGGCCGCCGAGAAGATCGGCCGCATGCAGAGTCGGGGTCGCGGCCTGCTGGCCCTGTTCTTCGTACTGCTGGGCCTGTTCACGCTGCACGACTTCCTGCCTGCACTGGCCTGGGGGTGCATCTTTGCAGTGATTTCCTGGCCGGCCTATCGGCGCGCACAGCGTGGCTGGGCCTGGGGGGATACGTCGCTTGCCGCCCTGTTCACGGCTGCGATCGCACTGATTTTTCTCACACCGCTTTCGATCATCGGACTTGAGGCGGCACACGAGGCGCAGAACGTCCTGGATTGGCTGGAACTCATCCGCCAGCGCGGGGCTCCAGTTCCACCCTGGTTGCCGCGCCTTCCGATGTTCGGCGCACAGGCCGTCAAATGGTGGCAAGACCATATGGTCCACCCGGATGACGTCGCTGACCTCCTGCACTCGGTGGACGCCCTCCGCAGCATGGCGATGACCCGGCGCCTCGGCGGACAGGTTGCCCATCGCGGGATTCTGTTCCTGTTCTCGATCGCGACGCTGTTCTTCCTGCTGCGTGACGGACGAACGGTGACGAAGCGCTGCCTGATCGGCTCGCACCGCCTGTTCGGCCATCGCGGCGAATCGCTGGCGCGCCAGATGATCTCGGCCGTGCATGGAGTCGTGGCAGGGCTGGTTCTGGTGGGGCTCGGCGAGGGCTTCGTGATGGGCACGGCCTACGTCTTCGCCGGCGCACCGCAGCCCCTGCTGTTTGGCGGCGTGACCGCCGTCGCCGCGATGATCCCGTTTCTGGCCGTGCCGTCGATCGCGCTGGTTTCGGCGCTCATTCTGGTCCAGGGCAGCGTCATTGGCGGGATCAGTGTGCTGTGTCTTGGCCTGTTCGTGATCTTTGTCGCCGATCACTTCATCCGCCCGGCCCTGATCGGCGGATCGACCCAGATGCCGTTCCTGTGGGTCCTGCTGGGGATTCTGGGCGGTGTGGAGACCTGGGGTCTTCTCGGCCTGTTCCTCGGCCCGGCAATCCTGGCTGCCCTGCACCTGCTCTGGCGCAACTGGACCGAAGGTGAGCCGCCGGATCGACAGACGTCGCCGAACGCCGCCTGAGGGGTTCTGGCAAGCCCCAGCTTGATCGGTTCGTCGTGGAACCGATCCATCGGTTTCAAATTGTTCTGGAAGCAGGAGCTTCCGCGAGACGGGATATCGGGCAGGCGGGATTCGAACCCACGACCCCCAGTCCCCCAGACTGATGCGCTACCAGGCTGCGCTACTGCCCGTCCGTCTCGCGGTGGGTCGGGGTTTAGCAGCCCGATCCCATGCAGGCAAGGGCCGCAGCGACGCGAAATCGACCCAGGACAAGAACCGGATTTCCGGGCCCGATAACCCGAATGCTGGCCTGTTCAGTGAGGCAGCGTATTCCGAATCGCGCACAGTTCTTCCAGAATGTCGCGTAGCTGATGCCGCAGAACCTGCCGTTCCGAGCGCAAGACGTCAGCTTCGCGGCGCAACTGATCGAGATCGGCCTGCAGGCTCATATCCACAACCGGATCGGGAAGCGCTTCGGCGTCGAATGACGACACGGGCTCGGCGACCGGCACGCTTTCAGGCGCGGCGGGAATGGCGAGGCTGTCTTCCGCCTCGGCACCGATCAGGTCGGTCTCCGATTCGGAGGGCTCGGTCACATTCGGCAGTTCGGGAAACACGACCGTCCCGCCCTCTCCTTCGCGCAGGACGCGCTGGACACCCTTGATCGTATAACCTTGCACATACAGCAGCTCGGAGATGCGACGCAGGACGTCGATGTCTTCCGGACGATAATAGCGGCGTCCGCCGCCCCGCTTCAGCGGGCGCACTTCGGGAAAACGGGTCTCCCAGAATCGCAGGACATGCTGTGGAACGTGAAGATCGTCCGCGACTTCGCTGATCGTCCGGTAAGCGTGGGGCGCCTTCTTGAGACGCTCCCAGCCAAGAGCGTCATCGCCGGGTATCGCGTCCGGCGCGCCTTCATCGAGCTGTGATGACACGCGGTTAAGCCTCCCGACCGGCCTTCATTCGTTTCGTGCCGCTGCCTTCGTTCACGCCGTTTTTCAGGATCTGGCTCGGACGAAAGACCAGAACCGAACGCGGCATGATCGGTACTTCGACACCGGTCTTGGGGTTGCGCCCCGTGCGTCGGCCCTTCTGGCGGACGGAAAACGTCCCGAATCCGCTGAGCTTGACGGAGTGTCCCTCCTCCAGCGTCGCTGCGATCTTTTCGAGAACGCCTTCAAGGAGATCGGCAGATTCGTGCCGTGACAGCCCGACCTGACTGTAGATGTGTTCAGCAAGATGCGCGCGCGTGACGGTAGTCATGACGTAACCGTATCATGGGCACGATAACCGTCAAACAAATCAGGCATGAAAGTTTGCAGCGGTCAGATCCGCGCGAGTGCCGAACCCCAGGTCAGGCCGCCGCCAAGCGCTTCCATCAGCACGAGATCCCCGCGCTTGATCCGGCCATCGCGCACAGCCTCGTCGAGCGCCAAGGGTATGGACGCGGCCGATGTGTTCGCATGACGGTCCACGGTCACGACCACGCGCTCGGACGACAGCCCGAGCTTTTTTGCCATGCCGTCGATGATCCGGAGATTGGCCTGATGCGGCACCAGCCAGTTGACGTCGGCATAAGACAGGCCATTGGCCGCGAGCGCCTCGTCCACCGCACCGGCAAGCTTTGTCACCGCGTGCCGGAACACGTCCCGCCCCTGCATGTGCAGGTGATGCGTCTCACCGTCGACATACAGCAGGTCCCCGCTGGTGCCGTCGGAATGGAGATGCGTCGACAACAGCCCTATGGTCTCATCCCCGTCCTGGGCTTCCAGCAGGACAGCACCTGCGCCGTCACCGAACAGGACGCAGGTCGAACGATCCGACCAGTCGAGGATGCGGGAATAGACTTCGGTTCCGATCACCAGGACGCGCCGTGCCTGCCGGGACCGTATGAGCGCGTCCGCCATCGAAAGGGCATAGATGAAGCCCGAACAGGCGGCACTGAGGTCGAAGCCGAAGCCCCGCGACATGCCAAGCATCGCCTGCACACGGACGGCAACCGCCGGGAACGCCTGATCGGGCGTTGCCGTCGCCACGACAATGGCATCGACATCGTCCGGCTGCGCCCCAGCGTAAGACAGGGCTGCTCTGGCGGCAGCACAGGCCATGCTCGCCGCAGTCTCGTCAGGTGCCGCGATATGGCGTTGCCGAATACCCGTACGCGTGGTGATCCACTCGTCGGATGTCTCGATCCGTGCGGCCAGTTCCGCATTGGTGACGATCTGCCTCGGCAGATAGCTGCCAAACCCGATCAGGCGCGCGCTGGCCGACATGAGCTTCTCCCAGACTGATGGACGCTCAGAGCGCGTCCACGACCGCTTCGTCACCGACCCGCGCCGCTGTCATCTGGGCCAGGCGCTCCAGGATCGAATCGTTGAAATGGTGCGTCACCATGTCCATCGCCACGTCGACCGCGGAGGCGAACCCGTCCGCATCCGTGCCGCCATGCGATTTCACGACGACGCCGTTCAGACCGACGAACATCGCACCGTTGTAGCGGCGGGGATCAATCCATTCGCGCATGCGTTCCAGCCCGGGCCGGACCAGAAGATACCCGATTTTTGTCAGCCAGCTGGTCTCGAACACGCGCCGCAGAAGCTGGGCGGACAGCTTCAGCGCGCCCTCCCCCGTCTTCAGGGCGATATTGCCCGTGAACCCGTCCGTCACGACGACATCGGTCGTCCCGGCGGTGATGTCGTGACCTTCGACGAATCCATGGAACTGCCCGGACAGAACACTGTCACGCAGGCTGTCTGCTGCCTGGCGCAGGCGTTCGTCGCCTTTCAGCTCCTCGGCTCCGACGTTCAGCAGGCCAATGCTCGGACGCGGCAGGCCCAGAACTGCCTTGGCGAAGGCTTCGCCCATGATCGCGAACTCGACCAAGTTGCGCGCGTCGCATCCAAGATTGGCACCCAGGTCGAGCATCACGACGTCGCCACGGGCCGACGGATTGACCGCGGCCATGGCCGGCCGTGCGATGCCGGGAAGCGTCTTGATGACGATCTTCGCAAGCGCCAGCATCGCACCGCTGTTACCCGCCGACACGACACCCTGTGCCTCGCCGTTGGCAACCGCATCCATGACCATGCGCAGTGACGAATCGCGAAGCCGAAGCGCCGCCGTCGGCTTCATGTCCATCGGCACGGCCGTTGGCGCATGACGCACATCACAGATTGCCGCGACCTTCGGATGCTGCTTGAGGCGGCTCAGCAGAACAGCCTCGTCACCGATCAGAAGAACGCGCGCGCCCGGATGCCGATCAGCGGCAAGCTCGAGGCCTGCCAACACGACATCGGGCGCATGATCTCCCCCCATGGCGTCGACCGCGAGGGTATACTGCGCACCGATGTCCGAAGCGTCTCGAACCAGGTCGGTTTCCGTTTTATCGCCATCCAGAAGGAAGGCGCCCTTGTCGCTCACGCGACCAGCCTCACGCGCGAACGGCGGTCTTCAGCGCCTTGCCGGCCCCGACGACTTCACGGCCGTCATAGTGACCGCAATGGCTGCACACGTGGTGCGGGCGCTTCAGTTCGCCGCAGTTGCCGCACTCGCCGTGCGCTTCGACGCGCAGAGCTTCGTGGCTGCGACGCATGCCACGACGGGACGGCGTGGTCTTTCTTTTGGGGACGGCCATGGAACGACACCTTCTAAAAAAAACGGGCGCCGGATATCACGGCGTCCGACATCACCAGAGTCTGGTTTCGGCGGGGCCAAAGCCCATCCGGCAATGTTGCGATCAGGCGCGGGGCTCTAGCAGACCAGACCGCCCATCGCAAGCATCACCTGCGCCTAGACCTGATCAATGCTTTCCTTCACGGCGGCTTGCCAGCGCGGCGAACGGATTGGGGCGCGCTTGCGCATCCTCTCTCTCTTCGGCCGGTTCGTCCTCTGCAGGCACCACATCCACGGCCTCGTCGAGCCCCTCGCCCTGCATGCGCGGATAAGGATCGAGGGCAAGGCCCAGCTGCTCGGCTGCGACCTCTCCAAGATCGATCGAATCGTTGTCGTAAGGCAGAACGTCCGGCGCCTCCAGATCAACGCCGTCATCCTCGCGGAACTCGTGCCGCGGCACGAAACGGATGGCGAAGGTTTCGGCAACAGCGTCGTCGAAGGCTTCACCCGAGATGACGCTGACCTGCGTCACGCGCGCGGCAAGCCAGCCTTCCGCCAGCACGCTGTGTCGCTCGCCCTGCGTCAGACGAAAACGACAGGACAGGCTGTCGAGCCTGGGCAGGTCGAAGCGCTTCGCGAGGGCTGCGCATTCCGTCACATTGGCTGTGATCTTTTCCTCGACCGGCATCTGGGCCAGGCGACGAAACGAAAAGCGACGGGAGAGTTCCGGCGCATGAGACATCAGGAACCTTCCTTCGAACGGGCAGAAACATGGGTCATCGTGATCACGTGGCGTGGATCGGCATTCCTCGCAACCATCCGGCGACACGAAACCGGCCCGGTCGTTGACAGAAAAGGCGTGATCGGGCACCCGTCCTGTTCGAAGATTGCGCGCGATCATGCTCGCGCTGCGCCCTCAGGGACAACAGCAGGCGGACCCATGCCACAGACCAAGCGATTTCCGGGACTGCGACGTCTCGCCGCCGTCGCGACGATCGCCGGCACGCTGCCGATCGCCGGGTGCGGCCTATTCGGCCCCATTCCGCAGGCCCGTGGCTCCCTGATCGAAAAGGCCGACTACGCGCAGCTCGTGCCCGGCACCAGCCGCCGGTCCGATGTCATGGACCTGCTCGGTTCGCCCACCGCGCGTGCGACCTTCGATGACAATACCTGGATCTACGTATCCATGATCACCGCCCCGCGTCCGCTGGAGTTTCCGGCGGTCAGGAAGCAGGACGTGGTCGTGCTGACATTCGACAACGATGGCGTGCTGCGCAAGGTCGCGACCCTCGACAAGTCCAAGGGCTACGATGTCGGCATGGTCAACCAGACCACGCCGACGCCGGGCACCAAGATCAACATCCTGCAGCAGATCCTCGGCAACGTCGGCAAGTACAACCCGATGAGCAACATGGGCAGCACCTTCGGCGGCAGCCAGGGCCCGCTGGGCAGCGGCCAGGGCACCGGACAGGGCGGCGTCGGCAACAGCCTGCCCTGATCCTCAGCGCGGTAGCGTCAGCAGGACCCGAAGCCCGCCCATCGGGCTCTCCATCAGCCGGATCGCGCCCCCATGGGCGTGGACAATGTCGCGAGCAATCGTCAGCCCAAGGCCGTTCCCGCCGGCAGGGCCGCTGCTGTCATAGGCACGAAAGACACGCTCGCGGCGTGCTTTCGGAATGCCCGGCCCGTCGTCATCGACCGCGATCTGCACCTGCCGCCCCCGATCACGCACTTCGAACGACATGCGGCCACCATGGCGGCGCGCATTATCCGCGAGATTGCCAAGCACACGCCGAAGCGCATCGGGCCGCACCGTGATCTCGACATTACGTCCCTTGCCTGGCGCAATGACCCTTGGCGCGCGACCGACCACCGTTCCACCTGCCCGCGTGGCCGCCGACGCCACGTCCTCGATCAGCGCGACAAGATCGGTCGGAACCGGAGTTTCGTCTCCTTCACCACGCGCGAACGACAGGTAGCTGCCGATCAGGCGCTCCATCTCCTCGATATCGGACACCATGTCGCTGGCATCCTGGCGCAGGACCGACGCATCGACCTGCCCTTCCTGGGGCAACATCGCAACCGTCAGACGCAGGCGTGTCAGCGGCGTGCGCAAATCGTGGGATACGCCCGCAAGCACGGCCGTACGCTGGGCCACGAAACGGTTGACGCGTTCCTGCATGCGATTGAACGCCGTCGCCGCCTTGCGGATCTCCTGTGCTCCTTCCGGCCGGATGGGACCCGGATCGCGGCCTAGACCGAACGATTCGGCGGCCCGCGTCAGCCGTCCCACCGCGCGGACCTGATTACGCATGAACAGGCTCGCGATCACGAACAGAACCAGCGAGCTTCCCACGGCCCACACGACGAACAGCCAGATCGGCCCGACATGCAGCCGCTTGCGGGGCGCCGTCACATCCAGGACGCCTTCGCGCAACTGAACGCTGATCTGGACCGACCGCAGGTCGCGCTGCCAGTCCACTAGAAAGGGCCGATCGAGCGACAACCTCAGCGTGCGCGCCAGATCGTCGTCCCATGGGCCGAGCACGTGATTGGAACCTGCGTGAGCCAGATGCGCCCCGCGACGGAGGCTGATCGCAAGCTGCGTGCGCGCACGCGCCCGTGCGAGGATCCATTCCGACCGGCCGGGATCGCTATCCAGCATGTCGAGCGTGAACGCGATCTCGCCGACCACGCTTTCGGACATCCGGCGGGAGACCACGCTCAGATAGTTGCCATAGAAGAGTTCGAGCGCAATCGCCTGCGTCACCAGAAGTGGGATCAGCACGATCAGAAGAGAGCGCCCGAGAAGCGACCTCGGCAGGACACGGCGTATCGGGCGTTCCAGCCCACGCCCCCATTTTCCGCGCTCGACAGTCATGCTCCGGGTTTCAGAACGTAGCCCTTGCCGCGCACCGTGTGCAGAAAGCGCGGTTCGCGCGGGTCCGGCTCAATCCGTCGGCGCAGGCGCGTGACCTGCACGTCGACGGCGCGTTCGCCGATCTCCTCCATGTCAAGCGCACGCGCGATGTCCTCACGCGACATCACCTCGCCCGGGCGACGGGTCAGTGCGCCCAGCAGGGCCGCCTCGCCGCCCGTCAGGTGAACCGGACCGTCCGCACCCGACAACAGCCCGCGCGCGGTATCGAATTCGAGTCGTCCGAGGCGGAGGATGCGAGGCGCAACACTGGCCGCAGGCGTCATCCGTCGCAGATGCGCACGCAGGCGCAACAGGAGCTCGCGCGGCTCGAACGGCTTGCCGAGATAATCGTCCGCGCCAGATTCGAGGCCGTTGATGCGATCGGCCGGTTCACCGCGTGCCGTCAGGAGGAGGATCGGCAACGACCACCCTTCCTCACGCAGCGATCGGGTCAGGGTCAGGCCATCCTCGCCGGGCATCGTCACATCCAGAACGAGCGCATCCGGCTGCATCACGCTCAGGACCCGGCGCGCAGCCTGTGCATCCTCGGCAACCGTCACGCGGAAACCCTGCTCGCTGAGATAACGCTGCAGCAGGCGGAGCAGGCGCGCGTCGTCGTCCACGACCAGGATATGGGCAGCGCTCATGACTGAATCCGCGCCGGCTCGGCAGACTCAGCAAGCCCTGCAAGCACCTTTCGAAAACCGTCGACTGCACCCACGCCGGCCGCACGAAAGGCTCGTGTCAGACGCGCCCGCTGGAGATCGAACAGATGGCGCTCGAGTGCCGCCCCTCGCGTCGTCAGTGACAGAGGCTTCCGGCGGCGGTCGCCGGGAAGCGCCGTGCGTGTGACGAGATCCCGTTCGACCAGTTCGCCAAGTGCCCGGCTGAGACTTTGCTTCGTGATGCCGAGGCGATCCAGCAGGGTCGTCATGGTGATGCCGTCATGACTTGCGATCAGAAACAGGATGCGATGATGCGCCGGGCCCAGTCGAGCCTGTCGCAGGGCCGGGTCGCAGTCGGCCTGCAGATCGCGCCAGGACTGCATCATGGCCTCGTAGGCCACGCGAAGCTGTTGTTCACGCAGGTAGAGATGCGCGCTTCCGGGCGCATCCTGCGGCATGGGAATCATCGTGATCGCCCCATGCGACGCAGGCGCCCGATCAGCGCGACGTTCGCCAGGCGGCGATCGACAAACCGCGCCACCTCTTCCGGTGTCCGGCCGCTGAACTGATACAGCAGGGCCGATCCCAGAACGCCGGACAGGATCGTGCGCTTGCTGTAGAACGGGAAGCCATGGTCCGGCGAGCCAGGCAGCGCGAGAGACCAGATACGATCGGCGGTCTGCCATATGACCCGCGGCGGGACGACCGGATCGCGCACGATCGTGGCAAAGGCCGCATGTGCCGTCACTTCGTCATCGCGGATACTGCCGAGCCAGGTCAGGATCAGCATCCGGATTCGCGCCGATATCTTCGGAAAAGCCGAAAGCTGGCTCTGGTCCACTGTCAGATGCCGGGTCTGACGGGTGAAATAGAGCGCGGCCGAATCGACGGCACGCTGCGGCAGTGCATCGGCAAGCACGGGCTCGAGCGTACGGAGCCGCTCCGACCACGTGCCGCCTGCTGCCCCCACCGCATCCAGCGCGGCGCATTCTTCGGCTGACAGCATCTCGGGCGTCGCGTCGGTCATGGTGCATCTCCTTCACGTGTGGCCGATGGCGGATATCGGAGCAGCTCTTCCGAGAAGCCGAACCGCGTGTGATCGACGATGCGCATGGGATAGAGAACACCGTCCAGATGATCCGCCTCGTGCTGCAGCACGTTGGCGTGAAAACCGGAGGCTTCTCCTTCGACAGGCACGCCGTTCTGGTCCAGCCCGCGATAATGTACGCGCTCATGGCGCGGCACCGTCGCGCGAAGGCCGGGAATGGACAGGCATCCCTCTTCGCAGAGCATGATGGCGTCGTCGATCGGCGTGATTTCCGGGTTGATCAGGGCCCGTATCGACAGCGGCGCAGACGGCTCTCGGCTGACCGGCACATGATAGACGAACAGGCGCAGGGACCGGTGCACCTGGGGTGCCGCAAGGCCTGCGCCATTTGCATCGTGCATGGTCTCGATCATATCCGCGATGAGATCCTGTATATCAGGCGCCAGAGGATCCTCGACCGCCGCGGCACGCGCCAGCAGAACCGGGTGGCCCATGCGGGCGATCTTGAGCAGGGCCATCGGGTCACTCCATCAGATAACAGCCGAATCGCGTCGGATTTGCGGCGTTTGCTGCACTGTGCCACAGGTGCTCCGCCATTCGTTACCTGCCTGCTCGCAAGCAGCGGCGAACGCACCGCGCAAAAGATTTGTGTTGTGTGGCGGCGCCGTGCTATGGGCGGCGGCCATTCCTCGTGGGGCTTGCCGTTGGTGGGACCGCGATCCCTGGAACCGGTCTTTCAAGACCGGGTTCGAACCACATTCACCGGCGATGTGATCGCCACGAAGATAACGCAGGAGTTGACGGCCCAGTGCAGGTTCTCGTCCGTGACAACAATGTCGATCAGGCGCTCAAGGCCCTGAAGAAGAAGATGCAGCGCGAAGGCGTGTTCCGCGAGATGAAGCTGCGTCGCCATTTCGAGAAGCCGTCCGAGCGCCGTGCGCGTGAGGCCGCCGAGGCCGTGCGCCGCGCTCGCAAGATGGAGCGCAAGCGTCTGGAGCGTGAAGGCTTCTAAGAAGCCAGCATCGCATCCAAGACAAGAAAAAGGCCGGTGTCCCACATGGGGCACCGGCCTTTTTCTTGCGCAAGTTGCCGCCGACCTCAGTGCAGTGGCGGATCGGCCAGTGCGCGTGTCAGATAAACGGCTTCGAGCGCTCGCTCGTGGGCGATCTCCGGGGCGTTGACCGTCCCCGCATGCCCCCCTTCCGTATCTTCATAGTAATAGAACGGCCGCCCCAGCTCCTGAAGACGTGCGGCAAACAGACGAGCGTGCACAGGACCGACGCGATCATCCTTGGTCGATGTGAAGATGAACGGCGTCGGATAATCGACGCCTGCACGCAGATGCTGAAGTGGCGAGATCGATTCGAGGAATGGACGCTCGGCCGGGTTCGCGGGGCTGCCGTATTCATCGACCCATGATGCGCCCGCTGCCATTTTGTCGTAGTGCAGCATGTCCAGAAGCGGGACGCCGATCACGACAGCCTTCCAGAGGTCCGGATGCTGGGTGAATTCCACCCCCATCAGCAATCCGCCGTTGGAGCGGCCGCGAATGCCCAGATGACCTGAACTGGTTATATGACGCGCAACGAGATCGCGACCGACGGATGCGAAGTCGTCGTAAGCGCGCTGTCGCCCGCTCTTTCGCCCGGCCTCGTGCCAGGCCGGTCCGAATTCGCCGCCGCCACGGATATTCGCGACCGCGTAGACGCCGCCATGTGCGAGCCATGTCGCGCCGACATCCGGGTAGTATGTCGGAAGGTAGGAAGCCTGAAACCCGCCATATGCGGTCAGCAGAACGGGGTTTCGCCCATCAGGCACCACGTCGCGTCGATGCACGAGAAAATAGGGGATTCTGGTTCCGTCCGTCGACCGCGTCCAGAGCTGCTCCACCGTCAGGTTGCCGGCATCAAACAGGTCCGGCGTCGTATGGAGCAGCTTCGTCGCATCTGTCGCCGTATCCGCGGCCCAGAGCTGGGGCGGCTGGATGTATCCCTCGATGTCGAGGAAAGCAGTGACGGACGACGGGCTGGCTGCGGCGATTTTCACCGATTCGTTACCTGGAACGGCGATCGCATGCGCCTGCCATGCTCCGTCGGTTCCCCGGTGATAGAGGGCCGCCTGTGGCTGGACGCGGTCATATCCTGTGACCAGGACACCCCCTCGGGTCACACGGGCATCCATGATCGCCTGGTTAGCGGTCGGCTGCTTGATGAGTTCCGGATCACGAGCCGGATCAGCAGGATCGATTGCGACGACGCTGCCGCTGGGGATGCGCTTCGTGCCCAGGGTCCAGTCCTGGGCAAGCAGGAGAACAAGACGCCCGGATGAGAACCCGGCAATTGTGACCTTGCCCGGCAGGTTGAGGGGCCGCGTGACAAAGCCCTCCGGCGTTTTGATGACGGCGGCATAGCGGCTTTCGAAAAACGTGACGCCCCGATTGATCAGCACCAGCTGCTGGCCATGCTCATCAACCAGCGCTGTCGGATCGACCTCGACATCCTGCGCATTGCCACGCATGACCTCGACGGCATCGCCCAGCTTCGTGCCTCGATGCCAGGCTTTCACCACGAACGGGTATCCCGACTGCGTCAGGTCTGCACCGGCTCCTGACCAGTCGCGCGCGACGAGCAGTGTATCGCGATCAATCCACGCCGCACTCTGTTTGCCTCTCGGCAAGGCGAAGCCATTCGTCACGAACCGTCCGGCTGCCGGATCGAATTCGCGCAGCGTCACCGCATCCTCGCCGGCATCGGACAAGGCCACGAGACAGCGCGCATCGGCCGGATGCAAGCACTCGGAGCCTTGAAAAACCCAGTTCGCGTGCTCGTCATGGGCAAGTGCATCGACGTCGAGCCGGGTCGTCCAGCTCGGCTGCGTCTGTTCGTACGAGGCGAGACTGGTTTCGCGCCAGATGCCGCGCGGATGTCGCGCGTCCTGCCAGAAATTCCAGATGCGTCCCCCGATGAATTCCGGCGTTGGCAGACGCGCGGGCGATTGCTCGGCTTTCAGGATGGAATCGTAAAATCCCTGATAGCGCGGATCCGACTGGAGACTGTCGAACGTCCGGGCGTTCTGGGCCCTCACCCACGACAGGGCGCTGGGGTTCATGACTTGCGACAGCGCCTGTTCACTCGGCGCAGAAGACACCGATGCGGCTTCGGCCAGTGGACTGCCGAGCCACGACGACATGACCCCGGACATGACCAGAACAGCACTTAGACGCATTCAGATACTCCCTTTCGGCACCAAAACAGGTTGGCACCACAATCGCCGTCGGTCCAATCAGGTTCTCATGGGATCGAAAGGCTCGACGTGGCTTCCTCGACCTCCTCGAAACTGGGCATCAGGGAGCCCGGGACGTCCTTGCGACCGATTTCCACGCTGACAATCGGCGCGTTGCCTTGGAGGTGAGCAACCAGAACGGCACGGATCAGGTCGAAATAACTGGCTTCCTCGCCAATGACCGACGTCAGCCGTGCCGCGATCGGTGCGACGATGCCATACGCCAGCAGGATGCCCAGAAATGTCCCCACGAGAGCACCGGCGATCATCTCGCCAAGCACGACCGGCGGCTTGCTGATCGAGCCCATGGTCTTGATGACGCCCAGGACAGCTGCAACGATTCCAAGTGCCGGAAGCGCGTCCGAGACGGATTGCAGCGCATGCGGCAGGTGCATTTCCTCACGCAATGTCTTCTTGAGTTCGCGCCCCATGATTTCATCGATCTGGTAAGGATCGTTGGCATTCATTCCGATCATGCGCAGATAGTCGCAGATCAGGTTCCGCGCCTGGGCATTTTCGGCGATCTTCGGAAATGCACGGAACGCTGCGCTCTCGCTGGGTGCCTCGATATGCGGCTCCAGTGCCTTCATGCCCTTCATTGACGCAAGGCGCACGAGATAGAACAGCAGACTGAGCAGTTCGAGATAGTCCTGACGGCCATATCGCGGGCCTTTCATGGCCATCTTCACACCAGAGCCCAGATGTTTGATGTCGCGGCTCGAATTGGCCATCATGAACGTGCCGATGGCCGCGCCCAGAATCGTCAGAAGTTCGAACGGCATGGACGCGACAAGCGGGCCGATCGCACCTCCGGACGCGATGAACGATCCGAATACGCAGCCCAGGACCACGCCTAGCCCGATCAGTATCATCATGGCTCAATTGGCTCCCGTCGCAGCGTTGGGCGACTTCGGATCCGGGCCGAGCACCAGCACGACCCGGCGGTTCGCCGCATCCAGCGGCTGCTTCGGCAAGGCCAGACCTCGGGCTCCGTGGCCGGTGATGGCGCCGATCCGCCAATCCGGAAATCCTGCCGTCACCAGCACATCCCGGGCCGAATCGGCCCTCTCCGCCGATAACGTCCAGTTCGTCACATGTCCGGGCCGGTAGGGAGCAGCGTCAGTATATCCCAGAACCGAGAGTGTTCCCGGCGCACCCAGGAGAAACGGCGCGATCGTCTGGAGAAGCACCTTGGCATAGGCGTTGGGAACGGCCGCTCCGAGCGCGAACATCGGCTTGAGTTCGGAATCGGCCAGTTCGATATGAAGTCCGTCATGCTTGACCCCGACCTTGATCTGGTCGCGCACGGCACGCAGGTCCGGAGCAGCAGCCAGAGCGGACGAAATATGGCGCGCCGCGTTGTCCCATGAGGCCTGCAACTGCGCGGAATTGCCGGGCGGGGACGGGTCCGGATCGACGCTGCCACCGATCGGCACGATCCTGGGTCGGTCGACACCGGAGAACGCTCCATCTTCCACGCCGGGCCGCGTCAGCGCGCGCGCCTCCGCACGCCCCCCCCCATTGAGAATGCCATTCGCGCTTTGCCGAAGGGCCGCGGGTGTCGGTTCCGGTGGCGGTGTGACGTCGCGCTGGGCCTGCTGCTGATCGAGCGGCCGGCTTGCCGGTGCCGCACGGCGTGTCTTCGCCAATGGCGAGCCCATGGCAGGCATCACGCTGTCGGCGGGTGGCGCATCCTGACGTTCGGCCAACGGATTGAAGAAGTTGGCGATGCCACGCCGCTGCTGCTCGGTCGTTGCATTGATGAGCCACATGACGAGGAAGAACGCCATCATCGCGGTCACGAAATCCGCGTAGGCGATCTTCCAGCTTCCGCCATGATGGCCGCCCGAGACGACCTCCTCCCGGCGGATGATGATGGACCTGTTGGAGTTGCTGCCGTGTTTTGCCGCCATGCCTGCTTCCTCTTTGCAGACACCATGCAGGCCGCTCCCTTAAACGGCGGTTAACGCGGCGGCAGGTCGATGGCGGCAATCGAGGAATGCGCATCCCCCGATGCCCTGTAGAACCGGTAGCACTGAACAATGCGCGCATGGGCATGACGGCAGATGTCGTTGAAGCCGCCTGCCCGCTCCCACGCCGGATCCGGACGCTCGTCCGCCCGTGCCAGAATAAGGTTTGGCCGAATATCAGCCTCCGGTGCGGCGAAGTCCTTCCATCGGGGATCAAGGCCCACGATGTGCGGCACGCCGTAGAATGCCAGTTCGGATGCGAGACCATATTCCGGCACGGACAGCGGCGTCGTGCCGATCCACTGCGTCGTTTCGGCCGCCAGATCGGCCCAGCCGGCAGTCTCCCGGGCCGCGGGATCGCGATGCGGCGACAACGGCACGATCCCCGTCGTCGCCTGCAGATAGACCAGGCCCGTCACGACGAACCCCAGCACGGCCGCGGGCGCGATGCGGGTCATGAAGCAGCCCGCCAGCACGGCAAGCGACGGATAGAGCACGACGGGCCAGTTTGCCTGAACGCGAGCGCCCAACGCGTGCTGCACGAACACGGAGCATGGCAGCAGCACCATCCAGAGCCACGGATAAGCGGCCGGGATGCGCCGCGCACGCCAGATCGCGAGCCCGAAGACGCAGAACACCAGCGGCGTTGCCAGCCCGATCTGTCCGCCGAACAGTTCGCCCAGAAACTGCGGAGCACGTGCCGGCTGCCAGTCCCCGGCACGGCCACCCTGTCGGACAAGGCTGATCCAGTGATGACGCGCATTCCACGCGAGCACGGGAAGCATCGCAATGAACGCAAGCCCTGCCCCGGCCCAGGGCATCGGCCGGCTCAGCCACGCCCTGCCCGACCGGTTCGCGACCAGCCAGCACGCCAGACCGCCCGCGACCAGAAGGCCCGTGTATTTGGAGTCGAACCCCAGTCCCAGTGCCAGCCCGATCAGCAGCCACCACGCGGGCCGACCTGTTCTCATGAGACGCGCGAATGCCCACAGCGCGAGCGCCAGAACAAATGTGAGGGGCGTATCGGGCGTCATCAGCGCGCAGCCGAGCCCGATCATCAGAGTCGCATTGAGCAGGATCGGCGCACGCCACGCACGCGCCTGATCGCGTCCCGACACGACACACAGGTCCCGGCAGGCTGCCCACACCAGCCAAGAGCCCGCCAGCGCGGACAATGGCCCGAAGAGACGGACGCCGAGCGCCGTCCGCCCGCACAGCGCTGTCCCTGCCCGTATCCACAGCGCCACCATCGGCGGGTGATCGGGATACCCGGCCTGAGGAATGCGTGACCAGATCCAGTAATAGGCCTCGTCCGGCGTGAGCGGCAGCACCGCAGCCACACCAAGCCGCACGAGCGTCAGTGCCAGCAGCAGAGGCCACAGCCAGCGCGGTGTCATCTCCAGACCAGTGTCGATGCGATCGCATAATTCCAGACGACGCCGATCACGGCGCCGACCGCACTGGACCGATCCCAATGGTGGAACGTCGCATAAGCCATGCGCGCCACACCGATATTGGCGATACCACCCAGGGAACAGGCCAGCGTGAACACGACAAGGCCGCCCCACATGCGCACGCCGCGAAGGCGCCGGTCACGATAGGTCAACGTGTTGTTGAGCCAGAAATCGGCGAAAATAGCGGCGATCGTTCCTACCGTCTGGGCCTTGCTGAATCCGAACCCGGCGATTCGTGCGGCCGTCGAAATTCCAAGGTTCACGGCAACCCCGATCAGCCCGACGACCCCGAACGCAACAAAGCGGGTCGGTACATAACCACGGCACAACTTGTCCACGATCATCATCGCGAACTGCAGCAGCACGACCACATCGAGCTTGCTTTCGCCCGCAAGTCGGGGCCGGAAGACTGCCGGCACCTCGGCCACGCGCATGTCGCGGCCCGCCGACATCGCGAGATCGAGCAGAATCTTGAACCCGGCACCCGAGAGTTTCGGCAGCAGCGACTGGAACAGGTCCCGCCTGATCGCGAAGAACCCGCTCATCGGATCGCTCAACGGATAAGGCAGCAGCGCCTGCGCCGCCCGGATGCCGCTGTTGGACAACCAGCGCCGCCAGGCATTGGCAAGGCCTGCGTTGGTGCCGCCCTCGACATGGCGGCTCGCGACGACAAGATCAGCCTGATCGTGCGCAATCAGGCGCACCATGGCGGGCAACGCACTTTCGTCGTGCTGAAGGTCACCATCCAGGACGGCGACGATCGACGCGGATGACGAAAGAAAGCCCTCGATCACCGCGCTCGAAAGCCCGCGCCGTCCGACGCGCTGAATCACTCGCACGCGCGGATCGACGCTCGCCACGTCGCGGACGACGCCCGCCGTGCCATCAGGCGAATTGTCGTCGACGAAGATCACTTCCCACGACAGGCCGACCAGCGCCGTATCGAGGGCGGCCACGAGCGGTCGCACGTTGGCTGCTTCCTTGTAGCAGGGAACGACGATGCTCAGATGCGCGGGCAGACTGGCCGCACGCGCGTCTTCACCCGCCATCAGATAGGCACGCCCGCCAGATCACGGCTGGTGCGGATCGTCTGCAGGGTCTGGACACGGGCGACATGCGTGCAGTCGGTCAGCCGCCGCGTGAGCTGGTTCTGATGCTCGGCATCACGCGCGACGAGGCGAACCAGAAAATCTCCGCCGCCACGAATCATGTGGCATTCGCGAATCTCGGGCCAGTCAGCGACCTGACGCTCGAAGGCTTCGAGCACGCTGCCTTTCTGGCTGTCGAGGCCGATCAACGCGAACATCATCAGGGACCAGCCGAGCCGTGTCGGATCGACATCGGCGTGATAGCCGCGCAACACACCCGCCTCTTCCAAGCGGCGCACGCGACGCAGGCATGGCGGGGCCGAAATGCCGGCACGGCGGGCGAGTTCGACGTTCGTGATGCGGCCGTCTTCCTGAAGCTCCATCACGATCCGACGGTCGATTGCATCAAGATCCGGCTGGGTCCTGCGTTCGTTACCGTAGGAAGCGATCGGCCCGGACGGATCTTGACCAGACATGTCGTCAACTCCGGGGGCAACAGGACTGATAGCGTCAGAGGTCGGCATCGTGGGTTCGGGTATATGGCATGGCACGCACCCCGCCTAGTCTGCCCCGCCTGATCTGCGCGACATCACGGCCGCGCATCGCGCTGGCGTCGCGGCCGCGATGCCCCCATATAACGCAGCCACGAACCCAGAGCCCCGACAAGCATCAGGAGACGCGTCCCCCTCATGACCACATACGAGACGGACCTGCTGGTCATCGGCGCCGGACCGGCCGGCTATACCGCCGCGATCTACGCTGCCCGCGCCAACCTCAAGCCCATTCTGGTGGCCGGCCTTCAGCCCGGCGGACAGCTGACGATCACGACCGATGTCGAGAACTATCCGGGCTTCGCCGACCCGATCCAGGGGCCATGGCTCATGGAGCAGATGCAGGCGCAGGCGACCCATGTCGGAACCACCATTCTCTACGACATCATCACGGAAGCCGATTTTGCCCGCTCGTCGCCTGACGCGCCTTTCCGTCTCGTCGGTGATTCAGGTGATGTGTATCTCGCCCGAGCCGTCGTGATTGCGACGGGGGCACAGGCGCGCTGGCTCGGCCTCGAATCGGAGAACCGGCTGCAGGGCGCTGGCGTCTCGGCATGCGCCACGTGTGACGGCTTCTTCTATCGCGGCAAGACGGTGGCCGTGGTGGGTGGCGGCAATACTGCCGTCGAGGAAGCGCTCTATCTGACGCATCACGCCGACCATGTGACGCTGATCCACCGCCGCGACACCCTGCGCGCCGAGAAGATCCTTCAGGACCGCCTGTTCGCCCATCCCAAGGTCACCGTGCTGTGGAACCGGGCCGTGGACGAGATCCTCGCCTCGGGCACGCCGCCCACGGTCAGCGGCGTGCGGCTGCGCGACACCCTGTCCGGCGAAGAGGACATGCTCTCGGTCCAGGGCGTGTTCATTGCCATCGGCCACAGCCCGACCACGGCGATCTTCCGCGATCAGGTGACCTGCGATGACGAAGGCTACGTCGTGACCACGCCCGGCAGCACACGGACCTCGGTTCCGGGCGTCTTTGCTGCAGGCGATGTTCAGGACAAGCACTTCCGACAGGCGGTCACGGCCGCCGGAACGGGGTGCATGGCGGCGCTCGAGGCGGAACGTTACCTCTCCGGAATATAAAAAGCAGCAATATTAGGGTCCGAATCGGAAGCTTTGCTTGACCGCCCCGTTCGGGGGGCCGATCGTGTTACGTTATGGACTGTCAACGAGCGGAAGGCGTCGGGCACCAATGGATTGGGACAAGCTTCGGATTTTCCACGCCGTTGCCGAGGCCGGCTCGTTCACCCACGCCGGCGACAAGCTCTCTCTGAGCCAGTCAGCCGTATCACGTCAGATCTCGGCACTTGAGGAAGCGCTGAGCGTGTCCCTGTTTCACAGGCACGCGCGCGGCCTTATCCTGACGGAACAGGGCGAGACCCTGAACCGCACCGTGCGGGATGTGTTCTCCAAGCTGGCTCTTACGGAGGCCTTCCTGAGCGAAAGCAAGGAGAAGGCAGCCGGCAAGCTCAAGGTCACGACGACCACCGGCTTCGGCAACGTATGGATGACCCCGCGAATCGGCCGGTTCCTGCTCCAGCATCCGGACATCACCGTCACGCTGCTTCTGGAGGACGACGATCTCGATCTCGGCATGCGCGAGGCCGACGTCGCGGTACGGATGCATCCCCCGCATCAGGCCGACCTGATCCAGCGTCACCTGGCGGACTTTCCGATCCCGATCTACGCGTCTGCCGATTACATCGCAGAGCATGGCGAGCCGAAGAGCCTCGAAGAACTGCATGCACATAAGCTGCTGGGCTTCCATGGCTGGCACCCGCCTCTGCCCAACGTGAACTGGCTGTTCGACGTCATCCGGGACACGACGGGGCGCACTGCGACGCCGTATTTCGAGGTCAACAATCTGCCCGCGTTGGCGACGGCCCTTTCGAGCGGCTCCGGTATCGGCTCGTTGCCGCTCTATGTGGCGTCTGCTTTCCCGAAGCTGGTCAAGCTGATGCCCGACCTTCCCGTTCCGTCGATCGAAGCGTTTTTTGTCTATCCGGAAGAGCTTCGCTCATCGAAACGGGTCAGCGTCTTCCGTGACTTCCTGCTCGCGGAGATTGCCGCGACACGACATCACCATGCGATGGCCGCAAGCCTCGTCTGAAACGGCCGGCCGACATATCGGCCGTCATTCCAGCCAAAACTGCGCCACCTGATCGTTTTGGCGGCGCAGAGCCGGATGTAGCGAGGCGGTTCCTGAAAAGTCGAGCGCACAGTGTCTTACTGCGCGCTGTAGAAATGACCTTGAGCGTCATTGGTGGCACCGAAGGTATGGCGTCCCGCCGAAGTCGATCGCCAACCGCGCGGCGCGGGCCTGACGCATTCTTCTGCGCCGTCTCCGGACACCGTCTCGGTACGTGCTCATCAGATGCCGGCCCTGCAGGTGCGCCCTCTTGGACACCATGAGCAGTTTCCCGACCAACGGGCACACGATTATCCCGGGCTGTCCTGTATGACTGGGGGGCGGATTACCATATTGCCCGCCCTGAAGCCAATGGCGGTCCGAGCCTTAGCGGCTGAAATACGCTCCAGCATGCTGGTTGCCACAGTTCTCTGGACAACAGGCCCCTTGCCGCCATGAAACGCTGTTTCCGCCTGCGCCGCAGGTAATAGTCACCCGCGCCAATGCCGGGCGTGACGGCCGCCGCATCGTTGCCCATTGGGATAGAACATGGCCTGCCCGACCGGCGCATAACGGCGGTTGGCGTCGAGACGATGCAGATCTTTCAGATGCGGCGTCAGTATGAAACCCGTCATGGCAGCCGAGCATGCGGAATGCGTGGGCATCACGTGGCCATGCCGCGCGGTGCTGTGGCCAGGATGAGCGGATGCCGACTGAACTGTCAGGAGAAGCAGCAGAACAGCACAGCGGCTACCGGCCACAATCGGGGCGATGCTCATCATATCCATACCCTCCTGAAGACCGAACAGACAGGGAACATAGATGTCACAACGACGGCCGTGTGTGAAATTTTAACCATGGTGCATTGGTTTGTATGGAGGTGTCGCGCAACCGACACGCTTCAGAGCCGATCGGCAGCGTTATCGCTCGACGTTACGGCACGACGCTTGCGGCCGGCATTGCGGTTGACCCGCTCCCGCAATTCCTTGCCAGCCTTGAAGAATGGTACATGCTTCTCATCGACGTCGACGGCATCTCCCGTGCGCGGGTTGCGTCCCGTCCGGGCATCGCGATGCTTGATCACGAAGGCTCCGAAGCCACGCAGCTCTACCCGGTCACCTCTGGCAAGGGCGGCCGTAATTTCGTCGAAAATAGTCTGCACGATAATTTCGACGTCGCGTGACAGCAGATGAGGATTCGCAGCGGCCAGTTCGGCGATCAACTCCGATTTGGTCACGCCCTTCCTCCGTTACCGATTTGATGACCGCACCGCGTGTCGCCCGGAATACTGGAGCGCGTGCAAAAACCGGCCGTCGTCATTGTCTTGTCATGATCGCATGATTGCGCGGCATCAGGGTTGCAAGATCGCAACAGGTCCGTCAAGCCCGAGCCACGCCCGAGCAGACGCAAGTGCTTGAGAACCCGGCAATACCGTCACAATATTCCGCGGTGCGAGGCGCCTGTACCACGGGCGCAGGCCGTCCGGACGCAGCAGTGGCGAAACCGGCATGGCGTGCATGTCGCTGGCACCGAGGCGCTTGCGCAACCACGCCGTTGCATCCGCCTCCGTGCCGATCTGATCGACGAGGCCGAGCGCCAGCGCCTGCTGGCCGGTATAAGGACGGCCGTCTGCAAGAGAACGCACGTGGTCAGCCGTCATATGCCGACCTTGCGCCACCATGGAGACAAACTGCCCGAACAGATCGTTGACCACGCCCTGCAGCATTTCGCGCCCTTCGGGCGTAAGTGGCGCCGTCGGCGACGGTTGCCCCTTCAGCGGGCCGGAAACGATCGTGTCGACAGAGACGCCGAGCTTGCCGAGAAGGCCGGAGAACTCCGGCGATTCCATGATGACGCCGATCGAGCCGGTCAGTGTTGACGGCATGGCGAAAATACGCGCAGCCGGCACGGCGATCATGTAGCCGGCAGATGCCGCAAGCCCCCCCATGGAAACGACCACGGGCTTCCTGGCGGCGAACCGCACGATGGCATCGTGCAGGGCTTCGCCGCCCGTCACCGCACCGCCAGGACTTTCGATCCGGAGCAACAGGCCTCGCGTCGCGGTATCGTGGGCGGCACGATCAAGTGCCGCGACCGTTTCGGCGGTGTCGTCTGTAATGACCCCATGAATACGCAGCTTCGCGATGTGGGGTACGCCGAGCACCGCAGGATGCCGGGCGAGATGGCTGGCGACCGGACCGAACAGGGCCAACATGAAGAGGACAATGGCTGCTGCCCGCCAGTAAACGAGCTGACGGGCCCGAGCGACGCGCTCGACAACCATATCTCCGTTCGGTTCCATCACTCGCCTTTCCGCAATACGGTGCCATAGTCATAACCCTATGATACCGCATCGTAGCCGCTTTAAAGAACCATCAGGCAGAAACAGCCGGACGGTTCCGGCGAGAGTAGCGCCAGCGGACCTCAGACCGCGGGACGGCGCCCACGCGGCTTGCGCGCCGGCTTGACCTCGCTGTCCTCTTCGACCGCCGGACGCTCGGTCTTGGCATTGATCTTGCGGCCAAGCCCGATCTCACGCGCCAAGGTTGCTCGGCGCTCAGCATAGTTCGGTGCCACGAGCGGATAATCGGACGGCAGCCCCCAGCGCTCGCGATACTGCTCAGGCGACATGCCATAGGCACTCTGCAGGTGCCGCTTGAGCATTTTCAGCTTCTTACCGTCCTCGAGGCAGACGATGTAGTCGGGAAACACGGAGCGCTTGATCGGAACCGCAGGCTGCGGCCGCTCAGGTTCCGGCTCCACCGCCCCTGCTCCCTCGAGTGCCTGGAAGACTTGCTTGATGAGGCCCGGCAGCGCATCCCCCGCGACCGGATTATGTGCGACATGCGCCGCCACAATCTGCGCGGTCAGCTCCAAAAGAACAGGATTGGCATCAGGGTTGGACACAACAGTATCTCCAGAAACAATTTTCTCGACGAGGGGCAGTCTGTTTAACCGGTATTCAATTCCAAGTAAACGCGCCATCGTGATCGCTGCACTTAGTGCCAAATTTGAGTGTTTGCCAAGAGAACGTTGCCACAAACGGCGGGAACGCTACGTGCAACTGCTCAAGTGATGAGCATCGCTACATCATGTTACATGATACATATGAGTGCCGACACTACAAAGTCCGCATTTGAAGATAACGCGTTAAAATATCGCGATCCTCTGGTCACGAGCCGATCATTACGAACGCGTTAAGCGACATAGCTCTAGACCTGTCATTACGGCGCCTCTTTGCAAGAGCACTGACGAATTTCACCTCGCCGATTGGTCAGAAACTCTAGCCAGTCACAGTATGTTATGGCTGCAGGCGTATCGCGTGCGCCCGTTATGACAAAAGGCGTCGGTTTACTCATGGTTTCAGACGATCCGCAGGACAAATGCCGCATTCTGCTGGCTCACGATGCCGATCTGGCGGGATGGCGGGCTCATGTCCGCCGGCTGATCGCGGACGGCATTCCGCCAGACGCTGTACAGTGGCAGGTCATGCCGCCAGCGGATCTATACGCCCCGAGAGCCGAGCGCGAACTGCCAGATACTCCAGCATCATTCAAACTGTCTCGTCGTGTCGCGCACACGTTGATGGCTGCAATACATGCTCCCGACCCCGAACGCTTTCAAATCCTTCATCGCGAAATATTGAAGACCCTGGAGCGGCATTCAGAGGCGATGACAGATGACGGGCTCGAAACTCTTGCCGCAACGGCTCGGGCAGCGGCTCTGGACGCCCGGGACAAGCTTGATCCGCCTCCAGGTAAAAGCCCCGCAGGATGGCGTAGCGATGCGTCGCCTGCCGTCCTTCGTGCCCAGGCTCCCTTTATGATGGCGCGCCGGACGGGCCCCTGGGCTCTGCTTTCGCCAGATGCTGCGATGGTGTGGGACGGCCATGTGTTACGCTTCGGCCCCGGAGACGCATCCGACGAGATGGATCCACAGGTGCTTTGGGATCGGGCTGACGCACTTTGTAAAGCTGGTCCGGACAATGAATACTGGACTGAACTCCCTGTTCTCGACCTCAACTGCGATGTCACGTCAGTACTCGAAGCACCGTCACTTGCCGATCTGCGGTCCCGCGCCCCGGATTGCCGTGAGTGCGCGCTCTGGAAGCCGGCCAACCGCACCGTCTTCGGGGAGGGCAAGGCCGGCGCTCGCCTCATGTTCGTGGGCGAGCAGCCGGGCGATCAGGAGGATCTTGCCGGCCGACCCTTCGTCGGACCCGCGGGCCAGCTTCTGGGTCACTGCCTGGATGCGGCGGGGATCGCCCGCGAGGACGCCTATGTCACGAATGCGGTGAAGCACTTCCGCTTCGTGCCGCGCGGACCTCGTCGGATTCACGAGAAGCCCGGCGCCGAACATATCGACGCCTGCGCCCCATGGCTCGCGGCCGAACGGCACCTCGTTCAGCCGAAGGTTCTGGTGATGCTTGGCGCATCCGCGGCACAGGCCGTGCTCGGCAGGCCCGTGACGATCTCGCGGGAGCGGTCGCAGCCCATCATGCTGGACGATGGCAGCCGCGGGTTGGTGACGACGCACCCATCCTATCTGCTGCGCGTTCCGGAGCCTGCGAAAGCGCGCGAAACCGAGCGCTTCATCGAAGACCTGAAACTCGCCGCCTCCTGGATCGCAGAATAGTCATCACGCCTTTTCAAGACTGCAACAGGCTGACATGATGTCGCGATTGCCCGCGCATCGCATGTCGCGGGTCCTGTTCGGGAGCGCGAAGAGACGTTGGGGGCACGCCCGCTGAGTTCGATGCGCGGCTGGGCCTCCGGGCTCGCCAGCGCATGGCCGAAACGAAAGTCTGGCGGGTTCCGTTGGCTCTACGCGCCGTCGCCTCAGGCATTCGGGTTCGCACTGCGCAACACGGCGGCGTCGTTCCTGGCCCTGGGCATCGCGCTCTGGATGGAACTCGACTCGCCCGTCTGGGCGGTGATGACGGTCTGGGCCGTTGCGCAGAACACGCGCGGCGAAAGCCTCTCCAAGGCACGCTGGCGTATCGTCGGCACGTTTCTGGGCGCATTCGGCGCCGTTGGAATCGTTGCGGCCTTCCCCCAGGCGCCTTGGCTCTTCTTCCCGACTGTGGCGCTCTGGGTTGGCATCTGCTCGGGCTTTGCGACCTTCGTCAGCAATTTCCGGTCCTACGCGCTGGTGCTCGCGGGGTATACCTGCGCGATCATTGCAATGGACGCGGCGTCCAACCCGGACAACGTGTTCTTTATCGCCGTCTCGCGCACGACCTACATTATCCTCGGCGTCGTCTGCGAGGCTCTGATGGGGATGATCTTCGCCCAGGGACAGGAGCGCGAGGCGCGGCGCGAGGTGCGTCGCAAGCTGCTGTCGGCGCTGAGTCTCGTCAGCAATGCCCTGGCCGACATCCTGACCCAGACCGACGGCGCCTGGCGCGAGGCGCGCAGCCTGTTCGGCACCATCCTCACGATCAACAGCGAGATCGAGTTTTCCGAAGTCGAAATGGGTCCGCATGGGCACGAGGGCGACCACGCCCGCGCTGCCCTGGCGGCCGTATCCATCCTGCTGTCGCGCGGGTTCGGCATGGCGACCCGCATCGCAACGCTCGACGTCAGCAGCGGCGTGTTCCAGACCACCGCAAGCCATGCGGCCACGCTGCTTCGTTCCCTGCCCGCGCGTCTGCGCCGCACCGAGGAAGTGCCGGGACTCCTCGCCTCGCTCCATGCACTGCGCGACGAATGCCGCCTGCGCACCGTCTGGCTGGACGATGACGGCCTGACGCCGCTTCCAGATGATCGTGCGCCGTCGGCGATCGACGAGCGCGCGGTACACGTGGCGCTGGGAGAAATCCTGCTCGACATGGAAACGGCCGTCACGGAATACGAGGCGAGCACCCATCATATCAGCGGCGATCACTTCCACTTTCGCCTGCAATCCCATCGCGATCCGCGCGCGGCCATCGACAATGGCATTCGCGCCTTTGCCGCCGTCCTGATCACCGCGCTGTTCTACGAGGTGACCGCCTGGCCCAACGGGCTCGGGTTCATTGCGATCACCTCGCTCGTGTGCGGCCTGTTCGCCACGCGCGAAAACCCCGTTCTGGGCACGGTCGTATTCCTGAGAGGCGCCATCTGGGCCGCGATCATTGCGGGCGTGCTGGCCCTGTGGATCACACCGAGCTTCAGCTACTTCGAAAGTCTGATCCCCACGGTCGGCATCGCCCTGTTCTTCTGCGGCCTTGCAAAATTCAACCCGTCCACTGCAGGAGCCGCAGCAGCCTTCGGCCTGCTGATGCCGGACATGCTGGCGATCGAGAACCACCATCGCATCAACGAGATCGCATTCATGAACGGCGCCATGTCGGTCGTGTTCGCCAATGTGGTCGCGACACTCGTCTTCCGGCTTGTCCTGCCGTTCGATCCCAATGCCGAGCGGCTCCGCCTGCGACGGCAGATGCTGTCGGAGCTTCGCGCGCTCTGCCACATGCGGATCCCGCCACGGACGTCCTCCTGGATCGGACGCAACATCGACCGCTTCGCGCGACTGATCCGTCATGCGGGACCGAAGCCCACGCGCCTGATCGAGGACTATCTGGAAGGCACGCTGGCGGTCCTGACGATCGGTCTCAACGTGATCCGGCTGCGCACCGTGATGGGCCGCGATCATCTCCCGGCTTCGGCGCGACGGGCGGTCGATCTGCTGCTGATCCGCATGGAGCGCTCGACCGGCCGGCATGTGAGTGCCGCAGTTTCGGCCCAGCGGACGCTTTCGCGCCTGCGGGCTCTTGAAGCGGCCGAGCCTGATCATATCGTGCGGCTGGAGCTGACACGGGCGCTGACCTACGTCGTCGTGATCGCGCACGCGCTGCAGGCCAACAGCGCCTTCCTCGACGAAAAACATCCATTCCGGGGCAATCCCCGGACGATAACGGCCTGACCATGACGCAATGCGCACTCCGGGGCCCGGCCGTAACGTTTGCCGCCAACCCGTTCGAAATCCCCCCGGACGAGGCCCTCGTCTATGAATCCGACGCGCTGATCGTCATCGACAACGGCCGTATCACCGCGTTCGGCGCATTCGATTCGACCAGGGACGCCCTGGCCCCTGGGACACGGGTTGCCCACTATCCGGACAAGCTGATCAGCGCCGCGCTGATCGATACGCATGTGCATTACCCGCAACTGCCGATCATCGCATCCTACGGCGAGCAGTTGCTGGCCTGGCTCGAGCGCTACGTTTTCCCGGCAGAACGGCGTCTCGAGGATCCGGCCTACGCCGCGCGGCTTGCCGGAACATTCCTGGATTCGCTCCTGAGTTCAGGCACCACGACCGCCGCCGTTTATTGCACCGTCCATCCACAGTCGGTCGATGCGTTCTTCACGGAATCGGCTCGTCGCAACACGCGCATGATCGCGGGCAAGGTCCTGATGGACCGCAATGCCCCCGAATGGCTCCGGGACGATGTCACGACCGGCCATGACGACAGCGCGGCCCTGATCGCGCGATGGCACGGCAATGGCCGCCAGCTCTACGCCGTCACGCCGCGCTTTGCGCCGACCAGCACCGAAGCGCAGCTCGAGGCGGCGGGTGCGCTGCTGGCACGGGACGAGACGCTGTTTCTGCAAACCCATCTTCTCGAAAACAAGGCCGAAGAAGCATGGGTCAAGACGCTGTTCCCGCAGCGTGCGTCCTATCTCGATGTCTATGATCACGCAGGCCTCGTCCGGCCGCGTAGCATTTTCGGCCATGCGGTCCATGCGACCGAGGGCGATTTCGACCGCTGCCACCATGCAGGGTGTGCCGTCGCCCATTGCCCTGCCTCCAATCTGTTCCTTGGAAGCGGGCATTTTCCGCTGTTCGACGCTCTCCGTCGGGATCGGCCGGTCAAGGTCGGGCTGGGCAGCGATGTCGCGGGCGGCAATACGCTGTCGATGCTGAAGGTCGCAGCCGACGGCTACAAGGTCGCCCAGATCCTCGGGCACAGCCTGCACCCGGTGCAGGCGCTATGGCTGGCGACAGCGGGGGCTGCCGAGGCGCTTGGTCTCGAGCGGCACATCGGGCGAATCGCGGCCGGCATGGAAGCCGATCTCGTGGTCTTCGATCCGCATGCGACGCCGGTCCAGCGCCTGAGAACCGCGCAGGCGGAGAACATCGACGACGTGCTCTTCAGCCTGCTTCTGCTGGGCGATGAACGCAGCGTCGCTGCGACATACGTCGCGGGAGACCGTGTCTTCTCGCGCGAGACCGGAATGCGCTCCGGAATGTGACTTTCCCTGTGCCCTGCCTCGCCTTCAGAGTCAGGGAGGCAAGACACAAGGACCGCATCCATGTACGATATGAAGAACCTCGGTCAGCTCAAGGCGCTCGATGAAGGCGCACCGGAGGCGATGAAGGCGTTCTGGGCATTCAACAATGCCGCCTTCGCCGAGGGCGCCCTTCCCAAACTGACCAAGGAACTGATCGCCCTGGGCGTCGCAATGGCTACCCAGTGCCCCTACTGCATCGCCCTGCACACCAGCGCGGCGCGCGATGCGGGCGCCACAGACGCTCAACTCGCCGAAGCAGCCCTGGTCTCGGCCGCGATCCGTGCCGGTGGTGCCGTGACGCACGCCACCCACATGTTCGCCAAGTAAGGCGCGCTACTCGCCCGGCCCGTCCACGGCCAGACGTCCGATCGCGGGATCGTCGGTGAAGAACCCGTCGAGCCCGAGATCGAGATAGGCGCGGATCTCCGCAATCGAGCCTGCGATGTTGCGCGCGTTCATGCCCGAATGGTCGCGCAGCTGAGCCGGAAGAAACGTGTTTTCCGGACGCGCCGTATAGGAATGAACCAGCAGGCCGGCGCGATGCGCGTCGGCTACCAGCGTGCTTGGCGCACCCCACGCCCCATTTGCATCGCGCGGGATCAGATCCGTGTTGGACGGACCGATCACGTCAGCGTACGCCCGCACCGCTGTCAGCCCACGTGGTGTCATGAGATCGCCGAAGGTCGTGTGGCCCGCAGCCGCCGCGATATCAGGCGGAATCTGACTGCGTTCGCCCATCAGAAGCATGATCCGGGCCTGCGGATTGATCCGCTTCACCTCTCCGCCGATCCGCTTGATGTTGGCGGTCTCGAAGGACTGGACCTCGAGCGGCGCCTGCCGGGTGTAGTCGTGCGCCGCGATGGTCTCGAGGAACGTCTTCTCGGGGTCGAACCCGAGCCCATGGAAGTGGGTCGAGTTCTTGATCTCGGGGATGATGCCGATCACCCGCCCGCGTGCTGCGGATTCCGCCGCCACGAAATCGATCATCTCGACGAAGGTCGGCACATCGAAGCGGTCGTCGTAACGGGTGTTGTGCGACCGAATCTGTGGCAGACGTTCGCGCGCCCGCAGGGTCTTGAGTTCGGCGAGCGTGAAGTCCGTAGTGAACCAGCCGGTCTCGGCCTTGCCGTCGATCGTCATTGTGCGACGGCGGGCGGCGAAGTCCGGACGATCCGAGACATCCGTCGTGGCCGCGATATTGCTCTCGTGCCGACAGACGAGCACGCCGTCCTTGGTCGGCACCAGGTCGGGCTCGACGTAATCGGCGCCGTCCTGGATTGCCTTGGCGTATGAGCCCAGCGTGTGCTCGGGGCGAAGCGCGGACGCTCCCCGGTGGCCGATCACAAGCGGGCGCGGGCTCAGCATGGGCGCCGCGCGCACCCCCCGACCGGCGAACGAGCCGGTTACGGTCAGGCTACCTGCTGCGAGAAGTATGGAGCGTCTGTTCAACATGGATCGGTTTCGGCCCTGCGGTTCAGAAGGATGCACTCAATGTCAGGAAATACATGCGGGGCATGATCGGATAGGCGGTGAACTGTCCGGAAGCCTGCGTCGTGCTGATCGTCGACCAGCCGCGATCGTTCGTCAGGTTGGTGATGTTGCCCTGCACCTTTAGTGCCGCGACATGCGGAATGCCCCGGATCGTATATCCCGCATTGACGCCGAACAGCGCGTAGGGCGAGGCCCAGAGATCGTTCGTATATGTCGCGTAGCGCTTGCCGATCACATCGCCGGTGAACTGCCCGTAGAACGGGCCCCAGGTGGTTGTCGCGACGAACTTCTCGGCCCAGGCGGGATTGCCCGCGACATTCCTGCCGGCGGTATGGACCACCGTGCTACCGGTCACATAATTATCGTTGTAGACCGACTTGTTGTAGCTCAGCGCGTTGTAGAACGAGAAATGCGGGCCGAACTGGGCCGTGAACGAGAAGTCCATCCCATCGGTATCGACTGATCCCACGTTCGTCAGGATCGTCGCGGACCCGATGATGGATGACAGGACCTGCGTCGTGGATACTGCGATCAGCCGGTTCGAGTAATGGACGTGATAGTACTCGAGCTGTCCGTCGATCCCGGTCAGCGGTCCGAGGTCGAGCCGGCGGCCGTGTGTCCGGAAGCCCGTCTCGTAAGCCCAGGCCGTTTCGGGCTCGCCGTTGTTCTTGAAATTGTTGAAGGCGACCTGACTGGTCACACCCCATGGCGTTGCATTGCCGTAGCCCGCCGCCTGGAAGCTGCGCATGTTCTCCTGGATGTTCGCGAACCACTGTTCGTGTTTCGTGAAGTTCCAGACCGCGCCGAATGCCGGCAGGAACGGCTTCACTGCGGCGATCGTCCCGCCCGGCACGGTCACGGCGTTCGCCGGTGACAGCGAACCCGGGATCGCGGCGACGGGGAGCGTGCCGTTCGTATAGACAAGCTCGGATTTGAACCCGGCGTTCAGCGTGAAGGCTTTCGAGATCTGCCAGCTGTCCTGCAGATGCGTGACGAAGGTGTTGGTGTAGAAATTGTTGGTGTACTGATCGACCAGCGCGTTCTGCTGACGATCATACGGCGATGTGGGATCCGAGGCATCGAGCGCATACCAGCGGCGCGCCTGGGTGTTGTTGTTGCGCTCATACCAGCCGCCGACTTCCATCGTATGGTTGCCGAGGTGATAGGTCAGCGCGGTCTGCACGCCGCCGCGATTGTCCCAGTATTCGGTGGTGCGCGTCGCATACTGCGATCCACCGAACACCGTGTTGAGGTCCTGTCCCGGATAATAGGCCGAGAACAGCGCAGGCAGGCCGGCTGCCGTGATCGGACCCGCAACGACGCCCTCACCCAGATCGTGGTGATAGTAGAACTGTGTGTTCCAGTGTAGGGCATCGGAAAAATCGTGCGACCACGCGAGGTAGGTCAGGAAATCCTCGCGCTGCGCGTCGGAGTAGTAGTTACGATAGTTGAGGCCTGCAGCCTTGTAGGCCGCCGAGTTGATGTATGACTCTGCATAGGCGAAGTTCGGATAGGTGAACGGCCGCTTGTAGAGCCCGTAGCCGCTCGGCAGCGTGATGGAATCCTCATTCGGCTCGACCTTGTCGGACCAGTCGAAGAAATACGTGAGCTTGTCGCGCTCGCCCTGATGCAGGAACTTCAGGTTGACCTGGTTGCCGCCCTGATGCCCGGCAAAGTCCCATGCGCGTGCATCCTGTCGTGCCCAGGAAATGTAGGCCGAATTCCCGTTGCCGAAATCGCCCGTGTCCACCCGGGCGAATGTGCGGAACGTCGAGAAACTGCCGAAGGTCTGGTTGAGCTGCCCACCCGCATGATGCAGCGGGTCCTGCGTCAGGAACTGCAGCGTGCCGCCGAGATTGGAGGTGGACGCCGTGCCGAGCGCACCTGCGCCTGTCGCAACCGAAGCAGCTGCCATGTTCTCGGAAATTCCGGCGCGTTGCGGCGACAGCCCGTTGTAATTGCCATAGGACTGATCGCCGAGCGGCACGCCGTCGAGCGTGTAGCCGAGCTGGTTCTGGTTGAAGCCATGGATGAACAGCGAGGCGTTCTGCTCGTTGTTTCCCCATGGATCAGCGTCGTTGTAGATCACGCCCGGCAGGATCTCGAGCGCCTTGACCGGGTTGATCCCCGGCAGCAGCCGCTGCATCTCCACGCGGCCGACGCTCTGCTCGGACCGTGATCGCCGTGCTGTCGCAACGATCTGTTCCTGTTGAGGTGTTGCCTGCTTCTGGCTCGCACCGCTGCGTGCCTTGTGCGCTGCCGGATGCCCGGCCGCTCCTTTTCGCTCAGGCTGGCCTGCATCGGGTGCGGCCAGCGCCGTCGAGCCCGAAAGGACGGCCAAAGCCATGACGCCACGAGTAAGTTTCAACATCTGCGCGTGATCCCACCGTCTTCTTGCGACGGCGGAACTTAATCAGGGCACGCTCACGCGTCCGTGAAACTTCAATGACGGCTCAGAGCTTGTGGCTGATCAGCCACGAGAGAAAAGGAACCGCACGGCGACGTAGCCCAGGCCCACGACCTGGATAAAGCTCTCGACCGTCACGGCATTGATGAACCAGCCGTATTTCTGAAAATCCAGAATGCCGAAGCCAACCATGAACGTGAGCGCCACGTTCGTCAGGATCGATGTGCTGATCCAGACGATGATCCAGCGTGACCAAGTATCACGCAGGCTGAAGAAGCGCTGACGCCCGTCGAGCTCGACGATTTCCTGCTCGGATCGGTCAAGCTGTCGCTGTTTGGTGGCACTTTCGCTCGACAGGCTGATCGGCGTGGCACGGACGGCATCACGGGACGGGAATGAACGAGCGTCATCCCGCTGCCCGCTGAACACGTTCTCCCCTCGCGGGCGATCGTGCTCGTCCCTCAATGGTTGAGACGATTGCGGATGACGTCTTCCGACACACCGAATGCGCGCGCCAGTTCACGGACGGTGGCAATGTCCCGATACCGCTTCAGCATGGCATCGGGCACGAGAAGATGGGCCGCGAAGGCATCCGCCTCGCGTTCCTCTTCCGGCTTCTCGTCCGCGTAGGTGTTGCGGCGCAGCATGATCCGGTAGTCGGGCGATTCGGTATAGGCCCGGTGCAGGATGTAATGGCCAAGCTCGTGCGCGATCGTGAAGATCTGCCGCGCGCCGGAGGTATCGCGATTGACCACGATGCGCTTGTGCTCCGGCTCGATATATCCGGACACGATTTCCCGAAGCTCGTCCGGAAACTCGGCATAGACGACTTCGAGCCCGACCTGCGCTGCAATCTGTTCGGGATCGACAGGAGGGCGAAGAATGCCCTGATCCGCGATGATCTTCTCTGCCCGCGCTGCTACCTGCCTGTAGTCCACCAACACGCCATATCCCGATCGACCATTCGACAACCCGAGTGGATCGGTGCGCTATATAGCGGAAATACAGCAATTTTTCAAGATTGGGGCGACTGCAGGCCAGTGCAGAGACACGTTTCGGACAGGAAACGCATCGCGATACATGGCGGAGAGGGTGGGATTCGAACCCACGGTACGCTTGCACGTACAACGGTTTTCGAGACCGTCCCGATCGACCACTCTGGCACCTCTCCGTTGATGTGGCCTGGTCGTTGGGCGGCCTTATACGGAGCTGTTTGAAACCGCGCAAGCCACCTTCGCGACAATCAGCACCCTGCGAGGGGATAAAGATTGACGCAGGCGCTGCCCGTCCGCTAGGAAGCGCGCCTTGCCGTAACCATACGTGCGCCCGAACGGCGTGCGGTGGGCTATGGCCAATGACAAAAAGCATCTGGGTCTGACCGGGAACACGCGGCGGGCCACGAGATCGGACGAAAGAGACATAACGATGTTCGCAGTCATCCGCACGGGCGGAAAGCAGTATCGCGTCGCACCGAATGCGACGCTCAAGGTCGAGAAGCTGGAAGCCGAAGCCGGCAGCACCGTGACCTTCTCGGAAGTTCTGGCCCTCGGCAACGACGCGGGTCTGTCGATCGGCGCGCCGCTGGTCGAAGGCGCAACGGTGACAGCAACCGTCATCGCCCAGGACCGTCTGGCCAAGGTCATCATCTTCAAGAAGCGCCGCCGGCAGAACAGCCGTCGCAAGAACGGCCATCGCCAGCCCGTCACCGTGCTGCGCATCGACGCGATCAACGCCGCCTGAACCGACCCGGACATTAGGAGACACATCCCATGGCACAGAAAAAGGCAGGCGGTTCGAGCCGCAACGGACGCGACAGCGCCGGCCGTCGTCTCGGCGTCAAGAAGTTCGGCGGCGAGAGCGTGATTGCGGGCAACATCATCGTCCGCCAGCGCGGCACCAAGATGAAGCCGGGCGCGAATGTCGGCCTCGGCCGTGACCACACGCTGTTCGCGCTGGTCGATGGCCACGTGACGTTCCAGCGCCGCTCGGAAGGCCGCGTGCACGTCTCGGTTGCCGAGCTGCCGCAGGCCGCCGAGTAATCCACTCAAGGCTCGGCCCTCAAGGTACGCCTCGAGACAGGGGGCCGGTCCGACAGGGCCGGCCCCCTCTTCGTTTCGGCCCTTTTTCCTACCGCTTTTCACACGGAACCCGACCGATGAAGTTCCTCGATCAAGCCAAGATCTACGTCCGCTCCGGCGATGGCGGCGATGGCGTGGTCGCGTTCCGACGCGAAAAATACATCGAGTTCGGAGGGCCGGACGGCGGCAATGGCGGACGCGGCGGGGACGTCGTGTTTCGCGCGGTCGCCAACCTCAATACGCTCATCGATTTCCGGTACACCCAGCATTTCCGCGCCCGCAAGGGCGGCAACGGCGCCGGATCGGACCGCACCGGCGCTGCGGCGCAGACCGTGCTGATCGACGTGCCGGTCGGCACCCAGATCTTCGACGAGGACCGCGAAACGATGCTGGCCGACCTCGATGTCGTCGGCAAGGAGATCCTGCTCTGCCGCGGCGGCGACGGCGGTTTCGGCAATGCCAGCTACAAGACGAGCACCAACCGCGCACCCCGACGTGCGGATAAAGGTTGGCCCGGCGAGGAACGCTGGATCTGGCTGCGCCTGAAGCTGATCGCCGATGTGGGACTAGTCGGCATGCCGAACGCCGGCAAGTCGACCCTGCTGTCCGTCGTGTCCCGCGCGAAACCCAAGATCGCCGATTATCCGTTCACGACCCTGCATCCGCAGCTTGGCGTCGTGCGCCTGTCGATGACGGAAGAATTCGTGATCGCGGACATCCCTGGCCTGATCGAGGGCGCGAGCGAGGGTGCGGGCCTCGGCGACCGGTTCCTCGGCCATGTCGAACGCTGCGCCGTGCTCATTCATCTGATCGACGGCACGACGGATAGCGTTACCAAGACCTGGCGCATGATCCGTGGCGAGCTGGAGGCATATGATCCCCTGCTTGCCGCCAAGCCGGAGATCGTCGTCCTCAACAAGATCGACGCTCTCACGCCCACGCAGATCTCGGCCCGCAAGCGCGCGCTTGCCAAGGCATCCGGCGCCCCGGTTTTTGCCATCTCCGCCGTGGCCGGCGAAGGGCTGCCGGAACTCCTGCGCGCGGTGCAGGATCGCGTGACGGAAAACCGCGCGGAAACGGCCGCCGCGCGTGCCGCCCTGCAACACGACGCATGAGCGCGCCCTCTCTTTCCGACGCACAGCGCGTCGTCGTGAAGATCGGCAGTGCCCTGCTGGTCGATCCCGACACCGCCACGCTGCGGGAGGACTGGCTGGCAAGCGTCTGCGCCGATATCGCGGCCCTGCGCAGTCGCGGGACGGCTGTCGTGGTTGTGTCCTCGGGCGCGATCGCACTTGCGCGTCGCCAGCTCGGACTGGTCGGCGCGCGTCTGCGGCTCGATCAGAAACAGGCCGCTGCCAGCATCGGGCAGATCCGCCTTGCCAGCGCCTGGAGCACGGCCCTGCAGGCCCATGGACTGATCGCCGGCCAGCTTCTGCTGACCCCGGAAGATACCGAAGACCGCGGGCGCCATCTGAATGCACGCGCGACGCTGAACACGTTACTGTCGCTTGGTGGCGTGCCGGTCATCAACGAGAACGACGCGATCGCCACGACGGAAATGCGCTTCGGCGACAATGATCGTCTGGCCGCCCGCGTCGCGCAGATGATCGGCGCCGACCAGCTCGTCCTGCTCTCGGACATCGACGGCCTCTATACCGCCGATCCACGCCGCGACCCTGACGCCGCACATCTGCCGCTGATCGATACGGTCGATGCCCGGATCATGGCCATGGGCGGCGCGCCGCCCGCCGGCTATTCCTCGGGCGGGATGCACACGAAACTGCTCGCAGCCCAGATCGCGACGCGGTCGGGTGCGCACATGGCCATTGCCTCCGGACTGTCGCCCCACCCCCTGCGCGCATTGAGCGAAGGCGGCCGGTGCTCATGGTTCCTGGCCCAGACGGACACGGGGTCAGCGCGCAAGCGCTGGATCGGGGCCCATGTCTCGGTCCGTGGAACGGTCTGGATCGACGCAGGCGCAGTCACGGCACTGCGTCGTGGCGGTTCCCTGCTGCCTGCAGGCGTCGTCAGCGTGGAGGGACGTTTCGAACGGGGCGATCTCGTCAGTGTCCGCGGTCCGGACAACGAGGAAATCGCGCGAGGTCTGAGCGAATATGGCGCCCAGGATGCGGAGCGCATTCTCGGTCTGCATTCAGACGAGATCGCGACCATCCTGGGTTTTGCCGGCGGCGACGCGCTTATCCACCGGGACGATCTGGTCCTGCATACAGCGTAACAGCGCGACGACGCCCGGGTCAGGTCTTCGGCGGCCACCGGAGCGTCGGCTCCGAGCGCGGGCGGCGCCAGGTATCGTCCTCATCCCGCGCCGGGCGCTCGTCGGCCGCGCGCGGCGAAAGCTCCTCGCGACGACGCCAGGGCGCCTCTCCCGCCGGAGCGGCTGGCGGGGCATAGTAACCTGTATCAGTCTCACCCTGATCCGGTGCAGGTGGCGTCTGTGGCGCCTGCTGTGCCACCGGGTGAACGGGCGGCCGACGCATATCCTGCGGCGGAGGCTCGAAATGGGTGGGACGCAGGGCCCTGGCGATGCCTTCCGGAGGCATGTCGTCATAAGGACGATCAGCGGCAACGGTTGGCGACAGGCGCGGCCCCGCCTCGCTTTCGCTCGCAAGGAATGAGCCTGAGCGGCCGGTCTGGGGCCGATCATAGGGATCGCGCTCCGATGGCGGTGCCGTGCGCGGCCGTTCGGGCTCGGCGCGCGCAGCCGGTGCCCACGGATCGTTCAGACGCACGGGCGCCACACTCCGCGGACCGGCGTCATGCGGTGCGGCCCAGTCGTCGGAGGCCCGCGCCACACGCGGATCAGCCCGCAACGGCTCGGCCGCAGGCTCGACATGCGGCCGGGGCGGCCCCATCGGAGCAGGTCCCTGCGCCGGCGCCACGGAAGCGGGCGACGCGGAAGCCGGCTGCGGTGGTGGCGCGAACTCCGTCGGACGCGCCGGGCGCGGCACATCGTCGCCCGACAGCCGCATGGCGATCACGCGCAATTCCGCGCGGATCTCACCCAGCTGCAGCTCGATCTCCTCCAGACGCGGCTTCACGCCGAAGACGGAGAAAGGCATCAGCAGATAGGCCACGCCGAGCCCCAGCAGGATCACGCCTGCCAGAAGCTGCGCCCACCAGGGAAACCATGCGATCGTGGTCATCATGTCTACCAGTGTCGTCAATTCCAGGGCCCACGCCAAGCGGCATCGGCGCGCGCCCCGGAGGACCTCACATGCCAAGGGCCCTGCGATAAATGTCGAGCAGGGTTTCCTGTTCCTGCACTTCCGCAGGCTCCTGCCGGCGCAGGCGGATGATCTGGCGGATCACCTTGACATCGAAACCCGCCGATTTGGCCTCGGCAAAGATGTCCTTGATATCGCCCCCGAGCGCCTTGCGCTCTTCCTCCAGACGCTCGACGCGCTCGATGATCGACCGCAGGCGGTCGGCCGCAATGCCACCGGTCTCGTGACCGGACTCGGGGCTGTTGTCGCTGTCCATGACGGCCTGTCCTCGCTTCGTGGTGAGATGGATGGTCCGACGCTGTTCACGATGCGGACCATCGAGACGCGCGGCTTATCGCGCTCACATGTTCGCGGTCAATGCGCGAAAGACCGAGGCCGACCTTGACAGGCCCCTGCCCTGTCACGAACAAATCCGATCGTCCGGATATGGCGCCTCGCCCGGCTGCTTCTGCGGCCCGCGCTCTTTTTCCAATGCCGCGCGCTTCACCTGCGCGACACAATTTCAACCCTATCGGACAGGTGCCGGCCATCCTGCAACGCCCCTGGCGCGTGCCGGAGGGTACGGCGACCGTCGCGGGAGTTTCGATCTGATGGATACGTCCAAGGCGATCAATGCAGTCGAGCCATTCGACTACGTCATTTTCGGTGCCACCGGCGACCTGACCATGCGCAAGCTGCTGCCGGCCTTTTATTACCGGATGCTGGCAGGACAGGTGCCGGACAGCGCGCGCATCATCGGAACCGCGCGCTCTCCTCTCTCCCGCACAGAGTATCAGGGCCGCGCACGCGAGGCGCTGGACAAGTTCGTTGCGAAGGCCGATCTCGACGAGGCGCGCGTCGAAGCCTTCCTGAACATGCTCTACTACGTCAGCCTGAACGGCGCCGACCCTGAAGGCAAATGGGCCGACCTCAAGGCCTCCCTTGCCGGGGGCGAAGGCAAGGCGCGGGTGTTCTATTTCTCCACCGCACCTAATCTCTATCGCGCGGTCGCCGAGAACCTGCACGCCCAGGAACTCATCACGCCGAAGACCCGCGTCGTCCTTGAAAAGCCGATCGGCATCGATCAGGAGAGCGCGCGCGAGATCAACGACGGCGTCGGCCGTTATTTCCAGGAAGGCCAGATCTTCCGCATCGACCATTACCTGGGCAAGGAAACGGTGCAGGACATCATCGCCCTGCGCTTCGCCAACCCCGTGCTGAACGCCGTGTGGTCGGCTGAATACATCGACTATGTCCAGATCACGGCGGCCGAGACGGTCGGCGTCGAGGGACGCGCGGGCTATTACGACGGTTCGGGCGCCCTGCGCGACATGATCCAGAACCACCTGCTTCAGGTGCTCAGCGTCGTTGCGATGGAGAAGCCTGCTTCGCTCGATGCCGACGCGGTGCGCGACGCCAAGGTGAAGGTTCTGCAGGCCCTCAAGCCGCTCACGGCCGAGATGGTCAAGGATCACGCGGTCCGCGCGCAGTACGTTGCGGGCGAAAGCGGCGGCAAGGAGGTTCCGGGCTACCTGACCGAACTTGGCCATGAGAGCGGCACCGAGACCTTTGCTGCAGTCCGCGCCGAGATCGCGACCCCGCGCTGGGCCGGCGTGCCCTTCTACATCCGCAGCGCCAAGCGCCTGACCCGCAAGGTCAGCGAAGTCGTGATCGCGTTCAAGAAGACGGACCATGGCCTGTTTCCGGAGGGCGATCGCCCGCAGGTGCTCGTCATCCGCATCCAGCCGGATGAAGGCGTGTCGCTGTCGATCGAGGCAAAGGATCCGTCACGCGACGACATGGCGCTGCGCGAAGCAACGCTGGACGTCTCGTTCGGGCCGACCTTCAAGGTCCGTTACCCCGACGCCTACGAGCGCCTCCTTCTCGACGCCGTGCGTGGCTATCCCGTCCTGTTCATCCGCCGTGACGAGGTCGAGGCGGCATGGTCCTGGGTCGAACCGGTCCTGGAATCCTGGAAGGCCAACAAGGCACCGGTCGAGACCTACAAGGCCGGATCCTGGGGTCCGGAGGCCGCGAAGGCGCTTCTTGCCCGCGACGGCCATGCCTGGCACGAGGACATGGCCTGATCCCCGGTCTCGTTCCGGCGGGCAGACATCGGGGCTTTCGCCTCGGTGTCTGAACAAGCCTTTAAGATCGGGACACCTGAAAATCCTTCGCGGGGTGGCGCGGTTTTGATATGCCGGGCCACCCGGTCGCCTTGGCGGCCCATTCGACGAGGGTCTGACCAACTTGCCCGCACCACCCAACGCGCCGTCCGACGCCGCTTCCAAGCCCAAGCTGCGCATCGGACGCGGCGGAAAATCGCCGCGGTCGCTCAAGCAGCACATCATGCGCCGCCTCATTATGGTCGTGCCGCTCGCGCTGCTGATGGTGGTGATGTCGCGCACCGGCCTGCTCGACTTCGCGGCCGACAAGATGACGTTCACCGACCTCAGCTGGTTCGACAACACGGCGCTGGTCGAACATCTGCGCGTGCTGGTGACCCATGACGGGCTGACCGACGAGCCGGGCAAATGCCTCGTGTTCCTGGTCAACGGCGACGACCCGCCGAACGCATCGCACATCGACGTCCTGGCACGTCATGAAGCTGCCTGCCCCGGCAAGAAGACCGGCCTGCCGGACAAGCTGTTTACCCTGCGCATCGACCGCGCCGACCGCACGATCGAGACGGACGCCGGAACGCCGGGTCAGTTCAGGATGATTCCGACGAAGTAATCGGCGCGCGCAGGTGTCGGCGCAGAAAGTGTGCGCCGACACGGATCGCCGAACGTCCGTCTGCCAGAAGCGCATAGAAGTTCAGGAAGCCGTGGATCATGCGCCCGTAGCAGCGATAGAAAACCGGCACGCCGGCAGCCTGCAGCAGATCGCGATAGCGCTCCCCGTCCCCGCGCAACGGGTCGAACCCTCCGGTAATGATCGCAGCAGGCGGCAATCCCGCGAATGACGAGGCCAGAACGGGTGCGAAACGCGGGTCGCGCAGCTCCGCCTCATGGCTGAGATATTGCGCGCCGTACCAGGCAATTCCGCTTTCCGTCAGGAAATAGCCGCGTGCATACCGAGTGCGCGTGTCGGGCGCATCCGCACCGCAGATGACGGGATAGATCAGCAGTTGCGCCGCAATTTTCGGCCCGCCCGCATCGCGCGCCTTCAGGGCGATAACGGCCGCAAGATTGCCGCCCGCGCTGTCACCCGCAACGGCGACAGGCCCGCGACCTTCCATCTGTTGCGCAAGCCATTGCAGCGCGGCCCAGGCATCGTCCACGGCCGCCGGAAATTTGTGTTCCGGCGCCAGACGATAATCGAGCGACAGGACCATGGCACCTGACTGACGCGCCAGGCGGCAGCAGATCCCATGGTGCGACACAAGGTCGCAATGCACGAAGCCGCCGCCATGCAGGAACAGGATCGCGCCATGCACCGTCCCGCGCGGGCGGTAGAGACGCGCCGGGCGCCGTCCCTCCCCGCCCGGCACCAGGATCGGGCGCCAGGTCCTGATCTGGAGGCTCGACAGGATCGTCGGGAAGCTGGGCCGACCCGCGATCTTGCGCAACCGCGCAAGGGTCCGGGGATGAGGCGCAGGCGCATGCCCGGGAAGAGGCAACGGGATCTCATGAGGCGATCGTCCCTTTTGCACCCGCTTCTCGGCACGACGGAGAGAGTGAAGAAAAAGACGCGTCAGTAGCGAAGGACGTTCGGGCAAGGCGGTCATGGTGCGATCACGCACGCGACCGGCGCGCCTGACAAGATGCTGTCGCCCATTGACGAAATGACAACCCTGGTTCAGGTTCCGCCCCGCCAGACGGTTGGACGATCGCGGCGGGTGCGGTTTTGCTGCATCGGTCGAGGAAAGTCCGGGCTCCACGGGAGAACGGTGCCGGCTAACGGCCGGCGGGGGCGACCCTAGGGACAGTGCCACAGAAAACAAACCACCCGCCGGACTGGTCGCGCGAGCGACTTGGTTGCGGGCAAGGTCGAAACGGGGCGGTAAGAGCGCACCGCGCGCCTGGCGACAGGGGCGGCATGGTAAACCCCACCGGGAGCAAGACCGAATAGGAGCGGCAGGTCGGTATCCCATCGGGATGCACGACCGGAGGTTCTCCCGCCTCGTCGCTCGGGTTGGTCGCGCGAGGCGCATCGCAAGATGCGTCCCAGAGGAATGATCGTCACACCGCCGCTTCGTGCGCTGGTGGACAGAACCCGGCTTACAGACCGTCTGGCACCAGTCCCATCACCTCGCGAATCGGGCTCCTTCATCATTTCTTAACCGTCGCGCAAGTAATGAATGCGTTTCGACGGGCAGGAACAAAACGTAAACTTGATGTAGATCAACAACAGTCTGGCATCACGATTACTAATTTTGTCTAAACGATGGCGAAGACTTCATTCGCGTGCAAAATTTCCCGGAAATCCGCCAGATTTGGCTGTCTTTTGTTTGACGGCCCATGAAATCCCATGATATCCCATGCTTACCCAGACAAGAACTCGACAGTGAACTGGCAGGCAGGGAGGCATCAGACGGCGTGAGTGTGTTTCTCGGCACGCATCAGAACCGTTTTGACGCCAAGGGCCGCGTGTCGATCCCGGCCGCTTTCCGCAATGCGTTGCGCGCACAGGCCGAGCCGGGCGCTTCGCTGGTCATTCTCCGTCCGTCACACCTGCATCCCTGCATCGAGGCATGGCCCCAGGCCGCATTCGCCTCGCTCGCGCAGCCGCTCGGCGAGATCGACGTTTTTTCCGATGCGCATGACGACCTCGCGGCATCGCTTTATGCCGATGCCTATCCGATCGACAGCGACAAGGAAGGCCGTATCATCGTGCCCGATTCGCTCCGCGCGCATGCGGGACTTCGCGACGAGGTGGCCTTCATGGGGCTGGGCCGCACATTCCAGATCTGGGAACCCGAAGCCGCGGCCAGGCGCCGTGAGGACGCTCGGTCGCGGTCGCGCGCCATGACGAGCCGTCCCCAGCCCACGGGTGCGGCATCATGATGGCCATCCAATTCACGACGATTGCGAGCCTGCGCCAGCACGACGACAATCACGGCAGCGTTTCCGACAAGCCCGCATCCGCCATGGCCTTTTCGGCGCAGGCAACGATTGCGGCCGGCGGCCACGCTCCGGTCATGCTGCGCGAGGTTCTCGAGACGCTGGACGTGCACGAAGGCGCGACCCTGCTCGATGGCACCTTCGGCGGCGGCGGCTACGCGCGAGCGCTGCTTGCCGTGCCGAACACGACGCTCTGGGCCATCGATCGCGATTCCGATGCGATCGCGCGTGGAGAAGCCCTGTCCGGCGAGATTGGGTCGCAGCGCCTGCATATGCTTCACGGCACCTTCGGCGACATGGCGCAGCTTGCGAAAGATGCGCCGCCATTCGACGGAATTGTGCTGGACCTCGGCGTATCGTCGTTTCAGCTCGACCAGTCGGAACGCGGATTTTCGTTCCGCAACGATGGTCCTCTGGACATGCGCATGGGGCAGAGCGGCACGTCGGCGGAGCATCTGGTCAATACCGCCCCCGAAGGCGAACTGGCCGACATCATCTTCCATTACGGTGAAGATCGTCTTGCCCGGCGCATTGCGCGCGCGATCGTGGTTGCACGGGCGGAAGCGCAGATCCGCACCACCGGGCAACTCGCCGAAGTCATCCGGCGCGTCGTCCCGAAGGACCGTTCGGGGATCGATCCCGCAACGCGGGCCTTTCAGGGGCTGCGCATTGCGGTCAATGACGAGCTTGGAGAAATCGAGCGCATGCTCGAAGCGGCGCCGGCCATGCTTGCGCCCGGCGGTCGTCTCGTGATCGTTTCGTTCCACTCGCTCGAAGACCGGCTGGTCAAGCGCGCCATGGCCAATCTCACCGGCCGCGCGGCACGTCCGTCACGCCACGAGCCGCTGTCCGTGACGCAGCAGGACACGCCGCCCTTTTCATTGCTGACGCCGCGCCCCCTGCGCGCCGCCAGCGACGAGACAGACATCAATCCCCGTGCGCGCAGTGCCCGCCTGCGCGCGCTTGCCCGCCTCGCCCCCAGCCCTTCAGGACCGACCCGATGATCCGGCCGTTCACGATTTTCTGCGCGCTTCTCGCCGGTGGCTCCGGCCTCTTCCTATACACGAAGAAGCACGAGACGACGGTGCTGGATCAGCAGATCACGAAGATCGTGCAGGACAGCGAACGTGTCCGCCAGCAATCCGCCATGCTGCGGACCGAATGGGCGCTTCTCAACCAGCCGGATCGCCTGAGCGCGCTGTCCACGCGTCTGCTGCCCGATCTCCACCCGATGGCGCCGGCCCAGTTCGTACGGCTGGCCAGTCTCGACGGGACGCTGCCCGCGCCGGGCTCCAAGGCACTCGCACCTGATCCGCGCGCGCCGCTCAGCGACGATATTTCGCGTGCCAATGCTGCCGCGAAGTCGGATGCGGCCCCTGGCCCTGCCCTGCCCGCGCATTCCGCACCGGCTCCCCCACCTGTTGCTGTGGCGTCGGCCCGTCCGATGCCGCGTCTCGAAGCCAGGCCCGAACCCGTCCGGGTCGCCTATGCGACACCGGCCCCGAGCCTTGCGCAGACAGTGTCTCGCGACGCGGTCTCGCATGACACGGATGGCGCACGCCGCCTGCAGCGCGTGCATCAGGAAGCATCCCATCCTGACGCCATTGTTCATCTGGTGTCGTATCACCCGCAGCGTCCGGCGCCGATGCTTGTTGCGGCATGGCACCACGACACGGTATCCCGCGCGCCGGCGCCCGTGCACCGTGCCCTGTCCTCCGATCGTTCTGCGGCGGAAGCGCATACGGTGCGCATAGCCCGTGCCGAGGCGTCATCCTCGGCGCTGGGCGGCAGCAGCGACGGGCTTCCGCCGCCGGTGCCGATGGCCAACTGACCTGTTTCCTTCTCGTCACGTGCCAAAGCGACGGGAGCCCTATCGAAAGGCGATCTGAAGCCCGATGCGTGACGATCACAATGATTTCGGCCGCGACGACCGAAACGCGAGCGGCACGGCACGCGGGAACAGTGCGATCGTCTCTCGTCTGGCAGGCGCCGTATTCGGTCGCCTGACCGGACGGAACCGCGCGCCCAAAGGCCAACGCGCGTCGCTCGACCAGATGCATGCGCGCCTGCTCGGTGTCGGCGCGGGCTTCATCGCCCTGTTCAGCGCTATCGCGCTGAAGCTCAGCTTTGCCACCGTGTGGATGCCGATGGAGCCGGAAAAGCGGCAGATCGCGCCGCAGGTGCCGACCATTCCGAAGAGCGATCCCAAGGGCGAGGCGTCCAACGATCTGGTGCTCCCCCAGGTCCATCGCGCGACCATTACAGACCGCAACGGACAGGCGCTGGCGATCTCCCTGCCGGTGGCGCAGGTCTATGCCAACCCGCAGGAGCTGATCGATCCGAAGGATGCGGCGGAAAAGCTGCGCTCGGTTCTGCCCCAGCTCAATGAAGAAGACACGATCCGTCGTCTCTCGGAAAAACGCCAGTTCGTCTATCTCGCGCGTGACATCTCGCCTGTTCAGGAAATCTCGATCAACAATCTGGGCATTCCCGGCATCTATTTCGAACCCGGCGAGCGCCGTCACTATCCGCTCGGCACGACGGCCGCGCAGATCATGGGCAGCGTCGACATCGACGATCATGGCATCGCCGGCGTGGAGCGCTATTTCGACAAGCGACTGAACACCGACCGCACGCCGCTGCGCCTGTCACTCGATGTGCGCATCCAGGCCGTCGTGCACGACGAACTCGCAAATGCGATGCAGACGTTCCAGGCGATCGGCGCATGCGCGATCGTCATGGACGTGCGCACCGGCGAGATCGTCGCGATGGTCAGTCTGCCGGACTTCGATGCGAACGACTTCGCCCACGCGCCGAACGACAGCCGCTTCAATCGGGCCGTGACCGGCATGTACGAGCCGGGATCGACGTTCAAGCTGCAGACAGCCGCCATGGCGCTGCAGCTCGGCGTGGCCCATGTCTGGGACCGCTTCTCCTCGATCCCGATCCATATCGGGCGCTTCACGATCTCGGACATGAAGACCGATCATTTCCCGCCGTGGATCTCGCTGCCGTATGTCATGGCGCATTCGTCGAACCCGGCCGCAGCGCACATCGCACTCGATGTCGGTGCGGAACGCCAGCGGGAATGGCTCCACAGCATGGGCTTCCTCGACCGCGTGCCTGTGGAACTTCCGGAAGCCAGCCGTCCTCTGGTGCCTTCCGCGCGCAACTGGGGCATTTCGACCGTCATGACGGTCGGCTTCGGCCACGGTGTCGCCGAACCGCCGCTTTCGATCGTACGCGGAACGGCCGCGACCGTGAACGGCGGCATTCTTGTCCGCCCCACCCTTCTGGCCCGCGACGACGCGAACACGGCCGATACGACCGACCAGAACGGTCCGCTTGCACCGCGTCCGGTCTTGTACGATCCGGCACATGACAATGTGGGGCCGGACAGCAACGCAAATGCAGACGCCAGCGCCGACGTGACACCGCAGGGACCGCGGGTCCTGTCCGAGCAGACCTCGAACACGCTGCGCAAGATCCTGCGCCTCGTGGTGACCCAGGGCATCGGCAAGAATGCCGAAAGTCCAGGATATTTCGTGGGCGGCAAGACCGGAACGGCTGAAAAGGTCGGCCCGCATGGCGGCTACCTCAAGCACGTCAACATCGGCGCCTTCACTGGCGTATTCCCGATGAACGATCCGCATTACGCGGTCTATGTCATGCTGGACTCACCGCATCCGACGGCGCAGACGCATGGCTGGACGACGGCTTCGTGGAACGCGGCACCCACGGTCTCCAAGATCATTTCCCGGATCGGGCCGATGCTGAACATGTTCCCTGATACGGCGAACGCCGCGAAGATCGATGCCGAACTCGCGATTCCCATGGATCCCGGCGTGCCGTCAGGTTATCGCGCGCTCGGCCCCGGCAATGATCCCGGCGATCCACGCAACGCGCCTCATGCTCCCACCCGTCGCGAAGTCGCCTACCGCACTCACGAACATGACGTGACCCGTACGGTCAGCAGCGACGATTGAGCTCTCGTATGAACCTTCCCGATCTTCTGCGCGCGGGTGACATCAGCGCGCCGGACGTGCCTTCGATAAACGTCACGTCTGTCACCGCAGACAGTCGTCGTGCCTGCCCGGGTGCCGTGTTCGTCGCGATCGGCGGCACGCGTCAGAATGGCGCCGCCTTCATTGACGATGCCTGTTCGAAGGGGGCAATCGCCGTCGTGGCCGATGCCCCGGTCCCGGCACCTGTTCCTGTATTCACGTGTGCCAATCCGCGTCGCGCGCTGGCGCTGATGGCGGCATATATCGCCGGGCCGATGCCTGACCGGCTGGCAGCCGTGACCGGGACGAACGGCAAGACGAGCACGGCCGATTTCATCCGTCAGATCTGGCAACTGCAAGGCATCCGTGCGGCGAGCATCGGAACGCTCGGTCTGATCGGTGCGCCTGAGGGCGTGCCCGCGCCGCCACCCCTGACCACGCCCGATCCCGTTGCCCTGTCGGAGACGCTCGCGGTCCTGTCCCGTGTCGGCGTCGAAGGTGTCGCGCTCGAAGCGTCATCGCACGGGCTCGCGCAGGACAGGCTGGACGGTCTGTGTCCGACCGTCGCCGGTTTTTCGAACCTGACCCGCGATCATCTCGATTATCACGGCACCATGGATGCCTATCGGGATGCAAAGCTGCGCCTGTTTTCGGACATCCTGCCGCGCGGTGCCGTGGCCGCCATCAATGCGGACATGGATCCGGAAACGGTTTCGGCGGTGCGCGCCATCGCGCAGGCGCGCGGTCATCATCTCCGCACTGTCGGGCATGCGGGCGAGACGTTGCGGCTGGTCGCGGCGACACCGCGCCCGCATGGCCAGATCCTCGATATCGAGGCGAATGGCCAGCGCCACGAGGTCGAGATCCCGCTGCCCGGGCGTTTTCAGGCGGACAACGTACTCCTTGCGGCAGCCATGGCCGCCGCCCGCGACAAAGAATTCGCGCTCGACCTGCTGCCGTGTCTGCAAGGGGTCCGGGGCCGGATGGAGCTTGCCGCGACGCTGCCGAACGGCGCTGCGGCGTATGTCGATTATGCCCACACGCCTGATGCCCTCGAGCGCTTGTTGTCGAGCCTGCGCCCGCATGCGCGCGGCCGCCTGGTCGTGGTCTTCGGGGCCGGAGGCGATCGCGACCGTGGCAAGCGTCCCGTCATGGGCGATGTCGCTGCCCGTCACGCCGATCTGGCGATTGTGACGGACGACAATCCGCGCACCGAACGGCCCGAGGCTATCCGGGCCGAAATCATGGCCGCCTGTCCGGGTGCGCGGGAAATCGGCGACCGGGAAGCGGCCATCGCCGCAGGTCTCGAAAAGCTGTCGGGCGGTGACGTGCTGGTCGTGGCCGGCAAGGGCCACGAACCCGGCCAAATCGTAGGGACTGAAGTCTTGCCTTTTGACGATCGCGCGGTCATCCGCAGGCGTGCTGGGATTGCAGCATGAACACGCTCTGGACCTCGCACGACCTGCGTGCAGCAACCGGCGGCCGGCTGGATGCCGATGTATCGGTGACGGGCGTTTCGATCGACACGCGCACGATCATGCCGGGCGATCTCTTCATCGCGCTGGTCGGTGAACGCGACGGGCATGACCACGTGGCGGACGCCTTCGCAAAGGGGGCCGCCTGCGCGCTGGTGCATCGGGCGGACATGCGCGATCCGCGCTGTCTGTTGGTCGGCGATACGATGACGGCGCTCGTCGCTCTCGCCTGCTATGCCCGTGCGCGTTTCTCGGGCCGGGTCGTGGCGGTCACGGGCAGTGTCGGCAAGACGACGACGAAGGACATGCTGGGGGTGGCGCTCTCGGCATACGGTCCCACACACGCGTCTGTCGCGTCCTACAACAATCACTGGGGCGTGCCGCTGACGCTCGCGCGCCTTCCGGAAGACGCGGCCTATTGCATCAGCGAAATCGGCATGAACCACGCAGGCGAAATCGCGCCGTTGGCGACACTCGTCCGGCCTGACGTCGCCGTCATCACAACGGTGGGATCGAGCCATATCGGCAACATGGGCAGCATCGGCGCAATCGCGGCCGAAAAGGCAAGTCTGTTCTCCGCACTCGGACCGAACGGCATCGCCATCATCCCCGATGATGCGCCCTGCGAGGACATTCTCGCCGCGGCCGCGGCGCATGTGATGCTGGAGCGCGCGGGAACGTCCGACGCCGCGACCAATCGCGCCATCAACGTATCGTGTGACGAAACAGGCAGCACGTTCGTATTTGCAGACCCCGATGAGACACTTGCGGTGCGGCTGAACGAGCCGGGCGAACACCTCGTGCGGAACGCGGTCTCGGCGCTTGCCGTCGTGCATGCACTCGGCCTCGACCCTCACGCCGCCGCCGCGGCACTGGCCGAATGGAGTCCCGGCGCCGGACGTGGCCTGCGGCGGCCGATCCTCGACGGCACGGCGATCCTCCTGGACGAAAGCTACAACGCCTCCGTGCTGTCTGTCCGTGCGAGCCTGCGGACGCTTGCCCTGCTTCCGGCCACACGGCGGATCGCGGTGCTGGGCGACATGCTCGAGATGGGTGATTTCGCGGACGAAGCGCATCGGAGCCTGGCGTCCGATCTCGTTGCTTCGGCCGATCTGGTTTTCTGCTGCGGGACACAGATGAAAGCGTTGTTCGACTGCCTGCCTGACCGCGTTCGCGCGGGCTATGCTCCTGATTCCGCAGCCCTGGCCCCGATGGTCAGGGCAACGCTCGCAGCCGGTGACTGCGTCCTGGTCAAAGGCAGCCTCGGCAGCCGCATGGCCCGCGTCGTTGCGGCGCTCGATACGGCAAAGGCTGCGGCCTGATGCTGTATTCGCTGATCGTGGGTCACGGGCTCGCCGCTTCCGGGCCGCTTCACCTTTTTCACTACATCACGTTCCGCGCCGGCTGCGCGTGCCTGACGGCGATGGTAACCAGCCTTCTGCTGGGCCGCCCGCTGATCGCGGAACTGCGCCGCATCCAGCGTGAGGGACAGCCGATCCGCGCGCTTGGGCCCGAGCGGCACATCCTAGAGAAGACGGGCACGCCGACGATGGGCGGCGTCCTGATCCTGTTCTCGCTGTTTCTCTCGACCCTGATGTGGACCGATCTCGCCAACGGGTTCGTCTGGGCCGTGCTGATGATCACGGGCGTGTTCGGTGCCGTCGGATTTGCGGACGACTACCTCAAGCTCTCGAAACGCAACACGAAGGGGGTCTCGGCACGCGCGCGCCTCGGCACGGAATTCGTGACCTCGCTGATCGGCGGCTGGTGGATCGAAAGCCTGATGCCCGACGGGCTCGCCAACCACCTGGCGTTCCCCTTCGCCAAGGATCTGCTGCTTCCCCTGGGCTATGCCTTTCCCATCTTCGCGATGATCGCGATTACCGGGTTCGGCAATGCCGTGAACTTCACGGACGGGCTGGACGGGCTGGCGATCGTGCCCGTGGTGATTGCGGCCCTCGTGTTCGCCCTGATTTCCTATCTCGTCGGCAATCATGTCTTTGCCGACTATCTTGAGCTGCATCCGGTGCCGGGTGCGGGCGAACTGGCCGTGTTCTGCGCGGCCCTGATCGGGGCCGGGCTCGGGTTTCTCTGGTTCAATGCGCCGCCGGCCGAAGTGTTCATGGGTGACACCGGCTCGCTCTCGCTGGGTGGCGCGCTTGGCGCCGTCTCGGTCGCGGTCAAGCACGAGCTGGTGCTGTGCATCGTAGGCGGCTTGTTCGTTGCCGAGACGCTGTCCGTCGTGATTCAGGTCTTCTGGTTCAAACGGACCGGGCGACGGGTGTTCCTGATGGCGCCGCTTCACCACCATTTCGAGAAAAAGGGCTGGCAGGAGCCGAAGATCGTCGTGCGCTTCTGGATCGTCTCGATCGTGCTGGGCCTGTGCGGTCTGGCAACGCTGAAGCTGCGATGAGCGACTTTCCGCCCGATCTGTTTGCCGGCTCCCGGTTCGCGGTACTCGGACTTGGGCGCAACGGCGCGGCTGTCGTCTCGGCCCTGCTCGGCATGGGTGCCGAGGTTCAGGCGTGGGACGACAAATCGTCAGGATCAGGACTTGCGGCACACCCTCGGCTGATGGTCGAGCCGTTTGATTCCCTGGCCGGGTTCGACGCGCTGATCCTGTCGCCCGGGATTCCCCATACGCTGCCGACACCTCATCCGGTGGCATTGATGGCGCGAGAACTCGGCATTCCCATCCTGTCGGATGCCGAGCTCCTTTATCGCGCGGTGCGCGCGGCGGGGTCGAAAGCACGTTTTGCCTCGATCACAGGGACGAACGGCAAATCCACGACCACGGCACTCCTCGCGCATATCCTGCAGACCGCGGGCCTGCCGGCCGCAGCCGGCGGCAATCTCGGCAACGCAGCGCTATCGCTGCCTCTGCTGCCGGACGACGGCGTGTATGTCATCGAGATGTCGTCCTACATGCTCGAGCGTCTCGACCAGTTCCATGCCAGTTGCGCCGTTCTGTTGAACCTGACGCCGGACCATCTGGACCGGCACGGCGACATGGCGGGCTATGCCCGTGCCAAGGCGCATGTGTTCGACAACATGACGTCGGCTGATCTGGCGCTGTTCGGCACGCCGGGCCCGGAGATGCAAAACGTTGCGGATGCAGTCGCCGCGCGCGGCATCCAGCCGGTCTGGCTTCCTGAACCCGTGGACGGGCGGATCGTCGCACGCGGGGCGACACTCGCCGATCTGTCGAATGCGCCTGCTCTTCCCGGAGCCCACAACGCCCAGAATGTTGCCGCAGCTGCGTTGATGGCCGTCCATTGCGATGCAGCGCCCGATTCGATTGCATCAGGTATCGCAAGATTCCCGGGGCTTTCGCATCGTCAAAAAGTCGTGGCGCGCCATCGCGGCGTGACATTCATCGACGACAGCAAGGCGACGAATGCCGACGCCGCCGAGCGGGCACTATCCTGCTACGACCGGATCATCTGGATCGCCGGTGGCATGGCGAAATCGGGCGGCATCGCCCCGCTTGCGACGTATTTCCCGCGTATCGCACATGCCCTGCTGATCGGACGCGATGCACCGATGCTGGCTGAGACCCTTGCGGCGCACGGTGTCGCACACACCGTCGTTGGCACACTGGAAGCTGCTGTGCCGGAAGCGGACCGCCTTGCACAGGCACTCGATGCGCCGGTTGTCCTGCTGTCACCGGCCTGCGCGAGTTTCGATCAGTTTTCGAGCTTTGAGGAGCGCGGTTCACGCTTCCTTCATCATGTCGATAATCTTATAGAAACAGACGGTTCCGAAATCTCTCTGGATACCCCAACCCACAAGGCGCCGCCCTGATGTCCGCAAGCTCACGCGTTGATACGTCGAAAGTCGCTCGGTGGTGGCGAAGCGTTGATCGCGTGACGCTGTCGGCGACCGGTGTCCTGATCGCTCTGGGCTATATCCTGATGCTGGCGGCGAGCCCCGCCGTCGCTTCGCGCATCGGCGCGTCGCGGGACATGTTCATTCTCAAGCAGGTCATCTTCCTGAGCATCGCGGGCGCGATCGTGCTGGCCGTCTCCAGCCTGTCGCTGACCGGCGTGCGGCGCCTCGCCCTCATCGGCAGCGTGGTCGCGCTGGCGGCGACCGCACTCACCCTGGTGCACGGCGTGGAGATCAAGGGCGCGCGGCGCTGGATCGCGCTGCCGCTGATGTCGGTGCAACCGTCCGAGTTCCTCAAGCCCTGCTTCGCGGTCGCGACGGCCTGGCTGCTGGCCAGGCGGCGAACGCAGCGCTATTTTCCGGGCCTTCTGCTGGCATTCGGAGTGTTTGGCGTCATCCTGATGCTGCTGAAGTCCCAGCCGGACATCGGCATGCTGTCGGTCATCACCATGGTGTTCATGACGCAGCTATTCGTCGACGGGCTGCCGCTGTTCTTCGTGGCGGCCGGCGTCGCGGCGATGGGCGGCGCGTTCATGATGGCCTACATCGTGTTCCCGCACGTCCGCTCACGCGTCGAGCGCTTCCTGCATCCCAATGTCGGCGACCACTACCAGATCGACACGGCGCTGCGGGCGTTCGGCAATGGCGGCCTGCTGGGCCGCGGTCCCGGCGAAGGCCGCGTAAAGGACCTGCTTCCCGACGCGCATGCGGACTTCGTGTTCGCCGTGGCCGGAGAGGAATTCGGCCTGCTCGTCTGCCTCGGCATCGTCTGCGTCTTCCTGGTGATCGTGTTGCGCACGCTTTTGAAGCTGATGCGCGAGGACGATCCGTTCGTGATCGTCGGCGCGTCCGGACTGGTCACGGGCTTCGGCCTGCAGGCCTTCGTCAACATGGGCTCGACCCTTCACCTGATTCCGACGAAAGGCATGACGTTGCCGCTCATTTCCTATGGTGGCTCCTCGGCGATGTCGATTGCGCTGACGATCGGCATGGTGCTCGCGCTGACACGCAAGCGCGTGGGCAGCAACGCGATGCAGGAGCGTTACCAGCCGGCGGGCGACGCCCTCTACCGCAGGCGCGCGGCATGAGCGCGCCTATCGCGATTGCGGCCGGCGGCACCGGCGGCCATTTCTTCCCCGCCGAGGCGCTGGGCACGGAACTGGCCGCGCGTGGGCATGACCTTGTGCTGATGACGGATCGGCGTCACGGCAAGCGCGAGACCAGGTGTTTCGCCACGCGTCCGCAATACGTGCTCGACGGCGCGGGCATCGCGGGCAAGGGCGCGCTTGCCAAGGCGATGGGCGCCCTTGCCCTGTGGCGCGGCATGCGTCAGGCCCGAAAGGCGCTGGAGGATGTTCGCCCGTCCGCGTTGATCGGCTTCGGCGGCTATCCGTCCGTGCCGCCGCTGATGGCGGCCCGCTTCATCCCGCGCGACCGTCGCCCTGCCATCATCATTCATGAAGGCAACGCGGTGCTTGGCCGCGCCAACGCCCTGATCGCGCGCCATGCCGATGCGATCGCGACATCGTTCCCCTCGGTGGCGAAGCTGCCCAAGGGCGCGGATGTGACGCTGACCGGCATGCCCGTGCGTGCGCAGATCGCGGCCTTGCACGATGTGCCCTATACCCCGCCGCAGGAAGCGATCCGCCTGCTCGTGTGGGGCGGATCGCTCGGCGCGCGCGTGTTTTCCGACATCGTTCCCGACGCGCTGGCAGCGCTCCCCGAAGGCTTCCGCGCGCGCCTGGTGGTCACGCAGCAGGTGCGCGCCGAAGATCTGGAGCGCGTCCGGAGCGCCTATGGGCACATAGGCATTCAGGCAACCGTCGCCCCGTTCTTTGACGATGTCGCATCCTTGCTCAAATCCGCGCACCTCGTGATCGGCCGCGCCGGCGGCTCGTCCGTTGCCGAAATCGCGCTGGCGGGACGACCGTCACTGCTGGTGCCCCTGCCGATCGCGGCGTCCGACGAGCAGGGCGCGAACGCGTCGGCCCTTCAGGATGCAGGCGGCGCATGGATGATCCGGCAGCCGGATTTCACATCGCAGGTTCTGGCCGGTCGCCTGGGCGCTCTGCTGTCGTCGTCACGACGTCTGGCCGAAGCAGCCGCGGCGGCACGCCAGTTCGGGCGTCCGGATGCAGTCTCGCATCTTGCCGATCTGGTGGAGGCGACCATCGCCTCCCGGCCCTCGCCCGTTCCTTCTCCGGCGCTCACCGCCGCTCCCGACACCCCCTGACAGGATCCCGGCACATGCGCGCCCTGCCTCTCTCGATTGGCACCATTCATTTCGTCGGCATCGGCGGCATCGGCATGTCCGGGATCGCCGAAGTCCTGCACATGCTCGGCTACAAGGTTCAGGGATCGGACATCGCCGAGAGCGCTAACGTGCTGCGCCTGCGGCGGTCCGGCATTCCGGTGGCAATCGGGCACGATGCCGCCAATCTCGGCGGCGCCCAGGTCGTCGTGACGTCCACGGCCGTGAAGCGCGACAATCCCGAGGTCATCGCCGCACGGGCGAAGCTGATCCCGGTCGTCCGGCGCGCGGAGATGCTGGCCGAACTGATGCGACTGCGCTGGTCGATCGCGATCGGCGGCACCCATGGCAAGACGACGACGACCAGCCTCGTCGCCTGCGTGCTCGAACAGGCGAAGCTCGACCCGACCGTCATCAATGGCGGCATCATCGAAGCCTACGGCACCAACACCCGCATGGGTTCGGGCGACTGGATGGTCGTCGAGGCCGACGAAAGCGACGGGTCGTTCCTGCGGCTGCCGGCCGTCATCACCGTCGTGACCAACATGGACCCCGAGCATCTGGATCACTGGGGCACGGCAGAGGCGATGCAGGCCGGCTACGACCAGTTCGTCTCCAATATTCCATTCTATGGCTTCGCTGTCCTGTGCATCGACCATCCGGGCGTGCAGCAGATGATTCCCCGTCTGTCCGACCATCGCATCATCACCTACGGTTTCTCGCCGCAGGCTGACGTACGCGCTGAAAAAATCGTGACGGACAAACGCGGCGCCACGTTCGAAGTCGTGCTCACCGATCGTACCCGCAACCGCACGCGGCGCGCGGGGCCGTTCCGCCTGCCGATGCTCGGCCACCACAACGTCCTGAATGCGCTGGCGGCCATCGCCGTCGCTTCGGAGATGGAAATCAGCGACGCGACCATCCGGTCGGCACTGGCCGACTTCCGGGGCGTGAAACGCCGTTTCACGCGCACGGGGGAATTCAACGGCGTCACCGTGATCGACGATTACGGACATCACCCCGTGGAGATCGCGGCCGTCCTGCGCGCCGCGCGTCAGGCCGGCGCGCGTGACGTGCTGGCCGTCGTGCAGCCGCACCGTTATTCCCGCTTGGACGCCTTGTTCGAGGAATTCTGCACCTGCATGAATGACGCGGGCACGGTGATCGTGGCCGATGTCTATGCCGCCGGGGAAGAACCCATGGCGGACCGGGATCGTGACGCGCTGGTCGAAGGCCTGCGGGCACGCGGCCATCGCTCGGTCGTGCCGTTGCCAGGACCGGAGCATCTTGCCGAGATGGTCAACGCCATCGCGAAGCCGGGTGACTATGTCGTCTGCCTCGGTGCCGGGACCATCACCCAGTGGGCGCAGGCACTGCCGGGCCAGCTCGCGGCGCTCAACGGCAAGCCGGGCGCGGACGTCGCTGCGTGAGTGCCGCCCTGACCTCTCATCCCGGCAACCCCCTCCCCGAATTCCGTGGACGGTTGACCCAGGGCGCCGCACTCGGACCACGCACATGGTTCCGGACGGGCGGTGCCGCCGACCTGCTGCTGATCCCGGAAGACGCTGCGGATCTGGCGCAGGCGATGCGCGCGCTTGAGCCGGGCATGGCCGTGACGGCGCTCGGGGCGTGCTCCAACGTCATCGTGCGCGATGCTGGCATCGCGGGCGCTGTCGTGCGTCTGGCGCGCGGATTTTCGGACATCGCGCGTGACGGCGACGGGATCGTGGCGGGCGCTGCGGCCCTTGACATGACCGTAGCCGAGCACGCAGCCGAAATGGGGCTCGCGGGTCTGGAGTTCATGGCGGGCATTCCGGGAACGATCGGTGGTGCCGTGCGCATGAACGCCGGTGCCTACGGCTCCGATATCGCTGCCGTCCTCGACTGGGTGGAGATCGTGACGCGGGACGGGACGCAGGCGCGGATCGCGGGTGCGGATCTCGATTTCGGCTACCGGCATTCGGGTCTCCCGCCCGATGCCGTCGTCACGCGCGCGCGCCTGCGGGCCACGCCGGCTGATCCTGCGGCCGTTAAGGCGCGGATCGCCGATGTCCGCGCAGCACGCGAAGCGGCGCAGCCGGTCCGGGCACGCACCGGCGGCTCCACCTTCCGCAATCCGGAAGGCCACGCGGCATGGAAGCTGATCGACGAGGCCGGCTGTCGCGGTCTTCTGCGTGACGGCGCGCAGGTCAGCGAAAAACATTGCAATTTCCTGATCAATACCGGAACGGCAACCAGCACCGCGCTTGAGGAGCTGGGCGAAATCGTGCGTGCCCGGGTCCTCTCTGCGAGCGGGATCGACCTGCACTGGGAAATCCGTCGGATCGGAAGGACGCACGCATGACGACGACATCCCCTCGCGTGGCGCTGCTGAGCGGCGGCATCTCGAACGAACGTGACGTCAGCCGCTGGAGCTGCGAGGGCATTGCCCGCGTCCTGCGCGAACAGGGTTATCCGCTCAGCATCATCGATGTCGGGCAGGATATCGCGAGCACGATCGCATCGTTGCGCGCGGCGCGTCCGGACGTCGTGTTCAACGGCCTGCATGGCCGTTTCGGCGAGGACGGAGCCATACAGGGCGTCCTGGAATGGCTCGGCCTGCCGTATACCCACAGCGGCGTGCTGGCGTCGGCGCTGGCAATGGACAAGGTTGCGTCACGGCGGATTCTCGCGGCGGCAGGCTTGCCGATCGCACGCGGCGCCACGGTCGGCATCGCGGAACTGGCCGACGCCGATCCCATGGACGTGCCGTATGTGATCAAGCCGATCAACGAAGGTTCGTCCGTCGGGGTCGAGATCGTCCGCGAAGGCAGCAATCGTCGCGTACAGATCGCGTCCGAATGGCGTTTCGGCCCGGAAGCGCTCGTCGAGGAATTCGTGCCCGGCCGTGAACTGACGGTCGCCGTGCTCGGCGATCGCGCGCTCACAGTGACCGAGATCCTGCCGGCGGGCGACCATTTCTACGATTTCGAGGCGAAATATCAGGCGGGCGGATCGGCCCACCGCGTGCCCGCCGATGTTCATCCCGATGCATTTGCGCAGGCCCTGTCCCTTGCCGTCGAGGCCCACCGGGCGCTGGGGTGCGCGGGCGCATCGCGGACCGACTTCCGTTATGACGATACGGCAGGCGATGGCCCCGGGCGCCTCGTCATCCTTGAGGTCAACACCCAACCGGGGATGACCGAAACGTCGCTCCTGCCGGAACAGGCCCAGTTCTGCGGCATCTCCTATGGCGAGCTCTGCGCCTGGATTGTTGACGATGCGCTGGCGCGGGCCGCACCCGGCAAGGGTCCCGGCACAGCATGACCTCACGTCGGGCCAGAAACGGAACGTCGGACGGGCGCGTCCAGGGCGGTGTGATCGGCGACCGTCCGTCACGCCTCCTCATCTTCCTGAAGCGCCAGCGGCGCCTCATGCGTCCCGTTCTGGCACTGCTGCTGCTTGCCATCCTCGTTGCAGGCGGCATCGTCCTGCTGCGCCGATCAGCCACCGAAACCGATTTCGCCCCGATCCGCGCGCGCCTGATCCAGCTCCTCCCGCTGCATATCGCAACGATCAGCGTGACCGGCCGACGCCTGACATCGGAGGATGCGCTGATGCAGGCGCTTGGCACGTCCGTCGGGCAGCCGATCTTCGGCTTTTCGGTCAAGGCAGCGCGCGACCGGATCGACCGGCTGCCGTTCGTGGATCACGTGGTGGTCGAACGGCACATGCCCGACACGGTGGTTGTCCAGCTCACCGAACGCAGTCCGTTCGCCGTCTGGCAGGATCATGGCCGCTTCACATTGATCAACCGTGACGGCGCGGCGGTGGCGGACCAGACCATGGTCGGGCCGGGTAACGAGAAGAACGCGCAGGCCTTCCTGCAACTCCCGCTGGTCGTGGGCGACGGTGCAAACGTGGCCGCCGGCGAACTGATCGATGCGCTCGGCCAGCAGCCGGTCGTGCGGGATTTCGTCGCGGCCGCGGTTCGCGTCGGCGACCGTCGATGGAACCTGTCATTGAAAGACGGCACGACGGTCATGCTGCCCGAAGGTCATGATCCGGAGGCCCTGGCGCGTCTGGCCCGGTATCAGGGCGACATGCGTCTTCTCGAACGCCCGGTGATCTCGATCGACATGCGCCTGCCGGACCGCATGGTCATTCATCAGGTGCCGGCACCTGATGCACCCAGAACGCCGGACGGATCAGGCGACGCGCCTGCGGGCACCACCACGGCCACGTTCCCGGGTTACGGGAAGCCGGCATCGACAACGCCGAAGAGTGATGACCATGCTTCGGCAGCGCATACGTCCACGGACCGGACATCCCCACCGCACTCAACCCCAGCGCATCCGCATGTTGCAGCTCCGGCGCCGCATACACCGTCACCTCAGGCACTGACACCACGCGCGCCAGGCGTCATACATCAGACATCTCCAGGGGACGATCAGCCCCTGCCGCCGCCCGTGCCATTGGCACCCCCCGATGGAGGACAGAATTGAGCGAAACGTCCGGACCCGATCTTGGAGCCCGCTTGCGTCGTCGGCGCGGCGATCGGGCCACGGGCCGCGCGCTGGTGCCCGTCGGCCAACGTGAGGACGCCCAAGGATCGGGCATTCTCCCGTTGCCGCCGCCGGACGAACCGGCGACACCGCGTCCCTGGCGGTCCGGCGTCTTCGGCGCACTCGACATCGGCTCGACGAAGATGACCTGCCTGATCGGGCGCGGAGAGCCGGACGGGTCCCTGCGCGTGCTCGGCTATGGCTGGCGGCGGTCGCGCGGTGTACGCGGCGGCGCCATCGTCGACCTGCGGGAGGCGGAGGCGGCCATCCGGGCCACGGTCGGCCAGGCCGAGGAAGCAGCCGAACGCAGCCTGGACTCCGTCGTGGTCAACCTTTCCTGCGGTCAGCCGGAAAGCCGGATATTCTCGGCCCGGATGCCGATCGGCGGGCGAGAGGTGACGGAGAGCGACGTCTCCCGCGCCGTCGGGGAAGCGCAGGCGCGCGCCTACATCGAGGGCCGCTCGATCGTCCACACGATGCCGCTCGGCTTTTCGGTGGACGAAACCCCGGGCGTCCTCGACCCGCGCGGTCATCTCTGCGAGCAGCTAACGGCGCGGCTTCACGTCGTCGATACGAGTTCCAATGCGCTCCGCACGCTCGAGCAGGTTCTGGCGCGCGCTGAACTCAAGCTGTCAGGTCTGGTCGCAGCCCCCTTTGCCTCCGGCCTTGCCGTGCTCGACGATGACGAGCGCGAACTGGGTGCGACCATCGTCGAGCTGGGCGGCGGCACGACATCGCTTGCCGTTTTCAGCGAAAGCCGCCTCCTGCACACGGCATTCCTGCCCGTCGGCGGCGTTCACGTCACACGCGATCTTGGCGGAATGCTCTCGACCTCGGTGGACGAGGCAGAGCGGCTGAAGACGAAATACGGCGCTGCGGAACTCGCGTCGCAGGACGACCGCGACATGATCACGGCCCAGCTCATGGGCGACGAGACCTCATCGCTGGCACGAATTTCACGGGCAAAACTGATTTCGGTCATCCGACCGCGGGTCGAGGAAACGCTTGAGCTTGTCCGCGACAGGCTGGACGGCGCGGGGCTCGGTCGCGCCGCGAACGGCCGCGTGGTCCTGACCGGTGGCGCGTCGCTGCTGGACGGAATCGGCCCCATGGCCGCCCGCATTCTTAATCGGCCCGTCCGTCTTGGGCAGCCGCAGCGGATACAGGGTCTGCCGGAGATCGCGGCCGCGTCGACCGGGTTCGCCACCGTGTCGGGCCTGCTTGCATGGGCCGCGGGCGCGGATCGCGCCTATCACGATGCCGATATGCCGGAACGCCGTAACACGGGAGTTTTGCGGCGAATCGTCGGTTTCATGAGGGACCGCGTGTAGTTATGCTCTCGACAGTCTCAAAATTGCCTCACCTTTTATCTAACCGATTCGCGTTGCCCCCGAAGGCTGGAACCTGACCATGACCCTGAACCTTACCGTTCCGCAGCAGTCCCACTCCGATTTCATGCCGCGCATTACGGTCATTGGCGTGGGCGGGGCTGGTACGAACGCCGTCGACAACATGATCCAGCTCGAGCTTCAGGGCGTGGAGTTCGTCGTTGCCAACACGGATGCTCAGCAGCTTTCCCATGCGAAGGCCGATCGCCGCGTCCAGCTTGGTCCGCACCTGACACTGGGGCTCGGCGCGGGTGCGAAGCCCGAAATCGGTCGGGCGGCAGCGGAAGAGGCCGCCGACGAACTCGCGCGTCACATCGAGGGCGCGCACATGGTCTTCATCACGGCCGGCATGGGCGGCGGCACCGGCACGGGCGCGGCGCCGGTGATCGCACGGATGGCGCGCGAGCGCGGCATCCTGACGGTCGGCGTGGTCACGAAGCCGTTCAACTTCGAGGGCGCGCGTCGCGCCAAGGCGGCGGAGGCCGGCATCACCGAGCTCCAGGCGCACGTCGATACCCTGATCGTCATTCCGAACCAGAACCTCTTCCGCCTGGCGAACGAGCGCACGGGCTGGAAAGAAGCGTTCAAGATGGCCGACAACGTCCTGTACATGGGCGTGCGTGGCGTGACCGACCTCATGGTGGCGCCAGGCCTGATCAACCTCGACTTTGCCGACGTCCGTGCCGTCATGGCCGAGATGGGCAAGGCGATGATGGGCACGGGCGAGGCCGAGGGCGACAATCGCGCCGTCGAAGCGGCGGAACTTGCGATTTCCAACCCGCTGCTCGAAGACACGTCCATGGCGGGCGCGCGCGGCCTGCTGGTGAACATCACCGGCGGCGAGGACATGACGCTTTACGAAGTCGATCAGGCCGCCGAGCGCGTTCGGGCCGAAGTCGCGGACGACGCGAACATCATCTTCGGTTCGGCGATCGATGACACGCTCAACGGGCGTGTCCGCGTATCGGTCGTCGCAACGGGCATCGACACGGTGCGCCCCGTCGTCGAGCCGCCGCCGGTTCAGGAGGCCGCGCCTGCTGCGGCCGCACATCCGTCGAATCAGCAGGCTTCGCAGCAGGATCCGGCAAATGCCGCGTCGGCCGGTGGTCAGCCTTTCCAGCCTGCCTCGACCTACGCGCCGGTACCCCGTACGGCAGCGACGGCAGCCGGTGCTCCGCAGGAAAATGCGGCGCCGGCCCCCTCGCCTCATTCTGTTCCGCAGCAGGGCTTCGGCCGGCCGACCCAGCGGGCGGGTCTTTTCACAGCACCGGCCAGCGCGCCCGAGCCTGCGCCGCGCAGCATCTTCGGCATCGTGACCGGTGCCCTGCGTGGCGGCCGTCCGCCGGCCGAGCCGTCACGTCAGGAACCGCAGCAGGACGTTCCCCGCAACAATGCACCCCGGCATGATCACGATGCGCCGCGTGACCAGCGTCCGACAGTGCAGCAGGAGGACGGGAAGGAAGCGGACCTCGATATTCCCGCTTTCCTGCGTCGCCAGCAGTAAATATTGACACGAGTCGTACGGGCGCCTTGAAATTGACGCAATTACAAGGCGCTAGACCGTAATAGTCGGCAATAATCATTGACTGGCATGAAGCGATCAGGCCTGCCAAAAGGCCATGATCGCTTCACAACATGCATCTTCGAGTGAGGCGCTGTATCGGAAGAGGACAAGACTGATGGACAGCCTGACCGACATCGAGCGCGATGCGATCCTGCTGGACGATTCAGATAATGTCCTGACCGAAAATCTGCCCCCCCGGCTGGCAGCGAGCATGCCACAGGGCATGGATATCAGGCTCGGCTCCGGGCCGCGTCAGCAGACGACCGTCGCCGCCCCGATCTCATGTGTCGGTCGTGGCCTGCACACCGGTGTGCCGATTCATCTGACGATCCGCCCTGCGTCAGCCGATCACGGTATTGCGTTTATCCGCACCGATCTGCCCGAAGCGTCCCTGATTCCCGCGCGTTACGATCATGTCGTTGACACGCGCCTGAGCACGGTGGTCGGTGTGGACTCGCGGCAGCGGGTTGCCACCATCGAGCATCTGATGGCCGCCTTGAACGCGAATGGCATCGATAATGCGCTGATCGAGGTCAGTGGCCCGGAACTGCCGGCGCTCGATGGCTCTTCGGCCGAGTATGATTTTCTTCTCCAGTGCGCAGGTCGGGTCAGCCTGGCGATTGCGAAGGCCCCGGTCGAGGTGCTTCGGCGTGTCCGCGTAGAGGGTGCAGATGGAGCTTTCGCCGAGCTGCGTCCTGCCCGTCGCGGGCTGTCACTGTCGATGACGATCGATTTCCCCTCGGCTGCAATCGGTCGTCAGAGCTTTGCGCTCGCCCTGAACGAGATCCGCTTCCGCGATCAACTGGCCGCCTGCCGGACGTTCGTGGAGCGCGCCGATATCGAGGCATTGCAGCGCGTTGGCCTGGCGCGTGGCGGTTCGTTGAACAATGCGATCGTCGTGGACGGAGAAGCGGTCCTCAATCCCGGCGGCCTGCGTCATCACGACGAATTCGTTCGCCACAAGCTGCTCGACGCAATTGGGGATCTGGGCCTTGCAGGCGCGCCGCTTCAGGCAGAGTTCGTGGGCTACAAGTCGGGACATGGCCTCAACAATCAGCTGCTGCGTGCCCTGTTCGCCGATCGCGCGAACTGGCGCGTTGCCGGCACGACGGCCACATCACGCGTTCGCGTCGCGGCCTGAACAAACGGTGTCGTGCTTCACCCTGATTACGGACGTGATATAAGACGCCCGTAACTGGAAGAGCAGGCATGTCCGACACCATCGTTCCCCCTATGCAATCCATCGGCGAGACGCCCAGCCAGGGCCGTGCGATCCGTCTGCGGGGAGCCGTGGTTCTATGCGCCCTCACGATCCTGCCGGGCTGTTCCCTGTTCTCGGGCAAGTCCCAGACCGCCCAGATTCCGCGGGCGGCATCTCCCGAACAGCTTTACAACTACGGTATCGATGCCCTGCATACGCAGCGATACCAGCTGGCCAGCAGCGAATTCGAGCTGCTGCAGCAGAATTACCCATACTCGACCTATACCGGTAATGCCGAGCTGATGGAGGGATATGCGTATTACCTCCAAAGTGAATATGCGTCCTCGGTTCAGCAGCTCGAGCGGTACCTGCAGCTTCATCCGACCAGCCCGGATGCGGCCTACGCGTTCTACCTGCGGGCTCTGTGCTACTACGAGCAGATCGCCGACGTGCAGCGTGATCAGCAGGGCACGATCGAGGCGATGGATGCGCTGGAGGAGGTCGTCACCCGCTTCCCCCAGACGGCTTACGCACGCGACGCACAGCTGAAGATCGACCTCTGTCGAGATCATCTCGCCGGCAAGGAAATGCTGGTCGGGCGCTGGTACCAGCAGCAGCACAATTACGAAGCGGCACTGAACCGCTACCAGCGCGTGGTCGAGGATTTCCAGACGACCAACCACGTGGCGGAAGCCCTGGAGCGCCTGGTCGAGGTGTATCTCGAGCTTGGCCTGACGGATGAGGCCCGCAAGACGGCGTCAGTCCTCGGCTACAACTACCCCGACAGCAAATGGTACCGGTTCAGCTACAACAATCTGGCCGAACATCACCTGCTGGCAGAGAGTGCGCCGAAACCTCGGAGCAAGCAGCCGGGCATGTTCATGCGGATGTGGAACACGGTCTTCTGATGGCGCGTTGGCATGGCGCGCTCCTGCTGCCCTGCCCTCGTGACCCCGTATATCAGGCCAGATCATGCTGACCCATCTCTCGATTCGCGACATCGTCTTGATCGAGAAACTCGATCTCGCGCTGAAGCCCGGGCTAACGGTACTGACCGGCGAGACCGGCGCCGGCAAATCGATCCTTCTCGACAGCCTCGGACTGACGCTCGGTGATCGTGCCAGCGGCGGCATCGTGCGGACCGGCGCACCTCATGCCGCCGTTTCCGCCTGTTTCGATGTCGGCCGGGACCATCCGGTCCATGCCCTTCTGCGCGAGCACGGCGTGGAGCTCGATGACCCGGACGAGGCGCTGGTCCTGCGTCGGATCGTCACCGCTGATTCGCGTTCGCGGGCCTATGTGAACGACCAGCCCGTCGGCGCCGCGCTTCTGCGCCGGGCCGGCGCGTTGCTCGTCGAAATCCAGGGCCAGCACGAGCAGATGGGACTGGCGGACCAGAGCACGCATCTCGATCTGCTCGATGCCTTCGGGGTCCCCCCTGCACTGCGCCGGGAGACGGCCGAGCGATATCGCGCCTGGCTTGAGGCCACCGCTGCCCTCGCGCGCGCCCAGGCGGAACTCGACACGGCGGCGCGCGAGGAAGAATGGCTGCGGCAATCCGTCGATGATCTTTCCACGCTCGCGCCTCAGGAAGGCGAGGAAGAAGAACTCGCCGGACTGCGCGTTTCGCTGCAACAGGGCGAACGCCGGGGCGAAGCGATTGCGGCTGCCCTGTCGGAACTGACGCCACGCGACAGGCGGACGCAGTCTCCGGCAGCGGCGTTGCGCGCCGCCGCACGCGCCTTGATGCGGCTGCTGCCGGGGCCAACTGAGTCGGACGTGACCGTGCCGGAACAGGCACGGGCGCAGGAAGCGCTCGATGCGCTGGAAAAGGCCGAAGAGGCACTGGCGGAGGCCGAGACGACCTTGTCCCGCCTCGCCGCCGACAGTGAGGCGGACCCTGCCCTTCTCGAGCAGACGGAGGAGCGTCTGTTTGCCCTGCGCGCGAGTGCGCGCAAGCATGGTGTGTCTGTTGCGGAACTGCCGGATCTTCTGGCCAACATGACCGGACGCCTGGCCGCGCTCGACCTCGGCAACGCCGAGATCATGCGTCTGTCGGGCCTGGTCGCGACCGCGCGCGCTGCGTTCGAGGAGGCGGCGAAGCGCCTGTCGGCTGCTCGCCACGATGCTTCCGGCAGGCTGGAGCGTGCCGTGATGGCCGAACTCAAGCCCGTGAAACTGGAGCGGGCCCGGTTCGTCGTCTCGCTGGCGACGCTGGCGCCGGAAGCATGGACCGTGCGCGGCATGGAACAGGCGGCCTTCCTGATTGCCGCCAACCCCGGACAATCGCCGGGTCCGCTGGCCAAGGTCGCGTCCGGCGGCGAACTGTCGCGCCTGATGCTGGCCCTCAAGGTCGTGCTAGCCCAGCGCTCCGACGTTCCGACGCTCGTCTTTGACGAAGTGGATTCGGGTGTCGGCGGGGCCACGGCGTCGTCCATCGGCGACAGGCTCCGCGCCGTTGCCCGTGATGTACAGGTCCTGGTGGTCACGCACAGCCCGCAGGTCGCGGCACAGGGCGATTCGCATCTGCGGATCAGCAAGCATGTGCGCGGCGGTCGCACGGAAACCCGGGCCGTCATTCTCGGCCCTGACGAACGCCGCGAGGAAATCGCCCGCATGCTGGCGGGCGACGTGATTACCGACGCGGCCCGCGCAGCCGCCGACAGTCTCATGGGATCGGAAAGCGCGGCATGAGCAGACCATCGGTTCCCGACGATATCAGGACCTGTCACGCAGCCCTGGAGAAGCAGATTGCCGCGTGGGACGAGGCCTATCACGGTCGCGACGCGCCGGAGGTCTCGGACGCCGAATATGACGAAAAGCGCCGCGAACTGGTGGCACTGGAAGACCGTCATCCCGCGCTCAAACACGAAGGCGGCGTGTCGGATCGCGTCGGTTCTGCGCCCGATTCAGCCTTCCGCAAGCATCGCCATCGCGTGCCGATGCTCTCGCTCGACAATGTCTTCGCACCGGAACAGTTCGAGGGGTTCGTGGCCCGCGCGGCCCGCTTTCTCGGGCTCGACGCGGATGCGACGGCAGCCCTGCGCTTCGTGGCCGAGCCCAAGATCGACGGTCTGTCGATCAGCCTGACCTACGAACATGGACGCTTCGTCCGGGGCACGACGCGCGGCGACGGGATCGAAGGCGAGGACGTCACCGCCAATCTGCGCACGCTGCACGATCTGCCGGAGACGATCGATGACGCGCCGGACGTGATCGAGATCCGCGGCGAAGTCTTCATGGCGCGCGACGATTTCTTCGCGCTTAACGCACAGCAGGAAGCCCGCGCCCTGCGGCCGTTCGCCAACCCGCGCAATGCTGCGGCTGGCTCCCTGCGACAGCTCGACCCCGAGATCACGCGGCAGCGCCCGCTCTCCCTGTTCGCCTACGCGCAGGGATATTCGGACCGCCGTGTCGCCGCCACGCATTTCGAATATCTGGCGCGACTGCGTGCATGGGGATTCGACGTCAACCCGCGATCCGAGCTGATCGCGGAACACGATATCGCAGACTATGTAACGCGACTGGCGCGCGAGCGGGCGGACCTGCCGTATGACATCGACGGCGTCGTCTTCAAGATCGACGACATCGCGCTTCAGACTCGCCTTGGCTTTGTCGGGCGGGCGCCGCGCTGGGCCGTCGCGTGGAAGTTTCCGGCGGAGCAGGCTGTCACGCGTCTCGAGGACATCGAAATTCAGGTCGGCCGGACGGGGGCCCTGACGCCGGTTGCCCATCTCGAACCGATCAATGTCGGGGGCGTCATCGTGACGCGTGCGACGCTGCATAACGAGGACGAAATCGCACGACGCGACGTCCGAATCGGCGACCGGGTGCGCCTGCAGCGCGCGGGCGATGTCATCCCGCAGATCCTGGGCGTCGAGCCGGGAGATGGTTCCGCAGAACGCGGTCCACCTTACGTGTTTCCCGACCACTGCCCCGTCTGCGGCTCGCTGGCGGAACGTCCCTCGGGTGAAGTCGTGCGGCGCTGCACGGGCGGGCTGATCTGCCGGGCGCAGATCGTCGAACGGCTGATCCATATGGTGTCGCGCAATGCATTCGACATCGACGGGCTTGGTGAGCGCAGCATCCGCGCCTTTTTCGAAGATGGCCTCATTGCGCGCCCGGGCGATATTTTCCGGCTCGCCCGTCATCGCGATACGCTGATCGATCGCGAGGGCTGGGGTGCGCAGTCGGTCGACAATCTGTTGCGCGCCATCGACGAACGGAAAACGATCTCGCTTGAGCGGTTCATCTTCGGATTGGGCATCCGGCGCATCGGCGAGAACAATGCCAAGCTGCTCGCGCGGCATTACGGCTCGTTCGACGCATGGCGCACGCAGATGCTGGCGGCCGTCGAACCTGATTCAGACGCGCGGGCGTCGCTCGGCGCCATCATGGGGGTTGGAGCCGCCATCGCTGATGAACTCGCTGCATTCTTTGCCGAGCCGCATAATGTCGAGACTGTAAACGATCTGGCGGGCGAGCTTGTCATTCAGGACGTCGAGCGGGCAGAAGGCGGACCGCTTGTCGGCAAAACGATCGTCTTTACCGGCGGGCTTGAGCGCATGAGTCGTCCGGAAGCCAAGGCAATCGCCGAGCGGCTGGGTGCGCGTGTCACCGACAGCGTGTCGAAAAAGACCGATATTGTCGTCCTCGGGACGGATGCCGGCTCGAAGGCGACCAAGGCCAAGACGCTCGGGATCGAGACGCTGGATGAAGACGGCTGGCGCGCCCTGGCAGGACTGGACTGAGGAGCTGCTGATGATCGAGATCGGACCCGCGGACGCGCTGATCATCGTGGACGTGCAGAACGACTTCCTGCCCGGCGGTGCCCTCGCCGTGCCAGACGGCGGCAGCGTGATCGCGCCGATCAATGCCCTGAGTGCGGGACTTCCTTTCGGAATCGTCGTTGCGACCCAGGATTGGCATACGCCGGATCATGCGTCGTTCGATGCGCAAGGCGGCCCGTGGCCGTCCCATTGCGTTGCCGGAAGCCCAGGTGCCGCATTGGCAGCCTCGCTCTCCCAGTCGGCCGTAGCTGCCATCATCCGCAAGGGACGCCTCAAGGGGCGAGACAGCTATTCCGGATTTCTCGACAACGATCATGTCAGTGAAACAGGATTGAGCGGTCTGCTGCGCGCACTGGGGATCAGGCGCGTGTTCGTCTGCGGGCTGGCTTATGATTTCTGTGTGTCTGCAACGGCGCTGGATGCCGTCGATCTTGGCTTTGGGTCCTTCGTGATCGAGGACGCGACCCAAGGCATCGGTGACGATCTGTACGCCATTCGTCATCGTCTCGACGATGGCGGCGTCATCCGCGTCGAGAGAGCTTCGCTAATGGCGGCCCCTGACGATATGGTCTGAAAAGGAGTATGGGCCTGCTCGCTGGATCTATTCGGCGGGGCAATAACAAACGATGCCTGAAGTGATGATGGATGGTGCTGGCGAAAGAGCCACGGCAAAACGCGTCTGTTGCCTACACGTGGGTCGCCATTCATTACCGCGTGGCTTTATTGCATGCGTCCGGTCGACTGCGCCGTTCTGGCCGGCGCTCCAGCGTCGGGAGCGGTCGTTCCCACCATCAACCACGACGTCATTCGCGCGCATTGACCTGCCAGGCACAGCAACGCCTCCGCGATGTGTGTGATCGGATGGGGACAGGCAGCGGTTGGCATCGACATCGACGTCACCTCTGCCGCCGCGTCCTGCAGCTGACCGCTATGAACAACTACGCCGAGCGTCCCTAAAAACGCGATTGAACGTCGCAGACGACACTGACGCATGCCGTCGAAGGCGGAAGAAGATCGCTGTCGCTCATATTCTCTATGTCAGGGAACAGCATCAGATGAGAAGCGCGCCCCATAAGGTTCGATGGCAGCACTAGCGCAGGCACTATCGGAAAGCCGACGCCCTCGTAACGCCCAACGGGTTTTTGCAAACACTCACAGAAACCAGTGGCTGATTCCCGCCAAAAAAAATGGCGCGCCCTGCTGGATTCGAACCAGCGACCCACAGCTTAGAAGGCTGTTGCTCTATCCAACTGAGCTAAGGGCGCGCGAGCAAGACAAGTGGTCGGGGCGCCCGGACTCGAACCGGGGGCCTCTTGTACCCAAAACAAGCGCGCTACCAGGCTGCGCCACGCCCCGAACCCGCCCGATACCTAGACGATTTCCGCGCAGACGCAAGGTCGGTTGTTCCGTCATCACGGCTTGGAGAGCAGGAAAACCGACATGACGTTCCCGCGATATTACAGAATCTTCACGTATCGGGGACATGTCCCGAAACAGTGTGATGGAGGAAGCGATGGATTTTTCCGTAACCGCGACCGCCTTGGGCGATTTCTTCACCGGCGCCCGCACGGACCACTCAGGTCTTTTGTCGATTCTCAATCAGATCATGGGCCATCTGCCCGCGCCGGGCGCGCCCAGTACGCTTGAGCAACGGGCCGAGCCACATGGCCTGATCCCCGAACTCAGACGCTGGCAGGCCGGAGAGCCCGGGGTCTATGCGTCTGAATCGACGATTCGGACCCTGTTCCATCCGGATGAACTGGCTCGGTTCTCACGTGAGACCGGGCTGTCGCCGCCAGCGGTCATGGACATCCTGCGCGAGCTGGTTCCGGCATGCGTGCGGATCCGGGCCAAGGCGATGGCGGACCGCGCAGAGCCTCACGCCGCCTGAGGATCAGTCCTTCTTGCGTGCGAGCGGCGGCACGAACAGGGGTGCTGTATCCCACGGGAACAGCACCCAGGTGTCCTGTCCAACCTCAAGCACGAACTTGTCCGTATGAGGCCTGCCGGCAGGTTTGGCATAGAGACAGGCAAAGTAGGCCTTGGGCAGCAGGTCACGCACGACCTTGGCCGTGACGCCCGAATCGACCAGGTCGTCGATGATGAGAAAACCCTCGCCATCGCCGGCGGCAACCGGTGCCTTCACGACCTTGGGCGCGGTTTCCCCGCGCTCTTCCTCTTCATAGGCGATGACCGAAACGGACTCGACCAGACGACAGTCGAGCTCCCTGGCAATGATCGCGGCCGGAATAAGGCCACCGCGCGTGATCGCGACGATTCCCTTGAAAGGGCCGAGCGGCATCAGCTCGCTGGCCAGCGCGCGGGCGTCGCGGTGCAGTTGATCCCAGGTCACGGTGGCATAAGTCACGGCCATTAGAACGGTCGGGCTCCATCTTGGGCAGACATGTCAGGGCGGATCAGGACGAGGCCGCCATTCAGATCGGGCATCGCCAGCGGCAACGCCCCGATGCCCGGAGCGGCGGACAGCCCCGGGTCGAGAACCGCGCACACACGCGCACCCACGAGCACCGCAGGCGTCTCCTGCGTGCCGAGGCGCAGACCCGCGCGCCGCGTTCCGACCAGCGGGCCGAAATCGATGCGGAGTTGCGTCATCCCTGCGGGTGCCGCGTCGGCGCTGCTGATCGTGCCCACCCGGATATCAGGTGATGCATGCAGCGCGGGACTCGCAGGGGGGGTCTCGGAGATCATTGCGCCCATGCTGCCTACGCGCGGACCGATTTGCAATCCACGCTGCACGCGCTCGCGGTTCTCGCGTTCTCCTGTGGTGGCCGGACGATAGGCTTGGCCATATCATCGCCCAATGTCCGCACATACGATCCTTCCGCCGGGGAATTCCGGCACGCTCCTGCGCCTGCCGTCTCTCAAGGCGTTTCTTTTCAGCCGAAGCCTCGCGGCACTGGCCTCCCAGATGATGGCAGTGGCCGTCGGATGGCAGATCTACGCGTTGACGCACAGCATCCGCGCCCTTGGATTCGTGGGCCTCGCCCAGTTCGCGCCCATGCTGTTCCTGGTCTTCATCGCCGGGCATTTCGCCGATCGGCATGATCGACGCAAAATCGTGATGGTCTGTCAGGCGCTGGAGTGCACAGCGCTTGTGATCGTGGCACTCGGCAGCGCGGAAGGCTGGATCCGGCCATGGATGCTCTACGCACTGGTCGCGATCTTCGGGGCCCTGCGGACCTTCGAGATGCCGTGCCAGCAGACCTTCGTAGCCGCCATTGCGCCCCCTGCCCTCCTGCCGCGCGCGACCGCCCTGTCGTCTTCGCTGTTTACCGCAGCATCCGTCATCGGCCCGTCCCTGGGCGGCGTGCTCTACGGCCTGGGCCCGACAGCCTGCTACGCGATCTGCGCCGTAAGCTTCGGGCTGGCCTGTGCCGGTACCGTGACGATGAAGCTGTCCTGGCCGACTCGGGTGCGCAACCCGGTAAGCCTCGCGTCGGTCTTCGGCGGCGTGACGTATCTGCGGCGTCGCCCGGATACGCTGGGCGCGATCTCGCTCGATCTGTTTGCCGTGCTGCTGGGCGGTGCAACGGCGATGCTGCCCGTCTATGCCAACGACATCCTGCGCACCGGGCCGCTGGGCCTTGGCCTGCTCCGGGCAGCGCCCGCCATCGGCGCGCTGCTGACGTCCACTGCCGTCGCACGCTGGCCGCTGCGCGGACGCTGCGGCCCTCTGATGTTCCTGTCGGTCGCGATCTTCGGCGTTGCGACCATCGTGTTCGGGCTGTCCACCACCGTCTGGATTTCCGTCCTCGCGCTGATGGTCCTGGGCGCTGCCGACGTCATCAGCGTCATGGTGCGCGGGGCGCTGGTTCAACTCGGGACGCCGGACGAGATGCGTGGCCGGGTTTCAGCCGTCAACACGCTGTTCATCGGATCGAGCAACCAGTTGGGTGAGCTCGAGAGCGGTCTGCTCGGCTCGGCGATCGGTCCGGAGGCCGCCGTGGTGATCGGTGGGATCGGCACGATTCTGGTCGCGGGGATCTGGGTGCGTCTCTTCCCCGGCCTGTGGCGGCTGGATCGCCTCGAAGATATCGAGGCACACTGACGAAGAGAAGAAAGCCTGGCTCCCGAAGTAGGACTCGAACCTACGACCCAGCGATTAACAGTCGCTTGCTCTACCAACTGAGCTATTCGGGACCGGCGGGGCACCTTCTAGCGAAGGCGGATGACCGGGTAAACCCCCCTTCGTCAATTTCCTTCAGCAACTTCACGGGCACGGGTCGCAAGCTGGTCCACGCGCTCGTTGTTCTCGTTGCCGGCATGCCCCCGCACCCAGGTCCAGGTAACCTCATGCGGCTTGGCAGCGTCCAGAATGCGGCGCCACAGGTCCATGTTCGCGACCGGATCGCCGGATGCATTGCGCCAGTTGCGGCGCACCCAGCCCGTGTGCCAGCGCGTGATTCCGTTGCGCAGATATTCGCTGTCCGTATGCAGCTCGACAACGCAGGGCTTCGTCAGCGCTTCCAGCGCCTCGGCCGCCGCCGTCAGCTCCATGCGGTTGTTGGTCGTCTCGGGCGCGCCGCCGGACAGCTCGCGTTCATGCGTCCCCATCCGAAGCAGAACGGCCCACCCGCCCGGTCCGGGATTGGGCTTGCATCCTCCGTCGGTCCAGATCTCGACGCGAGGCTTGGGACGATCATCCATACGGGCAGGGTTCCGAAAAGGCGCGATGGCAGCGCAGTCTTGCAAGATACGGTAGCGGATCCTTGCGGGTCACCAGCGCATCCTCAGGCGTGTGCACCCAGTCGTAGAGCCGTGTGAGAAGGAACCGAATCGCAGCACCCTGGCACAGGGGCCTGAGCGCGTCCCGCTCTGCCCCCTCCAGCGGACGCACGCTGCAATAACCATCGAGCATGGCCGCCGACAGGCGCGGGTCCAGCGTTGCCTCATCCGGGAAGCACCAGGCGTTGATTGCAATCGCGAGGTCGTACGCAAAGAAGTCCGTGCAGGCGAAATAGAAGTCGATGATGCCCGACAACGTTTTGCCGACGAAAAACACATTATCCGGGAACAGATCGGCGTGGATCTGACCGCGAGGCAGCGAATCGGTGCGCGGCCATTGCGCGGTCACGTCGGCGATGGCCGCCGAGACCTCCTCGACCAATCCGGGCTCGAGCTTGTCGGCCCCGTTCGAGCCGGCCTGAAGCAGCGGCGCCCACGCAGCCGGCCCGAGCGTGTTGGCGCGGACCGACGCATAGCTGGCGCCCATGAGATGGAGACGCGCCATGGCAGCGCCCACAGCCTCACACTGCGCCGCATCGACTTCCCGCGTGCTCAGACCCGTCAGGAACGTCGTCAGCGCCGCCTGTCGGCCGTTGAGCATGTGGAAGAGAGCACCGTCGGCGCCAGCCACGGGCTCGGGACACCTGAGACCGGCGCGGGCCAGGTGATGCATCAGGCCAAGAAACCAGGGGAGTTCGGCCGGGTCCATCCGGCGCTCATACAGCGTCAGGATATAGTCGGCGGCCTGCCCATCGCGCTCGGTCCGCAGCAGGTAGTTGCTGTTCTCGACCCCTTCCGCGATCCCGCAGAACGAGGTCGGCCTGCCGACATCATAGAGCGACAGGAAAGACGCCAGCGCCTCGGGCGAGACGTCAGTATAGACCGCCATTGCTGTTCCGGCCGCTCAGCCGCCCAAGGGAGCGGGCAGCCGGAAGATCACGCTCTCTTCCTTGACGATCCGCTCCTCGATCTGCAGCTCGTAGCGGCGCGACAGGGCATTCAGCATTTCCTGAACGAGACTCTCCGGGGCAGACGCGCCCGCCGTGATGCCGATGGTGGAGACACCCTCGAGCGCAGACCAATCCAGTTCCGACAGCTTGGGCACCAGAAGCGCGCGACGGGCACCCGAACGCTCCGCGACCTCGCGCAGACGCTGCGAGTTCGAGGAGTTCGGCGCCCCGATCACGATCAGCAAATCGCTTTCGGCCGCGATCGCCTTTACCGCTTCCTGGCGGTTCGTGGTTGCGTAGCAGATGTCCTCGCGCTTCGGCCCCTCGATCAGCGGGAAGCGCTCGCGCAGGATATCCACGACCTCCGCCGTGTCGTCGACCGACAGCGTCGTCTGCGTGATGAAGGCGAGACGGGTCGGATCCTCGGGCTCGACACGACGGGCCTCGTCCGCGTCGTTGATCAGCGTGACGGCGCCCTTCGGAAGCTGCCCCATCGTGCCCACCACTTCGGGATGGCCTGCATGGCCGATCATCAGGATATGCCGTGCATCCGGGCCGCCGCCTGCGAAATGACGCTCGGCCTCGCGATGGACCTTGGAGACCAGCGGGCAGGTCGCATCCAGATACAGCAGGTTGCGGCGCTGGGCCTCGGCGGGCACGGCCTTGGGCACGCCATGGGCGGAGAACACGACATGACCGTCTTCCGGCACCTCGTCGAGTTCCTCCACGAAGATCGCGCCCTGCGCTTCGAGGTTCTCGACCACGGTCCGGTTATGGACGATCTCGTGCCGCACATAGACCGGCGCGCCGTAGCGGCGAATGGCTTCCTCCACGACACGGATCGCGCGATCAACGCCGGCGCAGAACCCGCGCGGACCGGCCAGCAGCACCCGCAGGCGCGCCTTCGCATCGGACGAGACAGAATCGAGAGGACCGGCGTCATGGCGCGCGGTCGGGGTCAACAAATCGGACATGGTGTTCCCCAATCAGGCGACGGGCTCTATAGCACATGCGGGCCATATGGCAGAATGCAAGGCGGTGGCCGACCCGGCTGTTGTGGCGTTACGCAAAGCGCCGGCCGGTTGCAAGACCATCAGACAGAACAGATCGGGAGCTTTCGGGCCGCTGGACATGACGTATCTTTCCCTGGCTACCCCCAACTCACGCCCTTTGCGCCACGCAATTCGGCTCCTGCCGGCACTCGGCCTTCTTCCGCTCGCGGCCTGCGACGACCAGCAGGCGCTGTTCGCGCCGACCTGCCCTCCGACGGAAATCGTGTCGGAAGCCGCCGACGCGTTCACCTATGACGGCCGCGGTCTGGACGCTGGAAGCCTCGTCGATCATGCCAGCATTCAGGGCCTGACCGGATCCTGCGCCCAGCAGGGCCATCAGCACGTGATCCGCACGCGACTGAGCCTGACACTGCGGGTGACACGCGGTGCGGCGGCAAAGGGCGACCATCTCGAACTGCCATATTTCGTGGTGGTGATGCACAACGACCGGATCGTCGACAAGAAGATCTTCTCGCCCGCGATTTCGCTCGACCCGGCGTCCGACACCAGCACGGTCCAGACGCCCGTGGTCAGCATCGACCTGCCGGCCGATCGCGACCAGCGCGCGGATGGCTACCGGCTGGAGGTCGGTTTCCAGCTGACCCACGCGCAGCTCGATTTCAATCGCTCCCATCTCGCGCCTGCCGGGTTCAAGGCAGAATAACCACACCCCGCAGGAATTAATACAAAAGCACGTTTCGAGCGTGCAATGCATATTTCCACGACGAACAACGATGGTATGATCCGGGCTTCGTTCATATCGGATCCTGCCATGCGTCCTGCCGTCTACCGTCGTGCGTCTCTCCGTACCCTGCGCGGCATCGCCTGTGCCGCGGCCTTCGGCCAGGCTGGCAGCGCCCTTGCACAGAACACGACGGACACGTCGTCCATCCCGTCTCCCCATGCCGAAACGATCAAAGCCCGCGCGGCCGCGCGGCCGGAGGTGCAGAATCTTCCGCACGCCGGTGTCGTGGGCCAGCCGCGCCGGATCGCGCCAAGCCAGAACAAGGCCCCGTCTGGACGCCAGGGCCCATGGGGCGAGTTCGATCGCGGTACGGGCGAATCCGCAGGATTCGGGCCGGTCGGGCGGTACGGCGTGGCGCCATGGGCGGAAGACTGGAGCTACCTTGCCGATCCGTCACCGAAGCTTCGTGACGATCCTTTCGACCCGCTGAAATTCATCGCACTGAATTCGTCGCGTACGATCTGGCTCTCGCTGTCCGGCGAGACACGCCTGCGCAACTGGTATGAGGAAGAACCCAACCTGGGCTCCAAGGGCCATCCGGGTTCGGGCCGGTTCGGCGTGCGCAATCTCTACGGCGCGGACCTGCATCTGGGCAGCCACGTCCGGGTGTTCGGACAGCTCATCAATGCGGATGCGGCGGGCTGGAACGCCTATGGCTACAACGACACCTACCGCAAGCGGCTCGACCTGCAGCAGGCGTTTGTGGAGTTTCGGGAGAACCTGCTGGGCGCCAAGACCGGCTTCATGTTCGGCCGCCAGCAGTTCCTCGATGCACCATCCTACATTCTGTACAATCGCGAGACGCCCAACGTGCCGCTCGCCTGGAACGGCTTTCGCACCTACGCAATCTGGCCGCGGATCCGCATCGACGCCTACGATTTCGTCGGCACGAACATCGCGCCGTCGCAGATGTTCCACGACACCGAAGACTGGACGACGCGCCTTTATGGATTCGACGCAACGATGGTCGTGCCGACGCTGCGCGTCCTCGGCGGCGATCTGCATTCCTATCTCGATCTGTTCTATATCGGGTTCAAGCTCGGCGGCTCGACTGCCGCGATCGTCGCCGGAAACGGCACCGCATCCGGCAACACGACACGCGACGACTACGGTTTCCGTTGGTACGGCTCGGCCAAGGATCTCGAGTTCTCGGTAGGCGGTCTCTATCAGGGCGGCACATTCAATGCGGCGAAAACCAGTGTCGCGCGCACGGTCGCAGCCTACGCCTTCAACGCGACGGTCGGTTACCGGCATCCGGAGTCCTTCCTGCATCCCTTCATCGGCGTGCAGGCGGACCTCTATTCGGGCGGCGACACCAGGAACAGGACCGGAGATGTCGGCACCTATATCGCGCCGTTCAATCCGCAGACCAACTATCTGGACACCACGACCTATATCGCGCCGTCGAACCTGATCAGCCTTTCGCCGATCGTGCGCGTGACACCGGTCGGCTTCGCGTCGCTGCAGTTCAAGTGCCCGTTCTTCTGGCGCGATTCGACCAACGATTCGATTTACAGCTCGTCGTCCGCCTACAGCTACCCGAGGTTTTCCGGCGGCTACGTGGGCGTCGTGCCGCAGGCGTCGCTGACATTGCAGCTCAATCGCCATCTGAGCTGGACGCAGTATGGCGCGCGCTTCATCACGTCGAATTCGCTGCATGCCGCAGGTGCCCGCAGCGGCAGCTACTACCAGTCGAACTTCGTGTTCCGCTTTTGAAGCGCAGTGGCGGAAGGGCGGCAGATCCCGTTATTGCGGTTTGCCCTCCGCCTCACGCACCGACGTGTTCGACACCACTGCCTGCTCGAAATGCAGGTGATGACCGAGCGGCTGCGTGTTGACCATCTCGGGCAGAAAGAAGAACCGGCGGTTCCGGAAATCGAACAGAACGATGCGATTGATGAAAAACGGAAGGCCCAGTATCGCATTCCCGAGATCGGGATGGACGATGACGGACGTCGCAGGCTGCACCATGCCTCCCAGAGGCAGGCCATGCAGCGTGATACGCCGCCCGTCAGACACTGCACCTCGGGCAGCCATGTAGTCTATTTTGACAAACTCGCCTTTTGCGACGACGTCCGGCGCAAGTTCAGGGACATCCGCCCAGGAAGACGGAATTGCGTTGATCGCAAGGTCCGTGTCGGGCGTGATGTCACGCATCTGACCGTCAATCGAGATCGGTATGTTCCATATTTCATGGTGAGGCTTCATCGGGACAGATCGGCTCGCGGCCCCCATGATTCGTTGCGCCACATCCGCGCAGTCCCCGTTCTGTCTTGTCGTGAAGAATACGAGTTTGCCTTCCGGCATATCGAGCAGAAGCAGGCTGTTGGACAGGAACGTGTTTCCCAACAGACCGACGATCGGTCGTCCCTCGATTGTCTGTGACGCTGCACCGCGCAGCTTGGTGGCAGATATGGCGCCTACGTCTGCGCCACCTACCTGCAGATCATCGATCTGCATTTCGGCTCCCGGCACATGGTGATATCCGTTGCTGTCAACCGAGACATCATGTCGCGGCCCCGAACCGTCGAATGTCCAGTTTTCCGGGCTGCGAACAAGCGTATCGGAAAAGTCCGGCGACAGGTACATCGCGGCGTCATGGCCTTCCACGCGAACCGGAATGATCGGAGCGTCCGTCCGCCCGCCGAGAAGAGGCAGGACGATGGTGCCGGTAACGCAATCTGCAATGTCATCTGCGTGCGCCGCATGCAGCGATCCCAAAGCCAACCAGAAGGCACATCCAAGAACAGTCCAAGCCTGCATGCTGCCTCCTGCTATATTGCCGCAAGGCCTCGCGCTGTTGTTGCCCGATCAGCATCCTGACGGACAGGCTCGGTGTCACATAAAAACACATCATGGGCACGCTTCAGGAGGACATGGCCCCGTGACGTCTGCATTACTTTTCGGACAACCTCGATATTGTCTTGCTATAGTGATCAGTTCGTCGCGCCTCACCTGGATTTCGCCGTAAGCCCAGAAGAAGTTTCAGCGCTGTTGACGGTAACAGGAGGCTCTCACATCTGCGCAAGACGCCGGCGCGCGCTGGCCGGCGCCTACGTGCCGTGTTTGGTTCGGCTCCAATTCAGTAGCTGCATGGCAGGGGCAGGCTCGTGCCGCAGTCCTTCACCTGAAACCGGAGTCTAGTGGTATTTGCCTTTTGCCTATCTGTCAGGTTGTGAGAGCCTTTTTGGAAATTCACGGATGGGCGTTTCTGCGTAGCAT
>NZ_BALE01000037.1 GCF_000963885.1 Tanticharoenia sakaeratensis NBRC 103193
AAAGCAGCAGGATATGAACCGGATTAACGTGGAACGGCTCTAGTGCCGAGCCATTGGTCGTATGGGTTGTCTTAACTAAACAGCATCAAGGGTATGCTGATTCGGAAAGCCAGCTTATTCAGCAGCTACAGGCTGCCACAAAAAACATTCGAAAAAAGTATAAAATTGATTGGGTCGGGATAATTAGTGGAATTATTTCCATTATTCTTGTTTCTTCTTTGGCTATATTGATACTATTTAAATCTCCAAGTGCTGTTCCGAATTACCTTGTGACTTTGGTATCCACTATAATGGCTTTCTATTTTGGTGGTGTCGTCAAGGGAAAAACAGATAACGTTGATGAACAATCTTAGGTATCTATTATGATAAATACTTATTTGGTAATTCAAATTGCATTTATCTTTTCCGTAACTGAAGAATATCTATGAATGTCCAGTTTGCGGGCGACAGGGGAAGTTCTGCTCTGGTCTGAGCAGACGCGTCGTCCTCCAGGGAGGCGTGCGCCACCAGCGGATGAAGACACGTCACGTCTGGGGAGGCAACTCACCGCGACGCACCAGTGGCAGGAAGATGTCGTCGACGATTTCGCGGATGGCGTCGTCAGACAGGGGCTGGAATGTCATCATCATCTCGTGGCGGGCGAGATCCAGCGGGAGTGACGTGATCCGGGGCGTGAGACGGGCCGGGTCGATTTCGCCGCGTTCGATGGCACGGCCGATGACGGCATGGAACTGGCTGCCGTCCACGATGCGCGCCCGTATGTCGGCGAAGCTCGATCGTTCGGCCGCGAGATCCTTCTGCATGTCGAAGAACAGTTGCAGGTCCCGGGATCCGGCGCGATCCGACATGCAGCGGAGAAGGTGGGAAAGCTCCTTGCGCAGACTGCCCATATCCGGAATGACGATGTGCGCTCGTGCGAACTGCCGCGCGAGTGCGGCCGTTGCGAGCGCCGTGCGGCCGGGCCAGCGGCGGTGCAGTACCGGGCGGCTGGTTTCCGCGCGCCGGGCGACGTTCTCCATCGTCAGGCCCTCGTAACCGCGTTCCGACAGTTCCGCCCAGGTCGCGTCCAGGATCGCCTCTTCCAGCGCCGCTCCGCGTCGACGCGTCTGGCCCCGAACGCTCATGATCCTCTGTTAAGATGCATGATGAATCTTATTGCCTTTTGTTGTGCGCCGGATAAGATGCGCGGCGAATCTTATTCATCGGTGAATATCATGAGCACATCAACGGTTCCAGCACGTCGCCGCTCCGTTCTGATTTCCGGTGCCAGCATTGCGGGGCCGGCGCTCGCCTTCTGGCTGGATCGTTACGGCTTCGATGTGATGGTGGTCGAGCGGGCATCGACGATCCGGACCGGCGGATATCCGATCGATGTTCGCGGCACCGCGATCGACGTGGTCGAACGCATGGGCCTGCTGCCCTCGATCCGCGCGGCCCATATCGCATCCCGCACGATGGTCTTCGTGGACCGAACGGGTCGGGTCATCGGCAGCGTGCCGATCTACGAGGCGATCGGCAGCGAGAACGAACGCGATGTCGAACTGCCGCGTGGCACTCTGGCGACGCTGCTCCATGACGCGACACGCCACGGCAGCGTCGACTACCGTTTCAATGATTCGATCGACACGCTGCATGACGACGGTGAAGGCGTCGATATCGAATTCGCCAGTGGCCGGCGGGCACGATACGATATCGTCATCGGCGCGGACGGGCTGCATTCGCGGACCCGCCGTCTGGTCTTCGGCCCGGAGGAGGCGTTCAGTCACTCCCTCGGGTTCTGCTTCAATCTCTTTTCCCTGCCAAATGACATGGGCCTGTCGCATGGCGGGATCGTCCGCGCCGAGGGGGGACGCACGGCCGCGATCTGGGCGGTTCAGGATCATCCGCGGGTTTTCGGCTTCCTTGCTTCTGCGACGGACGACGCGCCGGTATCCGCCAGTCGCGATGCGGGCGAGCAGATCCGGCGTACGCGCGCCGCCTTCGCCGGCATGGGCTGGGAAGTTCCGCGCCTGCTTGAGGCGATGGCGGCGGCTGACGATCTGTATTTCGATTCCGTCAGCCAGATCCGGATGCCGTGCTGGTCGAAGGGGCGCGTGGCGCTGTTGGGCGATGCGGCGTTCGCGCCGTCGTTCCGGTCAGGACAGGGCACCAGCCTGGCATTGGTGGCCGCGTATGTGCTGGCGGGCGAGCTGGCGACGCATGACGATCCGGACGATGCGTTCGCGGCCTACGAGCGTCTCGCGCGGCCTTTTGTCGAGGCGAACCAGGCACTGGCGACTGATGGCAACGGGACTTTCTTCCTGCCCAGAACGCAGGAGGATATCGCGGCGCGCGACCGTGTCCTTGCCGAGATTGCGCGGAACGGCACGGCCGGCATGTTCGACGACACCCGGTCGCGGGTGCATGGCGCGCTGCATCTGCCGGATTATGCGTCTGTTTCACGGTGATGGGATCATCGGCACTGGCAGAAGCGTGCGGACGGCCTGTTCGTTCGGACGGTTTTACCTGCCGTTTCCAGCGGCTGGGCTGAAAGCGGAAGCTGCGGGGAGGTCCGGGCCGGGTTTGTTACCTGTTCGGACAGGGCCGGCGGGCTGGGGTGTGCATGCCCGAGAGACGGGATGACGGCGCAAGACGTGCGCGTGATCCGCTCGAACAGGGACAGAAGTCCCAAGCGGTCGACGACGAAAACCTTGAGGCATTGCAACGTGGCCGCCGGTCGACGGCGTCTGTTGTGAAATGTCCCGGCCGGGCCTCGCGCCAGTTCAGCCTTCCCATGGCTAGACCTTGGGTCGGCAATGCCGGTTCCGGGCTTATGACGGTCTGTCCCGTCACAGGGGACAGACCGCACACGAGATAAGGACGGGTCAGGCGGTGGCGGTCGCGCCCTGCTGGTTGTCCGCGCCCTGGGCATCGGTCGAGGACGACTGCCCGGATGTGGAATCGTGGCTTTCCGCCAGCGCGTAATTCGCGGCGGTGATGCCCACGCCCGCCATTCCCGTCAGTTGCTGGAGAGCGCCGAGGGGGACGGTCAACGGCTTGAGCGACTTGTCGAAACGATCGCCATACTGCGCCAGCGTTTCACCGTCCTTACGATGGAAGATGCCGCTGATATCGCTGCTCAGCGAGGATTTCGCGCCTGAGGTGCTTCCGGTTTCTTCGGCCTGCGATGCGGCCGAGCCGATGCTGGCGGGGCTGCTGCCGATGTTGGAGCCGGTGTTGGAGACAGCCGGGGTGACGGTCCCGATATGCGTGGCGATGCTCGGCGTCTCGTTTTCTTCCGCAAGGGAGGACAGCCGGCCGGCACCGGATCCGGTCGTGTTCGATCCGTTCCCGGCGGACGAGAAATGGGCCGCGAATTCGTTGCCCAGGCTTTCGCTGGGGCGCGGGCTGGACAATTCGGGCAGTTCGAAGCTCGAGCTGTGGCTCGTCGATGCTGAAGTGCTGTGGACCACGGTAACTCTCCCGGACAGTTGCGGCTCGATGGCGGATCCGACACGCTCGATCCGTGTCGCCCGATCAAGATGGTGGCGAGCTTATGGGGCCTGACTGACTACATCCTGACCGGATGCGGATTTCTCCATGCGCGGCAATGGTTTCATTTGTTCTGGATGGCCTTGGCGACAGCGGGAAAGAAGGCGGCGGTGATCGTCATGCCCGGCTTGAACGCGCGATCGAGATCGCGGGCGAGGTCGTGCTGCCAGCGGGTCGGTATGCCATGCCCCTGGGCAAATGCCCGGTAGTCTGCGGCCTTCGGTCCGGTTCCCTTGCAGATGATGCGCGGAACCGGCGTGCCCGGCGGGCTGTAGCGTATGCCGACGGTCAGATTGTCGCCGCAGATCATCAGGGTCGCCTGCGCGGGGCCGAGCTTGCCGGTGTTCTTGCGGTTTTCCGCGGCGAGGCGGTTGCGCTGCATCTTGATCTGCGGATTGCCGAGCAGTTCCTTGCGCTCGTTCTTCGCTTCCGTCTGCGTCATGCGCATTTCGCGCAGGAACATGGCGCGCTGCACCATCATGTCCACGAGGCCCGCGATCCCGTAGCAGACGCAGGCACCACCCAGCATGGGCAGCAGGAGCGCGCGCACGACCTGCGGCAGCCCTTCGGGTGCGAGGTCCGGCACGCGGATCAGGTCGTTCAGCGTGCCCCATGCGATCGCGGACAGGATGGCGCCGAACAGGATCGCCTTGACCAGGGAAATGCCGAGTTCGACAAAATTCCTCGGCCTGAAAAGGTTTTTGAAGCCTTCGACCGGGTTGATCTTCTCGAATTTGGGCAGGATCGGGTCGATCGCGAAGAGGAAGCCCTGATTGGTGATCATGCCGGCCAGAACGGCGGCGATGACGGCCAGCAGGAGCGGCACGAGCGCGCAGCGCAGCACCGTCTCCCGCACCGCTGCCAGCATCAGGCGGCCTGCCTCGGGAAAATCGAGCGACACGGCCTGCGATGCCGTCTGCACCAGACCCTGAAGCTGACGGGAAATCCGGCGGGCATCGGCTGCGAGCCATCCGACCAGCGTGATCGTCACGATGGCGGCCTGCAGGTCCGGGGCCTTGGCGATGTGACCCTTGCGGCGTTCATCGCGAAGTTTCTTGGCCGACGCGGGAAGAGTCTTCTCCTCGCTACTGGCGCTCATGGGCTGCTGGCGCTCATGGCGAGAGCAGCCCTTTCAGACCGTTCATCAGGTGGCCGTCGGTGATCATCTCGCGACGGGCATAGACGACCAGCCATGCCGTGTAGGCCAGCATCATCAGCGTGAAGGCGAGGTTCCGCAGTGTCGGCGCGAGGTCGTACAGATGCAGCTTCGGGATCGCGCGCATCAGCAGGATGACGCAGGCATCGCACAGCAGCATCGCAAGCGTCACGGGGGCCGCGACCGTCAGCGACACGATCTCGATCCGGTCGAGAAGCCCCAGAAGTGCCGTCCCGAACCCCGCCTTCGGATGCAGCGTCATGGAAAGGGGCGGCCAGACTTCCTCGGACTGGGCGATTGTCTGCGCGATGAGCCCGAGGCCGCCGCCGGTCACGAACAGTGCGATCGCCGTCATGGCGAGCAGGGTCGCGGTCAGGGAGTCCTGATTGCCGCTGCCGGGTTCCGAGACCTGGCCCTGTGTGGCGCTGCGATGCGTGTCCAGCACTTCGCCGACACTCTGGATGCCCCAGATCGGCAGGCCTGCCAGCAGCCCGATCATGACGCCGATCACGAGTTCCTTCGCGCCCAGGATCGCGAGCATCGGCGTGACCGGGGCGCTGTCGGCGATGCCCCGGTAGATCGCCGGCGCCACGGGAAGGGCAAGCACGAATGCGAAGGCCCCGCGGATCGGGCCGCCGATCTGCGCGCGGGTGAAGATCGGGAGCACGAGGGCCACCCCCATCGGTCGTCCCATCGCGATCGCAAGGGCGGTCAGGGCCGGGAACAGGGCTGTGGCGGCGCCTGCCGCGTCGGATGACAGGGGTGGCATGGGATCAGTAGCGGGTCATCGACGGGAACTCGTCGAGCAGGCGTTCGGTGAAGGTCAGCAATGGCGGGAACAGGGTCGTTGCCATCAGCAGCAGGGTCGCGCAGACCGCCACGACCTTGAACGTCAGCGGCATGGTCTGGTCCTGCAGCTGTGTGACGGCCTGGAGAAGGCCGACCACAAGTCCCACGATCACGGCGACCGCAAGCGGCGGTCCCGCGATGGACGCGAACAGGAACAGCGCGTCGGACAGCTGCTCCGTCAGCGTCGGATCGTCCATCATGGCGTGTGCGATGCCCCGTGATCACGCATAGCTCATGACCAGTCCGTGCAGCAGCCGGGTCCAGCCGCCCGCCAGAACGAACAGCAGGAGCTTGAGCGGGACCGCGATCGTGTTCGGCTGCACCTGCGACAGACCCATGGCGATCAGGATCGTGGTGACGACCAGATCGATGACGACGAACGGCAGATAGATCAGGAAGCCGATCTCGAACGCGCGGCGCAGTTCGCCCATCAGATAGGCGGGCAGCAGGACCGGCAGCGAATCCGATGTGATGCTTGCGCGCATGTCCTCGGGCCACAGGCGCTGGGCCGCGTTCACGAAAAACGCGCGCTCCCGCGGCTGGGTGTAGTGCAGCAGATGCTGCACGACGGGGGCCTGCGCACGGTCGTAGGCGGTGACGTAATCGCCGACCGTCTCGTATTTCAGCCCGGTATCGGCGACCGCTTCGTAGACGTCGCGACCCAGGGGTGCGGAGATGAACAGGGTCAGGATGAGGGCGATGGAATAGAGCACGACATTGGGCGGCGATTGCTGAATGCCCAGTGCGGTCCGCAGGAGAAACAGGACGACGGAAATCTTGACGAAGGCGGTGGTCGAAATCACGAGCAGGGTCGCGACCGCGAAGGCGAGCGTGAACGCAAGCGCCGTGACCAGATTGGCCGATGCGATCATTTGCCCACGATCCGTGTCAGACGAACGGCGAGGGATTGCCCGACCTCGACAAGTTCGCCTTCCGCGATGCGTTGTCCGTTGGCGAGGACCGAGACCGCATGCTCGCTCAGCGGCCCGACGTCGATCACGTGGCCTTCGCCGATCTGCCGCAGTTCCGCAATCGTCATCACCCGCCGTCCGATCTCGAAACTGAGGGGAACGCGCAGTTCCGACAGTTCGGCTTCGGGCGGGATGGCCGCATCGTTCGGAGCGGCCCGGTCTGGGTGTTCGGTGTCGGTCGTCATGCCTGTCCATTCCGCAAGGCCTGCCCGGGCGGCCGGCATTAGGGCCGTTTTGCAGACAAAACGCGCACCGTCATAGTCGGCGCGCGCAACAAAACCCTCGCCTGCGACCAGCACGGCGCCAGCCTGCCGCGCGCTTCCGATGACAATGCCGTGGCCCGGCGTCAGGCTGGCAAGTGTGGTGCGGTCGATCGACAGGGCCCCGATCCGGAGGGACAGGATGACGGGCGGATCGGGCAGCCGGCGCTCGAGCGGCGGTGCCGCTATGCGCAGGATGTCGAGAAGGCCGCGCGGCACGGTGAGCAGGCCATCGAAAGTCTCCTCCGCGCCGAATGCCGCGCGAAAGCCGATCCGGCATGCGTCCGGATCGTCCTCGTCAGACGCGCCGATATCGAGTCCGGTCAGGGCGAACGGGCCGCCAAGCCTGGTTTCGAGCCGGGTCAGCGGCGTATCGAACAGCATTTCCAGCAGCAGGATCGCGACATGCGCATCGAGCGGCGCGCGGGGCCGCGGTTCCGCCATGCGCAGCAGCATGCGCATGACACCATGCGCGACGCGGCACGAACCGTTGTGATCGCCGATCCGAAAGCTCAGCGCCAGCCAGTCCGGCTCCGGCCGCACCGGCGGGGTGAAGCGGATTCGCAGACGATCGATGTCGAGTGGCACCTCGATCGCGGCGCGGCCGAACAGGGGCGTTACCGCCGGGTCGTAATCCAGTGGCCGGGCGCGATAGGGGCGGATCGCTGTGGCGGACGTCATGGACATTCCGACAGGCCGTCGCGCGGGCGGTGACGCATCTGCACGAGTTCCTCGAGTTCCGCTTCCTCGGCCGCGATCTCGAGCCCGTCCCGAGCTGCCTGCGCATCTGCGCGGAGGCGGCCGGCCTGATCCCGGCTGCGATCGGCCTGCAGGGCCGTGCGGCGCGCCTGCGCGGCGTCGGCGTCGGCCTGCCGCATTGTCGTGTTTGCCTGATCCAGCGCCTGCTGCAGGGCCACGGCCTCGTCCGCCAGCCGATCGAGCCGCGCCCGCGCATCACGCAGGGCCAGGCTGCTCATGGCGCCCGCGCGCATCCGCTCGGCGTGGCGGGTTTCTTCCTCGTGCCAGCGGGTGCGATGGGCGTGCAGGGCCCCGGTGGCCTCGGATACGGCGTGTCGTGTGGCTGATGCGCGGCGGGTCGCGACAAGGGCGGCCTGCCGCGCCTGATCGGCCCGCAGCGTGCGCAGACGCACGAGTTGATCGGCCATGACGATGCTCGGCCCGGAGACGTTCAGGCCAGAAGGGTCGTCATGCATGCCTGCATCTCCGCAAAGCCGATGCGTTCGTCGGACCCCTGCTTCAGGAACGTGCGGATGGCCTCGATACGGGCGATGGCCTCGTCGGCCAGCGGATCGCCGCCCGGCTTGTATTCGCCGACCTGCAGCAGGAACGACACCTCCTGATAGCGGGCCCAGAGCGCGCGCATTTTCGTGGCCAGAGCCTGATGGGCGGGATCGGCGACGAGGTTCATCACGCGCGAACGGCTGGTCAGGATGTCGATCGCGGGATAATGCCCGGCTGCGGCCAGCGCGCGGGACAGGATGATGTGGCCGTCCAGGATGCCGCGCGTTTCTTCCGCGATCGGATCTCCCTGACCGTCTTCCACGAGCACGGCGTAGAACGCGGTGATCGAGCCGCGTGCGCCCATGCCCGCGCGTTCCATGAGTTGCGGCAGGGCCGTGAATACCGACGGCGGGAAGCCGCGCCGTGTCGGCGGTTCGCCC
>NZ_BALE01000036.1 GCF_000963885.1 Tanticharoenia sakaeratensis NBRC 103193
CGCGGCCCGCGGCGGCCGCGCCGCGCGCCCGGGCGGCGCAACGCCGCCGAAGCCGTTTGCCCCGATCCTGCTGCGGGCAGCAGGATCGGCCGGGAGCCGAAAATCCGCCTGGCTCCCGATCAGGGGCGCGGCCTCTGGCGTTCATCTCAAAAAAATCCGGGGGATGGTTATCCCCCGGATCCAATTCAGTTCAGGGCGCTGCTCCTTACTGGCCGGTTGCCGCCACCAGCATTCCGGTCAGACGCTGTGCGAAGCCCGCCGCATCCGGCAGCGGCTCGCCGTCCTGAACCCGTGCAATGTCGAGAAGGACATGCGCGAAATCGGCAACGCTTTCGCCACGCGCCTGTCGGGCCGCGAGATCACGGATCAGCGGGTGACGCGGATTGAGCTCGAGAATGGGCGGCATGCTCGGCATGGCCTGCCCGCTACGCCGCATCAGGCGCTGCATCGCAAGGTCGGGACCGCCTTCGCTGGTCAGCACGACCGCGCTCTGCTTCAGGCGCACGGTCGAACGGACATCGGCCACCGTATCGCCAAGCGCTTCCTTCAGCGCCGGGATCAGGCCTGCCAGATCCGTGGCTTCCCCGTCTTCCTCGGGTGCTTCGAACTTCTCGAGGTCACCATGGGCCTGCGCCACGGCCTTCAGGGTCTTGTCCTGATAGGAGTGCAGACGCTCGGGCCAGAAGCTGTCCACCGGATCGGACAGAAGGAGGACCTCGATCCCGCGCGCACGGAAACCCTCGAGCTGCGGCGAGGCCATGAGCGCTTCGTGGTTGTCGCCCGTCAGGTAATAGATGGATTCCTGTTCGGGCTTCATCCGGCCGATATAGGCGTCCAGCGTCGTCAGCCCCTCACCGTGGGTCGAGCGGAAGCGTGCAAAGCCCGCGATTTCCTGACGATGCTCGCTGTCTTCCCAGATGCCTTCCTTCACGACCGGGCCGAAATTCTCCCAGAAGCCGTCGAAGCCCGTATCGGCCTCGCCTTCGGCGACCGGCTTCGCCCGGTTCCGGATCTCGCTCACGACGCGCTTGGTCACTGCCTTGCGGATCCGTGCCAGGACCGGCGTCGACTGCAGCATCTCACGCGAGACGTTCAGCGGCAGGTCCTCGGTATCGACCACGCCCTGAACGAAGCGGAGCCATGCCGGAAGCAGGTTTGCTTCGTCGGTGATGAACATCCGCCGGACATGGAGATGGATCTTGCTCTCGCGCGACTGTTCCATGAAGTCGAACGGACGCGCGCCCGGCACGAACAGAAGGGCCGCGAACTCCGTCGTTCCTTCGGCACGCCAGTGCAGCGTCGCGTAAGGCGTGTCGAACGCATGGGCGACGTGGTGGTAGAAATCCGTGTACTGCTCTTCGGTGATTTCGGATTTCGGCTTGAGCCAGAGTGCAGTGCCCTCGTTCGCGACCTTGTCCTCGGTGTTTCCGTCCTCGGACTTCTCGCGCATCGTGATCGGCCAGGCGATGTGATCGGCCCATTTCCGCACGATCGACTTCAGGCGCCAGCTGTCGAGGAATTCGTCCGCGTCCGACTTGATGTGCAGGATGATGTCCGTGCCCGGCGTCTCGCGGGTCGCGGGCGACAGCGTGTAGGCGCCCTTGCCGTCCGAAGACCATTCCCAGGCCTCGTCGGTTCCCGGCTTGCGCGAGATGACCTCGACCTTGTCCGCAACCATGAACGCCGCATAGAAGCCGACGCCGAACTGACCGATCAGGCTCGGGCGGTCCTCGGGCTTGGCGGCATCCAGCTTCTGGCCGAAGGCACGGGTACCGGAACGCGCGATCGTGCCGAGATTGCTGGCCAGTTCCTCGCGGCTCATGCCGGCGCCATCGTCGGAGATGGTCAGCAGGCGTGCATCCTTGTCGGGCACGATGCGGATGCCGGCCTTTTCCGGCAGCGCGAGGGCGGCATCGGTCAGCGCCTCGAAACGGCGCTTGTCGGTCGCATCCGCCGCGTTGGCGACGAGTTCGCGCAGGAAGATCTCACGCTCGGAGTAGAGGGCGTGGACGACGAGGTCGAGCAGGCGCCCGACCTCCGCACTGAATTCATGTTGCTCGGCACCCGTTTTCGGCGCGTCGGCGGTCTCGCTCATGGTCTGGTCGACTCCCTTGTGACGTCGGTTCAGCCGCGCCCACAGGCACGCGGCTGTCAGCGACTGATATGCGCAAAGAAGTCGCCCATTTCAACCAAGCGGGACCATGACCGCGCGACGGATCAGACGAACATGCCGCCCGAAACCTCGATCCGCTGGCCGTTGATCCAGCGGTTGTCCTCCGACAGCAACGACGCGATCATCGGCCCGATATCGTCCGGCACGCCTGCGCGACCAAGGGCCGTGACGCTGCGCACCATGTCGTTCAGCGGCTTGTTGTCGCGTACCGCGCCGCCGCCGAAATCCGTCTCGATTGCGCCAGGCGCCACTGTATTGACGGCAATTCCCCGCGCGCCCAGTTCCTTGGCAAGATAGCGGGTCAGGACCTCGATCGCGCCCTTCATGCTGGCGTAGGCCGAGAAACCCGGCAACGCGAACCGCGCGAGCCCGCTCGACAGGTTCACGATGCGGCCGCCATCGGCGATTACGGGAAGCAACGCCTGGGTCAGGAAGAACACGCCCTTGAAATGGACCTGCATCAGTCTGTCGAACTCGTCTTCCGTCACGTCCGCAAACGGCTTGTTGAGCCCGTGGCCTGCGTTGTTGATGAGATAGTCGATCCGGTCGCGGCCGAAATTCGCCTGCAACACCGCCTGCAGTTCGTTCACGAACGCCGGGAATGACGATACCACGCCCGTATCGAGTGCCAGCGCCGCTGCCTGTCCGCCCTTCCCGACGATCTGCGCAACCGTCCTGTCGGCCGCCTCCTTGTCGGCGCGATAGGTGATGATGGTGCTCACCCCACGGGCCCCGAGCGCCAGCGCCGTTGCCGCACCGAGGCCGCGGCTGCCGCCTGTGACAAGTGCGATCTTCCGGGTGTTGTCCGTCATGACATCCTCCTTCGTCTGCAGTGGATAACGGGAACGATAGGCGCCGGTGGCGCGGGCTTCCTGCTTGTCTCGCGCCAAAACCTGCCTATTCTTCTCATTCATGCTGACGGTAGCTCCCGCTCTCGGACGTCTCGACCTCGCGCGCCATTACGGCACGGCCGACGCGGCAGGCATCGTTGCGACCCCGATTCCGGGTCTCAAGCTCATGCGTGCATCGTCCGATCAGGGCATCCTGTCGACCGTGTACCAGCCTCTGATCTGCATCGTGTTCCAGGGTGAAAAGCGGGTCTCGACCCAAGCCCGCACCTATGCGTTTCCAAGCGGCCATGCCCTGATCGTCTCCGGGGATATCCCCGTCACGTCCCGGATCGTCGAGGCGACGCCGGCGCGGCCCTATGTGTCGGCCGCCCTCACGCTCGACCTAGCGCTGCTTCAGGAACTCGAAACGACGCGTCCGCCCGTTTCCCGGCTCGCCGGCGCGGAAGACAGCGGCCCGATCGCGATCGGGCCTGCGGATCCGGATGTGCTGTCCTGTTTCGATCGCTTGCTCGGACTTCTGGAGCGCACCAGCGCAATCGATGCGGTCGCACCGGGCATTGTCCGCGAACTGCATTACTGGCTCCTGTCCGGTCCGCACGGTCCGCGACTGCGCGCACTCGGGCGCCCGGACAGCCATGCCCGGCGCATCGCCCGCGTGACGGCGCTGCTGCGGGCACGTTTCGCGGAGAATTTGCCCGGACAGGTGCTCGCGGACACCGCCGGCATGAGCCTTGCCGCCTTTCACCGTCATTTCCGGGCAGCGACCGGCCGCTCTCCCCTGCAGTTCCAGAAGCATCTGCGCCTTCTGGAGGCGCGACGCCTGATGCAGGCCGAAGGCGCACGCGTGACCCATGCGGCGCTGGCCGTCGGCTACGAGAGCCCGTCCCATTTCACGCGCGACTACACACGCCTGTTCGCAGCGCCGCCCAGGATCGACCGGGTTTCGCCCTGAAACTGTCATATGGCGAGCGTAAGCGCAGGTTCCGCTCGGTCACCGGGACAGCGGCCTGATCGCGACATCAGGCCGCTTTGCGAAGGCGTTCGGTTACGTCTGCCTCCCCGCGTTACAGTACGGCCACAATCAGGACACACGCGTTAACGTCATGTCGTCGCCTCCGAGACCGAAGGCGCGATCATGACCACCCAGACCTCCCAACCCGCTTCAGCGGTCCACTTCCTGCACATCCCGAAGACCGCCGGCACCTCGGTGACCGAATGGCTGGTCCAGCATGTCGGAGGCGACAGGATGTGCCCGGCCAAGAACTGGGACCAACTGGTGAATGCCGCAGCCACGCGGGACCTGTCGCGGGACCGGCTGTTCTGCGGCCATTACGGCTGGGGTCTGGACGATTTCCTCGGACGCAGGCTGATTACGATCACGGTCCTGCGGGATCCGGTAGCGCGGACCTACTCGCATTATCGGCACGTCGTGCGCGACACGTCGCATCCCTGTCACGTCAACGTCCGGCACCAGTCGTTCGGCGCGTTCCTGCGCGATCCGGCCAACCTGCCGATGATCGAGAATTTTCAGGCGCGTTATTTCGTGCGTTCGCCGCTGGATGCCCGGGCCTATGTCGGGCATCTGGATCCCGATCCGGCCAAGCTGAACATGCTCTCGACGACGACCGAAGCAGCCCGCGCGCTGCTGGACCGGCGCTTCGTGCATGACATGGCGCTAAGGGCCATTGCGGAAATCGACGTTCTGGGCGTCACGTCCGATATCGGCGGCTTTCTCGCGGCCGTCTCGCGCAGGCTCGGCCTGGCGTCGGAGGCCGCCCGTGACGTTCCATACGTCAACACGGCCTCCGCTCAGAGCAGCGACGCAGCGCTCCCGATTGCCGACGACGATGTCGCCCTGATCCGGTCACTGACCGAGATCGATCATGTCTTGTACGACATCGCCATGGCCCACGCGAACACCGCAGCCTGAGACGACCGGCACCCGGACGGGTGCCGGTCGTCACCACGCATCTCAGGCGTGCTCAAGTTCCTGGCTGGTGGGCGCGGATCCGGTCGGATGGCGCACCGTGCCCGCACGTTTCGCGCGAACGCCCTCCGCCCAGCTCGGATCGGCCTTGGCAAACAAGGCGAGCTGGCGTTCGACGATCTCGTCCGAAACGCCTTCCATTGCCGCCGCGATATTGGCGAAGAAGCGCGTGCGCTGGGCTTCGTCGAACATGCGGTAGAGCGCGCGCGGTTGTGCGAAATCGTCCCCGTCACTGCGATGTTCGTAAATCGCGGCGTCGCCCGAAATGCGCAGCGGCGGCTCGCCCGTTTCACGAGCTTCGACCGGACCGCCGAACGAATTGGGCTCGTAATAGGCATCGCCCGCAGAAGGGGTGTCGAAACGCATCGGCCCGTCCTGATGATACGTGCGCGCCGGGACATGCGGACGATTGACCGGCAGCGCCTCGTAATGCGTACCCACGCGATAGCGATGCGCGTCAGCGTAGGCGAACAGGCGTCCCTGCAGCATCTTGTCCGGTGAGAAACCGATCCCCGGCACGACGTTGGAGGGCGAGAACGAGGCCTGCTCGATCTCCGCGAAATAATGCGCCGGATTGCGGTTCAGCTCCATGACGCCGACTTCGTGCAACGGGAAGTCGCCATGGGGCCATACCTTGGTCACGTCGAACGGATTGAATCCGATGCGTTCGGCATCTTCTTCCGGCATGACCTGGATGAACAGGGTCCAGCGCGGAAAAGCACCCCTCTCGATCGCGTTGTACAGATCGGCCTGCGAAGACTCGCGATCCTGCGCGATAACCGCGTTGCCCTCGTCGTTCGTCCAGAACCGATGACCCTGCTGCGTCTTGAAATGGAACTTGATCCAGAAGCGCTCGCCCTTGTCGTTCCACATAGAGAACGTATGGCTCCCGTATCCGTTCATGAAGCGATAGCCCTGCGGCAGGCCCCGATCCGAGAACAGGATGGCGACCTGATGCAGGCTTTCGGGGCTCAGCGACCAGAAATCCCACATGGCGGTGGCGCTGCGCATGTTGGTGCGGGGATGGCGCTTCTGCGTGTGAATGAAATCGGGGAACTTCATCGGATCACGCACGAAAAAGACGGGCGTGTTGTTGCCGACCAGATCCCAGTTGCCCTGATCGGTATAGAATTTCAGGGCAAAGCCGCGCACGTCGCGCTCGGCGTCGGCCGCGCCGCGCTCGCCCGCCACGGTCGAAAACCGGGCCAGCATCGGGGTCGTCTTGCCGATTTCGCCGAAGATCGACGCCCGCGTGAAGCGTGTGATGTCGTGGGTCACGGTAAACGTGCCGAAGGCGCCTGAGCCCTTGGCGTGCACAGTCCGCTCGGGAATCCGCTCGCGGTTCTGGTGCGCCAGCTTTTCCAGGAGCTGGTAGTTTTCCAGCAGGAGCGGCCCTCGCTGACCCGCGCTGCGGCTGTCCTGATTGGAAACCCATGGGGCTCCGGCGGTCGTGGTCATCGTCTCGGCCATGTCAAACACTCCTGCATCTGGTCGGCGGATGCATTTACGGTCAGCTCCTGCAGAAGGTGAAACCGAACCTTCCAATGGCCATGATCGGCGTTTCCGATCAGGCGCGGGCGGGATGAACGGTCTGGTATGTATCGCGTTGGCGAGACATACTTGGACATAATTTTCGGGACGGAGGCGTATATGGGCCACAGACAACGCATCGCGGTGGCGATGTTGGCGCTCGCTCTCGCGGGATGCGAATCGAGACAGCAGATGGTTGGCAACACGGAAGACCATCTGCTCGCCGCTGGATTTCAGGACGAGCCTGCGAACACGGCGCAGCGCCATGCCCTCCTGATGCGTCTGCCGCAGCATAAATTCCTGCGCCGCGTTCACGGCCAGACCGTGAAATACGTTTATTCCGATCCGACGGTATGCGGTTGCCTGTATGTCGGCAGCGAGCAGGCTTTCGGGCGGTATCAGCAATATCGTCAGCAGCAGGCTCTGGCCGACGAACAGCAGGAAACCGCGATGGATTACAGCGATCCGAACTGGGACTGGGGTCCGTGGGGTCCGGGTTTCGGACCCGGCTTTGGCTATGGTCCGGGGATCGGGTGGTAACGGCCTGAAGCGGTCGGGCCTGACGGGCCGTGAGACGGTCGCGGATATGAGGCGCGGCTTCGAAACCTGCGCCAAGGACGGATCGGGCGCGTGACCCGCCGCTTGACGGACTTTTGTTTTCCCCGGGGTGTTTTCTCGGAGGGCGTTTCCCCGGCACGCCCTCCGGGAAGCGGTCTTCGGGCGGACCCGGACCATGCCCGGACACATACCGGGATCGATCACGACGGGCCGGCGGAGGGTCGTTCCCGACGGTGGCGCGCCTTTACCTTGCAGCGCTCAGAGCAGGCGCGCGAATTTCAGGAACACCCACGTCACCACGATGAAGACGAAACAGACGACACCCGCTTCCACCGTGCCATAGCGCCCGCCGGAGAGGAACATGCCGCCTGTGTTCATGCCGAAGAAGCCGGTGACGACGGTCGCCGGCAGCATCAGGGTCGTGGCGACCGAGACGATGTAGAGCCGACGGTTCGTCTCTTCCGCCTGGCTGGAGGCCAGTTCGTCCTGCAGGGACCGGCCGCGATCCTGCAGCGCGATCAGGTCGTCCAGCGCGGCATGGACCTGTCGTTCGGCACGATTGCGCAATTCCTCTTCCGCCCAGTCGGGCATATCGAGATCCTCGTCGCGCAGGACGCGATCGATCGGGGTCATGACACGGCGCAATTCGGTCGCACGTCTGCGCACCTTGCCCACGATGCCGCTGAGATGGCCGAGATCGGCCCGGCTCTCGATCAGCAGCAGGGCATCCTCAGCGCGATCCAGTTCGTCGTCGAGCTGGCTGATCTGCCGGCGCACGCTGTCGGTGAATTCACGCAACGCACGATCCACGACCCCCGCCGGACCATCGGGCAACGCGCCGGGGCGCAGGCTGCGGTATGCCGCGCCGAGCGCCGGAATGGGGTTGCGCCGCGTGGTGATGAGCAGGTCCGGCGTCATGGCGAAACGCCAGGCGCAGATCGCACGATCGTCCTCGATCGCCTGATCGTCGAAAGCGGGCAACGCGCCCCAGACCAGATCGCCTTCCGCCTCCAGAAGGGCAGCATAATCGGTTTCGGCCAGCATCTGGCCGACGTCGCGTGGCAGGCAGCTCAGCGTTGCGATCTGCGATCGCGCCGCGCTGTGTACGGTATCGAAATGAAGCCATGCCCAGCCGGGATGCTGCTGCGGGCGCCCTTCCAGGCAGTCCGCAATATCGTCCGCATCCAGCGGGGCCGGCTCCTGCCCCGCCACCAGACGCACGGCCCATACGAGCCCGTTCGCAAGGCCCGGATGCGCGATCGCGGCAGCCGGATCACGGGTCTGGATATACGGCTCGAGCAGCCGGAGCGCCGGGGATGGACCCCGGGCGGAGGTGGTGTCGTTGGACATGGCGCATGATCGCTTCACATGGTCGCATCGCAGGGCCTGCCCGGACGCATTGAAGGCCGCCGCCTGTGTCGCATGGCGCATCCGCCGGGGCAACCACCAGATCGGCCGGTCATGGCCGGGCAACTGTCAGGCCATATGGGCGTTGTCATCTGCGGTTGCTCGCAACACGTCATTCCATCGAGGTATCATTCATGCGTAATTCGTTTAAGGCCATGTTATTCATCTGTGCAGCATTCGGTGCGGGTACACATGCATATGCGCAGGCCGTCAGCGCGCCGAGCTCGGACGAGCCCCAGACGGCCGACAAGGCGGTCGGCAAGATGAAGGGTTCGCAAAACGGCAAGCCGATCAACAACAACCAGTCCTGGCCGAACCTGAAGCGCGACCAGCCGGACCAGGGCGCACCCGCGGCGCCGAAGAACATGACGACGACGGGTGAAGTGTCCGACAAGGTGCCGCAGTCGCAGAAGAACCCGACAAGCCTTGGCCGCAGCAGCCACCACGGCAAGCACGCGAAGAACACGGCCAACCCGCCGTCCTGATCGGTTCCGCAGGCGCTTCGCTCGCGAGGGCGAAGTGCCGCAAGGTTGGCGCATGGCGCAGCTTCGCTTAAGACGGGCCCGGTAACTGACGCAGCGACGCAGGATCTGGGCACCCATGACCGACACTGACTACAAGGTACGCGACATCTCCCTGGCCGGATGGGGCCGCAAGGAGATTTCCATCGCCGAAGGCGAAATGCCGGGGCTGATGGCTCTTCGCGAGGAATACGGCGACAGCCGTCCTCTGGCAGGCGCGCGGATCGCCGGCTGCCTGCATATGACCATCCAGACCGCCGTCCTGATCGAGACGCTGACGCATCTGGGCGCAACCGTGCGCTGGTCGTCGTGCAACATCTTCTCGACGCAGGATCAGGCCGCGGCCGCCATCGCGGCGACGGGCGTCCCCGTGTTCGCATGGAAGGGCCTGTCGGAAGACGAGTTTTGGTGGTGCATCGAGCAGACCGTGAAGGGTCCGGACGGCTGGACGCCGAACATGATCCTTGATGACGGCGGCGACCTGACCGTGCTCATGCACGACAAGTATCCCGAGCTTCTGAAGGATGTGCGCGGCCTCTCCGAAGAGACCACGACGGGCGTCCATCGTCTGTGGGAGATGGAGCGCAAGGGCACGCTCAAGGTGCCTGCGATCAACGTCAACGACAGCGTGACGAAGTCGAAGTTCGACAACCTCTACGGTTGCCGCGAGAGCCTCGTGGACGCCATCCGCCGCGGCACCGACGTCATGATGGCCGGCAAGGTCGCGGTCGTTGCAGGCTATGGCGACGTGGGCAAGGGTTCGGCCGCTTCCCTGCGCAACGCGGGCTGCCGCGTTCTGGTGACCGAAGCCGACCCGATCTGCGCGCTGCAGGCGGCGATGGAAGGCTACGAGGTCGTCACCATGGAAGGCGCGGCTCCTCGCGGCGACATCTTCGTGACCTGCACCGGCAACGTGGACGTCATCACCCTCGAGCACATGCGCGAGATGAAGCACCGTGCGATCGTCTGCAACATCGGGCACTTCGACAGCGAGATCCAGATCGGCGCCCTGCGCAACTACAAGTGGGACAACATCAAGCCGCAGGTCGACGAGGTCGAATTCCCGGACGGCAAGCGCATCATCGTGCTGTCCGAAGGCCGTCTCGTGAACCTCGGCAATGCGACAGGCCATCCGTCCTTCGTCATGTCCGCGTCGTTCACGAACCAGACGCTGGCGCAGATCGAGCTGTGGACCGCCAAGCCCGGCCAGTATGAGAACAAGGTCTATACGCTGCCGAAGACGCTCGACGAGAAGGTCGCGGCACTGCACCTTGCGAAAGTTGGCGCAGTTTTAACGCAGATGTCGCAGCAACAGGCCGACTATATCGGCGTTCCTGTCAACGGGCCGTTCAAGCACGATCTCTATCGTTACTGATCGGCGTAACCCCGGCCGGGTCCTTGCAGGAACCGGCCCCGTTATTAAGGATCGCATACCATGAGCATTTTCGGCACGATCCTGTCGAAGATCTTCCACCATGCCGACGCCGCACCTGCGGCTGCATCCGGCACCGCGGCGGCTACTCCGGCCGCTGCTCCCACTACGGCGGCTCCGGCCGCGGCCCCTGCTGCTTCCGGCACGCCTTCGGCGCCGGTCGACGTCGATGCAGTGTTGAGCGGGCTGGCCACGAAGTCCGGCCAGCCCCTGAACTACAAGACGTCGATCGTCGATCTGCTGAAGCTGCTCGGCCTCGACAGCTCGCTCGATGCCCGCAAGCAACTGGCCGGCGAACTGCATTACAGCGGCAGCACGGACGACACGGCCACGATGAACGTCTGGCTCATCAAGCAGGTCTATGCCGAACTCGCCAAGAACGGCGGCAAGGTCCCGGCGGACTGGACGCACTGACCGTGCGATGGCGCGCCCGTCACAGGCGCGCCACTTCCACCGGTCATCCGGTGACTTTTTTTCCCGGTCGATAGCTCCCGATCAGGCAGCCAGACGGCGCCTGATGGCTTCCAGAATGTCACCTTCCTCCACGCGCGGCGCGCAATAGAGCGCGGGTGCACGCGGCGCATCCGGATAAAGCGCCTCGTATTCGTGCGCATTGTGGAACATGCCCCGGCTGTCATCGTCGAGGAACGTTTCAGTGGCAGCACCTTCAGCGAAGATGATGTCGTGGCTGTCCAGCTCGACATGGATATAGTCGACATGCTCGACCGCACGCTGTTGCACGATGGTCTGTCCGTTGACGAGCGCCAGGGCCGGAACAAGCACACCGCCCAGATACATTGCATGCAGGGGTGACACCACGAGGTCCCGGACGGGAAGCCTCCTCCCTAGTGCGCCAGCCTTGATCAGAACCGGCAGGATATCCGTTCGTCCCGCGATGAAGCGCCCGTCATAGCTGCGCCGGCCGATCCAGCGAATGGGACGCTGCCGCCCATCGTGCGTCGTGACGCGATCGCCGATTGCCAGCGATTCCACCGGCCGGTCGCCTTGCCCGGTTCGGATCATCGTCCCCGGACAGAAGCATGGCGTGCCGTCACCGACGATCTCTGCACCGCCCTGCCCGTCCGACTGCAGCGTGAAGTAGTCTTCCGTATAGCTGCCGGAGAATGTGACGCTTTCGGTCACTGTACCGTTCGTCACGGTCACCAGGACATCGCTGCCGGACGTGACCTGGGACAGGGTCGCCGAACCGGTCATGGCGACCAGATCGATGGCATCGCCCACGCCAAAACCCGCGACGACCGCGCCGATCCCGGTGCCCGCGGTCGACGGTGCGACATCCTGCTGAAGGGTTCCGGCTCCCTCGAAGGTCAACGTGCCGGTCACGGCGGCCTTCGGCGACTGAAGGTCGAGCACGCCGCTTTGGGTCAGGATGGTGCCTGACGCCACGGCGTTCCCGTCGATGCTCAGGGTGCCGCCGGCAACCGTTACATTATCGGCTTCCGTTCCCTTGATCGACAGGCTCAGGACGCCACCCTGCAACACCGTTTCACTCCTGACGGACGCACCTGACGTTGCCAGGGTCTGCGTGCCGTAGATCTGATCGCCGGTCGCCGATCCGGTGAGCGTTTCAGCGCCGCCCGCCGAGATCACCGAACCGCTGTCGAGCCCTGCGACGGCAGCCGTGCCACCGGACAGGATCGTGGCGGCCTGCAGGGTTCCGCCCGCTTCCACCGTCACCGACTGACCGCTGGAAACCATGGCGCCCGACAGGATCGAACCGCTGGAAACAACCGTTGCCGTGCTGCTGGATGTTGCGGACGCCGTCGACAATGCGACCCCGCCGCTGCCGTCCGACGCCAGCGCGAGGGACGAGCCGATCGTCTCGCCTTCGAACACGAAGCTCTGCGAGACGGAGCCGCTCGTGATCGTCACGACGGTATCTGATCCGCTGACCGCGGTGCTGAACGTCGCGCCCGTGCCGATGGCCGTGTCGTCAATCAGGTCGCCGGTGCCGAAGCCGGATATGACCGCCTGATCGCCATAGCCGCTGCTGGAGATATCCTCGACCAGAAGCGTGCCCTTCCCGGAAAAGGTCACGGCACCGGACAGCGTGGCTTTCGGTGATTCGAGCGCGATCGTGCCACCGCTCAGGATCGTGGTGTCCGTTGCTGCGGCATTGCCGTTGATGGCGAGCACGCCCCCGTTGTTGAGCGTGATCCCGCTGGCCGTGGCTCCCTTGATGGCAAGCGTGATGCTGCCGCCGTTCGTGACGGTCTCGTCGGACACCGATGCACCGGCAGCGCTGACGACCTGCGCACCCTGTATCGCCACACCGCTTGCCGACCCGAGCACCAGTTCGGTCGCGCCATGCGCCAGAGCGCCACCGCTTGCGATTCCGCCCGCCTCGATCGTGCCGCTCGTCCCGGACTCGAGAACGGCGCCCTGCACGAGGGCACCGGACTGCACGTCCAGCGAACCGCCGCTTGCGATATCGAGGCCGCTGCTCACGACACCCGAGGCCACCGTGACGGCACTGCCGGCGCTACTGTCACCCGGTGCGAAGGCGACGCCGCGAATATTCGTGTCGGCAGCGGCGGTGACCAGTGTCGTGAAGGTCTCGTCGCTGGGTGCTGTCGTCGCGTTGAGATCGTCGGTGATGCCATAGAGATAGGTCTGGTCGAGATCGCCTACGGTCGCATTGGTGGCATAGAGCTCGACCGTATCGCCCACGACCTTGCCTGTCAGGCTGATCAGGCCCGTCGTTCCCGAGCTGGCCGAGTTCGACACGAGGTTCAGGCCGGTGGACAGGGTGTAATCGAGGTGCCACGCGCCATCGACGTAACTCCATTTCTGCAATCCGCCGTCGCCGGTCCCGCCACCTTTGGGATTGCCGGAATCCGCCACATACAGCGTCGTCGCGTTCGCGAAGAAATACGCCTCCGGGCTGAGATTGACGGTCTGGCCGACGCTTGCGGCATTCACCGTGTTTTCCTGCGCCGCCGACAACGTGACCGTGCCTGCGATGTTGGGGAGCACTTCCGCCGTCGTCCGGGAGACGGGCAGCACCGTGCCGTAGGTGCCGATATTGGAGGTGCCGTCGGATCCGCCCTGCGTGCTGTCGCGTGACACATAGAGCTGGCCGTTGACGATCTCGACTTCACGGGCATCCGTGCTCGTGTCGATCGCGGTCGCCGTATTGGCGCCGTCACTGACTTCGAACACACCCTGCGTGTCGTCACCCTTCACACCCTGCCCTGCAATGTAGAAGCTGGTGCCATCCACGGTTGCGACACTGCGGATATTGTTGGTGTTGAACACGCCATAAACCGTCGTGCTGGTGTCGACGGTTCCATCATAGGAGACATCGGCAATCACGCGCGGGACCGCGGTATATTGCGTGCCGGTCAGGCTTGTGGACTGCGCGAGGCGTGCGTCTCCGTAAACCGCAGCACCCCCTGCGTTGTATGTCGCGGCGTTGATGCCGTAGCCGCCAATGACGAGCGACTTGCCGTCTGCGGACAGTTCGAGCGCGCCTTCCGACGATGACCCGTATTCGCCGGAAATCGCATATTCGGTGGTGCCGTCGACCGTCGTGGTGGTCTGCGGCAGGACCATCTCCCCGACCGACTGACCGTCCGTCGTGATCTCTTCGAGCGTGATCGGCGAGGCCTGGTTGTCGGTGTATGTGCCGCTGTCGTCCCCGTCGCCCACGATGCTGATGACGAGGTCGCCTTCCGTGAAGGCGTTCAGCGAAGACGACATGGACAATACCTGCACCTGTTGCAATTCGTGCAGGCTCTAGACCCAGGCCTCCCGCCTGAAACGTGAAGTTATTATGACGGCACCGGATTTTCTCAGAAAAACCCTGTCGGATCATTGATCGCCCGGTTTTCCGACAGCGCGATGATGGGGCGGATCACGCGGATCAGCCACCAGACACCAACGAGTGCAAACAGCAGGAAACCGACAAGCAGGACGCACAGGACCAGTGCGACCAGCGACAGGCCGATCCCGATCCAGAACGAGCGGATCGCATAGGTCAGGTGGCTTTCGTAGATCGTGCCGGCGGCATCAGCTCGCTTGATATAGGCGATGATGACGGCGGCAACGCCCGTGAACCCGGTGACGAACGTGGCCGCATGCAGGATATGGACGGCCCAGACCCAGGTTTTCAGATCCGGTCCGCTGGCTGGTCCCTGCCCGTTGAAAGGCAACGGGTCACGTCCGTTCTCGCGTCCGAAAAACTGTTCAGCCATGACACCCGCTCCGCTTCGGTTCCTTTTCGTAACGTAACACGAAACCGATCGTCAAACCGATCGTCCAGGCGATGGTCAGGGGAGCTTGCGCTTGGCAGCCCACGGATCGATTTCCGGCTGGGCCGGCGGCCCGGAATCGACGACGGCCACCAGATCGCCCGCGATCGGCGACGGCGTACGCCCTTTCGGCAGCAGGGCCGCGAAGCGCGGATCGTAGCTTGCGGCCTGCTCGTACAGAACATCGATCAGGCCGTGGCGATCCATGAATGTGTTCATGGTGGCGGGGATGCGGATGCAGCCTTCCGACGCCGGATGGCCCAGACGCCAGGCGAGGAACTGGGGGTCCGTCGCGTGGATCTCAAGGCGGATCTGACCGGTCTCGCCACGCGGGATCCAGCCTTTCTCGGCCGTCTGCCATCCCATGTCCCAGACGCGCATGCCTTTCACGCCGATGCCGCGAATGCCGTTCTGGTTTTTGGTGCCTTCCGCCCGATACCCCAGACGATCGGTGTTGTTCGGAAAGACGCCCGTCGGCGTGATGTAATCGTATTTGCGCGCGGTCATGCCCGTGGAGACATGTGTCCCGCCCAGCGCCTGCCACGGCGTGTCATCGGGAAAGGCCAGCACGAAGCACAGCTCCTGCACGCGCGGGTTGCGGTCCACGACCATGACGAGCTGCGGACGATCGATCACCGTATGGCTCTCGTCGATCGCCTGCCGGGCCAGTTTGATGAAGCGCGCCTGCACGGCCGGGGTATAGTGCATGAAGCCTACGACATCGCGACGCATCGCGGCTGTCAGGAGGGCTGCATCCTCGCGCGCCTTGGCAACGCTCTCGACCGGAAGCGGCGGGATCTGGACCGGAGGCGCGAAAGCGGCTGGCGCGGGCGTGACGGCGCCAGCCCCGGAATCGGGCGTTCCCGGTGCGGTCGGCACCGTGGTCGGCACCATGGGTGCGGGAGCCGGAGGCGCTGATGCCCTTGGGGGCGCCGGAACCGGCGGGGGCAGTGTCGGCGGCGTTACGTCGGTCGGACCGGCCGATGCGCAGCCGGCATTGATGCCGAGCATCACCAGACATGCGGCGGCGCGCCTGCCGACGGGGCGCTTCACGAGATCAGACATGCAGGGCGCGGCCCGACACCGCGAGCGCTGCCTCCCGTATGGCTTCCGACAGCGTCGGGTGGGCATGGCACAGAAGCCCGATATCTTCGGCGGATGCCCTGAACGACAACGCGAGAGCGGCTTCGGCGATCATGTCGCCCGCATCGGGTGCCACGATATGCACCCCGAGAATGCGATCGGTCTCGGCGCAGGCGAGGATCTTCACAAATCCTTCCGTCGCGAGCATCGCCCGGGCTCGCGCATTGGCCGTCAGGGGAAACTGGCCGACGCGATAGGCTGTCCCGTCCGCCTTGAGCCGATCCTCCGTCGCCCCCACGCTCGCCACTTCCGGCGCGGTGTAGATCACGCTCGGTACCAGATCGTAGTCCACATGGCCCGGCTTTCCGGCCAGACGGTCGGCCAGCGCGATCCCGTCGTCCTCCGCCTTGTGCGCGAGCATCGGCCCCGCGATCACGTCGCCGATCGCGAATATGCCCGGCCGGGTCGTCTGGAATCCGGCATCAACCTCGATCCGTCCGCGCGCATCCCGTGCGATCCCGATCGCATCCAGACCGAGACCGTCGACAAACGGCGCCCGTCCGATCGCAACCAGCGCCACGTCGCAGTCGAGCACGACCGTCTCGCCGCCGCCGACCGGCTCCGCCGTCAGACGCACGCCATCCGCGCCGCGCTCCGCACCTGTGACCTTGTGCCCCAGCCGGAATGCGATGCCCTGTTTCTGCAACGAGCGCTGCAGCAGCCGGACCGCGCCGGAATCGAGCTCTGCCGCAATCCGGTCCGCATATTCCACGACCGTGACCTGAGAGCCGAGGCGCTGCCAGACGCTGCCGAGTTCCAGACCAATCACCCCGCCGCCGATGACCACGAGCCGCTCGGGAACCTTGTCCAGCGCAAGCGCCCCGGTCGAGGAGACGACCTGCTGCTCGTCGATGTCGAGCCCGGGCAGCGAGACCGGCGCGCTTCCCGTCGCGATGGCAACATGGCGGGCCGCGACGACTTCGCCATCGACGCGCACCGCCCCATCGGCGTCAAAGGCAGCCGATCCCGTCAGGCGCGTGATGTGATGCTTGCGAAACAGGTAATCGACGCCGCGCACCGTGTCGGCGACCGTGCGGTCCTTGTGCGCCATCATGCCCGGCAGATCGAGGCGCACGCCGTCGCACGCGATCCCCAGCTTCGACAGCGTGCCGCCCGTGGCTTCCGCATAGCGTTCGGAAGCGTGCAGCAGCGCCTTTGACGGAATGCAGCCGACATTGAGGCACGTGCCGCCGAGGGTCGGACGCCGGTCGACGCAGGCGACGGAGAGACCATTCTGGGCCGCGCGGATCGCACAGACGTAGCCTGCGGGGCCACCGCCAATGACGAGCAGGTCGAACATGCTCAAACGCCCAGGATCAGGCGGCGCGGATCCTCGACCAGCTGCTTGACCCGCACGAGGAAGCTCACGGCCTCGCGCCCGTCCACGATCCGATGATCGTAGGAGAGGGCAACGTACATCATGGGCCGGATCACGACCTGCCCGTTGATCGCAACGGGCCGGTCCTGGATCGCGTGCATGCCCAGGATGCCCGACTGCGGCGCATTGAGGATCGGCGTCGACAACAGCGAGCCGAAGACGCCGCCATTGGTGATCGAGAACGTGCCGCCTGTCAGTTCGTCGAGCGCCAGCGATCCGTCCCGCGCGCGCTTGCCGTATTCCGCGATCCGCCGCTCGATTTCGGCAAATTCCATGGTGCCCGCATCGCGCAGGACCGGCACGACGAGGCCACGCGGGCTGGAAATCGCAATGCCCAGATTGACGAATTCCCGATAGACGATGTCCTCGCCATCGATCTCCGCATTGATCGCCGGAAATTCGCGCAGGGCGACGGCGCAGGCACGTGCGAAAAACGACATGAAGCCGAGCCGGACGCCGTGTGCCTTTTCGAACGCCTCGCGATATTCCGCCCGCATGGCGCGGGCCGCCGACATGTCAATCTCGTTCACCGTCGTCAGGATCGCGGCCGTCGCCTGCGCTTCCTTCAGACGGCGCGCGATCGTCTGACGCAGGCGCGTCATTCGCACGCGGGTCTCGCGCGGGTCGGCATGACCGGACAGCGGACCATGCGAACGCGGCGGGGCGGTGCGCCGCGCTTCCGTCGGCTGGGCAGGAGCCGTCGGTGCAGCGGCTTCCGATGGTTTCACAGCTTCTGCAGCGGGTTTTGCCGGCTCGGCCTTCGCCTCGCCCTGACGGGCCGTGAAGGCGATCACGTCGCCCTTGGTGATGCGGCCGTCGCGCCCTGAGCCTGTGCCGATCTCCGCGGGTGCGATGTCCAGTTCCTCCATCGCCCGAGCCGCAGCCGGCATGGGCGCCTGCGCGGCACCCGGCTTCGCAGGGTCCGGTTCAGTGTCCGGAGCGGGCGGCGGAGGTGCCGGAGATACAGGTGCGGAAGGCGCGGCCTGTTCAGACGTGGTCGCACTGCCGTCGATCCGGGCCAGCAGGGCCCCGACGGCGACCTCGTCGCCTTCCGACACCGCATGGGGGCCCATCGTGCCGGTTCCCGTGGCCGGGACCTCGACGCTCACCTTGTCGGTTTCGAGTTCGACGACGGGATCGTCCGCCTTGACCGGGTCGCCGGGCTGCTTGAGCCAGCGTGCGACAACCGCGCTGGAAACACTTTCACCAAGAACCGGCACCCTGATCTCGGCGGTCATGTCATCTCCAGTCTGCAAGCGGTTCAACCGGGCCGAACCTGTCCCGCAGAGCGCGGGGTGTCAATCTGCGGCGAGCGCTGGCCTCGAGATGAAACAAACCGCAATCTGACTTTGCTTCCCATCGAAAACAACAGGTTCTTCCCGATACACATTCTTAAACCAGGCAGCGCCCGAAGGTATCGCGCCTCTTATGATATCCCAGCATCGTCCGATCCGTAGCGCCTGCGCAAGAAACCGGTGCGATGGCGCCACGATGATCTTCGATTCGACTTGCCCTCCGGTCAGCCCGTCAGCGCTTCATCCACCAGCGCCGCCTGTTGTTCTGCATGGATCGTCGCAAGTCCCGTCGCCGGAGATGCCGCAGGCGCGCGCCCAGCGTAGCGTGGGCGCGCGCAGGCGTGCCCGACCTCGGCCAGGGCCCGCTCGATCCGGCGATCAACGAAGCTCCAGGCGCCCATGTTCTCGGGCTCTTCCTGACACCAGATGATGTCGGCATCGGGATGGCTCGAGAAGATCGGCGCCAGCGCATGACCCGGGAAGGGGTAAAGCTGCTCGACACGCACGAGGGCGACATCCGTGATCTCCCGGGCGTCCCGCTCGGCCAGCAGGTCGTAATAGACCTTGCCCGAACAGAGCACGACGCGCCGCGCGCCCTGCGTGACCCGGTCGTCCGTGATGACGGGACGGAAGGTGGTGTCTTCCGCGCAATCGGCCAGCGGTGACACGCACAGCTTGTGCCGCAGCAGCGATTTCGGCGTCATCAGAATCAGCGGCTTGCGGCAGTCGCGGGCCATCTGACGGCGAAGGACATGGAAGTAGTTCGCAGGCGTGGTCGGATAGCAGACGCGCAGGTTGTTTTCGGCGCAGAGCTGGAGATAGCGTTCCAGCCGGGCTGAGGAATGTTCGGGCCCCTGCCCTTCGTATCCGTGCGGCAGGAGCATCACGAGCCCCGACATCCGAAGCCACTTCGTCTCGCCGCTGGCCACGAACTGATCGATGATGACCTGGGCGCCGTTCGCGAAATCGCCGAACTGGGCTTCCCACAGCACGAGGGCGTCGGGATCGCCCAGCGAGTAGCCGTATTCGAAGCCCAGCACGCCGAACTCGGACAGCAGCGAGTTGTAGATCTCGAGCTTCGGCGTGGCCGGATCATCGGAGACGAGCGTGTTGATCGGCACATACTCGTCCTGGCTGACCTGATCGATCAGCACGGCATGCCGCTGGCTGAACGTGCCGCGCTGGCAGTCCTCGCCCGACAGGCGGACCCGATGCCCTTCCAGCACGAGGCCGCCGAATGCCAGCGCCTCGGCAGTCGCCCAGTCGAGGCCGGGTGCGTCTTCCCCTTCGGCGAACATCCGGGCCTTGGCCGCGAGCTGCCGCAGGATCTTCGCGTGCAGATGTACGTCCGGCGGCGTGGCGGTCATGGCAGTGCCGATCCGCCGCAGGGTTCCCAGCGGCAGGCCTGTTGCCGGTTCGCCGCGCGACGTGTCCTCGATCAGACGCGTGGGATCCTGGGGGTGATCCTGCCAGTCCCGCCGGTCGGGCCTGTAGCTCTGGGCTGCCTCGAACTCGTCGCCCAGATGACGCGCGAAGGCGTCCCAGTCCGTGCGGGCGTCGGTTTCAGTCAGCACGCCTTCGCGGATGAGGCGTGTCAGATAGAGATGGCGGACAGTGGGGCGCGCCGCGATCGCCTTGTACATGGACGGCTGGGTGAAGCTCGGCTCGTCCGCCTCGTTATGCCCGTGCCTGCGATAGCAGACGATATCGAGCACGATGTCCGCGCCGAATGCCTGTCGGTAGTCGGTAGCCAGCCGCGCGCAGTAGGCGACGGCTTCGGGCTCGTCCCCGTTCACATGCAGGATCGGCGCCTGCACGGCCTTGGCGGTGTCCGTGCAATACAGCCCGGAATATCCGTGCGCCGAGACGGTCGTGAAACCGATCTGGTTGTTGATGACGACGTGGACGGTGCCGCCGGTGCGGTAGCCGATGAGCTGGGACATCGCCATCGTCTCGTAGACGATGCCCTGTCCCGCGAAGGCTGCGTCGCCGTGCACCAGAAGGGCGAGATGCTGCGTGCGTCCTTCCGGCCGCGTGCAGCCGTCACGGTCCTGGATCGCCCGCACGCGCCCTACCACGACCGGATCGACCGCCTCGAGATGGGACGGATTGGGCAGCAGCGTCACCTCGACCGGGCGGCCAGCGATGTCCAGGACCGCGCTGGTGCCGAGATGGTATTTCACGTCGCCCGAGCCCTGCACGTCGTCCGGCTTGAACGAGGCGCCGGCGAACTCGGCGAAGATCGCGGCGAACGGCTTGCGCACGACGTTCGCCATGGTGTTCAGGCGTCCGCGATGCGGCATGCCGAGCGAGACCGAGCGCACGTCGTGTTCCGCCGCCTGGTCGATGATCGCATGCAGCGCGCAGATCGTGACTTCGCCGCCCTCGAGGCCGAACCGCTTGGTGCCGACGAAGCGCTTGTGACAGAACGCCTCGAACCCTTCGGCCTCCGTAAGGTGATGCAGGAGCTTGCGCTTCTGGTCGGGTGAGAACGTATGCCGCCATCCATCACCCTCGAGGCGCCGCTGCAGCCAGTGGCGGCGCGTCGGATCCTGGATGTGCATGTATTCGGCGCCGATCGGGCCGCAATAGACCGCGCGCAGGCGATCCAGCAGCTCGTCCAGCGTTGCCGTGTCCTGTCCCGGGAGCAGGGCGGTTGCGATATCGCCCAGATAGATCGGTCGGGTGCCGCTGTCGCCGTTGAACCCGTAGCTTGCGGGATCCAGATCGGCATGGCGCGGCGGCGCACGCAGGCCCAGGGGGTCGAGACGCGATTCCAGATGCCCCCGCACGCGATAGGCGCGGATCATCTGGATCGCCTGCACGCTGTCCCGGGCCCAGCCCAGGGCTGCGACATCCGGCTCGGCGTCGCTCTCCGCCGGCCGGGTCGGTGGCGGACGATCGTCCGGCTCGTCTTCGGCCAGACGTCCCCATGGGGCGGAATCCGCTCCCGACAGGACGGATTGTCGCTCCTCGTCCATGAGGGCGAACAGCTCGGCGAAGGACGGGTCGACGCTGTCGGGATCCCGTGCCCAGGCCGCGTGCAGGCCCGCGACGTAGAGCGCGTTGGCCCCCGTGAAGGCGGAAGCAGGGGTGCGTTCGCGCTTGGTGGCTGACATGGTCTCCTGTCTCCGGTCCTGTCCCGGCCAATCCGGCCTGCTCCAAGGCAGGCAATCAAACATCCGTCCTTAACATGAAACCGCGCTCGACAACTGCGTTGCATGCCTGAAGCCGCGTGACTGCAGAAAAGCGACCCGGGCAGGCAACTCTCGTGCCTTAATTTCGTCAAGAAACTCTGAACCGGGCGGATGAGCGCAGTTTCCCGCCGACTGGAGAGATGGAAAGGCCAACGTGTCATGCGCGCGCTGTCGTCCGTGATCACCCTGCTCTGCCTGATCGTCGCCACGGCGCACCCGGCCCTGGCGGATGATGCGGCTCGCACTGCGCCGACCAATCCCGCCATGCATGGATCGCATGCCTGCCTGTTCCAACATATGCTGATCCACACTGCCTATCGGCCGTCGGCCCCGCCGCAGGGCTGCGCCAGCGGCGCGTCGCGGATCGGCGCCGGATACACGCGCCTGTTGTCGACCAGCGCGCTGCGCCATCCGCATACCCGCCTGCGCGCCTGAGACCCTGCGCTTGCCGCCGCCCGCGTGCGGCAGTAGCGTCCGCGCCATGACTGCCGATCTGCCCGTTCTGCCCGACTACGACGCGCTTGAGCGCGCACCTGTCGTGCATGATCCTTTCGATCATATCGTGGTGCCGCATTTCGTGCCCGAGGCCGATCTTCATCGCCTGATGGCCACGATGCCGAAGATGCGCTCGGGCGGTTCCTATCCACCCGAAGCTCTGGATCTGTCTCCTGCGCTTGACAGTCTGGTCATGGCGCTGCAGGGGCCGACATTGCGCGATGCGATCGCGCGCAAGTTCTCGCTCGACCTGCACGAGGCGCCGACGATGCTGACCGTGCGCGGGCGCACCCGGGCCAAGGATGGCCGGATCCATTGCGATTCGAAGGCCAAGCGGGTCACTGCCCTGCTCTATCTCAATCCCGAGACGGATGCCTGGGACGCGCAGGACGGCTGCCTGCGTCTGCTGCGCGGCCCGCATGATATCGAGGATTTTGCCGCCGAGATCAGGCCGGCGCGCGGAACGCTGGTCGTGTTCCCCAACGGGCCGACGACATGGCATGGTCATCGGCAATATATCGGACAGCGCTACGCGATCCAGCTGAACTATATGGAAGCGGGTGCTGCCGCACAGCGCGAATTGCGGCGCCATCGTCTGTCCTCGCTGGTCAAGCGGCTGCCGCTGGCGGGCTGAGGCGCATTTTTCGGATTACAGGAGGATAACGGAGTCTATGGGGTATCGGGTTGCAGTCGTAGGCGCGACAGGTGCGGTCGGGCGTGAGCTCATCCGCACGCTGGCGGAGCGGGAATTTCCGGTCGACGAGGTGGTGGCGCTGGCGTCCGCGCGCTCCGTCGGACAGGAGATTTCGTTCGGCGACAAGACCGTGCTGAAAGTGCGCAATCTCGAGACGTTCGATTTCGCGGGCTTCGATATCGCCCTGTTTTCTCCAGGCGCGTCCGTGTCGGCCGTTCACGCGCCGCGGGCGGCTGCCGCCGGCTGCATCGTGATCGACAACACGTCGCAGTTCCGGATGGAGCCCGGCATCCCGCTCGTGGTGCCCGAGGTGAATGCGAACGATCTGAAGAAGATGCGTCGCAACATCGTCGCCAATCCGAACTGTTCGACCGCGCAGATGGTTGTGGCGCTCAAGCCGCTGCATGATCTGTTCACGATCAAGCGCGTCGTCGTGTCGACCTATCAGGCGGTGTCAGGCGCCGGCAAGGAGGGCATGGACGAGCTGTTCGCGCAGTCGAAAGGCACGTTCGTCAACGATCCGCCGACGATCGAGCAGTTCACCAAGCAGATCGCCTTCAACGTCATCCCTCATATCGATCGCTTCATGGACGACGGTTCCACGAAGGAGGAATGGAAGATGGCGGTCGAGACACGCAAGATTCTCGATCCGGACATCAAGGTGTTCGCGACCTGCGTGCGGGTTCCGGTCTTCATCGGCCATTCGGAAGCGATCAGCATCGAGTGCGAGGAACCGATTGACCTGGCCCAGGCACGCGCGGCCCTGCGCGAGGCGGACGGCGTGATCCTTCGCGACGAGCGCGAGGATGGCGGCTACGTCACCCCGATCGAGTGCGTGGGCGAGGACGCGACCTACGTGTCGCGCCTGCGGATCGATCCGACGGTCGAGAACGGCCTCGCGTTCTGGTGCGTCTCGGACAATTTGCGCAAGGGTGCCGCGCTGAACGCCGTTCAGATCGCCGAAGCCTTGGTCGCGCTCGATCTCCTGCCCAAGCGCCATTTCCTCTGATGCCGCAACAGGAGACGCTCTCGGGGCATCTGGTTCTCCCGGACCGGATCCTGCCCGGCCTGCTGCACATGACGGACGGCCGGATCTCGGCAATCGAGCCCCGGTCGGACGTGCCGGACCGGTTCGTGCTGCCCGGCTTCATCGATATCCACGTGCATGGCGGCAACGGCGCCGATGCCATGGATGGCGAAGCGGATGTCGAGCGGATGGCACGCTTCCATCTGCAGTGCGGCGTCACCACGATCCTGCCCACGACCATGACACGTCCGTGGAACGAAGTGCTGGCTGCGCTGCACGCCATTCGCAACGTGGCCCGACGTGGCATTGCCGACGGGCCGGACATTCCGGGTGCACATCTCGAAGGGCCGTTCATCAGCCCCAACCGCCTGGGCGCGCAGCCTCCGTATGCCGTCAGTCCGACATCCGCGGAAATCGAGGCCATCACGGCGCTCGATATTGTCCGGCTGACGACGCTCGCGCCCGAGCGGTGCAGCACCGAGGCCATCACGGCGCTGGCGAAAGCCGGTGTGCGGATCAGCATCGGGCATACAGATGCGACGGCAGAGGATTGCGCGCGTCTGTTCCAGATCGTGCAGGCGGCCAACGGGACGGTCGGTGGCACGCATCTGTTCAATGCCATGCCGGAAATCCGCGGACGCGCGCCCGGGCCGGTCGCGGCCCTGCTGGCCGACGACCATGCCTTCGTGGAACTGATTTTCGACACGCATCACGTCCATCCGACGGCTTTCGCGCTGATGCGCAAGGCGGCGCCGGGGCGGGTCATTCTGATTTCGGATGCGATGCGGGCCGCGGGGTGTGGCGATGGCCTCAGCAGCCTTGGCGGACTGCCGGTGCTCGTGCGTGACGGCATCGCCCGTATGGGCGAAGACGGTTCAGGCGGGCTGGCGGGCAGTATCCTCACGCTTGATCAGGCGCTGCGCAATACGCTGGATCATGGCGTGCCGCTGATCGACGCATCTGCCATGCTCAGCGGCCATCCCGCGCGGTATCTCGGCCTGACCGATCGTGGTGCGTTCCGGGAAGGACTGCGGGCCGATGCCGTCGTCGTCGATGCCCGGCATCAGGTAGAGGAAGTCTGGCGGAGCGGCATCCGGCTGCGTTAGCTGCCGGTGATCCGTGCGATCAGGTCCTTGTATCGGTCGAGATAGTCGTCCAGCGACAGCTCCGCTTCCGCCCACCGTCGTGCATTGCGGCGCAGTCGCCGGGCCAGTGTGCGGTCTTCCAGCAATTCCAGAATCCCGTCTGCGATTGCATCGGGCTCAAGGAACGGAACGAGGCGACCTGTCTCACCGTCGGTGATAAATTCCTCGACGGGCGCCGTGCGGCTGCCGACGATGGCGCATCCGCACGCCATGGCTTCGCGCAGCGACCACGACGCGACGAACGGATACGTCAGATAGACATGCGCGTCTGATCGCTGGAGGAGTGCGCGAAAATCGTCGTAGGTGACGCGCCCCAGGAAATGAACGCGGGACAGATCGAGGCTGCCGCGCAGCTCCTCGATCAGGGTCGCGCGCCATGTCGCCCCGCCCGGCGCCCGCGCTCCGTAACTGACGCCGTCGCCACCGACGAGCGCCACATCGACATCCGGCCGCGCCTCCAGCAGACGGGGCAGCGCCCGCATGAACGTATGAAATCCGCGATAGGGCTCGAGATCGCGCGACACGTACGTGACCAGTTTGCGCTTCGGTGCGATCGACATGGCACCGATGGTCAGTGAGCGACGTCCCAGTTCGAGCTTGGGAGCACAGAGGTCGAGATTGACCCCTTCGCGCAACAGGGTCAGGCGGTCATGCGCCCATTCGGGATAAGTGTCGCGCTGAAACAGCGTCGGCGTCTGGCCGAATCCGGGCTGTGACAACGCCATGAAATTGACGGTGTTCTTCAGCCGCACCTGCGGCATCGCCTCGGGCCGCAACGGAAATTCGGGGTCGAAGCCGACATCGTTACGGTCGGTGTGATAGAAGAATTCGTAATAGCCGAGGATAGGCGATTTCGGGAAAACGTCGCCCAGATTCAGCAACTCGCCCCATCCATGGTGCCCGATGATGATATCCGGCTCGTAACCGAGTTGCTTGAGCGTGCGCGCGGATTGCGCAACGCCGTCTGCGCGAAGTGCTGCCAGTTCGATTTCGCGCACGGCCGGATAGGCGTCGGCACCTGAACGCTTCGACGGCTTGTAGAGCACGCGTCGCACGCCAGGGAGAGAACCCTGGTTCGCCTCCGAGATGAAGACGATGTCGTGTTCGCCTTCTTCATGCAGTCGCCGAAGAATATGCAGGAACTGGCCGGGGAAGTTCTGGTGAACGAACAGATATCGCACGAGATCGCCTGACGAATGGTGACGTCGGTGAGGTTTCGCGCTCCGCTTCCGGAACGCAAAACCGGAGGCTGCCCCCCGTGCACCGTTCTTGGGTGAAACGGCTGTCGATCCGCTCCGTTTCAAAGACGCCGGAAACAGGGCAGGCCGGCGCCTGCCCTGTCGATTTCAGCGCTTTGCGGAACCTCGACGCTTCGGCGCTGCCTTGGCCGGGCTTCGGGAAGCGGCTTTTGCGACCGGCGTTCTCGCAGGTGCTGCTTTCAGTGCCGGCTTCGCGGAAGCGGTTTTTGCCGACGGCGCCTTTGCCGAAACTGCTTTTGCAGCGGGTGCTGCCGAAGCCGCTTTGGGCGGACGGCCGCGACGACGCGGTGCGGCTTCGGCGGATGGCGCTGTGACGGGCGCTGCTGCAACGGGCGCCGCAAGCGCCGGCTTCCGGCCGCGACCGGTTTTCGGTGCAACCGCGCTCTCTGCAGGCACGATCTCGATCAGGAAAGCCTCGAGCGGTGCCAGACTTTCGGCTTCCGCCGCCATGCTGTCATCGATCGGTCCGACTTTCGTTCCGTCCGTGAACGTGGCGGTCAGGCGGCAGGCATGAGTCTTGGCGGACTCGCCCTTCAGGCGCACGCGCAGGCCCAGGATCGGCAGAGCCATGCCGCGGCTGCCGCAATACTGGCCGCCCTCGGCCCATGGCGACAACCATCCTTTCCCAAGGACGGCCTGGTATTCGATGTCCTCGACGGGGATGCCCCCGTTCGGCGCAATGCCGAAACCCTCGATCCAGAACTGGCTTCCCGGCGTCCCCATCCACTCGCCGATGCGCGACAGGACGTCACCACGCCGCTGGATGTGCGCCGCGATTTCCGCCTTGCCGGGCAATGCGGCCGGCTGGCCGGCAGCCGTCGCCGATGCCTCGACCGGCGCGGGAGCGGGTGCAGGGGGTGGCGCCACAGCCGCCTGAACGGGGCGTGACGCCGCCGCGGCGACTGCCGGCGCGGGGGTAGCTGCGCCTGCGAGCTGTACCACCTGCAGACGCGGAGATTCGGAGACCGAGGCAGACGCCTGATAGGTGGTGACGAGCACCTGCGCGGGGCCGCGCATGACGCGGATCAGCGCGGCACCGCCGGTGGCACCGATCCAGCCGTCATCGGCGAACGTCCTGATCGAGACGTTGCCCGCAGCCGCGCCCGGCGCTTCGGATATGCGCACGCCCGGCAAACCGTCAGGGCCGGCTGGCGGCTGGTTTGGAGCGTGATAGACGCAGAACACGCCCGCATCCAGTGACATCAGATGCGCCGCGGCCTTGAGTTCGATCACGCGGTTACTGTTCGGTGCCTCGCCGGGCTTCGACATCAGGGATATTCCACCAAATTATGAAAGTGCAACAATCTGTCCGTTTGATCGACCGTGAAAGATCGGGTTCCCCCGGACTTTGACAGGCACCAACCGATGTCACGCATTTTAACGACTATCGGCCACTGGTAAACCCGCAGAACACAGTCTTCACAAACGCTTCCGTTATGCCCTCACCCTGATGAACAGGTCATTAAGCGCGGATGCCGGCAGGCCGAGCGGTGCAAGCCAGCCTGCCTTGCGTGCCTGAATGCGCTCTGCCTGCGCACCGATATTGAATGCGACGACGCCAAGCCCTGCCCGCCAGAGCTGCCCCAGCGCGAAGCACCATGTTTCCGGCATGATCGACGGAATAAAGCCGATATCCGCTCCCTGCTCCGCAATCAGCGTCATGGCTTCGGATTCGTTGAACTCACCAGTGACAAGGACTTTTCCGGTCGCCATCAGGGCATCGTCATCAGGTGTATGGCCTACGAGATGAAACGCGATCGGCAGGGACCGTGCCCGGGCGTCTTCAGCCAGTGCGAGTACGATATCGAAGCCCTTCTCGCGTCCGATTCCACCGAGAATGCATACGCGCCTGACCGGACCGGGCTGCACGGGTTTCGGCGCGGGCCAGGCTGCGTCGTCCTCCAGCGGACAGACATCGATGGAAAGACCCGCGAAATGTCGACCGATGCGGCGTGCCGCGTCATGAGACGGGGTCATCAGGCGTCGTGCACGGCCAAGCTCCAGAGCCGACCGTGCGAGAAGTGCGGGCATCGAAATGCGTTCGCCCAGATGGCTGCCGAGCGTTGCGACACAGGTCTCGCATCCCTGTATGTCCGGCTCCCCGCAATATCGGCCGGACGGTCCGATCAGGGAAATCCTCTGACAGAACCAGACATAATCATGAATGAAGACATCATAGGAAACATCAAGATCGTCAGGCAGGCTGCGTATCCAGGGCGCATGACCCACGAGATGATGCCATTCGATTGATGCGATCCCGAGATCGCGCAACACGTCAATCAAAAGGGCATGATCATTCGGCAGATCGAACCGCAGACTGGCAAAAGCCTCCTGCCTGTCGGCCGCAGAAACGGACAGCACACACCCTGACGGATGTGGCTTGAGCACGAGCGGCAGATGGCCGTTCGCGGCAAATGCGGCTGCCCGTTCCCGCGCGACACGCGCGACACCGCCGCCCCCGTCATGCAAGACCAGAAGAATCGAGGGCCGCCCTGCACGCAGGCGCTGCAGACGTATCAGGTCCATTCGGCGTCGTGCCGGAAACAGCGGATCCTGACGGATATGGTTTGCGACCAGGGCTTCGTAGCCGGGATGAAGGGCCTCCAGAAGCGCTGCATTGCGCTCCATCAGCGGTCCGCGCGTGGCGCCGAACGACGCGCCGCCGACATGCCCGACGAACGTCCCCAGCGCCGCGACATGGCGGAAACCGCGTGCACGGGCACGCATGCAGAAATCGTTTTCCTCACCGTAACCTTGTGCGAAAACGTCTTCTCGAAGCAGGCCGGTTTCGGCGAGACAGTCGGCCCGGATGTACATGCAAAAGCCGTTGGCCGTCGGAATTTCGGCGATGTCGTCACCATTCGCATCGGCCGCATCCCGCGCCCTTTGCATGATGCCGCCACGGTCGGGCGCCGGATTGTCGGCCGTCGGATCGGGGTAGGACAGGATACTGGCCCTGTTGGACAGCGGCGTGACCGTTCCGATATCGCGTTGCGAGTACGCCGCATGGTGCAAGACGTTCAGCCAACCCGGCGGCAGGACCGTGTCGCTGTTCAGCAAAATGACGTCGCGGCCTGCCGATCTTGCAAGCCCCTGATTGACCGCCGCTGGAAATCCGCGGTTCTCCGCGTTCCTGATGAGCGCGATGTCCTGATGATCCGCCATGCCATCGAGCAACGATTTTATGGCCGGGTCCGCGCTGCCGTCGTCCACGACGAGAATTTCGACGTCGTCCGGGACGGTCTCGCACAGGGTTTCCAGACAGGCATGCGTCGCGCCGTAATCGTTATAGACCGGCACGACGATCAGCACCCCGTGCCGCCCCGCTTGTCTGCGTCTGCCGCGTGACGGCAGGGCGCCAACCGGTATCGGTTCGAAACGCGCCGGAAGCGAGCTGCCTGCCTTGAACAGCATCCCTGCCTCAGGATCGACCGGGCAGCCTGTCAGGGCGCGTCCGTTCGCATCTCGCAACGTTATCATGCCGGGCGCCAGAAGGCGTCGCGGAATGAAAATTTCCCGAGGTCGGGCCACCGGAATATCGTTGCTGACGGCCTCTGAAAACCGGTCCGCACGGTAGGGAAACGTGCCTTGCGTTGTCTCGACTGTCAGCAATGGCGTGCGTTCCGGCTCGGCGGGATGCCAGACCCATCCTTCCAGCCCACGCGGCGTTGCGCGTACAAATCCTTCCGTGCGCTGGATCGCCATCCGATCCAGCGGACTTCCCAGAAGATCGACGCCGGCAGCCGTGACATGCACGGGGGTCGATCCGGGAGGCAGGATAGTTTCGCCCGGCGGGCAACGGAATGCGCGCGTCGTTCCGATGCGCACCCGAACGGGCGCGGATGCATGAACCGACAATCGACCGTCGCCCGAGACCGCACACCAGCCAGGCAGGCCCGCGCGCCGCGCCACGGGGTCCACGATCGGAGCCATGTCCGCGTTCGGCGCGCACCGCCGCAGCACATCCGCTGCGACTGTGAGGGCAGCCTCCTCTCGGCCCAGTCGATACAATGACAGGATGGTCCCGAGACCGGCTTCGCGAAGCCTGAAACGTTCCCACAACGGCTGCATCATGGCCAAGCAGGCGACCCAGTTTCCCTGTGCCAGACGTACGGAAGCCAGCGAAAATGCGACATTGGGATTATCGCGGGCCATGCGCGCCGCGCGGGATAACCAGAAAGCCGCCTCGTCCAGACGGCCCGCAGTCCGTGCGGCCTGCCCGCGATGATAGGCATCCTGTGCGCGGCCATTGACCCAGGCCTGCCATGCCGCGCGTTGTGCATCGGTGACAACATGCCCATAGCCGACGAATGCGACGTCTTCGACGGCCACGGTTTCGGGAGTTGGTTCTGCTGAAATGGCACGTCCGCGTCGCGCCTGACGGCCGCCCGGACGCGGTTTCCGTTCAGCTGGCACGCATGACCTGATCTTCGCCCGACAGACGCTGGAGCTCGGCCACGGCATCCTTCACGCCCTGGCCCTGCGCGCGGACGAGCCACTCACGTCCTTCGACCGAGTTGGCCGGGCCACCCAGCCCACGGACGAGGTACCGTCCATACATGAGCTGCGCCAGCCCATTGCCGCGTTCGGCCGCGCGCTTGAACCACGCGCGCGCCTTGACGCGATCTTCCGGCACGTCGTGGCCGCCGCCATAGATCGCGCCTGCAGAGAACATCGCGCCGACATGTCCGCGTTCGGCTGCCGCGAGATAAAGTTCGAGCGCACGCGCGTGGTCGCGGCCGCCGACAGCCGCACCGGTTATCATGAGCTGTGCGAGCACGACCTGCGCGTCGGTCATGCCGGCTTCGGCAGCCTTTTCCATCCACTCGCAGCCGGCCTTCACGTTGGGCTCGACACCGCGCCCCTCGATCAGCATCCGTCCGTACCAATATTGCGCGTTGACCACGCCATCGGCGGCGCGATGCATCCACTGCGCCGCCTGCCGTTCGTCGCGCACCGTGCCGACGCCTTCGGCCAGACAGACGCCAAAATTGAAAGCACCCACCAGATCGCCATCATTGGCGGCCCGCTCGAAGCGGGCACTCAGGGTCCGGCGTTCCTCGTCCGTGCCAACGCCCGTCAGCACCAGATTCCCGAGATCGGCCATGCCGGCCTGATCGCCGGCTTCGGTCGAGATCCGGAACCAGCGTGCGGCTTCGGCCGGATCACGGTGCACGCCGGCACCGGTGAGATAAAGCAGCCCGAGAGCCCGGGCAGCTGGTCCATGCCCCCGGTCCGCCGCAAAGCGATACCAGTTCGATGCCTCGAGATAATTGGGGGGAAGATCGCCGCCCCGCGCATAGACATCGCCCAGCAGGGCCGCCGCTTCCGTTTCGCCCGACAGGGCTGCGCGCCTGAGCCATGTTTCCGCCCGGCTGATGTCCCGGCCGACGCCGCGGCCCTCGAGCAGCATGTAGCCGTATCGCGACTGTGCGGCGGGCACGCCGCGTTCGGCGCCGCGGCGATAATAATCCGCAGCGGCTGCCAGATCGCGCGGCATGCCGCGACCCTGCTCGTTCAGGACGCCAAGAAGATAAAGGGCCGTGCCCAGATTGCCGCGCGTCGCAAACCGGAGCTGCTCCGCCGCGCGCTGAAGGCCGGCATCGTCGCGGGCCTCGTTCAGAAAGGTCAGGCCAAGGCCCAGATGGCCCTGGGAACAGCCCGCCGCCGCCGATTTTTCATACCAGCTACGGGCCTGGGTCGAGTCACGAAGATGCTCCGGGCCGACCGTCAGGATATAGCCCAGCAGGGCCTGGGCGTCGGGCGATCCGGCGTCGGCGGCGAGCCGTGCCCAATGCAGCGCCTTGTCGAAATCGGGGACGCGCTTCGGGGGCGCATCCTTGGCGGAAAGGGACAGGGCCCCTTCTTCCATCCCTTCCGGCAGGCCGATCGTATAGAGCGTGGCAAGCGTAAAGCGTGCATCGACGCGCCCCGCTTCCGCTGCCAGGCGAAGCCAGCGTGCGCCCTCCTCCAGCGAGGGGGGAACGCCTGTACCATCGAGGTAAGCCCGACCGACCCGGTACTGTGCTTCGGGGTCGCCTGCAGCAGCGACGTCGCTCAGCAGGGCGAAACCCTGTTTCGCGTCGCCCGACTCCATCAGCGAGACGCCGTACTGGAGCCGTGCGCTGCGTGAGAACCGGGCGGCCAGACGCTGCTTCAATGACATGTCGCGGCCGCCCCTTTCAGATCACGGAGCCGAAAGACGGACATGCGGGAACGCTCAGGGCTCACGCATGCCGTTCGTCGCCGCCGGCACCATCCGGTTCAGCAGGTAACGCAGCGGTGTTCTCTTGCCGACGTCGATGTCTGCCGTAACCGGCATACCCGGCGACGGGTGGAAGAACTCGGGCACGCCATGGAGAGTATAACGGTCGATCCGCAGACGCACCCGGTAATACGTTGTCATGGCGCTCGTGCCGGAAGCCTCCTGCTCTCCGCCGTCCTGCCCCTGCGCGAACGAATCAGCGCTGATGACGCGGACCGTGGCATCCGCACCACCATACTGATCGTAGGGGAACGTCGTGAATTTCAGCACCGCATGGTCGCCAACATGGACGAAGCCCGCATCCTGGCCGCGCATCATGGCTTCCATCTCGAGACCCGAACCGACAGGCACGAGCGTCATGAGCTGGCCGCCACCCGACAGCACCGAACCCACCGACACCTTTGCAATCGTCAGTACGACCGAGTCCTCATTGGCATGCAGGACGATCAGGCTGCGCCGCAGGGCCGCCTTGTCGTAGTCGCTGCGCGCCTCGTCCAGGCGGTGCTGACCGATGCTCAGATCCGAATAGACCTGGGCCTTCCAGTTCTGGATGTAGCTCTCACGTTCGTCGCGCGTCGCCTGGAGCTTGCTCCGCGTGGACTGGGCGCTCTGCTGGGCGCCGATCTGCGACCGCTCGGATTCCATGAGGTCGCTTTGGGCCTGCAACGTTGACAGGCGGCTGCCGACCTTCTGGTCCTGAAGACTGAGACGCATGTTGTAGACGTCACGCGCGAGTTTCGCGCGGCTGGCATACATCGCGGCGTTGGCCTCGTATCCCTGAAGGTCGCTCTGCAGGCCCGCGATCTGCTGATCGTAGTTGCTGACATGCGCCTTGTATTCGGCGCTCCGCCGCTCGAAGGCCGCCGCCTGCGTGGTGGAGGCCGGATTATGCGGGTCGGGAACGTAGGGATGATCCTCCGCTTCGGCCGTCAGGCGATCGACCTCTGCCTGATATCCGTCACGCTGCTGGCGCATGTTCGTGACGTCGGCTTCGGAAATGGTCGGATCGAGATGCGCGATCACCTGCCCCTTGTGGACGAAATCGCCGACATGCACGTCGATCGACCGGATGATGGCCGTCTCGAGTGGCTGAACCTGAATGGTCGGTTCGGTCGAGATCATGCGGCCCGGCGTGCTGATCACCTCGTCAAGCGGATAGACCGCCATCGCGACGACGCAGAACAGGAACATCGCGGCGACAACCCAGACCATGCGCTCGGCGGCCGGCGTTGCGGGCAGGTTGACGAGGGCCGCACTCGGCGAGTGGAACTCGAGGAGTGCCAGGGGCATGCCTTCGGGCGAAAACGGATCGCCGACCTTGCGCGGCACATGCTGCTGCGCATCGTCGTTGGGAAGGATGGGGTTGGAATCGTCGTGCGGGACGACATCTGATCCGCTCATCGTCACTCTCCCTCAGCGAGCATCGCTGCCGGACCGGCGTTGCGGTTCTGGCTTTCATGGCGGTTCTGCTGGAGCCAGAGCGTGCGATAGATGTCGCACCGCTCCAGAAGAACCTCATGGGGCCCGATATCGGCGACGCGCCCTCGTTCCATCACGCAGATCTGGTCGCAGTCGATCAACGATGAAAGACGGTGCGAGACGATCACCATCGTGCGCCCCTTGCCGATGCGCTGCAGATTGGCATTCACCAATGCCTCGCTCTCGGGGTCAAGCGCCGACGTCGCCTCGTCAAGGATCATCAGCTTCGGATCGCAGATGACCGCACGGGCAATCGCCAGTCGCTGCCGCTGGCCACCGGAGATGTTGGTCGAGCCTTCCTCGATCCACGTATCGTAGCCGGCCGGCATCCGCTCGATGAACTCCTCGGCGCCCGCCAGCCGTGCTGCGCGCACCACGTCATCGATCGTCAGCCCCGGTCGTCCGGCGGTGATGTTGTCACGGATCGTGCCGCGGAACAGGAAGTTGTCCTGCAGAACGACGCCCAGAGAACGGCGCAGATGGGTCAGGTTGATCTCGCGCAGGTCGACGCCGTCGAGACGGAGGTAGCCGGTATAGTTGCGGCTGACACCCTGAAGCAGACGCGTCACGGTGGACTTGCCGGATCCCGACCGCCCGACGAGTCCCAGCATCGTGCCGGCCGGAACTTCGAAATCGACATTATCGAGTGCGCGCGTCGTCGCACCGGGATAGCTGAAATTCACCGAATTGAACGTCAGGGCGCCCAGGATGCGTGGCCGCATGCCGGTGGTCATCGCCTTGGTTTCGGTCGGCTGGTTGAGTACGGCGCCTGCCTCGCCGAGGGACGTCGTGACCTCGTTGATGCTTTCCATCAGCTTGGCCAGTCCGACCAGCGGCTGAGCCACACGGCCACCCAGCATCATGAATGCCATGAGGCCGCCGGCCTCCATGCCGTCGGGAGACGTGACCGCGAGATAGGCGCCGATCAGGATGATGCCGCGGCTGATGAACATGTCGAGCGGCATCACGAGCGTCGCGGGCCATGCCGCGAAACGCTGGGAGATCAGACGCCATTTCACGACTTCGGCCGTGCGCTCGTCCCATTCCTGACGCCGGGTCGGCTCGAGCGCCAGCGTCTTGACGGTGCGGATACCCGCGACCGTCTCGTATAGCGTCGAGCTGCGCTGCATCTCGGCCTTGACCATCTTGCCGTAGATGACCGCAAGCGGCCGCATGAACACCACAACGATCAGGCCGATCAGGCCGGCGGCCGCAATCGTCATCCAGGCGAGCGTCGGGCTCATGTAGAACAGGATCGGCAGGATCACGAACAGCGTGAACAGATCCAGGAACGTCGACATCAGCGTGCCGGTCAGGAAGTCACGCACCTTGTAGATGGACAGGAACCGCGCGAGGACCTGCCCCGCCTGCTCGCGCTCGAAGAATTCGAGCGGAAGCGACAGCAGCCGGTTGAAGGCATGGAGCGAGATACGTGTGTCCAGCCGCGTCGAGAGGATGAGCGACAGCTCCCGGCGGCCGTAGGTTAGCAGGATCTCATAGAACGACAGCACCACGACGATGCCCGTGATCGACACCAGCGTCGCCATCGAATGATAGGCGATGACGCGGTTGACGACCTGCATCACGATCAGGGCCGGGAAGATCGTCAGCACGCTCAGCGTCAGCGAGGCGATCATGATGTCGCGCAGGAGACGGCGCTCGCGCAGGACCATCTTGGAGAACCAGGCGAGATCGAAAGGCGCGTCGGCTTCGGACTCGTCCCGACGGCGCTTCACCAGCAGGACGTCGCCCGTCCAGACCTGGCTCAGGCGCAGCTCGTCGACTGCGACCGGCGGATCCCCCTCGCCGCCCAGAGGATCCCGCAGCCATACGACACCGCGGCTCGGATCCGTCCGGACGAGAAGCCCGGCCGATCCATCGCGGAACATCAGGACCACGGGCGGGGTGTTGGCCAGACGGACCAGGTAACGCCATTTCAGACGCATGCCCTTGGCGACCGCCCCGGCCTCGTTCAACCAGCGCGCGAGGGAAGCAGGCGATGGCGATGGCTCGCCCGGCTCGGGGGCGAAATCCCGGATGTCGAGGTCGATCCCGTGAAAGCGGGCCGCCGCCATGGCCGCGCGCAAGCGGATCATCGCAGGGGTCATGCGGGCATCAGGGCCCGTTGCGCGCTCGGTGTGCTCCACGAAATGTCCTCTATCGATCCCTGAACTCAAATCCTAGAGCGAGTTCACGTCCGCGCCAACCGTGGCACATCCGCCACGGAGAAACATCGCAATGATACTGGGCCGCGTAACTTGAAGGGAGACGCGACTGTAGCATCCTGTTGCTTGAAAAAAGCCTGCCTTGGGACACAGCCTGCTGCCCCATCTTGCTCGGACGCATGAATAGCACGAAAAATAGCGCGCACATCATCCGTCCCGCATCGACAGGGCGGCGGGCAGAGAACGGCAATCGTAGCGGGCGCTGACCAGCGCGGAGGCGCGGCAGGCCGCCGCAAGACGACCCACGGACCCCGCAGCCCCCAGAACGACAGCCACGCTGAACGCGGCGCATCGTCCCTGGATGCGATCCGCGAACAGGCCACCCAGCGCGGCCTCCAGCGCCCGGTTCGGCGCACAGCAGGAACAGCCGGGCAGATGTGCGGCACTCCTTACAGGCATTCCCAAATCCAGCCAGCCGCGCCAGACGGCCCAGCCTTTGTCATCCAGCGCAACGCCACAGGAGGACGCGGCCAGGACAGCCGTGCGGTCCGGCACGAACTGCGCCAGCGCACCGGCTTCAACAATGTGCAACTCCGGCTTCATGTCCGTGCCATCGCCTTCCGATTGCGCCCGCCCGCTTGCCCGGTTCCCGATCCGGGCGGGATTGCGGGTGTGACGCGTGCATATGATATGCTGCCTCCATGAACCAAAGCTTAAGGCACCGGTCATGAGCCGGCCGCACCTCCTCGACGCTCTCGCCGATCAGGTCCTGCTGTGTGACGGCGGGATGGGATCGCGTGTCCAGATGCTCGATCTCGAAGTCGAACGGGATTACTGGGGCCAGGAGAACTGTACCGAGATCCTCAATCTCTCCCGTCCCGAACTGGTCCGCGAAATCCACCGCGGCTATTTCGAGGCCGGGGCCGACATGGTCGAGACCAACAGCTTCGGCGGATCGATCACGACGCTGGGCGAGTTCGGACTGCAGGATCGCGCCCGGGAGATCAACCGGATAGCAGCAACACTCGCCCGCGAGGCGGCCGAGACATTCGCCGACGGGCGGCACCGCTACGTCGTGGGCTCGATCGGGCCGGGCACCAAGCTGCCCACGCTCGGCAACATCACCTATGACGCGCTCGAGGCCTCGATTGCGGAACAGGCGCGCGGCCTGATCGACGGCGGTGTCGATGCTTTCCTGATCGAGACCTGCCAGGACACGCTCCAGATCAAGGCTGCGGTCAACGCCTGCAAGATCGCCCGGGCGGAACTGCATTCGGACGCGCCGATCTTCGTGCAGGTCACTGTCGAGACGACAGGGACCCTGCTGGTCGGACCCGATATCGCCTCCGCCGCGACGGCCGTGCATGCGCTCGACGTGCCGTTGATCGGCCTGAACTGCGCGACCGGCCCGCAGGAAATGGCCGAGCATGTCCGCTGGTTGTCCGCCAACTGGCCGGGGCTGCTGTCGGTCCAGCCGAACGCGGGCCTGCCCGAACTGGTCGACGGCCAGACGCACTACCCGCTCGGGCCGGACGAGATGGCGAGCTGGGTCGAGCGGTTCATCACGGAAGACGGGCTCAATCTCATCGGCGGCTGCTGCGGCACCTCCACGCCGCATATCGCGGCCCTCGACGCCATGCTGCGGCGCCGCGCAGAGGGAACCGGGCGGCATCGCCCTGCCCCCGTGAAGCGTACATCCGTCTGGGTGCCGTCGATCGCATCACTGTACACTCAGGTACCGCTGCGGCAGGAGAACAGCTATTTCTCGATCGGCGAGCGCTGCAACGCCAACGGATCGAAGAAATGGCGCGAACTGCAGGAAGCGCATGACTGGGACGGCTGCGTCGGCGTCGGCCGCGAACAGGCGGCCGAGGGCTCGAACGCGCTCGACGTCTGCACCGCCTTCGTGGGACGCGACGAGATCGCCGAGATGAGCGAGGTGATGACGCGTTTCACGTCATCCGTGAATGCGCCGCTCGTCATCGACTCGACCGAAACGCCGGTGATCGAAGCGGCCCTCAAGCTTCATGGCGGCAAGCCGATCATCAACTCGATCAATTTCGAGGATGGAGAAGGCCACGCGCAGGAGCGCATGACGCTCGCCAAGAAGTTCGGCGCCGCTGTCATCGCGCTGACGATCGATGAAGTCGGCATGGCGAAGACGCCGGAGGACAAGCTCCGCATCGCGACACGCCTCGTGGAATTCGCCTGCGATCGCTACGGCCTGCCGCAATCGGACCTGATGATCGATCCGCTGACGTTCACGATCGCGACCGGCGTGGAGGACGATCGCAAGCTCGGCCTCTGGACGCTCGAAGGCATCCGGATGATCCGGGAGAAGTTTCCCGACATCCAGATCATCCTCGGCCTGTCCAATATCTCGTTCGGCCTCAATCCGGCGGCACGCGCGGTGCTGAACTCCGTCTTTCTCGACCATGCCGTGCGCGCGGGCATGACGGGCGCGATCGTGCATGTCAGCAAAATCCGCCCGCTGCACTTGATCGCCGAAGAGGAAGTCCGCGTCACGGAGGACCTGATCTTCGACCGGCGCGCGGAAGGCTACGATCCGCTGCAGCGCCTGCTCGAGCTGTTCGCAGGCCGGAAGGCGGCGGATGCGGTCAAGAAGACGCGCGCCGAAACCCCGGCCGGGCGGCTCAAGGACCGCATCGTCGATGGCGACCGCAAGGGGATCGAGGAGGATCTCGAAGCGGCCATGGCCGAGATGCCGCCGATCGACATCATCAATACCGTGCTGCTGGACGGCATGAAGGTGGTGGGCGAACTATTCGGCTCGGGCAAGATGCAGCTTCCGTTCGTGCTGCAGTCCGCCGAGACGATGAAGGCGGCCGTCGCCTGGCTGGAGCCGCACATGGAGCGTGTCGAAGGCCAGACGCGGGGCACGATCGTGCTCGCGACCGTCAAGGGCGACGTGCATGACATCGGCAAGAACCTTGTCGACATCATCCTGACGAACAACGGCTACCGGGTCATCAATCTGGGCATCAAGGTGCCGCTCGCGGACATGCTGGTGGCAGCCAACGAAAACCGAGCCGACGTGATCGGCATGTCCGGCCTGCTGGTAAAATCGACTGTCGTGATGCGCGAAAATCTCGAGGAAATGGCGCGCCAGGGTGTGGACGTTCCGGTGATCCTCGGCGGTGCCGCCCTGACGCGCAACTACGTCGAGGAAGAATGCGCGACTGCCTATGGCGCCGGAAATCCCGGACGGGTCGCCTATGCCCGTGATGCGTTCGACGGGCTGTCGCTCATGGACCGCGTGGCCGAAGGCGGGTTCGACGATTATCTCGCGGCCATCCAGACCAAGCGTGCCGGCAAGGCGAAGCGTCGCACCGAGCGCGCGCCCGAGATTGCCGAGACGCGTGGTTTCTCCGAGGTCGATCGCGACGCGGCCCGCGAGCGCCGGGGCCGCATCGCAGGCACGCTGACGCCGCCGACGCCTCCGTTCTGGGGCGCACGGGTGATCGAGGCAGCGCCGAGTGCCGTTCTGCCTTTCCTCAATGAACGCTCGCTCTATCAGTTCCAGTGGGGCTTCCGGAAACAGGGGCGCTCGCTTGACGATTTCATGACCTACGCCAAGCAGGAGCTGCGTCCCGTCCTCAAGCGCATGCTGGGGCTTGCTGCCGAGCAGCAGATCCTGCGGCCGCAGGCGATCTACGGCTATTGGCGGGCTGCGGGCGATGGCAACGATCTCGTCCTGTTCGAAGAGGACGGGACAACCGAGGCCGCGCGGTTCACCCTGCCCCGCCAGCCCCGCGAAGATGGCGAATGCATCGCCGATTTCGTGCGGGACATCGGCGATGACGTGCGCGATGTCGTGGGGCTGCAGATCGTGACCGTGGGTCAGAAGGCTTCCGATCTGGCGCGGGAATGGTTCGAGGCCAACCGCTACCAGGATTATCTTTACCTGCATGGACTGTCGGTGGAGATGGCCGAGGCCATGGCGGAATACACCCACAAGCGCATCCGCGCCGAACTGGGCTTCGCCGGCGAAGATGACCGCGACATGGAGAAGATGCTGAGCCAGGGCTATCGCGGCTCACGTTATTCGTTCGGCTATCCTGCCTGTCCGCGTCTTGAAGATCAGGAACCGATCCTGAAACTGCTCGACGCGGAACGGATCGGAGTATCGCTGTCGGACGGCTATCAACTGCACCCGGAACAGAGCACGTCGGCGCTGGTATTGCTGAACCCGCGGGCGAAATACTTCACGGTTTGAGGCCACAGGCGACTTTACGACCGCCGCGGGGAAAGCGGCGGTCGATTTTCGTCTATGAAGCGACCGGCCGGATCGTGCCTTGGTCGATTTCGAGCGGAACAAGCTTCTTATCTTGTGTAAGCGACGTTTGAAAAGAACGTCTGCTTCCGCCTCTTTGCGGACGTATAGGCGATTGAAACTCTTTCCCGAAAGCCGACATCAAGCATCCGACGCTCTGTCGACAAAGGTCTTGCCGACGACTAGAGCCGTTCCACGTTAATCCGGTTCATATCCTGCTGCTT
>NZ_BALE01000035.1 GCF_000963885.1 Tanticharoenia sakaeratensis NBRC 103193
GCTCGCGCGGCCCCCCGCCCATGACGGGACCACGACCGAAGCCGCCACCTTGCGGTCCAAAGCCCCGCGGCCCCATGCCGGGACCGCCGGGTCGTCCGCCCCAGCGATCATTCGCCGCATACCAGGGCTCATGGCGGTAATGCGCGCCCCAGTAGGACCCGAAGGCAAAGCCCAGAAGCGGCAGGCCGATCACCGGCCCGTAGGTCTCGAGCGGCGCAGGCGCATCGTTGTACAGCAGCTCGACCTGATTGCCCGCGGCCCAGCCACGATACGGGCCGTTGGCCACGTCACACCAGCCCCAGCCCGACTGACAGCCGAACACCTCGACCGGCGTGCCCGGCGGCAGCGACACGACCACCGGATAGGCCGGCGACGGCCCGGCAAACATCGTCACACCTCCCGGAACCACACCCGGCGCGGCCAGCGCCTCCGATGCCACACCCAGCAGACCGGCCAGGCAGAGGGCCCGAACAACCCGATTTCTCACGACACACCTTACTCCCACCGCGCCTTCGCGGCCTGTCTCCATCTGGCACCCCGAACGCGGCGAAACAATGACCCGACCGCCATTTGCCGCTTGCGCGCCGAGCCGGACCTCGCTGTAGGGTACAGCCATGACCAATGCGATCCGTTTCTGGCTGGGCAACGCCCCCTGCACCGTGACCGGCCCCGAGGCCGCCATGAGCCTGCTCGACTGGCTGCGGCTGAACCGTGCCCGCACCGGCACGAAGGAGGGCTGCAACGAAGGCGACTGCGGCGCCTGCACGATCCTCGCCGTCCGCCTCGACGCAGACGGGGAAACGCTTGTCTGGAAGGCGCTGAACGCCTGCATCCAATACGTCTACATGCTGGACAACACACAGATCTTCACGATCGAGGATCTGGCGGGCGGCTATCCCGCGGGCAATGCCGCAGCGCCCGCGCTGCATCCGATGCAGACCGCCATGATCGACCATGGCGGCTCCCAGTGCGGCTTCTGCACGCCGGGCTTCATCATGGCCATGACCGCCGCCGCGACCGATCCCGCAACCGGCGGCCCGGACGCGCTCTCCGGCAATCTGTGCCGCTGCACCGGCTACGCCCCCATCCTGCGCGCTCTCGAAGAGGCCACGCCGGCCACGAAAGCCTGGGCCGACACCCTCGGCACCACGATCCGCGACCGGCTCCGCGCGCTCGATCGCACCACCCCGCTGCACATCGACGCCGGCGCCACCCGGATCGACATCCCCCGCACCGCCGATCAGCTCGCGGAGCTGTGCGCATCGCATCCCGACGCCACCCTGCTCGCCGGCGCCACCGATATCGGCATCTGGATCAACAAGGGCGGCAGGACGCTTCCCCATGTCATCCTCACCACCACCGCCACCGACCTGAACACGATCAGGGAGGACGACGTCGGCCTGACCATCGGGGCCGCAGCCACGTGGGAGCAGGCCCTGCCCGCCCTCACCCGCCTGCTGCCTGCGGCCGAGCCGACCCTGCGCCGCCTCGGCGGCCGTCAGGTCCGCGCGGCCGGCACCGTCTGCGGCAACATCGCCAACGGCTCCCCCATCGGCGACGGGCCGCCGATCCTGATCGCAGCCAACGCCACCCTCACCCTGCGCCATGGCAATTCCCGCCGCACGCTTCCGCTCGAGGACTACTTCATCGACTACGGCAAGCAGGATCGCAGGCCCGGCGAATTCGTCGAAGCCGTCCATGTCCCGCACCAGCCCGAGAGCCTGTTCCGCACCTGGAAGATCTCCAAGCGCCACGATCAGGACATCTCCGCGATCCTCTGCGCCTGTCGCCTGACCGTGACGGACGGCCTCATCACGGACGCCCGCATCGCCTTCGGCGGCATGGCCGCCACGTCGAAGCGCGCCCCCCGCGCCGAGGCGGCTCTGACCGGCACACCCTTCGATGCCACGGCCCTCGCCCGCGCGCAGGACGCCATCACCCAGGATTACGCCCCCATCTCGGATTTCCGCGCCTCCGCCGCCTATCGCCTGACGGTCGCCCGCAACCTCATGACCCGGCTGCATCACGCCCATCTCGGCCAGGAGGAGAGCGTCCATGCTTGAGCGCAGCCCGAAGCCTGTCGTCGAAAAGCCGACACTGCATGAAAGTGCCGCCCTCCACGTCACCGGCACCGCCACCTACATCGACGACCTGCCGGAACCGCGCGGCACCCTGCACCTCGCACCCGGCCTGACCCGGATCGCGCATGGTCGTCTGGTCTCGATGGACCTCTCGGCCGTCCGGGCCGCACCCGGCGTGATCACCGTCCTCACCGCCGCCGACATCCCCGGCCAGAACGACACGAGCCCGATCGGCGCCCATGACGAGCCGTTGTTCGTTACCGACAGCATCACATCCGAAGGCCAGATCCTGTTCGTCGTCGCAGCCGAGACGCGCGCGCAGGCCCGCGCCGCCGTCCGTCGCGCCGTAGTCGAGACGGAAACCCTCGATCCGATCCTCGACATCGACACCGCCCGCGAAGCCCGGGCACCCTGCGCGGTCCCCGGCCGCACCATGACGCGCGGCGACGCCGAAGCCGCGATTGCCGCAGCGCCACGCCGGCTCTCGGGCCGTATCGTCATGGGCGGGCAGGAGCATTTCTACCTCGAAGGTCAGGCAGCGCTCGCTCTCCCCGGCGAAGGCCCGGAAATGATCGTCTGGTCCTCGACCCAGCATCCGACCGAAACGCAGGCCATGGTCGCCCACCTGCTGGACGTGCCCGCCAACACGATCACGGCCAGCGTCCGCCGCATGGGCGGCGGCTTCGGCGGCAAGGAAACACAGGCCAACCAGACAGCCTGCCTCGCAGCGCTCGTCGCCCACCACACGCGCCGTCCCGCCCGGCTCCGGCTGGATCGCGACGACGACATGGTCATGACCGGCAAGCGGCACGACTTCGCCATCGACTACACGGTCGGCTTCGACGACGACGGGAAGATCCACGGCGTGGACATGCTGCTGGCCTGCCGCTGCGGCTGGTCGGCCGATCTGTCCGGCCCCGTCATCGACCGCGCGCTCACCCACGCCGACAACGCCTATTTCTATCCCGCCGTGCGTCTGCGCTCGCTGCCGTTGCGCACCAACACCGTCTCCAACACGGCCTTCCGCGGCTTCGGCGTGCCGCAGGGCGCACTCGCCGCCGAACGCGTGATCGAGGAGATCGCCTTCGCAACCGGGCTCGACCCCAATACGGTCCGCCTTCGCAACGTCTATGAAAACGGCCAGCTCACGCCGTACCATATGACGGTGGAAGACAGCATCACGGCCGCCATCCTGACCGACCTCGCCAGACGCTGCGGATACGATACCCGCAAGGCCGCACTGCGCGCCTCGAACGCGAAAGCCGCGGAAGAGGGCAGGGTGCTGCGCCGCGGCATCGCCATGACGCCCGTGAAATTCGGCATTTCGTTCACGGCCACGCACTACAACCAGGCCGGTGCGCTCGTGCACGTCTATACGGACGGCTCCGTGCAGATCAATCACGGCGGCACGGAAATGGGGCAGGGGCTCCATACCAAGATGATGCAGGTGGCAGCACGCGTCTTCGGGCTGCCGCAATCCGATATCCGCCTGACCGCCACCACGACCGACAAGGTTCCCAACACATCGGCCACCGCCGCCTCGTCGGGTGCCGATCTCAACGGCATGGCGGTGCTGGATGCCGCAACGAAAATCCGCGACCGCATCCGCGATTTCGCAGCCGAGCGCTATAACGCCGATCCCGGAACGATCCGCTTCCATAACAGCGAAATCCACATGGAAACGGGGCAGGGGACGCTGGTCGAATCCTTCGCGGCCGTCGTCAGGCAGGCCTATCTCGCCCGTGTGTCGCTGTCCTCCAGCGGCTTCTACAAGACGCCCGAAATTTCCTGGGATCCCGCAACGGGCCGCGGCCATCCGTTCTATTATTTCGCCTACGGCGCCGCCTGCGCCGAAATCGTCATCGACACGCTGACCGGGGAATATCGCATCGATCGCGTCGATATTCTCCATGACGCCGGCCTGTCCCTGAATCCGGAAATCGATCGCGGCCAGATCGAAGGCGGCTTCGTGCAGGGGGCAGGATGGCTCACCATGGAAGAACTGGTCTGGGACAAGAAAGGCGCGCTCCGCACCCACGCGCCCAGCACCTACAAGATCCCGACGGCCTTCGACATGCCGCGCGTTTTCAACGTGGCCCTGCTGGAAGACGTACCCAACCGCAAGGCCACCATCTTCCGCTCCAAGGCCGTCGGCGAGCCGCCCTTCGCGCTCGCCGCCTGCGTCCTGTTCGCGCTCTCCGATGCCGTCGCAAGCCTCGACGACCACCGCACCTGCCCGCGCCTCGATGCCCCCGCCACACCGGAGACGGTGCTGGCCTGCATCGAACGTCTGCGCGCAGGAAAAAGCGCCACAGGCCATGGAACGAAGATCGAGGTTCCGGCAACGGACGCCGATCCGGTAAGGGATCCAGTGGGGTAGGGAGAACCTTCTGTTCTGTAGAAAAGGAAGCAAAAATACTTTTATTCGGAAGAAGCCCCAGACTGTGCTCCAACCAGAGCTTCCAAAACGGATAAAAGTTTTTTGGTTCTTTTTCCCAAAAAAGAACGATGAAAATGGCCATCACACCCCTCGCCCGTACCCTGAACATCTGGCAGGCCCAAGGCGATCCCATCGCCGAAATCCGCATCACCCACGCGCGCGGCTCCACTCCTCGCGAAACGGGCGCCTGTCTGCTCGTCACCCCCACTGAAATTCACGGAACCATCGGCGGCGGCCGCCTGGAATCGGACGCGATCGACAATGCGCGCCGTCTCCTTCGTGGCGAAAATATTCTCGAAAATCACGAGATTTCTCTGGGTCCGTCGATCAACCAGTGCTGCGGCGGCCATGTCAGCCTTTCCATCACACGCCTTGATGCTGCGGGGATCGAGGCGCTGCGTGCCGAAGATGCAAAGAGTTACGCCGCACGCCCCACCATCCTGCTGTTCGGCGCAGGCCATGTCGGTCGCGCCATGGCGGCTGCCTTCAGCCTGCTGCCTTTCCGCCAGATCTGGATCGACAGCCGCGCCCAGGAATTCGGCCCCATCCCGCCTAACACCGAGCCCCGCATCACCACGGATTGGCAATCCGAACTGGCCCAGGCCCCGCCCGGCAGCGCCGTCCTCATCCTGACTCACAGCCACACGCTGGACGCCCTGATCCTGGAAGCCGCCCTCCACCGGACGGACCTCGCCTATCTCGGCCTCATCGGATCGAAATCGAAAAGAAAACGCTTCGAATCCGCCCTGATTGCGTCGGGAATCTCCGAAGATCGGGCCCGATCCTTCACCTGTCCGATCGGCGCCAACCCCACCGGCGACAAACGCCCGGAAATCATCGCAGCTTTCGCGGTGACGGAAGTGGCAGGATGTTTTCTTCGCCCGACAAGCCGAAAATAACCGCACAACTCATGCGCTGCCCAAGGTCAGCTGCCGCTCTCATTCCTGACACGGAGCACAGGCGCGCAGAGTCCGCATTGTAGTCGTCCCGCCAGGGATCGTTTCCACGTCCCACGCAGGCTCAATGAAAAGCAGCGGTAGAGCCAAACCGCTTGCGTGATGAAATGCGCCGGGAGACGGAACCCGCAATACGGGGTGCCGGATATCTCGGTCGTGACATCAAACCCGGGCTCGCCAGGATCAATGTTCGCCAACCTGACAAAGCCGCGCCACGACGCGTTCGCACCCGGCCGTAATCACCAAGGCCCTCGATCAATTGTCTCCAAGGCCGGGGCCGAAGCGACGCAGCGCACCACGCTTCCCTCAAGGGCGCGTCAGCAATCAGGCATTCCCGAAAGTTGCATGATACGTCTGGCTACTATCCTGCGCCATGGTCATCGGGTTTTCACCCGCACCGTTCCGATCGTCATCGGGATGGATGTAGACGCTGCCCGTTCCGCCGAGCTGGTTTTCCATGTAGGCGCCGCCGTCCTGCATGCTCTGGGTGCTGCCGTCATACCAGCCGGCAATCGTGGGCAGCCCGCCGGAATCCTTGGTCACGATGTCGGACGGCGCATCAGCCGCAATGCTCTTGGTCTCGCCGGCAGACCGGCCGTGACCGTCGTTGACCGCAATTGCCGCGTTGTCGCCGTCGATGTCGCTGACGTCATCGTTGTTCACGCCGTTGCTGTCCGCATAGAACTCGAGACGGCTGGCCGTCGGCTGGTAGTTGCCGGAGGAATCCGCTTCCGCATCGAAACCGCCCTGCCCGTTCTCATAGCGCAGATCGCCCGTCTGGCCGGGCTTGAGATCGATTTCCGCAGACGGCGTCGTGGTCGAGCCGCCGTTGAGGAATTCGCCGATCTTCTCGTCATGCGTGCTGGTGTTGGTAATGACCGTATCGTTTGGGCCTGACCCGGCCGATGTCGTCGATGTGGCCGTATCCGACTGCGTGGGCGTGCCCGACGACGCGGCCGAGGTGGAGGTGGAGGCCGGGGTGGAAGTCGTATCAGCCGGCGTCGTGGACGCGGATGTCGTCTTGTCGACGGGCGTCTCGGCTATCGTGCCGGATGCCTGAGGAGCCGAGGTCGGATCGCCCGCAGCCGACGAGGCGGCGGGCGCTGCCGCCGCCGTCGTGTCCGTCGGCGCGGAGGCGGACGGCGTGCTGCCGGGTACTGTGATGTCAGGCGTGGACCCGCCGCCGCTCTGGTCCTGACCGGATGTTTTCTGATTTTCGATCGCCTGCAGCAGGGCTTCGAACAGCGCCGCGAGCTCGCTCAGTTCGCCGTCGCCCGAATCCTGCCCTGTGCCGATGCCGGTCACAGACGAGGATGAGGCGCCCGTCTGCAGGGAGGATGACCCGAGCGGGTCCAGATACATCGTCGAGTCCGATACGTCCGTCATCTTGCACCTGCCAGCAAAGAGCCGCAATTTTTCATCTCGAGACCCACGCTACCGCAGCAAGCTGACGCGATCCTGACGGGCACCGCGAATGCGGCAGGCGCGCACCGAACATGCGGCCGGGGATTGCGCGGCCTGCGGGCGGCGGCAATAACTGCTGCCACACCGGCATGGACCGGAACACGAGGACACGCGTCATGTCAGGCGATCACCGGCTTCCGGACAATTCGCCCTATCGATACAAGGTCTCCGCCTTTCTTCACCGCGATCGCCGCGGCGTGCTCCTGGCAGGTCTCGACCGCATCACAGGACAGGCTGTCGCCCTCCGGCAGATCGACCTGCGCCAGTTCGACGGCCGCGAGCGAGCGTCCTATCTCGCAGGGCTGGAGCGCGACATCGCCGCCGCGACGACGTTCCACCACCCCGCCGTGGTGCAACCCCACAGCCTTCATGTCGAAGGCGACGATGCCTTCATCGTCATGGATCCGCTCGACGACGCCGCAGCCCTCGAGACGAGAGGGATCTATCCTGCCGAGACCGCGCTCGATCTCGTCTGTCAGGCGCTCGATGCCCTGACCCGCGCCCACGAGCGGCGGGTTCTGCTGCATGAACTGCGACTGCGCAATTTCTTCGCGACACCGGACGGGCGGCTCCGCATCATCGAGTTCGGACTGGTGCCCGGCGATGTCGGCGACGTGCTGGATGCGCAGAAGGCCCGCGCGGAAGAGGCCGCGCTCATGTCGCCCGAACATTGCGTCGGGGAGCGTGTCGGGCCGCGTTCGGATGTGTTCTCCGTCGGATGCATTCTCTATCGCCTGTTGACCGGAACATTGCCGTTCGCCGGTCCCGATTACACGACGACGGTCGCGCGCATCGTCTCGTCCGCGCACCCGCCGTTGCAGGAGCGACATCCAGCCATACCGGCGGCCCTCGTGACCGCGATCGATCGTGCGCTCGCCAAGAAACCGGAAGACCGGTTCGAGTCCGCGGCCGCCTTCGCTGCGGCGCTGCGCCATGCGATGGCACCCGTGCCCGACGTCCCGCCGGACGCCCCGGCCACGCCCGGTGAGATCGAGGCGATCGGACGCGCCCTGATCGACGTCGCGGGGCCCCTGACGCCGGTCCTGCTTGCCCGCATGACTCAGGACGCGCCAAGCCGGTCCGTCCTGATCGAACGCTGTCTGGAAACATGCGCCGAGGACGCCGATATTTTCCGGACCCGGCTCGAAATGGCGGATGAGGATCCCTAGACGGCGGGATCAGGCCGCGTCGTTCGCAGCGCCCACAAGTCGAACGGCCATCCTGAGGCTGCGTCTGATCCGGTGCAGCCCTTGCGTCAGCAGATCGAATTCATCCCGATCCATTGAAACGACCGCGCCATCTTCCTGCAGACCGCGGCTGATCGCATCTGTTTCGCGGGCCGCGTGGTCGATCCTGACCAGAATCCGCCGGTCGACCCATGCCCCCAGAGCCCCGATACCGGCAAGCCAGATCAGCGCGGGCCACGCCACGAGCGCCGAAAACGGCACATGCACATGATACAATATCCGAACGGACAGGGCGTTCAGGAGGATGCAGCCAAGCCCCGCCGTGACGACGAAGGCGAGAACATGAACGAAGCGTCGTCGAAGGATCATGCCGCGCCGCCGTCTCGCCCGGGTTTAGAGCAGGCCCAGACGGCCACCACCGGTGCCGTTGTTGTTCTCGGCCATGCCCGCGACGTTGCTGGCGTAGTCGAGCGCATCATAACCGTCGGACGCAATGTTCTGGATCGTCTGCAGCACAGACGTTCCGCCTTCCTCGGCGGCTTCCGCACCGGCGGTGGCCCCGGCCTCGCCCGCGCGGGCTGCCGTTTCAGCACCTTCCATCTCGGGTGCGGCTTCGGGCGCCACGATCAGCGCCGCATCACTTGCAACTCCCATGAACGCGCCGCCGAGATCCTTCAGACCCTCGGATGTGTTGCCCTTGGCGAACTGATCGATCGCGCCCACGCCGTCCGTCACCGGCGAGACGAGAGAGGACATGAAATTGCCCAGCCCGTTCTCGAACTTGTCCCATCCCTTGGATGCGCTGGAGCTGCCACGAGCGATCGTGCCCTGACCGAACTCGGCCTGGAACGCGTCCGCATCCTTCGATGAGATCTTGCCTTTTCCCATGCTCCCCAGCTGACTGCCCAGCATGGCGGCATCCGAATCGGAAAAACTGCCGCCCAGCGTGCTCGATTCCTGACCCGCCGCGACGAGGTCTTCCGCCATCGCGTTTCCGTCCTTGGACTTGGCATCCTTTGCAAACTGCTGCGCCAGGGCGGGATCGGTCTCGGACAGGTCGGACATGACCTGCTGCACGCCGGACTGCAGCGCGCCCTGGCCTGCGTCGAGCACGCTCTCCTTCTGCGTCCCGTCGGATGTCTTGGACTTGATGCCCTTGATCATCTGCGCAAGCGGCGAAATATCTTCGAGAAATTTCAGGATCGCATGGCCTGCGCGCGTCTGGCCGCCCTTGATGTAGCTCCCGCCGAGGGCCGCTTCCGCGTCGGATTTCACATGCTTGTTGATCTTGCCGCCGCCATTGTCGTTGGCGAGAGACTGCGCGCCCGACACGGCATCGACCGCCTGCTCCTTCGTCAGGTCGCCTTCCTTATAGGCCTGCAGTTCGTCCTCGACGAGCTGATTGCCGTTGCCGGAGTGGCCGTCCGTCATGATCTTGGCAAACAGCATCGGGTCGCTCTGCTCGACCTGATCCATGCCCTGTTCGAGATCCTGATTATAGGCGGCATTCTTGTCGGTCTTGGTGGTCTGGGCCTCGTGCTGGCCGAGCATCTCGGTCCCGGACCCTGCACTGCCAACTGCCGTATCGATCCGCATGATCTCGCTCCACAGGAATGCAAACGTCCCAATCGCTGTCGTGCAGGCTATCGGGAAAGCCTGACGTCAACCTGACCGGTGGCGGATCAACCCCGGGCTCTGCAGGCACCACCGTGCCCGACGTCCCCGGAGCCCTGAGGGCCGCCGCGACATGACTGGTCTTGGACTGCACGATCTGCTGTAACACCTCTCGGCGCGTCCCCGGGGGCCGCACGCCCCGTCTCGATCCAGCAGGGAGACCTTTTTGCGTATCATGAGACGTACCCCGCATCGGACGCGGCTTTTGAGTCTCGCCCCCTGCGCACTCGCCGCGATGCCGCTCCTGCTGACCGGTTGCGTGTCGAATGTCCCGTCGAACAGGGCAGCCATCGCCCGGGAACGGCAGGCCGCCCAGGATCCCAGGGCAATGGTGCATATCGGCGACGCCGCGCGCGACCAGGGTGATCTCAAGACGGCCATTTCCTTCTACGGCCGCGCGGCAGCCCTGCGCCCGCAGGATCCGGCCTACGTCACGCCGTATGCGGAAACGCTTGCCGCGACCGGCGAACTCGGACAGGCCATGGCTGTCATCCGGCAGGCGCGAACCGGCGCGGACGCCCAAAGCGACCTCAGGTTCATCGTGCTGCAGGCCCGGCTGCTGACATCCTCGCAGCGGCCGCTGGATGCAATCGCGATCCTCACCCCCGCCATCGCCCGCCATCCAGACAGTGCCACGCTGCAGATCGGCCTTGGAATTGCACTGGATAACACGCGGGATTTCACGCATGCCCAGGCGGCCTACCAGCGCGCGCTGGCGCTCGATCCATCAAGCCTGGCTGCGGAGAACAACCTCGAACTGTCGATCGCCCTTGCCGGCAATCCGCAGGAGGCTCTGACGGGGCTGGATCGCCTGCGCAACAAGGCCGTGGGGCGCGGCGCATCGGACGCAACACTTGCGACGATCGACGGTAATCTTGCGATTATCTACGCTCTGCTCGGCGACCTTCCGAATGCACGCCGCGTGGGCATGGGGGCGGTCGCCAACACGCGCGAGCTGCGCGACAACGATCGCTTCTACTCGCTCCTGGCCCCGACCGACAGCGGCGCGCCGGACAGGAGCGGATTGTCGGCCACTCCCGACTGAGCAGTCCCGGTGTCCGGCGTGGACGATGCGCCGCCGGAAGCCGTCTGCGTGGCACCACCGGATGCGGCGCCGCCCTGCGCGCCACCGGACGAGCCGCCGCCTCCGCCTGACGATCCGCTGTCCCCCTTGCGGTCTCCACCGGCCTCCCAGATTTCGACCACGTGGCCGAAACGCGCCCCGCTCGCCGCCTGCAAATGTGCCGGCGCCACAAGGTCGCCGGGATCGGACAACTCCGCCGCCAGCGCGCGCGCCTGCGTGCACTGGCCCAGGGCAGTCATGCTGTTGGACACATCCCCGAACCAGGAACGCCGCAGGGCACTCGAACAATCCGGAACGGCCACCGTGTAGGCGCGCAGCAACATGACGCTGTTCGCATCGACAACAGTTCGAATACGCGCCGGATCGACCCCGGCCTGCCTGAGCTGCGCGGCTGCCTGCGCCGCGAGCCGCGGATCGCGGGCATTCAGCACGACATGGACGCCCTGCGCGCCACCAAGCGCCGCAACCGCGCGGTCCACCTCGGCCGGCACAGCGCCATCGGACAGCATCGTGCGGTTTTCGATCTGCCCCATGAGAAGCGGCGGGGACGCCGCGTGCTGGATCGCCTGATTTTCATTGCAGGCGGACAGTCCGAGTGCGAGCCCGAGCAGCGGCAGGACAGAACGGCGGCTCATTGATACATGAACCCGCCGGCCCCGATCAGATGGGGAGAGCGTTCAGGATCGGCCGAAGGGTGCGTCGCAACGGCGGTACGGTTGAGCAGAAGGGATTCGAGCGCCGTGGTCGGACGGACAAAATCGGTCGGCAAGGCCGGCACATGATCGCCGGGATGCACGATATAAGCCGTCACCACGATGATGAGCTCGCTTTCATTGTGCTGAAACGAGGTGGAGCGGAACAGCGCACCCAGAACCGGAATATCACCCAGGCCCGGAACTTTCGAAATCGCATTCTGCATCTTGTTGGAAATCAGACCGCCGATTGCGAAACTCTGGCCGGACGCAAGCTGGATCGTCGTATCGGCCTTGTTCGTCTCGATCGCCGGCACGGTCGAACCCGTGGTGCCCGGAAAGGAATAGGCCCCGTTGGCGGCATCCGTCGTGATCGAGCTGACTTCGGGCGCCACGTGCATCGAGATCGTGCCGTCCGACAGCACGGTCGGCGTGAAGGCAATGCTCACGCCATAGCTCTGGTAACTGATCCCCACCGTGCCGAAGCCCTGCGGGATCGGCACGGGGAACTGCCCGCCCGACAGGAACGTCGCGGCCTCGCCGGACATAGTCGTCAGGTTCGGCTCCGCCAGCATGGTCGCAAGCCCCTCCGATGCCATGGCATCGAGCGTTCCCGTCACGGATCCATGACTGTTGCTGTAAGATCCGGAAACGCCGTTGAAACTGCCCGCAGCGTCCGAAATGAGATTGGGCGCGCCGCTCAGACCACCGGTCGCGGCACCGAGTGCGAACGACCCCATATTGTTGAAAACCGTGCTCCAGTCGAAGCCCAGTTCCTGCGAGACGCTGCGCTGCACCTCGGCCACCCGCACGCGCAGGCTGACCTGCACCGGTTCGGTTACCGCGAGCCGGTCGAGCACACGGCCGCCGCGCCCGGCATACTGATGGGCCATTTCATCGAGATGAGCCGCGGCCTGGGCGTTCGGCACACGCCCCGACAACACGACCCCGCCGGGCGATGACTGCAGGCTCACGCCCTGGGCACCCTCGGCGGTCACGGCGTGGTCCATGGCCTCCATGTCCGGGCTGACCGTGACCTGCGTGGAAAAAACGGTGCGTCCGGCACGATCGAGCGCGATGACGGTGGTGCGACCGACTTTCTTGCCGAAGACGAACAGCATGTCGTGCGGAAGATACTGCGTATCCATGATCCCGGGGTCGGCGATCATGATGTTGGCCACGGGCCGCGACAGCCGCACGATCTGCCCCTTGCCGACCGTCACCGCCAGATCATGTCCCGCACCCACGTCGACCACGCCGGGAGCCGCGCGCGCAGGATCGCGCGCCTGAGCCATGGCCTGCGGGCAGGACGCAGGCAGCACTTGCGCCAGCATCGCCAGCAGCCCCGAGGCCATCAGCAATCCAGTCCTCGGGGCGAACATCGTCATCCGGTCTCCGTTCGGGCAGCCTGTCTCCCGGTCGCGCCTTGCGATCAGGCGGAGCACAATGCCCTGGCTGTCGCACGCTTTGCCACGGCCGGCGTACGAGCGGAAGCGGACGGCGCCACACGATCATGCCGCGGACGCGCAACACAGGCACGGGCACCCGCCGCCTCGCGGGATACCAGACGATATCCGACCCCGCGAACGGTCTCGATGGTCAGGGAGGAATCCGCGTTCATGAGCTGCCGCCGGATCCGGCTGACACGCACTTCCAGCGAATTCGGGCAATAGGCGGCATGTGCGCCATAGACGTCATGCTCGAGGCCGGAGCGCGAGACGACCCGGCCCTGACGCCGCAGCAGCGCCTCCAGCACATCGGTCTCGCGCCGCTGCAGGGGCAGCAGCGCCCCCGAGACACGCACCTCCCGGCTCTGCTTGCACAATGTCAGGTCTTCATACTGATGCAGGTCGATGATCGTGCCGCGCGGACGACGCAGCACGGCGCGCACGCGCGCCACAAGCTCGCGCGGGTTGATGTTCGAACACACGCTGTCGTCCGCCCCGGACTCAAGGGCGAGGATTCGATCGTCCTCGTTGTCCGTCACCATGATGACGAACGTGCCCTCGTTGTGGCAGGCCTGTGCCGCGCGCTGGCGCAACCAGTCGATGCCGTCCGCCGATCCGACATAACGCGTGCGCAAAATCAGATCGTATTCGTTGGAGGCAAGGGCCTCTCGCGCATCGTCCATATCGTCGAATATGTCGGCCATGAAACCGGACGTATGAAGAGCACGTTCGGCGTCCCGGGCCATCGCAGCGTTCTTCAACAAGATCATCAGTCTCATCTTCATTCCTCCATCAGAACGTGCGCGCACGCTCGACGATCAACAGACGGCTCTACTGCGCTCTTGCAGACTCGACCGCGCCGGCCGTGCCGGCCAGCTCGATCGACCCGATCGGATGGATCGGAAAATCGTCGGCCAGATCCTGGTAAGACAGGACACCATTCTCGAACCCGTTACGGACGAGGAAGCCGCGGACGAACCGCCGCACATCCATCGACGTCACCACGACAGGCAGCCCGTGACCGGAACCGCGCGCCATGTCAGGTGCGAGATTTTTCCGCAATACGGAGAGAAAACGCTGGGACGCGTCCGGATCGAGCGCGAGATACGCGCCACCCGGCGTGTCGCGCACGGCCTGGCGCACGACCTGTTCCGCATCCTGACCGAGCACGAAGGCCGCCAGCGTCTTCTGGACACCGGCATGACGATGGCAGATCTGCCGCGACAGAGCCTGTCGGACATGTTCCACCAGCATCAGCGGCCGGGCTTCCTTGTCACCCCATTCGACAAGTGTCTCGAGAATGAGGCGCATGTTCCGAAGCGAGACTTCCTCCTCGACAAGACGACGGAAGATCTCGGCGAGCCGCTGCATCGGCACGACCCGCGTCGCCTCGCGCACGAGATCGCCATATTCGGATTCCAGACGCTGGACCGTCTGACGTGCTTCCTGCAGGCCGATGAAGCGGGTCGCGTGCTTGCGAAGGGCGGATCGGAAGCGCGTCGCCATGATGCCGGCCGCGTCGTGATAGCCGATCCGGGCCGCCTTCAGACGCGCTTCCTGCGCGGCAGGCACCCAGATCGACGCATCGCGCCCCAGAATCGGATGACCGGTCTCGCCTTCGATTCCCGCGAGATCGAGATGCACCGGATCGTCATGCAACAGCAGATATCCCGGCTTCAGCTCATGCTGCTCGACCGGAACATCCTCGATCTCGACTGAAAAACGATAGGCATCGCCATCATGGTCCCGACGCACGCGGGGTTTGGGACAACGCACGCCCAGCTCACCTTCGACCTCGGCCGCCGCCAGAGCCAGAAGCTGATCCAGACGCGCGCGCTCCACGTCACGATCAAGCGACGATGAAAGTGTGATGGCGATCAGGGGCGCAAAAGCCTCCTGCGCGTCGATCGTCCGTTTCATGGCACCTGTGGCCTTGGGACGCGCATCCAGAACATCATCCGGATCGATCTCCGGCACCTTCGACCTCAGACGCGCGCGCAATGCCGCCCAGTCCGGCTTGCTGCCCAGAAGGAAAAGAGCGGACAGCGCCAGGAAGACCGGTTTCGGAAAACCCGGGACAAGCGCCATGACAAGCAGCATGAACGCTGCGACGCGCAGGGCGCCGCGATGGGCCGTCAGCTGGCGGACCATGTCGCGACCAAGATCGGTATCGTGTCCGCCGACGCGGGTAACGACGATGGCCGCCGTGATGGACAGCAGAAGAGCCGGGATCTGCGCGATAAGCGCGTCGCCCACCGTGAGCAGCGTGTAGGTACTCATCGCATCGCCGATCGCCATGCCACGCTGCACGGTGCCGATGCCGATACCGCCGACGAGATTGACGACGATGATGATAAGTCCTGCGATGGCATCGCCCTTGACGAATTTGAGCGCGCCGTCCATCGCGCCATGCAGTGCACTTTCGCTGGCCAGTTCCTGCCGGCGGCGCCGTGCCTCGGCCTGATCGATGTCGCCCGAGCGCAGGTCGCTGTCGATACTCATCTGCTTGCCGGGCATCGCATCGAGCGTGAAACGCGCCCCCACCTCGGCGACGCGTTCGGTGCCTTTCGTCACGACGATGAACTGCACGGTCGTCACGATGGCAAAGATCACAAGACCGACGACGATATTTCCGCCGATCACGAATTCACCGAACGTCTGCACGATCGTCCCTGCATCGCCGGACGTCAGGATCAGTCGCGTGACCGTAACCTCGAGTGCCAGACGAAACACCGTGGAGACGAGAATAAGCCCCGGCAGCGCCGTCAGATCCAGCGGCGACCGCAGATAGACCGCAACCATGATCAACAGAACCGACAGCGCCAGATTGCAGCCGATCAGCATGTCAGCCAGGGCGGCCGGCATCGGCATGATCAGCATGCCGACGGTCAGGGCCAGAACGGCAACCAGCGCAAGATCCTGCCTCTGCCCTGCGGTCCGGCAGAAAGACAGAAACGGCTTCATGCCGCGTCACTTTCCGGCAGCGCCTGCGTATAGTTTTCAAAACTGAGCCGCGCTTCGTCGATCCGCCCGAGCCGATGCAGCGCGCGCGCCCTCAGCAGGCTGTCTCCGTGAATATCCTGTCCCGCCAGATGCGACACACGATCAAGCACGACGAGCGCAAGTTCCGCCCGGTCGACCGTCGTATAGACATGCGCCAGCAGGCGCAGACAGACGCAGTCATCGGGATTTTCCGCGGTCACGAGAAGAAGAAGCGGAAGCGCGCGCCATTCCCGATCGCTGCAGATGTAAAGATAGGCGAGGGAGAGCAGCAGTTCGCGCTGATCGCGATCCATGACCTTATCCGCCGATCAGGCTGTCGCGTTGACGACGAAGATGTTCGATATTTCTCAGCTCCAGACGGACGGATTCCAGACCGCCCGGAACGACGGGTGCTGAATCGCCACGCGAGACCGCCCGCGCCTCGAGACGCTGAAGCAGCGTCTGCCGTCGATCCAGTTGCAGGATGGACGGATTGCTGATCCGGGGCATGATATGTGTGAACAACGCACCGATGACGCCGGGCGGATCGATGCCTTCAGGCCGCACATCGCGTCCTGAGATCGCCGCCTGAAATCCCTGCATCTCGACAGCCGTCGGCGCGTCCGGGGCATCGGCGATATTGCGCTCGATGGCTTTGTCGAGGCGCAGCGTCGGACCTGATTCGACTCTGTTCAACACGGCTTTACTCCCTGTCCCGGTCGATCTTCAGTAACGGAAAATTGAGTTTCGACCATTGTGAGCAATAACGATTGAACCATTGGCGATAGAGACGACGCGATAACCGTCCTGTACTTCAGACCCTACAGCGTAGCGTTGCCCATGCACGACGATATTGGCGCCTGTACCATCCCAGACAGACTGGAGCGGTAGTACAAACTCGGATGCTAACGATTTCTTAACATTTGGCAACAAGACGTAGCGTTGTCCATATGCACTGTCAAACCACTGTTCAACTTTCTGCAATGCGTCCCATTGGGCAGGCTCGACATCGCCCTGGATGGTCACAACCCCCGTCTTCGCGGTGATATCGATCCCGCTGACATGTGCCGCCCGCAAGGCATCGGCGACCTTGCTGCCAAGTTCGTCGTCGCTCAACAGCACATCCTGATCCGCGCGGATGACGGGGTGCGACGGCACGGCGCTTGTTGCGACCACGGCATGCGCGACAGTCACCGGCCAGATCATCAGCTTGATCAGGAATGCACACAGCGCGGCGCCCAGGACACCCGCGATCAGCGCGGTCGTCGATCGACCCGCCACAAGCCGTGACATGGCAGCAGACATGACGCCCGCTTGAACAGGCGCATCCTGAACAGCCGTGACCTGCTCGTAAAGAATTTCAATCCTGACCGGACCGACGTCGATTGTGGCCGGCGCTGTGAGGGCGCGATTATCGTTGGGCGCGAGCGTTACACCATCGATCCGAACGCCTTCCGCCAGCGCGCCCACCTGAAGCGAACCATCGTCCTGTCGCTTGAGCGTCACATGGCGTGCAGCCAGCCCATCGTCGAGAAGCGCCACACTGGCAGCGCCGTCGCAACCGATCGTCAGAAGCTCATCCTGCAGTTCGCATGACGCATCCGCATGGATGCCGTTCATGACGCGCAGATGACACCGTACCTGATGGGACTTCGAAATTTTTATGACCCGCATTCAAGATGAGCGGACGCCCGCATCGGCCGGAGGGCGCGACGCGGGCCCGGATCGAGTGGGCGGCTGTTCAGTCCTTGGCGACAGCGGACTTGGCGTTGCTGGCCATCGTCTGCATGAAGTTGTTGGCCTGGTTCTGCGCGTCGGAGATCTGCGTGAGGTTCTGCTCAGCCTGCATCTGCTGGGCGAATTCCTGAGCGCCGAACTCGGCCGACTGGTCCTGCATGGCGCTCATCTGCGCCATGATGCTGCTCTGGGTCGAGTCGGTGCTGGTCGAGCTAACGTCGGTCATAGTACTCGTCTCCGTTTTTCGGTTTCCATCGTCAGATCTGCTGATCCGACCCCAAGTCAGACACGCGGCACCACGCCACCCGCCTCAACCCAGTCTCATGACAGCGTCGCGTCGCACAGGTCGTGCAATACGAGGGGACTTTCCAAATATGTCTTTTTTTGGATTATCCCGCACATTTCGCGATGCCGAATTCTTTTCCCCGGGACTGTGCGCTGCATCCGGAGCGCCACGGTCCCGACGCATCGCGGATGCAGCGCACATCTCTCCCGATCGTTCAGGCACTGGCGAGCGTCTGCTCGGCAGTGCTCGTGTTCATGGTGCCGCCCGCGGCCTGCGAGGCCAGGCTGCTGGCCGTGCCGGCGAGACTGCTGTCGCCCGATGCGCTGGCCTGTTTCGCTAGCGCATTGAGGTTGTTCGCAATCGACTGGCCCGATTCACCCGCCT
>NZ_BALE01000034.1 GCF_000963885.1 Tanticharoenia sakaeratensis NBRC 103193
AATGGGCTCACACAGGTCAGAAGCTATAGCCGTTGGTATAAGCCGCGTGGGGCATATGACTTCCCGCTTCGACTTTGTTCCAAGGCGCGTAAGGGCGCCTTCAGCGTGCGTGGCTTAATTGCTCAGGGCATTGTTCTGGCTGTCGGTCCACCTTGATACGCTGGAATGCCAGAACGCCTCGACACCCGCGATCCCGTTGAGCCTGCAATCCGAGCACCACACCTGCGCGCCATCCGTTTCATTGGCCGTCGGCAGGCTGGCAAGCGTGAAGGCCGTGTTCGACACCGCGCCGCCACCGGACACTTCGCTGCTGGCATGCCAGTTCCCATGGCCGTCGGGCTGCCAGAACGAACGTGATCCCATTGCTCCCCCCTGAATCGAACTTGCCAGAATCCCCAGATTTGCGCCGATATTGCCCTGCAGACAGATGGTGTAGCTGTCGCAGGCCGTAAGGCCCGGATACAGGTTGTTGGAGACGTTCGCCGGGTTGAAGAACAATGTCTGGTTCGATCCGATGGATGCGCCGGAGGCCAGTGTCGCATGTACGTTGAATGTCGCCCCGGCATTTTGAAGCAGCGACAGTAAGGGCGAAGCTCCGGACACGCTGTTGCTGGAGTTGATATTGTAGAAGGCAAATCCTCCCGCACCATTGGTCGGATCAACGTTGACGATTTCGGTCCGTGCCGCTCCGCCTGCGATCTGGTTCCAGAGATGCACCGTGCCTTGGCCGCTGACACCAGCCGGTGTGGACCCGCTGGCCGGCTTCCAGGACGGCGCGCCATTCTCCAGGATGCCGCTTGCCACACGGGCCGACCCGTTGAACGTCACGTCCTTCGCAAAATCGGATGTGCCGTCTCCCTCGGTGCAAAGCCCGAGATTGACGTTGCCACCCATGGTACAGACGCCGGAGAGGTGTCCCGGGTAATTGAACGCAAGCGACCCCATCATCGTGCCGCCGGTCAATCCTGTCTGCCGATTGCGGTTGCCATCGATGTTCAGACCCATTCGGATACCGTAGTCGACCCATGTCCCGCTCGTGGTCTGCTCCTTGTTCGACAGGACCGAGAAATTCAGCGTGTTGTTGCTCGGCAGACTGGACGCGAACGATGCCATGATGTGGTTCGTGCCGGCCGGGACACTGGCGGACGCGTTCGTCGTGCTGCCGTCGGAATTGACGATTTCCGGCGCGCCGTTGGATCCGAGCATGGTGCTGTAGCCGCTGTATTCCACCGCATCTCCGTAAAGCTGCGCGCGATAGGCAAGCGGCAACATCGGCCCGTTCACGAGATAGGCGTAGGAACCCTCGTCCATCGCATTGGTGACGCAGCTGTCGCATTCGAAAGATGTCGTCCAGCCGTGGAATGAGACACTGTGCGCCTTGGACCAGTTGGACGCCCGGAAGTCGAACTCTTCCCGCTCGAAGGCATTGGCAATGCTGGTCGCAGTATTGCCGAGCACATGGGAGCCGTCGGCCACCATGTATTCGTTCTCGGCGAAATGCTTGTCCGGAACACCGACCCAGACCATCGGCACGGTATAGGTCGTGATCGTGCGATCCAGGTTGGCAACATCTGGAACCTGACCGGATGCCGAATTTCCATCGCCGGGCACGGCCCAGTCATAGACGTAGAGATGCCCTGCATCCCACGATTTGAGATACCCGTGGTAGGAGGATATCCGAAGCAGCCCGCTTGAGCCCGTCGTGGGATCACCAGGATTGATGACGTTGGTCGCGACATACATGCCCGCATGCAGGGTCGCCATCTGCTCGGCCGTCATGGGTGTTGCAAGCGTCGCGGTTCCTGCCGCGAAGGACGCAACCTGCGCCGTGACGCGCGCGGACCAGTTTTCGTCGAAATGGTAAAAGCCGACCGCTGCGAAATCGCTCTGACTGACGGCGCTGGCACCCGCGCGATAATCGGTTCCCGAAATCCCCGCCTGACCGCCGCCGCCGCCATCACCGGCAGAGGTCGAGAAAATGCACAGTGTGCATCCGGCATTGTAATTGCCGTAGGGCTGGCCGATAACAGTCACTGCGCGATGGATCGGCGTCCCGCCCGCATCGTACAGACCGCCGAACTGCGCGGTTTCCTGCCCAAGCGTGAACATAGAATGTGAATCCGGGACCAGCTTGTCCATCGGCAACGTGAAGGCGGCCGTTGCACCGGGAGCCATATACTGCGCCGAGGTGGCAATGGCCGGGCTCAGGACCGGTGCCGTCATGTTGGCAGCATTGTCGAGCCCTGCGATTCCACCGGCTACATTGATCATCGACTGCGTAATGTCGTTGCACGGCTGCGGCGTGCCGCCAGCGTCAACGCCGCAAATCTGCTGCACCACCGTCGTCGGCTGCCACTGTCCCGCTGCATTGCGATAGGCTGCCGCAAGCGGGACACCGTTGGCGTTCGCGGTCGTCGTCATCAGGATCGGCATGCGCCGGCCCGCGTTGTCCAGATAGGTCGTGGGGGCGGGCGCCGCACAGGCGACAGTTCCTCCGGCAAACCAGAGCAAAGCCAGTTTCTTCATTTTCATGTCCATAAGGAAAGGCATGCAACGGCGACCGTCCGCAAACGGCATTACCCGCGTGCGGTGCATGAGACTCAAGAATTTTTTCAAATAACCGCGAATTTGGAACAGATCAGAAGACGTGACAGTCAGGCTGGCGAACGGGAAAATGATTGGACTATTGCCTTCCAACCAAGGGTACCTGGTTAATATCACGGAGTAAAGTTTTGGAAATGAAATACCAAGAAGAGTTTGATAGGTGCCTGCTCGATATACACCAGCAGCACCTCGCTGGTATATGGTGGGGTTTATTTATACCTGAGATAAAGGATGTAAAGAAAACAGAAGACAATCTGAAAATCCTGAAGGAGTTTTTCGTCTATGCCATGAAGAAGAATGTCGTCCTGGAATACAGTCAGGAAAAAGGTGCTCCGGTCTTCTCACATGAAGAACCTGAAGTCGTCGTGGAGCATATACTTGCTGATTTTCCGTTGGACGAGCTTCCATCAGAGGATGTTGAGAAATACAGTGAGTTCTATGGTTACGCCGCTTTCAAACACGATACGTGGGTGACTCTCCTGGAAGGTACTGGCTACTGCATCCCAGGATGAATGACCGGAATGCTCTGCGCGTCAGCCCACGCGTCCGGTAGGAACCCGGCCCGCCCACGGTTGGGTGGGGACAGGGGGCAGCCCCAGCCCGGAATGACATGTCTCCGGACCTCTCCGGGCTTCTTCTTTGATTACCTGGGACGTCTCGACTTCTTTCCGCTGGCGGGGGCGCGGAAGGAAGTCTTTGTCCATACCGTGGTTGGTGGCCTTCTGCGCATCATTGAGCTGGGTGCAGGGCCTGGCCCGGCTCGGCCTGGGAAGAACGCCCCCAACCCACATCGCAAGCTCCTGCATGGCCTGCTGGGGGTACCGCCCTGAAGAATTCCAACTCGCTCAGGCCATCCGAGTTGATGAACTAGGGGACAGGGAGCGTCCGCCTCCAGAATCCCCCCGTGTATGCCTCCATTCCGTCAGCGTTAACCAGCGGAGTGCGGATCATGATACTGACGCCGTTGGAGACGACCCAATCCAGTTCTGCGGCAGACAACGGCCGCAAGCGGACGACCGCAGGCACAATCGATCCATTCTATTTCGTTGTTTACACAAAGCGCTGCAAAAACACAAGTGCGACGCCGCTTTGCGGGCCCCTTGCCATCTGGTAGGTTCAGCGCCCCGCGACATCGCGCAATGCCCTGCGCCGGGTTGCGCCATCTTTCTATCCGCGCTCCGAGGACCGTCTCCGTTATGAAGCTGAAGGCCGACCGCACCACGCTGATCAGGGCGCTCGCCCACGTCCAGAGCGTTGCGGAGAAGCGCAATACTATCCCCATTCTCGCCAATGTGCTGCTGTCGGTGCAGGACGGCGCACTGCGGCTGACGGCCACCGACATGGAAATCGCGATCGTGGCGGATGTTCCGGCGGAAGGGCTTCGCGACGGCAGCGTCACGGCACCAGCCGCCGTCCTGTACGAAATCGTGCGCAAGCTGCCGGACGGTGTCTCCGTCGAACTCGATCACCCGGGTTCGGACGCACCGCTCGCCTTGCGTGCCGGTCGCTACGCCACGAGTCTGAACGCACTGCCCGTGGACGATTTTCCCGCAATGGTGGCGGGCGATCTTCCGCATCGGTTCAAGATCGCAGCGTCGGTCCTGCGCGGCCTGATCGACCGGACCAGATTTGCGATTTCGACCGAGGAGACTCGCTATTACCTCAACGGCATCTACCTGCATGTAGCCGAAGGCCCGATGGGGAAGGTGCTGCGCGCCGTCGCGACCGACGGGCACCGCCTGGCGCGTATCGAGGCGGATCTGCCGGCCGGCGCCGAAGGCATGCCGGGCGTGATCGTGCCACGAAAGACCGTGGGAGAGCTGCGCAAGCTGCTGGACGAGGGATCTGCCGAGATCGAAGTCTCGTTGTCGGATACGCGCATCCAGTTCGCATGCGGTCCAATCCTGCTGACGTCGAAACTGATTGACGGCACGTTCCCGGAATACGAACGCGTCATCCCCAGCGGCAACGACCGCATCCTGCGCGTGGCCAAGCGCGATTTCTCCGCGGCCGTCGGGCGTGTGGCCGCGATCAGCCAGGAGCGCTCCCGTCCGGTCAAGCTCTCCATGTCGCGCAACCTGCTGACGCTGTCGGCGGTCAGTCCCGATCAGGGCATGGCCAAGGAAGAGCTGGACGAGAATTCGGTGACATATGATGCGCCGCCGCTCGAGATCGGTTTCCAGGCGCGTTACCTCAACGACATCACCGACCAGATCGAGACTGATGTCGAATTCGCGTTTTCGGACAGTGCGGCTCCCACGCTGGTGCGCGACAGCGCGACCCCGTCCGCGCTGTATGTCCTGATGCCGATGCGGGTGTAACGCGAGGCATCTTGCAGATCGAGCGGCTGACGCTGACAGCCTTTCGCAACTACACGCATCTCATCTGGCGCCCGGACGCGGGTGTCACGGTTTTCACCGGCGCCAACGGTGCCGGGAAGACGAACCTGATGGAGGCCGTCTCGCTTCTGGCGCCCGGGCGGGGCCTGCGCGGTGCACCGGGAGCCATGCTGGCTCAGAATGGCGCCAGCCTGTGGGGCGTTGCCGCCCGCATCCGTCGGGGCGACGACCTTCATGAAATCGGCACCGGGGCAGATCCTGCCGGGGGTCTTCGGCGCATTTTCAGGCTGAATGGGCAGGGCATACGGTCGCAGGCCGAGATTGCACGTCTCGTGGCCTGTGTCTGGGCGACACCGCAGATGGATCGCCTATTCACGGAAGGCGCCTCGGGCCGACGTCGTTTTCTGGATCGGCTGGCCATAGCGCTCAGTCCGGGACATGCCCGGGAAACGGCAGCCCACGATCGCGCACTGGCGCAGCGCAACAAACTGCTTGCCGACAGGTATCAGGAAGACGCGTGGCTGCGGGCCTCCGAAGATTCGATTGCTCGGCACGCTGTTGCGGTCACCGCCGCCCGAATGGCGCTGGTCGAGGACATGAACGCCTGCGAGCCGGCCCATGCCGACTTCCCGCGCACCACCCTGGCGCTCGACTGCGCGATTGCGGCCATGCTCGCCGACATGCCGGCGCTCGCGGTGGAAGAGCATCTCCGGGCCAGACTGGCGCAGGACCGCGAAAGCGATGCGGCGCGAGGCAGTTCGGGCATCGGCGCGCATCGCACGGATTTTGTTCTGCGCGATCACGAGACCGGTCGACCGGCAGCCCTGTCGAGCAGCGGGCAGCAGAAAGCGATGCTGCTCGGCACCGTCCTTGCCCATGCCCGGCTGGTCGAACGCCTGATGGGTACAGCGCCTATCCTTCTCCTTGATGAACCATTGGTTCATCTTGATGAACGCCGGCGCGAGGCTTTGCTTGCGACCCTTTCAGCCGCGACATCGACCATCCTGCTTAGCGGCACGGACGGCGCCCCCTTCGATTCCCTGATCGGCAAGGCGGCCTTCGTGGAAATCGCGGATGCACAGCTGCGCGAAAGACCCCGATAAGTCCAAAAATCAGAGGTCTATCCTGTTCTCACAGGACGATCCGGGTTAGAATGACCGACTTTGCAGGGCGTCTTTTCGCGGCGCCCATCTTGGTTCCCAGGAGTACTCCATACGCCATGTCCGATCAGAACGATCCCGCGTCCCCCGCGTCTGCACCCGAAGAGATCGCGGTGCCCGTCGCGGATGAATACGGCGCGGAATCGATTTCGGTCCTGCGCGGTCTCGATGCCGTGCGCAAGCGTCCCGGCATGTATATCGGCGACACCGACGACGGTTCCGGCCTCCACCACATGGTGTTCGAAATCATCGACAATGCGGTGGACGAGGCACAGGCGGGACACGCCACGCGCTGCATTCTGACGCTGAACGGAGACGGCTCGGTCTCGGTACGCGACGACGGCCGCGGAATTCCGACCGATCTGCACCACGAGGAGGGCATCTCCGCGGCGGAAGTCGTGCTGACGAAGCTCCATGCCGGCGGCAAGTTCAACCAGAACTCATATAAGGTCTCCGGCGGTCTTCATGGCGTGGGTGCTGCGGTCGTGAACGCCTTGTCGGAATGGATGGAAGTCCGGATCTGGCGGCAGAATCTCGAGCATTTCATCCGCTTCCAGCATGGCGAACGTGACGAGGCGCTGCGTGTGGTTGGCCCGTCAGACGAACCGCGCGGCACGCTGGTCACGTTCAAGCCGAGTCGTCAGACCTTCACCAGAGTGGATTTCGATTTCGCGATCCTCGAGCGCCGCGTTCGCGAACTGGCGTTTCTCAATTCCGGTCTCGAGATCATCCTGCGTGACGAGCGCCATGCGGAGCCGCGCGAACAGCGGTTCTTCTATGAGGGCGGTCTGACTGCTTTTGCCGAATATCTCGACGCTTCCAAGACGCCGATCGTCTCGCCCCCGATCGTGGGCGCCGTCGATCATGCCGAAAGCGGCATCAAGGTCGAATTCGCGCTGACGTGGAACGACAGCTTTCACGAAACGATGCTCTGCTTCACCAATAACATCCCGCAGCGTGATGGCGGTGCGCATCTGGCAGGCTTCCGCCAGGCGCTGACACGTGTCGTCGGACGATACGCGGAAAGCATCGCCAAAAAAGACTCCGGCACCCTCGTGGGCGAGGATATGCGCGAAGGCATGACGGCGGTTCTATCGGTGAAAGTGCCGGACCCCAAATTCTCGTCGCAGACGAAAGACAAGCTCGTCTCGTCCGAGGTGCAGCCGGTCGTCCACGCCGCGGCTTCCGACACAATCGCGCACTGGTTCGAGACACACCCCAAGGAAGCGCGTGCTATCGTCGCGAAGATCATGGACGCCGCGGCGGCACGGGAAGCGGCTCGCCGCGCGCGGGAACTCACGCGTCGCAAGGGTGTGCTCGATGTGTCCTCGCTGCCGGGCAAGCTGTCCGACTGCCAGGAACGCGATGCCTCAAAGGCCGAGCTGTTTCTCGTTGAGGGTGACTCGGCAGGCGGGACCGCGCGCAGCGGCCGTGACCGTCAGTTCCAGGCAATCCTGCCGCTCAAGGGCAAGATCCTGAACGTCGAGCGCGCACGCTTCGACCGGATGCTCGGCTCGGCCGAAGTCGGTACGCTGATCACCGCCCTCGGCACCGGCATCGGACGCGGTGAAGTGGATCAGGGCGGCTTCTCGATCGCCAAGCTGCGTTACCACAAGGTCGTCATCATGACGGACGCCGACGTGGACGGCTCGCATATCCGCACGCTTCTGCTCACATTCTTTTTCAGGCAAATGCCCGAACTCATTGAAAATGGATATTTGTATATCGCGCAGCCACCACTTTATCGGGCCAAGCGCGGCAATGAGGAACGCTATCTGAAGGACGATGCGGCGCTGGAGCAGTATCTGCTCGACAAGGCACTCTCGAATGCGACGCTGACGTTCGGCGACGGGCGTACCTTCTCCGGCACGGCGCTGATGGACCTCGTGAAGACCATGGCGCGCGTGGCCCAGAGCCTGCAGCGCATGGCGTCCAAGGTACCCGCATGGATTCTGGAGCAGGCGGCCATCGCCCAGGCACTGGTTCTGGACGTTGGAGAGCGTCAGGCGCGCACGCCGGAACTGCAACGGCGTCTTGATGCAGCCTCCGCGCCAACCGAACGCGGCTGGAAAGTCGCGGCTACGGAAAATGGCGGTCTGGAGTGCGCGCGAAGCGTTCGAGGCGTCGGCGAAGTCTATCGCGTCGAGCCCGCGCTGCTTCGGACCGGAGAGGCCCGGTGGCTTGCCAGCGAAGGCGCGGAACTTGCCCGTGACTTCGCGGAGCCCGCCGTGCTGGCGGTCGAAGGGCAGGAGGGCGTGGAAATCGCAGGGCCGGCAGCGCTTTACGAGCGCGCCATGTCGCAGGGTCGTCGTGGCCTTGCCATCAATCGGTTCAAGGGCCTCGGCGAAATGAACAGCGAGCAGCTTTGGCACACGACGCTCGACCCTGCGTCACGCACGCTACTGCAGGTGAAGGTCGGGGATGTCGAAGAAGCCTCGCAGGTCTTCTCGACACTGATGGGCGATGTCGTCGAACCTCGGCGCGACTTCATTGTCGGCAATGCGCTCAAGGTGGCGAACCTTGACGTCTGAGCATGGGCGCAACGCGCTGCTGGCCATAGCGCTGCTCTCGAGTGCCCCTTGTGCCTATGCCGCCCCGAGTGCGAATGCGCCGCTTGAGGCGCAGTATTCCGTGTTCACGCACGGGCTTCACGTCGCCAATGTCGTGGCAACCTACCAGTTGCAGCCATGGGGATATGGCGTCACGACAGAACTCCAGGCCGGCGGCCTGATGAGCTGGTTCCTGAGGATGAACGTCCGCAGCACGGCCAGCGGACGGTTCGACAATGGCCAGATCGATCCCGTGTCCTATGACAGTTCCGGCTTTTCGCGTGGTGCGAACCGCCATATTGCGGTTCAGTATCGCGGCGGCGTGCCGGCCGTCACCATCCATACACCACCCGAGACCGACCGCGATCCCGTGCCTGAGGCCCAACTGCCGCACGCGATCGATACGTTGAGCGCCATGGCGTTACTCCTTGATAGTATGGAAAAAACTGGGAAGTGCGACGGCGAGGCACATGTCTTCGACGGCATCCGTCTCACAGCCATGCAATCGCATGGTCCTGTCCAGACGACGGTTCCGGATGACGACGGCGAATTCTATCACGGGCCCGCGTTGCGCTGCGATTTCATTGGCCAGCAGATTGCGGGCTTCGTGACGCACTCGTCCCATCTGGCTGACATGCAGAAGGCGCGTCCCGGCGCCGCCTGGTTTCAGAACCTGCCGGGCATCGGGATGGTCGCGGTGCGGATCGAGTTCGATCATCCAAAGCTCGGCCACCTGATAGGCGTGCTTCGCTCACCACCGATCCAAGGATAAGGTTTAAAAACAGAAGGTTGTGGGAATTACCTGAAATCTTACTCAGATTTGAACCAGGCCATCATGAACCGGGCCGCATCGTCGATGGCCGAGGCAATAGCTGTCGCCTGATCCCCCATCGCGGCGGCTCCATATCCCCAATCGGCGAATATGGTTCGCAGACCCGCCCCATTACCGGCCACAACGTCGTTCCTGTGATCGCCGACCATCACGGCCTGATCCGGCGTGCCACCAGCCAGCGCAACCGTCCGGCGGACGTGCTCCGGATCAGGCTTGCGAGCGGGGAAGCTGTCGCCGCCCGCAATGGCCGCAAAGCTCTTCGCGAGCTCAAATCGCTCCAGAATGATACGCGCCGCGGCGACCGGCTTGTTCGTGCACAATGCGCAGTTGAATCCTGCGGCACGCAGTGCCTCGATGGTCTCTCGCGTCTCTGGAAAGAGTCGGGTGAGACGCGTTGCGCGAGGTTCGTAGATTGCCATGTAGCGGCGCACCGCTTCGTCGTGATCGATCCCATGAGCCTCTACCGCCGCCAGACCACGCGATACGAGGACACCGACACCATCACCGACCATGGGGCGGACACGCTCGTCGGAGAGCTTGGGAAGCCCGTAGGTCGCCAGCATCTCGCGCAGGCTCTCGGCCAGATCCGGAAGGCTGTCGACCAGCGTCCCGTCCAGATCGAACACGCAGAGAGGCGCGTTTTTCAAGCTTCCGACTTCACCCACGTTCAGCCCCCTCGTTCAATGTCCCGGTGGACGCAATAATCAGCAATCGTAAGTGACTGTCCCGTCGTTTGACAGCGCCGCCATCCACTCGCTACCCCGATGAGATCATGAATTCCGCCTCCCATCCTGACGACGCGCGCTCCAGTTCTCCAACCGTCGCCGTCGTGCTGGCGGCCGGACTCGGAACCCGCATGCGGTCAACCAGACCAAAGGCCCTGCATCCGCTTGGCGGTCGCCCCATGATCGTTCATCTGACGGAAACGGCGTCACGTGTGTTCGATCGCGTGGTCGTCGTGATCGGCCCTGACATGGAGGATCTGGCGCAGGCGGCAGCTCCCCATGCCACGGTCGTGCAGCAGGAACGTCTTGGCACGGGTCATGCCGCGCGCATGGCAGAAAGCCTGTTCGGCGCGGGGGATGTCGCCATTCTCTACGCCGACAATCCGCTGATTACCGAGACCACGATGCGGCGTCTGCTGGATGCGCGGCGCCCGCCTGACGTATCGCTGGCACTGCTGGCCATGCGTCCGACCGATCCGGGACGGTATGGTCGTGTGATCGCTGACAACGGACAGGTGCGGCGCATTGTCGAATGGAAGGATGCAACAGCCGAGGAGCATTTGGTCAATCTGTGCAACGCAGGCGTAATGTGCGCAGGAGCGGATGAACTGCGTCGCTGGCTGTCCCAGCTCGGCGCAGACAACGCACAGGGCGAATACTATCTGACCGATATCGTGGAGATGGCATCGGCGGAGGGGATCGTGCGCGCGGTCGAAGCCCCAGCCGAGGAACTGGCCGGGATCAATTCCCGTGCCGAACTCGCCCGCGCGGAACAGACCCTGCAGTCGCGCCTGCGCGAAGCAGCACTCGACGCCGGCGTCACGCTCGTCGCGCCGGAGACGGTCTTTTTCAGTGTCGATACCGTTCTGGAACCAGACGTTCTGGTCGAGCCGAACGTCGCGTTCGGCCCCGGCGTCACGGTCCGCTCCGGCGCCGTCATTCGGGCCTTCAGCCATCTGGAAGGATGTGAGGTCGGGGCAGGGTGCCTGATCGGGCCTTATGCACGCCTGCGTCCCGGCACGGTCTGTGAACCGGCATCCCATGTCGGCAATTTCGTGGAATTGAAGGCAGCCCGCCTGGGTGAAGGCGCCAAGGCCAACCATCTGAGTTACATTGGCGATGCCAGTGTCGGCGCGCGCACGAATATCGGGGCGGGAACCATCACCTGCAATTATGACGGTGTCTTCAAGCATCGAACCACGATCGGCGCTGACGCCTTCATCGGCTCCGATGCGATCCTCGTTGCGCCGGTCACCATCGGCGACCGCGCGATGCTCGCGGCAGGCAGCACGATCACACAGGACGTGCCTGACGAGGCACTGGCCTTCGGGCGCGCACCCCAGACGAACAAGGCCGCGCGCGGCTATGCCCGCATGAAGGCGCTCAAGGCACGGAAGGAACAAGGCTGATGTGCGGCATCTGCGGTGTCGTCGGCACGCGTCCGGCAGCACCCGTCATTTTCGAAGCGCTGCGACGGCTCGAATATCGCGGCTACGACTCAGCGGGGATCGCGACGCTCGTCGACGGTCAGATCGAGCGGCGCCGTGCGGCCGGCAAGCTGGACAATCTCGAGCGTGTCCTCGAAGCAGCGCCCCTGGCCGGCACGACAGGGATCGGCCACACGCGGTGGGCGACGCATGGCGTGCCGAACGAGACCAACGCGCATCCGCATTCGGCCGGGCAGGTCACGATCGTCCACAACGGCATCATCGAGAATTTCGAGGCGCTCCGCGCGGAGCTGGAAGCCAAGGGGCGTGTCTTCCTGTCCGATACCGATACGGAGACGGTGGCACATCTGCTCGACCAGTATGTGTCCGACGGCCTGCCGCCACGTGAAGCGGCGTTTGCGACGCTGCGCAGGCTCGAAGGGGCCTATGCCATCGCGATGATCTTCGCGGATCACGACGACATGCTGATCGGTGCTCGTCACGGCGCTCCACTGGCCGTGGGTTTCGGCGACGGCGAGATGTTCCTCGGCTCCGACAGTCTGGCGCTCGCGCCGCTCGCACGACGCATCGCCTATCTGGAAGACGGGGACTGGTGCGTGCTCACGCGGGCCGGCGCACAGTTCTATGATGAGCGCGGCGAGGCGGTCGAACGCCCGATCCAGCAGGTCGCCCTGATCGCCGGTCAGGTCGGCAAGGACGGCTATCGCCATTACATGGAAAAGGAACTGCACGAGCATCCGGTCGCGATCGGCCAGACGCTCCAGCGAATGATCGACCCGGCAACGCGGCGCGTGGTTCTGCCTGAACTCCCGTTCGATCCCGAATCCTTGCCCCGCGTGTCGATCACGGCCTGCGGCTCCGCGTTCTTCGCGGGCTTCGTTGGACGGTACTGGCTCGAAGCCCTGGCCCGGTTGCCCGTCGATATCGATGTGGCGTCCGAAATGCGTTACCGGAATCCGCCGCTGACACCGGGCGGCGTCGGGCTTCTGATCTCCCAGTCCGGAGAGACCGCCGATACGCTCGGCACGCTGCGGAGCCTGCGGGCCGCCGGACAGCACATCATGTCGGTGCTGAATGTCGAACACAGCACGATGGGCCGCGAAAGCGACGTCGTGCTCGGCATGGTGGCAGGCCCCGAGATATCTGTCGCCAGCACCAAGGCCTTCACGGCACAGCTGACCGTGCTGGCCGCCCTGTCCGTCGCCTTTGCACGTGCGCGCGGCCTGATCGACGCCGCAGGCGAGCAGGCACTGGTGGCATCCTTGCTCGACGTACCGTCCCGCGCGACGGAAGTATTCGCCCAGGGCGATGCCATCCGCGCCATGGCGGCAATCGTCGCGGAGGCACGCGACGTGCTCTATCTGGGGCGCGGCATCTGCTATCCGATCGCGCAGGAAGGCGCGCTCAAGCTCAAGGAAATCACCTACATCCACGCCGAAGCGTATGCCGCCGGTGAGATGAAGCATGGGCCGATCTCGCTGATCGACCGTTCGGTACCGATCGTGGCCATCTGCCCGTCCACGATCCTGTTCGACAAGACGGTCTCGAACCTTCAGGAAGCCCGTGCGCGCGGCGGCCGCATTCTTGCGTTCACGGATGCCATCGGCGCCGAGCGCCTGCGCGGCATCGCCGAAGTGATCGTCGTCATGCCGGATGTGGACCCGTTCGTGGCCCCGATCCTGTATGCCATTCCCGTGCAGGTGCTGGCCTACGAGGTCGCGCTCCTGAAGGGCACCGACGTGGATCAGCCCCGCAACCTCGCCAAATCCGTGACCGTCGAGTGACGTCGTGACAGGATCTCCCGAGGTCGTTGTTCGAGGTGCAGGTGTCGCAGGACTGGTGACGGCAGTAACCCTTGCCGAGCGTGGCGCGCATGTTCGCGTTGTCGAGGCGGGGCCTCAGGTCGGCTCCGGCGCTTCCTGGCTTGCGGGCGGCATGCTGGCACCATGGTGCGAAGGTGAATCGGCACCTCCCGAAGTAACACGTGACTCTCTGGCGTCGCTCGACTGGTGGGCGTCGCATGTTCCTGACGTCGCGCGCGCCGGAACGCTCGTCGTGGCACCACCGCGTGATCGCGCGGAACTCACGCGGTTCGGTCGTCGCACGGACCATTTCGTCGAGGTTGACGCCACGACGATCGCTGAGCTGGAGCCCGATCTGGCAGGGCGCTTCGAACGCGGCCTGTTCTTCGATACCGAAGGCCACGTGGACCCAAGGCGAGCACTGGTCGCGCTGAGAGATCGGCTTATTTCACTCGGCGGCTCGATCTCGTTCAACACGCCCGAGGATACGGGTCCGCGCGACTGGACCATCGATGCGCGCGGCCTTGCGACCCGTTCTGAAGGACTCCGTGGGGTGCGTGGCGAAATGCTGCTTCTGCGATGCAGCGATGTCACGTTTCATCGGCCCGTCCGCCTGCTGCATCCGCGCATGCCGGTTTACGTTGTGCCCAGGGCAGACCATATCTTCATGGTCGGCGCGACCATGGTGGAAAGCGAAGACACACGCGGGATGACGCTGCGCGCCATGAGCGAACTGACGAACGCGGCCTATACGCTGCATCCGGCATTCGCAGAGGCCGAAATCGTGGAAATGCGGGCCAATCTCCGCCCGTCGTTTCCGGACAATATACCGCGGGTCTGGCAGGACGGACGCTGCGTGCATGTCAACGGCATGTATCGCCATGGTTTTCTGCTGTCCCCGCAACGGGCAGCGACCGCCGCCGCGATCGTGTTCGGCGACGCGCCCGCATAGGCTGATCGCGCCGGTATTTCGCAGGAGGATGAGAGATGCACATCACCGTGAACGATGAAGCGCGCGACGTCACGGCGGACGCGCTCGACGCCATCCTGCTGGAACTCGGCTACGGCAACTCCAAGGTCGCGACGGCACTCGATGGCGCGTTCGTCCCGGCAGCACGTCGTGCGCAGACCCGGGTAGCAGATGGCGCGCGGCTGGAAATCCTGGCACCGATGCAGGGAGGCTGAACATGCAGTTCTATGGAGAAACCCTGTCCTCGCGCCTGATGCTCGGCACCGCGCAATATGACAGCCCGGCGATCCTTGCGGACTCCGTCCGTGCGGCAGCACCCGGCGTCGTCACCGTATCCCTGCGCCGCGAGTCCGCGAACAAGCTTGCAGGCCAGGCCTTCTGGTCTCTCGTCAGCGATATGGGCGTGCCGGTCCTGCCGAATACGGCAGGCTGCCACGGCGTGCGTGAAGCCGTCACGACGGCCCAGATGGCGCGCGAGGTCTTCGGGACGGACTGGATCAAGCTCGAGGTCATCGGTGAGGCCGATACGTTGCAGCCGGATGTCTTCGGTCTGGTCGAAGCTGCGCGCATCCTCACGGACGATGGCTTCAAGGTCTTTCCGTATTGCACGGAGGATCTGGTGGCGGCCGAGCGTCTGCTCCGTGCGGGATGTGAGGTCCTGATGCCATGGGGCGCACCGATCGGCTCGGGCAAGGGACTGAACAATGTGTTCGGCCTGCGGGCACTTCGCGCCCATTTTCCGGACACGCCGCTGGTCATTGATGCCGGTATCGGGCGACCGTCCCATGCGACCATGGCGTTCGAACTCGGATATGATGCCGTGCTCATCAACACGGCGGTCGCGAAATCCGGAGACCCGGTCGGCATGGCGCACGCATTCCGTCTTGCATGTGAGGCGGGCCTGCTCGCTCATGCGGCGGATCTGATGGAGGAACGTGACATGGCCGTCCCATCTACGCCGGTCCTCGGTCGGGCCGTACTCGCATGACGAAGCCGGAATGCAGACTGCCGTCCACGATCTACCCGGTTGTGGACGACGCCCGATGGATCGCACGACTGGGCGGGGCAGGGGCCAGGTTCATCCAGTTGCGCGTGAAGGATCTCCCTGAGGCGGATCTGGAACGACAGGTTGCGGAAGCGGCATCTCTTGCTCTGGCGCATGGTGTCGAGCTGGTCCTGAACGACTACTGGCAGCTTGCTATTCAGGACGGGCGGGCGCGTCCCGGGATCCCTTGGGTTCACCTCGGACAGGAAGACCTCGATACCGCCGATCGCGATGCCATCCTGCGCGCGGGACTGAAGCTGGGCGTTTCCACGCACGACAATGCGGAGCTGACACGCGCTCTGGCGCTCGAGCCGGACTATGTCGCGCTCGGCCCGATCTGGCCGACGAAGCTCAAGCAGATGCCCTGCGGCCCACAAGGGCTTGAGCGACTGCGCGAATGGCGCACATTGTGCGGAGACGTGCCGCTCGTGGCCATCGGCGGCATCACGTGCGAACGCGCGCCGTCCTGCATTGCGGCAGGGGCGGACAGCGTCGCGGCCGTATCCGACTTCATCGGCAATGACGATCCGGAGCAGCAGGTCAGACGCTGGCTCGTGGCAACGACTGCGTCCTGACCTGCGTTCACGATCGGATATCTGTCAGACAGGCACGCCAAATGCCTGTTTCTGTATTATTTTGCATGCCTGATGACGGTTTTGACGCCCATCATGCGCACGCGTTCGTTATTTATGTTACGCTGCCACTTGGAGCGGGAGAACAGGAGAGCAACATAACATGATGGTAACGGGCCTAGCCGCCGTTCTGCTCGCCATCGCCCTTCTTCTCGTTCTCGTCAGCGCTCTCCAGCCGCTCGCGCAGAAGCTCGAGCTTTCGGAGACGGTTCTGTTCGCCATGGTCGGCATCGGGCTCGGGCTCGGCGCCGATCTCGTGCTTCATTCGTCCTATACCGACGTTCTGGACGGCGCCGCCGAAACGCTGCTCGACTTTCCGCTGACCAGCGAAGCGTTTCTGCTGATCTTTCTGCCCATCCTTGTTTTCCAGGGTGCGCTTGCAATCGACGTCCGACGGCTTGCACACGAGACGGCGACCGTCCTGCTGCTCGCGGTCGTTGCTGTCGTCGTGTCGACTGCAACGATCGGCCTCGCGCTGTTTCCCTTTGCGGGCCAGTCCCTCGTTGTCTGCCTCCTGCTCGGCTCGATCGTCGCAACGACCGATCCATCTGCCGTGGCAGGGATTTTCCGGGAGATCGGAGCGGCAACGCGCCTGACGCGCCTCGTCGAGGGCGAGGCGCTGCTGAACGACGCAGCGGCCATTGCGATCTTCTCGATCCTGCTCGCATCCGTCACCTCGCATCATCCGATTGCGCTCAACAGCGCTGCACTGGACTTCGTCACATCCTTCGGCGGCGCGATCGTCGTGGGTGTCGCCCTGGGTCGCCTGACGCTTCTGGCCATCGCCAACCTCAGTGGCGCACCACTGGCCGAGGTGACGCTGACGCTGGCGCTTCCCTATGTCGTCTATATCCTCTGTGACGAGCTGCTCGGATTTTCAGGCGTGGTGGCGACCGCGGCGGCGGGTCTGACGGTCTCCGCATACGGCCCCTCGACCTTCCGGCCGCAGACCTGGCGGTTCCTGAACGAACTCTGGCAGCAGCTGGTGTTCTGGGCGGGCTCGCTCGTCTTCGTTCTGGCAACGATGCTGGTGCCTCGGCTTCTGATCGGCATGACGCGCTGGGACTGCGTCCTGATCGTAATCGCAAGCGTTGCCGGTCTCGTGGCACGCGCGGCCGTCGTGTTCGGCATCCTGCCGCTGCTCGCTGCCACCCGCTTGTCGCCACCGGTGCCCAACCCCTTCAAGATCACGATGGTCTGGGGAGGACTGCGCGGTGCCATTACACTGGCTCTGGCGCTGGCCGTCACGGAAAACCAGCGCGTTTCGGCTCAGGTCGCGCATTTCGTCGGTATCATCGCAACCGGCTTCGTACTCATCACTCTACTGCTGAACGGCACGACGCTGCGCTATCTCGTCCTGTTCCTCAAGCTCGACCAGCTCTCGCCCATCGATCAGGCCTTGCGTCATCAGGTGCTGGGGATCGGTCTGGCCCAGGTTGCCCATCGCACGCGGGACCTTTCCGACGAGCTCGGCTTCAGCCCGGCAGCGCGCGCGTCCACGATCGGGCTGCTCGAGAAGCGTGCCGCCGAGGAGCAGAGCGCCAACACGTTCGATACAGCCCTTGGTGACCGGCAGCGGGTCACGCTGGCGCTGATCACGATCGCCAATCAGGAGCGTTCGCTTCTGCTTGACCTTTTCCGCATCCAGGGCCTCTCCCGGCGCGTCATGGAAATGCTGCTGCGGTCGGCTGAATCAATGATCGACGGCGCTAGGCTGGAAGGCCGCTACGGCTATGTCCGCGCCCTGCGCCGCCGGCTCCGCCCCAGTCTGCGATTCCGGATCGCGCAGGCGCTGCATCATCATTTCCACATCGACAAGCCACTCATGCATTGCATGATGGAGCGGTTCGAGACGCTGATCATCGCGCATCTCGTATCCTTGTCCCTCATGCGTTTCATGCATGAGCGCATGGAGCCGACGCTCGGTCGGCGCATCAGCGAGATCGTTTCCGAAGTTCTGGGCCGTCAGCGCAAGCTGCTCGACGATGCGCTCGGCACCTTGCGCCTTCATTATCATGGCTATTCGGAAGCGCTTGAGGGACGGATCCTTCGTCAGATCGCGCTGCGGCTCGAAGGCGAGGAATACGACGAACTTCTGGCCGACAGCCTGATCAGCGAGGAGCTGCATCGCGAGCTTTATCGGGACGTCGAGAAGCGCCGCTCCAGACTGGACACGCCGCTGACATTCGACCTCAAGAGCGGCATCGAACAGCGACTGCGCCGATTCCCCGGTCTGGCAGGCGTCTCCGATGCCGTGGTCCACGATCTGGCCAGTAAGATTTCACTGCATTTTGCGTCGCCGGGAGAGGTGTTGATCCGCCGGGACCGTCCGATCCGGACTGTCTACGCGATCGTCGCAGGCCTCGCGGAGCTGCATGTCGCCGAACATGACATCCAGTTCGGCGCCGGCGACATGGTGGGCGCCGCAGGTGTACTGATGGGCGGCCGGTCGCGCGGCACTGTGCGTTCGCTTCAGTTCGGACATCTGCTGGCCATTCCGGTCCCGGTCTTCAAACGGCTGCTCGAAGACCATCCGATCGTGCGGCATAATATCGAAGAACGCAGCCACCAGCGGCAGAAAGGCCTGCTGGAACCGACACTGCTCCCGACACGCCAGGCTGATGGACGCCCGACACGTGCCGCGATCAAGCTGGCGGTCGACTAGCCGCGTCTGGGCGCCAGAAGCGGATAGGCCATGACGGTCATCCCGAGCAGGATGACGAAACCAGCCACGCCAAGGCCCGCGTGCATCAGCCAGAACTGCACCGACGTCAGGCGGTCGAGCAGGGTTCCCAGCTTTCCGACGATCAGGTTGGTCAGGAACAGGGACAGGACGAACATCGAGACGAGCGTCGTGTTCAGGGCAGGGGGTGCGGCACGCGAATACAATGCCATGCCGATCGCATAGACATTGGCAAATCCGAGATCGTTGACGACGTGAAAAAGCAGGGCCCAGCCCAAGCCGATCCTGTGATCGCCCGGCGTGACGGCTGCATGCCAGGACGCGAATGCCAGAATGAGCGGGGCAAAGGGTCCGATGGCCGCGCCTACGCACATTTTCACGATTTCATCCGGATCTCTGCCGCGCGATGCGCGCCACTGCCAGAACCCGAGTGTAGCAACCGTCATGATCACGCTGATCGCGCCATCGAGAGAGATGAGCCAGGAGACGGGCATTTCATGGCCGACGACATGCAGGGCATAGTGGCGCTCGCCCCAGATCATATAGGTGTTGAAGATCTGCATGTTCGTGGCCAGCACTAACGCCAGCACCGGCAGCAGTCCGACAAGGATGCCGACCGTCAACCAGGCCGTCCCGTCCAGAGGCGGGGTAGGGACTTTGGAACCTGAAATGGCAGGATCAGGCGGCAGAGCGCGTAGGCCCACCAGATAGACAGCGAATGCGACCAACATCCCTCCAGCCGGCAGCATGAACGCTGCATGCCAGCCATATTGCGCGCCCAGCCATCCACCCAGAACAGGCGCCAGAATCACGGCAAACTGCACTGAAAGCGAAAACAGCTGATAGGCTGCCGCGCGTCTGTGGTCGTCACGCGCATACAGCGCGCCAACCTGGGCCTTGAGCGTCCCGATGCCGCCATAGCCCACCAGCAGACAAGCCAGCCCGACCAGAAACGTCCGATCAATCGGCAGCAGGACAAACCCGAATGTCATCAAAAGGGCGCCCGCTGCGATGAGCGAAGTCCGTCCGAACCCGCGATCAGCAAGGATTCCCGCAAAGAGCGGTGTCACCCACATAAATGCGAGGAAAAGGCCCGCGATGGCCGATGCCATCGGTGCCCCAAGGTTCTGCGGGCCGTACAGAGCTTGGACCGTGTGCGCGAGTGGGCCGTATCCCCAAACCCGCGCGACCCGATCGGGCCGGAGGAGGGCGTGCGTCATATACAATGCGAACAGCGCCTCGAAGCCGTACACGGCGAAGGATGCAAAGCCCTCCGTAATGCACAGCACGGCCAGTCCCTTGGGATGGCCAAGGATGTCTGACGGGCGCGCAGGCTCAGGCAGCCGGGAAGTCTCGCTCATCGCATTCCTTCAGAAGAGGTCGGGAAATAGCCGACTATGGGGTGACACCGAGTAAATGAGGAGCCCGCCGGGCATGCAAGGTGGGAGAGGGGGTGGCAATAAGCCATAGATTAACCATGGCAATCAGCCACATGCCGGCAGTGGCAAAGAGCCAAAGACTGATCATGACTCTTTGCCATTATCGTGATGGCGTTTTGCCACAGATCTGACCTGTGAGACTTTTCGGCGCGTACCCACTGAGAACGATATCTCCAAGCAGTACTTAGTGGCTCAGTGCCACAGAGATCGTATGTGGCATTTAGCCACATACGTTTGATCTGGTTAGGCGCCGATGTCATTCCGCAAGATCGTCCAACCAGACGTGTCTGCGGATGCCAGATGTCCAACACAGCGCCGCAACGTCGGACCGGAATTCGTCAGAATGCAGCGCTGAGTGTTAAACCGGGCTCCGAATAGGGTCAGCATAGAGTCCGCACACAAGTCCTATAAGATATATTATGCCAACTTAAGGCTATGAGGACGGCTCAGAACCGCCATTTAAGACGTTTCTCTCACGCCCGGAATGCCCAAACGCTTACCTTGAGGCCTGCCAGTGCTCCTAGAACGGGTTCAAGCGCTTTGAACGGCCAAAAGTAGGTCAAAGTGACGTGGGGCCCATAGCCTCTTTCTGTAGCCGCATTTCACGATCGGCCCCGTCACGCACCGTTATGGCGCCTTGGCGAGCTGTCAGTCGTAGCTGCGTAGTTCACGTCCAGACTGACTATCGACTTCCTTCAACGCAACCCGATAGCCCCAGAGTGTCTGCAGATGTGCCAGAGTCTGGCGCGCGTCGCCCTGATGGAGCAACTGGCCCGGCCGCGTCCGGTGCTCCAGTCTCAGAAGACGGTCACCATGCATGTCAACGCCGACGATCTCGATTTCTTCGGACAAGGCGCCAGGATCATAGGACGCCGCCACCGTGCGTCGCAGATCGCGATAGCCGGCTTCGTCATGGATTGCGTCGACCAGCAGATACGGCTTGTCGAGATCGTCGCGCAGCCTGAACAAGCGAAAATCACGCATGACCTTCGGTGAGAGATATTGCTGCACGAAGCTCTCATCCCGATACTCGGCCCACGCATGGTGCAGCGTTCCGACCGGATCGCCATTGCCGGCGAAATGCGGAAACCATGCACGATCTTCATCGGTCGGATCGGTTGCGATCCGGGCGATGTCGGACATCATCGCAAAGCCGAGCGCATACGGGTTGAAGTTCGGACCGCCGCCTTGGTCGAAGCCACGCTGCGTGATCACGTTGGTCGTGGAATGGATCGCCTCCAGCATTGCACTGTCGTCGATCAGGCCTTTCTCGTGCAGCCTCCGCATGATGAAGTCGTGCACCCACGTCGCGCACCCCTCGTTCATCAGCTTCAGTTGCGGCTGGGGATAGAAATATTGCGCCGTCAGTCTCACGATGCGGATGATCTCGCGTTCCCAAGGCGCGAGCTTGGGGGCATGTTTCTCCAGGAAGTACAGAATGTTCTCTTCCGGCAGGCCGAGCCCCGTCCCCAGCTCCGGTTCGACCGCCACCTGGGTCCCCTCGCCTGCGCCACCTTCTGCGCCCGGCAAGGTGCGCCACAGATCGTTGTAGGTTCGGTCTTCGTGATCGCGCCGGTCCCGGTCGCGCTGCTGCTCGGCCCGCAAGTCGAGCCGCTTGGATCCCGAGTGCCGGTTGACGCCCTGTCCCTGCAGCGCGTGCGCCGCGTCCAGAACCCGTTCCACCGCCCGCACGCCATAACGCTCCTCGCACCGGCTGACATAGGCCCGCGCAAATTCCAGATAGTCGAGAATCTGGGTCGGATCCGTCCATTCCCGGAACAGACGATTGTTGCGAAAGAAATGGTTGTGACCGAAGGCCGCATGCGCAATGACCAGCGCCTGCATCGTGGCCGTGTTTTCTTCCATCAGATAGGAAATGCACGGGCTCGAATTGATGACGACCTCATAGGCCAACCCCATCAATCCCCGCTTGTAGGCATTCTCATGCCCGACGAAGCGCTTGCCCGCCGACCAGTGCGCATAGGACACCGGCATCCCGTGCGAGGTATAGACGTCGAGCATCTGCTCTGACGTGATTACCTCGATCCGGTTCGGATAGGTTTCGAGCCGCAGTTCTTCGATCGCGATCTTCTCGATGGCATCGTAGCAGTCGCGCAGTGTCGAAAAGGTCCAGTCGGTGCCGGTATAGAGCATGGGGCGTACGCCTCCTGACTGTCTGAAGCGGCTCAGCCCGCTATCGCACCCGGCTTGCGGGCGAAGAGATCGCGAAACACGGGAAAGATCTCGCGCCTGTCCCGCACCTGCCGGATCGCAAGCTGCGGATGACTTTCGGCAATGCCGCGATAAGCCCGCCAGAGATCCGTGTCGTTGCGAATGATGGCGCTCGACCCGGCAACCTCGATGTAGGCAAAATACTGCACCAGAGGCAGGATCCGCTCGCTCAGCAGGCTCGTCACCTTCGGGGTATCGGATGCGATGTTGTCGCCATCCGAAGCCTGCGCCGCATAGATGTTCCACTTGTCCGCCGGATAGCGTGCGCGCTGGACCTTCAGCATTTCCTCGAGCGCCGTGGACACCACTGTGCCACCGGTGCGCGGGTCATTGAAAAACGTCTCTTCATCCACTTCTTCCGCCGTTTCGGCATGGCGGATGAACACGATGTCGAGCTTCTCGTAGCGACGCTCCAAAAAGACGTGCAGCAGCAGGAAGAACTGCTTGCCCAGTTCCTTCATCTTTTCCGTCATCGAGCCCGAGACGTCCATGATGCAGAACATCACGGCCTGGGTCGTCGGCTTCGGCACCGGCTGGAACCGCCGATAACGAAGATCCACCGGATCCACCCAGGCGATGCGACTCATGCGCGTGCGAAACGTCTGCCGCTCCTCCCGCAGTGCGGAAAGTTCGTCGAACGCCTCTTCATCAAGCGGCTTGCGGTCCTCGAGCGCGGCGATACGCGCCTCGATCTCGGCCAACCGCTCGGGTTTGGGACGTTTGAGACCGATCCGACGCGCCACCGAGTGACGCATGGTGCGTCCCAGATCGAGCTGCGAGGGCGAACCTTCACTGCTCAATCCCGCCCGGGCGTGCGATGACTGCGTGACCGTTGCAATCTCGCGCTTGATCAGATCCGGCAGTTCGAGATCATCGAAGAAAAGGTCAAGGAATTCCTCGCGCGACAATACGAAGCGGTAGGAATCTTCTCCGCCGCCCTGATCGCTTGCCTCTCCCTCGCCGCTGCCCTGCCCTCCACCGCCGGGCGGCCTGTGAAGACGATCGCCAGTGATGAACTCCTTGTTGCCCGAGAGCACGAACTGACGGCTGCCTTCCTCGAACACGCGATGGAAGGACGGCTCATGCAAGACATCCGCAGGCACGGTGACCGCATTCTGCTGCGCATGATCGCGAATGCGGCCATTTGCCACCGCATCGCGCACCGCGCTCTGCACCGCATCGCGGGCTCGGGTCAGGACACGCCTGCGGTTTTCGATGTTCTTGCCGTGCGGATTCGGACGTCGGTCGATGATGTCCAAGCCGGAAACTCCGTTCGGGGTCGACGGGTCAGGCAGACTGCCTGACCCGCATGTACCACTCCACCAGACGTCTTACTTGGCGTTCCGTGTAGCCCCGCGCCACCATGCGCTCGACAAATTCATCATGCTTGCGCTCGCTGTCGCTGTCCTTCTTCGATCCGAAGCTGATGACCGGCAACAGATCCTCGACCTGGCTGAACATCCGCTTCTCGATGACGTCACGGATCTTCTCGTACGACGTCCAGGACGGGTTGTTGCCCCCGTTGCTGGCACGGGCACGCAAGCTGAATTTCACGACCTCGTTGCGGAAGTCCTTCGGATTGGCGATGCCAGCCGGCTTCTCGATCTTGGTCAACTCCGCATTCAGAAGATCGCGATTGAGAAGCTGCCCTGTGTCGGGATCCTTGAAGTCCTGATCCTCGATCCATGCATCTGCATAGTCCAGGTAACGGTCGAACAGGTTCTGGCCGTAATCGTTGTAGCTCTCGAGATAGGCCTTCTGGATCTCATGTCCAAGATACTCGGCATAACGCCGTGCCAATTCGGATTTCAGGACAGCAAGATAGTTGGCCTCGACCTCCGCAGGGAACTGCTCACGCCTGACAGCCTGTTCCAGAACATACATCAGATGCACGGGGTCGGCGGAGATCTCCGAACTGTCATGATTGAATGTCGCCGACAGTACCTTGTAGGCAAAGCGCGTGGAGATCCCCTCCATGCCCTCATCCACGCCGGCCGCGTCCTTGTACTCCTGCATGGCGCGAGCCTTCGGATCGGTCTCGCGGATGTTTTCGCCGTCATACACCCGCATCTTGGCAAACTGCGTGGAGTTCGGATGCGGTTTCAGACGTGACAGGACGGCAAAACGCGCCAACATGTCGAGCGTGTTCGGAGCACAGGGCGCGTTGCCCAGGGCCGAGGACTGGATGAGCTTCTGATAGATCCGCGCCTCTTCCGTCACCCGCAGGCAATACGGCACCTTGATGACGCAGACACGGTCGAGGAAAGCCTCGTTCGTACGGTTGTTACGGAAGCTCTGCCATTCGGCTTCGTTTGAATGCGCCAGAATGACGCCCGTGAACGGGATCGAGCCAATATTCTCCGTGCCAACGTAATTGCCTTCCTGCGTTGCTGTCAGCAACGGGTGCAGCATCTTGATCGGCGCCTTGAACATCTCGACAAACTCGAGAACGCCCTGATTGGCGCGGTTCAGGCCACCGGAAAAGCCATACGCATCCGGGTCGTTCTGGCTGTAATGCTCGAGCTGGCGGATATCGACCTTGCCGACGAGTGCCGAGACGTCCTGATTGTTGTCATCACCCGGCTCGGTCTTGGCGATCGCGACCTGGCGCAGACGCGAGGGATGCAGTTTCACAACCGTAAACCGCGAGATGTCGCCGTCGAATTCCTCCAGGCGCTTCAGAGCCCATGGACTGGCGATCCCCGTCAGCACGCGTTTGGGAATGTGGTACTGCTCGAGCAAGGCCGGGCCCATGCGGTCCGGGCTGAAAATGCCAAGCGGGCTCTCGAACACCGGGCTGATGTCGCGACCGGCCTTGAGGACGTAGATCGGCTCCCGCTCCATGAGCGATTTCAGCCGTTCGCCAAGCGATGACTTGCCGCCGCCGACCGGGCCCAGCAGGTAGAGGATCTGCTTGCGTTCCTCCAGCCCCTGAGCCGCATGGCGGAAGAAGCCGACGATTTGCTCGACCGTCTCCTCCATGCCGTAAAAATCCGCGAACGCCGGGTAGGTGCGGACGGTCCGGTTCATGAAAATGCGGCTGAGGCGCGGATCACGCGCGGAATCCAGCAGGACCGGTTCGCCGATCGCCTTGAGCATCCGTTCGGCAGCAGAGGCGTAGGCGGACGGATCTTCACGGCACAGATCAAGATAGGCCGAGAGCGACATCTCGGTCTCGCGACGCTCGTCGCGCATGGTGGCAGCAAGAGAGAAGACGTCAGAGAACGAATCCATGAACAGAACTCTCCATCAGCGACGGTTTCAGATGCTTGAGCGTCTCGCGGACAACGCGCGGGCTTGAAATTTCGTGGTCGGTCGTCGCTGCGTCGTGATCACCTTCGGGCTGAGCAAGGGGCCGATCATCGACCCCGTGCTGCGCAATGCCGCGAACTCCGTATCGGGCGCCCTGCCCGACGCGATCGCATCCGATAAGGGAACGCTATTCCTCTGGTACCGCTGATTTCAATGAAAAAACGCAAAGCCGGACAAAAGGCACCAGAACGTGTGGACACCGCGACCCGTCCGTCTTCCCACGCACGACCAGCGATTTAGATGACGTCGAATTCCATGCCATCCCAGGCCGGTTCCACCCCTTGGGGCAGCGTGTCGCAGAGGGTCCGGTAGTCCATATCCGTGCCCATGTGGGTCAGGATCATCCGGCGCGGCTTGAGGATCGAGCGCCAGTGCAGGACCCGATCCAGCCAGGCATGCGCGCTGTGCGGAGCATTCTGAAAACAGTCCACCATCCACGTGTCGAGGCCCTCCAACGACGCCAGCGCGTCGTCATGGAGCAGGTTGACGTCAGTGGAATAGGCGAACCGGCCGCACCGGACACCTAGGGTCGGAATGCGGCCATGGACCTGCGGAACCAGATGCAGGTCCATGCCCGCGACTCGCAACCGCTCCTCAGGCTCAATCACATGCGGCGTGAAGACAGGCCGGAAGAACTCCGGCGGTTTCCAAGGCGTGAAGGCATAGGCAAATCTGGCACGCAATTCGCCCAGCGTATTTTCAGTCGCATACAGCGGCAGCGCTGCACCGAGAGCCCGGTTGATCGAACGCAGTTCGTCCAGGCCTGCCACATGATCCGCATGCGGATGCGTGTAGAGAACCGCATCAAAGCGGCCGATGCCGCAGTTCAGCAGTTGGGCCCGCAGATCGGGACCGCTGTCGATCAGCAGCGCGCCATGATCCCCCGTCATCAGGATCGAAGACCGCGTGCGGCGATTGCGCGGCTCGTGCGGGTCGCAGGTTCCCCAGTAGCCGTGCCCGTCCGCGCCCCCGATCATCGGCACACCCGATGATCCGCCACAGCCGAGCACGGTGATCTTCATGCCGCCATCCGGGAAAACAGCCTGTGCATGTTGCGCGCTATCGTATCCGCAAGCGCGTCAGGCTCCACGCCCCGCTCCTGTGCCAGACGATGCGCAGTATAGGCGACATACCCCGGCTCGTTATGTTTGCCGCGTCTCGGCACCGGCGCCAGGAACGGGCTGTCGGTTTCGACCAGCAGGCGATCCGCGGGAACAACGCGCGCGACGTCACGGATCTCTCCGCATTTCGGGAAGGTCAGCAGTCCGGAAAAACTGATGTATCCCCCAAGTGACAGCGCCGTTTCCGCAAGCGCCGGACCGGAGGCGAAGCAGTGCAGCAGGAACGGAAACGCGCCACGTCCATGCTCGTCCCTGAGAATGGCCGCCACATCTTCGTCCGCCGCGCGCGCGTGGATGACGAGCGGAAGGCCGGACGTGCGGGCTGCAGCGATATGGGCCCGGAAACTGTCGGCCTGAAGCGGACGAACGTCTTCCGCCCCATGAAAATAATCGAGCCCCGATTCCCCAAGTGCAACGACGCCCGGATGATCGGCCGCGGCCAGAATGGCGGCTTCCGTAGCCACAGGCCCTTCCGCCACGTGATCGGGGTGCGTGCCAACCGCTGCCCAGACCCGAAAATTCGGGGTGTCGAGATCGCACAGGGCGCGCTGGCGCGAAGCGGTCCAGAGCCGTGTCCCGATCGTGATCGCGCCACCGACACCCATATCGCGCGCCCGGATCAGGGCAGCGGCCGGATCGTCAAGCATGTCGAGATGGCAGTGGCTGTCGAACCAGGTCATGTCAGGCAGCAGGCTCCACGTAACGCGGGAACAGGCCCTGGGGCGCCGGGAGTTCGAGCCCGTCCGGCAGACGTGTCTGAAGGGCCGTCAGTGCGCGTGCCTCCGCAGGCACGGCCAGCTGATCCAGCAGACGCGCCATCGTGTCAGGCATGTAAGGCTGGAGGACCGTGCCGATCGTGCGAAGCACATCGGCCAGAACGCGCAGGACAGCCGCCATGCGCGCAGTATCGGTCTTGCGCAGCGCCCAGGGAGCCATGCGGTCGATGTAGGCGTTGCATGCCCGAATCACCTTCCAGACGTCCTCAAGGCCTTCGGTCAGCGCACATCGCTCGACGCACCCGCGCAGAAGATCCGGCAATGCGTCGGCCATGGCCAGCAAAGCGGCATCGTCTTCAGTAGGCGCCGTCCGCGCCGGCAGCACGCCACCGCAATTCCGGGCGATCAGTGACAAGGTCCGCTGGACCAGATTGCCCAGATCGTTGGCCAGCTCGACATTCAGGCGCGTGATGATGGCGCGGCGGTTGAGATCCGAATCCCCGCCGAAGGGAACCTCTCGCAGCAGGAAGAAACGGATCGGATCGAGCCCGAACTCCGCGATCAGATCACGTGGATCGACAACGTTGCCGATCGACTTGCTCATCTTCTCGCCTTCGATCGTCCACCAGCCATTGGCGAAGACACGACGCGGAAGCTCGATGCCGGCCGCCATGAGGAACGCCGGCCAATAGACCGCATGGAAGCGTGCGATATCCTTGCCGACGAGATGCAGATCGGCGGGCCAGAATGCCATCAGGGGGTTGGATACGTCAGGATATCCCAGCGATGACAGGTAGTTGGCCAGTGCGTCGAACCAGACATACATGACATGCGCCGGGTCGCCGGGCACCGGAATGCCCCAGGAGAAGCTGGTGCGTGAAACCGAGAGGTCGCGCAGTCCCTGTTTCACGAAGCTGACGATTTCCCGCCGGCGTCCTTCCGGACCGATAAAGCCCGGCTGGTCTTCGTACAGCTTCAGGAGCCGGTCTTCGAACGCCGACAGGCGGAAGAAATACGACGGCTCACGCACCCATTCGACCGGAGCACCTGTTGGCGCCACCTTCGTTCCATCCGGACGCTCGGTGATCTCATCGGCACTATAGAAGCTCTCGTCACGCAGCGCATACCAGCCTTCATAGGCGCCAAGATAGATGTGTCCGTTGTCCCGCACGCGCTCCCACAGCGCGCTGGCCGACGCCTTGTGGCGCGGCTCGGTCGTACGGATGAAGTCATCGTACGAGATGCCCATCGCATCCGACATGACCCGAAAGCCCTGCGACATCTCGTCGGTGAAGGCCTGGGTCGCGATACCCGCCGCCTGAGCCGCCTGCTCGACCTTCTGGCCATGCTCGTCGGTGCCGGTCGTGAAACGGACTGTCTTGCCGTCCAGGCGGTGAAACCGGGCAATGACGTCGGCCGCAACCGAGGTATAGGCGTGCCCGATATGCGGCGCGCCGTTCACGTAATAGATCGGAGTGGTGATGTAGCGATGCGCCTGCGTCATGATCCTGCCTGATCGTCGCCTGTTGCGACTGCGACCGCCATCTGGACGGCGACCGCCTTGTCGAGATTGAACCGCTCGGTCTCCCGCCGCAAATCCTCGATGGCGCGGAAGGCTCGTGCCTGGGCTGCGGCTGCTGCGACATCGCCTGCGTGACCCGCCGCCCGCGCCGACATGGCAAGCCGCGCACCAAGCAGTTCAGTGAATACCGCGAACCCGTCGTCCTGCCGCGCGATCCGCTCGCTTTGCGCGAGAATAGCCGACGGCGCAACCGTACCGTCCAGAGTGCCTGACACAAAATCCGCGATCGCACCGTCAGAATCGAGCGCCAGACGAGCGGCCCGGCCGGGTGCGCCGGCCCCCTCGGCAATCAGTCGCGCAATGACGTCGTCCGGCTGTCCCTGCCCCGTGAGAACCGCCCGCATCGTCGAGCCATCCAGAGGATCGAGGCCAAGCCTGCGGCACCTGCTGCGAATCGTGGGTAACAGGCGCCCCGGAGCCGCACTCGTCATGAGGATCACCGCCTTGGGCGGCGGTTCCTCCAGAAGTTTCAGAAGCGCATTGGCGGCATTGCGGTTCAGGTATTCCGCCCCGTCGATCAGCACCACGCGCCAGCCGGCCTCCGCGGCTGTACGACGCAGGAACTGCTGAATGGGTGCCACGTCATCCATAACGATTTCCGCGCGAGGACGACCGCGTTTTTCATCAAAGCCGCGCCGGATCACCAACAGGTCGGCATGCGTTCCAGCCGAAACGCGCCGCCCCTCCGGGCTCGCCATGTCCTCCGCGCCGAGAACGATCCTGGCTAGACGAAAGGCAAGCGTCGCCTTCCCGATGCCCTCCGGTCCGTGCAGCAACCACGCATGATGCAGACGCCCGGCGGCCCAGGCGGATCGGAACGCATGCACTGCGGCATCATGTCCAAGAACTGCCGCTGCCGTTCGAGGCGAATCGCTCACCGGATGATCACCGCACCGGAAGCCGCGCCCTGACGGCCTGTGCGACATCCGCTGCCAAACGGTCCACCGTGGCTGCCGCGTCGAACGCGAGGAAACGTTCCGGCTGTGCCGCCGCGATGGCATCGATCCCGTCGGCCACGCGAACGTGGAAGGCTTCCGTATCCCGCTCGAACCGGTCTTCGCGCCCGCCGCGCGCAGCCAGTCGTGCCCGCGCCTGTGCCCGCTCGAGGCGCAGAAGAACCGTCATGTCAGGAACAAGCCCGATCATGGCGTCCAGCCTGTCGATCAGGGCGATGATCGCAGGATCACCGTTCGCCCGACCGTAGCCCTGATAGGCGCGCGTCGAATCGGTGAAGCGATCGCAGATCACGATCGCGCCCTTCCTGAGAGCCGGCGCGATCTTCTGGTCCACATGATCCTGGCGGGCTGCGAACAGGGCCATGATCTCGGCACGGGGCGAGAGCTCCGCCTGACCGAACAAAATGAGCTCCCGCAGGGCTTCCGCCCCTGGGGAACCACCGGGCTCGCGCGTCAGGACAACGTCATGCCCGTCGCTCCGGAGCGCATCGGAAAGCAGCCGGGATTGCGTGGATTTGCCTGCGGCGTCGCTGCCCTCGAACGTGATGAAGATGCCGTTTCGCTCTGTCATCCTGTGCGATCAGCTCGGCTTCGCCTGGGGAAATCCAAGGCGTGTCAACGAGCGGCCAACGATGCCGAGCTTCTCAACGCTGGTGCCTGCAACCAGATCGAGCCGGATGTCCTGCATCCCGGGATTGCTCAGCACGAGTTGCCCCAGAACCTGACCGGCCCGCACCGGCGCGATCACGGGCGACTGGAAATCGACCCCGATATGAGAACGGTTTTGCCAGCCATGCGGCAGCGTCAGGGTGATGTCACGCGTGGCCACCAGGGGAACCCGCGCCTGCGTGCCCATCCACACCGGGGCATGGTCGACAACCGCTCCGGCCTTGAACAGGGTCGCATTCTCGAAATTCGCGAACGCCCAGGCCAGCAGGCGCTCGCCCTCATGCGCGCGGTCGTTGCTCGACGCCGTTCCGTTGATGGCCATGACGATGCGGTTGCCGCCCCGGTCGGAACTGGCACACAGGCCGAAGCCACCCGCATCGGTGTGACCGGTCTTGAGGCCATCGGCGAGCCCCTTGTCCACCAGCACGTTGCGGTTGCCCTGATGGATCTTGTTGAACGTGTAATCGGTCGCCGAAAAGAAGTGATAATACTGCGGATAATCACGGATGATATGCACGGCGAGGTTCGCGACGTCGCGTGCGGTCATGTAGTGATTGTCAGCGGGCCAGCCGGTGCAGTTCTCGAAATGCGATCCCGTCAGGCCGATCTTCGGCGCCTCGTCGTTCATGAGAGCTACGAACTGCTCTTCCGACCCGGCAATGCCTTCCGCCAACACGATGCAGGCATCGTTGCCGGACTGGATCAGCATGCCTTCGATCAGCTCGGAGACTGCGATCGACTGGCCGAGCGGGACGAACATCTTCGATCCCTGCATCCGCCATGCCTTCTCGGAGACCGGCAATGACTGTTCGAGGCTCAGGCGCCCGGCCTTCAGCATGCCGAAGACGATGTATGCGGTCATCATCTTGGTCAGCGAAGACGGCGGCATCCGCTCGTCCGCCGCCTTCTCGAGCAGCGTCGCCCCGGTATTGAAGTCGACGATGCAGGCCCATCGGGCGATCGTATCAACCGGCCCGATCGGCGTTGCCGCCGGAGACCCGGCAGGTGCTGCCATCGCAGCCGCGCCTTCCCCGGCCGGTGCGGCCTTGGGATGGCGACGCGGGCGCGCGTCGACGACGTGCGGTGCAAGCGCTACCGCCGAAAGCCCACCCAGAAGAAACCGTCTGCTCCGCACGTTCACGTCCATCCATCCCATTCGAGCCGGTTTCTGACCGGCCTGAGGCCCCATGGCAAGGCCCGCATTTTCCATCTCAGTCGGCTGTGATCCGAGCGCCCGGCATCCCGCAGCTGAATGCCGCCTGCAAGGCCTCGTCGGCCTGTCTCACGTCAGCGAAAGGACCGCTCCTCACGACCCAGTCGAGGCCGGCGCCACTTTCCGCAGCGCGGCTGACATCTCCCGAGCACCGTGCAGCGACACCCCTCGCGGCGCCGCGCCCTGAAAATCGCCCGATCTCCACCCACAGGCTGCCTGGAGCTACCCATGCTTGGGTATAAACCGCGGGAAGCGGCGTCAGATCGAGCCCCTGCGGTTGCCAGTGCGCGATATTGTTTCCGGATTGATGCGCAGCTCCCGCCGCATGACCGAGATCATCGAGCGGCTGTTCCGAAACGCCGCCGACCGGTGCACTCGCGATCGACAGATGCGGCGCATCCGGGCTCGACTCGGCAAAGGCGCGGCTGGCCGGCTCATCCTCGTCGATTGCAACGCGCGCTGGCCCCGGCCCCATGCCAAGCAGGGCGGCCACACGGGGCGAGACTGCGACAAGCCGCCCCGGATCGGTCGGACCCCGACCGTCGAGCCTGATGCGCACCGTTCGGCCGTTGTCGAGATCACGAACCGTGACGATGCTCGGCAGTTGAAGGGTCTGATGCGCACCGACCATGGCGTCGGGATCATAGGAAACACCATCCGCCATCGGAGCGCCGCGCGGCAGCGCCAGCCTGACTGCAAGGCCGGTCTCATGGTCCGAAAAGCGCTCGCGCGGGTAGAACCATGCGCCGTCGCCCTGCCAGCCGCTTCCGATGACGTAATGCGGCTGCGCCGGCGGCAGGGGCGGCTCGGATTTGTGGCAGCCCGCCAGAATGCCGAGCCCGGCCCCGATGACGGCGCACGATGCGAGGCGGCTACGTAATGTCATATCCGAGCAGCCCGACGCCGAGTGCGTAAAAATCCGACGGATTGTAGCGTCGGATCGCATCGAAATTGCGATAAACCATGAACGCTTCCGTGCCCGGCCCATCCGGCTGCAGGACCGCCCCCATGACATCCGTCCGCGAGAACGCCTGTCCGTCGTCCCGCCGCACGCCATGACGCATCCAGTCGGCGAGAGACATCCGATGCCCCCGACCGATCATGCCGACCGGGAGCGTTTCACGCAGCGTGATCGCCTGCCCCCAGGGCTCGCCCGGCTGCCAGCCCGACTTCGCCAGATAGTTGGCGACCGATGCGAACACGTCCGCGCGGCTCGTCCAGATATCGCGTCGCCCATCCCCGTCCGCGTCAACGGCGAAACGAAGATAGGCCGAAGGCATGAACTGCGGCTGCCCCATCGCGCCGGCATAGGATCCGAGCATCGCCTCGGGGGCGACATCGCCCGCGTTGAGAATCGTCAGCGCCTTGAGCAGCTCCGACCGGAAGAAGACGGCCCGACGCGCATCGAAGCCGAGTGTTGCCAGCGCATCGACAACGGAGAACGTCCCGATATGCGCACCGAATCCGGACTCGAGCCCCCAGATCCCCATGATGACGCCGGTGTCCACCCCGTACTGCGCCGAGATCCGGGACAGCAGTGCCTGCTGCTCGCCGTAGGATGCCCGTCCCTGGTCGATGCGCTTCGGACCGATGACCCGTTCGCGATACTGGGCCCAGGTCAACGTGAACTCGGGCTGGTGCCGGTCAAGCTTCAGCACGTGCGCGTTCGGCTCCCGGGTCAGGGCAAGTGCCCGGTCCACGACGGCCGCCGAAAGGCCCTGGGCAAGCGCCTGCGCACGGACCGATGACAGGAACTGCTGATAGTCCGCAGCGCCGGCAGCATGCCCGACGCCCATGATCGATGCGCCCGCGATCAGCCCGAGCGCATTTCGGCGGCCGAGGCTGGCAGGCGCAGTGGCGCGGATGGAACCGCGCGGCAGAATATGATGGCGCACGCGCGCTCCGTCTCTGTTCAGGGATCGATAAGGGACGCTATCCCCCGGAAGCCGGCGGCTCAGGGCTCGGTCGAACGCCCTTCCGCCGCGCCATGCAGGATATAATGCAGGAACGCATTGATCCCCGCATTGGCGAGATCCGGGTTGGCCGCCATGTAACCCAGCGTGCTGAACGCCGCGTTCGGGTTGCGTCCCTCGAGGTAGCCGAATGTCATGTAGTGCTGGACGGGATCGACGCCGGACAGGCGCACGTCCTCGTAGGCGTCACGATACCAGACGGCATCGAAGAACATCTTGGCCGGATCCAGATCATGCCTGCGGCTGGCCTGCGTCGACTGGTCGCGCTGCTCGACGGCATCACGCACCTCGGCCGCTTCGGCAAGCCGGCTGATCTCGGGCTCGGGAGTATGCGACGCGGGCGTCTCGGAACCGGCCAGAGCGCCCGGAACATGCGTGTCGGAAGCGTAGTCGTCGTCGAAGGCCGCGTCATCGGACGCTTTTGACCGGGCAGCGGCTGATTTTGCGCCGGATGCTTTTTTCGGTCGGCCGCGGGTGGACTTAACAGGAGCGGTCGCGCTTTTCGCGGCGCGACCAGCAGCAGCGGATTTTGCCAAGGCCTCGTTCACTCCGTGCTGGACTGAGGACCGCGCGCAAACAACATGTCCGCGCTGTCGATCGGATCGACGCTAACAATTTCCATGTTCCCTGACCAGCACCACCTTGAGGGGGGCAGCAACAGTCGGTCGCGAGAATGGGGGGTGCCAGTCACGTTCCGACGTGGCACACACGCGAGCCCCGGGAGAAATTCCTCCTTCCAAGGCCTCACCGGGTCCGAGGCCGCCCATTCGCGCCCGTCGCGTGTCGTCCGCACGGTCGCTCCCAGAGCCTCTTGAGGAGCATCGTTTGCCGCGCAACGCCTTCTTCGCCCATCTCGCAACCGACGCGCAGTGATGCATTTCTCGACCTGGACCGCCCTGCTCAAGGCCAGCAGCTCTTCCATCCTGCTTCAGGGCCTGACCGTCATCATCGGCACGTTCATTCTCGAGGATGCAACGACGGTGCTGTCCGCCATAGCGGTTCAGGGCGGCACTCTCGCATGGCCGGTTGCACTGGCATCGCTTTATGTCGGGATCGTGCTGGGCGATCTGGGCCTCTATGGCCTCGGTGCGCTCGCTGCCCGCTGGCCCTATGCCCGGCGCTGGATCAGCCTTCCGAAACGTGATCGCGGACGCGCGTGGTTTGCGGCCCACACGGTGCGCGCGGTCGCCGTAAGCCGCTTCATTCCCGGTGCCCGACTGCCCGTCTACACGGCCTGCGGCTTCTTCGGCGCCCCGTTCGGACGGTTCGCCGCGACCGCCGTCGGCGCCACGCTGGTTTGGACTTCCGCGCTCTTCGCGGTATCGCTTCGAGCCGGACACTATCTTCTGCAGTGCTCCGGGTCCTGGCGCTGGATCGGGATCGTGGGCTTCACGCTTGCGATCATCGTCATCGGTCGCCTGATCGCGCGCCTGCAAACCTGGACCGAATGACTGCGCCAATGCTCGATACCGCTCCCGACACCCGCATCTTCGACCTGTCGGCCGAACAGCAATCCGACGTCGATTCGATGCACGCCGCAATCGTGGCCGAGCCGGAGGGCCACCCACTCTCCCTGTTCGAATTCTGGCCCGGTTCCGTCTTCTACACGCCGATCGTGCTCTACTGGATCGCGATGGGCATCCGCTATGGCGACTTCAGCGTTCCGACGGCCGCCAATCCGCGCATCGAGACCGGCGGCCTGTGCGGAGAAAGCAAAAGCGCGATTCTGGACATGGCCGGACAGATCGCGAAGCCCTGGATCGCAGCCTATGCCACCTTTACGACCAGTCGCGGCCGTGATGACGAAGGTGATCTCTCGCGTGCCCATGCGGCAATGGACGAGGCGTCCCTCTCCTATCCGGTCGTGGTCAAGCCCGATATCGGATGCAACGGCACGGGCGTGAAACTCGTGGAAGACGAAGCGGCCATGAAGGCCGTGCTGGCGCGTTTTCCTCGAGGCGTCGGCCTCATGGTGCAGGACCTGATCGATGCCCCGATTGAAGCCGGCCTGTTCTACATTCGCCATCCCGATGAGCCTCGTGGCCGGATCACCTCCGTTACCTACAAGGAAGCGCCGATCCTCACCGGCGACGGATCAACGACGCTGCGTGATCTCCTGCATGGCGACCCGCGCACAAAGCTCGTCCCGCATCTCTATCTCCCGCGCCTCGAAGGACGATTGAACGACGTTCCCGCTTCCGGAGAACGCGTGCGGCTCGTATTCGCCGGCAACCACTGCAAGGGCTCGATCTTCCGCAACGGTGCCGACGACATCACGGACGCCCTGACCGATCGTCTCGACCAGCTCATGAAGGATGTGCCGGACTTTCATTTCGGCCGGATCGATGTGAAGGCGACGTCCACCGCTGCCCTGCGGCGCGGCGAAGGCTTCCAGATCATCGAGATCAACGGCGTCGGCTCAGAAGCGACCCATATCTGGGACCGACGCACGACGCTCTGGGAAGCCTACCGGGCGCAATTCTTCCATTATCGCGAGACGTTCCGCATCGGTGCGGCAAAGCGTCGCGCCGGATGGAAGACCTGGGGCGCATTCACCATGCTGCGTTACTGGATCAAGCAGCGGCGCCTGCTGGCGTCCTATCCTCTCAACGACTGAAAACGGGCGTCCGGCGCCCGGAACGTCTCAGTTTCCGAGCGTTCCGCCGCCGAAGATATAGTCGCTGACCTGCTGCTCCAGGCTCACCTGGTCGGTGGTCCGGCTGATCGTCGCTCCGAGCGGCAGTGCCGTCGTGCTTTTACCCGGATTGATCGTCAATGCGTTGTCCGCCGTCATGGTCGGCGATGCGATGCCGAGCGTCGTGTCATCAGGCAGATGCAACGAACGAGGCACCGTGAAGTCGACGCGCGCGAGGTCCGACTGCGAATCGAGGGAAATCCCTTCCACCCGGCCAACGATGACACCGGACAGAGCCACGTTCGCGCCGACATGAAGTCCGTTCGCCGATGCGAACCGGCCATGCATCGTGACGCTGTCCCCTATCGGCGCCCGCTGGGTCGCCCCGGCATAGGCCGCGAAGCCGACCGCTACGACCAGCACGAGCGCACCGCTCACGATGCCTCCGCCCTTGCTTTCGCCGTTTGCCGCCACGCGTCTCGCCTTCTCTGCCGACGGCCCGCTGATCCGGCCATCTTCCTGCCGCGACTTAGGCGTCCGCCGCGGGATCGGTCAAGCAAACCTCTCCTCTCCCGAAGTGATCGGACTTGGAGGCGGAGCCGCCTTTCAGTAACAAGTGCCCACCATTCAACCGATCTTCATAACCGGAGTCTCCCATGACGCTGCTGCAGGCCGTCATCCTCGCGATCGTCCAGGGAGCGACAGAGCTGTTTCCCGTCAGCAGCCTCGGTCATGCGGTCTTGATCCCTGCCCTGCTGCACTGGCGGATCGACGAGCACGATCCCCTGTTTCTGCCCTATCTGACGCTCCTGCATCTGGGCACGCTCCTGGCCCTGATGCTGTTCTTCTGGCGTGACTGGTGGGCCCTGATCGCAGGATGCCTCGGCGTGCACGGCGTGCAGCGCCAGATGGATTCGATCCGCGTCGTCGCCCTGCTGGTCGTGGCGACGGTGCCGGTTGTTCTGGTGGGCGCGGCGCTGGAGCACAAGCTGCGCCGCGTGTTCGGCGCACCGGACGCGGCAGCCTGCTTCCTGATGATCAACGGCCTGCTGCTCCTCGTGGTGGAATGGCGCCGCCGACAGCAGGGCCTGCGTCCGACCCGCGCGATCGCCGCGATGAACTTCGTGGATGCCGTGGCCATCGGCGTCTGGCAGTGCCTGGCCCTGCTGCCCGGCATTTCGCGCTCGGGCGCCACGATCAACGGCGGCCTGCGCCACGGCCTCGATCACGAGACCGCCACGCGCTTCTCGCTGCTGATGGCCCAGCCCGTCATTCTGGCGGCATCCGTCCGCGAGGCGTTCGCGCTGCGTCACACGCCGCCGACCCACGACCAGATAACGCTGGGACTGATCGGCTGCGTGATCGCGGCCGTCACCGCCTTGCTCAGCACGGCCTTCCTGCTGCGGTTCATGCGTAACCACGACCAGTGGGCGCTCACACCGTTCGGGCTCTACTGCCTCGCCGCCGGCGTCGGTTCGCTCGTTCTGCTTCACATCTGAAAGGCAGTTCCCACGGGACGGACGTTCCTGCATTGTGGGAAGTCATGTCAGACCCGCAATCATCTCTCGCCTTGCCCGTGACCCGACTGACACGGCGCAAGACGCTCGATCAGGTCACTGCCGAATGCCAATCGCATGATCTCAAGCGAACGCTTACCGCAACACAGCTGACGCTGCTCGGCGTCGGCGCCACCATCGGTGCGGGCATCTATGTCATGACGGGGGAAGCCGCCGCCGATTATGCCGGCCCCGCCGTTCTGGTCTCGTTCGTGATTGCGGCCCTTGCCTGCCTGTTCACGGCATTTTCCTATGGCGAGCTGTCCTCGACGCTTCCGGTCGCCGGATCGGCCTATTCCTATGCCTACGTCTCGATCGGCGAAGGTGCGGCCTGGACTGTCGGCTGGCTCCTCCTGCTCGAATACGGGATATCCTGCGCGGCGGTCGCATCGGGCCTGTCCGGCTACGCCACCAGCCTGCTGTCCGACCTGGGCGTGCACGTGCCGGCCGCATTGTCGCAATCGACATTTCAGACCGTGCTGTCGGGCGCAAACCTGACGCTGACGGTCGGCCCTCGCCTCGACTTCGTCGGGGGGCTGGCCGTGATGATCGTGACGGCCTTGCTGGTCCGCGGCGTGCAGGAATCCGCACGCGTGAATGCGGTCATCGTCGTGATCAAGGTCGGCGTGCTGTTCGTATTTGTGGGATTCGGGCTGCAGGCCATGCATGCCGCCTACTGGCACCCGTTCATCCCGCAGAGCGAAGGCGGCTTCCGATACGGGCTTCCCGGTGTCTTCCGCGCCGCCTCGATCATCTTCTTCGCCTATGTCGGCTTCGAGGCCGTCTCCACCGCTGCCGCGGAAGCGCGCAATCCAAGGCGCGATGTCCCGATCGGGATCGTCCTCTCTCTCGTGATCTGCACGGCCGTCTATATCCTTGTGGCATCCGTCCTGATCGGCATCGTGCCCTATCGCGAACTTGGCGTGGCCGACCCGCTCGCCATTGCGGTGAATGCCATGCACGAGCCCTGGCTGGCCCTCCTCATCAAGGTCGGCGCAACGGTCGGGCTCTGCTCCGTCCTGCTGGGCCTGCTCTATGGGCAGACCCGGATCTTCTTTTCGATGAGCCGGGATGGCCTGATCCCAGCCGCGTTCTCGCGTGTGCATCCCACATTGCGCACGCCCTGGATCGGTACGATCCTGCTGGGCATATTGGTAGCCATCGCGACCGCGACCATGCCGCTCGAAGTGATCTCCGATCTCGTCAGCATCGGCACCGCATGCGCATTCGGGATCGTCAACTTCACGGTGATCTGGCAGCGCAACACACGCCCCGGCATCACGCGCCCGTTCAGCGTGCCGTTAGGTGGGATCACGATTGGCGGCTTCTGGATCGGCATCGCGCCGGCCCTCGGGATCGCATTCTGCGTCATCATGACGCTGCCGCTGTGCATCGACCTCCTGCGCGCACTCGGCAACGGCAACCCGCTGCCTGCCATCCTGCTCGGCATTTACATCGTCATCGGCATTGCCACCTATTTCGCCTATGGCCGCAGCCATTCGCGCATGGCGCAAGCGCCCTTTGACGCGGACTAGCCGCCGACTGCTCACACTGGCGGCGTCTCTCGCCGCCGTCATCTCGGCCACCGGCATCGGTCTCGGCGGCTTCGGCTGGCACGTCCTTCACGCAAGCCGCTCGATCCTTTCAGAACAGATTGAGATCGTCGGTCTCTCGGGGCCCGTCGTCATCACGCGTGACGCGCAGGGCACCCCCCGGATCGTCGCATCATCCCGTCCCGATCTCGCCCGCGCCCTCGGCTTCCTGCATGGCCAGGAACGTTTCTTCGAAATGGACCTCATGCGCCATGCCGGCGCCGGCGCGCTGTCCGAACTTGTCGGCCGGGGCGCGGTATTGCTGGACCAGCGCCTGCGTCTTCATCGTTTTGCGCAGCGTGCCCGGCATCTGCTCGGCCTCCAAAGCCCCGACGACCGTGCGCTGCTCGACGCCTACAGCGCCGGCGTGAACGCCGGCCTGCACGCTCTCGGCCATCCGCCGTTCGAATACTCGATCCTGCGCGTCAGACCACGAGACTGGCAGCCAGCCGACTCGCTGCTCGTCGTCTATGCGATGTATCTCGATCTCCAGCCGAGCGCGCCGCGCGCGCAGCAGGACCGCGCCATGCTGCGGCAAGCACTCGGGCCCGACATGGCCGCGTTCCTGATGCCACGCGCAACGCCTCTGGATGCGCCCATCGACGGCAGCGTCCTGCCCGCACCGCCCATGCCCGAGACGATGGCTCTTCCGTTAGACCACAGCCAACAGGCTCCCCTGCCCGTGCCAGAACATGGATCGAACAGCTTCGCCGTCTCGGGACATCTGACCGCGACCGGCAGTGCCATGCTCGCCAACGACATGCATCTGGCACTCAGCGTGCCGAACATCTGGTACCGCGCAGAACTCGTTCAGACCAGCGCCCACCCCCGGCATCTTGTCGGCGTCACACTGCCCGGCGAGCCGTTCGTCATTTCCGGCAGCAATGGTGCCGTCACCTGGGCCCTGACGGACGGTTATATCGAAACGGGCGAGGCGATCCGCCTCGATCCCGTGCCCGGCGCATCGAACGCCTACCAGACGCCGGACGGGCCACGCCCGATCACGACATCTCATGAGCATCTGGTCGTTGCCCACGGGGCATCACATGACGTGCCTGTCGAGGAAACGATCTGGGGCCCCGTCATGGGTCGAGACGCCTCGGGCGTAAGTCTCGTCTGGCGCTGGAGCGCCCATGACGACAACGCCATACAATATGACGGCTTCCGCGGGCTTGAAGACGCAAGGAGCGTGCAGGAAGGACTGGATGCGGCCCATCATGCAGGCCTTCCACAGCAGAATATTCTGCTGGCCGATGCGCAGGGGCACATCGCGTGGAGCATCATAGGGCCCGTTCCCGACCGCTATGGGGTCGACGACGGCCTGCCACACTCCTGGGCCAGCGGAGATCACGGCTGGCACGGTTATCTGACGCCTGACCAGGTCCCGCAGATCATCGACCCTCCGGGCGGCCGCTTATGGACCGCCAACGGACGCATGGTCGGTGGAGACGCACTGCGCCTTCTGGGCGACGGGGGCTATGCCGACGGTCTACGCGCAAGCCGAATCCGCGACGACCTGTATGCATGAAACCGGTTCGCTGAATCGGACATGCTGGCCATCGAGACGGACGACCATGCGGATGCGTTGCGCACGTGGCAGGCCCTGCTCCTGCACGCAACCACCGTGGCCAATATACCTGATCTTCGTTCGGAGACCCGGCACTGGGGTGAACGCGCCGTGCCGGACTCCATCGGCTACCGGCTCGTGCACGACTATCGTGCCCATGCGCTCCAGATCGTGTTCGGGGCCTATACCAGCCTTCCGATAACGCCACGCAGCGCATGGTCGGTGGAAACCTTGCTGACACGGCGCCCGTCCGGTCTCGTTTCTCCGGGCTTCGACTCTTGGGATAATGTGGACCGCGCCATCATCGCCCGGATCCAGGCCGACGTGGCGAAAGCCGGGACGCTCTCGCAGTTCACATGGGGCCGCGCGAATCATGTCGGCATCCATCACCCGTTGTCGCGCTTCATCCCCGGGCTGCACGTTCTGACCGATCCACCGGGCGTCGCCGAAGCCGGTGACACCATGCTACCGCGTGTCGCAGTGCCCGGTTTCGGTGCATCCGAACGACAGGTGATCAGCCCCGGCCATGAAGAGCAGGCCCTGTTCGATATGCCGATGGGCGAAGCCTCCGATCCGCTTGCGCCCTATTACGGTGCAGGCCAGGCCGACTGGGTCGCAGGGCGCGCAGAACCGCTCCTGCTTGGCCCAATCCGCTGGACGCTGGTCCTGACGCCATGAACGGCTACGGGTTGGGAGCCGACGGCTCCGCACTGCTCCGGGGGCCCATGTATGACCCGGGCGGCGGCCGCATGATCGGCGGCGAGATCATGTCGTTCGACAGCACATCGCCGTCCGGCCACGCCGCCCCGCCCGGAACGTCGGCCACGACCGCAAGGCGGTTGCGGGGCAGCGCCTCGGGGCATTCCTCGCGGATCCGGTTGATGATCTTCTCGCGGATCTCGCACCGCAGATCCCAGCTCTGAAGCGCATTGCGCGCGCTTGCGATGATTCGGATGCTCATGATCTGCGCGTTGCAGTCCGCCACCTGGCAGTCGAACACCTTGCCGTCCCAGAGCGGGCAGGTCTTGATGATGTCCTGAAGCTGCTCGCGGATCTTGTCCATCGGCGCCTGGTAATCGAGGTACAGGAACACGACGCCGATGATCGCCGCCGAATTATGCGTCCAGTTCTCGAACCTGTTTTCGAGGAAATAGGAAATCGGCACGATATGCCGCCGCCAGTCCCATACCCGCAGCACGACATAGGTCGCGGTGATTTCCTCCACCCAGGCCCAGTCACCATTGATGATGATCAGGTCTTCCATGCGGATGGGCTGGGTGATTGCGATCTGAACGCCTGCGATCAGGTTGGTCAGCAGGCCGCGCGCGGCAAAGCCCACCACGATCGATGCGGCACCGGCGGAAGCGAACAGCGACACGCCGTAATTGCGCACCGAGGGAAAGGTCGTGAGCGCGATCGCGACCGTTACGACGCCCGTCATGATCTCGCCCATGCGTCGCAGGACCCGGATCTGGGTCTGGTGCGTACGGGCCATGATGTCATCGGTATGTTCGCGCGATGACAGCCGGATCAGATAGGCCTCGGTCGCAATGCGAAACGCAATGACCGCCGAATAACCGACGAGGAGGATGAAGGCGATCAGCAGGATACGGGCGAAGATCTGGATCGTGTCGTATGACAGCCCCGACGCCGCCGGCAGCGACGACCCCACAGCGAGAATGACCAGCATGAGCCGCGCCGGACGCCGCATGGCGAGGGCGACCGTACGCACGGCCGCGCCGCCGCGTGAGCCCGGCACCCGCAGCAACGCGTCGGTCGCAAGCCGACTGACATAAAATGTCACCAGCCCGATGATGAACAGCATCAGGACAGAGGCGACCGGCCCGGGAAGCCAGTCGAAATACTGCCGGAAGGCGAACATCGAACTGAGATATTGCTGCTTCAAATGTTGTGTCCTATCGGCCGGACGGCCCTCCGGCCCCACCTCGTCCCGCCCGTGTAGGGACCTTTTGCCGTAATTGTGAAGTCCAATTCGCCCCCGTGCATCCCGACGCGTCTCCATGGTTGACACCAAGGGACACGTTCTTTAAGTCGGCCTCCACCGGAGGCCATGGCGGCGTAGCTCAGCGGTAGAGCAGGGGAATCATAATCCCTTGGTCGGCGGTTCAAATCCGTCCGCCGCTACCATCGGCCCCGGTTCCGATAATCCCTACATGACCATGGCGCGATGCGCCTGGGATCGCTAGAAGCGTCGCCATGAAAGCGCCGCTCGCGATCGTCACGATGGTCTACAACGAACCGGAATTCCTTCCGGTCTGGTGCCGCCACTATGCCCGGCAGGCAGGGCCCGCCAACTGCTACGTGGTGGACCACGGGTCCAGCGACGGCTCTGTTGACCGGATCGGCGAGGTCAACCGGATCCGCCTGCCCCGCTCGCCCCAGGATGATGAACGTCGAGCGCAGGCGATCTCGTCGATCTGCACGGGCCTCCTGTCCTACTACGATGCCGTCATTTATGTGGACGTCGACGAGATTCTGGTCGCCGATCCCGCGCTCTATCCATCACTGCGCGATTTCGCCGCCCAGACGCAGGGCGATGCCGTCGTCGCAACCGGTCTCGACGTCATTCATGCGATCGAAACGGAAGCCCCGATCGACTGGTCACGGCCCGTATCCACGCAACGTCGCTGGCTCCGCTTTTCAAGCGCCATGTGCAAGCCCGCGCTCATCCGGCGTCCTGTCGCCTGGGCACCGGGCTTTCACAGCGTGAACATTCCGAGCGTCTTTGGAAGCCCGTTGTTCCTGTTCCACCTGCGCTATGCCGATCTCGATTCCGGGCTTGTCCGTCTGGGGCGGACGCGCCGGCAGGCGTGGAGCAGCGAGTATCTCGGACAGCATCAGCGCATGGGCGATCAGAACTGGGCCTCCATGCTGTCGGGCATGGCCCACCTGCCGCAGATCAACGACACGTCTCTGGCCGAGAGCGACCCACAGCTTGCCGACTGGCGCGATCGCGTGCGGGCCAGCATGGTCGGGCGCGAGCACGAACGCTACACACTCGATCTGCATGTCAGCGGAGACGCGCTGTGGCGCCTGCCCGACCGCTTCGTCAATACGTTCTAAAAGCTGCCGGACCATAACGCGACCGGGCGTGTCTCAGCCTGCGCGCAGGGTCCGGATCGTGTCGCCCTGCCCGCTTCGGCCGTGGATATGTACCAGCCTGACAGGCATCAACGATATCAGGCACCCTGGGTGGCGACTGATAAGCCGTATCGGGTAATCCGGTAGCAAATGCATGCCGATGGCCGCGCCTTGCGCTGCCATCGGCATGAGCAGGCTGTCAGTCAGCCGGAGATTCGGCCACTTCCGGCTGTTCCGTCGCTTCGGCGCCAGACTCCTGCGAGCGGCGCTCGTCCGTGTCGGCATTGGCGCGCTGGCGCTGAACGTGACGTTCCTGCTGGCTCTGCTGCGCTGCCTGCGTCATCGCGTTCAGGATACGGAAATAATGCTCCGCATGCTGGAAATACGCCTCGGCCAGAATCCGGTCCCCTGTCCCGGTCGCATCGCGTCCCAGCTGGAGATACTTCTCGAACAGCTGCTGGGCGGTGCCGCGTACGCGCAGGTCCGGGCCGTTGCTGTCGAACACGTGATTACGGTTCAGGGGCGTCTGGCCATTGCTGTGACGCACCCCGCCACCACCGCCACCTGTCGGCCGATGATGACGGCTTCTCATACGTTTCATGTTCATGGACTTGCGAAGCACTTTCCTGTTCGCGGCCGTGCCGAAAAGGCGAACGAGACGCCCTTGAGCGACATCGCGACCACACACCGGCCCGAAGACCAACATGGAGCCGCCGGAAACAACTCCGGTCGATATCGCGTCGATATGCCGAACTGCCATACCGGGCCATCTAGGCACCGAAATCGTCGCATCCGCAGGACCAACCTGCCGGCCGTCCGGGTTCGCGGACGGTCTTCGATGCGGTGAATGGCAGCGACGCCCTATCGTTTATCGCAGAAGTCCGCCCGCGCCAACCGCTTTATGCGTCTGGCGCCTCCAGCACGAGCGCTCGCGCGATCCCGCCCAGATCCTGCCAGCGCCCACGTTCCGCAAGACCCTGTCCGCGCGCCAGTGCCGATACCTGATCGATCTGCCCGATACCCATTTCAAGTATTGCGCATCCACCCGGCACAAGAAGATCGGGCAGACGGGACACGATCACGCGATAGGCATCGAGCCCGTCCACACCCCCGTCGAGGGCGCGGCCGGGTTCGTATTGCCGAACTTCCGGCATCAGGCCGGCTAGATCGGCTCGCGGAATATAGGGGGGATTGCTCAGCACCACGTCAAAGCGCGCGTCCAGTGCCGTATCCCATGATCCCGCGAAACAGGCGCATCGCTTGTCCAGCCCGTTCGCGCGGGCATTGCGCATGGCGAGTACTGCCGCGTCGGGCGACAGATCGACACCGATCCCGATGGCCTCCTGATATTCGGACAAGGCCGCCAGCAGCAGACACCCGGTCCCCGTCCCGAGATCGAGCACCGAGCGGACCGACGCACGATCCGGGCGCATCTGCAGCAGCGCTTCGATCAACGCCTCGCTGTCGGCCCGGGGAATCAGCGTCTCGCGCGACACCGCGAGAGAAAGCGTCCAGAATCCCGCGTCCCCGGTGATGAATGCCGCAGGCTCCCGCGCACAACGACGCTCTACTGCCTGTTCCAGCCGTGCGAGTTCCTGTGCCGTCAGATTTTCACGTAGCAGGAGCCCGGACGCGTCGGTCTCCAGTACATGGCACGCAAGCCATCGGACTTCGCGCGCGGCATCTTCGATCCCGGCCGTGTCGAGATCACGAAACAGGCGTGCTCGCACCTCCCGCCACGCAATCGGGCTCTGGCTCACAGGACGGCTCTCGCGGTATCAAGGGGCATGTTCAGGATCTCTCTCGCCTCATGTCGGGCGGCGGCGCTCGCAGGTTTCGCTTTCTGCGGCGCAGCGCACGCCGGAAGTTTCACGGTCGTCGATGACCGGGCGCCGGTCGAAGTGTCCGAAGTCTCACGGCTCTATATCGACGGCAATCTGGCCGCCACGTTCAGGCTCGATCCCAATACCCCGACCCAGTCGCGCGTCGTGCAGACCCCGATGGGCCGTGTGAACCACGATTATGCACTATGCGGCGAGATCACGATCCAGACGCCTGACGGTCGTCACGAAACCCATCAGGTCAGCAGCGAAGGCATCCTCAATCATCCGGATGGCCATACGCTTCAGGCGATCGGTGCCGCCGACTTCACCGATTTCTACCTGACCGACCCTGACGATCCGACGATCGCCGAGCATCATCCGGGCCGGTCCGGCGCCTGCATCAGCCCGTCCGTCTGACCTCAGGCCAGACCCTCGGCCGCCAGCAGCGCCGTCTGCTCGTCCTGCGCCAGTGCATCCACGATCTCGGCGAATTCGCCCTGCATGATCCGGTCGATCTTGTAGAGCGTCAGGTTGATCCGGTGGTCGGTCACGCGACCTTGCGGAAAATTGTAGGTCCGAATCCGCTCCGAACGGTCGCCAGTACCGACCTGTGACTTCCGGTCCGCGGCCCGGCTCGCATGCGCCTGCGCGCGCTCGCGTTCATACAGCCGGGCGCGCAGGATCTTCATCGCCTTCGCACGGTTCTTGTGCTGGCTTTTCTCCTCCTGCATCGCAACCACAATGCCGGAGGGAAGATGGGTGATGCGAACGGCACTTTCCGTCTTGTTGACGTGCTGCCCGCCGGCACCCGACGCGCGATAGACGTCGATCCGCAAATCGCCATCATTGATTGCGACGTCCACCTCCTCGGCCTCCGGCAGCACCGCGACGGTGACCGTCGACGTGTGGATCCGGCCCTGGCTTTCGGTCGCAGGCACGCGCTGCACGCGATGCACGCCCGATTCGTATTTGAGACGCGCGAACACGCCGCGCCCCGTGACCGTCGCCATCCCGGCACGCAGACCGGCAAGCTCGCTCTCGTCGTATTCGAGAACCTCGAAGCGCCAGCCACTCAGATCCGCGAACCGTCGATACGCGTCGAACAGCTCGGATGCGAAGAGCGCTGCCTCGTCGCCGCCGGCCGCCGGCCGAATTTCAAGGATCGCACTGCGCTCATCCGCCTGATCGCGTGGCAGCAGCGCCAGCCGCACAGCCTGATGCAGCGCGTCCATCTGCGCGTTCAGCGCCTCGAGCTCGGCCTGCGCCAGCTCGCGCATCTCGGGGTCGTCGAGCATCGCACGAGTCGCTTCGCGTGCCCGGTCAGCGCCGCGATAGGCCTCGATTGCAGCCACCACTGGCGCGAGCTCGGCATATTCGCGTGAGGCCGCCGTGAAGTTCTCGCCGCTGCCCTCGGCCAGAATCGCTTGCAGTTCGTCATGGCGCGCGACCACACGATCAAGCCGCTCGTCCAATGCCACGGTCTTATGCGCTCCCGATCGCCCGGATCTGATCGGCAACCGCATCGATCGGAACCTCGCGCTGCGCACGCAGGCGAAGGTCGCGCAACTGCACGCAACCGCGCGAAAGCTCCTCGTCCCCCAGGACTACCGCATATTCGGCGCCTGATTTCACGATGCGCTCCATGCGCTTCTTCATCGCGCCGCGATAGACGATCTCAGCGCGCAGGCCTCTGGCCCGGAGCGACTGCGCAACGGCCGCAGCCGCCGCCATCGTATCTTCGCCGGTCGGCAGCACCGCGATACCGGGAGCCTCGGCGGCCATGTCCTCCAGCAGAAGCGCCAGACGTTCGATGCCACCGGCCCATCCGATGCCAGGCACTTCCGGACCGCCCATCTGCCCAACCAGACCTTCGTATCGGCCACCCGCCAGCACGGTTGCCTGAGCGCCAAGCCGATCGGTCGTGAATTCGAAGGCGGTATGGCTGTAGTAATCGAGCCCGCGCACGATCCGCGGGTTTTCGACGAACGGTACGCCGAACGCTTCGAGCGACCAGCGCAGCCGGTCCCAGAACGCCTTCGATGACGCATTCAGGTAGGCCGAGAACGCCGGTGCCTCGTCCAGAAGGGCCCGATCCTGTGCATCCTTGCTGTCGAGAATGCGCAGTGGATTGGTCTCGAGCCGCTTGCGGCTCTCACCTGAAAGCGCATCCGCGCGCGCCCGGAAATAGTCGACCAGCGCGGAGCGCCACGCGGTGCGGCTTTCCAGATCGCCCAGTGTGTTGATTTCGACGCGCAGGCCCTCTGCCAGACCGAGAGCCTGACAGACGGCATAGGCCATCGCGATAACCTCGGCGTCCGAGAACGCGTCCGTCGTGCCCAGAAGCTCGGCGCCGATTTGATGGAACTGCCGATAGCGCCCTTTCTGCGGACGCTCGTAACGGAACATGGGCCCCTGATAGAACGCCCGCTGCGGCAGGGTCTGGGTCAGGCCATTGGTTACGAGCGCACGGCAGATGCCCGCCGTCCCCTCCGGCCGCAGCGTCAGGCTGTCACCGCCACGGTCATCGAAGGAATACATCTCCTTCGACACCACGTCGGATGTATCGCCCAACGTCCGCGCGAAAACGCGCGTGTCCTCGAAGATCGGCGTAGTCCATTCCGCATAGCCGTAATCCGCGACGACACGACGCGCCGTCGAGACGACATGCTCGAAGCGGCGCGCCTCGTCGCCGATCAGGTCGTGCGTGCCACGTGCGGGCTGGAGCGCGTTCGATGGTGCCGCCATCAGGCGACCGGGTCCATCTGCTTCGCCGTGGTCGCGTCTTCCTCGCCCGCCTGGATCTTGGCAACCTTGGCTTCGACCAGCTCGACGATGTGCTCGATCATGCTCGCGCCATCCATCGTGTGGTCCTGACGTCCGGCCGAATAGACCATGTGGCGCCCACCGCCACCGCCGGTCACGCCGATATCGGTCATCAGCGCCTCGCCCGGGCCATTCACGACGCATCCGATGATCGACAGCGTCAGCGGCGTCTTGATGTGCTGAAGGCGATCTTCCAGCGTCTGCACCGTTTCGACCACGTTGAAGCCCTGACGCGCACAGGACGGGCAGGAAATGATCTTCACGCCGCGATGGCGCAGGCCGAGCGACTTCAGGATGTCCCAGCCGACCAGCACTTCCTCTTCCGGTGCTGCCGAGAGCGAGACGCGCATCGTGTCGCCGATGCCGGCCCACAGAAGGTTGCCGAGGCCGATCGACGACTTCACCGTTCCCGCGCGCTTCGAGCCCGCCTCGGTGATCCCGATGTGAAGCGGGTGATCGCACTGCTCGGAGAGCTGCTGATAGGCCGCAACCGCCATGAAGACATCCGACGCCTTCACGCTGATCTTGAACTCGTGGAAGTCGTGATCCTGCAGGATCTTCGCGTGCTCGAGGGCACTTTCCACCAGCGCCTCAGGGTTGGGTTCCCCGTATTTCTCGAGCAGGTGCTTCTCGAGCGAACCGGCGTTCACGCCGATACGGATTGAACAGTTGTGGTCGCGTGCCGCGTTGACGACTTCGCGCACACGTTCGGCGGAGCCGATGTTGCCCGGGTTGATCCGCAGGCACGCAGCTCCCGCCTTGGCGGCCTCGATCGCGCGCTTGTAGTGGAAATGGATGTCCGCGACGATCGGCACGTTCACTTCCCGGACGATCTCGGCCAGAGCCGCCGTGCTCGCCTCGTCCGGGCAGGACACGCGCACGATATCGACGCCGGCCAGCTCGGCGCGTCGGATCTGCTCGATCGTCGCCTGTGCGTCTGACGTGAGCGTATTGGTCATCGTCTGGACGGATACGGGCGCGTCGCCCCCGACCGCGACCTTGCCCACGTGAATCTGGCGGGATTTGCGGCGCTCGATATGCTGATACGGGCGATAGCTGCTCATGACCTGTCCTCTGGCTCCGATTTGGGGCTTTGGCGCGTGTTACCTGCCAAAATCCATGTGCCGTGGCTAGGGCGAATGCCGTAACCCTATTGTGCGGCCGCAGGCGGCATGGCGTCCGACGCGGGTTTTGGGGCGCCCGACTGCGGAACGACATGGCCTGACCGAATGGCATCGGCGGAAACCGGCAATCCCCGAACGACCGCGCCGCTGCGGCCCAAAGGCCCGGTCATCGTGCTGCCGACACTGAGCGTGATCCCGCCCGCGTTGCCGACCGTCACGCGATAGACTGCATCCGATGCCGAATCGGCCGGAGGCATCCAGGTCTCGCCCGCCTTCAATACACGCTGCACCAGCATATGACCTTGTGCGTCCCGGACGGAAAGCCAACTGTCTGCCGAAGCGTGAATGACGGGCACATCCGGCGACACCGTCGGCGCATCTGCTGCGGGCGGTGCCGGAGGTGTCGTCGTCGGCACGCTCGGTGCGGGCGTCGTCGGAGGGACGGGTGCCTGAGGCAATGCGCCGGCCGCCAGTGCCGATGTTTCGTCATGCAGAGGCGGCACAGGCGTATTTGCGCCCTCGCTGCCATTCGCTGCCGCATTCGGGGCGCTGGCATTCGGCATGGCCGCGCCGGATGCCGTTACTTCCGCGCCTTCACGGGGCAGCACGACACCCGGCGCTGGGACAGACGGACTCGCGACGGGCGGCTGAACGTGCGGCTGCAAGGGAGGCGCACTGCCCTGCCCCGATGCTGGAACACCGGACGCGGGCGGCGTCACCGGACGCGGCGTCGGTGCATGGCCGGGTTCCGGCAGAACAGACGCAACCTGCGGCGACGCCGTTCCATGGCTCGTTACGCCGGGCATGACCTCGGCGACAGACGGCACATGCTCGGACGGCACCACCTGGTGTCCGGTAGTGCGATACCAGACGACATAGGCGATCACGACGACGACCAGCCCTGACGCAACACGGACGCTGACCGGAATGCTGCGGTCGGGCTCCGGCGCGGGAAACGACAGCTCCGGCTTGCGATGGAGCGCACCGCCCGCCTCGCGCGAAAAGCGCTGTGCCATTTCCTCGCCATCGAACCCGAGGGCGCCTGCATAGGTTTTCAGAAAGCCAACCGCATAGGCTGCCCCCGGCAGATCCTCGACCCGGCCTTCCTCCAGCGCCTCGAGATGCGGCAGCCGGATGCGAAGCCAGTTGGCGATATCAAGCAGCGCCCAGCCAAGCTGCTCCCGCCGCGCCCGCAGTTCCGCGCCGATCGCCTGCGCCTCGCGCGGACCCTCCATGCGATTGGGCGATCGCCCACCCGGCCGGCTCGGCGTCCGGTTCGGCCGCGCATCGGATTTCATCGCGCGGTGCGCTCCTCCCGCTGGATCAGCGCATCGACCGCCTGCTCGACCAGATCATGCAGGATTGCGGCAACGGGCTCGATGCTGCGGACCATCCCGACGGACTGGCCTGCCATGACCGAGCCGTGTTCGACATCGCCGTCGATCACGGCCCGTCGCAGTGCACCCGCCCAGAAATGCTCGATCGAGAGTTGCGCGTCCTCACGGGACAGGGCGCCATCCTGAAACTGCCGTAACGTATCGGCCTGATGCGCCATGAAGGCCCGGCTGGCTGCATTGGCCAGCCCGCGCACCGGGATCACGGGGAACCGGTCGTCGAGTTGCACGGACGTAATGGCATCGCGCGCATTGGCGCGCACGAAGGCCGCCTTGAATTGCGGGTGCGCAATGCTCTCGGCCGATGCCGCGAACCGTGTGCCGAGCTGCGCGCCCGAGGCGCCGAGTTCGAGATACGACAGAACCGCATCACCTCGCCCAAGCCCGCCGGCCACGAAAACGGGCACGCTTTTGAGATACGGCAGGATTTCCTGCGCCAGGACCGTGAGCGAAACAGGGCCGACATGCCCCCCTGCTTCCGAGCCTTCGATGACGAGCGCCTCACATCCCAGTTTTACCAGACGCTTGCCGAGGCCGAGCGCCGGCGCGAACCCGATCACCCGGGCCCCGCCATCGCGGATCTTGCGGATCGTGGCCCCGGACGGCACGCCGCCCGCCAGCACGATGTGACCGACATTGCGCTCAAGACACACATCGACCAGCGCATCGAGGCGCGGATGCATGGTGATCAGGTTCACGCCGAACGGACGCGACGTCAGGGCCTGGGTCGCATCGATCTCTTCGGCCAGCCGCGCCGGCTCCATCGCCCCGCATGCGATGACACCGAAGCCGCCGGCGTTCGAAATGGCGGATACGAGGTGTCGCTCGCTGACCCACGACATCGCACCGCCCAGAATGGCCATTTCGCTGCCGAGGAACGATTTTCCGGCCGACCAGAGATGGTCGAGCGTCCGGCGCGCTTCGAGACGCGCGTGGTCGTCCGTGGCGACCGGGACATCCGAGACGGCAGGGTGCGTCATGGTGTCGTTGACTGCTGACATGGCGGTATCGGTCACCGCGCGTCCAGACCGTAGGCCGTATGCAGGGCGCGCATGGCAAGCTCCGTGTATTCCGCGTCGATCAGCACGGAAATCTTGATTTCGCTCGTCGAGATGACCTGGATGTTGATGCCCCGCTCGGCAAGCGTGCGGAACATCGTATTGGCGATGCCGGTATGGGACCGCATGCCTACGCCGACGACGCTGATCTTCACGACATCGCGCGACGTATGCAACTCGGCATACTGGATATGATCCTGCTGTTCTTCGAGCACTGCCACCGCACGCGCCTGATCGACGCAGCCGACCGTGAACGTCATGTTCGTCAGACCGTCCGTGCCTGTGCTCTGGACGATCATGTCGATATTGACGTGCGCCGCCGTGAGCGGACCAAAGATCGCAGCCGCGATCCCGGGACGATCCGGTATGCCGCGCACGGAAATCTTCGCCTCGTCGCGCGAGTAGGCAATACCGGCGACAACCTGCTTCTCCACGATCTCTTCCTCGTCAACAACCAGTGATCCCGCCTGCACCAAGCCCGACTCCGCGAAGCTCGACAGGACGCGCACCCGAACCCGCTCGCGCATGGCGAGACCGACGCTGCGCGTCTGCAGAACCTTTGCCCCCACGGACGCGAGCTCCAGCATCTCCTCATAGGTGATGCGGTCGAGCTTGCGGGCCCGCGACACGATACGCGGATCGGTCGTGTAGATGCCATCGACATCGGTATAGATGTCGCAACGATCCGCCTTCACGGCTGCCGCCACGGCCACGGCCGACGTATCCGAGCCGCCCCGCCCCAGCGTTGCGATCCGTTCCTCCGGGCCGATGCCCTGGAAGCCGGCAACCACCGGCACGACGCCCGCCTCCATGCAGCCGATTAATGCAGCGCCATCCACGCTCTCGATCTGTGCGCGGCCATGCGCATTATCGGTGAGCAACGGGATCTGCCAGCCGAGCCAGGATCGGGCGGGAACGCCGAGAGCCTGCAATGCAATGGCGACAAGCCCGCTTGTCACCTGTTCGCCGGCTGCCACGACCGCGTCGTATTCCCGCGGATCGGCGAGATCGTGCAGTGCCGCGCAATCGGCGACCAGGCGATTCGTGACACCTGCCATGGCGGACACGACGACCGTCACCTGCGCACCGGCGGCGACCTCGCCCCGCACGCGCTCGGCGACGGCACGGATTCGGTCGAGATCTCCAACCGATGTGCCACCGAACTTCATGACGATCCGGGCCGGCGTGCTGGACATTGGAACCTTGCTCTCCGGGACACGCTTTCCGTCACGCGCGGTCATACCGTGATGCACGCGCGGGGGATGCCCGCATTCGGGCGATTGCAATTTCACGCCCGACGCCGCAAGTCAGCACGCAGATGACAAACGGTTTCCCGACACGCGATGCGGGCGAAGGCGGCTCACATACCGTCTGGCACGCTCCACGTCCAGACGATCACGCGGTTTACCGCCATTTTTCATTGCGGTTTTGCACCTCTCTTCAAATAGGGCCACACGATACACATGCCTGACGGACATTCGGTTTCCGCGCGCGAGATCGCTCATTTCGATAAACTCGCCGCGACATGGTGGGACGCAAGCGGATCGATGCGCGTCCTGCACGCGATGAATCCACTGCGGACCTCCTGGATCGAACAGCGGCTCGAACCGCTGACGCAGGCCCGCGGCGGACCGCTGAGCCTGCTCGATATCGGTTGCGGTGCCGGCCTCGCCAGCGAGGCCTTCGCGAAGATGGGCCTCAACGTGCTCGGGCTCGATGCGTCGAAAGAGGCAATCGCCGCAGCGGCCGCCCATCAGGAGCAGGCCCCCCTGCCCGCCACGGCTGGCACCCTCTCCTACCGCGCCGGCAGTGCCGAGGATCTGGTCAGCGAGGGCGCGCAGTTCGACGTCGTGACCGCGCTCGAGGTCATCGAGCATGTCACCGACCCGCAGGCCTTTCTGAAGATGTTGAGCACGTTGACCCGGCCCGGCGGGTCGGTCGCCATCTCGACACTTAACCGGACGCTCCGCTCCTTCACGGTCGCCAAGGTCGGGGCGGAATATCTCGCACGCCTGCTGCCGGTCGGCACCCACGACTGGCGCAAGTTCATTCGCCCGGACGAGTTGTCGGCCATGGGACGGAAAGCGGGCCTGCGCATGACGGACGTGGCCGGCATGACGTTCATCCCGCCGCGCTGGCGCGCGACCCGCGATACGGGCGTCAACTACATCGCGATCTTCACACGCGACTGAGCAATTTCGCGAAGACTAAGGCTCGGCGGGCGCGACATTTATCGCGCCCG
>NZ_BALE01000033.1 GCF_000963885.1 Tanticharoenia sakaeratensis NBRC 103193
CAGATCTGGCCGGTGCTCCTGCCGTTCCTGACCCAGCACTACCCGTGGATCGTGCCCGTCATCGCGGTCCTGTTTCCCATCGCCGCCGTCTTCCGCGGTCTGTCGCTCCTGCTCGGGAGCTACCGGTCGGTGCAGCAGACCGAACACGCCCGCGACGAGGACCGCTATCGCGCCATCGTTGAGCAGCGCGACGCCGCCATGCGCGATCTCGCCAGCGAGCGCGCCGCCCACGAGGCCACGCGCCGCCGGGCCGACGCCGCCGAATCCGTCCTTCTCCAGCGACAAGCAAGGAACACCCATGACCGGCCTTGATCTCGGCCAGCTCAAGCGGGACATCGCCGTCCCGGTCGTGACGGCCCTCGCGCTGCCGGGCAGCCTGACGGCGCGGGCCCAGCTCGCCGCGTGCATCGCGAACTGCGAGAGCAACGCGGCCGAGCTGGAGCAAATCGACGGCCCGGCGCTCGGCCTGTGGCAGATGGAGCCGTTCACGCACGACGACTGCTGGCAGAACTTCCTGCTGGCCCGTCACGCGCTGGGCGGCACGTGCCTCGGCTATCTCCCGGCGCGCTTCAATGGGCGCCCGGTCGGCAACGCGATCGCGATGATCGAGAGCCTGGCCTACGCCTGCGCGCTGGCGATGGTCCGGTTCTACCGGTCCCCCATTGCGCTGCCCGCTGCCGGCGACGCGGCAGGCATGAACCGCGCCTGGCGCCTTGGCTACAACACGACGCTCGGCGCCGGGTCGGTGGACGCCGCGCACACGGCGCTCTGCCAGGCCGCCATCACCGCATGACCTGGGCTGCGATCCGCCGGCTCATCCAGCTGCGCCGCGTGCGCGCGTGGCTTCGTCTTCCCCGTTAGGATTTTCAGGAATGATCAAGCGTATGATGGCAGCCGCCGTCAGGGCGACGACGACAGCTGTCAAAGCAACCGCGACGTCCGTCGCGGCGACGGGAAGCGTGATTGTCAACTTCGTGAACGGTCAGGTTCTGACCGGCTCGCAGCTGAACGCGATCCAGACCGGTAAGGTCGACGTCATCAGCGGGTCTGCCTCTGGCTTGGCGATCACAGCGGGAACGGTTGATCCCACTTCGGTCATGAAAGCCATCACCGGCAACACCGTGAGCGTGGATGCCATCCTGCTCGACGCGCATGCCCTACGCCGGGCCGGGTGCAAGCTGGATGGCGTGACCGATGACGGGCCCGCCATCAACACGCTGATCGCGAACATCGGCACGACGGTGGTGACGGGCATGCCCGCGCCGACGGTCGCGATGCAGCTTCCAGCGGGCACGGTATTGTTCATCGGCACGACGCTCCAGACCGGCACGGTGTCGCTGTCCATCTCGGGTGGCGGCAAGGACAACACCGTCATCCTGATGAAGTCGGGCGGCGCGGGCGTGATCCAGCACGGCACGACATCGACGCCGGCCGTCGGCACGCTTCAGATCCGCGACATCGCCTTTGTCGATGCGGATATTCTCGGATCCGGCAGCCCGGCAATCTCGGCCGTGTTCTCGTCCGATCTGAGCCTGTTCGGCTGCCTGGCCTGGCTGAACGTGTTCTTCCGGTATTTCTCGCAGGCGCTGAATGCAACGAACGTGCCGCGCGACACCGTGTGGTTCAACGTGAAGGCCGCAGGCCCTGACGGCGCGGTGCAGGCCCTGTCCGCCTTCCAGTTCACAGGCACGACGGCCAACACCTTCGGCAACTTCAATGGCCTGTTCATCCAGTGCGCCGGGGCCAATTACTCGTACGTCTGGCAGTATTCCTCCAACGTCCCGTGGGAGGGGCAGCGGTTCTATTCCTGCGACGGCTACAATGGCTGGGGCCTGGTCAAGGTCTGGATCAGCCCGACGGCGATCAGCGGCGTCACGAACTATCAGGCGGTCGGCTGGCTTTTCAACGGCTGCGACTGGCAGGGCTACGGGTTCGCCCTCGACATGTGCGGCTGCCGGATGATCCGGATCGACAACTTCTACTGCGCGGTGAATGCCCTTCCATCCGGGACGGCGATCCCCGCCGCGCCCGACGGCACCACGCGAAGCTATCGATCCCTCATGTCGTTCCGCCGGTGCGGCGATGTCGAAATGAACGGGTCGAATTTCGAAAGCGGCGGCAATCTCGACAGCACGTCCACCGTCGTGTTCGTCAATTCCGACGTGTCCTATTTCCGCTCAAGCCGGGCCCGGATCCTGGTGGGCGAGCAGGTTGCCGGCGGCTTCGAATACGCGTCCGGCAACAGCAACAACGTGTGCGCGGCGCTCGACACCTACTGGGCGGAGTGGGGCGGCAACGCCGGCACCTGCGTGCTCGATCACGGCGCAAACCAGACCAACCAGGAAGCGGTGTTCTACGCGAACGCCGACATCACGGTCGGCGAGGTCTCCTACACGGGGCGGTATCGCGTGGTGCAGACGGCGCAGAACGTCTCGATGGATTCCAATCACCGCGTCGCCGTCACGTTCCCGACGCGATGGGGCACGACGAACCCGATTTTCATCGGGGGCGCGCCGCATCTGCAATGGGACATCCTCGGCCAGGATACGACGGCAGGCGTGGCCTACCTCTACGACATCACCTCGACGGGCTTCACGATCCAGTTCGCGAACGCGAGCACGGCGACGCTCGGCATCGAATATACAGCTGAGGGTTTCTGACATGGCACTTTCCAAGTCCGTCACCATGCCGACCGGGGCGGTTGCCGCCTACTGGTCGCTAGTCTCGATGCAGTCGATCCTGGGGAGCCAGGTCTGCAACGTCTATCTCGGCGGCTATGTGTCCGAGGCGACGCAGGCAGCCGGGTCTCCGCCGCTGCAAACGCGGTTCTTCTCGCTGACGGCGAGCCAGCTCGGTGTCAGCGACATCACCACGGCCACCTCGGCCGAGGTCTATTCCGCGATCCTGTCGCTCGTGAACGCATCGGGATCCACCGATCCGCTCAACGGCGCGACGACCTACTCGGCATCGTGAGGTGATGGCATGGACCCGACCACGCTGATCCTGAACGCGATCCCGGCGCAGTATGCGCTGCCGGCCGCGCTGCTCATCATCGCCTGCAAGCTCGTGACCGTGTTCGTCCGGCCGCCGGCCGCGACATCGGCCTGGGCGATCCCGTTCCAGATCGTGACCATGATCGGACTGAACGTCGGCTGGGCCGCGAACCGGCTTCAGGTCGGCAAGACGGGCGTGATGGTGCCGCGTGAGGTAGCCCCGGCGGCCAAGGCCGCGATTGATGCCGCCGGCGTGCCGCGCGTTGTACGTCTGGCAAATGATTAAATCTCATAAGAAGTTAAGAGACCCAATCTATGTCAATCCGCTCTGAAGCAACGTTGATGATTTCCAGGTTGAGAGCGCGAGCGGAGTCTTTATCTGACCAATCAAAATATGGCTTGCCTAGCCTTGAAACGGATGCAGCCAAGTTGCTTGAACGACTACTTGAAGATCAGGCGAAGCCCCACCCTGTGACGCGGGCCATGTGGTTGTCTGGATCAAATTGGATTGACGACAACAGGGACGCCATTACAGGCGAATGCCACCCAGATGCTGAAGCTATTTATAATGCCATGGAGACTGCGAGGGTAGCTGAAAGCTTTTCATCCAGTCTCGTGACGGTGGCTCTACAGGCACTCCAACAAAACGGGGTGGAGAATAATATTGTATAATAGAAAGAAATCTTACTATCGTTTTTATATCTAATATCATATGATTTATATCAAGCTCTGACACAGCTTCCTCGGTGTATTTTTCACGAAAAGGCATAAGGAGAAATTTTCTATTAATGAATTTGCCATTACTTGGAACAAATCCATTATGTAGTATTTTATTTCTCATGACAGCGATTTTTCTTGTCTGGTTAAGAACATCAGAAATTTCGTATGGAATATCTTCATTGTTGAATTTATAACAATCCCTAAGCAGGTCGCATGACTTATCGAGAGTCATGTTTTGCATTATTATATTTATGTTGTCATTGCTACTGTTTATATATTTTACACAGGATGTCTTTATACCAAGCTCCATATTGGCGAACTCGCAAACAAACTCGCCTATAGCTTCGTAAAGGCTCCTAAAAGCCGAATTGGGGTGCGGCATGAATACTCTCCTTTTGTCTATAAAGGAGGATGCGCCAGAGTCGGGTCAACATCTAGTGGCCCGCCTCGCCACCAACTCGTAAGCCGTTCTTACAAGTTCCCATCCCCGAAGGAGGCGCGCCTCTCGCGCGTCAGACCAACCCACCCACGGGCGCCCACTGCGGCGCCCTTTTTCGTTTGGAGACATCCATGTCCGACGCCACCACAGTCATCACTGCGCTCGATGCCCTCGTGAAGGACATCGCTGGCGACAAGCTTTCGGCCGCTGCGCAGGCCAAGCTCGCGCTCTACTCCGGCATCGTGGGCTCTCTGCTCAACGAGGCGCTGCCGGTGATCAACAGCAAGATCAACTGGGCCGCCATCGAAACGGGCGTCGCTCAGGCGCTGGCCGGGATCGAGGCGACCTATGACGCGATCGAAGGCAAGGCGGCGACCGACCAGGCCGACGTCGCGAGCCCGACTGTCTGACGTCCGGTTCCTGATCTCGTGGGGCGTCCTCGTGGCGCTCCTGACTCTCGCGGCGCTGACCGCACAAGGATGATTCCATGACCCATCTCGCATCCCGCCGCGCGTTCATTCGCGGCGGCCTCACGCTCGGCGCGGGCGTGGCGCTGGCCGGCTGCGCGGCCTCGACGACGAACGGCGTCACGACAATCACGGCCAACGTCGCGGAATTCACCGCTGACACTGACACCGCGCTGAACGTCGCCAAGACGGTACTCGCCTTCACCGGCGTGCCGGCCGCCGTCGTCACTGTCGTGGATGAGGGCGTCGCTCTGATCGAGACCGGCCTCGCTGCCTTTAATACGTACACTGGCGGCAGCGCATCGATCACGTTCAACAGGACGTCGGTGCCGGCGGCCGTGTCGAGCCTGATCGCGGACATCCAGACGGCGGCGTCCGACATCTCGGCGGTCGCCACGTCCGAGGCGTCGACGCTCGGCGCATCCCTGACAGCCAAGGTCACGGCCGTCGCATCCGATGTCGCATCCGTCGCCTCGATCCTGTCGAGTGCGATCGCGTCGGTTTCGAGCGTGTCCCTGGTGGCCGGCAGCGCGGCCGACAAGCAGGCCCAGCAGCGCGCGCAGCAGATCGACGCGATCAAGCGCCGGCACGGTCTCGCGTGACCATCCGCGTCCGGCTGTATCGGCCGTCCGACCTGTTCGGGCGGCTGATCTGCTGGCGGCTGGAAAGCCAGTGGTCGCACGCCACGATCGAGTTCGACGGCACGATCTACTCCGCGACCTTCCCGCACATCCTCATGTGCGGCCCGAACGACGCCGCGTTCGGCATGCCGCCGCGCACGGGACGCGCGATCGAGGTCCGCATGTCGGACGACGAACGCGCCCGGGCGCTGGCCTACTGCCAGTCGATGCTTGGCACGTCCTATGACGTGCTCGCCATCGCGGGCTGGGCACTGCGAATCGAGGCGATGCAGCGGCCGCACCATGCCTACTGTTTCGAATACGTGGCCGATGCCCTCGCGGCGGCCGGCGTCTTCCCGGACAGCCGGCGACTGATCACGGGCGATCAGCTTCTGGTCGACCTGTATGCGTCCGGCCGCGTGCTCAATCCCGACATCGGACAGTTCGACCAGATGGGCGCACGCGCTGCCGCGAAGCATCAGCCGGCCCCCGTCGCGGTCCCGGCGCCTCTGGTCCGGCCATGACTGGCGCCGAGGTCGCGACCTACGCGGTCGCCTTCGGGGCGCTGTTCGTCGCCGCCATCAAGATCCTCCCGACACGGAAAACACGATGACCCATCCCACGCTGAGACTCGGCGCCCGGCCTGCCGAGACACGGCCGCGCCAGCCTCATCTCTCGGGCCTGCGCATGATGGCGCGCGCGGCACCGCCGAAGCTCATCCGCAGCCACATCAACCCGTCGCCGCTGATGTTGGACAACGACACGCTGGGCGATTGCACCTCGGCCGGGCTCGGCAATTCCATCCGCGCGCTCTCGGCCCTGAACGGGTTTCAGACCGCGATCACTCCGCAGAATGCGGTCAGCTTCTACAGCGCCTCGACCGGCTACGTGCCGGGCAATGCCGCGACGGACCAGGGCGGCATCGAGGTTGACGTGCTCGGCTATGCGGCGGCCCATGGCTATCCGGTGCAGAACCAGACGCTGTTTCCGCTCTGGGGCACGATCGCGCTCGACGACTTCAACGGCATGCGCCTGGCCATGGCGGCGTTCGGCGCGACCTATTTCGGCGTGCAGCTCGCGCTGGCCGATCAGGCCTCCATCGGCGCGGTATGGGACACGGACACGCCGGCCTCGGCCGGCGACCCGACGCCCGGGTCCTGGGGCGGGCATTGCCTCGACGGCTGGTCCTATACGGGAACCGGCGACACGGACATCGTGACGCTGCTGACATGGGGCACGACGCAGCGCTGCACGTGGCGGTGGCTCCGGTCGCGGCTCATGGAAGCGCACGGCGTCCTGTGGCCGCAGCTCGCAACCCCGTCGCCCGCCTTTCTGGCCATCCACGATCTGGAAGACGTGCGGGCCGCGAACGCCGCGTTCCTCAACGGCGCGGCGGCCGCCTGATGCACTGGCCGTGGCTCGTGCTGATGGCGCTCGTCATCGGCGCGGCCTGGGCGCTCGCGCGGTGGGGCGTGTGGTGAGTTGTTTGGGAAGCGAGTCTTTTGAAGGACTTGGCTTCGTTGACTAGACTCCTGATTCTGTTACCCTTTTGGTATGGATGCCACATACCACCTCACTGGCGGCTACAAGCCAACCCTCAAACGCTTTGCCGATCTGGATGGCCCGGATTTCTTTCCTACTCCTGGATGGGCTACAGAGGCGCTTATCGACAATGAGCACTTTGAGGGCGACATTTGGGAATGCGCGTGTGGCAATGGCTCTATGTCGGAGGTCCTGGAGAAGACGGGGAATACCGTCTACAGCTCGGATCTCTATAATCGAGGCTACGGGGAAGCGGGCGTCGATTTCCTGACCACATCACGGCGTGCGCCTAATATCGTGACCAATCCCCCATACAATGCGGCGGAAGGTTTCGTTCGGGCTGGACTGGCAGCAGCCGATCATAAATTTGCGCTCCTTCTAAGACTTGCGTTCTTAGAGGGCGGAAACCGCCAGAGGACAATTTTCTCCTCGTCCCCGCCAGCCCGTGTTTGGGTTTTCAGCGAACGTATCACCTTTTACCCGGAAGGGGCCGAACAGAAGGGTAGCGGGACTACGGCTTATGCTTGGTTCGTTTGGGACAAGGCGGCGCTTGGCGGAACCGATCTCAGGTGGTTCGAGCCGAAATATAAGCGCCGGTCACTCAAGACCCGGTAACGACAAGCGCCCGCGCGCAACGTAAACGAGAAGACCATCGTTCACGGCGTTGTCAGGTACGTCGCGATGACAGACGACGTTGCGCACAATCTGCTCCCACTTCTGCTCACCTGTCCGGGTAAGAGATGGCTCGCGATCCTCACGGGTAAGCTCAATGAATCCGGGAAGAGCGGAGCGTATCTGCGCTATTGTCGCTGAGTGATCTGGACGCGTCTCAAGATATTGAATGATCGCTGCCGCGATAAGGTTTTCAGAAGTCCCAGCCATCCGATGTTTCCTGATGTTTCTATACGACCATAAGGTGTCCGGGGCTGTCTGAGTCAAGGGAGTCGTCGGGCTTCCACCGACCGCCGCCGAGAGAGGTATCGGACGTCTCCACCCCTATAGCCGGGGCGGCTGCTGCGGGCCGGGCTTGATACCGGCTCTAACGCTTATCCCCTAAGGGTGCGATCTTTGCATCGCCTCGCATCTCCGACCCATGGTCGGTGCCTTATTCCGCTAGACCTTACGGCGTGCCCGTCCATCCGGGCTGCCGCAGCGCACGCAGAATCGCATGGATGGCGGGCGGGGTACAAGGGGAAACCTTGCCCAGCGTGTGCCCAAACGCTTAGGGATGTTCCTGTCACGTTCTGGCTTTGATTGTCCGAGATAAACGGAACGCGGCATCCAAGAAACGGCTGATTTCTGCCAATTTCTTGGAGCGGGCGATGGGATTCGAACCCACGACCCCAACCTTGGCAAGGTTGTGCTCTACCCCTGAGCTACGCCCGCGCTCCGTTGGGGCGGTTGATATGAGATGTGCGGAGCGGGCGCAAGAGGGCTGATCGCAAAAATGCCGATTTTTTTTGCCCGTGACGCCTTTTTGCGATGCGACGCCTGCCCTTGCACGATCCGGACCATGGGACGATCTTAGCAGATGACAGAACCTGTCCGGACAGGATGAAACAAGACGATGGACTATATTATTGGGCAGGGCCGTTCAGCGCCCGCCGCACCTGGAACGATCGGGTCCTCGGGCGCTCCCATGCCCGGCGGCGCCGGACGCGATATCGTGGATGCCGACGAACGGACCTTCATGGCGGAGGTCATCGACGCGAGCCGGGATCGCCCGGTTCTGGTCGATTTCTGGGCGCCCTGGTGCGGTCCCTGCAAGACGCTGACGCCAGTCATCGAACGGGTCGTGACGGCCGCTGCCGGGCGCGTGAAGCTCGTCAAGGTCGATATCGAGGCCAACCGGACGCTTGCCGCCCAGCTGACGCAGCTTGGCCTCCCGCTGCAGTCGATCCCGATGGTCGCGGCATTCTGGCAGGGCCAGATTCTGGATATCTTCCAGGGCGCCCTGCCCGAGAGTGAGGTCAAGCGCTTCGTCGAGGCTCTCCTGAAGGCGTCCGGCGGCGCAATGCCGGCTGCCGATGTTCTGGCGGGAGCCCGTCAGGCGATGCAGGATGGCCATGCGGATCAGGCGGCGGCCCTGTTCGGGCAATTGCTGGAAGTCGAGCCGGAGAACCCGGATGGATGGGCTGGCATGGTCCGCGCCCTGATCGCACTTGATGACGACGCCGCTGCCGAGGATGCGCTGTCTCAGGTGCCCGAGAAGCTGCACGACCATCCGGAAATCTCCGGTGCCCGCTCGGCGCTCGAGCTGCATCGGAGCGGTCGAAAGGCCGCCAGCGAGCTCGACAGCCTACGTGCAGCCGTCGAGGCCGCACCGCAGGATCACGATGCCCGGATGCGTTTTGCCGAGGCGCTGAACGGTGCCGGCCACCGCGCGGAAGCCGCCGATGAACTCCTGTCGATCGTCCGTGCGGATCGTGCATGGAATGACGGCGCTGCGAAAGCGGCCCTGCTGCGCCTGTTCGAAGCCTGGGGGCATGGCGACCCCGCGACGCTCGCGGCGCGACGCAAGCTGTCCGCGCTGCTGTTCTCGTGACGGAGGCAATCAGGGCCATCCAGCCGAATCCGTTGGCATGAGCGATCCGGATTTCGAGCACGAGATCGGCGAGGACGCCATTCCACGCCGGATCCCGCCGCTGCCGGACATGACGCTTGCGGATATTCCGCCGCAGGTCGGCCTGTTTCCGCTGCCCGGCGCCTTGCTGCTGCCATGGGGGAAACTGCCGTTGAATATCTTCGAGCCGCGCTATGTCGCGATGCTCGAAGATGCTCTGGCGAGCCACCGGCTGATCGGCATGATCCAGCCGATTGACGAGGACGAAGTCCAGTTTCCGGCGCTTGCGGACGACCCGGCGCCGGCCTTGCATGATATCGGTTGTCTGGGGCGCATCACGTCGTTCACGGAGCGCGCTGATTCGACGTTCGCCGTCACCCTGAGCGGACTGGCACGCTTCCGCGTCCTGCGCGAACTCCCTCCGACACGCGGCTATCGTCAGGCGCGGATCGACACGTCCGCGTTCGTGGGCGATCTCGTGGAAAACACGGCGGCCCCGCTCGATCGCGCGTATCTCATGGAATCGCTCAAGCGTTATTTCCGGGCGCACAGCCTGCGCACGAGCTGGTCCACGCTCGAGCAGATGGAAGACGACGCGCTGCTGGTGGTCCTTCCGATGCTGGTGCCATTCACGACGGACGAGAAGCAGTCCCTGCTCGAAGCGCGATCACTGGAAGCGCGAGCGGATCTTCTGCTGGCGCTGCTGAACGAAGCACCCGAGGGCGGCGCATCCGACGACCCGGACGACGAATGACGCAAGAGGATTGACGCAGGCCCCGCGCGCGGAGACAACGATCACCATGACCGATCCCGATCCCCGACTTCTGTCGATGCTGGTCTGCCCCGTCACCAAGGGGCCGCTCATCTACGACCGCGACACGCAGGAGCTTCGCAGCCCGCGCGCGCATCTCGCCTTCCCCGTCAGGGACGGCATCCCGATCATGCTGCCGGAAGAAGCCCGCCGGCTCGACGAGTAAGGCTATTCCGTCTCGACCGCCTGTTCGGTCGAGACTGACATGACGCCGTCGATCCCGTTCAGGGCCGTGACGACGTCTTCCAGCGGCCTTGGTCCGCTCAGGTGCAGCGCGACAGTCACGAGACGCTGATCGATGATCGCGGCATCGGCCTTGTCCTGCGTCACGGAACTGTCCAGTCCCCGTTCGATCCGCACGTCGGCAATGGTCAGCCCCAGACGCGTGCAGGCGACCAGGATATGGCGCAGCAGGCCGCGCCCGTCGACATAGGTCACGAACACTCCGACCCGTTCGATCCCGGGTCTGGGCATGCGGCGCGCGAGGATCGGAAACCCCAGCATTACCGTGAAATGGATCGCAACGGTCGCGATCGCCAGCAGCACCAGCCCCGCGCCGCACGCGCATCCCAGTGCTGCCGTCAGCCAGACGGATGCCGCCGTGGTCAGTCCGCGCACGACGTCGCGGCGCATGAAGATCACGCCGCCACCGATGAAGCCGATGCCCGAGACCAGCTGGGCTGCGACGCGCGAAGGATCGAGCACGACGCGGCCCTGGTCCAGCACGTCCATGAACCCGTATTTCGAGACCAGCGTGAACAGTGCGGCGGCCACGCCGACCAGCGCATAGGTGCGCAGACCCGCCGTCTTCTGGCGCATCTCCCGTTCGAAGCCGACCGCCGACGACAGCAGGAAGGCGAGCATCAGCTCGCCGACCTGAAGCCACCCCTGCCCCGGCGCCACGTGAAACATGCCGGTCATACGCTCAGGCGTTGGGAACGGGCTCGAACAGGGGCGTCAGGCGCATCTCGGGCACCAGCACCAGCCCCTTGTCGGTCAGGCGGACATCGGGAATCACGGACAGCGGGATCAGGTTGAAGCCCATATACGGCAGTCGGCAGCCTGACTTTTCCCATTCGGCCTTCAGGATACGGGTCTTCTCCGCAACCGCTGTCGCGCGTTCGTCGGACAGGAGACCCGCGATGGGCAGCGCAATCTGCGCAACCACCGCACCTTCACGCACGACCACGACGCCGCCCTGCGTCTGCCGGACCGTCTCCACCGCAAGGCGCATGGACGCCTCATCCCGCCCGGCTACGATGATGTTGTGCGCGTCATGCCCGACGGAACTCGCGACAGCGCCCTCCGTCAGGCCGAAACCGCGCAGCAGGCCATGGGCGATTCCGTTGCCGTGACCATGCCGCTCGATCACACTGGCGAAGCACAGATCGTGCGCGTCCAGCAGTTCCGGCCATGTCTCGGCCTGCGGCAGGTCGAGCACTTCATGCGCCAGCGTCACGTCATGAGCGCTGCGCACGCCGATGACATGGGCTCGGACCGGTCCAAGCGGCAACGTCGGCGTCAGCGGACCGACCGTATCGATCTTGACGGTCTGGTAGGCAGCCTCGGGATAGCGATAGCGCGCGCTGCTGAGCTGGGCATCGAGCGCGCTCGTGATGCGCCGGTCTTCGACGGCAATCACGCCGCCATACCAGGTGTTGCGCACCGTCATGTCGTCGTTCAGCAGCATAAGATCGGCACGCCTGCCGCCGCCCAGGCCCCCGAACTCCCCATCCATGCCGAAGCGCGTTGCCCCGTGCAGAGATCCCATGCTCCACGCCTGTGCGGGCGTCATTCCCGCCTTGATAGCCTGGCGCGCGACCCAGTCCATGCCGAACGCGAACACGTCATCCGCGTCGCGGTCGTCGGTGCAGAGGCAGACCCGCTTGGGATCGGCGCCGAATTCGGTCACGGCCCGGATCGCGGCCGGCAGTGAATGCCACGGCGTGGTCGGCGGACCGCCACGCAGGAAGATCCACACGCCCGCTTCCAGCAGGTCGTCCGCGATCTCGCCGCTGATGGCCTCATGCGTGTCGGTCACGCCCGAGGCCGCATAGGCCGCCACGAACTCGCGCCCATAGACATGTCCGCTGACCGGGCGGCCTCGACGCAGGGATTCGGAGACAATCCCGTGCGAGCGCTCATCGCCCAGGCAGAGCGGGACGAAATCCATCTTCTCGCCGAGTGCGACAGCCTCGGGCCAGCGATCGAAGATGCCGCCGATCTTATCCGGCGTCAGATCGCCGCCGGCCGTCTCCAGAGAGGCATCGGTCGCAGGCACCGTGCTGGGGACCGTCAGGAAAACATTCAGCGCGGCTTCCCGCGCATCTTCCAGCATCCACTCGACGCCCTCGACATCCGCCACGTTGCCGATCTCGTGGCTGTCACAGAAAATCGTCGTGGTGCCGTTCAGCAGGGCGGCTTCCGCATAGGCACAGACCGTCATCATGCTGCTCTCGACATGCACGTGCGGATCGACGAGGCCCGGGGCGATGATGCCGCCCTGTCCGTCATAGACCGCGCGCGGCGCGTGATCCACGCTGCGATAGCTGCCTGCCGGGCGCAGGGCCGCGATGCGACCGTCCTTGATCCAGATCTCGCGCTCCGGAAGGATCCGGTCCGTATACGTGGAAAGGGCACGGACCCCGGTGATCACGAGATCTGCGGGACTTCTGCCGGAGGCGACAGCCGAGAGACTGCGCGTGGACTGGAACAGGGGCGCGACCGAAAAGCGCGTGAGGATCTGCTTGTTCATGACAGCGACCCTAGCACGCGCGTGCAGAAATGCGAGGTTTCAGCAGTATCCTCTTCCCACGGATCACGCGCTCGTTCAGGCCTGTCGGAACGCGGCCTCGATGTCCGCATCCGTCAGCACGTTCAGATCGGCGGCCTCGTCGAGGCCGACACGATAGGCCTGCGCTTCCTTCGTCGCATCGAACAGGTTACGCACGGTCCGCCCATTGCCGAAATGCGCATCCCGACCGGCATGGAGCTTCGTCATCGCCGCCTTCAGCGCAACCGTAGCATCCGGCGTGAGACGGTATCCCTCCCGCGTGCCGGACTGCAGGAACATCGCGCATAGCTCTTCGGGCGCGTAATCCTCGAACATCACATAGCGCGTGAAGCGGGAACGCAAACCGGGATTGCTGTCGAAGAAGGCATCCATCGGACCCTGATACCCGGCGACGATGACGGCGAGACGATCGCGCCGATCCTCCATCTGCTTGAGCAACGTATCGATCGCCTCGGATCCGAAATCGTTTGGGCCGCCCTGACCCAAGGCATAGGCCTCATCGACGAACAGGACGCCGTTCGTCGCCGCGTCGATCTGCTTCAGCGTCCTGGGCGCGGTCTGCCCGACAAACGATGCGACCAGTCCCGAACGATCCGTCTCGATGACCTGTCCGCCGGATAGAAGGCCAAGCGCCTTGTAGATCCGGCCGATCAGCCGCGCGACCGTCGTCTTGCCGGTGCCCGGATTGCCGAGGAAAACGAGATGAAGCGACGGCAGCGCAAGCGCGAGACTGGGGTCGGCCGCCTTGCGCCGCTGCGCCACGCGCACGAGGCTCACCAGCTTCTGGATCTCCTCCTTCACGCGCGCCAATCCGATCATGCCCTTCAGATCCGCCATCGCAAGATCGAACGCCGCCTGATCGAACTCTCCCATGGAGCCCTTGGGTGCGGTCGCCGGCAAGGGCACCCGCGGCGGCTCGGGAAGATCCGCAGGCAGCAGCGTGCGCAGGTCGGCGGTCCCTGGTGTTCGTGCGAGACGACCCGCCTGTCGCCCTGTCACGCTTTCGAACAATGTACGCATCGTCCGGGCATTGCCGAAATGCTCGCCACGCGCGCGATAGATTGCCGAGACCGCCTCCGACAGGGCGATGTCGAACGCATCGTCCATGACGTATTCGCCGTCCCTGAAAAGACCGCGCACGATCGTGAGCAGTTCGGGCGGCGTGTAATCCTCGAATTCGACGGTGCGGCTGAATCGGGACTGAAGGCCGGGGTTGGCGGCGATGAAGTTGCGCATCGGCTCGTCATAGCCCGCGACGATCACGGCGAGACGGCTGCGATCATCCTCCATGCGCTTGAGGAGGGCATCGATCGCCTCGGGGCCGTAATCGCTGTCGTTGCCATTCACGAGCGAATAGGCCTCGTCGATGAACAGAACGCCGTCCAGCGCCTGGTCGATGACCTCGTTGGTCTGGCTCGCCGTCTTGCCGATCCAGTGATGGACAAGCCTGGAGCGATCGACTTCCACGACATGGCCGGATTTCAGGAGCCCGAGTGCTGCATAGATCTTGCCGACCAGACGCGCGACCGTCGTCTTGCCGGTGCCGGGATTGCCAGTGAACACCATGTGCATCGACGGCTGCGCTACCTTGAGCCCTTCCGACCGGCGCTGTGCCGCAATACGCGCGACATCCACGAAATTGCCGATCTCGGACTTGACCTTTCCAAGCCCGATCATGCGGCGCAACGTACGCAGCTCGAGAATATTGAGCACCGGGCGCGGGCTCGGAAACGCGTTGCGCGGTCTGAGGCGATTGAGCGGCTGCAGCAGCGCTGAAAGACGTTCGTCGTCCGGCTTCTCGATGGTGCAACCGGACAGACGGACCCGCAGGCCGACCGATTTTTTCATCAGGGTCTTGAAGTCCCAGACCGTCGCGTCGGTGACCACGACTTCGCCGCCCTCTTCGGCGTCGAAAACCTGCCCCTGACCCTGCCGGAAATTCCAGATATTGCCTCCCTTGACGGACGCCCTGCCCCCGTTCCTCGCCCAGACGGCGTAGATGTCGCAATCATGAATCTGGCAGTCATCCAGATCGGCACTGGCGCCTGACGCAATCGTTACGCACGGGAAGTTACCCTCGGATGCCGAAAGGTCGCAGCGCACAAGGCTGATTTTTGCCTTGTTCCATGCGAATGCCGCGCTGCGACCATCGCGCACGGTTGTCTCGGACGCAGTGATCCGCGTGCCGTCTCCATCGCATTTCAGTCCGGGTGCGTCTGTAAAATGCTCGATCGTGCTACGGGCAATTTCGATCACGCCGCCGTTGTCCGCATAAACCGGAGTGTAGTCCATATTATGAACACGACAATCGGCAACAAGCAGGTGACCGCCCTTTTTGACATACAGGGCCGGATACTCGTTCTGGCACTCGGAAATATCACAGCCATGAAGTTCGGCTCTGGCTCCGGATGTCACGAAAAGCGGCTGGCGTCCGCCACTGATTGCGGTTTTGCGGGCAATAAGAGACGTGCCTTCACCTTCGCAATGCCAAGCGGTGGCCACCAGGTTGTCGACAAAGCGGCAATTCTCGATTTCACTTATGCCCCCGGAGACCGTCCATAGCGCGATAGCCGCTGTCTTATGCAGATGGCAGTTCGACAGCGCCAGGCGCCCGTTTTCGTAAACCCGCACCAGGGCGCAATCGGCGGCCCCGCCGGAAAAATCGCACCCGTCGACCTCGAGCCTTGCTGTCTGACCGACATCCAGTGCCCTCCGGCATTCTGTAAACTGAACCTGCTTGAGGGTCACACGCGTATCAGCACCCCGCGCGCGAACGGCGCCCTGCGACACAATGTGTCCGAACGTGCCTCGCTCCACGGAACAGGTGGAAGCCTCCGCAACCCAGACGCCGCTGGCATCACGCATCACGCAGTCGATCAGTGCCGCCTGCGCGCCCCTCATAACCTGCAGGCTCGCGCAGTTCGGCTTTGCACCGCTGAACTCACACGCCGTCAGCGTCGCGGACGCCTGATCCGTTACATGGAAGCCTGCGTCCTCGCATTCGACCCGGGCATCCGCGACCGAAAGCCTGGTGCCGGCGCCCGCGGCCTGGACGATCGGCCCGTTCGATACGGCGCGGAATGCGCCGCCTTCGATCATGCAGGTCCCGGCGTCTCCGACCTCAACCGCGTTGCTGCCAAGATCATGGACAGTGCAGTCTGCAAGCCGGACGGACGCCCCTTTCGCAACCCTGATCGCAGGGTCCGAGAGCGCAGGACCTGAAATGTCGCATCCATGAAACGCGAGACTGGCACCCGTATCGACATGGCCGATCAGGCTGTCCTCACGAAGCACGACACCATGAACAGCAATCTGCGTGCCATTTTCGGTGGCCCGGAATGCCGCGACTGTGGGCGGCCATCCCTGTATCGTTCCCGAAGTGACAGTGGCGCGCCCGTGCGTCGCGGCCATGATGACGCTGCCGGCCATCCTCTCAAGCGTACAGTCAGAGAGCGTGATGACAGCACCCTTGTGAACCAGAATTGCGTGACTGCTGGACGCCGCGTCGACGAATACACAGGCCGCGAGGGAGAGCGTTGCGCCGTTTGCCGCGGCGGCAAACCGGTCCGTGTCGCACACATGAGTGCCGTTCGCTGTCAGGCGGCCTGTCTCGCCCACGCACACCAGGGCGATTGTCGGGCGTGAACCCTCGCCGCCTCCGATGCACCCTCCGGTGATCTCGCCCGTCGCATCCACGATCGATACGGCAATGCTGCGCAGATCATGCGCGCGGCAATTCGAGAGCCTGAGCATGGACCCGGCCGTGGCCCTGATTGCGGCGCCGTCTTCAACTTCCGCGCCGGACAGGTCGCAATCCGCCATCTCGAGGACCGCATGATCGTGAACCAGAGCGATTTGGGCCGAAGTCCGGATTGTCGTGTTCCGCACGCTTAACCGCGTGTCGGCCGTCTCGCACGCCATGGCGAACCGGGCGCTGCGTTCGATGCTGCATTGCGCGACTTCGCCCGTGGCGCCTGTGCGCAGCGAGAGCGCCCCATCGGCCAGATCATGCAGCTTGCAGTCGATCAGGCTGACCGAGGCGCCATTATCCGCGCCGATCGCGGCATAGCCTGCCGTGCCGCCCGAGATCGTGCAGCCGGACATCTCAAGGCGGGCCTGCGCGTTAACCGATACGGCCTGGCCGCTCCCCACAATCGTGCTGTTCGCGACGACCAGCCTGGTTCCGGCGCCCCCGGCCCACAGGAACACGTCTTCTGCCTGATTGCGGAACGTGCTGTCCGCGATGTGACATGTCCCGCCGTTCGACACGACAACATGATTCAGCGCCGCCTCATCGAACGTGCACCGTTCGACAGCGACCGATCCACTACCTTCGACCTGGATCAGTGCCGCGTCCTCCGCCGAAATACCTTCGCCGGAGAACTGAAGGTCGGAGAATTTCACCGAGCCCGTGACGGTGATCCAGCCGCACAGCAGGACCGTGCCCGGCACGTCGGCCCGGACTTCAAGGCCGTTTTGGGCCAGCGTCACGACACCGAGTTCGTAGCGACCGGGCGGAAGAACGACAGGGCCGGATGCCGTCCCCGCGTCCCAGACGCGTGCCGGGAGTGCGGGAAGGATCAGGGCATCATCGGTCGAATTCATGGAGCAGCATTATGCCGCCGTGTATCGGATTGGCAACGAGTGCCATGTTTGACGATGTGAAATTCTGGCGTTTGCCAGAGATTTACGCGACAGCCGCTCTCAGTCCCGCGCCCGCTGCCAGCGGACACAAGGTCAGGCAGGCCGCGAGAAACGCTCCGAGCAGGTCGAGGTCCGCCCCGTATGTCAGGCCGAGCCGCGCCTGATCGACGGCAAGTGCGCCGAAGATCAGCACAGGCGTCGCCAGCGGCAGCACCAGAAGCGGCAGCAGCACACCGCCGCGCCGGGCACCAAGGACGATCGCGGATGCGAGACCGCCAAGCAGCGACAGGCACGGCGTCCCCAGAGCCAGCCCCACCAGCAACACCGGCAGGTCGGCGCCACGCATGTCGAGCATGAGCGCAAGCGGTGTGGCGGCAACCAGCAACGGCAGACCCGTGGTCAGCCAATGACTTGCGATCTTGGTCATGGCGACGACCGAGGGCGGCAGCCCGAGCAGCAAGAGCTGATCCAGTGCCCCATCCTCGAGTTCCGCGCCGAACAGACGGTCGAGCGGCAGGAGACTGGCCAGCAGCGCGCAGACCCAGACAATGCCGGGCGCCATCTTCCGCAGAAGATCGGGCGACGGGCCGAGCGCCAGCGGGAACAGCGAACCTGCGAGGATGAAGAACAGAAGGGCCGCCAGCGTATCCGCCCCGTGACGCCATGCCAGCCGCAGGTCGCGTGCGAGCAGCGCTGACAGTGCCGCGCCGAAGCGAACGGCCGGGCGCAGCGCCTGCCCCTGTTGCGGCAACGGCGCGCCGGTGCGGGTGTGTGCGTTCAAAACCAGTCCTCCGGGGCGCGGGCGGCATCCGGTGCCGCAAGCCCGCCCGGCACCGTCTTCGTGAAATCCGGCGCACGCAACGCAAGCGTCTCGCAGCCCGGCAGCGGGAGATCGACATGGGTCGTCGCGATCACGATGCCGCCCTGGGCACGATGAGCCGCCAGAACGTCGCCCAGCCGCGCGATCGAGGCCGTATCCAGCCCGAGGCTCGGTTCGTCCAGCAGCCAGAGCGGACTTTGCCGCAGGATGGTCCGGGCGAGCGCCGCCCGGCGGGACTGACCGGCGGAAAGCATCCGGGCCGGCAGGTCCGCAAGTTCCGCAAGTCCGAGCGCGGCGATCGCCGCATCGGGAGACTGCCCGAAGGCTTCGGATGCGAGGGTCAGATTCTCGCGCAAGGTCAGGCCGGGCTTGAGCGCGTCGCGATGGCCGAGATAGGCAACCAGCGTTCCCTGCGCGACAGGATCGGTGACCGGCGCGCCGTTCCAGAGGATCGTGCCCGAATCGGCACGGCGCAGCCCCGCCAGCACCCGGAGCAGCGTCGATTTGCCGGCGCCGTTCGGTCCGGTGAGCATCAGGGCAGCCCCCGGAGCCAGGGCAAACGACACGCCATCGAGCACGAGACGGTCGTTCCGGATGACGATCAGGTCCCGGACGATCAAACCTTGTGCGTCGTCAATCACGTTACGAGTGAACTCCCCTCTGGTCGCGGGCTCGGCGCTGTTTGTATAGAGGGGAGGAAACATGTGCCACCCCGCGCTCCTTGCAGGGCGGAGATGCGGCGCGCGGTATGGAATAAGGGAGAGACGGACGGTGAAGGCAATCGGACATGACAGCCTGGGGACCGCCCGCACGCTGACCGTCGAGGGGTGCGACTATCGCTATTTCTCGATCCCCGCCGCGCAAGCCGCGATCGGGGATGTTGCGCGCCTGCCGGTCAGCCTCAAGGTGTTGCTGGAGAACGTGCTGCGGTTCGAGGACGGCGTCAGCTATACCCCCGATGACGCGCAGGCGATTGCGGGCTGGCTGGCATCCGCCCATTCCGACCGCGAGGTGCCGTTCAAGCCCGCACGCATCCTGATGCAGGATTTCACCGGGGTTCCGGCGGTGGTCGACCTGGCTGCGATGCGCGACGGCATCAAGGCGCTCGGTGGCGTGCCCGAGCGCGTCAATCCGCTCGTGCCGGTCGATCTCGTCATCGATCATTCGGTAATGGTGGACGTCTCGGGCACCAAGGACGCGCTGGCCCGCAACGTCGAGATCGAATTCGCCCGCAACGCCGAGCGCTATGCCTTCCTGCGCTGGGGCCAGGAGGCGTTCGAGAATTTCCGCGTCGTGCCGCCGGGTGCGGGCATCTGTCATCAGGTCAATCTGGAATATCTGGCCCAGGCCGTCTGGACCGCCACGATCGACGGCACGAACTACGCCTACCCCGACACGCTGTACGGCACCGACAGCCACACTACGATGGTGAACGGCATGGGCGTGCTCGGCTGGGGCGTCGGCGGGATCGAGGCCGAAGCCGCCATGCTTGGCCAGCCGATCGCGATGCTGATCCCCGACGTGATCGGCTTCCGTCTGGAAGGCCGGCTGCCGGAAGGCGCGACCGCCACCGACCTTGTGCTGACGATCACGCAGATGCTCCGCGCACGCGGCGTCGTCGGCAAGTTCGTCGAATTCTATGGTCCGGCACTGGATCATCTGCCGGTCGCCGACCGGGCGACCATTGCCAATATGGCGCCGGAATATGGTGCGACCTGCGGTTTCTTCCCGGTCGATGACGCAACACTTGCCTATCTGCGCCAGACCGGCCGCGACCCGCACCGGATCGCGCTGACGGAAGCCTATCTGCGCGCGCAGGGCATGTTCCGCAGCAGCGACAGCCCGGAGCCGATGTTCACCGACACGCTGTCGCTGGACCTCTCCACCATCGAGCCGTCGCTGGCCGGACCGAAGCGCCCGCAGGATCGCGTGGCACTGGGCTCCGCGGCCGCATCCTTCGAACGCGACCTGATCTCGGGCCTCGGTGTGAAGCCGGAGAACGCGCACAAATCCGTGCCCGTCCGCAATTTCCAGCTCGGCCACGGGGCCGTGGTGATCGCTGCGATCACCTCGTGTACCAATACGTCCAATCCGGCGGTTCTGATCGCGGCGGGTCTGGTGGCCCGCAAGGCGCGCGCGCTCGGCCTGACGCCCAAGCCCTGGGTGAAGACGTCGCTCGCGCCGGGCAGCCAGGTCGTGACCGATTATCTCGATCGCGCCGGGCTGTCGGCCGATCTCGATGCGCTGGGTTTCACGACGGTCGGTTACGGGTGCACGACCTGCATCGGCAACTCGGGGCCGCTCGCAGACGATCTGGTCGCGGCGATCGAGGGCAACGATCTGGTGGCCGTGTCGGTCCTGTCGGGCAACCGCAATTTCGAGGGGCGGATCTCGCCCAACGTGCGGGCGAACTATCTGGCGAGCCCGCCGCTGGTCGTGGCCTACGCGCTGCTCGGCACGATCCGGGCCGACATCGCGACCGCCCCTCTGGGTGAAGGGCCCGATGGACAGCCGGTCTATCTGCGCGATATCTGGCCGACCAACGCCGAGATCGCCGAACTCGTGGGCTCAGCCGTGACGCGTGAAGCCTTCATCGAACGTTACGGGCAGATTTCGCGCGGGACCGCGGAATGGCAGGCGCTGGATATCGCCGCCGCCTCCGAAACGTACGACTGGCGTCCCGGCTCCACCTACATCCAGAACCCGCCCTATTTCGAGGGCATCACGCCGGAGCCCGCCCCCGTTACCGATATCGAGGGTGCGCGCATCCTCGCCTTGCTGGGCGACAACATCACGACCGACCACATCTCGCCCGCCGGTGCGATCAAGCCCAGTTCGCCGGCCGGCACGTTCCTGTCGGAGCACCAGATCGCGACACGCGACTTTAACTCCTACGGCGCGCGGCGCGGAAACGACCGGGTGATGGTACGCGGCACGTTCGCCAACATCCGCATTCGCAACGAGATGTGCCCGGGCACCGAGGGCGGCGTTTCGGTTCATTATCCGGATGGCGCGCAGGCATCGATCTATGATGTCGCGATGCGCTATGGCGCGGAAGGCATGCCTCTGGTGATCTTCGGCGGTCGCGAATACGGCATGGGTTCCTCGCGCGACTGGGCGGCAAAGGGCACGCGGCTGCTCGGCGTCAAGGCCGTGATTGCCGAGAGCTTCGAGCGTATCCACCGCTCCAACCTCGTGGGCATGGGCGTCCTGCCGCTGACCTTCCCCGAGGGCGTGACGCGCAGGACGCTGGGCCTCGACGGCACGGAGACGATCTCGATCGGCGGCCTGGAGACGCTGACCCCGCGTTGCACGCTCACCATGACGATCACGCGCACCGACGGCACGACCCGGACCTGCGACCTGCTGTGCCGTGTCGATACGGTCGACGAGGTCGGCTACTACCGCAACGGCGGCATCCTTCCCTACGTCCTGCGCGGGATGACCGAAGCTGCCTGAGCCGACCGCGCCCGACCGCGTGCTGGAGGCACGCGGGATTGCCAAGGCGTTCGGTGCCCATGAGGTTCTGTCCGGCGTGTCGCTGGACGTGGAACGTGGCGAGCTGGTCTCGATCATCGGCCCGTCCGGCTGCGGCAAGTCCACGTTCCTGCGCTGCCTGAACCTGCTGGAACAGCCCGATCGCGGCATGATCCGGATCGAGGGCGTCGAGATCGATCGCGATGGACCACAGAAACGCTGGACCCGCGCGGACGAAGCGCAGGCACATCGTCTGCGGGCCCATGTCGGCATGGTGTTCCAGTCGTTCAATCTGTTCCCGCACCGCACGGTGCTGGAGAATGTCATCATGGCGCCCCTTGCCGTAAAAAACGTGCCGCGCGCGCAGGCGACCGAGGTCGCGCGCGATTTGTTGGACAAGGTCGGGCTGAAGGGCACGGCCGATCGCTATCCGCTGACGCTGTCGGGCGGACAGCAGCAGCGGGCCGCGATCGCCCGCGCGCTCGCGATGAAGCCGGCCGTGATGCTGTATGACGAGCCGACCTCGGCGCTGGATCCGGAAGTCGCGGAAGAGGTTCTCGCCGTGATGCGCCAGCTCGATCATGACGGCATGACTCAGATCGTAGTCACGCACGACATGCGTTTCGCGCGCGCGGCGTCCGACCGGGTGCTGTTTCTCGATCACGGTCGGGTTGTCGAAGAAGGCGACCCTGATGTGATGTTCGCTCATCCGTCCGACGAGCGCACACGGCGCTTCCTGCGGTCGGTTCTTTGATGGCGCGGTTCTGCTTGAGACGCGCGCTGCATGCGAGTGCCACGCGCAGTACCGCAGCCGGGCGGTGCATGCGTCACGGCGCTCGATGTCGTTCGCCCATCTTGGGAAATTTTCGAACCCTGATTGCAACCTTGCGGACTCTGCTTCAAGGCCTCGGAACACGAAACATACGGCACTGGCCAAGGCTTTGCGCCATGGCCATGCTGCTCGCGGTCCTTCCTGCACATGCTGACGGCACGCTGTCCTGGGCCTCCGACGGACAGGCCAACGTGCCGTACGTGTTCCATGATCCTGCCGACCAGAACCGGCTGACCGGCTTCGAATACGAGATCGTGCAGGCGTTGAGCCGCCGCTTCGGCATGACGCCCCGGTTCATTCAGAACGATTGGGACGGGTTGATCCCAGGTCTGCAGCGCGGGCTGTACGGCATGGTGCTGGACGGCATCGAAATGACGCCGGAGCACGCGGAAGCCGTGCTGTTTTCGCGCCCGTACTACGTAACCGCCGAACGCATCACCCTGCGGCGTGACGAACCCGATTATGACACGCTGGAAAAGCTGCATGGCCATGTCGTCGGCACGATCAAGGATACGCTGGCCGAGCGCATGCTCCGTCACGATCCGTCGATCACCCTTCGATCCTACGAAGAGGAGACCAACGCGTATTCCGACCTGCGCGATGGGCGGCTGGACGCCATCCTGCTCGATGGGCCGATCGCACAATATTATGGCCAGACGCAGGACGATCTGAAGGTTGTCGGCGCGCCGATCGGTCGTATCGCCTATGGCATTGCCTTTGCCCCGGGCAATCACGCCCTGCATGATCGCGTGGATGCCGCGCTGGCCGGACTGATCGCGGACGGAACCCTGCATCGCATTCTTGCGCGCTGGGGCCTGTGGACGCCGCAGATGGCGAACGAGACGGGAGACCACAGCACCCCTGCCGTCACGCCGAGCGCGTGGGATGCCTATCGCGCAGCACTCGCGCCCCGTGTCGGATGGCGGATGAAGCTCGACCGCTATGTCGGCTTCATTCCTCTGATCCTGCACGGCGCCTGGCTGACGCTTGCGGTCTCCGCGCTGGCCATGGTGCTGGCGGTGGCACTTGGCCTCCTGCTGGCTCTGATGCGCGCCTATGGACCAAAGCCCGTGGTCTGGGCCGGCACGCTTTATGTGGAGGTGGTGCGCGGCACGCCACTGCTGATCCAGGTGCTGTTCATCTTCTATGGCCTGCCGTCCCTCGGCGTGCGCCTCTCGCCGTTCGTTGCAGGCGTCATAGCCCTCGGGCTGAACTACGCGGCATATGAGGCCGAAAATTACCGCGCCGGCCTGACATCCGTTGCGCGTGGCCAGATGGAAGCCGCCATCGCGCTCAATCTCACGCATCGGCAGGCGTTGCGCCTAGTCATCGTGCCGCAGGCCTTTCGCATCGTGGTTCCGGTCATGACCAACGACTTCATCTCTCTGCTCAAGGATTCGTCGCTGGTCAGCGTCATCACCCTGACGGAACTGTCGGAAACCTACGTGCGTCTGTCGGCCACGTATTACGATTATCTGGGCCCCGGACTGATGGTAGGGGCAGCCTACCTGGTTCTCGGGCTGCCGTTCGTCCGGCTGGCACGGTGGGCGGAACGGCGCATGGGACGCGCCATCTCATCGCGCTGAGGTCGCGCAGTAACCTTTTATAAGGAAATTCCGGATAGGACTGGTCGCGACATAGTCTGAAGGCCGCGATTTACAATGTTCCGACCCCGCCTGCGTCACGAGATTTCCTCCCTGAAAATCGGGGCGCTCGATGTTCTGAGCGGCAACGTCATGATCGCGGATGCGAATTTCGTCATCCGCTACCTCAATCCCTCGCTGCTGGGTTTTCTTCGGTCCGCCGAAGCCGCACTTCGCAAGGAATTTCCCGATTTCGATGCCGATCAGCTGATCGGCCGCTCGATCGACGTTTTCCACAAGGCGCCCCAGCATCAGCGCATGATGCTGAGCAGGCTGGACAGACCCCATCGGGCGACGATTGCGGTCGCGAACCGCCGCTTCGATCTTCACGTGTCCCCACTGGGCGCGCCGGCGGCGCGGCGCGGTTATGTCGTGGAATGGGCCGATGCCAGCCTTCGGCTGACGAATGATGACTACAGCTGCAAGATTGCGGCGCTGGACAAGTCGCAGGCTGTCATCGAATTCGCACCCGACAGCACGATTCTGGATGCCAACGAGAATTTCCTCAAGGCATCCGGTTATCGCCTTGAGGAAATTCTCGGCAAGAAACACGCCATGTTCATGCCGGCCGGAATGGCTGCGACGGCGTCCTATCTCGCCTTGTGGGATGCGCTGCGGGACGGTGCATTTCGCAATGGCGAGTTCGAGCGTGTCAGCAGGAACGGGCGCAGGATATGGATCCAGGGATCCTATAACCCGATCCGCGACCACACGGGCGCGGTCGTCAAGATCGTGAAATTCGCAACCGATGTGACACCGCGCGTTTCGGCCGTCATGCAGATCGGCGCGGCGCTGAGCGCTCTGGCGTCGGGCGATCTCAGCCGGGAACTCGACCACCCCCTCACTCCGGAGCTGGAACCCGTCCGCCGCGATTTCAACGACGCTGTCTCGCGGCTCCGCGCAACCCTGCGCCAGGTGAAGGTGCGGTCCGCATCCATTCTCAACCGTGCCGAACAACAGCGCGCCACGACATGCGACCTGTCGAACCGCACGACACAGCAGGCAGCGGCCCTGCGGAACACGGCGCAGTCGGTCGACACGGTCACGGCCGGTGTCCGCAGCATGGCCAAAAGTGCGCAGGGTGCCCGCGACATCGTTAACATGGCAGGTGGTGATGCCGCGCGCTCGGGCGCGATCGTCGGCAAGACCATCGATGCCATGAGACGTATCGAAGAATCATCACAGGCAATCAATCGCTTCATCGGCGTCATCGACGACATCTCCTTCCAGACCAATCTCCTGGCTCTCAATGCTGGAATCGAAGCGGCGCGTGCGGGGGAAGCAGGGCGCGGCTTCGCCGTTGTCGCTTCCGAGGTCCGTGCTCTAGCGGGCCGGTCCGCCGAAGCGGCCCGGGAGGTCAAGGCACTTGTGATCTCCGCGAATGACGCCGTGGCCCAGGGTGTCTCGTTCGTCGGACAAACCGGCGATACACTGAAGACGATCGCCAGTCAGGTCGGCGAGATCGACGCAACCGTGACGCAGATCGCGGTATCGGCCCATGAGCAGGCCACGAGCCTCGATCAGGTCAACAGCGGCGTCGCGGATATGGATCGTGTCACCCAACAGAATGCACGCCATGTCGACGAGACGACAGAGGCGAGCTACGCGCTGGCGACCGATGCGACGGAACTCGATGCCCACGTCGAAATCTTCCGTCTCGATGCCGATCACGGCGCGTCGATCATGACACGAGCCCCGGAGGAAGTCCCTGCCTGAGGAGCAGGCAGAGGGGCGCGGTGTTCACAACGTGTGGAGTGACGCATAATTGGTGGGACGTATGGGGCATGTCGCGGTTTAGGGATGGGTCATCCTGAAAACAGCCACGAAAGTTTCCAATGCCGTTATCCGGACCTGTCTCTGCTTCACGCCTGTTGTCACGTGCGACGCTGCGCGACATTCCCGATACGGTCCGCATACCGCCCTTTGACGTCGGTGCATTGCGCACCGGGATCGTGCACCTGGGATGTGGCAATTTCCACCGCGCCCATCAGGTTGCCGCAACGCATGCCGCCATCGCGGCGGAAGGCGAGGCAGGCCTGAAATGGGGCATCGCATCCGCCGGCATGCGCTCGGCCGATCTTACCGATCGACTGACCGCGCAGGATGGTCTTTTCACCCTCCTGCATCGCGAACCTGACCGGACAGATGCGGTCGTCATCGGCGGCCTGACGGACACGTTTTTCGCGGGACAGGACGAGATCGGTCTGCCCGCGCGCATTGCCGCTCCTCAGACTCGGATCGTGACACTGACCGTGACGACCAGCGGCTATTATCTGACGGCGGATGGCCGGCTGGATCCGGAAAACCCCGCGATTCGCGCGGATCTCGGTGCAAGACGGCCACGCAGCGCCGTCGGAGCCCTGGCGAAAGGCCTGGCCCTGGTCCGGGCTCAGGAAACCACGCCTCCGACCATCCTGTGCTGTGACAATCTGCCGCACAATGGTGCTGTGCTGATGCAGGCCGTCTGCGATTTCGCACGCCTTGGCGGCGACGACGGGCTTGCCGACTGGATTGCACAGACTGTCCGCTTTCCGACCACGATGGTCGATCGGATCGTGCCGGCGACGAAACCGGAAGAACTGACCGACGCGCGGACAGCGCTCGGAGGGATCGTCGACCTTGCGCCCGTCGCCTCGGAGCCATGGTTCCAATGGGTCATCGAGGATTTCGATGGCCCTCGTCCGCTGTGGGAGGCTGCAGGGGCCCGCTTTGTGGCCGACGTGACGCCGTTCGAGACTGCCAAGCTCAGGATGCTCAACGGCACGCACATGCTCCTTGCCTATGCCGGTGCCCTCGCCGGATGCGACACGGTTGCCGAAGCAGCCAACCATCCGGTCATCGGACCTATCACAGGGCGCTTCATGCGGCGGGAACAGTCGATCGGCGTCGCCTTTTCGCCCGAGGCGCTTGATACGTATACACACGATTTGATGGTGCGGTTCCGCAATCCGTCAATCGTGCACCGGATGGGACGGATCGGGCGCAACGGCTCCGCCAAGATGGCAAGCCGCGTGGTGGAACCGATGCGTGAGAACCTCGCGGTCGGACGGCCGGTCACGGATGCGACATTCCTGATCGCATGCTGGATCCGCTGGCTGATCCTGCACGAGCGCGATGCGCTTGACCTCCCGCTGGAAGATCCCCGGCTCGCGCGCCTGTGCGCCATCTGCGCGGATGCGCGGGACGACCATGTCGCGCAGGCGGAAGCGTTCCTTGCCATGGAAGAGGTATTCGGCCCGCCGCTGCCGGATCACACAACACGTGTTCAGGACATCGCAAGCCTGCTGCAGGCCATGGCGCACGAACCGGCCAACACCGTGTTCGCGCGCCATCTGGCTGGCTGAATTATCGTGCGCGGGCGCGCACGTCCTTGAGATAGTCGAGCGCGCCGTGCAGATCGTCGAGCACGAAAAGCGCGCGGGCACGCACGTCGTCCGGAGCCGAGATCAGGTCGGGGACGACGATCGTGCGAATGGCGGCCGCCTGCGCGGCCCGCGCGCCACTGGGTGAATCCTCCAGCGCCAGACACTGCGCCGGTGCAACGCCAATCTTCGAGGCCGCCAGCAGATACGGCTCCGGGTCCGGCTTGCCCCTTGTCACGTCATCGCGGGTCACGATGACGTCGAACCGTTCCAGCAGGCCAACCAGGCCCAAGTGATGATCGGCACGGTAGCGGCTCGAGGATGTCGCAATCGCGCGCGGCATCCTTTCGGCATCGAGATAGTCGAGAAGCGGCACGACGCCTTCCTTCGTCACCAGACGCCCGGCATCCACCATCGCACGCAGGGCGACCTCCTGTGCCTCGAACAGTCCTTCGACCGGCGCGTCCTCGCCGAACGTGTCGCGCACGAGCTGGCGGCACTGATCGGCCGGAATGCCGATCATCCGACGGCAGAACGACAGCGGCATATCGTAGCCCATGGATCGGCCGGCGGCTTCCATGGCCTCCATGGCCAGCGTCTCGGAATCGAGCAGAAGCCCGTCCATGTCAAAAATGACGCCGTCGATGGGCGCGTGCGTGGTGTCGTTCGTCATCGGCCTGTCCCCGTCCGTTGCAGCCTCCGTCGTGCCCCACATCGCCCGCGATCCGCAACCCGCAACGCAAACGTTGCGAATCCGGTTATACTGCCCTCGCCTTTCCTTGCCGCCTTCGGAGCAAAACCCTGTCCGACACCGCTGCCACGATCGAACACCACACGATCGGCCCCATCCCGCACGACGCTCGTCACGGCCGTGCGCGCGATCTTTTTACCGTCTGGTTCGGTGCGAACGTGATGATCCTGACAGTCGTGACAGGCACGCTCGGCCCCGCGATCTTCCATCTGGGCTTCGCGGCTTCCCTGCTGGCGATCGCCTGCGGCAATCTTGCGGGCGGCATCTTCATGGCGCTGCACGCGGCCCAGGGTCCGACGCTGGGCGTGCCGCAGATGGTGCAGAGCCGGGGCCAGTTCGGACTCTGGGGCGCTGCCGCCATCATGATCCTGGTCGTCATCATGTATGGCGGGTTCGCCGCATCGAATCTGGCGCTCGGCGGGACAGCATGTGCCCGGATCGCACCGTTCCTCGGCCATGGGGGCGGGATCGCGGCCATGGTCGGCTTCAGCGCCGTGCCTGCAGTGTTCGGCTATCGCCTGATCCACGCCGCGAACCGGTTTGCGACGGTTACCGGCGCAATCGGCTTTGTCGCGCTGGCGATCGCGACGATGCCACTGTGGCTGTCGCCGACCCTCTGGACGACAGGGCACTGGTCGGTCGCAGGCTTTGTCGGGGCATTGTCCATCTCCGCGGTCTGGCAGCTCGCCTACGCACCGTTTGTTTCTGATTATGCGCGATACCTCCCGACCGGGTCCCAGGGGTCGCGGCATGCGTTCACCGCAACCTATGGCGGGAGCGTCGCCGGATCGATGCTGGCGATGATCCTCGGCGCCCTGATCGGTGCATCCGGCATCCGAGACGCCACCGATTACCTGCTGCACGCAGGTGGCCTCGGACACGCGGGCCTCGCGTTGCTGATGCCCGGCCTTATGACGGCAAATGCGATGTGCCTGTATTGTGGTGCCCTGTGTGCGATCGGTGTTGCGCAGACGTTCCGGCCAAAGGCACGTTTCGGCGCCGGCAGCCGGATCAGCCTGACGCTCGTCATAGCGGCCGCGACCACACTCGCCGGCGCCGCGATGTCGCGCGACTTCCTCGACAGCTACACGTCGATGCTGGCGATCCTCATGACGATGATGGTGCCGTGGACGGCCATAAATCTCGCAGACTATTACCTGGTTCGGCACGGCCATTATGACGTGGACGCGTTCTTCGCACCCGATGGCGGCCGCTATGGCCTGATCGACTGGCGCGCCTGCTGCGCCTACGTCGCAGGTGTCCTTATTCAGGTGCCCCTGATCGCCAATCCGCTTTATACTGGACCGCTGGCTTTCGCGCTGGGCGGCATCGACCTTTCATGGGTCGCAGGGTTGGTCGGCACGGGTGTGCTGTTCCTCGTTCTTGCCCGTTCGCGCATCTCGACATGAGTGTGCACGCCTGAACAGCATCAGCTTCGGGCAGGACGCAATGCGCCGTGCAGACCCTTCAGAAGGTCTGCGACACGGTCCCCATTACCCAGCGCGGCGGTCCGTATGCAATCTGGGAACACCCGCACAGGCCCGACAGGTCGAAGCCCACACTTTCGTAGCGCACGTCGCCAAGATTCTGGCCATTGATGGCGAGCTTCAGCCCGTGCCGACCCTGCCACGATGCCGTTGCCGACGTCAGCACATAGCCACGCACGCGCGTCGCGTCGAAATTCGTGAGAGACAGATAATAGGTCGACGTGTAGGCCGCGCCGGCCTCCAGTGCCGCCGTGCCGCCAAACGCAGGCCACGCGTAACGGATCATGCCGCTTGCATGGAATTTCGACGTATAGGGCGGCCGGCGCGTATAGCTCAGACCGGTGATGATGTTGTCGAACACCTGTGCGTCAACATACGAGCCTGTGGCCTGCAAACTCCAATGCCGGTCCGGATGCCAGTCTGCGGAGACCTCTCCTCCCTTGAACGTCGCGGGATTGTTTGTCACCTGACTGCCGGTGAAGCGGATCAGTCGGAATACCTGCAGGGACGGAAAGTCCTCGTAGAACAGGGCGCCTTTCAGATTCAAGCGATCGTGCAGAAGCGACTGTTTCGCCCCGATCTCCCACGCGTTCACGGCTTCGTCGTGATAGGGAATCTGGCTGTCGGGATAGGTCGTCCCGCCAGCGAACGGCGCATTGAAGCCGCCTGACTGCGCGCCGCGCGCAAAGCCTGCATACAGAAGCGTATCGGGGCGTATGTGCCAGTCGAGCCGGATTTCGCCTGTCGGCATCAGATCATTGATCGTGCCGCGATACGATCCCCGTGCCGGACCGAGCGAGGCGCCCCCTGCCGTGAACAGATCCGAGCGATAGGTGAATTGCTTGCGATCATCGGTCAGCCGGATGCCCGCGTTCAGCGTCAGCGTTCTGGTAAACGCATAGGCGCCATTGGCGAAACCGGCGATGCCGTTCGTCGACAATCCGTATGCGCTGTCGATACGGTATGGCAGGATCATTTCGCTGTCCGGCGAGACCTGAACGTCGGTATTGACCTCGTAAACGCCAGCGCGCCAGCGCAGTCGTCCGGCCGAGCGGCCCAGGCTCAACTCTTCTGTCACGGTGCGCGAAGCACCCGGCGTATTGGAATTGAAGAACGCGACAGGCGTTGCGTCCGCGTCGATCTGCAGGCGCTGGTTCTGCCAGATCGCACTCGACAGCCAGCGAAGATCGAGACCGTGCAGGTCATAATGAGAATCCGCGACCGCACCATAGAGCGAAACGTGGTCACCTCGATCGCGGGCTGCATCCGAGTTCATCTCAAGCGCCTGCGCGGAACTCGGCTTAGTGCCAAGCAGGGTCGGCTGACTGACGACGACGGAATTCAGCAATGCGCCGCTTGGCGAGAGCACGTTGCGCGTCGAAAGCGACAGATAAGGCCCCCAGGAAGAGAAAGCCCGCGTATAGATCGCTGTGATGCGTGTGCGAAACGCACCACCGGGATGCACGTCGAAGGCCGCGCGCAGACCATATGATTGTGAGGCCCCGAGATCCTGCCCGGCTGGATCGAGGTTGCGCCACACCGCGCCGTTGCGTTCCCAGTAGCCCGCAAGACGGGCGCTCACGGCCCGTAAAATCGAGCCCCCATAGGCCGCTTCCACGCGCGTGTCGTCGAACGATCCATGGCCGACCGATACATAACCTTCCGGCGCCAGCGTCGGTGCGCGGCTTGCCACGGCTACCGAGCCGCCCAGTGCGTTTCGACCGCCATCCGTGCCCTGCGGTCCCATGCGCACCGCAATGTCGGCCGTGTCGAACAGCGCGATGCTGGCGGCATTCGCGCCGACGACATAGGCCCCATCCAGATAAAATGCGTTCGGACTTTCCGCGATGGGCGAAAAATCCTGCTGCGACAGGCCGCGGATCGACAGTGTCTGCTCCTGGCCGCCATAGGATCCTGCCAGGTTCACGCCTGGAGCGAACTGGGCAAGATCCGTGACTCGCCGCATCTGGTGAGCTGCGATCGCTGTTGCGCTCACCACGTCTTCACTGCCACCCGACTGGCGAGCGCGCCGGGTCGCGGACTTCGCTTTCACGACATGATGTTCGACATGCGCCTTGGTCGAAGCCTCCGTGGCCAGAGCCGCAACTGGCGCGCCGAACAGACAGGCGACGCCCACGCCGTAACAAAACCTACGTGCGGTCCCTAGCCTTGTCCGATGAGGGGCCAACGCTCCCCTGCCCGATCGGCCAACGGCCGTCCCATTGCGTCCGGCAACTTCGCTCGCACGATGACCGCCTTCGAACTCCACCAGGCACCCGGTGCACAGGTTTATCGATAATTTTGGGAAAATCTTCATTTGAAGGCGGTGATATGCGATAGATGACCCGATCGTCACCCGTAATGGCCATAGATTATCGATAATGAGAGAGCCAACCGTTGCCGACCGCATTGCCGCCGCGCTGGCACATCGCATCATCATCGGCGATCTGGCGCCCGGCGAGCGACTTCGTCAGGACGCACTGGCATTCGAATACAACGCAAGCCAGGCCCCGGTTCGGGAAGCATTCCTCCGGCTGGAAGCACAACGTCTCGTGGTCAGCAGGCCCCGCCGCGGGCTGTGCGTGGCGCCGATCGAACCACATGACGAGCGCGAGATCGTCGCGATGCGGAGCGCACTGGAAGTGCTGGCACTGCGTCACGTCCGTGTTCAGCCCGGCGGCAGGCAGCTTGCGCAGCTCGATGAAGCCTTGATGGCGGGATACGCAGCCCGGGATCTGAGCGAGTGGGAGGCCTCCAATCGCGCGTTCCATGTGCGTCTTGCAGAGCTATCGGGAATGCCGCGGCTGATCGCGTCGATTTCGGACCTGACGCTTGCCTACTCTCGCCATGTCTTTTCCATGGAACGGTCGGCACACTGGACGCCGCGGTCGAATCACGATCATCAGCAGATCTACGAGGCGATCCTTCAGGGCGACATCACCACTGCCGCGATCTTTCTCGAAAATCACATCTGGGCAGCCGAACGCCTGCGTTCACGTCCGCCATCCGCGGCGGCGGAGGGGCGCTTTTCTGGTAGGTAGAAAGTGTTTCGAGTTATTCTGGGCGCCCAGCTTGCGAGAGAAATTGAGGATATATTTTTAAAACACGCAAGTAAAAGAACAATATAACAAAGCGAGTAACACGCTTTCTTTGGGTTGATTCCACTCGGCGCCGAGTCGGGCAAATAAGAGTTGCGACGATCAACACAACAATATCTATGCCTGACTCATCAGGAATAGCTGCGACCCGCAGCAAGCTGATCTTTGGGCCAGAAAGCGCCGCCGGAACGGTTATACCAAAGGGCATAGCTGCTGACTCGTTGGTGATGTGACACTT
>NZ_BALE01000032.1 GCF_000963885.1 Tanticharoenia sakaeratensis NBRC 103193
ACAGACCTTACCCAAAAACGAGGGCATTCCACGGGGCAGGGTCAGACGATGCTCAGCCCCCACAGCACGGCAAATCCGAGAACCGTTCCCAGAATGCCGAGCCCGATCTGGCCGCCGCCGAAACACAGACCGAGAACCGTGACGATCCACAGCGTCGCGGCCGTCGTCACGCCGAGGACCATGTTCTCCCGTCGCAGGATGGCGCCGCCGCCGATGAAGCCCATGCCCGACAAAATACCGAGTGGCAGCCGCATCAGATCGAGCGTGACGAAGGAATCCGGCCTTTTGCCGATGGTGCCGAGGAGCCAATTCGCCTGAAGCGTGGCAAGGCACGCGGCAAGACACACCAGCGTGGTCGTCCTCAACCCGGCGGGGCGCCCGTGCTCGTCACGATTCAGGCCGTAGAGTATTCCGGCTGCCAGCGCCGACATGAGCCGCAGCGTGATGTCACTCCAGTGCAATGTCGTGGTCATCGGTGTTGCGGCTCTCCCCTGCACAATACGGTCGAACAAGATGGCGCGTGTGTCATCCTGAAGAAGCCGGGCCGTCCCGAAAGGTTTTTACGGGCATCACCGTTCCCGCGATGTGTCGCTCTGTTTCGTCGGAAGGTGGAAACACCGGCGACGGCCCGAAGGGTGACGGGGGTCTGCGCGCGAATATCGAGCCATGGGACACCGCATCCGAAGTTCGTGAACCATGAGTGGTTGCATCCTCGAAGTTCTTTGCGCTGCCGTCCCGGCCTTGGCGCCTTCTTCCCAGAAGATCATGGGGCTTTTCAAATCATGTCGCCGCGCGGCCTGCGCTCTGGCGCAGGTGTGGCACGGAGACGCCGTATTTCCCGGCGTTCCGCGGGGGAGGTGCTGCAGGCGTCTCACGTTTCTGTCAGCCGGACATGAATTTCGCGAGACGGGAGGAAGGGCATGCATGATCCATGTCAATGTCATGATCCATGAAGGCGCATAGAAAACCGATCCGGAGCCGCAATGCCCGCATAGGGAGCCTGGCTGCGGCGGGACTGTCGGGCCGAAGCGACGATCGTCCTGTGCCTGCGTTCGGGCACCTGTCCGACAAGTGCGCTGTTGTGACATGGCGCCAGGGAGATCCTTCGACATGGCCGTGATCCTGACGTTCAATGCCGGCTCGTCGAGCATCAAGTTCGCCGTGTTCGATGCGACCGGGGCCCGCCAGACCAGTGGCGAATTGCAGGGGATCGAGACGCAGCCGGTGCTTGTGGCGAAGGACGGGCGCGGCAAGACCCTGGCCGACCGGCGCTGGACGCTGGAGGCGGGCATGGATCCGCATCTGGCGGCGATCAAGGCGATGATGGCGTGGCTCGACGAGCATGTCGGCCTGGCACACCTTCAGGCCGTGGGGCACCGCGTCGTGCATGGCGGCCCGGATTTCGCGCGGCCTTTGCTGGTCACGGACACTGTTCTCGAGCGCCTCGAGGCGCTTACGCCGTTCGCGCCCCTGCACCAGCCCGCCTGTCTGGGGCCGATCAAGGCACTGCGCACGGCCTATCCGGATCTGCCGCAGATCGCCTGTTTCGACACGGCGTTTCATCGCACGCTGCCGCCCGTGGCGCGGCGTCTGGCTGTGCCGCGCGACTACGGTGCGCGCGGTGTGCGGCGCTACGGGTTTCACGGCCTGTCATACGAACAGATCGCCCGGCGCCTGTCGCGCGATGCGCCGGATCTGGCGCGCGGGCGTGTTCTGGTTGCGCATGTCGGCAACGGGGCCAGCCTGTGCGCGATGCGCGCCGGTGCGAGCATCGGCACGACCATGGGGTTTTCGGTGCTCGACGGGCTGGTCATGGGCACGCGGTGCGGCACGCTCGATCCCGGCGTGCTGCTTTACATGATGCGCGAGGAAAAGCTCTCGCCCGAGCGGATCGAGGCCATTCTCTATCACGAATCCGGCCTGCGCGGCGTCTCCGGTGTCTCGAGCGACATGCGCGAATTGCGCAGGCAGTCCGACGATCCCGCCGTGCGCGAGGCGCTCGATCTGTATGTCCGGCGGTTTCAGGAGCAGGCCGGTGCCATGATCGCCACCCTGCAGGGGATCGACGGCCTCGTGTTCACAGGCGGGATCGGAGAGCATGACGCGGAATTCCGGCGTGACGTGTGCGCCGGTTTGGGCTGGCTCGGCGTCATACTGGACGTTGCGGCCAACGCGTCGCACCGGCCGGTCATCTCGGCGCCGGAGAGTGCCGTGGCTGTCCGGGTCATCCCCGCCGACGAGGAAGCATCCATTCACCGGCATGCCCTGGCGTGTCTGGCCACACGACAGGCAGAAGAGAGAGACGATGAGCGATAATCCGACCCCTTTGTCCCCCGATGACGTCGCGCTGTTCACCAGGTGGTGGTTTGCCGCGAACTATCTCTCGGTCGCGCAGATCTATCTTCTCGCGAACCCGCTGCTGCGCGAGCCGCTGAAGCGCGAGCACGTCAAGCCGCGCCTGCTGGGGCACTGGGGCACGACGCCGGGGTTGAACTTCCTCTATCTCCACCTGAACCGGATCATCCGGCAGCAGGATCGCAGCATCCTGTTCATCGCAGGTCCGGGCCACGGCGCGCCGGGTGTCGTGGCCAGCACCTATCTCGAAGGCACCTACACCGAATATTTCCCCGACGTGACGCAGGACGTGCCGGGCCTGGACCGGCTGGTGAAGCAGTTCTCGTTTCCGGGCGGCATTCCGAGCCATGCGGCGGCGACCACGCCGGGTTCGATTCATGAGGGTGGGGAACTGGGTTATTCCCTCTCGCACGCCTATGGCGCGGTGCTGGACAATCCCGATCTGATCGTGGCCTGCGTCGTGGGTGACGGCGAGGCCGAGACCGGGCCGCTTGCGACCTCGTGGCATGGCAACAAGTTCCTCGATCCGAAGACGAGCGGGGCGGTGCTGCCGATCCTGCATCTCAACGGCTACAAGATCGCCAATCCGACGATTCTCGCGCGTATTCCCGAAGAGGAGCTGATCGCGCTGTTCCGTGGCTATGGCTACGCGCCGATCCTTGTCGAGGGGCATGATCCGGCGATCATGCACCAGAAGATGGCGGCCGCGATGGATCAGGCCTTCGCCGATATCGATGCGATCCAGAAGGATGCGCGCACCGGCGGCACGGAAGCCGAGCGCCCGGTCTGGCCGATGATCATCATGCGCACGCCCAAAGGCTGGACCGGTCCCAAGACCGTCGATGGCCAGCGTGCGGAAGGCTACTGGCGCTCGCATCAGGTGCCGTTCTCGGACATGGACAAGCCCGGCCATCTGGAACTGCTGTCGGAATGGCTGTCGAGCTACAGGCCGGATGACCTGTTCGACGAAAACGGCACGTTGCGGCCCGAAATCCGGGCGCTCGCGCCCGAGGGCGACCGCCGGATGAGCGCCAATCCGCATGCCAATGGCGGCGCCCTGAAGCGGCCGCTGCGCCTGCCGGACCTCGAGCCGTACGCAATCGACGTCCAGTCGCCCGGCAAGACGACGGGCGAGAGCACGCGGGTCCTGGGCGCATGGCTGCGGGACGTGATGAAAGAGAATCTCGCGAGCCGCAATTTCCGCGTGCTGTCGCCGGACGAAAACAATTCCAACCGCCTCAATGCCGTCCTCGACGTGACGGGGCGCGCCTGGGAGGCGGAGACGGTCGATTACGACGATCATCTCGCGCCCGACGGGCATGTCATGGAAATCCTGAGCGAACACACCTGCCAGGGCTGGCTCGAGGGCTATCTGCTGACGGGCCGGCACGGGCTGTTCTCGTGCTACGAGGCGTTCATCCATATCGTGGACTCGATGGTCAACCAGCATGCGAAATGGCTGAAGACCGCGCAGGAAGTGCCGTGGCGCCGCCCGATCGCATCCCTGAACTATCTGCTGACATCCCATGTCTGGCGTCAGGACCATAACGGGTTCAGCCATCAGGATCCGGGCTTCATCGACCACGTCATCAACAAGAAGGCGGACATTGCGCGTGTCTATCTGCCGCCGGACGCGAATACGCTGCTGGTCGTGGCGAAGCACTGCCTGGAAAGCTGGGACCGGATCAATGTCATCGTGGCGGGCAAGCAGCCCGAGCCGCAATGGCTGAGCCTCGACGCCGCGATCCGGCATTGCGCGCAGGGTATCGGGATCTGGGAATGGGCCAGCAACGACCGCGGCGACGTGCCGGATGTCGTTATGGCATGTGCGGGCGACGTGCCCACGCTCGAGACGCTCGCGGCAGTGTCCCTGCTGCGCAAGCATGTGCCGGATCTGAAGGTTCGTGTCGTCAACGTGGTCGATCTGATGACGCTGGAGTCCAAGCGGCAGCATCCGCATGGGCTCGACGATGCATTGTTCGACAGCCTGTTCACGCCGGACAAGCCGGTGATCTTCGCCTTCCACGGCTATCCGCAGCTCATTCACAAGCTGATCTACAAGCGCGAGAATGCCCGGAACTTCCATGTGCATGGCTTCCGCGAGGAAGGCACGACGACGACGCCGTTCGACATGACGGTCCGCAACGAACTCGACCGCTTTCATCTCGTGCTGAACGTCATCCGTCGGGTGCCGAAGCTGGCCGAGCGGGCGGCCTATGCCACGCAGGCGATCCACGACAAGCTTGTCGAACATCGCCTGTATGTCACCCGACACGGCGAGGACATGCCGGAAATCCGGGACTGGAGCTGGACATGACCGAAAACATGACCGGGGACCCCAACGGGGATGGGCCAATCCGCCTCGTGCTGGCGGATGTCGATGGCACGCTGGTGACGAAGGCCAAGGTGCTGACGCCACGCGCGATCGCTGCCGTGAAGCGCCTGCGCGCGCGGGGCATTCTGTTTGCCATCACGAGCGGCCGGCCGCCGCGCGGCATGCTGATGCTGCGCGAGCCTCTGGCGATCGACGAACCGACCGCGGGATTCAACGGCGGTGTCGTCGTCGATGCGAGCGGACAGGTCATCGAGACGCGGACGCTGACCGAGGCGCAGGCGCGGCAGGTCATCGGCATCATTCGCGATCATGGCGCGGATCCGTGGGTCTATACCGGCACCGACTGGATCGTGACGAAGGCGGATGCGCCGCATGTCGCGCGCGAGCAGGCAACCGTTCAGTTTCCGCCGACGGTCGGCGATATCGCGGCGGATCTGTCTCAGGTCGTGAAGATCACCGGCGTCAGCGACGATGCCGGGCTGATGCAGCGTCTGGAGCATGACCTGCAGCAGGCGATGAGCGACGGCGCATCGGCGGCGTGTTCCCAGCCCTATTATGTCGACGTGACGAACCACGATGCGAACAAGGGCGGCGTGGTGGCGATGCTCGAACGGCGGCTCGGCGTTCCGGCCGCGCAGATGGCGACGCTGGGCGATCAGCCCAACGACGTCCTGATGTTCCGCAAGAGCGGGATGTCGATCGCGATGGGACAGGCGAGCGACGCGGTGAAACAGGCTGCGACATACGTCACGACATCCTGCGAGGACGAGGGCTTCGCGCGCGCGATCGAGCGCTTCGTGCTGCGTGAGGGCGACGGGGCCGACTGACCGCGTGCGTCAGGAGGGCCGAGGCGGTTTTCGTTGTCCTGACCGCCTGCGGCTGAATCCTGTGACGTATGGGCCGGACGGCAGGGTGCGGCTATAGCCGTTTCATGCTGACCCGTCTCTTCCCGCTCTGGGCCATTCTCGTCTCGGTCGTCGCGGTGCTCGCGCCCGCGCCGTTCCTGAAGATCACGCCGGCCGTCACGGCGCTGCTGGCGTTCATCATGTTCACCATGGGGGTGACGTTGAACCCCGGTGACTTCCGGCGGATCGCGCGCCGTCCGTGGCCGGTCCTGGCCGGTGTCGGGCTCCATTATCTGGTGATGCCGTTCGCGGCCTGGGCGATCGCGCATGCGCTGTCGATGCCGCCCCAACTGACCACGGGCATGGTGCTGGTCGGCTGCGTGGCAAGCGGGACGGCGTCCAACGTCATGATCTATCTCGCGCGCGGCGACGTGGCGCTGTCGGTCAGCATCAGCACGTTGTCCACGCTCGTCGGGATCGTGGCGACGCCGCTGCTCACGCGGCTCTATGTCGCATCAGGCATTGCCGTGGATGCGTGGGGGCTGTTTCGCAGCATCATCCTGATCGTCGCCCTGCCGGTGTTCGGAGGCCTTGTGGTCAACACGTTCCTTCACCGGGCCGTGCGCCGGATTGAACCGGCGCTTCCGCTGGTCGCGATGGTTTCGATCCTGGTCATCATCGCCTGCATCGTGGCGGGCGTCGGGCCGTCTCTCGCCTCCGCAGGGCCGCTCGTACTGGTGGGCGTGATCCTGCATAATGGGATCGGGCTTCTGGGCGGCTACTGGGGCGGGCGCCTTCTAGGGTTTGACGAAAAGGTGTGCCGGACGCTGGCGCTTGAGGTCGGGATGCAGAATTCCGGTCTCGCGGCGACGCTCGGGCGGCTTTATTTCTCGCCGCTGGCGGCCCTGCCCGGCGCGGTCTTTTCGATCTGGCACAACATCTCAGGCTCGCTGCTGGCCGCCATCTGGGCCGGCCGGAAGAGTCCGCGCACGGACTGATACCGGCCAAGGCTTCGTGCGCGGCAACGCCGCTTTGGCAGACGGGAACGGGCAATCCGCTGCGTGTGTTACAAAGGTCTCACTTTGCCGTTATAGATCACGGGTGATCTGTTCATTCACGGGTTTTGAAGGCATGTAGTGGCTCCTGTGCCCCAGGGCCCGGCGCGTTGCCGGACACCGGACAGGCACACGAGGATCGCCTTCATGGCAGTGAGCGACGCTGCGATGACACCACGCGCCCCTGGCCCTGCCTGTCTGGTCTCGCGCACCGCGCGAGCCGATGCGCGGGCATGGCCGTCCTGTCCGTCGTGCGATGCAGGGTGCCGGATCGAACGGAACGGATGATGAGAAAACTGACTGCGCTCAACCGGGCGCTCAAGGGTGCGTTCGCCGCCGTACTTCTTGTCGGCGTGGCGGGAGGCGCCATTTCGGCGCATGCCCAGACGAAGCCGATGGTCGGCATCGCCATGCCGACGAAGTCGTCCGCCCGGTGGATTGCCGACGGCGACAACATGGTCAAGACCCTGCAGGCGCGTGGGTATCGCACCGACCTGCAATATGCCGAGGACGATGTTCCGAACCAGCTGTCGCAGATCGAGAACATGGTGACGAAGGGCGATACAGTCCTCGTGATCGCCTCGATCGACGGCACGACGCTGTCGGACACGTTGCGGCGTGCGGCAGCCCATGGCGTAAAGATCATCGCCTATGACCGCCTGATCCGGAATTCTCCCGATGTCAGCTATTATGCGACGTTCGACAACTTCAAGGTCGGCGTGCTGCAGGCGACGTCCCTTGTTCAGGCGCTCGGCCTGCCCGCGGCGAAGGGGCCGTTCAACATCGAGCTGTTCGGCGGATCGCCCGACGATAACAACGCGTATTTTTTCTATAACGGCGCAATGTCCGTCCTGAAGCCCTATCTCGACAGTGGCAAGCTGGTCGTGCGGTCAGGGCAGATGGGCATGGACAAGGTCTCGACCCTGCGCTGGGACGGCGCAACCGCCCAGGCCCGCATGGATAACATCCTCAGCGCCTATTATTCCGACCGGCACCTCGATGCCGTCCTGTCCCCGTATGACGGGATTTCGATCGGCATCATCTCGTCGCTGAAAGGTGTGGGCTACGGGAGCGGCGATACGAAGATGGCCTATGTCAGCGGGCAGGATTGCGAAATTCCGTCCGTGAAGGCCATCGTCGCGGGCGAGCAGTATTCCTCGATCTTCAAGGACACGCGTCAGCTCGCGAAGGTCGCGGCCGACATGGTGGATTCCGTGCTGAGCGGCAAGCCGGTCGCGGTCAACGACACCAAATCCTACAATAACGGCGTGAAGGTCGTGCCGGCCTATCTCCTGCCGCCAGTCGTCGTGACCAAGGACAACGTCGAGAAGACGCTCCTCGACAGCCACTACTACACGAAAGAACAGATCGAGTAGTTTTCGATATCTTTACAGGACCGCTCCGGATTACGGAGCGGTTCATGGAAACGGAAGCCGCATCCATGAACGCCATTCTCGAAATGCGCGGCATCAGCAAGAGCTTCGGGCCGGTCAAGGCTCTGAGCGACGTCACGTTTTCGGTCAAGCCGGGCGAGATCCATGCGATCTGCGGCGAGAACGGGGCCGGAAAATCGACCTTGATGAAGGTGCTCAGCGGGGTCTATCCCGCCGGGACGTACGAAGGCCAGATCATCTATGAGGGTGTCGAGCGCCGGTTCCGCGCGATCGGCGATTCCGAGGCGCTCGGCATCATCATCATCCATCAGGAACTGGCGCTGATCCCGCTGCTGTCGGCGGCGGAGAACATCTTCCTGGCGCATCCGCCCGGCCGTTTCGGGGTGATCGACCGCGATAGCGTCTGGCAACGGGCGAAGGCCGTCATGCGCAAGGTGGGCCTGGACGATTCGCCCGATACGCTGATCACCAACATGGGGGTCGGCAAGCGTCAGCTCGTTGAAATTGCCAAGGCTCTTTCGAAGAACGTCAAGCTCCTGATCCTCGACGAGCCGACCGCGAGCCTGAACGAGCGTGACAGTGCCGCGCTGCTGGACCTGCTGCTGGAATTCAAGGCGCAGGGCCTGTCCTCGATCCTGATATCGCACAAGCTCAACGAAATCTCGCGCGTGGCCGACCGCATCACCATCCTGCGTGACGGACGGTCGGTCGAGACGATCGACTGCCATGCGGAGCCGGCTTCGGAAGATCACATCATTCGCGCCATGGTCGACCGCGACCTCGAGCATCGCTATCCGGAGCACACGCCGAAAATCGGCGATCTCCTGATGGAAGTGTCGGACTGGACGGTTCACCATCCCATCCATACGGACCGCACGGTCATCCACGGCGTCGATTTCCATGTGCGGGCCGGTGAAATCGTGGGGATCGCAGGTCTCATGGGGGCAGGCCGGACCGAATTTGCGATGAGTCTGTTCGGCCGCTCCTACGGGCGGCGGATCTCGGGAGAAGTGCAGATCAAGGGTCGCCGGGTCGACGTCTCGACCGTGCAGCGCGCGATCAAGGCAGGGCTCGCCTACGTCACGGAAGATCGCAAGGAGCTCGGTCTGCACCTTGCGGACGATTTGCGCCACAACATCACGCTGGCCAATCTCGGCGGCATTTCGCACCTGCGGGTTCTCGACGGGATCCGCGAACTGCGCGTGGCGAACGATTACCGGCGCCGGATGAACATCCGCTGTTCGGGCGTCGACCAGGAATCGGGCAATCTGTCCGGCGGCAACCAGCAGAAGGTGGTGCTGTCGAAGTGGCTGTTCACCTCGCCCGACGTGCTGTTCCTCGACGAGCCCACGCGCGGCATCGATGTCGGCGCGAAATACGAAATCTACTGCATCATTCAGGAACTGGCCGACAGCGGACATGGCGTTGTCGTCATCTCGTCCGAGATGCCCGAACTGCTTGGCCTGTGCGACCGGATCTGCGTGATGAACGAGGGGCGGTTCGTGGGCGAGTTCACGCGCGAGGAGGCGAGCCAGGAGCGGATCATGCAGGCGATCATGCGCGACGTGCGGTCGGTCCCTGACGAGATTCCCGCCATGCCGCAGGGCTCGGAACGGGCAGCCGAGACCGTCGGACCGTAGAGGCGCGAACACACCATATGACCGAAGCACGAATGACGGGGGCTTCCATGTCTCAGACCATACAGGGCGCGCTGCGGACGCAGCCGTCGGGCCTTCCGGAAAAAACCCGGACGGCCGCCGACTTCATCAAGAACAGCCTGCGCGACTACGGCATGATCCTGTCGCTGATCGCGATCATGGCGTTCTTCCAGATCGTGACGCACGGAACGCTGCTGCGGCCGCTGAACCTTACCAACCTCGTCCTGCAGAACAGCTACATCGTGGTGATGGCGTTCGGCATGCTGCTGGTCATCGTCTCGGGCCATATCGACCTGTCGGTCGGCTCGAGTGCGGGGTTCATCGGCGCGGTCGCGGCCGTCATGATGGTGAATTATCATATCAATTTCATCGCGGCGACGCTTGCGTGCCTCGTGCTCGGCGGGCTGATCGGCGCGGCGCAGGGATACTGGATCGCGTATTTCAAGATCCCGTCCTTCATCGTGACGCTGGCCGGGATGCTCGTCTTCAAGGGACTGGCGCTGGCCCTTCTGGGCGGCCAGTCTCTCGGCCCGTTCTCCACCACGTTCCAGAAGCTGTCCTCGGGCTTCATTCCCGAATTCCTGCCCCATGCAGCGCGCTTTTACCCGACATCCCTGATTTTGGGGGCCGGGGTTGCGGCATTGCTGGTGGGGCTTGCCGTGCGGGATCGCGTGCGGCAGGTCCGCAATGACATGGAGGTCGAGCCTCTCTCCCTGTTCGCCGGGCGCAATGCCGCGATTTTCGGCATCATCGTCTATCTGAGCTGGCTGATCGCGTCCTATCGCGGCCTGCCCAACGTGCTGATCATCATGGCGATGCTGATCGCGTTCTACGGGTTCGTGACAGAGCGCACGACGATCGGGCGCCAGATCTATGCCGTGGGCGGCAACGTGCGCGCGGCCCGGCTCTCGGGCGTCAAGACCGAACGGCTGACGTTCTTCACCTTTGTGAACATGGGCGTGCTGGCGGCCCTTGGCGGCCTCGTCTTCGCGGCCCGGCTCGATACGGCCAGTCCCAAGGCGGGGCAGGGGTTCGAACTCGATGTCATTGCGGCCTGCTTCATCGGCGGTGCGTCGGCCTATGGCGGCGTCGGCCGGGTCGGGGGCGCCGTGATCGGGGCGCTGATCATGGGTGTCATGAACAACGGCATGTCGATCATGGGGATCGGCATCGACTACCAGCAGGTGCTGAAAGGTCTCGTCCTGCTCGGCGCGGTCTGCGTCGATGTCTACAACCAGCGTCGGTGATCCCATGACGATCCGCATTGCCCTCGTGGGGTTCGGACAGATCGCCCGGTCGCATCATGTGCCGGCGATCGCCGAAAATCCGGCGTTCCAACTGGCGGCGGTCGTCAATCCGGTGGACGTCGCGGTGCCGGATGGCGTGCCGCTGCTGTCCAGCTTCGCGGCATTGCAGGCGGAGGACATCGGCGTGGACGCGGTTGCGATCTGCACGCCGCCTGCCATTCGACCGGCGGTTGCCCGGCAGGCACTGGCGGCGGGATTGCACGTCCTGCTGGAAAAGCCGCCGGCTGCGACCGTCGCCGAGGCACGCAATCTCGGCTGTCTTGCGGCGGGCAACGGATGCAGCATCTTCGCAGCCTGGCACTCCGTCTTTGCGGCCGGGGTGCCCGTCGCACGCGCCCTGATCGCAGCTCATGGCCTGCAGTCGATGGCCATCACGTGGCGGGAAAATGCGGACAAATGGCATCCGGGCGCCACATGGCTCTGGGGCGCGGAGGGTTTCGGCGTGTTCGACCCGGGGATGAATGCGCTCTCGATCGCGCTTGCGACGACAGGCGCAGCCCTCGTGCCACGGGCGGCCGACCTGACGTTCCGTCCCGGCCAGGAGGCGCCGGTTACGGCTACGGTTTCCTTCACGCTGCCCGATCCGAAGATCGCGGCCAGCGCCATATTCGATTCCGGCTATACGGGCTCGGACGAGACCTGGACGATCGACTGGACGCTGGGCGACGGGTCGCCCCTCGTCCTGTCGGATGGAGGAGCCACGCTCGAGCATGACGGGCGCCGGCTGATAACGCCTCGCGCCGGCGATATGTCCTCGCTCGATCAGGAATATCCGGCACTCTATCGGCATTTCGGCGACCTGATTACCCAGGCCCGGTCAGAGCTGGATATCCGGCCGCTGCAGATCGTCACGGATATTCTTGCAAGCGGCGTCCGACGCGCGGCATAGGGCGTTTCAGAACCGTTGCAGCAGCGACCTGACGATGGCGGCCGTGCCGGGAGCCAGTGTGAATCCGAGCGCGCCATGGCCGACATTCAGGATCACGTTGTTCCATGATGTCGGGCAGACGATCGGCACGCCATCCGGCGTCGCGGGACGCATCCCGGCCCAAGGCTCTGCGGTCTCGAACGGACCTGCTTCGGGCAGGGTGGCTTTGGCATGGGCCCGAAGCTGCGCGATGCGCTTCGAATCCAGCGCATCGTCCCGGGCACCGATATCGACCATCGCGGCAAGGCGCAGCCTGTCGTCCAGCCGGGCATAGACGATACGACGGTCGTAGTCCGTGACGCTGATGCGGGGTGCGGCAGCATTGGCCGGCAGCGTGAGGCTGTAGCCTTTCAGTCCGTAAAGCGGCAGGCGCAGACCCAGAGGTGCCGCGATCGACCGGCTGTCGAGACCTGCCGCGAGCACGATCTGCGCGGCGTCGACCGGGCGCCCGTCGAGGCGCAGGACTGCGCGGCGTGATGCGCCAGGCGCAAGTGTTGCCGTGCCATGGAGCGTGCGAAAGCGCGGACTCGACGCCATACGATCGAGCAGGGCGGTGCAGAAGGCGTGACAGTCCGCCACTTCATCGCCGGGTGCGAAAATGCCGCCGGCAAGCTGGCCTGCGACAGGCGTCAGGGCCGGTTCGAGTGCTGCGCACTCTGCGGCGTCGAGTGGACGCTGATGATCCGGGTCGATCGCGGCAAGCGCCTTTCTGAATCCCGCGCCGTTCCGATAGGCGATCAGCTTGCCGGGCTGGCGCCACGCAAATTCGTCGAGACCTTCCTTGCGCCACGTCGTCAGCTCACGCTGGCTGTCGAGGGCGATGCCCAGAAGGATGCGTGCGCCGCGATCATGGGTGGTCTTGCGGCAGGCGCGCAGAAATCCGGCCATCCAGCGCCACTGATGCGGATCAAGGCGGGGGCGCAGCGAGATCGGCGCGCCCGGACGCAGGGCCCAGGCAATCGCCTGCCGCGGCACGCCGGGGGCCGCGAGGGGGGCCACATATCGATAGCTGAGCTGGCCGCCATTGGCGAAGCTGGCCGCGCGGCCGACACCGGCCTGCCGCTCTACAAGTGTCACGTCATGCCCGTCGCGCCAGAGGGCATAGGCTGTCGAAAGTCCGACGACACCGCCTCCGATGATGGCAACCGTTGTGCTGTGCGCGGGAGATGTCATGGCATCCGATGAGATGGAGAATTGGCCGGGAAGCAGGCGGATTTTTCCAGAATGTTTACGTGAAATCCGCCAGGGAGCCGATCGTCTCGTGGAGTCGGCGCCCGGAAAGGCGCGAACTTCGATAGCATGCGTGTACGCCGGGGCCGAAGCCTCGGCATTTCGTCTCAGAAACCGGCCGTCAGCGACACGACGCCCGCAAATCCGCCGCCGACATAATACAGCGGGGTCTGGGCCGCGATGTTCGTGCCATAGACGCCGCGCGTGGCTTTCGCGTTGCCGACGAGGCTGGAGGCACCCGACAGATAGCCGCTGTTGCCGAGATTGATCAGGTTGAGCTGGATCTGCGGATGCCTGACCCATGCGAAGCTCGGCATCCGATATCCCATCGACACGTTGCCGACGATATAGGACGGGATCTTCTGGTCGTTCATGAAGGTCGAATACTGCGAGCCGACATAATTCAGGTTGAAGTTGCCGAAGAAACGGCCGTCGTCATAGGCAAGACCGATCGCGCCCGAGAACTTCGGCGTATTGACGGCCATTTTCCCCTTCGTCGGTAGAAGGTCCGTGCCGACCGAGAGGTTGTTGTCAATCGTCGCGTGCAGGTACTGACCCGAGAGATAGGGGCTGAAGTGATGCCATGGACGCAGGCCGAGTTCGATTTCGCCACCGCGCGATGTCTGGCCGCCTGCGTTGATCGAGGCCGTGGTGGGAACGCCATTGAGATAGACGGTCGAACTGAGCTGACGATTGGTCAGGTTGTAGTTGAAGAAGGCCGCCGAGATGTTGACCAGCCCCGTATGGCGATAGCCGATTTCCTCGCCGATCGAATATTCGGGCGCGAGGTTGGTGGCGTGGCTGTGCGCGATCGTGCCGGTCGTCGTGCTGAAATAGTCGGCCATGGTCAGGATCGAGGACGGCGCACGGAAGGCGGTCGTGCCGTTCAGGTAGATCTGGTCATGCTTCGTCAGCTGGTAGCTGGCGAGAAACTGCGGGAGCGGCTCTGCATAGTTCACGCCGGTCTTGTAGGTGGCGCCCGGGATGAGCTGCGTGGACTGGCGCGAGACCATCGCCTCCTTGAAGCCGCCTTCGATCGTCAGGCGGTCGTTGAGGAGATGGAGCGTATCGTCGATGTAGAGCGCGTTGGTCTGCTGCAGGAAATTGATGTTGTAGCGCGACAGCGCGAGTCCGGCCTGCGTCATGATCGGGTAATTGCCCTGCAGCGACGACACATTGCCGTTGCCGTAGACCTGCCCGTAGAACGAGTGCTCCTGCTGCGTGTAGTAGGCGTACCAGTAGCCGACCGAGAGCGTGTTGTAGCGCGTCTTCCAGTGCAGGGCGGAATTCAGGCCCGTATTGTGTTCGTCGAACGTGTCGATCGCGGCGGCGGTGACGGTCGGCGCCGTGGTGCCGACCTGAAGCGGGCCGGTGTTCTGCGTGCCGACATAGGAATTGGCGGTTGAGAGCGTGGTGCCGCCGTCGCCGTAGCCCCAGAAATAGGTGTAGTACGGCGTGACGTCCGCGCTGAGCTCGTCCGACAGGTGGAAGTGGACGGGCGCCCCGAGCATCAGCGAGTTGCGCTGGTTTTCCTCGAACTTGTAGTAGGCGGCGCCGCCTTTCGCGTAGCTTCCGGCATAGTTCGCGGCCGTGCCGTGGGCGTTCCACTGCGAAAGCGAGGGCGTCTGCATGTAATAGCCGGTGGGGCTGTTGTAGGAGACGACGAAGGACGCGTGGTTGTCCTTTCCCCAGTCCTTCACGGCCTTGCCGTCGACATGGTAGCGCGTGCTGCTGCCGGGACCGCGCCAGTTATGGTTGCCTTCATAGGAGAAGGACACGAAGCTGCGGATGCCGGTATGGCCGATCTCGCCGGAATCGAGCCGCAGGAACTCGCGGTTCAGCTTGTACGATCCGTAGGCGACGTCGATGAGGCCGCCCATCTTTTCCGCCGGATTGCGGACCGTCTCCGAGAGCTGGCCGCCGACGGCGTTGTAGAGCGGCGCCGAAAGGTCGGCGGAGCCCTGCGACAGGCTGAGGCTCTGGATGTTTTCGTTGTCGGCCGTCGTGCCGGTGAAGATGAAGAAATTCAGCGGGTCGGACGCGGGGATGCCTTCATAGGTATAACCCAGTTCGAACTGCGTCAGACCGCGCACCGACAGGCTCACCTGCTGGTCGGACGTGCCGAGCGGATCGCCGCTGCCGGTCACGACGCCGGGCAGGCTTGCGATCATGTTGGTCGGGTTCGAGGTCGGGCTTTCCTTCGCGATGAAATCCCGCGTGAGGCCGCTGCGTGATTTCGGGGCGGTCTGCGGCGGCATGAGGCCACCACCGGGCGTCGTTCCGGTCACGCCGTTGGCGCTGCTAAGACCGGCCTGCACGGTGATCTGCTCGTCATGATGGGCCGTGACGGCGGCGGGCGGTGCGGATGCCTTGCGGACCGGCGGCTTCTGAGGGGCAGCGGCGGCGACATGGCGTCGGGCATGGGCGTGTTTCGACGAGACCGCGGGGGCGGCCAGCGCGCTGCCTGCCAACAATGTCAGGGCGAACATCGAGATGCTCGCCGGCCTGCCGTATCCTCGCCGCATGGTCATTCCTCTCTCCGGTTGGATACCAAACTATGACCAGAGAAGACCTATTGGCAAGTCGTTATGAGACCGGAACCGTGCCGGATCGTGACGGGTGTGGCGGCGGCAGCACACTGCCGATAAAGCGGGCAGCCGATCGTGTATGGTGTTCTCCTGTCAATACGAGCAACGCGGTGCAAAATGCTCGTTGTGCTCACAAAGGCATTGTTCTGGTATTATTGTCGGGTTATGTACGCGGCAAGCCGAAGAAGGGGGCGCATGCGTATCGCCGATATCGTCGTGATCTGCGCCTATCTGGTGCTTCTGCCTTGCGTGACCCTTGCCTTGTCGCGCCGGGGCGGTGCGCAGGACTTCCTGTCCGCGCATCACGACCTGCCGTGGTGGGCGATCTGCCTGTCACTCGTTGCAACGGAAACCTCGACGCTCACCTTCATCAGCGTCCCGGGCGTCGGCTACACAGGCGGTCTGGTCTTTGCCGGACTGGCGGGCGGATACCTGATCGGGCGCGTCGTGGTGGCAGCCTGGTTCCTGCCGCTCTATGCGCGCGGTGCCATGACGAGTGCGTATCAATATCTGGGCGAGCGGTTCGGCCCCCGGCTGCAGCAGGTGGCGTCAGGAGCCTTCCTGGCCACGCGGCTCGTGGCCGAAGGCGTGCGGCTGCTGGCCGGGATGCTGCCGCTGGTCTGGCTGCTGGCGCAGGCGGGTATCCCGATCGGCCGGGCCGGACTGCTCTGCATCATCATGGCGGCGACGCTGGCCTACACCATGCTCGGCGGCCTGCGGGCCGTGGTCTGGTCGGACACGATCCAGCTCGCGCTCTATCTGTTCGGCGCCGTTTTCTGCGTGGTGCTGCTCTGGCCGGGGATGGCAGGCGGCGGCTGGCACGCGGCCGCCATGTCCGGACACCTTGCGCTGTTTCATCATCTCGGCGTCCGCAATGCGCTGGCCGATCCGTTCACGCCCCTTGCAGCCCTTCTGGGCGGCGCGATCCTGTCCGTCGCGTCCCACGGCACCGATCAGCTCATGGTGCAGCGGCTGCTCGCCGCCGGAAGCCTGCGCTCCGCGCGCGCCGCCCTTGTTGGCAGCGCGGTGCTGGTCGGGCTTCTGTTCGGATTGCTCTCGCTGATCGGCGTTCAGCTCTGGGTCGCGCATGGCGGTGCATCGCTCGGCCAGCTCGGACTGCATGGCCCGGATGACCTGTTTCCGCGCTTTATCGCAACCGGCCTGCCGGCGGGCTTCGCGGGGCTTCTGGTCGCAGGCGTGCTCAGCGCCACGATGGGGTCGCTGTCGGCCACGCTGAATGCGATGGCCGGCGTGCTGCTGACGGATTTCGGGCCGGCACCCGGCCGACTTTTCGAGCGGATCGCGGGCGGCCTGCGCCTGTCCGGCGGGCCGCTCGCGGCCGCGCGCCTGGCGACGCTGTTCTGGGCGGGTGCGCTGATCGTGTGCGCGCTGCTGCTCGGACATTCCGACCGGTCGGCGGTGATCATCGGGCTTACGGTGGCGGGCTGGTCATACGGACCGACACTCGGCGCGTTTCTCTTCGGCATGATCGCCCCCCGGGCGACTGCGCGGGATGCCATGGCCGGCCTTCTGGCGGGGCTGATCGGCATGGCGGCGTTCATGGAAACGGCGCAGGTCTTCGGCTGGCGGATTGCCTTTCCATGGCTCGTGCCGCTTGGAGTGATCGTGATGCTTCTGGCAGCGTGGCTGTCGATGGTGCTGGGCGGGGCGCGCCGAGCCGTACCGATTTTGGACAAGTAAAGAGACAACTGGACCTTCATGACCCAAAGCCTTCCCACGACCGGTACCGAGCGTCACGACCCGCGTTACGCGGATATCGATTTGTGGCCGACGGGCGCCGTGCTCGATGCCCTGGCCGAAGCGCAGATGACGGCGACGGCGCTGGTGCGCGCCGCCGTGCCCGAGATGGAGCGGATCGTCGATGCGGCATTGCCGCGCCTGCAGCGCGGCGGCCGCCTGTTCTATGTCGGGGCCGGAACATCGGGACGGATCGGTCTGCAGGACGGCGTCGAACTGACGCCGACCTTCGGCCTGCCGCCCGAGCGCCTCGTGCTGTTGCTGGCGGGTGGCACGGGCGCGCTGTTCGAGGCGGCGGAAGGCGCGGAAGACCGCGAGGACGTGGCCCGCGCCGAGATCATGGCGCACGCACCGGGGCCCGACGACGTGGTGTTCGGCATCGCGGCCAGCGGCGGCACGCCCTACACCTGTGCGGCCGTTGCGGCCGCCCGCGCGGCGGGCGCGCTGACGGTCGGCATTGCCTGCAATCCATCGGGCCGCCTGCTGCGCGAGGCCGAATGCCCGCTGGCGATCGTGACCGGTCCGGAAGTGATCGCGGGCTCGACGCGGCTCAAGGCCGGGACCGCGCAGAAGGCGGCCTTGAACCTCCTGTCCACGACACTGATGGTGCGTCTGGGACATGCCTATCGCGGCCGGATGGTCGACATGCGGGTCGTGAACGCCAAGCTCGAGGGCCGGGCGGAAGGCATGGTCCGCACGCTGGCCGGCGGGACGGATGAGGAGATCCGCGCGGCCCTGAAGATCGCGGGCAACAACGTCAAGCGGGCGGTGTTGATCCGTCACGGCCTGTCGCTCGAGGACGCGGAAGCGGTGCTGGTGCGCGCAAAAGGCGATCTGCGGGTGGCGCTGGCCGATCTCGATGACGTTGGACGAGGCTGATGGATATGCCCGCATCGGACCGGATGTTCGCGCAGCTGGCCCCGGATCCGAACGATCACAAGCCACTCTATCTGCAGCTTGAGGACAATCTGCGTCGTCTGATCGGCGGCGGTGCCCTGCGACGCGGCGACGCCGTGCCGTCCGAGCGTGACCTTGCCGAAATGACCGGGGTGTCTCGCGTCACGGTGCGCAAGGCGCTGGAGAAGCTGGTCGAAACCGGCCTTCTGACCCAGCGTGCGGGGGCCGGAACGTTCGTTGCCGGCCGCATCGAGCAGCCGCTGTCGGTCCTTGTCGGGTTTTCCGAGGACATGCGCGCCCGCGGCCGCGAGCCGGGATCGGTCTGGCTGGACAAGCTCACGGCGGGCGCCAGTCCGGACGAGGCCATGGCGCTGGGCATTGCGCCAAACGCACCGGTTCTGCGCCTGCGGCGGATCCGTACAGCCGATGGCGAGCCGATGGCGATCGAGACTGCCGTGATCTCCTGCCGCGACCTGCCATCGGCCGATCTGGTGCAGGATTCGTTCTACAACGCGCTGAAAGTACGCGGGCTGATCCCGGTGCGGGCCCTGCAGCGCATCCGGGCCGGTCTCGCGAGCGCCATGGAAGCCAGGCTGCTCGAGCTCGACCGGCCGAGTTCGATCCTCCAGATCGAGCGGCGTTCCTTCCTGGCGGACGACCGGGTGCTGGAGGTCACGTTCTCGTCCTATCGCGCGGATCTGTATGATTTCGTGGTCGAGCTGCGCACGTCCGGGGATCTGACATGATGCAGCCGCTGCGCGTCATCGGCCTGATGAGCGGGACGTCGCTGGACGGCGTGGATGCGGCCGTGATCGAGACCTGCGGCGAGCGGATCGCCTGGCACGGTCCTTCGCTCAGCCTGCCTTACGATCCCGCCCTGCGTGCACGCGCACGTGCCCTGCTGGATCGCGCGGCAACCATTGCGTCCGACAATCCGGAAGTGCGGGCGATCGAGCAGGCGCTGACCGCGCGCCATGTCGAGGCGGTGCAGGCCCTGCGGGTTCAGGTGGAGGCCCCGATCGATCTCATAGGCTTCCACGGGCAGACGATCTTCCATGCACCGCAGCAGGGACGCACCTGGCAGATCGGCGATGCCGCGCGTCTTTCCCGGGAGACCGGGCTCGCGGTGGTCCATGATTTCCGCAGCCGCGATGTCAGCCTCGGCGGGGAGGGTGCGCCACTGGCGCCCTGGTATCATGCGGCCCTTCTGCAGGGGCGGCCGGGGCCGGTTGCGGTCCTCAATATCGGTGGGGTCGCGAACGTCACGATGATCGGCGCCGACGGCACGATCGTCGCCTGCGATACGGGTCCGGGCAATGCGCTGCTGGACGACTGGGCGCTGCGTCATACCGGCGTGCCCTACGACCGGGACGGCGCACTGGCCGCCGCAGGGCAAGTGCATACCGGTATCGTCGAGCGCCTGCTGGCCGACCCGTTCTTTGCACAGGCGCCGCCCAAATCGCTGGACCGTCAGAGTTTCGCCCATGCGCTGGCTGCCGTTGACGGCCTGTCGGCACAGGATGGAGCCGCGACCCTTGCGGCCCTGAGCGTCGAGGCCGTGCGGCGCACGGTGCTGCCGGAGGCACCGCGTGAATGGTACGTCTGCGGCGGCGGACGGCACAATCCGACGCTGATGGCGGGCCTGCGGGCCGCACTGAACGCAGCCGTGGCGCCCGTCGAGATGCTCGGCTGGGACGGCGATGCCCTCGAAGCCGAGTGCTTCGGCTTCCTGGCCGTGCGCAGCCTGCGCGGCCTTCCCCTGTCGGCGCCCGGCATTACCGGAGCGCCGGATCATGAAACCGGTGGCCGCCTGACCTGCGCGGGGATCGCCTCCCCAGGCTGGCTGACCCGTGTCCTGTCCACCCCATACGCTGGAGTGCCTGCATGAAGATCATCATTCGACCCGATGCGACGGCCGCGTGCACCACGGTCGCGGATATGATGCGCACCGTCGTGCGTGCGAAGGGCCGCGCCGTTCTGGGGCTTGCAACCGGCCGCACGATGGAAGCGGTCTATGCCGATCTTCTGTCGCAGGAAGCGCGCGATCCGGTTGGATTGTCAGGGTGCACGACCTTCAACCTGGATGAATATTGCGGTCTGGCGCCCGACAGTGCGCAATCCTATCGCGCCTACATGGAGGCGCACCTGTTCGAGGCAGCGGGTCTGACGCGTGCGCAGACGCACGTGCCGGACGGGCGCGCATCCGATATCGACGCTGCCTGCACGGCCTACGAAAACGCTATCCGCGCGGCCGGCGGCATCGACCTGCAGCTGCTCGGCATCGGCGAGACCGGCCATATCGGGTTCAACGAACCGCTGTCGTCCTTCGCTTCGCGCACCCGGCGCGTGCAGCTCGATGCGCGCACCCGGTCGCAGAATGCGGAGATGTTTGCGGGCCTGGACGAGGATGTCCCGACGGACGCCGTGACGATGGGCGTCGGCACCATTCTCGAGGCGCGACGCATCGTCCTCCTGGCAACGGGGGCTGCAAAGGCCGGGATCGTGGCGCGTGCGCTGCAGGGGCCGATCACCGCGATGATCAGCGCGACCGCGCTGCACTTCCATCCGGACGTGACGGTGGTGCTCGACACGGCCGCCGCCGCGGATCTCGTGGACTAGGAACGCTCGAGCATCAGCATCACGAAGTGTTAACCGGGACGGCATCAGGACGACAGGACACCGCATGCCTGGCCGGCAGGTCACGCAGGAAGGATCTTGATGTTCACCGTTCTGGATTGCCTTGTTCACTGTCACAGCATCTGGCTCGTCGCGCTCGCCGTCCCGCAGATGATGGACGTGATCCGTAAGGTTCTGGCATTGGGGCGGAGTTTCGACATTCCGGTCCTTGCCGAGGGGATCGAGACACCGGAACAACTGCAGATGCTGAACGAGGAAGGATGCAGGGAAGGGCAGGGCTATCTGCTCGGTCGTCCGGTGCCGCTCGACCAGATCACGCTCGGTGAGCTAATCCTAGCCTGCATGTCGCCGGGTCCGTCTGCGCGGGTTCCGATGTCCGGAGCTGAAACATCCGCGCCCGGGCCCGGCCCTGATGAGGCAGCGTTTCTCGACTGTCCTTCCGATCGTGCCATGCAGATGGCTCTATTGGCCTTAGAGCGCTCGAACTCTTTCTGCCTGCTGCTGCTTGTCTGCAGTTTTCCTGGAAAACGATCTGTCCGTCCGGCGACATCAGCCCGACCCGCGATGATCCTGCCGTCGAACCACAGAGAGGGGCAGCAGTTGTTGTCTTATCGGGATCCCCTGTATTCCGTATGGGTGAGCACCTTCATCAATCAAGGACTGCATGACGATGGCCTATGCGACGACCAACCCTTACACGGGTGAGACGCTCCAGACGTTCCCCGAAGCAACGGATCAGGAAGTCCAGACCGCAATCACGGAAGCCTATGATGCCTTCAAGGCGTGGCGGCACGTATCGTTCGCGGAGCGCGCCAAGGTGATGTCGGCGGCCGCGTCGATCCTTCGGCGGGATGTCGATCGGTTCGCGCGTCTTCTGACCACCGAGATGGGGAAGCTCTACAGCGAAGCGAAGCTCGAGACGGAGCTGTCGGCCGAGATTTTCGACTACTATGCCAGCAATGCCGAAGAGCTGCTGAAGCCGGAAAAGCTTTCCGTCGCCGATCCCAAGGAAGGCGATGCCGTTCTCGTGCACCAGCCCCAGGGCGTGCTTCTGGCGATCGAGCCCTGGAATTTCCCCTATTACCAGATTGCCCGAATCATCGCGCCCCAGCTTTCCGCAGGCAATACCGTGCTGCTGAAGCACGCATCCAACGTGCCGCAGTGTGCGGCGGCGTTTGATGCCCTCATGCAGGAAGCCGGTCTGCCGCACGGTGCATTCCGCAATCTCTATACCGCGCGCAATCATACCGAGATGATCCTGAATGATCCGCGTGTCTGCGGCGTGGCGCTGACAGGTTCCGAAGGGGCTGGCGCCGTTGTCGCCGCAATTGCCGGCAAGGCGCTTAAGAAGGCCACCATGGAGCTGGGTGGATCGGACGCCTTCATCGTTCTGGACGATGCCGATCTTGAGAAGACCGCCAAATGGGCCGTGTTCGGACGTCACTGGAACGCGGGCCAGGTGTGTGTGTCGTCCAAGCGCCTGATCGTGGTCGATGGTGTGTACGACCGGTTTGTCGATCTCTACAAGAAGGGCGTCGCCGCGCTGAAGGCCGGTGATCCGATGGACCCGTCCACGACGCTTGCGCCAATGTCCTCTCAGCGTGCCGTCGACGATCTGCGGCAGCAGGTCGAGGATGCCAAGAAGCACGGGGCCATGGTCGAGGTAATCGGCGCGCCGGTTCCCAATGACGGCGCGTTCTTCCAGCCGCTGCTCATGACGAACCTTCATGAGCAGAATGAAGCACGGCATTGGGAATTCTTCGGCCCGGTGACACAGCTCTACCGCGCGAAGGACGAAGCGGATGCGATCCGGATCGCGAACGACTCTCCCTTCGGCCTTGGTGGATCGGTGTTCACGAAGGACACGCAGCGCGGCGTGAAGGTTGCCGAGCAGATCGAGACGGGCATGGTGTTCGTCAATCACCCGACCATGGTCAAGGCTGACCTGCCGTTCGGCGGTGTTGCACGGTCAGGTTATGGGCGTGAACTGATCGGTCTCGGGATCAAGGAATTCGTGAACCACAAGCTGATCGACGTCGTCGATATCGACGCACCGTTCTGATCTGAACGCCGGAATATGGTCGGGCCAATGCCCGGCCATGGTCCGGCAGGTCTGGAGGCGTTGCGGCCCATCCAAGGGCCGTCACTTTCTGTCAGTCGCAGATGGTGAGATTGATGCCGGCTTCGGTGAGGTTCTTGCGGCTGGTGTCCGAAAGGCCGT
>NZ_BALE01000031.1 GCF_000963885.1 Tanticharoenia sakaeratensis NBRC 103193
GGCAATGGGCTCACACAGGTCAGAAGCTATAGCCGTTGGTATTATGGTCATCGGCATGATGCCCTGGAAGCCATAGGGCGCGTGCGGAAAATTCATACGCGGATCATTGGAACCCTACCGGACGGCACGCCCTACCGCGCTGATGATCCAGCTCTGCTGGCCTGGGTTCATCTTACAGAGACCATAAGCTTTCTTGACGCCTGGTGCCGCTTTGCAGAGCCACGCATGTCGCAGATCGATCGCGATGCATATGTTCATGACATGGCACGAATTGGCCGACTGCTGGGCGCGGACCCGGTGCCCGATACAGAATTCGAGGCCCGCCGACAGATGCAACGCAGTCGTGTCATGCTGACTTGCGATATGCGCACCGACACGGTCCGCGATCTGTTGCTCGACCAGCCGCTGTCACTTCCCGGCGGCAGGGCGACGCAGCGCCTCCTGATGCAGGCCGCGATTGACCTTCTGCCATTCTGGGCCCGCCGCCTGCACGGCATCCCGTCATCCGGTCCCGGCATGCCGGCAGTCAGCGCGGCGACCTTGGGAATGGCCAGGACGATCCGCTGGGCGTTTCGTAATTAGATTTGCCCGCTGAATGGGACCGGTCGGTACCGGACTGCCGACGACAACCATCCGAACAATATCGAACGTTTTCCCAGTCCCGTGCCCATTTTTTCCGCCATGAAAATGGACGGTGGCAAACAGGGCAGATCTTCTGTGGCAGATCCTGCTTCCTGGGCCGCCTGGGAACAGCGCCGCTACCGCGTGCCATGAGGCAGAAACACATGCTTGGACGGGTGCGGCACCCAAAGCACACGCGTCATCCCGCCCGGACCACCCGTAAGCATGCTCAGAACAGGATAAGCGTCGAGAGCGTCCCGAGCCCAAGTGCGCTCCAAAGGCCGAGCAGAATGATCCGTCGCACGATCCTGCGGCGGATCAGCAACTGCATGAACGGGAGAACGACGGGTGTATCGTCTCCCTTCGCAGCGGGACGGCATGTCGCGGGGTCAAGCCCGACTTCCACGAGGAGGGCTGCCTTGAATGCATCCAGATCCTCGATCCGGTATAACGTGTCGTGGCCCGTGACGATCCGGTTGGGACCGCACCGCAACAGTCGCAGCCGGTTCAGCGAACCCGGTGCAATTCCAATATGCGCGGACGCCTCGCGGGGCGTCACGACCCGTCGATCGGGAAATGCGACAAGGGTCGAAGTTACCGGGGCCACGGACACGATATCCTCTCAAGGTCATGCGCAGCGGGCACGGCGCAGTCCGGACTGCAGGCTGATCTCATGACAACCCGGGACAGGCTTCGGAGTTCACCGAAGCTTTTCATCGTCATGACCTTGCGCGCCTGAAGCTTCGACCGCAGGCAACGCAGACGCTCATCAGGCAGAATATCGTCGGCATCGGCGCATGGCGCCTTTGCGTTTCACGAACCGCCGACAGCATCCGAGCCGTGTGGAAGGCGCCGCGCATCCACCTTCCTTGTTGTCTGGCTGCACCCGCTAGGGCATGACGAGGCACGTTTTCGAACTTTCCGCACGTCTTCCCAGCAGGTCTCTCCTCATGTCCCAGCACACGCCCATCGGGCTCGACAATTCCACAGCCAACGTCACGGCACTGACGCATTCGGGCAATTTTCACGTCGACGAGACGCTGGGCTATGTCATCCTTCATTACGCGCTGGCACCCGACGGCGATCTGATCCATCGCGTCCTTGGCGACGCGGCTCCCGATCGACTGACGTTCATCCGCACGCGATCACCGGAGACGATCAAGACGGCCGACATCGTCTTTGACGTGGGCGGTGTCTTCGACCCGACCCACGGACGCTATGACCACCATATGCGCGACAAGCCCCTGCGTGCCGACGGCACGCCATACAGCGCGGCGGGCCTTCTGTGGGAAGATTACGGCAAGGCCGCGATCCGCAATATCCTGGCCGCTCCCGCCGACGACACCGTGATTGCCTCGATCTGGAAGACAATCGACAAGTCGCTGATCCTGCCTGTCGATCAGGACGACAACGGCGTCGCGAAGATGGGCAAGCTGTCGCTGGCGGACATCGTCTCGGCCTGCAGCCCGCCCTGGGATACGGCAGAACTTTATGGCCCTGAAGAAGCCAGGCTGCGCGAGGGAAGAGGGTTCGCCAACGCAGCAGCGGCCGTCGCCTCCCACCTGGTGAACATGATCGACCGTGCCCGCGCCAGCCTGAAGGCGGCGGACCGGGTCATGGCCGCCTATGAGCAGGCGGAAGACAAGCGCATTCTCGTAATGGACACGGGAATGCCCACCGAGAAAATGATCTTCGAGCATGATCTGCCGGTGGTCTACGTCGTCTCCCCTGCCGGTCCCGATCAGTGGAACGTCAAGGCCATCCCGCCGACGCGTGGTGAATTCGGCCAACGCGTTTCGCTTCCCGCAGCCTGGGGCGGTCTCGAGCGCCAGGCATTGGCGACGGTCTCCGGCGTGCAGGATGCTGTGTTCGCTCACCCCGCCCGCTTCATCTGCGGCGCGCAGAGCCGCGAAGGCGCAGTCCGCATGGCCCGCCTCGCCCTCGAGATCGACAGCGAGATGAAGCGTTCGAACGCTCAGTAGCGGCTCGCCTCAACCTGCCATTCCGGCCGGTCCGGGAACGCATCGGCACGTCATGCGTCGCATCAGCGAACGTCGCGCCCTCTCCCGGGCGCATCCGATACGGACGGCGCAGCCGGCAGGAGCATGACAACGGTGAGCGGGCAGGCCAATCCGAACGAGGATCACGCAATTCCGCAGGCCTCCGATCATGCCGAGCCTGCCGCCGGGATCTCCCGATGGTTCGGCGTCGAAACCTGGTCGGAATTTGCCCGCAACCCGCTCGATTACTGGCGTCCGCGCACCGTGCGCATCGGCGTGACCGGCCTTGCGCGTGCGGGCAAGACGGTCCTTCTGACTGCACTGGCCGCAACATTGCTGGCGCCAGGCGCGCTCGGCGGTCGCCTGCGCCGCGTGCGGTTGGCCGATCTGGGCGCCAACCCGCTGCCACGCTTTCCGTTCGCCGCCAATCTGGCGGCGCTGGCGGCGGATCCGCCCCGCTGGCCCGATCGCACCGACGCAACGGCCCTTCTGGCCCTGGATCTCGAACTGGGACGGCCGGGCCTTCCGGGACGGTCCGTGCGCCTCGAGTTTCTCGACTATCCGGGCGAGTGGCTGCTCGACCTCCCCATGCTGGTGCAGGATTTCCGCACGTGGTCACGCGCGACCCTGACGCGGATGCGCACCCTGCCCTCCACGGAAGCATCCCGCGCATTTCTGGCGTTCGCCCAGGCCCTGCCTGCGTCGACCGGCGCATCGGACGCGCTGGCGCAGAGCGGTCATGACCTCTACGTGCGGGCATTGAACAGTCTGCGCGCGGAGCACGGCCTTTCCTGGCTTCAGCCGGGACGTTTCATGATGCCGGGTCCAGGTGCAGCGCCGGCCTGGATGGCCTTCTTCCCGCTCGACAATGCATCCTCCCTCGCAGGCTTGCTCGGCGAACGATACGACGCCTACCGCCAGTCGGTCCGCGATGGTCTGGTGGCGCCCTTGTTCGGTCAGATCGACCGCCTGGTGGTTCTGGCCGATCTGCTCGGCGCCCTGCATACGGGACCGGCAGCCTTCGAGGACGCACGCGCAGCCCTGGCGGCGGCGTCCGAATCGCTGCGCTGGCAGGGCTCGTGGGTGCAGGCCATTGGTGCACTAGCGCAGGGACGACTGCCCCCGCGGACCATCCGTCGTGTCGCCTATGTCGCCAGCAAGGCCGATCACGTGTCTGAACGACAGCGCGGCAATCTGCGGGCGCTGATGGATGCGCTGACGAACGGCGGCGCGAGCCCACGCTCCATCGGCGAAGGAAGTGCCCAGCGCGCGGCGTTCGCTGTCGCCAGCGCACGCTGCACGGAAGATTTCGTCTGGTCGCTCGATGGTCATCCGGTGTCGGCCGTGCGCGGCCGCCTGCTGGGCGATCATCGCATGACCCGCTCCTATCCCGGCGAGGTGCCGGACGCGCCGCCGGACGCGGCATTCTGGACCCACCCGTTCCTGTCTCTGCCAGTGTTCGAGCCGGCGAGACTGCAGGATGGCGGGCGGCATGGCATTCCCAATATCGGGCTGGACGCACTGCTCGGCTTCCTTCTGGAGGACCTCCTGTGAGCGATGACGCGCGTCTCGTCCAACCCCGCATCGAGACTGAAACCACAGCGGCACCGCGTCTCGATCTGCCGGTAACGCCGCTGCCGGATCGGCTCACGAAACCATCCGGACCCGGGACACCTGTTCTGGTCCTGTCCGGATTTGCGGTGCTGGCGCTGGGTCTGGCCGGACTGGAGACCGGCAATTTCGTCGCAGCCGAATTTGCCCGTGCCACGTGGCTGGGCTGGCTGACCCTCGTGATCGCGGTTCTCGGATTCGGTCTGATCCTGGCCGGAATCATCCGGGAACTGCGCGGGCTTGCCGCCCTGCGTGCCGTGGACGCCATGCGGCGCGATCTGGCCTCGGACGATCCGCACCGTCGTATTCATGCGGCCCGTCACTGGCTCGCCGGAATCGAGGGTGGTGACGCGCTGCGCCCTGCCTTGGATGCCCTGAACGATCCGGACGCCGTGCTGTCCCTTCTGCGATCAAGTGCCGAAGCCCGGCTGCGCACCCAATCTGATGCCTTGAGCAGGAAGGCTGCGATGCAGGTCGTGGCAGGCATGGCCGCGACACCCGCGCCCGCACTGGTCGTACTGCTGGTTTCGTGGCGAGCGGTGCGGCTGATCCGCCAGATCGCAACACTCTACGGCGTGCGGCCGGGCCTCCTGGCAACGCTCGGGCTTCTGCGCCGAACCGCACTGTCGGCCACGGCAACTGCCGTCACCGAGGCCGCCATCAACACCGCGGCCCACGCTGTCCTGAGCAGCCCGCTACTGACGCATATCGCCGGCGAAATGGCCGGAGGCGCCGTAGCCGCGCGCCGCATGGTCGTGCTGGGCCGCGCCACAAGCGTCGCCTGCTCACCCCTGCCGCCGGAGTGAAGAGATATCGCCAGCAACGAGCCCACTGAGCGACACTCATGAAGCAGGACGACCTAAAGGCCGAGTCTGTGTCCATCGGATGCGCACTGTCGTGCTGGAGCCGATTGAAACAGATCAAGGCTGGCTACGCGCGCACGGGCTGGCAATCATCGCAGGCATGAACACTGCTACCGTCACGTCAACCTGGGCCAGCCCCGGCTGAACGCCAGTCGATGCGCCCAAGGCGTAGCCCGGTCAGAGACCGGCATCGCAATGTCAGGCCACGCCGACTGACCGTCCGATCCTTCAGCTCCGATTATAGGTGTCTTCGAAGCGAACGATGTCGTCCTCGCCGAGATACGCGCCGGACTGAACCTCGATCAGGGTCAGGGGGATCCGGCCCGGATTCTCCATGCGATGCGTGCACCCTTGCGGCAGGTAGACGCTCTCATTCTCTCTCAGCATGATCGTCTCGTGATCGCGCACGACGGTCGCGACCCCTTCGACCACCACCCAGTGCTCCGCCCGGTGGTAATGCTTCTGCAAGGACAGCTTCTGGCCGGGCTCGACCACGATCCGCTTGACCTGAAACCTGTCTCCCGAAATCAGGCTTTCGTAGAAGCCCCATGGCCGGTAGCAGCGGTTATGCGCGCGCGCCTCATGCCGGCCGGCTGCCGTCAGACGTTCGACAACACGCTTGACGTCCTGTGCGCGATCGCGATGCGTGACCAGAACGGCATCCTCGGTCACGACCACCACGGCATCCGACAGGCCGGTCACGGCCGCGACCATGCCTTCGGAACGCACGTAACAGTCACGCGCGTCCTCTAGGAAAACGTCACCCAGGGCGACATTGCCATCCTGATCCTTGGGACTGATGTCCCATAGGGCATCCCAGCTTCCGACATCCGACCAGCCGAGATCGGCAGGGATGACCGCAGCGTGGGCCGTACGCTCGGCGACGGCATAGTCGATCGAGATGTTCGGCGCCTTTGCGAAGGCAGCGGGGTCGAGGCGCTCGAACACGAGGTCGCGAACGCGATGCGCGACAGCCTCCGTGCATGCCGCCACGACGTCGGGGGCATGCGCCCGCATCTCGTCCAGCAGCGTCCGCGCGCTGAACACGAACATGCCGGAATTCCAGAAATAACGCGTGCTTGCCACGAGCTGCCGCGCCTGCTCCAGGTCCGGCTTCTCGCGGAATGCCGCAACTCGATACACGCCATCAAGCCCTGTCATGGCGTCACCGAGCTCGATATAGCCGTACCCGGTCTCGGGCCGCGTCGGCTGCATGCCGAACGTCACGACATTTCCCTGCCCCGCCGCGCTCACAGCCTTCACCAGCGCCGACTGCAACGCTTCCGGACGCGTGATCGCGGCATCGGCCGCCATCATCCACAGGATCGCATCAGGTGTGTCTTCGGCAACGATCATCGCGGCCGTCGTGATGGCGGGCGCCGAATTGCGTCCGACCGGCTCCAGGACGATGCGCGCGTTCTCGATCCCGATCTCGCGCAGTTGCTCGGCAATCAGGAAGCGGTGCTCGGCGTTGCAGACCACGATCGGCGGAGCAAATTCGGGCCCGGCCGCGCGCAGGGCAGTTTCCTGAAGCATGGTACGCTCGCCGACCAGCGGCCAGAGCTGCTTCGGAAAGCTCGCCCGGGACACGGGCCACAGTCGGCTTCCTGAGCCGCCGGACAGAATGACCGGTACGATCCGTGGACGCGCAGGCGCCGCAGATGCGTCGAGGCGGGTTTCGGACATAGGCACTCCCGTATCGGCAACCACGCAATCTGGCTGCATGCGCCCCGATATGCCCTGTGCATGCCTCTTGCGCCAGCCCCCCGGGAGGACCCCGAAGGTACGTTGCCGCGCGCCATGAGCAGAAATTCCGCTTCGCTCTGCTGCCTGTGCGATCCGTCCGCGCGCATGGCCGAAACCGTTTGTGACAGGCAAGCGCCGGCTTCGCCAACCTGGACAATTTCCAACGCGCAATACGCTTCACATGCTTTTCCCGTCACGAGACTAAACAGACGGTTTTTTACGGCCGTGCCGGATGTCGGTTGGAAGGATGTTGCGATATGGCTTCCTGCAAACGAAGACCTGGCGAACGGGATCACGACCGCCACGTGAAAGAAGGGAAGTCTGATGCGCATTGACCAGTGGATGGAACGCTCCGGCGTCGCCTTCGGCACAAGCGGCGCGCGTGGTCTGGTCGCTGCGATGACGGACGAGGTCTGCTTCGCCTACACGACCGGGTTCCTGTCGTATCTGGAATCGTGCGGCGATACCGCCCCGGGTGCATCCGTGGCCCTGGCCGGGGACCTGCGCCCCAGCACCCCTCGCATCCTGCGTGCCTGTGTCGCCGCGATCCGGCACCGAGGCTATGTGCCGGTGTTCTGCGGCTATGTACCGACGCCCGCGCTTTGCGTGCATGCATTCGCAGCCGGCATGCCGTCCCTCATGGTGACCGGCAGCCACATCCCCGCCGATCGTAACGGCATCAAGTTCAACCGGCCGCAGGGCGAGTTCCTGAAGACGGATGAAGCCGGCATGCGCGCACAGGATGTCGAGGTGCCGGCCGACCTGTTCGACGAGAACGGAGCCTTGCAATCGCCTGCGGACCTGCCCGATCCGGTCGATGTCACGACGGGGTTCATCCGGCGCTATCAGGATTTCTTCGGAACGGACGCGCTCAAGGGCCTGCGCCTTGGCATCTACCAGCACTCGGCCGTGGGGCGGGACGTTCTGGTCGATCTGGTTCAGGCGCTGGGCGCCACGGCAACGCCGTTCGGCCGATCGACGGATTTCGTCCCGGTCGATACCGAGGCCGTCCGACCTGACGATATTGCCCTCGCCCGGGAGCGTGCCGCACAGGGTGATCTGGATGCAATCCTGACGACAGATGGCGATTCGGATCGTCCGCTGCTGGCCGATCGAAAAGGCCACTGGCTTCGCGGGGACGTCCTCGGGATTCTGGCAGCCCGCTTCCTGCAGGCGCAGAGTGTCGCAACGCCGGTCAGCAGCAATACCGCGCTCGAAAAGGCGGGATTTGCTGCGGATATCCGGCGCACGAAAATTGGATCGCCGTTCGTCGTGGCCGCCATGGCGGATGCCGTGCAGAAGGGTGCGCAACCTGTTGTCGGCTACGAGGCAAACGGCGGCTTCCTGCTTGCAACCAAGGTAGAGAATGCAGGGCGTCATCTCTCGGCCCTGCCGACACGCGATTCCGTCCTACCGATGATCGCGGCGCTGGTTGCAGCGCGCGCCTTTGGAAATGACCTCGCAGCACTGACCGCGACGCTGCCGGAACGCTTTACCGGAAGCGACCGGATCGTCGGCATGCCGACAGCGCAAAGCGCGGCCCTGCTGGATCGCATGCGTCAGGACCCCGGGACGGCAGCCTCGTCTCTCGGATTGATATCGGAATGCGGCGCTGTGACCGGCGTGGACGAAACAGATGGCCTGAGGATGTCGTTCGCATCGGATGACATCGTGCATTTCCGCCCCTCCGGAAACGCACCGGAAATGCGCATCTACGTCGAGACCGACACATCTGAGCGGACCGACGCACTTCTCGCTCTTGCCCGTGCGGCCCTCATCCGGGAAAGCGGCATGCATACGCACGCGTGACGCTTAGCCGGCATACCGGGTCCGTCCAGTCCGGTATGCCGCCGATGGCGGCCGGTGGCGGCCTTACGGTCGCGCGCCCTGGGTGACCAATCAAGGAACGGACGTCCCTCACCCCGTGCAGCAGCAGTCTCGTGGCGACATATCCCCGACGATATTTCGGAATGTGCGGTATCCGCCCCTGTCTCCGCGCAGGGCCGGACACATAGCAAAGCCGTCCTATGGCGAACTCATCGCACGCTCTTGTCCACAGCGTCGAAAATTGCGTGATGCAGCGCTGCAGGGGTCAGATCGTGCTCACCTATAGGTGAGACCTCTTCCGCGCCGCCAAACCCGCGCAGGACGAATGGCGTGCTTTTGGGACCATCGGGCGTCACCACACCCGGAATAGACGGCCGGTGATCTCCGTAGAACGCAAGGATTGCCGGACGCCCGCAGGCAGCGAGCGCATCGGAGACCATGCCCAGCAATTCGTCGCCATGGACCAGATGCTCGAGATAACCCTCGAGCCCGTCCTTCCATGGACCATGGTTCTCGATACTGACGGCAAAGACGAACGTCGCACGATCTTCACGCGCTGCCTGGTCGATCATCGCGACGAGCTGCATTCCCAGCGCTCGATCACCGATATGGGGACCGCAGGCGTCGGCGCTGCCGAATGCTTCCGCCCCGATCAGGTCGGTAAATCCGATCGCGGGCATCAGGCGGTCGCGTCCATAGAACCGCAGATCGTGCGGATGAACGAAGACGCGCGTTCCGTATCGGGGCGCAAGCCGGGCCGGCAGTGCGAGCCCGCCCTGTCGAAGCGCACTCAGATAAGGGTCGAATCGGCTGAAGCCGAGCTCTACCTCTTCCTGCCCGAACAGAACGCCGTACTCCGTGCGCATCGTGTAGGCGCCGAAGCCCGAGACATGGAGCTGCCCTGCATGCCCGGCACTCTTTGCCCGCTCGAGATTTTGCAGTTCGGGCGTCGAATGCCCGGACAGGTTCAGATCGCGTGGATCGGCAAACGACTCGCACTGAATGACGATCACGATCGGCGGATTTCTGGCTGCGTTTCCCTGAGACGCAGGTGCGGACAGTGTCCGGCAGACCGGCAAAGGACGCGCACTGTCGTCGCGCCAGCGCAGCCAGCCCAGCGCAAGCGTTGCAAACAGACCATAGCGCCTGATCCCGGCGTCACAGTCCGCTTCGGGCAACAACCTGCGCGCCAGATCCATCTGCCCGAATAGCCGCAATCCGCCCCAGGCCGCCAGGGCCAGAGCAATTCCGCCGAGACGCACCAGCAGCCGACCGGAGGCTTGGCCGCTCCATTGCGCCATCACATCGGACAGGAAGAGCGCCACGATGACAGCCGCGGTAAGGGCGATACCCGTCAGCAGGATAATGCGCGCAGGCAGCGCGACCGCGCTGACATAGAAGCGCGGATGACGAAAGCAGGCCTCGATAATGGCGGCGTCGCTGAAGATCAGCGATTCGCCCAGTATGCCGCGCTTGAGATTGGACCCCAGAACCAGCAGGCCCATCGTCGTGCCTGTCAGGATCGCCCCCGGCACCAGACGCCCGGTCAACGCCAGGGCTGCGCCAAGAACCAGAAGCATCGGCAGGATGCGGATGCAGACGTCAGCAAGCGATCGTGGAAACCAGCGTCCCCCCTCACTCGGACGGGCTGCCGCGTCGACGCACCACACGGCACCGAACAGGCCGACAAGCACGATGATCAGATGCATCAGGCCAGACCCCGGCCGTCGCGCTCGATCTCTTGGCCGGTCATGTCCGCCGGTGTTGCTCTGTTGGTCATGCGTGCAGCAGTCTCCGGCCTGTCAGGCCCCACCGGGCCTTAAGCGTGACGACTCACGCCGTGACCGGGTCTGTTGACAGTCGGACGCCCGGCTGACAAGCGTGGTTGGAAATCGCATCTGCAATCAACACGGTAACCGCCATTCTTCATGATGCGGTTCAGGACCCGTGCAGACAGGACCATCCACGGTTGAGCTTCAGCCCGCCATCGCCAGCCAACCGCGCGCCGCTTCTCCTGCAGACGCCCCCGTTCCATGCCAGCGTCCCGCTGCTCGGGCAGGTGCAGTGCTCCTGGGGTGACCTGACGCCCTCGTACGATGCGCCAGCCGACAACGATGCCGTGAGGTCACTTCTTGCGACAAGAACAGGCGGCACGTTCTGGGCACCTTTGCCGCCCCCGGACGCACGACGCGCCATCGTGGTCTGTGCATCCGGCGATCCGGCCCGCGCCACGGCGCTCTGGACGGCCGCCCGGAACGCGCACGAGGTCGAGCGCATCGTCTTCTCGCTGCCGGAACCTGACATCCGGTTCCAGCCCCTGACGCAATGCATACGGGCGGTCGGGGGCGCCGTCGTCGCCAGCTCCGTCAACCCCTGGGCCTTGTTCGACAATGCAGCCGATATCATCTGCGATGCCGACGAGATCGGTACGCTGGCGGCACTTGGCACACTGCGTGACCTGCCCGTCTGGCGCAATGCGGCAGGCTCGCTCGACCTTATACGTGACTCCACGGCCGCCGGCCGCGCCATCACGCTGCTCGACCACGCCACCCGATATCGCTGTCCATTTCATGGCACGCCGATCACGGCACAGGACGCGATTGCCTTGCTCGACGAGTGGCAGCAGATCATCATGCGCAACCGGTCAACGGCCGTCTGCGTGGGCATGTCACTCTGGAAGCGGCGACGTATCGCGGATCTGTTCGCCACGGCGAATCCGAGACGCCCTTTTCCCGTGTTCCGGCGCGGTACGGCAGGCGCCGTCTCGGCGGCTCGCGGCCGGGGCGGGATCGCCGTCTGGTCAACACGCATGCCCCCCGGTCTGGACCGACGTGCCGAAGCGGCTACCGTGCCCGTGGCCCGTGTCGAAGACGGGTTCATTCGCTCTGCGGGTCTGGGAAGCGGTCTGCTGCCGCCCGCCTCCATCATTGTCGATACACGTGGCGTCTATTATGACCCCGCGCGCCCGAGTGATCTTGAGCATCTGCTGGCAACCCATCCGCTGGGACCGGATCTGCAGGTTCGCGCGGAAAAACTGATCGCCTGCATCGTTGCAGGCGGCGTCTCCAAATATGCGCATGGCGGTGCAGCGCCCGATCTCGGCGCGCCGCCGGGCCGGCGTGTCGTCCTCGTGCCGGGACAGGTCGCCGATGATCTCTCCGTCAGGCTCGGCGGTGCCGGCATCGCTGGCAATCTCGAGCTCCTGCGCCGTGTCCGGGCCGCCTGTCCGGACGCATTCATCGTCTATCGTCCCCATCCGGACGTGGACGCCGGCCACAGGCTGGGCGCGATCCCGGAAGAACAGGTGCTGACGCTTGCCGACCATGTCTGCCGCGTGGGTGCAATGGCGCCCTTGCTCGATATCGTCGACGAGGTCCACACGCTGACGTCGCTCGCGGGGTTCGAAGCCCTGATGCGGGGCAAGGCGGTAACGACCTATGGCCAGCCATTCTATGCGGGCTGGGGTCTGACGCAGGACCATGCGCCGCTCGCACGCAGGACGCGACGACTGACGATCGCCCAGTTGGCCGCTGCCACATTATTGCTCTACCCGCGTTATATCGATCCGTTGACGCGCCTTCCCTGCGGTCCCGAGGTTCTCATCTCGCGCTTCGGGATGCCGTCGCTCTGGCGTCCCACGCTTCTCATGCGCTTGAGACGTCATCAGGGAGCCTTTAGGAAGGCGGCGAACAAAGGAGCCCAGTCCGTGTTTCGAACCATCGCCGCCATCTGGCGTCGCCCATGATCGAGCGCCCCGGGCATCACGAGGGTACCACGCCCGTACCGGCCTGCAACGCGGACGGCACCCCGAACGTGCAGCGCAACGTCCTGCTGCTGCAGGGCCTCATGGGACCGTTCTTCCGGATGATCGGCCAGGCGCTCCGGCGCGACGGCTATGGCGTCTGGAAAGTGAATTTCAACGGCGGCGACCGCTTCTTCTGGCGGCTGCCCGGCGGCATCGACTTCACCGGCCGTCCCGACGAATGGCCGGAAGCGCTCGTGCGCATCCTCGCCCGCCATGAAATCACCGACGTCGTGCTGTTCGGGGACTGTCGACCGCTGCATAGCGCTGCCATCGCCGTCTGCGCACGCCTGCATATTCCGGTGCATGTCTTCGAAGAGGGCTATTTGCGCCCGGACTGGGTGACGCTCGAACTCGGCGGCGTGAACGGAAACTCCCTGCTGCCGCGCGATCCGGACTACTATCGCACACGCGCCCGCGAATTGCCGCCGCCGCCCGAGCACCGTCCGGTGCCCTCGTCATTCCGCACACGCGCGTTGCAGGGACTGGCCTACAACACCGCCGATCTGCTCTCGCGCTGGCACTACAGACACTGGGACAACTACCGTCCCTGGCATCCGCTGACCGAGGGCATCGGGTGGCTGCGTAAACTTGCGAAACGGCATGAGCGCGCCGAACGCACGAGGGCGACCTTCGCAAACCTGCGCGAATCCGACGCACCGTTCATGCTCTTCCCGCTCCAGCTCGATGCGGATGCGCAGGTGCGGTTGCATTCCTCGTTCAGCGGCATGGCCGAAGCGATCAGGGCCGTCATCTCGTCATTCGCGGCCCATGCCCCGCGTCAGATGCGGCTTGCGATCAAGGAACATCCGCTCGACAATTTCGTCCGCAACTGGCGCAACGAAGTCGCGTTGCAGGCGGCAGCCTACGGCGTCGCCGATCGTGTCGATTACTTCGAGACCGGCGACATTCTCGAGCTGGTCCGTGCAGCCGCGGGCGTCATCACCATCAACAGCACGACCGGCACGCTGGCCCTCGCCGAAGGCAAGCCCGTGATCACGCTGGGCGATGCGGTCTATGACCTTCCGGGTATCACCTTTCAGGGCCCGCTCGCCGAATTCTGGGCGGAGCTTGGCCAGCCGGATGCCGAGATGTTCGAGGCATATCGTCGCGTTCTGATCGATCATTGCCTGATCCCGGGCGGATTTTTCTCGAACGAGGCGATCGAGAAACTGACCGCGAGCGCCATCGCCCGCCTGACGAAGCACAGCCCCCGCGACTTCGCCGCCGCGTCCCGCGCCGAAATGGCGCGTCGTGAATCGCTCCGGCGCGAGTTTGCGCGCAATCCCAAGAAGCTCGCGAGCGTCATTCCGACAGCACGACAGCTCCCCACATGACATCTGCCCATCCGACTTCCCCGCCGCACTATACGCTCGACATTTCCCGGCTTCTGTCCCGCGCGCGTGCCCGCGTGCCAACGGGCATCGATCGGGTCGAGCTCGAATATGCGCTTTATCTGTGCGCCAATGCTCCCGAGCGCACGGAATTCGCGGCCGTTCATCCACTCGGCCGCTTCGCGCCACTTCCCTTCGCGTTGGCCGCAGACTTTGTTTCCACGATCGCAGCTTTGTGGGACAGCGGGGCGAACGACACCGGTGCCGCCGCCCGTCTGGGCATGCGCCTGCTGCACGGGATCGTCCTGCCCAACATGGACCGCAGGCAGCCGCCTGCCCGGCACCATCGCCAGCGGAAGGGCCGCAGCGTCTATCTTCTGCTTTCGCACCATCACCTGACCCGGCCGAACCTCGTCGCCGCCGCGATCCGGCGACGCAATGCCCTGTTCGTTCCGATGGTCCATGACCTGATCCCGCTGGAATACCCCGAATATTCGCGCGAAAAGGAGCCTGACCGGCACCAGCAGCGCATCGATACCGTGGTGCGCTATGCCGATGCGGTCATCACCCCGTCCGACGCCGTGCGCACGTCACTCGTGCCCTATCTGGCCAAGGCGGGCCGGTCCGATGTTCCCGTCTGGCCGATCCCGCACGGCGTCCACCTTCGCGCGCTGGCCGACGATGACAAGACGCCGGCAGCCGATGATACCGGCCGCCCCTATTTCGTCTGTCTCGGGACGGTCGAGGCCCGCAAGAACCATCTGCTGCTGCTGAACATCTGGCGCCGGCTGATCGAGACACATGGCGCGGCCGCGCCGCAGCTCGTCATCGTGGGAAAGCGCGGTTGGGAAAACGAGCAGGTGCTGGACATGATCGAGCGCTCGCCTGCGCTGCATGGCTTCGTCGTCGAACACAACGCGCTGCCCGATACCGAAGTCGTCAGGCTCCTGCGCGGTGCCCGGGCCCTGCTTTTCCCCTCCTTTACCGAAGGGTTCGGGCTGCCGCTGGCAGAGGCGCTCGCACTCGGAACCCCGGTCATCTGCTCGGATATCCCGGTCTTTCGCGAAGTGGGCGGCAGCGCGGCCCATTATCTGGATCCCCTCGATGGCATGGCCTGGCTGCGCACCGTCGAAGGCCTCTCGGATCTCGCCGAACGCGAGGAAGTGCCGCTGACCGCGCTCGATCAGGACCACATTCTCGACTGGGACCAGAGCGTCAGCCGGGCCTTGGCGAAGGTCGAGGATTTTGTGGGGCATGCATCCCGCCACACAAACCGAGGTTAGATCCTCCAGTTGTCAGGGCGCAAAGGCTGCCTGTCCGGCAGTGTGCCGAAGGCCCGATGCAAGGCAGAGTTTCATGTCCCGGTTTCGTAGCGATTTCCACATGAAGGCATATTGATGGCTGGCTGGCGATTTCCACGTTTGTTCGGTCGTCATCGCGTCGCTGCACTGATTTCGGCTTCGATGCCCAAGGACATGCCGTTGAATGACGGCGTTGCGGCGGCCATCGCGGGGGACTGGGCCACACTGACGGGTACGCCCGCCACGGATACGGCCTCGTTATGGGAGAAAGCAGCCGCACCATGCCAGACGTGGCTGACCCGCTTCGTCCAGGATGCCGACGCCTTCCGTGATAGCGGCAACCCTGCCGAGGCGGCGCGGCTCTATCAGGCCGCTACCGCGCTCGCCCCGTGGCGAATCGACCTGAGACTGCAGCTCGGCAACATGCTCAAGGACAGTGGGCGCCTGCCCGCAGCCGAAGCCACCTATCGTGCCATTTTGTCCGAATCGCCGGACGACGCCGAAACTTTTCTCCAGCTCGGCCATGTCTACAAGCTGATGGGCCGCAGGACGAAAGCGATGGCTGCCTATCGCGATGCTCTCCGATGCGACGGCAACTGCAGCGCTGCGCATCAAGAGCTGTTTCTCGCGGGAGAAACCGACGCCCAGCGTGCAACCGCGGCCCATCAGGTGATGGCGCACGGCACCGAACAGGCAGCGCAGATCGCGGGCGCCCTGAACGAAATGCGGGCGTCTCTCGATGCCATGGCGCGCATGCTGCCCGACATATCGGCCTTTACCGCTTTTCCGATCGAAGACTACGCCCTGTTCCGACGCCTGTTCGATCCTCCCGCAGCGCCCGCGCGACCCGACTTCTCGCTCACGGTTGTCATCCCGCAGAATGACGTGCCTCCCGCCATCGCGGCAGTTCAGATCGCGACGCTGGCTGACGCTGCATCGGTCGAGGCGATCATCACGATCGGTGCGTCCGCAGCACTGCGCAACGCGTGGGACACGCCCGAGCGGCTATACGGCATCGTGACCCATATCGCGACGGCCGAAGACCTTCCGGAAACCCTGGAGACGGATGCCGTCCTGCTGCTCGCGCCGCATCGCATTCCTCATCCGACGTTGAGCGGATGGGTAGCCGCCGCTATGGAAATCGGCGACGCCGAGATGGCGTTCTGTGACGAGGAGATCGTACGACCATCCCCGGAAACGCAGCGCCCGTTCGAACCCGTCGCCCTCCTCCCACGCCCCTCGGCAGATCCATTGTGGCTGACCCAATGCGACACTGTCGGCGACACATTGGCGCTGACGCGCGATGCATGGCGCACTTATCGCGGCATGGCGCCGCGAGATGCCGTCATGGCAGGCCTGGCTGACAGACGAACCATCACGCACATTCCCTATCCGCTGACCGCGACACCATCGCACCATAGCCCGTCGGTGATGGCGGGCGCACTGCCGGATCGGCTTCGCCTGCGTCCTTCGGACGCCTGCACGGCGATCCTGTGCACCCGGGACAATGCGCAGGACTGCAGGACCATGGTTGAGAGCCTGTTCCGCACGGCCCGCCATCCAGAGACGCTGACCTGCCTGATCGTCGACAACGGCACCAGTGCTCTTCCACATCTGGCAATCCTTGAGGAACTCGCAGGACTGCCGCGCGTGCGCGTCGTGCGGGACGAACGGCCATTCAACTGGTCGGCTCTCAACAATGACGCGACGCAACTGGTCGAAACGCCGAACATCCTGTTCTGCAACGATGACATGGAAATGCTGACGGACGGATGGGACGTGACCCTGTCAGCATTGCTTCACGACGAGCTGACCGGTGCCGTCGGCGTCAAGCTTCTCTACGCCGATGACACCATGCAGCACGCTGGTGTTTTGCTGGGCTGGAAAGGCTCGGTCATCCATGACGGCCTGTATGAGCCACGTGACAGCTTGGCCCATTTCGGGCGCTGGCAGGTCACGCGCGAAGCTTCTGCGGTGACCGGCGCGTTTCTTGCCATGCGGCGTGCGGTCTTTGCGGCTTCAGGAGGGTTCGATGCGGACCGGATGCCCGTTGCATACAGCGACATCGATCTGTGCCTGCGGCTGCGCGAGCAGGGCCTCAAGGTCATCTGGACCCCTCTGATCGAGGTGCGACACGATGAATCGGTTTCGCGCGGGCTGGACCATCTGAACCCGCTTCGGCATGCTCGGAGCATGACCGAGCGAGCTGCCTTCGAGACAATATGGGGTAAAGAACGCCTGAGCAGCGACCCGACCGTCAATCCCGTCTGGGCAGACGCGACGCTGCCCTGGCGACTGATTCGTCCCGTGCCCGCTGACGTTGCGATGTCCAGCCTGACGCGGAGGCTGCCATGACAATTACGGGCTGGCAGCATGGCCGCGATCCGCGCCTGCATGCGCGTGTCGATTTCGAGGCAGCCGCCTTGCGTGCTCCCACCATGACCTCAGAACCTGCCCTTCGGCGAACGGGCATCACACAGGCCCATTCATCATGATTTTTTCGCTTAGCCGAAGCCCCAAACTGCGTGATCTGCTGCGCGTCGCGGATCAGGCACGTGATCGGAAAGACTGGCCGCAGGCCGCCCTGGGCTATCGCGCAGCGCTGGGCCGGGCCGCGGACCGCGCGGGTCTGTGGGTGCAATACGGCCACGCCCTGAAGGAAAGCGGCTACATTACCGACGCGGAGCTCGCCTATCGCCAGGCCATCGCGCGCGACCCGGCCGATGCCGACAGCTATGTCCAGCTGGGTCATGCCTTGAAGCTGCTCCAGCGCCGTGACGAGGCACGTGAGGCCTACCGACATGCTTTTCAGATTGACCGGTCGTCCGAACAGGCACGGCTGGAACTGACAAATCTCGACGTCGACCCGGCAACTCTTTGACAGCCGCCCTTTAATTCTCTGCTCGAATAAAAAAATCAGGTGTCTTGCATGGTAACGATTTCTTCCCTGTCCGAGATTCGGCATCTCGATATCGAGCAGGACCTGGTTTCGTTCGACGTATTCGATACGCTCGTCTATCGGCGTTATCTTGAAGTCAACGAGGTTCACGACCTGGTCAGCGCGTTCGCTCTCAGCGTTCTTGGCAAATTCGGCAGCGAGCTCCCGGGCGACCTGACCCTGACACGCTACGCGACGACCAATACCCTCAAGGCTTCGGCCCAGAAGCGCGTCGAGGAGCCGTCTCTCGAAGACGTCTGGACCCGCCTGTTCGTGGCCCGTCTCGGACTTAACGAACAGGCCATCGAAGGCGCTCGCAAGGTCGCCGCATTCGAGTTCGAAATCGATCGGCAGAATCTGTATGCGGTCGACGGCGCAGCGGACATGCTCTCGTCGCTACGCGCGAAGGGTAAACGCCTGGTCGCCGTGTCGGATATGTATTTCTCGCAGTCGCAGGTCGAGAAGATCCTCGAAAGTGCCGGACTGCTCCAGTTTTTCGAGCGTGTCTTCGTCTCGGCCGACGAAAATCTGACGAAGCACTCCGGCAACCTGTTCGGACATGTGTGGAAGAGCTTTGGCGTAACCGCCGCAAGAGCTTTGCACGTGGGAGACAACACGCATTCCGACGTCGCGATGCCGCGAAGCCTGGGCGCTGCCGCGGTGCATGTCGCACATGCTCCGTTGCTGAAAATCGACCGTCCCGACTACGGCCGTCGCCCGGACATCCACATGGAAGTCGGCGATCTCTGCAAGCTGTTCCTCGCGCAGCTGATGTTCTGTGCACAGAGCGACGGCACCGATAAGGTCTTTTTCCTCAGCCGCGACGGGTGCCTGCTCAACAAGGTGCTCCAGCGCTGGAATTCACCGCTGCTGCAGGCGTTCTTCACGCCTGTCGAGAGCGAGGACCTGTTTCTCAGCCGTGCGACCACGTGCTGGCTCAACGTCAACTTCCAGGAACGTTGGCTGCTGCAGTCCCTTGGACATGCATTCTGGCTGCACCACGGCAAGGCAACGCCTCGTCAGTTGTCCGCCATGTTCGGAATTGCCCAGATACCGTCCGGGCTCGATGCCGATCGCATCTATTTCTCGGCGACCGAAACATTCGTGGTCCTCGACGCGTACGTCGCGGCCGGTCTTGAAGACGACATCCGAAAGGCCATTCTCGAAAAGCGCGCCAGCGCACGCGCATACCTCCGTGATTCAGGCTTCTTCGATCATCGCAGTGTCCATGTCTGCGACGTGGGCTATTCGGGCACGGTCGTGCGTGACCTCAACACGTTCTTCCTGCAGGAAGGATCCGACGATCTCCAGCAGTCGATACCGCAGGTTCATTTTCACTGCATCGCAACGAACAGCAACTACACCGGAAATGCCCGCGCCGCACTGCCGCACGTCCTGTTCCAGGATGACGTCATCCTTGCCGATGCCGCCATACCGACGCCGCTGAAGGAAAGCTTCGCGTGGCTCGAGATGTTCTTCAAACATCCGCTGTACGGCCCGCTGCTGGGTTTCAGGCAGGAAGGTGGAAAAACCGTCCCGTCCTACGAGGTCGCGACACAGGAAGATCCTCATCACCCGTCGCACCAGATCCTCGCCACGATCGCGTCGGACCCGTCGGATATCGTTTTCCTGTGGATGGCGGCGATCCGGTTCTGGTCGCAATTCACCGACCCGCTGCTCAATCGTTTCATGCATCCCGACAAGGCGACGATCGAGCAGATGCTCAGCGACGTCTACGAAGTCGATGCCGTCAGCGGCAAGACACGCAGCGTCGTCCTGCTGGCGCCGGAACTGACGGATGAGGAAATCCACAGACGCGCGCGCGAAGAGGACTACTGGATCCCGGGCTCGATCACGGCCTCGCGTCTCGCACGCGATGCCATGCGTCCCGACCATAACCGGACGACGCATCCTCGGCTCGATGCCCTGATCACAGGTCATCTCGATGCGATACGCTCGACAGAGGCACAGGGCTTCGACCCCGTATTCTACCGGCGCTTCTATCGCGATCTCAACGCGCTTCCGAACGATCGCGCGCTGGAAGATCATTACCTGACCCACGGGAAACTGGTGGGCCGGTTCGGATCGGAGCCGGAGATGCTGACGCAGCTCCACGCTCTGATGCGGGACATGCCCGCCGGATTTGATGCCGGCGCCTATTTCCTGGCCAACCCGGACCTTCCGGTGCTCGAGCCCTGCACCTGGCAGGCCGTTCAGCATTATGCGCGCGTCGGCGGCGCGGAACGTCGGCCGTTCCATCATGATTTCGGCGAAATCGACGAGGCATTCGAAAGCCTCGTCACAAGCGGTTCGGTCACGTTGACCGAGGTCGAGCGCGCAGAGCATGAAAAGGGCGCGCCAGCCCGTGTCCTGCTTCTTCGGCGGTATGGGGCCGTCAGTAGCCCATGGCTTGCCATGATCGATCTGCAGGAATTCAACGCGCTGAATTTCGCGTGGTCTGCTCCGACGCGGAACGTAGCCGAAGCAGCTCTCGCCCTGCTCGAGGATGGCATTGCGCGCCTGGCGCCGCTGTCGCTGTCTGCGGCATTCGATCCCCAGTTCTACCGCCGCCAATATCCGGATGTCGCCGATCTGGACGACGCGGAAGCGTATCGTCACTGGTTGTCGGCCGGCAGCCTTCTGAACCGTGCGCCGTCCGAAGAAGCAGCCCTTGATCGCATGATCGGGCAACGGACCTACCCGCCGGCTTTTCGTTGGGACATGCTGCAGAAGCGCGACCCGGCACGCCTTGGCCGTGCGACACGCCTCGAGCTGCTCGACGAGTTTCTCAACACGGCCTATCCGGACCAGACGGACCTGGTGGAGGGAACCGGAAGCGGTGACTTGTGGGTCGCCCGATCTGCACGGGCCGCCGCATCCGGCGACCACGAGACCGCACGTGCGGCGCTGGTCGAGGCAACCCGGGCCGAGCCAGAGCGGGGCGTCTTCTGGCATACGCTCGGCGATTATTACAGCGCTCGCGGCGATCTGCATGCGGCATTGCAGGCATTCAGTCGATCTCTTGAGACCGACACGCCGAACCGCTGGAGTTTCATCAACTGCATCCGGATCAGTGCGGAGCTCGGGGCCTACGAAAACGGCCTGCGTTACCTGAAGGCAGCGCAACCGGTCTGGAAGGATACGCAGCCGTGGCGCGAGGCGCGGCAGATACTGTTCCAGCGCTGGTTCGACGACCGGGCCCTGCACTGCTACGATCCGCTTCTGAAAACCGACGTGCGGGCAAACAGCCATGCCGACACACGGTTCAGACGCTTCATGAAGACGTTCGTCCCTGCAGTCGCCTCGACCGGCATTCCTGAACAGCTGGAACTGGCACGCGACAACGGGCCCATCCTGATCCTTTCCGGCTCCGTCATTTCCGAGCGAACGCGCTGGGAGGCCGCCCTGCGTGCGCCGAACGGCGAATCACGCCGGGTCATGCTCTTCTCGCGCGAGCAGCTCGACCTGTTTTCCGAGAGTCTTCCCGGTGCTTCGGTCGCATTGTTCCATGAGGTCGAGATCGATTCCCTGGTTCTCGACGTATTGCTGACGGCCAAGGCTGTCGGCGTACGGAGGCTCTTCTGGGCTGGCCCGCTAGGTCGCACGGACGACCCGACCTCGCCCGATCTGTCCGATCTGGCATGGAGCGATTTCCTCCTTGCCCGTGACAGTCGTGAGGTCGGCACGACGCTGCGCTCGATCTATGCTGCGACGCTCTGCGATGACGTTGTCCTGACAACACCTTCACTTGTCAGCAGCTTGAACGAACTCGGCATCCGGCCGCACATGGGCAGCTCCGCATTGCTGGAAGCACTGCGCGAGACCCATGATCTTTTTCCACGAGCGCCCGGCGCCACCCGCCTGTTCTGCGCCCTGACCGGGCGGCCGGCACGTGCTACGCCCGATGACAGACAGGCTCAGGCGCCGCAGATCGGCCAGATCGACCTGATGTCGTGTCTCGGCAATCTGCTCCGCAACAATCCGGGCCTGTCGATTCTGGTCGAGGGCATGGATGCATCACTCGAGATCCCGAAGGGCCTTGGATCGCGAATCGAGCGACTGTCCCAGTCACTGACATTCGACCAGAGACTTGCGGCGCTGAGCCAGTGCGCAGGCGTGCTCGATCTGCGTCATTCGAGGCGTGACCGACGTGCCCTGGAGGACGAGGCATCCTGGAGCGGCCTGCCGACAGTCCTTCTTGCCGACTGTCCGTCCCTGCCGGGCTCGAAGGCAAACCGGGTCGCAACCGTCGCCGAACTTGCAGCCAGAGTAACCGCCTGGCTGGCAGGCCCGACGACTCTGGTCGATTCTGGCGCGGCAGCGCGATCCACGTTCGACACCTTGCTGGCCAAGGCGCCGGCAAGCCTGGCGCCGCTTCGCGCCATACCGGAAGCAAAGGCGAAGCCGCGCATCCTGCTCGCCAATCTGTTCGCCCCGCCCCAGACAATCGGGGGCGCCACGCGCGTGGTTGCGGACAATCTGGACTACATGATCACCAACGCAGCCGATGACTACGATTTTGCGGTCCTGACGTCGGATGACGACAACCGCCATCGTGGTGTGACACGCATCGACAGCTGGCGGGGCGTGCCTGTCTTCCGGATCGCCACTCCGCAGGAAATCGACATGGACTGGCGGACCTATAATGCCGAAGTCGATCTTCATGCCCGGCACGTGATCGACCTGGTCAAGCCCGACCTTGTTCATATCCACTGCCTGCCACGGCTTTCCGTCGCCGTGGCCGAGGCCTGCCGGAGCATGGGCGTGCCTTATGTCATCACGCTCCATGACGCGTGGTGGCTGTCGGACTTCCCCTTCCTGGTGCAGGAAAATGGTACGCCAGCCGGCATCGATCCCAATCCGTCCACCCAGCCCTACTCGCATCGTATCGGCCTCCCGCGCAGCCTCGAGCGCGCAGTGCGCATGCGCGCCGCCTTGAAGGGCGCCATGCGCCTGCTGTCCGTGTCGGAGGAATTCGCGCAGGTCTATCGTCAGGCCGGATTTACCGTTTCCACAATCGCCAACGGCGTTTCGCCACTCGAACCGGCTGCACGGACATCGTCTTCAGGCCGTGTGCGGCTGGGCCATGTCGGCGGCCTTCAGCATCACAAGGGCGCCTACCTGATCGAGGCTGCCCTGCGCGCCCGTAACTACTCCAACCTGTCGCTCACGATTCTCGAACTTGCGCGGGATCCGGGCTCCCCCCTCTACACGACATGGGGCAACACACCGGTGGTCATTCGCGGCAAGGTACCGGCCGAGAAAATTTCCACGCTCTATGCGGAGATGGATGTGCTCCTCGCACCGTCGACCTGGCCGGAAAGTTTCGGCCTGGTCTCCCGCGAGGCCGCACAATGCGGACTGTGGGTCGTGGCCAGCAATCAGGGCGCCATGGGCTCGGATATCGTCGAAGGCGAAAACGGATTTGTAATCGATACGACGTCGCCGGCGGATCTCGTGCGTGTCCTTGAAGTCATCGACGCGGATCCGAAGCGTTTCACGGCGTCCCCGCATGGTCCCCTCGCACCTCAGCGGCAGTCCGACGACCAGGCACGCGATGTACTGGCACTCTACAAAACGTTGATCGCGCACTGATGCGCGTGTTCCGGTCCGGTCGGTTCCTGCGCAAGGACGCCTCGCCCGAGCGGCATGTCCAGGCAGGGGATCGACACAACCGGGAGCGGAACTGGCCGGCCGCGGCACAGGAATATCGGGCGGCCGTGGCCCTTGATCCAACGCTTGCGCATATCTGGGTGCAGCTTGGACACGCCTGCAAGGAAAATGGCGACCTTGCCGAAGCGGAAGCAGCCTACCGACAGGCCGCCAGACTTCTGCCGGACGACATCGAGCCATGGCTGCTGCTAGGACATCTCCTGGCCCTGAGCGGCAAGCCACAGGCGAGTATCGATGCGTTCACCGAAGCGCAACGCCTGTCCGCGGACCCGGATCTGGCCGCGGATGCCCTGAGCGCACAACGCACGCAGCTCGCAAACCCTGCACGGCCATGGACCGCCCCAGACTGGCTCACGGACGAAATTCACTCTTACTGGCGGGCACAAGGCTTTTCCGATCCTGCCCTCGGGCTCTTCGACCCTTGGGCATACTGGCAGCTGAACCGGGACGTCCGCCTGCAGGTCGCAACCATTCGTGCGATCGATCTGGTTCGTCATTTCTGCGAAGAGGGTATCGAGCGCGGGTTGCCGTTCAGTCTGGTCGAGGCATTCGATCCGGATTTCTACCGTGCCTTCCAGCTGGACAACATGCCGTTCAGCACCACGAACGCGTATCGGCATTGGCTCGGAACCGGCATAGCAAATCATGTGCCGCCCAATGCGCGCCGGTGGATCCAGAGCCTTCTGGGCGACGATGTCACAACTCTCGCAGGCCTTGATCCACTCCTGTCCTGCGCGTTTGCAGACCCGGATGCGGCGCGCCATACGCAGCGGACCGTCATCGAAGGATTCATCGCAGACGTCGTGCTCGATGCGCGCCGTCCGATCATCCCAAACCAAAGCAATGCGCCAGTTCTGCACGCAGTCGCCCGGCGCGCCGAACGGAGCCGGGACAAGAAACTGCGTTCGGGCGCCCGGGCATTGCGGGAACGAATCCACCTGCACGTCCCGGATTTCCGCGACAATACCCGCGCCCTGGCCGAAGCGACCATCGCACGAGGGCTTGATGGCGCGAGCAGGTCACTGCTGCAAAGCCTGATTGCCGGTCCGGACGAGCCGGCACGGACGTTCAGCGCGCTTGCGCAGGTGGTAGAGCGGCTCGGCCTGCGTGATACGGCCCTCGCGACTATCCGGTCAGGTTGCGACACATGGCCTGGAAACGTCGCATTGCGCCGGACTGCCGAACAACAGGCAGATCGCTGGTTCCATCAGATCTGGGATGAAGCGCTCGCCATGGCGCGCCTCGGTCGCATCCCCGATGGACAGGCCCACATTGCCGAGTTCCTGGACCAACTGCCACGGGCTCGTGCTGACGAGCGGAGGCGAACAAACCGCGGACGTTCGATCGCCATCGTGGGCATGATGAACCTGCCTCAATGCAATTTGTATCGCATCGATCCACGGCGCGAGCAGCTCGAACGTCAAGGCTATGACGTCAGGGTCTTCGATGCCCTGACGGACGTCGAGGCATTTCGTGCCGCCGTGGCGGCCTTTGACGCCGTGATCTTCTACCGCGTTCCTGCCTATCCCGCGCTCGTTCGAGCGATAGACGACGCCCACGCCGTCGGCGCCGTGACGATCTACGAGATAGATGACCCGATCTTCGCAACGGATCTGTATCCCGAGCCATTTGAGACTTATGCCGGATCGATCAGCCAGGAAACCTATTACGGATTGGCGTTAGGAGCGCCACTGTTTGCCAAGGCCATGGCGCTCTGCGATCACGCGATCGCCTCGACGAAGCCGCTTGCGGAACTGATGCGCCCCCATGTGTCCGGTCGCATGTTCGTTCTTCCAAACGGCTTGGGCAATGCCCACGAAATCGCGATGCGTCGCCATGGCAAGGCACGTTCGAAACCTCCGGGCGCGCCCGTTACGATCTTCTATGGCAGCAACACGAACGCCAATCGCGCCGAAATCAGCCAGATACTCGAACCCGCGCTGGTACAGATCATCAGGCAGCACGGCGCAAATGTCCGATTGTGCATCATCGGCACGCTGGCAGAAGACAGCGTGTTGCGCGACCTGGACGCGAATGTTCTGCTTCTGCCCGTCATCAAGGACGTGCAGGCTTATTGGGCTCTGCTGGCGTCTGCCGACATCAACCTGGCGGTGCTTGCACCATCGGCCATCACGCATACCAAGAGCGGCATAAAGTGGCTCGAGGCCGCCATGTTCGGCATCCCGTCCATCCTGAGCGACACGCAAGGCTATCATGACGTCGCGCGGGACGAGACGACCGCGCTGTTTGCCACCACGTCATCAGACTGGGTCAAGGCGCTGAACCGCCTCATCACCGATGAAGGGCTGCGGCGGAAAATAGGGGAGGCCGCCTATCGGGATGCGATCTCGATCCATGGGCCGGAACGCCTCTCGCGGCTTTGCCACGACATCCTGACGGAAGTTGAGCCCACGCCGGACACGCGTCCGCGAATTCTCGTGGTCAACGTCTTTTATCCGCCTCAGGCGATAGGAGGGGCAACCCGTGTCGTGCATGACACCGTGGTTGATCTGTCCCGGGCCGAAAATCCGAAATACCATTTCGAGATCTTCACATCGCTCGAGGGCGGTACGCCGCACGTGCCGGAAATCCATGTCCGGGATGGCGTCGCGGTGACCGCTGTCGGTCCCCTGGACGTCGAGGACAAGGATGCCATTGCCGACGATCCGCTCATGGTGGAGCAGTTCGAAACAGTCGTCGATCGCGTTCGCCCGACACTTGTGCATTTCCATTGCATCCAGCGTCTGACAGTCGGAATCGTCGACGCGCTCAGGGCACGCGACATCCCTTACTGCATTACAGTGCATGATGCGTGGTGGATTTCGGACTATCAGTTCGCAATCGACAAACTCGGTCATGAACGCCTCTACAACTACGCCAATCCCCTCGAAACACTCGCCCGGTGCGGCTCCGCCGCGTTCGAACGGATGGAACATCTGAGATCGGCGCTGTTCGGCGCACGCGCCATCATTGCCGTGTCCCGGTCATTCGGCGAATTGTACCAACGATGCGGCATACCGAACGTGCGCGTAATCGAGAACGGCATCACACCGTTGATACCCGCCGCACGGGCCCATCGTCCCGATGGCGCCATTCGTCTTGGATTCATCGGTGGCCTCTCCCGCCATAAGGGCTGGGACCTGATCCAGATTGCGTTGCGACAGGGCAATTTCTCGAACCTCGAGCTTCTGGCCATTGATCATGCCATGGCCGCCGGCGAGGAACGCGCCGATACCTTTGGCACGACGCCTGTCGTCTTTCGCGGCAAGACGGCACAAGCCGACATCACGACCCTCTACGCCGATATCGATGTCCTGCTGGCGCCATCCATCTGGCCGGAAAGTTTCGGTCTGGTCACACGCGAAGCGGCGTTGTGCGGTTGCTGGGTCATTGCCTCGCGCCTGGGCGCAATCGGCGATGCGATCGAACATGGCGTCAACGGCTTCCATGTCGACGTCTCGACGGCCGATGGTCTTCGGGATCGTCTGGCAACCATCGACGCCAACCCCGCGCTGTTCCGTCAGCGTCCTCCACCGCTTTCGGAGGTGCGCACGGCGCAGGATCAGGCACGCGATGTCGCGCTCCTCTACAACGAACTCCTGTCGCAGATGGAGATAATACCTGCATGACCCGTCGACCCGACACTCGCACAAATGCCGTCAACCGGCGTACCATGGTCGGCCTGGGCCTCGCCATTCCCCTCGCGGCACCCGCCGCGGCCGCCACCGCGAACGGTACGGCGGCGCTCAGAGTGGACGAAGCCATTCTGCGGCAGCACGGCGCAGCACTCGACGGCCACACGGACGATCTGAGCGTCTTCCAGTCGTTCGTGGATCACGCTTCAACGGCAACGCCCGACAATTCCTGCCCACTGATCCTGTTCGACCTCCCGGCCTGCACGATCCTCTTCTCCGGCCCGCTGCAAACCGGAAGGTGCAACATCACCGTGCGCGGCGCCGGTCAGGATCTGACGCTTTTCATTATGCGCACAGGCGGTCAGGGTCTGCTGCAGCACGGTACCGAGCAGCATCCCGCATCGGGCTATCTGCAGTTGCAGGACATCGGTTTTCATGACGGCAACCCGAAAGGGAGCGGCTGCACGGGCATCTCGATCCATTTCGCCGAAAACGCGCCCCAGTCGGCCATGACCTGGCAAGGCGTCGCTCTGCGCAAATGGACCCAGGGTGCACGGGTCGTGAACTGCCCGCGCAACTGGCATTGTGAAAACGTCACGGTCTTCGGGCCGGATTTCGCCCTGCAGTCAGGTGCGGGGTTCGGAATCGCCAGTGCGCCACGGTTCGCCCAAGGGTGTTTCACCTACGTCTTCATCAACGTGCTGGTCGCCAATTACACTTGGGGTTGGGACTATGACATCCAGTCTCCCCTCGAGGGGCAGCGCTTTTACTCCTGCACCTGCTATAACGGCTGGGGCATGGTGCGCGCTCGCGTTCATGCGACCCCGGATGCGCGCGACTCACTTGATGAAAGCTACCGCAGCGTCATCTGGTATTTCATGGAGTGCGACTGGCAGGGGTTCGGATACGCACTGGATCTCGTGCACTGCCGGAACATCATCGTGCGCGGAGGCTTCTATATCGCCAACCGTAACACGGATCACCTGCCGATACCTGATGCGCGCCCACGCCGCCGCTACATGAGTTTCGTCGGCTGCGGGGACATCCTGCTTGACGGCGTCAAATTCGACGTCTTTGCCGGAAGCGAGCCTGACCTTTCGCTCGTCTATGTCGATGCATCATCCGACCACTTCCGGGCACGAGACACGAATGTGCTGTCGTATGCGCCGATCCACTGCGCCTTCGAATTCGCAGACACGGACAAGCCCAATCCCCAGCGCAACACACTGTCCGAAATCGACACGGTCTGGGCTGCGTGGTCGGGCGGCGAGAAAGTTCGCGACAACGGCGGCAACCAGATCGCCCAGACGTCTGCGCGCGACCTTGGCGGCGACATGACGGCGGCCGGCAGGATCTCCCTTCAGGGCAGTGCCAAAGTGACGGGACGGCAGATGCAGATCGCGCTCCCCCGTCGGCCAGGTGGTCAGCCCTGGTTCTCAAAACCGCCTGTCGTGATGGTTCAGGGCCAAGGCGGCGAAGCGCCCGTCAACCTGCTGGATGTGACGATTGAACGGATAATTGTTAAAGCCGACAGCAAGGTTACAAACGTCATGTGGACGGCTGTCGGGGAATGACAGCGCGTCCCTCCATCACTCGACCCGGATGAACTTCCTGACGCGCAGCGTCAGGGAGAGGCCGATCATGATCATGATGCTCGTCGCATAAGCATCATACGTCATGCTGTAATAAGGGTGCATTGTGTCCCCGAACTGGCCGCCCCGGATCATCTCGATGTTGTTGACCGACGGAGACCAGAGCATGAGATTGCGCGCCCGCTCGGGAAGCCAGGCGCAGATCGAGAAAGCGCCGGAAAATGGCAGCGACAGGTAGGAAAACACGCCGACGGACTTTTCCACCAGCTCGGATCGCTGGCTCAGGGCCGCAACCAGCAGGGCTGTCGCAAACGAGAAGGCACACTGGAAAAGGATCCCGGCATAGAGCAGCCCGATGTCCTTCGGTGGCTCCATGTAGCCGATCAGTATCGCACCGCTTGCCACGATAAGGCCGGCCATGAGCGTCCCCATGATCTCAAGGGCGCTTCTGGCCGCAATGATGTCGAGCGGGGTGACCTGACGATGGTACAGCAGGCTTCCGTTCGCCTCGAAAGCGCGGATCGACGACATGAGGCAGTGTCGCCACATCGTCAGCGGCACATATCCCGTAACCACGACTGCAGTTGTCTGGAGCCCATGATCGTGTGCCGGTCGAATGGCCGTCCATGCGATGGCAACGCCTGCACAGAAAAGGATCGGCTCGCCGACGATCCACAAATACCCCAGGTTCTCGCGTCCGAATCTTGTATGGAGTTCGCGCATCATCAGTGCGCCGATGACCCTTATCTGGATCTGAAAACTCGCGCGAAGTCTCTGCCCGATGCCACGCATACGATTAATCCGCCTCCATGGCACCGGTCCGGTGCGCTGATTGTCGTCTTCCACGGATGTGCTTTCGGGGCACCTTGCCTCGTCAGGGCACCTATCGCATACATTCGGCCGCCGATAAACACGTCTCGCCGGAGGCACCCTAGTGTGTAACCGCGGCTGGCTGCCGGCCGCCCGAAGAGGAAGCTGATGATATATCGCTGCCGGGATAGAGGATTCGATGACCTTACGTGACGTTCAGACCGTCTGGGGCGGAAGCAGGCTCGTCAGATCCCGACCGCTCGTCGAAACACACCACGACGTCATCTTCGTACCGCTTACCGAAGGGGTCGACATTGTTCAGGACCCCCGCTGGGGGCTCTTTTCCAGAGACGGGCGGCTGATAGAGGCATCAGGGTATTTTCGCGGTAAGGAACATCGCCTCGTCTGTCACAATCACAGGACAGACCTCGATATCAATACGCTCCCGGTAGCCCCTGAAGAGCACTATATCTACGGCGGTCCGATCATTTATCACTTCGGGCATTTTCTCATCACATCCATGGCACGCCTGTGGTGCCTGGAACAGGCGCCGCTGACCGCCCCGCTACTGTGTCACAGCCACGGCCCCATCCCGAACTGGTTCCATCTGCCTTATCGTGGGCAGCTTTGGGGCGCCTGCGGGATAGACCAGGCGTCCTTCTCCACGTTCGATCGTCCCACGCGCATTCGAAGCATCACTATCCCGCGCGTGTCCCTGGAAGAACAGAACTTTGTTCATGCGGCATACGGCAGAATGTGCCGACGGATCGGCGATGCCCTGATCGGCGACACGCCGATCAGGGACAATTCCCGCCCTGTCTATTTGAGCAAGCACCTGATGAAGGGCGGCGTCACAAAGATAGGGAACGAAGACGAGATCATCTCTGTCTTCCAGGACGCCGGCATCGACATCATCGCTCCTGAAACACTCAGTTTCGTTGATCAGATCCGCCTGTTTCGAGAGCGTCGCATTATCATCGGAACACCTTCGTCCGCTTTTCACATGAGTGCATTCTCGGCAAGAGCGAATGACATCTTCTGTCTCCTCCCGAACGATCTTCTGAACAGCAACTTCCTTCTGATAGACAAGATCGCAAACAACAAGAGCCGCTATCTTTTCTCCACGAAAGGTTTCGAGGCTTTCAGTAATTCAGAAGGTTTTTCTGCATACAGCATTATAAACAGTCCTCGGGAAGTCGCTCAGGAACTTTTGGACCGAATAGAGTAAGGACGCACCCGGTGTCTCTTTTTGACAGTTTCGTTAACACAACAAGCGGCAAGATCGAGAAAAACGCTCATTTTTTCGCGCTCTATGACCGCTATCTGGCGCGATACAGGAACCACCCCTGCGTCCTGTACATCGTGATCGACAGCGCGCATGCAGAAGCGCAGGCCGAAATGTGGGCGCGCTACCTCGGCGCATTCGCCCAGATCGTCTGTCTGACCGAGCATGACTTCGACAGGCCGCAAATCCATGGAAGGCGCTCCGACCTCACCGACCCCTCGTTCAGAATGCGTCTTCTTGAGGAATTCGGCCCTGCCGACATCGTGATAGACGACGGCACTCACCTGCCTGACATAACCATCTCCACATTCGAGATCCTGATGGATCTCATGACTAATACCGGCCTGTATTTCATCGAGGACACCTACACGGCCTACTGGTCCAGCTATCAGGGCGAAGTGGGACGCGACAGCACGGTGATCGGCTATACCAAGGCGCTCATTGACGAGTTGCACGCCAGCTATACGAGCCATGCCATTCCGCCCAACGCATTCAGCGCACGCGTGTGTGGTATACACATTTATGACGGGCTGATCATTTATGAGTTCGGTCGCAACACCAACCATCGGAGCATGACCAACCTCGCAACGTCATAAACATGCCGGAATACGACCGTACATGCCGTACGGAAGTTTTCTGTGCACCCGAGGTTCCGGCGATGGCTCTGGACCATGCGGTCACACTGTGCCAACAGGGCTCCACCGCCGGTTCGAACGGGATTAAGAAACAAAACATGATCGTCAAGCGTTCCCGCCCGCTGCGGCCCTCCCGCGTGGCCTGTCTCGCCCTGCTCGGATTGTCGCAGACAGCACTTCTGGCATTGTCGGCCTGCGATACCCTGCCCGACAGCGGACCGAGCGAAAGCACGGTGCTGCAAACCGCACGGGACGCAAAGCGCAACCCGCTCGATTTTGCCGTAATGCCGATCACGCCTCAGGTTGCCAGCACGCTCGCTGCTGAAATCCCGCCGCTGGTCTCGTCACTCGATACGGCCGACAACGCACCCGTTCACAACGATCGCATCGGTCCTGGCGACGTGCTGACGATCACGGTCTTCGAGCTGGGCAGCGGCCTGTTCTCGTCGGGCGGCGCGGCATCGGCGGCGCAGTCCAGCGAACTCAGCGCCGTTTCCGGCGGCACGACCGGAGTGACCAATCAGAATCTGCCGCCGACGGAGGTCGAAGCGGACGGATCGATCGCCATTCCCTATGTCGGTCGCCTGCAGGTCGGCGGCATGACGCCACAGGCCGTGGCGGGCCTGATCCGGACGCGACTGGGCAGCAAGTCGCAGAATGCCCAGGTGATGGTGCGCATCGCCAATGATATCGCCAACACCGTCATCGTCTCGGGCGAGGTGCATCATCCGGGCCGCATCGTGCTCAGCACCGCTCAAGAACGCCTTTCAGACCTGATCGCCATCGCAGGCGGCGCGATCTATCCCCCCGAAGATACGCACGTCCAGCTCGTCAGACGTGATCACACAGCGGCGACAGATCTCGGGACACTCGAAACCTATCCGGAAGAGGACATCCGCGCCCGTCCGAATGACCGGGTCCACGTGATCTATCAGCCGCGGACCTATACCGTTTTCGGTGCAAGCGGAAAGGATGTGACCGAGACACCGTTCAAGTCGCCGCATGTGTCGCTGGCGGAGGCGCTGGCACGTATCGGTGGGCCCGCAGACAGCCGTGCCGACCCCAACGCCGCATTCCTGTTCCGCTTTGAAACGCCGCAGACCGCACGCAACATGGGCATCACGACACCTGCAACGCCGCAAGGCGTGCCGGTCGTCTACCAGCTCGACATGATGAACCCCACGTCCTACTTCCTGGCGCAGCGCGTCCCGATGAAGAGCCGCGACGTGTTGCTGATCGCCAATGCGAAGACCAACCGGTTCTACAAGTTCAATCAGTTGATCAGCACATTGATCAGCCCGGCCATCACGGCCGCGTGGGTCGCACGCTAAGGCAGCTACAGGCGCTCTCCGGGATTTGTCCCCTAGAGCGCCTGATAGACCTCGATGGCTTCCTCGAGAGTGTCATAGGGCTTCAGATGCCCGGAATCGAGCACGGCTACACGGTCACATGTGTCGCGCATGAAGCCCATATCGTGTGAAACCACGATCAGCGAACGCTCACTTCGCTTGTTGAACAGTTCGTCCTGACATCGTTTATGGAAGCGCGCGTCGCCGACCATGATGACTTCGTCGATCAGATAGCAGTCGAATTCGATGACGATCGACAACGCAAAGGCAAGACGCGCGCGCATTCCGGAGGAGTATGTCTTGACCGGCTCGATAAGCTGACGCCCCAGCTCCGCAAAATCATCTACAAACGCGCGCGTCTCGGTGTAATCGAGATTGTAAATCCGACAGACGAACTTGAGGTTGTCGAGACCGCTTAGGCTGCCCTGAAATGCACCACCGAACGCCAGCGGCCAGGACACACTCATCGTGCGCTCGATGCGCCCGGCGGTCATGTGCTCAACGCCACCGATCAAACGGATCAATGTGGATTTGCCGGCACCGTTTCGCCCGAGAATGCCCAGCTTCTCACCACGGTTAAGCGTGAAGCAAACCTTGTTAAGCACGCGACGGCTACCCCCATGAACGGGATAGTCCTTCGTGACGTCAATGCAACGGAGCATGGGCGCTCAGACGCTCTTGTGCTCGCGTGCACCGGAAATCAGCAACGCACCCATCAGGTAGAAAGCCAGCATGGTGGCGAAGACAATGGCCACGTCGGCCAGGCTCCGCGGATAGGCAGCGTAATCGGGCAGATCAGGCTGGGTCACCTCGTCGAGATATAATTGCTGACGGTCTGCCTGAATCCGAGCGGCATCCAATGCCGCATCCGCCGCGCTCACTTCGCGTTCCAACAACTGACGCTGGAAGGTCAGCTCATCATAGCCACTGATCTTCGGCACGAATGAACTGTCTGCTCCCGTGACCTTGGTCGAAGACTGTGCGATTTCCTCGCCAAGCGCGGTCAGCCTGCGGTTCAGGACATCAATCAAGGGGCTGTTCGGTGTCGAGCGCCGCAGTTGTTCGAGCTGAATGCGCGTCGTCATCTGCATCGTCTCGAGACCGGCAATATCTTTCAGCAGCGGCTGTGACTGCCGTTGCGGATCGATCATCGCCGTCTGGTTACGATAGGCATCGATCTTGCTGTTCACTACGCGCAGGCGGGCGATCGCCGCGTCGCGCTCGCGCAGCGAGGCGGCGATCGTGTTCTCGCGCTGACGGGCGTTCATCTCGTTGACGAGCTGCTCGGCTGCCGTCAGCAGCGCCTTGGCGATCCGCTGCGAATCAGTCGCGCTGAACGTCCGGACCTGCAGGGTCGACAGGCCGGTTGTCGTATCCAGCTCGGCTTTGACGTGCCGTCGGTAGTACGAAAAGAAGTGCTCGAACGTCGTTCCCGAATAGAAATTCGGGAAACGGGCGATTGCATCCGCTTTCGGCGTGTCATAGACGCGGGCAAGATCCTGCGTCTGCAGCAACAGATGCGCCGCATCGCGCGACGTCACATAATCTTGAACGGCATACGTATCTTCGCTGCCGCTCGAGCTTCCCGGCGAAAGAAGTCCGGCCAGCATGCCCGGGGTCTGGGACGTCTGGCCGCGAACGACGAATTCGGCCTCGGACATGTACTGCGGGGATGCGACCAGCCCGTAATAGCCGGCTGCAACGAGGGTCGGAAACACGACCACGCCGAGAAACGTCGCACGACGTCTCACCCAGGCCAGCACGCCGACCATGCGGCCGGACTCATCCGTTGCCGCCCCCGAGAAATTCCGCCGCAGACTAAGGGATGCCCTGTTCATGCGAATGGCTTGCCCCAAACTTTGCTCCAAGGCAACACATCCGCGGCAAGCCTGTGAACGAACATGTCAGAAGCGCTCGAAACGGGCACCAAATTGCCACAATTCTTTTTCAGATCAAGATGTTCAGCCAGACTGCCGCCGACGAAAGCGCTTGCGTTTGCGGAGAAACTTGCAGACAGCGTGGGACTTAAATGCGATGTGACGTGAGGTGGCAACTCACGTCTGGTACATTTGCCCTTGCTGTCGCTGCAAAGGGTAGATTTCAGTCCGTGGCGATGGGTTTGATTCGGCTCCGGTGTTGCTAGTAGGTGTGAAGCCATGTTCCGTGTTGTCCGCGCACACCCCAGCCGCATCCGCCTGTTCCAGAACAAGTGGCTCGAGCTGACCACATTGACGCCCCTGCCGGTGTTTCTCGGCGTCTGGCTGCCTGTGGCCATACTGATGGTTGTCGTCGCGTTTCGGGAGAATGCCCTGATGACAGCGGCGATCGGCCTCATCGCTGGGGGAGCCGTATGGGCGGGCTTCGAATATCTGGCCCACCGCTACATCTTTCATCTGAACCTGAGCTCGCGCCTCGGGCGACACATGATCTTCCTCATCCACGGCAATCATCACGCGGATCCGGCCGATCCGTTGAGAAGCATCATGCCGCTCACCGTGACCATTCCGCTGGGGCTCCTGATCTGGCTCGCATGCCATGCCGCAGGAGATACCGTGGGGGACGCGGTCTTCGCGGGTTTCGTGATGGGCTACATATCCTACGACTTCGTGCATTGGTCATGCCATCAGACGCGTGCTCACGGACGTCTGGCTCTTGCGCTGCGCCGTCATCATCTGCTGCATCACTACGCACGACGAGACGGAAACTACGCGACGACCGTGCCCATGCTCGACCGGCTCTTCCACACACGCATCCGGTCCCGCTGATCGTCACGTTTCATGCGGATCGGACTGGACGCACGCAACGTCGGCCGCCCCGGCGGAACCGGAATTGCCACTTACGCACGGGCGCTCGCAACAGCGATCGATGAACAGGGCGGTCAGGTCGCCTGGCTGAAGGAAGACAGGGACAACCGCAAGCGACGCGCGCAGCATGCGTCATCAGCGCAGGCCGCGCGGTTCATGAAGGCGCTCTTCAGCCGCTCTCGCATTGCGGTCCCGGCGGATACGCAAGGCAATCTGCTGGCGAACGATATCTTCCGCATCGCCCACGTGCATTTCAATATCCATGGCACGCTCCTGCCCGTCAGGACTGAAACGCCTCCCGCCCTGATGCACTGGACATGCCCCCTGTCCCTTCGTCTGGAAGGGTGTCGGAATATCGTCACGGTCCACGATCTCATCCCGGTTCTTCGTCCGGAGCTGTGCGACACGGACCCGCGCCGCATGGAGCGGCTGCTGCGTGCCGTGATCGATGATACCACCCTCGTCGTCACCATTTCCGAGACGGTCCGCCGCGACATCCTGCAGACGTTTTCCGTCCCGCCCGACCGGGTCCGGACGATCCATCAGGGCGTCGGCTTCCCGGACGGGTTGCTCCTGGCCAGCATCGAGGCCCGCGCACCGTGCCCCGAAGGAAGCTTCGTCTATGTGGGCAGCATCGAGAAACGCAAGAACATCGGCCGCCTGATCGAGGCGCACGGTCGCAGCCGGACCATGCGCATGCTGGTTCTGATCGGCCCCGATGGTTACGCGGCCCGCGAGGAACTTGCCGCCATCAACCGCCACCCGCATCCTGAACGCGTCCTGCGCCTCCCCTGGGTCGAGCGACCCCAACTCATCAAGGCACTGTCCACGGCGCGCGCGCTCGCCTTTCCATCTCTGGCCGAAGGCTTCGGCCTGCCGATCGTCGAGGCCATGCTGCTCGGGACGCCGGTCCTGACGGCCGAAGGCGGCGCAACGGGCGAAATTGCCGGCAACGCGGCCTGCCTCGTGGACGCGGAATCAACGGATGCCATCGCAGACGGGCTCCGCCGGCTTTCCGAGGACGACAGCCTTTGCGACCGTCTGGTCTCCGCAGGCTTCGCCCGCGCGGGCGCATTCGAGCCCGGACACTATGCCCGTCGCATCAACGACCTGTATTCACAGGTCCTGAACAGTCCGCCGGCGCCCTGAGACCGGCGCCCGCCATTTCTCCTTCTGGCAAGGATATCCCCGTGTCGCTCCCCTCACGCCTTCACGTGGCCCTCGACGGCTTCAATCTCGCCCTGCCCCGCGGCACCGGTGTTGCAACCTATGCCCGCACCCTGAGCCACGCGCTCGAAGCCATGTCCTGCCAGGTCGATGTCCTCTACGGCCTCAATATCTCGCCCCGCGCCAAGAGCGCCCTGCGCGAGGTGCTTTTCTTCGACCGCCTCGGCGGCGAGGAGAAACGCCAGACCGGGCGGTTCCTCACGTCGCGCTGGAAGGAGCAGCAGCGCGCCATGCTCTTCGGCCAGCGCGCGGTCGAGATCTCCGTGGATGCGCGCGTGGACATCCGTTCCTTCCGCGAGCGGCTGCCGGCCTTCGACCGGATCCTGAACGCGCGCGACCTGTTCACCACGGCCACACGCCACTACCGCCGGACCCGCCGTTTCCTGACCGTGGACCTGCCCGAGACGCCCGACATCATGCACTGGACCTATCCGCTGCCGATCCGGGTACGGGGCGCGAAGAACGTCTATACGATCCACGATCTCGTGCCGCTGCGGCTGCCTCATACGACACTGGACGACAAGGCCTTCCATTTCCGCCTGATCAACGACATCGTTCGCAGGGCCGATGCGCTGTGCACGGTGTCGGAAGCCTCACGCCGCGATATCATCGCGTTCGCCCCGACATCGGATGCGATCCTCCATAATACCTATCAGGCCGTCCGTCGCCCGGCCGACGTCATGAACCTGCCTGCCGAGATCCTCGAGCGCACCCTGCGGCAGCTCTACGGCCTGCGCCCGGACGGGTATTTCCTCTATTACGGGTCCATCGAACCCAAGAAGAACATCGGCCGTCTGATCGAGGCCACCCTGTCCGCGCAGACCGACCGGCCGCTCGTCATCGTCGGCGCCATGGCCTGGAAATCGGAAGGCGAACTGCGCCTGCTCCAGACCGGGCTGAATTCGGGTCGCATCATCCGCATGGAATATCTGCCGGAAGCGGATCTGATGGCGCTGGTGCGCGGGGCCCGCGCGGTGCTCTTCCCGTCCCTGACCGAAGGTTTCGGCCTGCCGGTCGTCGAGGCCATGACGATGGGAACGCCGGTCCTGACCTCCCGGGAAGCCTCGCTGCCGGAAGTGACGGGTGATGCGGCCTGTCTCGTCGAAGCCTACGATACACCCGACATTGCAAGGGGCATCCGCCGGCTGGACAGCGATGATGTGCTCTGCAACGCGCTGCGCAGCGCAGGTCCGGCGCAGGCCGACAAGTTCAACATGGATATCTACCAGACCCGCCTGAAAGAATTCTACGCAGCGGTTCTGGCCCGGAAGCCCGGTAGCCGGGCCCGGTCGACGGCATCCAGACGCCGCGACTGACGTCTGGACGGCCGCCGCTCAGTCGAGCCGAAGGGGCGGCGGCAAGGCCAGATAGGCGAGCCGCTTGGCTTCCAGGCGTGCCAGCGCAACGGTGTCGAGGATCAGACCGCAGGTCACCGACATCGCCGACAGCAGGACGAACCCGGTCGCCAGCACGGCGGTCGGGAGACGCGGCACAGACCCCATGCGCATGAAATCCGCAATCACCGGAATGCCGAAGGCCAGGCCCAGCAGTAGCAGGACGCCCGCGACGATGCAGAAGAACAGCATCGGCCGCTCCTGCTTCACGAGGCGGATGATGAAGGCCAGGATCCGGATGCCGTCGTGATAGGTGCGCAGCGCCGAGACCGACCCGGGCTGGCGCTCGACGTAGCGCGTCGGCATCTCCGCCATCGGCATGTGAAGCTGCAGTGCGTGCACCGTCAGTTCCGTCTCGGTCTCGAAACCCGTGGACATGGCCGGGAAGGACTTCACGTACCGCCGCGAGAAGACGCGATAGCCCGACAGCATGTCGGACAGGCGCTTGCCGAAGATCATCGTGACGAGCCCGGTCAGGACCCTGTTTCCAAGAACGTGCCCACGGCGATAGGCAGCGTCCCGGTCGGTCACGCGCACGGCATTCACCATGTCGGATCCCGTCCGCCGCATGAGATCCATCAGGGCGCCGGCCGCTTCGGCCTCGTATGTCGCATCGCCGTCGACCAGAACGTAATAGTCCGCGTCGATGTCGGCGAACATCCGCCGGATCACATGGCCCTTGCCCTGCTGCGGCTCGGTCCGGACGATGGCGCCGGCAGCCCGCGCGACCTCGCACGTCCGGTCGCGCGAGTTGTTGTCATAGACGTAGATCGCGGCATCCGGCAGGGCTGCGCGAAAGCCGTGCACGACCTGCCCGACCGCGACTTCCTCATTGTAGCAGGGGATCAGAACCGCAACCGTCGGGCGGATCAGGGAGGTGTCAGGCAAGAGTCGTTCCTCGAATGACGGCAAGAGACGGGGGCCTAGCGACGCAGTTCCATGGAGATCGGACCTTCCCTGCGTCCATGGGTGAACTGGTCCACCATCGGATTGCCGCTGTCCATGAGATCGGCCGCCCGGCCCTGCCAGATCAGCTTGCCACGATACAGCATCGCCGCCTCGTCACCGATGCGGCGGGCGGAGGCCATGTCATGCGTGATCGCAATCGCGGTCGAGCCGAGCTTCTTTACGCAATCGACGATCAGCCCGTCGATCACGGCACCCATGATGGGATCGAGACCCGTCGTCGGCTCGTCGAAAAACAGGATCTCCGGCCGGCTTGCGATCGCCCGGGCCAACCCCACGCGCTTCTGCATGCCGCCCGACAGTTCCGACGGCGACAAATCCCCGACCGACGGATCCAGCCCCACCTGCGACAGGAACGTGGCGGCGCGCGTCCGTGCCTCGGCCCGGGTGATCCTGTTGCCACGCCCGCGCTTGGCCAGCAGTCCGAATGAGACATTTTCCCAGACCGGCAGACTGTCGAACAGGGCGCCGTTCTGGAACAGCATGCCGATGCGCTCGATCAGCACCTCGCGCCGGGCCGCATTCGCCGTCAGCACGTTCTCGCCGTCGATCTCGATCACGCCGGAATCCGGCTCGATCAGACCGAGGATACAGCGCAGCAGGACAGACTTGCCGCTGCCGGATCCGCCGATGATGACGAACGACGTCCCGGTCGGCACGTCCAGGTCGATCCCGTCGAGCACGCGCTTCGGCCCGAAGGCCTTGGTCAGACCGCGAATCCGGATCTTGGGAACAGGGGCTGCCGTCATGATGCGAAAAACAGATCGGTCAGGAGATAATCGAACGCGAGCAGCAGGATCGAGGCCGCGACGACGGCCGCTGTCGTCGCAGCGCCCACGCCTTCCGCTCCGCCGCGGCTGGTGTAGCCGTGGTAGCAGCCGAGCAGCGCGATCAGGAACCCGAACACCGCCGCCTTGGCGAGCCCGACCAGCACGTCGCTTGCCGCAAGCCCCGCGAAGGTCGCTGAGATATAGGCGTCCGGCGTAAAGCCGAGCTTGGACGTCGCCACGATAAAGCCGCCCATGACGCCCAGAATGTCCGCGACCACCACGAGGAACGGCAGCGCCAGAACGCCTGCGAGCAGGCGCGGCGTCACCAGATACTTCATCGGATGGGTCGAGAGCGTGCGCAGCGCGTCGATCTGGTCGGTCACACGCATCGTGCCGATCTCGGCCGACATCGCGGCACCCACACGGCCTGCCACCATCAGCCCGGCCAGAACCGGCCCCAGTTCACGCGTGACCGACAGCGCCACCACGTCCGCGATCGCGCTCTGCACGTGATATTGCGAAAACCCCGCATAGGACTGCAGGGCGATCACGCCACCCGAGAACAGCGCGGTCAGTGCCACGACAGGCAGCGAGAAGAATCCGATCTCGATCAGGGCCGATAAGAACACACGCCAGTAGAACGGCGGGCGCACCAGATGCGACACCGCCTCGAGGGCGAACAGCGCCAGCATCCCCGATTTGCGGACACGTTCGAGGACGGCGCGGCCAAGCGCCGCAACCGGATCGAGCACGGCGTTCACGCCGGGAGGTACGCGAAGGGGAGCAACGGGCGCAACATTGTCCGCTGCCCTAGCGCGCCACGGGCCTGACGACAAGGGACGAGCCTGCGCGCGATACGAACCGTGACATCAATCCGCACCATAAAAAAAGGGCGTCCCGACCGATCGGCCCGAGACGCCCTGAAAAATTCGGGAGGAAGTCCTGAAGAAGGCACGAACGTGCTTCGACACGGATTTTCGCGCGTCGATCGCTCGCGGGTCAAGAAAATTTGTTCGAATAATCTCGCCGAAGTGATGGCGCAGCCCACCCTGCTATGACCTTCCGAATTTCGACACGCAGCATGCCCCTGACCGATAGCCGACCTGATCAGCGTTCGAGGGCACGCAATTGCCGTCGCAGATCGAAATCCTGGGACGTCACATACTGTTCGAGCCGGGCCAGACGTGGCTCGAGCGATGACAGATCATCGGACAGCCGAATCACGCGAGGATCCTCGCCGGGCGCTACTTTCGGAAACAGAGCACGCCCGCGCACCCGCCAGAGAATAGGCAGCAGGACCAGCACAAGGACGAGAAGCACGATCAACAGGGCGACCGTGCCAATCAATGTCGCAATGATCTGCGCAATTGTGTGGTGATGCCGGTCATGACTGCCCAGCACGATCCCGCCCGGTGTGATGGACCCCACGCCGGGCATCACGATCCCGCCGGGCGTGATCGAGACGACACCCGGCACGATGATCCCGCCCGGCGTGACCGATATGCCAGCGCCTCCACTGGAACCGCCGTCATTATCCATCGAAGGCAAAGGGGGAACGGGCGGGACAGGCGGCACGGGAGGAACGGGCGGCACCGCGCTCCCTGCGGCATCGTCCGAAATCCGGGCCCCGTCGGTGTTGCTGACCACCACCGATCCCGATCCGAACGTTTCCCGCGACAAGGCATGGGTTACCCGGTCGAGATGGACGTCGCCATTGCCGTAGCTGCCGAGGTGCGCGGTCACGGCCGTTCCATGCACGGCAATATCGCCGCTGCCATAGGTCGTGGCCGACAACGTATCGAAATTGCCGCCGTCAATCACGGCATCGCCGTTGCTGCGCAGGGCAATGGATCCCGTTCGGGCGTGCACCACCTGCCCGATATGCACATCGCCGACACTGTCCGATTCGACCGTCAGATTGCCGTCGAGCGTCTTTATGTCGACATCGCCCGAACTCAGCATACGCAGCGATGCGGTGGTCGCATAATCGTCGGTCAGGTCACCTGAGCCGAGGGTCGCCGTCAGTGCTCCGCCGATGCCGTAGACCGCATAGTCGGTCGAGCCGCCATCCGCGATGACGATATCCGTCCCGGGCCGTACACGAACGGTGATCTCCTCCGACCTGTCGCATCGCGTGCCCTGCACCAGCGCCATCGTGTCGGTCGCAACGAAGGTCAGATGCGACGGTGCGTCCGGGATGGCCGCGATCTGGCTCGACAGGCCGGCATCGGCCGAGATCGTGACCGACGAGAAACAGGGCGTCCGAAGCGTCAGCACCGGGGCCGCGTGTGCCGCGGCGGTGCCGAACGTCGCAATGGCAAGCACGCGCAAGAGACGCATGTTTCTCATGGCTGTTCTCCAGGCGGGGGCACCGGCGGCGACGGCGGCTGGGGCGCACCCGGCATCGGAAGGCCGGCATCGCGGCGGTCGATGATCATGCCGTTGTAATGGCTGACGCGGACACCGCCGTCGCCATGACGCAGCAGCGCACCCGTGACGGCCTCGACGTTGATCACGCTGTCGCCGTGCGCCGTCAGTGTTGCGACCTGCGCCTCACCCAGAACCGTGACGCTGGCGTGCTGCGCCGTCACGAGATTGACGGCATCGAGCTTGCCATCGGCGAAATTGGCCTGAGCATGTCCCAGAAACTGGCCCGACACCGCATTGGCGTGCGCATGTTCGATGCTCAGGACCGCATTGTCGGAAGCCGAGACCTGAAGGGCGCTGCCGACCGAACCGATCCGCACCCGGACCGTGCCCGACAGCCCGAGATGCACGGCCTGCACATCCTCCACGTCCAGCGACCCGCCACTCATCGATGCCGAAAGCGCGCCGAGCTTGCCTGCGACGTCGTAGACCGTGCTGCGACTCGGCGCGATCGACAGTCCCCCCTGCGGTGACATGCGCACCGTCAGCGACTGCGCCCCACACGCCGGGATCGACAATGTCGTCGTGTCGTGATCGACCTGCGTCTGGACCGCGCTGCCGTCGAATGAATAGCGCGATCCGCTCCCCACGGACGGATCCAGGCGCACATGCACGGCGGCGATGCACGGTGTATCCAGTCGCACCGAGCGGGTGGACGTCGTGCCGTCCACATGGGCCTGCGCAGCCCGTCCGGACAGAACCATGGCAAGGGCCGCGAATGTTACAGGGGCGATACGGGTCATCACGCGCCCCGCGTCCCGCGCCAGCCGGGCGCATCCTCGTCGAGAATGCGCTCGAGATGATCGATGCGCTCTTCCAGACGCCGCGCCTGGGCCTGCGCGCGTTCCAGCGCCGCGATATCCACGGGCACCGGCCCCATGCCCACCCTGCGCGCCAGCTTGGTCCGCTGACTGATCGTGATAACCGCGAACACGAACAGCAGGATAACGGCTAAATTCCAGTCCATGACCTAGTCTGCTTTCCCGCTGGTTGGCCGGTTTCGAACCCGGATCAACATGTCGGCTTACGCCTCGTCGTTGTCCAGACCGTGCGTCTCGCTCTCAGGGGTTCGCGTCGCCGGCACGCCCGACCGGCGATCCGCCAGACGCCGCTTCAGGGCCGCCAGTTCGTCCTCGACGGCCACGTCACTCTCGAGCGAGGCTAGTTCGTCACGCAGGCTCGGCCCCTTGCGACGGCCCAGATCGTAGACTTCGGCCTTGCCTTCGAGTTCGTCCAGCGCGCGCTCGACCTGCTCGAAGCGGGAAAACGCGTTTTCCATCCGGCCGTCATACAGGGTCTCGCGCGTCTTCAGGCGCCCCTGCGCGGTCCGGTGACGCATGGCAAGCGACTTCTCGCGCGACTTCGCATCGGCGAGCTTGGACTGGAGCTTCGCGATATCGTCGTTCTGGTTTTCCAGCCCCTCGGACACCTGCGCGATCTGCCGCTCCAGCGATTCGCGCGACTGCACGACCGCGTGCCGGGCCGCAAGCGCGCCCTTGGCGAGATCTTCGCGGTCGCGCGACAGGGCGAGTTCCGCCTTGCGCTGCCACTCGTCCTCCTCCTGCAGCAGGGTCCGGGCACGGCGCTCGAGCTGCTTGCGCTCGGCGATGGTGCGCACGGCCTGGCTGCGAACCTCGACGAGCGTGTCCTCCATTTCCTGGATGATGAGGCGGATCATCTTCTCGGGATCCTCGGCGCTCGCCAGGATCGCGTTGAGATTGGAGTTCACGATATCCGCCAGGCGGGAAAAGATACCCATAGTCATGGTCCTCTGAACAAAAAAGTGGTCTGTTACGCCGAAACTGGTGTCACGCGGCGCATCTATCGGTATCGTTTGCAGGCCGCATGAAGGGGTTACAGGCCTGAAGATGGTGGAACTTGCAGAAAGCTTCGATGTCCCCACCCCGATCGGGCAGGCGCCATCCTTCCTGGCGATGCTCGATCATGTCTCGCGGCTGGCACCGCTCGACCGATCGGTTCTGGTGATCGGCGAGCGCGGCACCGGCAAGGAACTGATCGCGGCCCGCCTCGCGCTGCTGTCGGGCCGATGGGACAAGCCGCTGATCAAGCTCAACTGCGCGGCCCTGTCCGAAAGCCTGCTCGATTCGGAGCTTTTCGGCCACGAGGCCGGCAGCTTCACCGGCGCCCAGCGCCGGCGCCTGTCCCGGTTCGAGCGCGCCAATCACGGCACCCTCTTCCTCGACGAGATCGCAACCGCCTCGCTGGCCGTGCAGGAGAAGCTCCTGCGCGTGATCGAATACGGAAGCTTCGAGCGCGTCGGCGGCAACGAGACGATCGAGGTCGATGTCCGCGTCGTCGGCGCCACCAATGCCGACCTGCCCGCCATGGCGGCCAAGGGGACGTTCCGCGCCGATCTGCTCGATCGCCTCGCGTTCGACGTCGTCGCCATTCCGCCGCTGCGCGATCGTCCGACCGATATCCCGATCCTCGCCGAACATTTCGCCCGGCGCATGACGGCCGAACTCGACCGCAAGCTGTTCGCAGGCTTCGCGCCGGGCGCCCTGCGGACGCTGATGAATCACGACTGGCCCGGCAATGTGCGCGAGCTGCGCAACGTCATCGAACGCAGTGTGTACCGGATGGAGCGCACGGAACGCCCGCTGGACGAGATCATTCTCGACCCCTTCCGCGCCGTGCGCAGCATGCGTCCCCTGACCGCGCCCGCGCCATCCGTTCCCGAGGCAGCGGCCGCGCCCGTCGCGCGCCCGGATCCATCCGGCGACGGCGAGACCTTTACCGACCGGGTTCGGAATTTCGAGCGACGCATGCTGGAGGACGCCCTCATGGACGCCCAGTTCAGCCAGCGGCGCGCAGCCGAGATTCTCGGGCTGACCTACTACCAGTTCCGCCATCACCTGCGCCTGCACGGCCTCGCGGACAAACGTGCGCGTGCGGCACTGGGCAGCGGACAACCCTCTCAGATCTGACATCCCATACATGCGCACCTCCACAGTGCTTTTAATGCATGACGCGTGCCAGTTTTCTCCAGATGGATAACAGCACAGGGAAACAGGGCTTTCAGGCCACCGGGGCCCGAAACAGATCGCTTGCCGTAATGGCAAACATCGCCAGAAATAATGCGTATTGTGGCCGGAATTGCCATTCTGCGCCATTCCACTGCCCGGAACTCCGCGCGGGAACGTCTGAAGGACAGCTGTCCGATCGGGTTAAAACATGCAGGTAGCTGCTGGAATAGCCGCTTCAACCGTGGACAGCGAGGCTATCGACGCGAAGCGTTGACCCGATCGTTGCACCAGCCGCCAATAGGGCCCTTTAGGCACTCCCTTCCGACAACCGCCGCGCCAGCGCGGCTGCAAGCAATTGCAAGGTTAAACTACGTCCTCTCGTGAGTGCGCTCCCGTCGACCGATGCTCTCATCGCGGACGACGCCAGTCAGGTGCGGTCCGCAGGGGCGTCAGACAACCGTGTCGTTGGGATCGGACCACGTTTCGCCTGCGAGCACGACGGACGATCAGGATGCGACACCGCTTACCGGTGAACAGCAGCCCATGCCGGGCAGGACGAACCCTCGCCCCTTCATGCGCCCGGACACGACAGCCACCCGATGCCAGTGACGAAGCGGACGATCGTATGTGACGCAGACGGCTGCGGAACGCTCCCCATGCCTGTCAGCACGGCGTCATGGAACAAGCTCGAGCTTCGGCCGATCATGGAGCGTCGTGCCAAAGATGAAAACCGCGTTAGCCAGCGGAGCCATGATCCGGGCAATGCCGTATTCTCCGGGGCAGGAACGCGAACGACCTCGCGATTCCAACTTTGGCCCCGCTGAAGCATCGCGTCGAACGCGTGATCGGCCAAGTTGGATCAGGACAGACCCGCGCTGTCTCAAAACCCGCTCAGCACGCACGCCGGAAGCCTTGTTCCTTACGCCCGAAGAGCGCGAGGCACATGACCCGTCGCGCGTCGCGCCACCCTCTCGTGGCGGCCTGCCTCGATCCTAGGAGCGGCCGATCGACGAATAGGTAAAGCCGGCATCCCGCATTGCATTCGGATCCCAGATGTTCCGCAGGTCGGCAACCGTACGACCCCGCATCGCATCGGCAAGTCGATCCGGCGGCAACGCGCGGAACTGGTTCCATTCGGTTAGGACGACCAGCACGTCACACCCTTCCGCCGCTTCAAGCGCGCCGGCACAATACTGCACCTGCTCCGGCAGCAACGGCTTCGCCTGGGCCATACCTTCCGGATCGTAGGCCCGGATCTCGGCTCCTTGCGCCGCCAGCGCACGAATGATCGGGATCGACGACGCCTCGCGCATGTCATCGGTATCAGGCTTGAACGTCAGGCCCAGCACACCGATCCGAAGACCGGCCACATCGCCCCCGGCAAGCGCCACGATCCGCTCCGCCATGGCAAGCTTGCGTTGCTCGTTGATGGCGATCGTCGTCTCGATCAGCCGCGTCGGCGCACCGGCATCGGCCGCGATCGCCGTCAGCGCGCGGGTATCCTTCGGAAAGCACGAACCACCATAACCCGGGCCCGGATGCAGGAACCGTCGGCCGATCCTCTGATCCAGCCCCATGCCGCGCGCCACGTCATGCACGTTGGCGCCGACGCGCTCACACAGATCCGCCATCTCGTTGATGAACGTGACCTTCATGGCGAGGAACGCATTGGCCGCGTATTTGGTCAGTTCCGCCGTTTCGAGCCCGGTGAAGACGATGGGCGTCTCGATGAGATAAAGCGGGCGATACAATGCCCGCATGACCTGCTCAGCCGCCAGGCTCTGCGGTTCGCCCGGTGCTTCCACACCGATGATGACCCGGTCTGGCCGCAGGAAATCACCGATCGCGCTGCCTTCGCGCAGGAACTCGGGATTGGACGCCATCGAAAACTGCAGGGCAGGACGGCATTCGCGCACGATCCGCGCGACCTCACGCCCCGTTCCCACCGGAACCGTGGATTTCGTGACGATGACGACCCCGTCTTCGGCCACGCCCGCGATCTGGCGCGCCGCTTCATAGACGTAGGTCAGATCGGCATGACCGTCTCCACGGCGCGTCGGCGTCCCCACCGCGATGAACACGGCCTGCGCACCGCGCACGGCCGCGGCAAGATCGGCGCCGAAGGTCAGCCGGCCAGCTGCGGTATTGGTGCGGACGATCGCTTCCAGACCCGGCTCGTAGATCGGAATATCGCCGGCCTGCAGCGCCGCAAGTTTGGCCGGATCGGTTTCGACGACCGCGACCTCCGTCCCGAACTCGGCGAAACACGCGCCCGACACCAGTCCGACATAGCCGCCGCCGATCATGGCAATGCGCATCGACATCCTCCCAAGGCACCGCGATACGGCACCACGATCATGATGCTGTCCCTATGCCTGCCGGATGCGCATCTGTCATCATGGGGGGCATGTATCCGACCTGCCCGGACACACCGGGTGACAGCATTGCCTGCCGCGTCGTAGAGTTCCGCAAAAGAGTGACCAGCAGCCCGTCGGGCACAGGCTCATGCCTGCGGACCCATACGATGCCTGCGCGATGAAAGAGACGGATCGTCATGACTGAAGCTGTACGTCTTGTGATCTGGGACCTCGACGAGACCTTCTGGAAAGGCACGATTACCGAAGGCGGCGTCCAGGAAGACAGCCATTTCGGCCATATCGTGGAAGCACTGGCCAAACGGGGCATCATCAGCTCCATCTGTTCCAAGAATGATTTCGACCGCGCACGCGAGGTGCTCGAGCGGATGGGCGTCTGGCAGTATTTCGTCTTCCCCAGCATCAACTGGGAGCCGAAGGGCGCACGCATCGCCCACATTGTCGAACAGGTGCAGCTCCGCGCGCCCACGATCCTCTTCATCGACGACAATCCGATGAATCTCGAGGAAGCGAAATTCGTCGTCCCCGGCCTGCAGGTCGCAGACGAGACGATCATTCCCACGATGCTCGACAATCCGCTCTTCGCCGGCAAGGACGACCCGTCGATGAAGCGGCTGGCCGATTACAGGCTGCTGGAGACCAAGAGCGAGGCGCAGGAAGCCATCGGCGGCGACACGCATGCGTTCCTGCGCGACAGCCGGATCCGCGTCGAGCTGGAATACGACATCGAGAAGCATATCGATCGCGTGATCGAACTGATCAACCGCACCAACCAGCTCAACTTTACCAAGATCCGCCTTCCCGATGACCAGGAGGCCGCCCGGGCCGAAGTGCGCGCGATGACGGAAGGCTATGATTGCCACACCGGCCTCGTGCGGGTGCGGGATCGCTTCGGCGACTACGGCTATGTCGGCTTCTTCCTTCAGAGAAAAGGCGCGGGCTACAACACTCTGCAGCATTTCTGCTTTTCCTGCCGGACCCTGGGCATGTCGGTCGAGACCTGGATCTATCGTCAGCTCGGCCGGCCGGAGCTGACAGTCCAGGGCGAGGTGATCTCGGACATTTTCGACGAGAGCAACCCGTGCGACTGGATCAGCTATTATCAGGAAGGCCAGGACGACGCACAGGCCGAGATCGCCGGAGAGGGCGGGATCCTGCTCTGCGGTGGCTGCGATCTCGAGGCAGTCGCCCATTATGTGCAGCCCGTGACGCGCAATTTCCGCCTGTTCGCCAATACGATCCGCCACGGCGGCGAGATCCGGCGCGATCACTCGACCATCGTTGCCTGCTCGGCGGCCCCGCTGCCGCAAGGCGTCAGCGACTGCCTCGAACAGAGCGGCTATACGCAGGATGATCTGTCCCTCGATTACGCCAGCGGCGCATACAGCCTGGTCGTCTTCAGCTTCTGGGGCGATCTGTATTACCGCACATATCGCCAATACGGCGGGGACGCGGTTCTCACCTATACCCCGTCAAATCTCGGCTACAACGATGTCCTGTCGTTCTACGAGCCGGATCTGCGGGGCCGCGGCGTCCCGGACAGCGGTATCGCCGCTTTCCGTTATGCCAAGGCCAACCTCATCCATAACGGACCGAGCGACGAGAAGCTGTTCCTCGGCAACCTGCGCCGGATCCTCTCGGCGATCCCGCCCACGACGCAGATCGTCCTGCTGGCAGCCACGGAACGGCAGCTCGAACCCGCGATCCTGCAGCGTCATCGGACGTTCAATGGCTGGCTTGAAGCCGCCTGGCGGGAGTTCGACAACGTCGCCGTTCTGCCGATCGAGACCTTCATCGAAGACGATGCCGAGCAGGTCACATCGACCCACTTCACCCGTCCGGTCTACCAGCGCCTCGCCGCCCGCCTGAAATCCTATTACCGCGAGATCGAACGTCAGGCCGCCCAGACCACAATGACGGCAGAGACGACGGAGACCGTCGCCGCCGAATGATCGCTTACGCGTCCGGACCGCGCAGCCAGATGGGGAAGCAACCGGGGAAGGCGTCGATCAGCACCTGCTGATCGGCGCCAGACAGCATCGCGAAGACCGCAGCAAGCGCCTCGCCCTGTTCGATCGCGATATCGGTCAGCCCGCTGCGGACGCCATCTGCCGAAAGGCCGCGACGGGCCAGAGCCGCGATACCGCCGACGCGGGTCCGCACGACATCGGTTGCCTCGGCCGGCCGCAGCGTGAACTGCTCCCACCCCTGAACCTGCTGCCGGTCGAACGTGACCTGCCCGTTGAACGGAATCGCTGTCATGTAGCGTCCGTTGAACGGAAGTTGCAGGGCGATCATGTCCGCGCCCGCCGGAACGGCACGCAGCGGCATGAGACCGAGCATCAGGCCGATCTGCCCCTGATCGAACGCGCCCTCCCCCTGCCTGACGAGCACGACCCAGTCCGCGATCGCAGGCCAGCGGAAGGCAAAAACGCTCTCCCATCCGACGGCGCCCGGCGCCTCGGCCTCGAATGTCTCGGTGGGAATGGCCCGCAGAGCGTGCTGCGCCACGTCGTAGACAATGACTCCGCTTTCGCTGCTGTGAATGGTGAAGGCCTCCGCAGCCTCACCGCGATCCACAAGGCCGCTGTCCCCCGATGCGGCGTTCAGCACGCCGGCGAGTTGCGCGCGCAGGATCGTGCGCGACCAGAGTTCCCTGTACAACCGGTGCATGAACGGCGCGGCAGCCCCTGCATTCCCGGGGACATGGATCGCATCCTCGTTGCGATCATGGGTACGCCACCAGTCGGCAAGCCCGTCCTGGGGCAGGCCGCGCGTGCGGTCCAGAAAATGGGCCATGCTGCGGCAGGCGTATTTGCGCACGCGCGCCCCATGCCAGTTCGGCTGGATCCGGGAGCCTTCGTGAATGACGGCGGGACTGCCATAGGACATGGCGATCCGTTCGGATGGCGTGCCCCAGAATGGCGTCCCGACGGCCGCGGTATCGATCGCACGCGTGCGGTAGAACAGGCTGGCCCGTTCATGCAGGAAGAAATCCGCTCTGGCATGACGGTCGTAGGCCTGCAGCGGCGACACACGCGGCCGGCGCACGTTGCTGCCCGAGCCGAACACGCACCAGGAAAAGGCCATGGCATCCGCATCGCCAAGCCCGTCGAACACGTTGCCCAATGCCGCACGTTCGTCATCGAACACCACGAACTCGTCGATCTCGAGGATCCCGATCCAGTCCGCCGTCTGACCATACCGGGCGAGCGCATCGCGGATCGCCGCATCACGACGCTCTGCCTGGGGCAGGCCGGCATCGGCGCGCAGCGGATGGACACGCCCGGTCAACTGGGCTGCCTGAAGGATGGCCCATGTCCCATCGGACGAGAAATTGTCGTAGATGATCAGGGTGCTGATACCAGCCGCAAGATGATGGGAAATCCACCATCCGATATCATCAGCCTCGTTACGAACGAAGGTGAAAGCGGCAACGCGTCCCATCAGACTCCCTTTCCATGCCCAGCACTCGGTCTCGGCTTCCCTGGCAGGAATTCCCAAGGATCGTCTCCGGACGCGATTCCGTAAGTATGGTGTGCAAAATTAGGGGAGATTTTTCTGCGGTCAATCATTGCCCGGGAGACGTCAACAGACTTGCTTTCGGTCTGCACGTCTCTCCGGGAGAGAAGAGAAAAATCGCTTTATCAGTTGAACGGCATGTATCGCAGCGAGAAGAACACCATATTATCGTTCGTGTGAGGCGTGCCTCCCACACCCGAGAAGGAGTCGACATAGGTGTAGGAATATTGCGCACCTACGCGCAACGTGCCGTAGTCACCCTTCAAGTAGTTCCACCAAAATCCAACTGTTCCCTGCGCGACCTGATGCAAGCTGGTTTGGCAGAGCGAACTCGAAGCACCTTCGATATCGCAGCCCGACACGTTATAAAGCGGATTCCCATAGCCATAGTGCTTGCTACCGACATTGAATGATTCACTGGAGCGAACCTCTTCAAGGCCACCATAAGCATAAGCCTGCAAGGCCGGCGTCACGTTACCATAGAGGCCAACGAGAACGTTGGCGGCAGGCAACGGCTTCGTATGGCCCTGCTTGTCGAAGGTGAAATCAGGGATGTTCGACGTGCCGTAGCGCCCGATCCCTGTACCAACCAGGCCGGACGCCTGAAAATTGATCTTGTGCTTTTTCTCAAGAGGCAATATGAGCCCGCCCCCGCCGCCACCGGCAACAGTTGTATGGCTATCACCACTCCCAAGATAAGATACCCGGTCGTGTTCGAAGCGTAACACTCCGGTCATTTCATAGTGACCCCAACCCGGATCGAATGCCAGCTTACCAACGACGTCCGGCGCCACGTCAGTCGTATAATTTGTATCCGGATTGTTCACGTTGACGCCGGCTTCCTGATACGTGACTGCAGTCGCACCTGTCGGCGTATAGACACCCCCGGAACCTGCGCCGACAACGCCCTGCGGATTCTCGATTGAAATCGCAGCGTGGATCTTGTGGTCGTCAAAGCCTTTCACAATACGAAGCTGCGAATTCCGCGTCCAGTTAAAGCCAGGAATATACTGTGCGTCGATCGATAGCGGAATCTGCTCGTCACGCGCCGACATGCCATGGTTGAACATGGTGATCAACGACCAGTTCTGGCCGAACAGCATCTGCAGATCATCTGCCTGATCGATCAGCTGGCCGTAAAACAGGCGTGCACGCAGAACGTAGGAGTTCGACTGCCGAGAGTTCGAAGACGAGCCCGCCCCCTGAAAGTCGGTCTCGACATATGCTTCGGTCCGAAGGTTATCGGTGATGTTACCCTGCGCAAGGATCGAGAAGCGACTTTGGCGTTCGGACTGGTGGAACTCGTTCATATGATATTCCGGACTGTTTCCGTAAGGAATTGACCCGAAATTGGATGAGATATCAGACACATCGTTTCTAGAACGATACATTGCGGCCATCTCGGCGAATCCGCCTAGCGTCACGCGAACACCGCCGATCTGAAGCTGGCCACGATGCAAGGGACCGTATTGCGCCTGGAGATTAGTCGCAGAGTGAGGCGTCCCGGTAATCGCAGCATAAGGTGTCGCTGCGTTCGACGGCGGCAGGAGCGGCGCAGTGGGCCCGAAGGGTGCGATATGGGTGCCACGCATTCCGGAGGGGCCGTTTGCCTGTGCCGTATAACCGTTGCGAACGGCATACGGGTTGGTCTCTGCGTCTTCGCGCTGCTTCGCGAGAACTGCACGAGCCTGTCTGACCTCTGCGTCATGCTCGTGATGCATCTGCACGAGCTGTGCCTGCATCGCGCGGATCTGCTTTTCCATCACCGCCATCTGGTCGGTGCTGGCGGCACGCGCATGGCCCGCGCCGATTGCAAAACTCATGAGAGCCGTGGTCGCCATGAGCCGCGTGGAGCCGCGGGTCAACGATCGCGCCTTGAAGGTCATTGCCGTTTCTATGCCCTGTCAACGGTCCGGGAGGTGCCGGACGCCGGGTTGCGTTGGGCGGGTCACTAGGCGAGTTTTTTTGCGCCCGGTGCGAAGGTTTCATGACAGGGGTATTTCATTTATGTGACAGCACGCAGAGCGCGGCAGACGGCCGCGCAAAACAGGCGTAAGACGCCGCGACGCGCGCCTCGGCGCATCCCGCCCTCTCGTCGGATTCCCGGCTTCCGTGTCATATTCGCAACAGTCTGTGCCTGCGGCCATCGCCCTTTCCGGCCGCAGGATCGCGCTCCTCGGCCTGGTCAGCGCCATCGGTCCCGTGTCGACGGACATGTATCTGCCGGCTTTCCCGGCTCTCGAGCATGATCTGGGACATGGCCCCGGTTCAGCCCAGATCACGCTGACCACATGGTTCGTGGGGCTGGCGATCGGACAGTTCAGCATGGGCCCGATCTGCGACCGCTTCGGACGGCGCACGCCTCTTCTGGTCGGCCTCGTCGTCTACGGGATCGCCTGCGCGATCGCGGCCCTCACCACCAGTTTCGAACTGTTCTGCTTCCTGCGATTCGCAGCAGCGCTCGGCGGATCAGCCGCAACGGTGGCGCCGCGCGCCATCGTGCGCGACACCGCGACCGGTCATGAAGGCGCGCGCATCATGGCGCAGCTCACCCTCGTCTTCGGCGTCGGACCGATCCTGGCCCCGTCGCTTGGCGGCCTGCTGCTGCAGTTCGGCAACTGGCGGCTGATCTTCTGGGCCGGCACGATCTTCGCGGCCCTGATGCTGCCCTGGTGCTGGCGCGACCTGGCGGACACGCTGCCGCCGCAGATGCGACGCGAACTGCGGCCGGTGGCCATCCTCGCGCGCTACATCGGCCTGTTTCGCGAACCGGTGTTCATGTCCACCGCGACCCTGTCGAGTTTCTCGACGTTCACCATGTTCGCCTATCTCGGAAGCGCTCCGATCCTGTTCGAGCGCATGCTCGGCTTTTCGCCGCGCGGCTTTGCGGTCTTCTTCGGGCTGAATGCCGCGGGCTACATCCTCGGCACCCAGATCAGCGGACGTCTCGCCCGCAAGGTCGGTCTGGCACGCCTGATGGAGCGCGGCATCGCCTCGGCGATGACCGGCACGGGCCTGCTTGCGCTGACATGTGCCACCGGTCTGCTGACGTCCCAGACACCCTGGCCCATCTGCGCCCTGATCATGTGGACGACCGCCTCGCTCGGCTTTGTCGGCAGCAACGCAACCGTGCTCGCCCTGACCCATCATGGCCATCAGGCCGGATCGGCATCCGCGCTGCTGGGCACGCTGGCATTCAGTATCGGCGGGTCGGCCAGCATCCTGATGGCCTATCTTCCGGCGCACTGGCTCAGTGCAACGGGCATCGGAATGGGCGTCGGGACGCTTGGGATGGCGCTATGCGACGTCTGGTGGCGTCATGCGCGCAAAACGATTTCTGATGGTCATGCCAATTGAGGCGTATTATAGGCTGATTAAACGGTTCTTTAACGATTCTTGACAAGGCGATGACGTCACATGACTGCGGATGTGGACGCACTCGATCGATTCATCGCGTCATCTTTGCATCATGCAGATCACGTCGCCGTCTCGTGCGATGGCGACGAAACGTCCTACGGCGCGCTCGACCGCCTGGCGCGGCAGCTCGCCGCATCGATCGCCACACGCGCTCCCGGCAATCCCAAGGTCCTGATCGTGCTGCCGCCCGGAGCCGCGGCCTATGCAGCCATGATCGGCACGGGACTGGCCGGCGGCGTGTATGCGCCGGTCAATTTGCGCGCCCCGCAGGACAAGCAGCGTGCTGTCTGCGTCCGTTTCGCGCCGGATGTCATCATCGCGCATGAACGCGACTGGAAGGCGTTGCAGGCGGCAGCCCCCGGAGCGGTCCATCTGGACCCCGATGCGCTACCCGACATCGCACCTTTCGAAGGGCGCGGCACGCGGCATCCGCTCGCCTATGTCATTCACACCTCCGGCTCGACCGGCGTGCCCAAGGGCGTCGAAATCCCGCGCGACGCCCTGAACCACTATGTCGCCTGGATCGCGCATGGCGTGGGACCGACACCCGCCGACCGGCTTTCGCAATACGCCAATATCGCGTTCGATCTCAGCGTGCTCGAGATCTACTGCGCCCTGTGTTTCGGCGCGTCCCTGCACCCGCCCGGCGGCATGGGCGACCGCCTGCTTCCCGCGCGGATGATCGCCCGAGAGACGATCACGATCTGGGTCTCGGTGCCGAGTGTCGTCGGCCTGATGGCGCGGGCGGGCGAGCTGACGCCCGGGAACATGCGCTCCGTCCGGCGTTTCGTCTTCTGCGGGGAGCCACTGCTGACGGAACAGGTGCGCGCGCTGTTCGACGCATGTCCGGACGCCGTGGTCCAGAATACCTACGGCCCGACGGAAGCGACCGTCTCCATGACGTCGTTGACGCTGACCCGCACCGATCTGCCGCGATTGTCCCGCCGAGCCGTCCCCATCGGCTGCGCCATTGAGAACATGGGACTGATCCTGAACGGCGGTCCCGATGTCGACGAAGGCGAAATCGTCCTCACCGGCCCCCAGCTTGCCCGCGGCTATGCCCATGACGCGCTGGCAACCGACCGCGCCTTCCGCCCCGTCGAGACGCCGGCCGGTCCGCGACGCGGCTATCACACCGGCGACTGGGCCCGCAGGATCAACGGGGAAATCCATTTCGAGGAACGCATCGATTTCCAGATCAAGCACAAGGGCTACCGCATCGAAATCGGCGAGATCCTCGATGCGCTGGCGCGGTGCGGCCATGCGGACGCCTGCGTCTTCGCACATGACGGACGCCTGATTGCCCTGATTGAAGGCCGAGGCGATCCGGATGTCACGCGCGGGGCCGTCGGATGGCTGATCGATCCTCATGCCGTGCCGGACGTCGTTCGCTTCGTCGATCGCCTGCCGCGCGGCGAAACCGACAAGATCGACCGCAGGGCCGCCGTCTCGGCCTTCGTGTCAGCCGATCATCCGGTCGATCAGGGATGCGAAATCGCCCACGCAATCGATCGCATCGATGTCGCGGTTGCGCAGCACAATGCCGAACCGGCTCTGCACGGCCAGTATGATATTGACCATCTGTAACGAATCCCAGCCGGGTATGTCGGCGGCCGTGGTAGCGGGCGTCACACCATCGGCCCGGGCCCCGAACGTTTCGCGCAGGATCGCCTTCAGCCCCGCCATGCCCGGGCTGTCCTGGAAAGATTCCACAGCCCGTGTCCCGTTCGTATCCGTCATGTTCGATCCCGTCAGTCAGGATGGAGATTTGCCCGTTCACACGATGCCCGCAAGCCCCGCTGCCTGACACCGGACGTCGTTTTTCCTCCAGTGAGTTTCATGACAATCCCATTTGATCTTTCGCACGACGCCCTGCGCAACCTCGTGACCGCTCCGGGCGCCGATATCGCGATCACGCACGCACAGAACGACGGCATGAGCCTGCGCGCGGTCTGGCCCCATCCGGTCTCGCCGCGCCTGACGGTCTTCCTGAACGCAAGCGCACCATGCGTGGTGAGTGTGCATGGCGACGAAAATGCGTTGGCCGAATGGCACCTCCAGGACCCGCGCGCCTATACGATCGACATTCCGGGACCGGCCCGGCAGACACTGGACCTGCGACTGGAGATGACGCCTGCCGCGGACCGGTTTCCGCTGGTGTCGCTCCGGCTGGCACCGGCCGATCTCGTGGACACGGACGCGAAGCAACAGGCCCTGCCGGAAGCGTTTGCGGATTTCGCAATGCTGGACGACGCGAAGCTGATCAGGAGCTTCGAGAGCATCGGCAACAATTGCGAACTCGGGATCGTCCAGCGTCAGCTCGGCACCGAACCGCTCGATCTATACCGGTTTTCGGCCGTTCCGCTGGGCTGGATCCTCTACGGGATCGACCGCGCGTTCGAAAACATCGACGCCTCCGATGCGCATGAGGTCACGCTCGAACACCGGCCCGACGGCCAGCATTACTACTATGTCTGGCAGCGCGATTATCGCATCCAGCACGAGACCGGGATCCGTCAGGACCTGAAATCGCCGACCGCCATGAAGCGCGAAAGCATGCGTCGGATGCACTATCTCGCCTGGCGCCTCATGGGATCGCTGAGCGAGGGCGCACGTATCCTGACCTACCGGAGCGAACGCTGGCTGGAGCCGGCCGAACTCCTAGCGTTCTCCGACTGCCTGCATCGGCATGGTCCGGCATTCGGCCTTGTCGTGCATGAGGCTGATGCCGATCATCCGCCGGCCGGACCGACATGGATTGCCCCCAACCTCCTGCGCGCGACCCTGCCGCGCTTCGCCCATCCGGCCTGCGTGGTCGAGACGATCGAGGTCGAGCCATGGCTTGCCCTCTGCCGCGAGGCCTATCAGCTGGCGGCAACCCGGCGTGCGGAAAGCCCGCACCAGGCCTGATCTGCTCCGCCGGAGTGCCCCGTCATAGCGCCCCGTCAGATCCGCTGGCGGCGGCGCTCGCGCCAATGGCTGAGACGGATATAGAGCGAGGGCAAAACAAGCAGTGTTAGGATGGTGGACGAGACGAGCCCGCCGATCACGACCGTTGCCAGCGGTTTTTCGACCTCAGCCCCTTCGCTGGTCGAAAACGCCATGGGGAAGAAGCCGAGGCAGGCCACAAGTGCCGTTGCCATGACAGGCCGGAAACGCTCGCGGGCCGCATCCACCGCGGCCGTGACCGCATCGATGCCGGCCCGGCGCTTCTCCCGCACATATGAAATCAGCACGACGCCGTTCAGGGTCGCGACACCGAACAGGGCAATGAAGCCGATGCCCGCGGAGATGCTGAACGGCATCTGCCGGATGAAGATCGCGATAATGCCGCCCGTCGCCGCGAACGGCAGATTGACGAACACGAGAGCCGCCAGCCACGCGTCGCCAAGGGCCACGATCAGCAGGCAGAAGATCAGCGTCAGCGTGATCGGCACCACGATCTCGAGCCGTGCCACGGCCGTCTGGAGATTGCGGAACTGGCCGCTCCAGACGATGCGGTAGCCCGGCGGGAGCGGTACATCCCGTGCGACGGCAGTCTGCGCCGCCGCGACGAAGGACGCGAGATCGCGGCCGCGCACATTGGCCTGCACCATCATCCGGCGCTCGCCCTGATCCCGTCGGATCGCGGCCGGCCCGTCCTCGAGCTTGATGCGCGCCACCTGCGCCAGATCGATGGTGTGATCGTCCCGCGTCAGGATCGGCAGGTGACGGATATCGTCGAGCGTGTCCCGATCGCCCGGCGCGATACGGACCTCGGTCGGGATCAGCGCCGCATTGACCGCAACGGGCGGTCCGACATGGCCGCCCACGGCCTCCACCACGTCCAGCACCTCGGACGTATCGACGTTGAGACGTCCGGCGGCCGTACGGTCCACGTCGATATGGAGATAGGGAATGGTGCCGACATCCTGCGGCGCCACGTCGGCTGCACCTCGAACGGCATTGACCGTGCGGGCAACACGGGCCGCCAGACGCGACAGCGTCGCCATGTCGGGGCCGTAGATTCCAATGGCGACCTGCGACCGCACGCCGGACTGGAGGTCGTCCATGCGCATCTGGATCGGCTGGCTCCAGTTGTAGAGCGAGCCGGGATTGTGTTCCTGCAAGGCCGCATTGAACGCACGGACCAGCCCTTCCTGCGTGCTCGCCGTCTTCCACTGGGAACGGGGCTTGAGCAGGATGTAGCTGTCGGTCTGTTCGCCGCCCTGCGGATCGGTCGGGATCGACGACGTGCCGGTGTTGCTGACGATCGTGCGGATGTCGGGAAAGGCGCGCAGGGTCCGCTCGATCGCCGTGACGGCCCGCAGCGAGGCATCGAGCGAGATCCCCGGCAGACGGGTGGAGGTGACGATCAGGTCGCCCTCCTGAAGCTGGGGAATGAACTCGCCGCCCAGCCGCGTGGCCATGACCACCGAGACGGCAAAGATCGCGATCGCGATGATGCTGATCCGACCGACATGGGCGATGCAGTACCGGGAGGCCGGTGCGAAGCCGCGACGCAGGAACGCGATCAGGCGCGTATCGTGCGGATCGGCCTGAGGGCTGGCGCCGGCGGCCCCGCCCGCGTGATGCGGCGGCGTCGCGTGCGACTTGCGCAGGAGCAGGGTGGAAAGCGCCGGAATGCCCACCAGCGCGAAGATCAGCGACGAGATCAGGGCCAGGATGACCGTCTCGGCCATCGGCCGGAACATGCGCCCTTCGATGCCTTCCAGGGTCAGGATCGGCAGATAGACCAGAATGATGATGAGAATGGCGAAGGTAACGGGCTGCGCCACCATGCCGACAGTGCCTGCGATCCGCTCCCGAAGGGTTTCGCCGGGCCGCACCGGGCTGCTGATGACGCTTTCGACGATCACCAGCGCGCTGTCGACGATCATGCCGAAATCGATGGCGCCGAGACTCAGCAGATTGGCCGAGATGCCCAGATGGTTCATGCCGACCATGGCGCAGACCAGCGAGAACGGAATCACCGATATGATCACGAGCGACGCACGCCAGTCCCCGATCACGACCAGCAGGACCGTGAACACGAGGGCCGCGCCGAGGATCAGGTTGTCGCGCACCGTCATGACGGTGACGTTCGTTAGCGTGGCGCGGCTGAAATACGGTTCAAGGCGCACGCCGGGCGGCAACGCGTTCTGGATGACAGGCAATCGCGCCTTGATCCGGGCAAGCGTCGCCCGGGCGTTCGCGCCCTCCTGCAGCAGCACGACGGCGCTGACGATTTCCCCGCGTCCGTCGCGCGTCACGGCGCCGAGACGCGGCAGCTGCCCTTCCCGCACGCGGCCCACATCGCGCACATGAACCACATCGCCGTTCGGACCGCTGCGGACCTGGACGTCGCCCAACTCGGTCAGATTGTCGATCAGCGACCGGCCGACGATGACGTGCTGCTCGTCATTGTGCTCGATCCATGCGCCGCCCGCCGCCTCGTTGTCCTGATCGATGGCCTGGAACACATCGGAGACCGAGACACGGTACCGGCGCAGGGCGGCGGGATCGAGTTCCACCGCAAACGTCTGCGTGGCGCCACCATTGACGTTGATGTCCACGACGCCGGGAATCAGGCGCAGCTTCGGCGCGACGTTCCACGTCATGATCCGGTTCAGCGCGGCCGGGGTCAGGCCGCCGCCCATCACCTGAAACTGCATGATCTCGCCCATGCCGGTCGCCATCGGGCCCATGCCTATGGACAGCCCATGGATCGAGACGGCATCGCGCGCCTGGTCGAGGCGCTGCGCCACCATTTCCCGATCGCGATAGATGTCGGTCCCGTCGGCAAACTGGAGATAGATGACGGCAACACCCGTCCGGGACACGGACCGCATGCTGGCCACGCCTACCACAGCGGACATGACGTTTTCGATCGGGGTGGTGACGAGCCGTTCGACCTCCTGCGTCGGCAGCCCCGGCGCCTGGATCGAGACCAGCACCTGACGGGGAGAAATATCGGGAACGGGCTCGACCGCAAGACTACGCAAATCAGCGATGCCCGCGATCATCAGCAGCACGACCGCGCCGAGGATGATGCCTCGTGCCGCAAGCAGTCTGGACATGAACGCCACGCTCAGCCGGCCCGGGCCGTGTCGTGCGGTGCGCTTGCAGGCTTATCCGGCTCCGGATTGAGCATGGCCTGCGACTTGAGCATGAAGCTGCCTCGCGTCACGACCGTCTCTCCCGCCGAGACCCCGGACGTCACGACGGTCTGGCCATCCAGTGCCGGACCGATAGCCACGTGCCGGGCCTGATAGCGCTCCGGCGCCACGCGCACGAACACGCAGGGCGCATCGGCGATGGTCTGGACAGCGGCCGACGGCACCAGCACGCCCGAAACCGGCTGCCCTTCGAACAGCCGCGTCCGCACCAGCATGTCCGGCCGCAGGCGGTGACCAGCGTTGGACAGCAGGCTACGCACCAGCACATGCCGGGTCGCTGGATCGACGCTGCCTTCAATGATGTCGATCCGGGATTCGCTCGGCGGCCGATCGGGACGGATCCACGTAAGCTGCCGGTTGCCGGTCGCAAGATCGCCCACATCCGCCTCGTCGACCTGCGAGATCACCCAGACTTTCGTCAGATCGTCCACTTCAACCGGCACCAGCGTCCCGCCCGTGACCTCCTCGCCCGCCGCGATCGAGACATGCCGCACGATGCCGTCGATCGGGGAGACGACCGAAGACCGGATCCCACGCGCCAGCTCGGTCGGGGATGAGAAGCGCGCCATGCGCTCGCGCTCGTTGCGCACCACGGCCAGGCGTTGCGCGACGAGGCCGCGCGCATCCTGCAGGCGCGCATGGCGTCGCGCGGCCTCGCCCGCCGAAACCGCACCGCCGGTCAGTTCGCGCCCGCGCTGATCGGCCAGCGCCGCGTCGCGCTCCATCGCCTGCGCCTGCTGCAACGCCGCTTGTGCGGAAGCAAGCTGCTGCGTCTCGTCGCTGAGGCTGAAATCGTCGTAGGTGAACAGCGTCTGGCCGCGTCGGACCGTCTCGCCCGGGCTGACCAGAACCGCAACCACGCGTCCCAGCCCCACGGGGCGAATACGCGTCGTCCGCCGCTCGTCCAGTGCCACATAGGCCGACGCATCGATATGGCCCGGTAAGGCGCCGGTTCGCGCTTGTGCCGTCTCGATGCCCTCGGTCGCCAGGGCAGCGTCAGAGATCGCGATCATGCCGGCCGGCCAGCGCTCCTGCGCACAAGCCGGCCCAAGACCGCCCATCGCGAGGCAAATCATGAGCAGTGGCCCGCACAGTGGCGCTTCGCAGAGCGAGGAACGCCCCATGCGCAGTATCGATGTCATGGGGTCTGTCCTGCCATCAGCATCATGCGGACCATCGAGGCATGCCAGATGACGTCCGCCTGGGAAGCCCGCTGCCGCGCATCGAGGGCGGCCCGGCGGGCGCGTAGATACTCGATGATTGGCGTCTCACCGACGCGCCATGCCTGTTTGAGATGGGCTGCGCGGTCATCCAGCGCCGCCTCCGTCGCGCGGGAATGGCGCAGGATGTCGAGCGCTGCCGCAAGCTGGGACCGGGTCTGCCGGTATTCGACCGTTACCTTGCGGCGCGCCAGTGTCGCATCGCGCTCGGCAGCGCCCATGGCCCGCACTTCCTTCATCAGCATGGGCGTATTGCGGGCGGCACTCGGCAACGGCACGTTCAGGACGACCCCGATCTGGGTATCCCACGGGCTTCCATACTGTTCCTGGCGCGACACCTGCACCCCGACATTGGGATCGGGCATATAGGAACGCCGCGCGAGTTCGTAGGACGCGCCGGCGCCGCGCGAGATCGCATCCGCCATGACGATGCGCGGATCGCGCGCAGGATCGAGCACGAGCCCCGCCGATGACAGGACATGGCCGTCGAGCGCCATCAGATCGGGGATCGCGTCATGCCCGGTCAGGGTCTCGAGTTCCGCACAGGCCGTCTCGAGCCGCTGCTGCCGCTCGGCGCGACGGCTGTCCAGATCCTCCGTCTCGGCGACCACGGCGTCCTGATCGGCGGAGGCGATCTCGCCCGCGCGCAGGGCGCGCCGCGTGTCGGTCATGACCTTCGACAGCATCCCGCGCACGGCATTGAGATTGTCGATTTCCCGCGTCAGGGCCGTCGCCGTGCTGGCCAGATCGAGCACGCGCACGGCTGTCGCCAACCGCTCTACCTTGACCCGCGCACGGGCCACGGCTTCGTCCGCGAGCGCATTGCGGACCGAGGCGCTCCCCTGCCCGGGCAACCACAGCGGCACACTGATGCCGCCCTGATACGTCGTGTAGCCGACATGGCTTCCGATGAAATGATCGTCGAAATATTCGCCCGACAGGGTCGGACCGGCCGGAAACCAGGAATCAAGCGCGTTTGCGGTGCGATGGGCCGCCTGCATGTCGATTTCGGCGGACCGGCTGTTCGGATCGAGCGCCCAGGCCGCCTGGATGGCATCGTGGAGCGTCTCGGCGCGCGTGCCCTGTGCGAACGACAGACCGACCAAACACGCAACACGTCCTGTCAGCCAGATTCGTGTCCACAGCCTCGCACTCACAACCATGAGCCATGTTCATAAGGACTTCTCATGCGCCAGGAATAACAAATCTTGTCACGACCTTAAAATGGCCGCAATGAAACACCAAGCATGCAGTGCCCGATTTGCAGCCGGCCGATTTCTACTGGCGAAATCTCATTCCGCGCTTGTCGTACTTCATCTTCGACATCCCGTGTCCGTGATGATGCCCCCCCCTATTCCCGGGTATCGACGCAGATCGTTCCGGCCTGTCATGCGTAACGCGGACAGGCCAGACTATCCTTGGCGCCTCAGACGCCGAAGATATCGGCCAGTGTCTTGTGCATGACCTTTTCGTCGAGTGTCCGGCCGAACAGGATCTGCGCACCGACGATCCCCTGATTGACCAGCATTCCGAGGCCGTCGAGCGTGGTGCATCCGCGCTCACGGGCCATCCTCAGCAGGCGCGTCTGCGGCGGATTGGGAATGACATCCGCCACGACGAGCCCGTCGTGCAACGAAGCGGGATCGATCGCGGGCATGGCCTCCGCATCGCCCAACCCGACCGAGGTCGCGTTGATCGCAATGTCAGCGCCTTCCGGCACGGCAGCGTCCCCTTCCCAGCGGATCGCGGACGCGCTGGCATCGCTGTTCTCGGTGACCAGACGGGCGATGGCGTTCGCCTTGCCGTGGTTGCGATTGACGATCGTGACGTGCTCGGCCCCGGCCAGCGCCAGTTCAACCGCGATCGCCCGGGCCGCGCCGCCCGCGCCGAACAGGACGGCGCGCTTGCCCTTCGGATCGGTCACCGTGCGCAGCGAGGCGAGGAAGCCCTTGCCGTCGGTGTTGTTGCCGATGAAACGGCCATCCTTGATCTGCACGCAGTTCACGGCCCCGATGATCGCGGCCGAATCCGCCAGTTCGTCGAGCAGTTCGATCACGGCGACCTTGTGCGGCAGCGAGCAGTTGAACCCGATCCAGCCCATGGCCCGGGCCCCGCGCACTGCGTCCGCCAGCCCGTCCGGCTTGACGTCGCAGTTGATGAAGCGCGCATTCATCCCGGCCTCCTGATAGGCCGCTTCCATCATCGCGACAGTCGGATTGCCGCCGGACGGGGTCGAAAACGAGCCTGTGAGGATGGCGTTGAAGTTACGCTTGGTCATGGGTCGTCATTCTCCGCTGCAAAAATCGCGGCCGATCATGCCGCACTTTGCAACATTCGTGATGACCCGGCGCGAACACAATCGCGCCAGCATGCCTTTACATGGCGAGCAGATTGAACTTCGCGATCAGCATCCACATGGCCACGATCAGCAGCGCGCCCACCAGGCACAACGGCAGTACCAGCCCGGTGACGAAGCTCCGGATCAGCCCGCGCACCTCGGATCGATCGGGGTCGCCGATGCCGTTGAACCGTTCGATCGCATCCGCATCCTCGTCGGCGGGATCGACCGCATCACGTTCTTCGAGCCATTGCCTGTCAGTCATGGTGAAACCCTAGACCAGAAAAAACCTGATGGAAATCGCCTTGGGAACCCAGGCGCGAGGCAGAACCTGCGACGACAGAACAGCAGTCTTCCTGCTTTCGGCGCAATAGCCGGCACAGACACGCTGTCATCCCGAACCTCGTGGCAGACAGATCATGTCACGGACGCACTTCGATCACGGGTCGTCGCACCCGGGTGTTGCGGTGTAAACCGCCCGGACCAGTGGGCCGCGGCGCCAACCGCCCCGTTGATCACCTGTTGTTCAATGTCCTGCCGCCTTGCCCCCCCCTCCAGAGCGAACCGTCCGATGATCCCATCTTTCCGAAAGTCTCCGGTGCCGATGCCTGCGCCAGCGCGCCGCCTGACACGACGGACCCTACTCGGCACCGCCGCGGCAGGCATGGCCATCCGCACGCCGCGCGCACGGGCCGCCACATCGCCGCTGCGCCTGCAGGGGATCTGGACCAACGATCCGGAATCGATCGGCTACTTCATCGGGATCGACGAGGGCGACTACGCGCGCGTAGGGGTCGACCTTGCGTATCTGCCGGGCGGTCCGGAGCTCATTCCGGAAGGATCGCTGCTCGGCGGCCGATCCGACATCGCCATGCTGTCGATGATCAATGCCGCCCAGGCCGTCTATCGCAAGGGTGCCGATTTCCGGATCGTGGGCGCGCAGTACCAGAAGAACCCCGATGCGGTCATCTCGCTGGCCCAGTCCCGCATCAACGGGCCCGCCGATCTGAAAGGTCGGACCGTCGCCTGTCCGCCGCTCAGCCTGCTGACGTTCCGCGCCCTGCTCAGGCACGCCGGCATTGCCGCCGACGCGGTGCGGATCGTCCCCTACACGTTCGATCCGACGCCGCTCATCAACGGCGAGATCGACGCGATCGTCGACTACATGACGTCGCTGCCGTGGGTCATTGAAAACACGGGCGGAAAGCCCGCGCATTATTTCATGATTTCGGATGCGGGCCTGCCGCTCTACTCGAACGTGCTCGTGACGACCGGCGACACGCTGGCCGCACGCCGCCATGAGATCGAAGCCCTTCTCTCCGTGTCGCGCACGACATGGACGCGCAACTTTCAGGACCCGACAGTCTACCCCAAGCGGTACGCGCAGACATGGTTTCGCCGCAGCGGACTGTCGCTCGCGGCGCTCGTTGCGCAAAATCGCGCGCAGCAGCCACTCATGAGCGGACGCCACGGCTATTTTGCCCTCGCGCCCGAGGATGTCGCCCAGAATATCGCGACCCTGCGTCTTCTGGGGCTTCCAGCCACGTCGGCGCTGTTCGATCCCTCCCTGCTCGCCGGCTGAACGATGACGGCCGTGGTCCCGCCGGACATCGACATCACGGGCGTCGGCCGGTCCTATCGCGGACGGAGCCGGACGACCGACGCACTGCGCGACATCGACCTCTCGGTCGCACGCCATGAATTCGTAGCGTTTCTGGGCCCGTCGGGATGTGGAAAATCGACGCTGCTGCGCCTGATGACCGGGCTCGATCAGCCCGATGTCGGCACTATTCGATTGCGCGGCCAGTCACCTCGGACATTCCGGCGCACGGGCGCGCTGGGGATCGCATTTCAGGATCCGGCCCTCCTGCCCTGGCGCAGCGTGGCGCGCAATCTGGCCCTGCCGCTTCAGGTTCTCGGGCGCCGCGTGCGACCCGCCGACCAGGCCATTCGCACCCTGTTGAAACGTGTCGGCCTGGACGGATACGAGGATGCGCTGCCGGGACAGCTTTCCGGCGGCATGCGCCAGCGGGCAGCCCTCGCCCGCGCCCTTGTCACCGACCCGTCCGTTCTCCTGCTGGATGAGCCTTTCGGCGCACTCGATCAGATCACGCGGCGGATGCTCAATATCGAACTGCAGCGGATCTGGTCATCGCAACGCATCACGACCGTCCTGATGACGCACGGCATCGACGAAGCCGCCTTCCTGGCCGACAGGATCGTCGTCATGCATGCGCGCCCGGGCCGCATCGCCCGGATCGTCGATGTCCCCTTCCCGCGCCCGCGCGATCCGGCGCTTTTCGGACACCCCGATTTCACCGCGTTCTGTGAACATCTGATGCATGCGATGCAGGCACCCGGCCCGTGATCGCGCAGGGTCGCTCCCGACAGTTTCTTGCCCTGATTGCGATTTTCCTGCTTGTGGGCCTGTGTCAGATCATCGGGCAGTCGGGCCATTCGCTTGTTCCCGCGCCACTGGCCGTCCTGCGACAGCTCATCACCGACTGGCCACTCTACAGGATTCACGCAGCAGCAACCCTGCATCGGGCCCTTCCGGGATTTGCGATCGGCGCGTTCACGGGGTTTGCCGCCGCTGCCCTGTTCTGCCTGGCACCGCGTGCGGAGGACGTCGCGCGCGAGACGAACATCGTGATCCTGACGATGCCGGCCATCGTCCTGAGCCCGCTGCTGGCGCTTTGCTTCAGCGGCAATACGCCGCAGATCCTGCTGGCCGCCCTGCTATCCTATTTTCCTTGCATGGCCGCGACATTGCAGGGATTGCGGGGCATCGACCCGAGATGGGCTGACGTCATCGCTTCCTATGGCGGGAGCCCTCTGGCCGTCTTCGCGCATGTGCGGATGCGCGCCTGCCTGACGGTCGCCCTGTCGGGACTTGCGATGGCTTTTCCCGTGGCCATGACAGGTGCGGTCCTGGGCGAATTCGGCGCCGGCACGGATGACGGCATGGGGGCTTTTCTGCTGACGGCCCTCGGACAGGCCGACAGCGCGCGTTTGTGGGGTATCGGCCTTGTCCTGTCGTTCTTCTCCCTTGCCGGACATGCGGTTTTCGCTTCTTTCGGCAGGACGCTGGCCCACAGTGAGCGACCGGTCACGATGGCCATCGATGAAGAGGTGTTCGAACGCGCTCCCGGATGGACGCCCCGTATTGCGCGTCTCATATCCATAGGCCTGCCGCTCATTCTCTGGATCGGGGGCCTTCACGCGCTTCGCCTCAACCCGATCGTGGCGCCCGGCCCGCTTCATATCGCCCGCGCGCTGTTTTTCGATCCGGATGCGGGCGACCGCCGGGCCGCGATCGCGCATGCGCTCGAGCAGACACTTCCGCTCGTGGGTTTGGGGCTTATCGGCGGGACCGGTGTCGCGTGCCTGCTCGCAGCCGTCGAAGCCATGACGCCTGTCGTGGCGCGCATCGTCTTTCCCGCGGCACTCCTGGCCCAGAACATGCCTGTCATCGCTCTCGTGCCGCTGATCATCGGGATTGCGGGACGAGGTCAGGCCAGTGCCGTCACGATCGCCGTTCTGGTCACATTCTTTCCAGCCTATGTCATGATCTCGCACGGATTGCGTCACGCGCCCCGGCCGGCCCTCGATCTGGTGGAAGCCTATGGCGGCTCGGCCGCCCGCGCATTCTGGCTCGTGCGCCTGCCTGGCGCGCGCGCATCGGTGTTCACAGCGATGAAACTCGCCATGCCACAGGCCCTTCTGGGCGTCATGGTCGCGGAATGGCTGGTAACCGGGACAGGGCTCGGCAACCTGATGAACGAGGCCCGGGGTGAACTGGATGAAGACACCGTCTGGGCGTGTGCCGCACTCAGCATGGCGCTTTCGGCCGCGATCTATCACCTTCTGGATGGCGTCAGCGCGCGTTCAACGCCCGGCGGGACGCGCTAAAAGCAGGCGGACGAGCCCACCTGTTCCACCAGGGATCACGGTCCGCTTCGATGATGGACCCGCAGCGCGACGATCGCGAAAACACATCGGCCTGCCATCGCAAAAAACTCGACATGGGGACCAGGACCACGCGCGGGCAAGTAAAACGGTCTCCAGACCGCGCCGCTTCCATGCCCGCCCTGCCTTGCTCAGGCAGAACCCGGCGCAATTCCGACGCCCCGACCGGAACACGCACGCCAGCACCCACTTCCGACAGTAAGCGGAGTTCGAAACAGAGACGAGCTGCTACGCTTATGCGTATCCCCGCTGCCATTCCGGGCCGAATTTCGATACGGCAACAATGAAGGCATCTCCGATCGACCTGTTTCCGCGCCTGCGTTTCGGGTTTCGCACTGGCCGCGTGGGTGCCGGATCATCAATGACGTCATTGGCAGCAGAATAAATGGGAAGAATCCTCTTTCTTTCCTGCAATAAAGAGTACAGCGAGAGATACGGATTATATGAAGAAATCCCTAGGGCCATTTCAGCCTCCTGTTGATTTATTTTATATAATGGAGTTAATATAAATTTGTAAGTGAATATCTATAATAAATATTCCAGCCCTCAGCATGGAAGAATCCATTATGACCGAATGCAATGAAGGCTCTATTGGGTTCGAAGTTCAGGACGGCATTCGCCGCGTCCGGTGCTTTGTTTCACGTGAAGCGCTCGAAGGGGCGGCAGGCCTTGCTCTTCCCTCGACACCGTCCTCGCGGCAGCTTTCGTTCAATCGCTTCCGGATGCTGATCAATTCGGCGGCCAAGGCTAAACTGGCCCGGAACCCGCTGAAAACCGGTGACCACCTGACGCTGGAATGTGAGGACCTACGGGTCATGCCGGCAGAAGCGGGCGTTCCCCTCTTCGGCACGCAGAAAACGCACTACACGCCTGCCACACCCCGACAGCTGTAAAACACGCCGGACAAACAGCCTATGTGAGATCGGGAACAGACGACCCAGGAATCTGCGCTAGCCGGACTGCAGATGCAGGATGGCCGTCGATTGGTAAGACCTGTACCCAAACAGGCTGCAGCGCAATGAATCCACGCCGGATGCTTCAGACAGCCGCCCGAAGCACGCGATCAAACCAACGATTTCACGGAATGTTCAGTGCACCATGGTGGAGCTGAGGGGAATCGGTCGAACAGATTGATAAAGTCACGCCAACTATCTGTATTCGTTATATTTTTTAGAAATCCAAACAGTTGGTGGAGTTCAATGTGGACTTTGACGGCACTCCCGTCAATCGAGTAGAAACCCGACTTGCTCAGCTCGTCGCGGTCTGACCTTTTGCTGCCCGCAAAGCCTCGTAAAGCCCGCCCTTTTGAACCATCGCCAATGCGAACGCTTCCAGCAGCGTGCGATCAGCAAGCAGCCGTTGTCCTATTGCCCCATGCACGTCCATCGACGAGATCACAGCGTCATGCATCGCATCTTTGAGATCAGGTGAGTTGGCGAACTGGTCCTTTGTGTTGGCCGCAGCTTGGTCAACCAAGCGGCCATCCTTCACCATCTGGCTTGTCGTGCCGACGGCGAAGGCGCCTGATTCGCCGTGAGTGAAATCTCCCTCGAAAAGATCGTTCATCGCCGCGATAATCGCGGCAAGTTGCGTCTTCTGCTTGTCCTGCGGTTTTCCTGATCCCGCATCGCTGATCGGCTCAAGCCCGCCAGCGCCGTCTGCCTTTAACGCGAGCTTCTGCTTGCCCAGATCCTTCATCCGATGGTGCGTCAACTGTAGCGCGGCTAGATCGACCGTCTCACGCTCCCGCTCAAATTTCAGCAGCGGCGTTAGCAGCTTCGCAAAAACATACAGCTTCTCGAAAGCCGTGTTGCCGTAATCCAGCATCTGACTGAAGAACTCATAGAGGCGGACATACGCGCCCAGATCACCCCGGAACTGCTCAAGCGAATCCATCGCCCCCTTGGCTACCTCTCGCGCACGGCTACCTTCCGGCTCGGCCAGCCACTCTGCCCGCGCCTCACGATGACGCGTCACAATGCGCGAGCGAACCGGCTCAATCGCGGCGTCGAGACGGCCTTGCGTTCCACCCGAGGCCAAAGCCGCCTGGACCACCCGTTCAACCTCGCTCAGGTCATAGAGATCGGCGTCATCCAGCTTATACCGAAGATCCACGACCAGTTGGGGATTGCTCACATCCAGAAGCGACGCCGTCTCGTAATACTCCTGAAACGCCGCCAAAATGTCTGCCGACTCGTTTACGAAATCCACGACATAGGTGATGTCCTTACCAGGATAGCTCCGATTGAGTCGCGACAGCGTCTGAACCGCCTGGAGACCGCCAAGCCTCCGATCAACATACATCCCGCACAACAGAGGCTGATCAAATCCTGTCTGAAACTTGTTCGCCACGATCAACAACCGATACGGATCTTCAGCAAAGACTTCCCGCAGGTCACGCCCCTTGAGGTCCGGGTTGATATTGACTTCCGTGAACGGTTCCGTGCCCACCTCCGGATCGTCGACTTCGCCAGAGAACGCAGCTAAAAGCCCGATCGAATAACCACGTGCCTTGACATACGCTTCCATCGCCAGCTTCCACCGCACGGCCTCCCGCCGGCTGGCGGTCACGACCATCGCCCGCGCACGGCCACTCAACAAAGGCTGCACGTTCTCCCGAAAATGCTCGATCGTAATCTGCACACGGGCCGCGATGTTCTCGGGATGCAGACGCACCCACTGCATCAACGCCTTCTTTGCTGCCGACGCATCCACCTCACGCTCGTCAAGTTCTCGGCCGTCCTGACTTAACCGGAAAGCCTGCTTATACGAGAGGTAGTTCTTTAGAACGTCGAGGATGAACTCCTCGTCGATCGCCTGCCGCATCGTGTAAAGGTCGAACGGTATCGGCAGATTATCCGGCCCCGACGGCTCGTGTGGTTTCGGTAGACGACCAAATAACTCCAGCGTCTTGCTTTTCGGCGTTGCGGTGAATGCGATGTAGGAGATGTTGCTATCGCCTGCGGCCTTGGCGGCCATTTCCGCCGCCAGAACGTCCTCAGTCCCGATTTCGCCGCCATCGGCCAGCGCGGCAACCTCTTCCGCTGACAATGCGAGCTTCAGCTTGCTGGCCGCCGTGCCAGTCTGGGATGAATGTGCCTCATCGGCGATTACGGCAAAATGCTTCTTCTCATCGGCGGCCAGCGCACGGATTGCCGCCAGCGCAAAAGGAAACGTCTGAATCGTGCAAATCACGATCTTCTTGCCGCCCTTCAGCGCGCTTGCCAGTTCCTCGCTTTTGCTACCGCTGTTACCAGAGATCGACGCTACAACACCCTTGATGCGCTCGAAGCTCTCGATCGTTTCAGCAAGCTGCCGGTCCAGCACGGTGCGGTCGGACACGACCAGCACCGAATCAAACACCTTGTGATGCTCTGCATCATGCAGATCCGACAGAAAATGCGCCGTCCAAGCGATCGAGTTCGTCTTACCCGACCCCGCCGAGTGCTGGATCAGATAGCGGTGCCCTACCCCTTCGTCTAGAATAGCTCGCACCAGCTTGCGGGTCGCGCTGAGCTGATGAAAGCGCGGGAAAATCCAGCCCGTAATCTGCTTTTTCGCATCCCGTCGGGCGATGATGTAACGGCCGAGGATATCCAGCCATGAATCCGGCTGCCAGATTTCCTCCCACAGGTAGGCCGTCGCGGCACCGTTCGGATTCGGCTCGTTCCCGGCACCGCCCTTGTTGCCCCGATTGAACGGCAGGAACATGCTTTTCAAGCCGTCGAGCCTCGTGCACATCCGCACCTCGCTGTTGCTCACAGCGAAATGCACCACCGCCCCACCCGGCACGGACAGGAGCGGCTCCCCCTTGGGCACACGATCAACCTGATACTGCTCGATGGCGTCCTGAACGCTCTGCGTGAAATCAGACTTCAACTCCGCCGTCGCGACCGGAATGCCGTTCAGGAACAGCACCAGATCAATCGCATTCCCGCCACTCTGCGCATAACGCACCTGCCGCAGCACCCGCAGGCGGTTCGCGGCGTATCGGGCCTGCAACACCTCGTTCATGCCGAGGGCCGGCCGGAACTGGCACAGCGGCAACGTCCGCTTTAACCCGATGATCTCAATTCCCTCGCGCAGAACCGTCACCACCCCACGCCGGTTCAATGCTTCTCGCACACGCAGCGCCAACACGTCCGCCGCCTTTGCGCCCTGCGCTCGTTCCAGCTGCGCCCAAGCATCAGGCTCCTGCACGCGCACCCATGCCAGCAGGTCGGCCGGAAACAGTGCCAGGGCCTTATCGTAACCAGCGTCATTCGCGCCAGCCTCGTAGATCCAGCCTGATGCAGCCAATTCCGCGCAGATTTCAGACTCCAGATGATGCTCCTTATGCAGATCTCTCATCCCTCGGCACCTTCCGTCGCCTTATTGCGCCCCATGACGTCCGACAGGGTGCGCCCGCTCGCGTCCTTCCACTCTATCCAGCCGTTGGAGGAACGGCCGAACAGCGTGGCCGCTGCCGCGCTTGGCGACGAGAACAGCATGTCCTTGACCACACGCAACCGCGCCCCTTCACGCAAGAGGCTGCCCGCCTCGATCAGCCGACGACGCTTGGCTTCGGAGCCGAATTTCTCGAAGGACGGCGAAGCCTCCGCCTTGCCCAGCGAGTTCGCCAGCACGACAAGCCCCTCCTCCGTATAGCGGCCTCGCCCATCCACGCCGTCACCGTGCAGGAAGAGATCGACCCCGTCCGGTCGATTTGGAGTCGTTCCTTCGACCGTTAGCGATCGCTTGATCAACGGTTCGAATAGGGGATAGCCCAGGGTCGTCAGCAGCACATCGACCGTCTCGAACACTTCGAGACATTCGGCTTCCATTGGCGCCGGGGTGTGCGGCTTGCTTCCGGCCGTGCCGTTTTCCAGAGCAAACCGCTGCGCCTCGGTTGCACGGCCAATGGCGAGCCACTCCAGGAAATGCGCGTGCGTGACCGTCAGGCTGCGCGTGAGGGACAACGCGATCAAGGCACGGTTCCAGAACTCTTTTTTCTCATTATGCTGCTTCAGGCGGACGCCGAAATTGCCAGTCTGGCCGATATAGGCGCGCGATGCCCCTGTCTCGTCATCCTCACCAAACAGCACATAGAGGCCGACATAGGCCGCTTCCGGCATTCTGAGGAACTCGTCGAGCCGTGCGCGCGGCACCTCGATCACTTGCACGATGCGGGTCGTGATCGCCGCCACCCGGATTCCCTGCGGATCGCCGGAGGGCAGAAAGATCTGGATGGTCTGCGGATACGCCATCAGGCCGCTTCCTCAAGCGCGACGAGACCGCGCACGTCGATCTTGCCGGTGACGGCGGCGGAGATGAGGGCGGCGCGGCGTTCACGAAGTATCTCCAAAGAATTTGTTGTCGAACAAATTATTCTATCGAACTCTGTCAATTGCTTTTTTATTTCGATTACTATTTCTCTTTGATCATTCAGACTCGGAAGCGGTATCCTAAATGATCGCAGTTTTTCCTGATTGATGTTCGGTTGACCACCGCCTGAAGCTTGTAATATTATGAAACTCTTTGCTGCTGCCAACGCATAACATACGAAATCTCTGTCCGCACCCATTGGGCGTGAGAACGCGCAACATGCTTGGTTTACGGCCGCATAGGTCTCAAGCCAGCCGAAACGACCTATTGTTGCACCATACATTGCGAACAAGATGGTTCCCGGCTCATAAACAAATAAAGATGATATTTCTTTTAAAGCGCGATTAGTAATGGTTTTTGTGGTTTCGCATATGCCTCGCTCCCGTAGTTCCGAGGTGGTGACCCAATATACGTCGCCCCCATAGTAATATTCGCAATCACTAGCCGGTGTCGTCCCGCTCCCTATCATATCAAAAATAAATGAAAGGCGTCGAACCGACCATCCCTCCGGCACCATCCCGATCCATGGGATACCGGAGTCCTTCATGGGGGCCTTCGAGTCGAGGCCTTTGGTGACGGCATGGGAGATCACGGCGTGCCGCTTTTCCTCAAGCAGCGCGATCAACCGCTCCTGCTCGGCAATCAGCGCATCAATCTTGCCGCACTCCCGGTCGAGGAAGGCGGCGATGGCACGTTGTTCGGAGAGTGGGGGCACTGCAAAGACGGTGTTTCCGAACTGAGCGTATCGAATAGTCCTTCCATCCCGGACACCTTCGGAAGAAGAGTTTATTTCGTCAATAAATACCTTGGATTTCATATAGTATATATAGAAGCCATGAAATATATTTTGTGTATTTCTTAATACTGTATAGGCCGGACTTACGCAGCCATCATACGAAGAGTATTCTATGCCACCCTGAAAACTTCTAAGGCTAATTACAAAGTCACCTCTGAAGACGCGTTTAAAATTACCGGTTCCCGCTATGGCGAGCATGACTTTTTGGTCTTCTAGTTTCATGAAAAGATATTGTGGAATAACACCATATTTTTGAGTTGCTGAAAGCTGTTCATCATCTTCTAAGGCGGAGATACGGCTTTCCTGAAATAGCCGCCGACCACTGATACACGGCCAGTGCGCTGGCACATCCCCAAGCCATTCAACCCCACTCGCCCGATACTCCGGATACTGCGGCAAGCTCATACCGAAAGCTCCCCGAGCATCGTCATGATCCGCGCCGTCACGTCGCGTAGCTCCGCGTCGATCTCCTCAAGCGCGCGCGGCGGTTCGAAAACGTAGAAATGCCGGTTGAACGGGATTTCGTAGCCGATCTTCATCTTGTCCTCGTCGATCCACGCATCCGGCGCGTGCGGCAGCACTTCACGCTCGAAATAGGCATGAACATCCTCATGCAGCGGCACGTTTTCGGTATCGCGTTTGCTGCTGTCGGGCATGATCTTGCCCTTCATCTTGCCCCGCTGGCCCAGAACCGGCTTGCCGTGTTCATCTAGCTCCGGCCGCTCGACCGTGATCGTGCGATAGCCGAAATCCTCGTTGCGGAAGATCCGCGACAGGGGCGCTAACTTGACCTTGCCGCCTGTGGGAGCATCGGGTGTCCTCTCACCCTGCCAGACGATCTCGGTGGCGCTGGTGCCGTCCGCCTGCGTGATGGTCGCAAGCTGTGCTTCCTCTGCGCGGGCAAAGAGCGTCGTCACCTGCGCGATCTGCTCCTCGCTCATCTCCTTGCGTTTGGAGCCGAGGCTCTTGCGCATCTTGCGCCAGAAGGAGGAGGCGTCGATCAACTGCACCTTCCCGCGACGGTTGGCGGGCTTGTGGTTGGTCAGGATCCACACATAGGTGGCGATCCCTGTGTTGAAGAACATGTCAGTGGGGAGGGCTATGATGGCCTCGACCAGATCCTGTTCCAACACATGGCGGCGGATTTCGCTCTCGCCTGACCCGGCGGCACCAGTGAACAGCGGCGATCCGTTCAGAACGATGCCGAACCGGCTACCGCCATCCTTGGCCGGACGCATCTTGGAGACGAGGTGTAGCAGGAACAGCATGGAGCCATCGGAGATGCGCGGCAGGCCGGGTCCGAAGCGCCCCTCGTAGCCACGCACCTCATGCTCGCGCGTGACTTCTTTCTGGACCTTCTTCCACTCGACGCCGAACGGCGGGTTCGACAGCATGTAGTCAAACTTGCGGTCGGCCAGTTCGTCGGTCGAGAGGGTGTTGCCAAGCTTGATGTTGCCGACATCCTGCCCTTTGATCAGCATGTCCGCCTTGCAGATGGCATAGGATTCAGGGTTCAGCTCCTGGCCGAACATGGTCAGGCGTCCGGACGGGTTGTGCTCCAGCAGGAACTCGGACGCGACCGAGAGCATGCCGCCGGTGCCTGCGGTCGGATCGTAGATCGTGCGGACAGCGGCCTTGCCGGGGGTCAGCACGTCGTTGTCTTCCGCGAAGATCAGATTGACCATCAGCTTGATGACTTCACGTGGCGTGAAATGTTCACCGGCGGTCTCGTTGGAGGCCTCGGAGAACTTGCGGATCAGTTCTTCGAAGATGAGCCCCATCTGGTGGTTATCGACGGTCGAGGGACTGAGGTTGAAGCTCGTGAAGGCCTCCAGCACGAGGTTGAGAAGATTGGCCTTGGCCAGACGATCGACCTGCACGGCGAAATTGAAGTGATCGAAGATGTCACGGGCAGCAGGCGAGAAGGCCGCCACAAAGCCGTTGAGGTTCGTGACCAGATCCGCAGGCGCGCCGGCGATTTTCTTGAGCGTCAGCCGTGATGTGTTGACGAACTTAAGCCCGGCCGCCTTCTCCATGAACGGCATGGGGTCGATATTCTTCGCTTCCCACTGTGCCTTTGCGGCAAGAACCGCCTCCCGGCTTGGCGCCAGCACGGCATCCAGGCGCGCCAGCACCGTGAAGGGCAGGATAATGCGCCCATATTCGGCGGGTTTGAAATCTCCACGCAGCAGGTCAGCGACCTGCCAGATCATGGACGAAAGCGAGGTAGTCTGCGTCTGGCTCATGCTTCGTTTTGTTGCAGATCAAGCCGGCTTCGCAAAGTCAGACTGCGCCAGACAATAGGGTATACCCATATGTGGCGTAACACGCTTCACGGATAATCCTCAGTTTTTTCGTCACATTAGGGTTTCTAATCTCATTAAGTTACGCCACAAGGATCAGGTCTAGAGTTAAAAGTTACACCGCACACCCGAAAGACCCGTCCCGTCATGATCATCGGCTACGCACGCGTCAGCACCACCGATCAGAACCCCGCTATCCAGATTGCCGCGCTCGAAGCGGCGGGATGTGAGCGTGTATTCACTGACCAGAAGACCGGCACGAAGATCGAAGGCAGAACCGCGCTTCAGGAAGCGATCGACTTTGCCCGCGATGGCGACACAATCACCGTCACGCGCATTGACCGTCTGGCCCGCTCGATCGGCGACCTTCAAACGATCATCAGCCAACTGAAGCACAAAGGCATCGCCCTTCGTTGCACGGAACAGCCGGTTGATACTTCAACCGCCGCAGGCAAGGCGTTCCTCGATATGCTGGGTGTGTTCGCCGAGTTTGAAACCAATCTCCGCAGGGAGCGTCAACTCGAAGGCATCGCCGCCGCGAAGGTCAAAGGCGTCTACAAAGGCCGCAAGCCATCTGTCGATCGCGCAGAAGTCGCACGCCGCCTCGCAGCGGGAGAAGGGCAGTCCGCCATCGCCGACACTCTTGGCATTTCCCGCATGACCGTTCACCGGATCGCCAAAGAGATCGCCGAAGCGGCGAAGGTGTCAGCAGCCGCCTGATGATCGTCATGACATCGCAGAATGAAACACCGGCCACAGTGCCGGTCCCTGTCGTATGCGCCATGCTTCATTCAACGTGAGCGCCTGGACGATACCGAGACAACGTTCGCAGCGGGGATCAGCGATACGTCGCACCGATCTCGGTTGAGGATACAGCACCAGATGCACGACACGCGCCATCCATCACCGCCGGATCATGCAATCCAGCCAAACCGTTCTCCCAACGTGGTATAATAAAGTAACTACCCCACCACGATTGCATGAGACGGACACGAGATGACCAAGCGCAGCTATGCACGATTGACCGAAAGCCAGTGGGACGAGGCTGCCGAGCAGAATAGCAGGGGCGCGTCATACGAAGAGATCGCGAAAACTCTTGGCGTGTCCGTCCGTGCGGTCGCAACACACCTTCCACCAGCCCTTGAACGCCGCCGTGCTGCCATCGCTGCATCCGCGACCGGCAGTGCGGCCACATGCCCCGTGCCGTCAATCTCGATCGCCTCGATACCTGACGTGGCCGATCGCGAGGCCGCGACGAAACACTGGCGGCAGGGGGCGTGGGCTGACACGCAAGCGCTACAAGCCCGTCTTCGTCAGGAACTCACGAACCCTGCGCCTGATGCCAAGGCCATCCGTGCGTTGGGTGCCGGAGCCGAAGCCTTAAAGCATCTGATCGCAATCGGCCGGAACGTGCTCGACGTAGACAAAGCTGCGGCCGACATCGAACTGCCGGAGCTTATCGTGCGCGAGCTAACGCTGGTCGAGGTATCAGAGATTCGTCGGAAGCAGCTTCAGGAAACCGGCGACCTCGACCCTGCCGATCTTCTCGCTATGCGTGAGGCGATCGGGGCGGACAGCGATGTGCCGTCTGAAATTGTCGAAGAGGGCGACGAAGAGCCGGTCGCGGCATGACGACGGCCGGATAAAGCGAAGTCTTAGAACTTTTCGAGAACGCGCTGCCCATAGCCGAATCTAACGGCCGCCAATTTGGAAATCACGCATTCGGCCGGTTATTTATTGCGGGTTCTTCCTACGCTTGTGTTACAATGTAGCGGTCTGCACCACGGCGCAGGCGTTGCACAGCGGCTCGCTCGACACCCAGCCCCCATTGCGGGCTGACAGGACAAGCGAGCCGCTTCCCAGCGCCCTCCGAGGCGCAGACGGGAAGCAATGCTTATCGAAAGACGCTCATGGATGCCGCAACCTATCTCCAAACTGTAATCGCCGGGATCGCGCACCATGCTGGAAACGATACGCGGAATGCCGTGACGGTCCCCCAGGATGCAGAAATTGACGTTGCAACTAATGCCGTCTCGCTGCCGTGCCATGCAGAAATTGACGTTAATTCCGACGGTCGATCCATCCTGGCGACTGGCGGCAATCCGGGCTTTTTTCCGCAGTCGCTCAAGGCTCTTGCAGATAACATCGCTCTCCCGTTTGCGCCCTCCGAGGATGTCAAAGCGGGTAGGCTTAAAATAGAAGATAGGGGTAAAGAGACTCTCAACACAGAGTCCCCACCAGAGATTCACCGATCCCTCATTCCCGTATCAATGCCTTCAGAGCCCAAGACGGCAAAGAAGGCCAAAACCACATCCAAACCGGAACCGAGTCACTATACCCAGCATGAGCGTCTCGAAGATCTTCTGCATATCTTCGACTCCCTTGCCCAAACCGGTCAGCCGTTCAACCAACTGATCTGCTACAAGCTGACCGAGACTGACGAGCCGATCGACCTGGACCGGCGCATCCGCAAACTGATCCTAGATCAGCTTCGAGACGTCGGCGTCACCGACCCATGCGCCGCAGGGATGGCAGAGAATGACTTTAAGGGCGGCGAGGGTCTGCATCGTCATGTTGGGCTTCACATCCCGAAGTCTGACTTCGCCGTCGTCACGCAGGGTATCGAGAGCGCCCTCGCCAAGCGCTATGCCAAAAGACTTCGGAAGCTGGCGACCATAAAAGGGCTTCGCTTCAAGACGCGGGAGACGGCCGTATCCTTGTATCGCCGCCTTGCTGCCACATACCCGAAGGACGTCCCGTTTTGGATCGCGGGGCGGGAGCCGATAGGGACTCACGAGATGCGCATTCGGCTCGGGCGCTACGTCTCGAAGTCGATAGACCCCGACCATATTATCACTCTCCCGAACGGCGTCAGCCGGACTGTCGAGTCATTCGGGGACAGGGTCGCACTTCAGAAGCAGGCCGCAGGCCGCCCAAAGAATCCCGTTTGGATCAGCAAGGGCGCGCGGCGTGTTGCCGCCACCGTCAGCCTCGCACGTGACCAGCAAGCCATTCTGAACAGCATGCTCATGGACCGGATTATCGATAAAACATACCGAGAATGTAGCGTGCTGCTCAAAGAAATACGACGATCCCAGCAGTCACGCCAGACGATGCCACCGGATCCTGTTAATATCGTTTATCCACCGCTGTTTTTTATTGAAGAATAAGCGTAATATCGGCAAATATGCTATAATCTCGTGAAGGGGATATAGCCATGAAGCCATGCATACCGATCGAACATGCGAGTCCTTGGACGTTGAGTCCTACATGCGCGGATGACGTTTACTTCATCGCGCCGTATCAATGGCCTTCGATCATGCACATGGCGTCCGACGTAAAGGTGCGCCGGACCACAAGCGACGTGTGGGGCGAGATCGATATCGTGGAATGCACAATTGAAGGCGCCCCACACGTCCTTGGCCATGTTCGCAAGGTGCAAGGTGTCTGGCAGGAAGGCGGCTTCGCTTGGAATCGAGACACGCTCAAACAGGAGCTCGCCGTGCTCGAAGGCAAACTCGAAGTCGCACGGGCGGCGCTGTTCTTCGGTGAACTGGCGCTTGAACTGCTTTGCGAGATCGACATGGACAAAGCGCACCAGGAAAGACTTGCCCGTGCAGAACAGTCCCAGACGCGCGCCATTCGGAAGAAGATTAAGTCTTAATCGCGGCGAACTAATTTAGAATCTCTTATATAATTGAACGATCAGTAACAAAATGAGGAAATTGAATGAACGTTAAGTAAGCGAAGAGCATATTATTGTCCGATACATCGTCTCCATTGACGTTACCGCGCCATTAAGACATAAACACTACGACTCGAGCGGAATCACCCGTCTTGAGCGCGGATGACCTTCAGTGAATACCAAGGCAAACGTCATTGCGCGCCTCCTTTCCGAGGACGCTGCCGCTCCCTACTTCGAATCCAGCGACCCGACAGACAACTGCTTCGATGGCCGCAACGTTGTCATGCGCGGCCAGCGCGACGGCATCCCGTTCAGGCTGGTCGCGGTCGGGGCGAGTGGCCAATATGCCCTGGCCGAGAGCGCCGTCGGGACGAGCCACCAATGAGCGGCGATGTCGAAAACGACAGGCCGTCCATTCTGGCTACAGGCGCTCGGTTCTTTAAAGCTGATGACGCCATCTTGGAGTCAGTAGCCGAGCTTGTGGACACCCCTGCGGAGAACCACGAGGAGGTGTATGTAAAGGCGACTGTTCTCAAGCGGCTATTCAACAGTCACGACTCATGGCCCGATCAAGACACAATGGAAGGCGACCTTCTCGACGCCATGATTAAAGACATCATCCGCCTACATACAGAGTAATCGTCGTTTCCGCGTCAAAAAGGCCACGCTCACGCAATACGTGGCCTTTTTTCGCATTTCGTGGCTGTATTTTATGGCCACTAGTTGCACAAGTATTTCAGGATATTTGATAGGTGGGCATGCTATAATTATGCCCATCATGAAAAGAAAAACACAGATAGTTCACGGGGATTTCGTCGCTGCAATGACGCACACGGAATTTCTGTCCGCCGTCAAGCAGGGCGACTTCCAAGTTATTCGGGAAGTTTCTTGCGGTGATTTGGTCCTGATCAACATCTATCGCCGGTTCAAGGGCACTGGTTGGGCGATCCGGCAGGGTGACGACATTCACGTTTATAGTGCCGAAGCCTTTTGGGCGCGAATCAACGCACTGGCCGATTCCACAGCGGCCAAATTCGCGGTCCGGATCAGATCAGCCATCAACACAGATTACCAGCGCCGCACCATTGGATCCTGCCGGTCCGGCAAGGCTTCGGTCCGTGTTTTGCACACGGACGAGAGGGTCGTCGCCTGATGCTTGACCTCCGGCATCCGCTGCAAGATTACCTCGACATTATCGGCGCGGCGACACGACTGCCAACCCCTTCTGATCGTCACAAGCTACACGACTGGCTATTGTCACGCGCGCCGGCTGACGTTCGGTCGCATTTCCGCAGGTTTGTTGAAGCCGGAGATATCGCGGCGGCAAAGACGCTGGCCATCTGGCTTTCTCAGATTGGGCAGAAAGCCAATGCGCCCGGCCATAAAGGCCGTCTGATAGCCCCCGCACTAATTTTAGCCGTCCACTACGGTCACAGGCGCGATGCCGTCAGGGAGCTTCTGAAGACTGGCTACACGCTTATCTATCCCGTGATCGATATGGTTGCGGCACAGCAAGGCACGTCGAGTAGAGCCCTGTTTCAATACGCGTTCGATGGCACGCATCCATCGTGCGAGATCCTCACGCTTTTTCGTGGCTCCTACGATCATCTATCCAACGTGACACGCTCGATTTCGAAGGAGGGCAAGGTTGGCGTCTTCTGGTCGCCTGACCGCCGATATGCCGCTCTACATGCCGTGCAACGGGCTTGGGATGATCCGCAAAAGGGCGAATGCGGTGTGCCGGTGATTGCCTCATGTGCGGTCCCGGCCGACCAGACGTTCCCGATCGGGGAGCGAGGCGGCCAAATCCATACGGTCATCGCTTTCGACACGGTGCCGCAGATGCTGGACATGTCTCCCGCTGCAATCTTGGCAGACGCGAAAAGTTATTTCGCGCAACACGGCCGTTATCCTTTCGAGGGCGGCATTCCCGCGTGGGACAAGCCTGACTTCGCGCAAAGAGTGCGCCTGTCTTGATCAAGCACGCAACCCGCCCCGGCGATCTCCGCAACGCCCTCGGCACGGGGGCACCGTGATGCGCGTCCTGATTGCCTGCGAATACAGCGGCACCGTGCGCAATGCGTTCATTGCGCGCGTCCATATGATGTCGCTGGGTCCGGACCGATGGCGTGAGCGAAGCCGGACGTTCGCCGGGATCGCGGAAGCTATGGCCGACCAGTGGGGCGGAGCAATCCCTACACTCGCGCTTGCGGCATGACAGCCGACCAGATTCCCCTCGCAAACATGGAGAGACCAAAATGACCGCATATATTCGCCGCGTCGAAAACAAAAACGTCGCCGATCTCCCTGACTCGATCGATGACTGGAAGGTTCTCTCGAACGAAGATGACGGCCCGATGATTGGCATGGGAAGGGAGCCGGATACGGGTATTCCCGTGCTCTTCATCCACACGGATACGCCCGTCTTGATCCTGACGAACGGACATGCAGCAGATCATGATCTATTGGGGGACGTATTCCCGAATCCCTATACACCGCTCCGCTTCAGGACCGACAAGGAAAGGTTGCCGGTATGAGCCGCACGATCCTGATAGCCACCATCGCGACGATCGCCGTGATTCAGATTATGAACGCCATCGCGATCACAGCGATCGTCATCGGTTTACAGGTGATCGTCACCTTGGTCACCGTCGCCGTGATCGCGGTGGTGTTGTGTAGCCGGGAAGCGGGCCGGTATGGCTCGCAATGAGGCAGGAAATATAATCTTTTCCAACGCTTTTTGAAGCAACGGTGCGCGGTATCGCCCATAAGAACCGCCAGCCCCAGCGGGCTTACGCCCCGCGAGCCGGTCCGAAACGCTATCCAGATTTTCAGCTTCGCGTGACAATTCCTGCAACGTATGCCGAAAACTATGCCAGCCTTGCCCCTTAATCGCGTCCGGTGCCAGCCGGTCGCGGGCCTTCTCGCTCATCCATTTCGTGAGCCCGTGGCTTGCACTTCCCTGCACGGGAGCCGGAACACCCGGTAGTAAGAGCTTTTCTCCGAGCCGGTCGCGTTCCCGCGCCAGCTCTATCAAGCCAATCCTGATCACCTCGCTATGAATCGGAGTGCGTCGGATCGAAGCACGGTTTTTCGCCCGTTTGTCGCCATCCCGCGAGATATTCAAAACCCATACGCCTTCGTTTTGCATGATATCGGACGGCCAAAGCTGCGCGATCTCACCAATCCGCGCCCCACTGGTCGCAGCGATCAGGATAGCCCAGAATCGCCAATCAGCGACAAGGTGACTCCCCGGCTCGAAGACCGATTTTGGCCCCGCGCATCCGGTCATAATGGGGTTACGAAAAATCTTGCTTAGCTGGTCGAACGACCAACCCCGCTCGCTCTCTTGAAAACCCGCTTCACGCGCGCGCAAGCCATCGAAGGGGTTTGCCTCTAGCGTGCCATCCCGCACAAGTCCTGCGAACACGACACGAACGTCACCAATCCTGCCGTTGACCGTAAGCGCGCTGATCGGCGTGAGATCCAACGAACGCGCCCTTTCCGCTATCTGAAAGACCGTAAGGCCCCGGAACCGCTCTTGGCGTTCTGCATGTGTCGGAACCTCCTGCAACGCCTTGAAAAACCGACTGGCGTCGCGCCGCGATATGCTCGCGACCGTCCTGTTCGAACCCATTGCCTCGACAAACTGGCGCAGGTTCGACACGGTTTGTTTATAATCCTTCTCCGTCGGCTTCCGGTCGCGTTTGACCATTCGAAGATGATCTTCGACAGCCTCCGCAATCGAGGGCGTATCGTCATGGGGCATGACGGAGGCGACGGCGGCGTGCGATGCAGGCACAATCGTTGCCGACGGGGATGGTCGATCGACAGGTGCGGCATGGTTGATTGCTGTCACGCCAGGGAACGTATCGGGGTCGAGTTCAGGACGCCACGACGGTTTGTAATCGTGTTGGCCATCGGACCATTGACCGATGGCGTCCAGAACGTGCGCCCTTGCCTGCATGGCCTGACTGGCAAGCAGAGCATAGGCGCGTGAGTCCATGTCTGGCGGACAGTCGAGCTTGCCTAGCAGGTCTGGCGGCACTCGATGGTAACGACCGGCGCGCCAATCATCGGCTAATGCCTCGCGTCTCGACTCTGCAAGGTCCCGCTGCAAATACCGCTGGTCCACGTCGTTCGGAACCACGACGTGTTCGCGGAACATGCGCCAAGCGGCGTCAAGTTGCTCGCGAAACCAAGCCTGTAACAGCCGCTCGATCTCGTTCTGACGCTCCATCGCCTTGGCTCGCCTCCATAGGTCCGGCATGCCAAGACCAATAGCAGCCGCCAGCAGACGAGCAAGACGGCCATCGGCAGTGCCAAGAGATCGCGTAATTTCGTATCGGTCGAGCCGGGATGCGAGCGATGTAGGCACGCGAACACGAAACAGATAGCCGCCCGTTCGGGATCGGCGCAGATACGTCCCGCCAGCGCGCAAAGTCGGCATTGTGGAGTCCGTTGTGGAGTCGCCGCAAACCCACCAAAATCTCCACCAAATGGGGAAATTTTCTCAACGAAAACAACATGTTATTCTGAGGAAAAACACCATGGTGGAGCTGAGGGGAATCGAACCCCTGACCTCCTCATTGCGAACGAGGCGCTCTCCCAACTGAGCTACAGCCCCACGGTGCGGCGCGATACATACTAAGATGAACGGCCGTGTCAAGCGCTTGGTTGTGAGGACCACCGCGCCTCGCTAAGATCGTGCTTCTGTCCACGTTCAAGGCCTGCCATGGCGCGCAGCGCCCGGGCGACCGCGCTTTTGGCGCCTCCAGAGGTTATTTCGCTCTTGCTGATCATCGTCTACCAGATCGTCATCCGGCTGATCCAGATCTACACCTATGTCGTGATCGCCTCGTGCGTCTTCAGCATGCTGTTCGCCTTTGGCGTGCTCGATCCGCGCAACCGCTTCGTCTACGAGATCGGCGTGTTCCTGAACCGGGTGACGGAGCCGGTTCTCGGACCGATCCGGCGCATCCTGCCGACGGTCGGCAACATCGACTTCAGCCCGCTGGCCCTGTTGCTGATCCTGCAATATCTCGCGGTCCCGCTGATTACCCAGATCTTCATCGCCGTCGCATCGTTGGGCCACGCCTGACGGGCTGTCATCAATCCGTCACTGTTGTTGCGCCGCCAGCCGTATCAGGGTGGCGCCATGGCCAGACGATTCCTGCCCCAGATCACCCGACGCGCAGTTCTCTCGGGCCCCGCGGCACTCGGCGCGCTTGCGACGATCGGCGCACGCGCGGCAACACCCCTGGCGGCGCCGCGCCCTCACGCGCCGTTCCGCTTCGCCTTCGTCACGGACGCCCATATCGAGCCGGAACTGAACGCGGCGGCCGGCACGCGGATGTGCTTCCGGCGCGTGGCCCATGAGACCGCCGATTTCGTGATCCAGGGCGGCGATCATGTCTTCGACGCACTGGGCGTCAATCATGACCGCGCGCAGTCCCTGATGGATCTCTACACCATGACCGAGCAGGTCATCGGCAAGAAGGTCCATCATACGATCGGCAATCACGACCTGTACGGGATTTACACAAAGAGCGGCGCCACGCCCGGCGACCTGCAATACGGCAAGGCCTATTACCGGGACCATTTCGGCCCCACCTATTACAGCTTCGATCACAAGGGCGTGCATTTCATCACCCTCGATTCCATCGGCGTGACGGCCGACCGGTCATATGAAGGGCGGATCGACGCCGACCAGATCGCATGGCTGACCCGGGATCTCGAACGCCAGCCTGCCGGCACGCCGATCATCGTGACCAGCCATATCCCGCTCGTGACGGGGTTCGCCTGCTACAGCGGAGTGCTCGAAAAACCGACACCCCACAACAACCTCAGCGTCGTGAATGCCGCGGAGATCGTGCATCTTCTGCGCGGCTACAACGTGCTGGCAGTCCTGCAGGGGCACACGCATGTCAACGAGGTGGTGACCTGCTTCGGCATCCCGTTCATCACCGGCGGGGCCGTCAGCGGCAACTGGTGGAAAGGTGTCCATCTCGGGACGCCGGAAGGCTACACGATGGTGTCGGTCGCCGATAACAGGGTCACGACCGAATACCGCACCTACGGTTTCAGAAGCGTCGATCCTCACGATACCTGACGCACAACTCTCAACGTGCCTGGCGCCAGGCCTCCTCAAGCGCATCGACGAGGGTCGGCTGCTCGGAGCCGGTATACGGCTCGCCGTTCGGCTTCTCGACCGTGACCTGCCATAACCCGCCCGCCGGGCGGTCGATGGACACCGACCAGTCCTCGGGCAGGCGCTGCAGAATCCGGGCGAGACGCGCCTCGGCCGTCAATGGCTTTGCGTAATTATGCCCCAACAACGCCTCCCACCGTCAGCCCCGCGAGCTTGAGCGTCGGCTGTCCGACGCCGACCGGCACACCCTGGCCGGCCTTGCCGCAGGTTCCGATGCCCGGATCGAGCGCGACATCGCCGCCGATCATGGAAATCCGGTTCATCGCATCCGCGCCGTTGCCGATCAGTGTCGCGCCGCGGACCGGCGTCGTCACCCGCCCATCCTCGATCAGATAGGCTTCCGATGCCGCAAAGACGAACTTGCCTGACGTGATATCCACCTGGCCGCCGCCGAAATTCACGGCATAGAGACCGCGTTTCGTCGAACGGATCATTTCCTCGGTCGTGGCATCGCCGCCGAGCATCAGCGTATTGGTCATGCGCGGCATCGGCGCATGGGCATAGGACTCGCGACGTCCGTTGCCAGTCGGCCGCACGCCCATCAGCCGGGCATTCAGACGATCCTGAATATAACCCGTAAGGATCCCGTCCTCGATCATCACCGTCCGGCCCGTCGGCGTGCCTTCGTCGTCGATGCTGAGGGAGCCGCGCCGCTCGGGCAACGTGCCGTCGTCGATCACCGTGACGCCCGGAGAGGCCACACGCTTGCCGATCATGTGCGCATAGGACGACGTGCCCTTGCGGTTGAAATCGCCCTCAAGCCCGTGGCCGACAGCCTCATGCAGCAGGATGCCCGGCCAGCCCGCGCCCAGAACCACGTCCATCTCGCCCGCGGGCGCCGGGGCCGCCTCCAGATTGACGAGCGCCATGCGCAGGGCCTCATCGACCGCGGACGTCCAGACCGTGCGATCCAGCAGGCGAGAGAGCGCATACCGCCCACCCATGCCGTGGCCGCCGCTTTCCCGGCGGCCGTTGTGCTCGACCGTGATGGAAACGTTCAGCCGCACCAGCGGTCGCAGGTCCGCAACCCGCGACCCCGCACGCATGATCTGCACAGCCTGCCATTCCGCGATCAGGCTCGCGCTGACCTGCACGACGCGGGAATCCAGACCCCGCGCATAGGCATCGATCTCGCTCAGGGTCGAGGCACGCGCCGCGAATTCCGTATCGCCCAGTGGATTCGCATCGGCATAAAGACGCTGATTGGTTGCGGCCGGTGCCGCCGACCAGGTGCCGGAGCGGCCCTGCCGCAGCGGCGAGATGGCCTGCACGGCCCGGGCCAGAGCAGCTTCGCTGAGTTCGTCGGCATGGGCGAAGGCCGTCTCTTCGCCGAGGACACCGCGCAGGCCGAAACCCGAACTGGCGTTGAAGCTCGCCGAACGGATCACGCCGTCGTCGAGCGACAGGGCCTCGCTCTCGCAATGTTCGAGGAACAGCTCGCCATCATCCGTGCCGGCAAGGCCGGATGCGACCAGACGCTCGGCGGCATCACGCGACAGGCGCCCGCCGTCACGCTCGAAAAACAGACGGTCGGTCAGCGAAAGCGCACTGATCGGATCGGTCATCGGCAAATCCTGTCGTCAAACCTGTGCTGGGGGCGGCCATGCAGGCGGCAGCCCCGGACGCGCATATGGGCGAAATCTCCGTCCAACATGGGCGTTCGGCCGCGCGCACGCCAGCGGGTCGGGTTCGAAAAGTACGGCATGACCGTTATGACGAGACAACCATGCGGCGCCCTGAACTGTTGAAGCGGCATGATGACGACACGACGAGGCGGGCTGGCTTTGAACACGACCGAACGATCCGAGACCCCGAATACGCCTGTCCGCACCCTGTCCGACCCCGCATCCCGCACTCTCTGTCGCCGCACACCACGCGCTGTCTGGCTGACAGCGACGGCCCTGGGCCTGTTCGCGTTCAATGTCGCGGCTATCGCCCAGACCGCCCCGATCCCCGCCCAGGCAACGGCTTCGCCGCCGGCGCAGCAGGGCGCCGGTTCCCCATCGCCCGTCACGACCGCCGCATCGACGTCCCAGACGCAGGCCACGACCCCGCCGGCTGCCGCCGACAGCACCACGTCCGCGGCACACGCCAGCACTGCGCATCCCGCCCAACCGTTGACCCCGGAGCAGGAAGCGGGCCTGCGCGAACGTGCGGCGGCTGCACAGGCTCACGCTGAAGCCGAGGCACTGGCCCGAGCGAAGGCCAGCCAGGCACAGACGAACGGCGGCACGTCACAAGGCGCATCCCCCGCCTCGAATCCGGCACAACCCGGTCAGACAGCCCGGCCATCTCAGCCGCCGGCCAGCCAACCCAACGCGCCCGCTTCCGGCACCTCGAGCTCGGGCAGCACACATTCTGGCGCCCCGGATTCTGGCACTCCGGATTCCGGTGCTCCGACGACTGGCAGCGCGACGTCCGGCAGGCCGGCTGCAAACCCGACGGGCCCGACGCCGCCGCCTTCCACGGAGCAGCCTTCCCCATCTGCTGCACCGACAGCTCCGGCATCGCCTGCTCCTGATGGGTCGCCCCAGGGAAGCACCTCGGCCACCGAGCCCGCCGGCCAGCCGACGGCAGAGCAGGCAGCGCCGCAGTCGCCAGCAGGTCCGACATCGACCCAACCACCTTCGCCTCCTGCGGGACAGACGTCCGCCGCACCGCCGCAGCCGTCAACCGCGTCTCCGGGATCTCCCACGAACGGTGCTCCGAACACGGCGCCTGCCCATGCATCGAGCCGGGGCACTTCAGAACCGGGTGCTGCGACGTCCACGTCTTCGGCCAGCGTGTTGCAGCAGCCGCCTTCCAGGACGGTCTCGCAAGCTGACGTGCCGCAGGATCTGCGGCCGCCTTCGATCGCGCTTGGCGGCCTGTTCGATGCCATCGGCGCGGATCGTCTGTTTCCCGATGCCAAGACCGCTGCGGATGCGATCCCTGACGAGGCGCCGTCGGATCTCGTGCGCGACTGGAACACCCAGAAGGAGAACCCGCATTTCAGCCTGTCGGAGTTCGTCAAGCAGCATCTGGCGATCGCGCCGACGAAGTCGGTCTCCTATCGCCACAAGGCCGACGAAAGCATCTTCGACTACATCTCCGGCATGTGGGACGTGCTGACGCGCCAGCCGGATACGCCTGTCGCCTATTCGTCGCTGTTGCCGCTGCCCTACCCTTATGTCGTGCCGGGCGGGCGCTTCTCCGAGCTGTATTACTGGGACAGCTATTTCACCATGATCGGGCTGTATGAGAGCCAGCGCGTCGATCTCATGCGCGGCATGGTAAAGGACATGGCGTCGCTGATCGACCGCTATGGTCATATCCCGAATGGCACCCGCACCTATTATCTGAGCCGCTCGGAGCCCGCGTTCTTCGCCCTGATGGTCGACCTGCTCGCCCAGCATGACGGACAGGCGACCTACACGACCTATCTGCCCGAGCTCCAGCGCGAGCACGACTACTGGATGGACGGCGCGGGTGACGTCGCACCGGGCCATGCCTATCGCCATGTCGTGCGCCTGTCGGACGGAACGCTGCTCAACCGTCACTGGGACGACATGGACAGCCCGCGCGACGAAAGCTATCCGCAGGATATCGCGACCGCCGCGCGGTCCGGACGGCCGGTCAAGACGGTCTACCGCGACCTGCGGGCCGGGTCCGAGACGGGCTGGGACTTCTCCTCCCGCTGGCTCGCGGACGGGCACGACCTCGCCTCGATCCATACGACGGATCTCGCCACGATCGAGCTGAACTGCCTGATCGCCCATCTCGACCAGACGCTGGCCCACGCCTACGACCTCAAGGGAGACGGCAGCCGCGCCGATCTTTATCTCGCAACCGCACAGGCCCGGATCGCCGTCATCCAGCGCGTGTTCTGGGACGAGAAGCGACGCGCCTTCTATGATTACGACTGGAAGGCCGGACATCTGACCGACGTCCTGTCGAGCGCCACGGTCATGCCGCTGTTCCTGCGCATGGCAACGCCCGACCAGGCCAGACAGGTCGCGCAGACCGTGCAGGACCGCCTGCTTCATGCGGGCGGCCTGACCGCGACCGACCATATCTCCGGCCAGCAGTGGGACTCGCCCAATGGCTGGGCACCGGAAGAGTGGATGGCCGTGAAGGGCTTCGAGAACTACGGCAACGATACGCTTGCCGAAGACATCGCGAAGCGCTGGATGACCCGTGTGATCGCGACCTACGAGAAGTCGGGCGTGCTGCTTGAAAAATACGACGTCGTCAGCCCGGTCGTCAGTCCCACAGGCGGCAAGGGCGGCGGCGAATACCCGATGCAGATCGGCTTCGGCTGGACCAACGGCACGCTGCTGGGCCTGATGAACCGCTTCCCGAAGGATGCGGACGCCGTGCTGCGCCGCAACCCGATCGCCAACGAGGCTCCGGTCATGCCGCTTCCGCCGGTCGATGCCTATGGCGCCAAAAGCCCCGAGGCACAGGCCGCCGCCGATGCCGCCGCCCTCAAGGCGAAGGCCACGGCAGACAAGGCCGCGCCGGGGAAGGCCGCACTGGGGAAGGCCGCGCAGACATCCGGCGGACAGGGCACGAATGCCGCCCCGCCCGCAGATGCAAAGCCCGCGCCCGCAAACGCGCCGGCGCCCGCTGCTGCGGTAGCGGCCCCGCCTTCTGCCCCGTCCCCCCGGACGCCCGGCGACGCCACGAAACCATCGGAACCCGCTGCGCCATCGGGGACGACCGGCACATCGCACGACGCCGTGCCGTCAACGCCGAACGCACCTGCCGGAATGTCGGACGGATCCGCCGCGCCTCAACACTAGACCTCACATGGCTAGCCCATCGGATCGAGCCGCGTGATCCGAGTTACGGCGCCGAAGTCACGCAGGCTTCGGCGGAAGGCACGGGAGGGTTCGGTCAACCCATGGGCGTCCAGCATTTCGATGGACGCCCACCGCTCGATCAGGACGAAACGCCCCATCTGATCGCGGTCGCGATATCCTGCGTAGAACTGACAGCCGGGATGGGTCCGCGCATGGGCGACCGAGCGGACGATCGCGAGTTCCGCTTCCCCCGCCAGCTCTTCAGGCACCTCGATGACGGCATTGAGTTCGACGGTCATGGTGCCTCCCGGCCTCGTTCGTTGCTGATGCTCGGCAAGAACCGACCGGAAGCCATGTCGGTTGCGCATGCCCGGTCGCCGCGTGATGCGAACTGTGCCAAGGATCGGTGCAATGACATCCGGTTCCGACCCTGTTGCCCCCCTGCCCCCGACGCGGGCTCGCCTCTGGCGGCCGCTGGCACTGATCATCGTCCTGGCCGGGCTCGCCTGGGGTGTGCGGTTCCTGCCCGGCGTGCGGCACTGGATCGAACTGGCGGAGGCCGGGCATCTGCCGATGGGCTGGCTGCTTGCCGGCGGCATTCTCTACTGCGCGCTCGGCCTGCCCCGTCAGGCCTTGAGCCTTGCCTGCGGGCTGACCTGCGGCACCGCCATCGGGATGATCGTGGTCAGCATTGCGACCGTGCTCGGCAGTGCGATCGCCTACGGCGCCGCGGCCTTCGGCATCCGCCCCCGGCACGGCACGGGCCGCATCGGCGCCTTGCGGGCGCGACTGGCCGCACGTCCGTTCCGGGCCGTTCTGACGTTGCGCCTGATGCCGGTCGGATCGGCATTTCTGGTGAATATCGCCTCCGGGGCGGCACGGATCGGCTTCTGGCCCTTCGTTGCGGCAACCCTGATCGGCAGCGCCCCGCAGAGCCTCATCTTCGTCCTGCTGGGTGCCGGTACGCGGATCGGACAGACGACGCAGCTCGCCCTGGCGGCAGCACTTGCGGTGGCCTCGTTGGGCCTTGGCATGGCGCTCATGCGCGGAGAGGAAAGAAAGTCGTAAAGAAACCAGTTGAAATCGAGGCTCGTTGGGCTATCTGACTGCGCTCGGAGGCCGGGCTATCCGTCGTTCGCGGGCATTTACCCCTGCGATGACAGGTGTCGGCCCAATGTCGCCACTTCTTGACGTCGCACGCTGCTCGGGATCGAATACGGCGATGTCCACAAGGAGCGCCCCATGGCCTCTACCGCTGGAACCGCCCCTGGTGCACCCGGGGAGACGGCGGTTGCCGACGTCGCGATCCGTCCCGGCATGACCCCGCCCGGCATGGCCCCGGATGACTCATCCGATCATCCGCCCCCCCCGCCGGCCGACGCGGGCCTCTCCGCGTCCGGCCCGCCGCCGGGCCACGATCAGGATCGTACCGAAACCCATCCCCGCAGCGCCCCGAGCGGCCCGCAGATCAAAGGCTGGCTGCCGCTTCTGCTTGGCTTCCTGACGGCCGTCGGACCGGTTTCGACCGACATCTACCTGCCGGCCTTCCCCGACCTGGAGCGCTCGTTCCATTCCGGCACGGGCTCCGCGAGCATGACGCTCTCGGCCTGGATGATCGGGCTGGCGCTCGGACAGATCACCATGGGGCCGCTGTCGGATCGGTATGGACGCCGCATTCCGATGCTGCTCGGCATGGTCGGCTATACGGTCGGCTCGGTCGGCTGCGCGATCTCGACCAATATCTGGGAAATGTGCGCCTTCCGCCTGATCGCGGCCATCAGCGCCTCGTCCGGCATCGTGATTCCGAGCGCCTGCGTGCGCGATCTTTCGACGGGGAACGCTTCGGCCAAGCTGATGTCCAAGCTCATCCTGATCCAGGGCGTGGTGCCGATCCTGGCGCCGATGCTGGGTGGCCTTGCGCTGAGCGTCGTGAGTTGGCGCGCGATCTTCTGGGCATCTGCGATCTACGGCCTGCTGTGCTGCGTGCTGCTGTGGTCGATCTTTCCCGAGACGCTGGGCCGCGAGAATCGGCGCGAGCTGCATCCGGTCCACCTCATTCACCGCTATCTCGGCATCGCGACGACACGCAGCTTCCTCAGCAACGGCCTGATCTGGGGCTTTTGCGGCTTCCTGTCCTTCACCTATCTGACGGCAGCGCCCACGGTCTTCGAGCACATCTTCCATCTCTCGCCGTTCCACTACGGCATCCTGTTCGGCGTGTTCGCGGTCTGCATGATCGGCGCCTCGCAGATCAATGGCATGCTGGTCGGGCACGTCGAGGCGCCCACGATGCTGACCTATGCCCTGGGCTTCGTCGTCTTCGGCACGCTGTGCCTGCTGGCGGCCTCGATCTATTCGGTCGAGGTCACGCGGCACGGTCATTTCGCGCCGATCCTGATGCTGCCGATCATCATCTGCATGATGCTGGCGCTGGGGCCAACCGGCGTGATCGGGCCGAACGCCATGGTGGGCGCGCTTTCCGAACAGTCGCAATATGCCGGCTCCGCTTCGGCGCTGGCCGGAACATGGCAGTATGCCCTGGGCTCGCTCGCCAGCGGGATCATCGGCATGCTGCCCGCGGAAACACCGGTCCCGATGGCAGCCCTCATGCTCTTCGGCGCGTTTGCGATGCTGTTCTTCGCCTTCCTGCGTCCGAAGTCCGAAACGCTGCCCACGCCTGATCCGTCGGTTGCGACGCCCCATTGAGACCACGCCCCTGACAACTCGTGATGGACATGCCTGACACAGCTTCCGCCTCGTCCCCGCAGCGCCGTGCCCTTGTGGTTGAAGACGATCCGGCCATCGCGCTGATCGTCGAGACGATCCTCGGTGCCGCGGGCTTTGCCATCGATCTTCGGGAAACAGGCGAGGCGGCCCTCGAGGCGGCCCCCGCCGATCTTCTGGTGGCCGATCTGACCTTGCCGGGGGCCGTTGGCGGGGTCGCGCTGTCGCATCGGTTGCGCGACCGGAAGCCGGATCTGGCCGTGATCTACATGTCAGGCGCTATCGATGACGATGCGGGGCCCGACGGGGCCGTAGCAGGGGCTGCCCTGATCGGCAAGCCGTTCCGCCGCGCGCGCCTGCTGGCGGCTGTCGAGGAGGCATTCGCCAGCCGTCCTGCCGCCTGAGCCGATCATCCGATCGGCGGGCATCTGTGTTCCGGCGGCCGTCTCTGGTATGGAGCGGCGAACGCCGCGGACGCGGCACGGGACCGCGCGTCCTGATCAGTTCCCGAAGCCATTCCAAGGATAGACAACCGTGAGCGATGTGACCGAGACAGGGATGCCAGTGGGCGCCATGACGCAGGAACTGGACCTGAAGCGGTATATCCGCCACGTCCCGGATTTCCCGAAGCCCGGGATCCTGTTCTACGACATCTCCACCCTGCTGCGGAACGCCGATGCCTGGCAGGTCGCGACCGGCAGGCTCGCCCGCGCGATCGCACCATGGCAGCCGGACCTGCTCGCGGGCATCGAAAGCCGCGGCTTCCTCACCGCCGCCCCGATCGCGACCCGTTTGGGCTGCGGCTTCACCATGCTGCGCAAGCCGGGCAAGCTCCCGGGCGAAACCGTGACGCTGACCTACGACCTCGAATATGGCTCGGACTCGCTCGCCATTCAGGCCGATGCGGTCAAGCCGGGCCAGCGCGTGGTCGTACTGGACGACCTGCTGGCGACCGGCGGCACGCTTGCGGCATCGGTGCAGCTCCTGCGCAAGGTCGGCGCCGAAGTCGTCGGCGCGTCGGTCCTGATCGAGCTCGAAAATCTGGGCGGCCGCCGCAAGATCGACGTGCCGCTGCATACCCTGATCTCCTACGAAAGCTGACACGCCGATGCCGGTCGAGATCCGCCCCGTCCGTCTGGCCTCCGACTATGCCACCCTCGAACCGCTTGCCGCCGCCCACGCGGACGGGCTGCGGGCGGCCGTGCGGGACGGCGCGATCTGGGACACGCCGTTCACCTGGGTGCCACGTCCGGAAGACATGGACGCGGAAATCGACCGGCGGCTGGCTCTTCAGGCCAGCGGCATGATGCTGCCGTTCACCGTCCTGACGCCGGACGGCCGGATCGCCGGCATGACGACCTATCTCAATATCGATGCCGTAACCCCGCGCGTTGAAATCGGGGCGACGTGGTATGCGAAAAGCGTTCAGGGCACATCGCTCAACCCGGGCGCCAAACGCCTTCTCCTGGGTCACGCATTCGAGACGCTGGACTGTCTTGCCGTCGAACTGCGTACCCACCATCTGAACCAGCGTTCCCGCCGCGCGATCGAGCGTCTGGGCGCGCGTCTGGATGGTGTGCTGCGCCATCACATGCGCATGCCTGACGGCACGTTGCGCGACACCTGCGTCTACAGCATCACCCAGATCGAATGGCCGGCTGTCCGCACCCTGCTGGACGCGCGCCTTTCGGCCCACGCGAAAGATCTTCCATGACCGGACGACGCGCCCCCGAAGCCTGGGCCTCCTTGTGGACTGCACGCTATCGCACGCCGCCCGGCTCCGGAATCGCGCCGGCCGCTATCAACGAGACGATCGCGACACTTCTGGCCCATGCCTCCGTACGCGCCTTCCTGCCGGATGCGCTGCCCGCCGGCGCGCTCGAGGCCGCCATCGCCGCTGCGCAATCGGCGGCAACCTCCTCGAACCTGCAGGCCTGGAGCGTGGTCGCGATCGAGGATCCGGCCCGGCGCGCGCGGTTTGCCGCCCTGTGCGGCAACCAGCGACACATCGAACAGGCCCCCGTATTCCTCGCCTTCATCGCGGATCTCTCCCGCCTGCGCCGCATGGCGGAGCGTGCGGAACACCCGCACGAGGCTCTGGATTACACCGAGAGCTTCATCGTGACCGCGGTCGATACGGCGCTCGCGGCCCAGAACGCGGTTGCGGCATTCGAATCCATGGGCCTCGGCACCGTCTATATCGGCGGCCTGCGCAACGATCCCGAAGCCGTGGCGCGCGAACTGGATCTGCCGCAGGGTGCATTCGGCTTGTTCGGCCTGTGTGTCGGTCATCCCGATCCGGATCGCAGCGCGGACATCAAGCCGCGCCTGCCTCAGGCAGCCGTCCTGCATCGCGATCGCTACCATGCGGGTGCCGAGCCCGGCCTGATCGCGCAATATGACGAGACTGCCGACGAGTTCCAGCGCGAGCAGGGCCTGCCGTCGCGTGCCTGGTCCACAACGATGATCATGCGTATTGGAACGGCGGCCGGGCTGCATGGTCGGGACAGGATGCGCAGCGTTCTGGCGCGACTGGGCTTTGCGCTGAAATAGCGCGTCGCGATGCGGAGGCCCCATGACGGGGTGCTGATTCGCACCCTTTCCATGGCTCTGGCGTGTCATGGGCGCCCAGGCGCTCTCCGGGCGTTGATCGCGCTGGATGATGCTTGTCTCGTAGCCCAGGCGCTGTCTTCCATAGGCTCGCCGCTGATAAGCGCGCCGAGACGTATCGTCCTCTTCCAACGGAAATCCGTCCGGGGCGTCTGATCGAGCACGCTCTGCCGTGTCTGTGCTGACCGGGAATTGCTGAGGCCTCTACGAGGGTCTACCGCATTTGGGACGCCGCGATCAGTTCCTGACCTTGCCGACCAGACCCGGAAATGGACCTGACGGAACATCGTCATGATGCGCGGCGAGGCGGTCATGAGAGGCCAGCGTTCAGCCATTGAAAGTCAGGATCAGAGTTTGGGGAAACCCGCCAGCGTCATGCCGGGTGGTTTTCACGGTCACCCGTTGGCCGCGCCGATTTCGATGCGCCGGCTCGGTTCGAGCTGCATGGATGTCGTCGGATCCCGCCCGGTTATCGGGCAGGATCCGCGCTGGCGACCGGGTCGAAACCCGCCGCTGCTTGCAAAAGCGCCGAGCGCCCGGTCTTACCGCAGGATGCCGGTATGGCCCACGCTATAACGGCCGGGCTGCGGCCAGACGGTCAGGCCATGCGGCTCGGCACCGACCGGAATCTCGCGCATCGACCCGTTGTCGGTATCGATCGCATAGACCACGTCATCGAAACGGCCGGACAGCCACAGCAGCTTGCCGTCCGCACTGACATTGCCCATGTCCGGGCTGCCGCCGCCGGGGATCGGCCAGGTCTTCACCACACGATCGGTCGCGAAATCGATGATGGAGATCCCGCCCGGTCCGTGGCGCCTGCCATGAACGCGATGCGAACCGCGATTGGCGACGTACATCACCTTGCCATCACGGCTCGGATACAGGCCGTGCGTTCCGATACCGGTCGGAATGAAGCCGGTTTCCCTGAAGCTGTCGCCGTCGACCACGAACACGCCATCGGCCATCATGTCGGCGACGTAGAACTTGTGGCCGTCGGGCGCCGTCAGGATGTCCTGCGGCATGCCGCCCTTCGACAGCTTCATGTATCCGATCAGCTTGCGGTTGACGGTGTCGACCTTCGCCAGATAGCCGCCGAATTCGCAGGTGAAGATCGCGTAGCGTCCGTCGATCGAGAAATCGGCGTGGTTGACGCCCTTGCACTGCGGCACCTCGACCGAGCCCTGCATCGCCATCGTGTGCGGGTCGCGGAAATCGAGACGTTCGCGCGCTTCGGCGACCGTGATGGCGGACTTCCCGTCAGGCGTGAAATACATGTTGTAGGGATCGTCAACCGCGACGGCTGGGCCGGGCCTGCCCGTGTGCGCGTCGATCGGCGTCAGGCTGCCGTCGGTGCGGCCTTCGGAATTGTTCGTGACCCACAGCGTGCGCAGGTCCCATGACGGGACGACATGCTGCGGGCTGCGGCCGACCTTGAACGTGTCGACGACGCGGAATGTCGCGGGATCGATCACCGAGACGCTGTTGCCGCGCAGGTTCGGCACATAGACCCGTGCCGGATCGGATGCGATCGCGGGGCTGATATGGCCCGCCGTCGTCTCGCTGTAGATGTTGTGCGGATCGACCACCGCCGGCATGCCGGGGATGGTCTGGACCGCTGTGCCCGTCTGGGCGGCCGCCGCGTGAAGACCGAGGCCCGCGGTCAGCATTGCCGCACAGGCCATGCGAGGGAACGTCATACCCACTCCTGAGAAACTTGGCCCCGAACCTGTTGGAGTCGTCCGGCAGCGCACTCTACGATAGCTCCGGCGCGAGCCCTATCACACCGCCGCTGGCCGGTCATCGCCCCTCGCGGCCATCAAACGATGGTTTTGCCATCGAAGAAAAATCTCAATACGGCGCAAAATGGCTCGAGGTCGAATTGTTGCGAGGCCAGATGACCACACGGCCGGGTTCCTGAAAAACAATACTCAGGTGAAACGCCCACCTGACGATCCGTGCCCGTCCAAACTTCATGTTTCACGCAGCCGATACCAGGCTGTTCGCAAGTTCAGGGTTTTTCCGGCCAGCCGGTCCAATCCACGAGCCGCAGTTCGCCTGCTTCACCCATGCTTTCGGGATTGAACCCGGACCGCCCTCAGTTTCCGCGGGCGGCGCGAATGGCCGCGACGGCAGCATTGACCTGCATGTCCGCACCGATCGTTCCGATCCGCGCCGTCGCGGCACGGGGATCGCCGCCATAAACACCATCCCGAGGGCCGGGAAGCGGCGCCGATGCGAGTTCCCGGCTCCGCACGGCATCGGGCTTCAGGGCCATGGTCAGCGCGGTATCGATCAGGTCCGCATGCGTTCCGATGTCGGCCCCGAGGCCCATGCCGCGCACGCGATCAGCAAACGCGCCATAGACGACGTCGTAATACGGCGCGACATAGAGCGCCCGTGCGCCCGTCCCGCGCCACGCGCGATTCAGCGCATCGGTCGCCGCTTCGAGCTGACGGATATAGCCGCCGTGATCGGCCAGGAACACGACTGTCCGGAATCCCTGAACGTGGAAGCTTTCGGCAGCGCCGGTCACGAGCCCGCGGAACGCATCGGGCGGGATTGAGATCGTGCCTGGGAAGCGCATGTGGCTCGTGCGGGGTGAGGTGCCCCCTTCCGGAACATAGGCGATGACCGGCGCCACCATTGCGTGGCCGAGAGCCTGCGCGATGCGGTCCGCCTGAATTTCGGCTCGGAAGTCGTGCTTTCCCACGGCGAGATACGGTCCGCTCTGTTCGGTGCCGCCGACGGGAATGATGATCGTATCCGTGCCATGGCTCACCGCGCCAGCGATTTCGGTCCATGTGAAATCTGCGAAGCGAACATCGGGTTCAGCCTGCGCCGTCCCGACAGCAAGCATGAGGGACAGCAGGAGAAGGGCGCGTCTTGTCATGGGCAGATCCTGTATCCCGACGCTGTTCTGCCGTCACCTGCGGATGGCGCCCTCGACGGATGCAGCACAAATGCTTAACCGTGGCCCCATGTCACTTCCTCTTCCGGGCCTGTCCGATACCGATCCCGTCGGCTCGATCGCTCATCTGATCCAGACCGCGCTGACCCCCGTCTTCATGCTCTCTGGCATCGGCACGCTGCTCAACCTGTTCAATACGCGCCTCGCGCGCGTTTCGGATCATCTGGAAGAGATCGCGCACCGTCTTGACGACGATCCACCCGACGATGCGCGCAATGTCCTGCTCCGCCATCAGGAGCGGCTGCATCGCCGCGTCTTTTCGCTGGATACGGCAATCCTGCTGGGCGCCGTCGGGGGCGCTTCGACCTGTGGCGCCGCGTTCATGCTGTTCCTGGGCAGCCTTCGCGATTCTTCCCTGGCCGTCGTCCTGGTCACGCTGTTCGGTGCCGCGCTGTGCTGCACGATCGGATCGCTGGCCGCATTCTTCATCGATTCCGTGCTTGGATGGCATGGTCTGCGCAGTGAAGGCTCATTGCCGCGCATATCAGCCAAACACTAGACGCAATGCACCTTTGCCTAATTTTTAGGCATTGCGGCAGGATCATGTCAGGTCGATGAAGGGTTGGCGATGTTGTTCGGGCCTTTGCCCAATACTTGGTCACTATATTGATGCGGCGTGGAATCGACTGATGCGAAATATTGCGAATGCCTAAAATGAAGGCGTCGAAATAGGTTTCTAATTTATTTATGCGCTTTTTGCGTGGCTGAGTCTTTGCGACTGTTGTTGCAGCGCGTCCTGATTTGCAGTCTATACGCCGCAAATCGAAAACCAAGGACCGAGACCATGATGACTACGCTTTTCACTTCGCTTCTTGCGCAGCCCGTCGACTTTCTCTCGGAATGCGCAATGTTCCTGTTCCTGCCGGCAATTGCCACGCTTCTCGTCGCACTCGTCGCAGCCGACCGCACGGCCTGATGCCGGATATGGGACCACGGGCCATGAAATGGCCTCTGGTCCGGTGCGGACGCTGATCGGCGTCCTGTAATTAAGAACTTCTAAACTTTTCGCCTGCATAACGGTGTCATCACCGTTGCCTCTGCAGACCGGCATCCCGGCCATCCGGACTTCGGTGATCTTCCCGCCTCGGAAGGCACAGAAGAGAGACTGGCGATGCGTGTCATTGAAGCAGCACGGATGATTTCGACAGGTCGCATGACCGTCGAAAGCCTGTGGGAAATCGCCACACCGCGCGAACGGATCATGGTCGCGCTCCTGCTCGGCCGCCCCGACTGGCTTCCCCAGCAGACACGTACACCCAATGCAGTGTGGAACGCGCTCGACAGCCGGCAGAGAGACCTGTTGCTCCGACGTGCGCCACGCCGGATCAGGACCAGCCTGCCCGGTTATGTCAGCACGTCAGCGGCGCCATCTTCGCTTGTGGGGTAAGCTGCGCCGCCATCTTCAGAAGACGCTCAAGTTCCTCAGCCTGCGTATCGAAATCCGGCAGATCATCCTTGTGGGGATTTACGTAACCGGCAACAAAACGCTCCCGATCGTCGAGCAGGGCCTCGATCGCCTGGAAGAATGCCGGCTCGGACGCCGCGAGCGGTATATGCGTCCCGTTGATACCGTCGCGGACATCTTCCGCTTGTCCGCCTGGCGCCGTCGTCACAACCCATACGTCTCGCGCGAGAGCTTCTCGCACCGTCAGGCCGTAGCTCTCTTTCCATTGCGACGGGAACAGCATCACATCGATACTGTCGAAGAAATCGTCCATCGTCTCGCTGGTATAAGCGGGCACGACACGGATCTTTCCTTTGACTGACCAGGCCGCGACGTCAATGGAATGGAAACCAAGGTTGAGCTTATTGTCGACAAGCACGAGTTCCCAGTCCGCGCGCTCCAGTCGTTCGAATGCCTTGCGGATCAGCGGATATCCCTTGACCGCCTCGGTGCCACCGACAAAGCCGAAACGCAGTGGCGCGCCGGCCGGCCGCGGCGCACGCGGCCGAGCAGGCCACGTGAACCCGTTGCGATTGACGACGATCCGCTCGGGCGCAACGCCATTGGCGAGATAGAGCGCCCGATGGGACTCGGACGGGCTGATCAGAAGCGATGCGCCCATCAGCGCCTGTCGCATGAGCGTCGCGCGGTCCTGCAGATGACGCGCGCCCGGCAGGCATTCCTGGCAGACGCGCAGGTCGATCCTCGTCTGGAAACAGTACTTCCCGTCGCCACGCACCATGAACTGCCGGTCGCACAGCCACCACGCATCGTGCAGCGTGATCGCATACGGCACCGACCGTTCCTGACACAGACGAAGAAGAGCCGTGCCCAGACCCTGCAGGGCATGGATATGCACGATGTCCGGCTGGAACGCGTCGAGCCAGGCCCCGAAATATTCAGCGAGTTTCGGATTGTCGAGATAGGCGACCTGATCGTAATCGGGCGGGATGATCGCCGAGAGGACGGATATGCCGTCCACGTCATAACGCAGCGTGCCATTGGCCCGGCCGTGCAGATGCGGCCGCGACGTGAAAACGCCGATGTCCAGACCGCGTGCCTGCAACCGGCGGCACATTTCCTCGACGACCAGCGTCGCACCGCCGAACGAACGGGGCGCAAAATAGACATTGGCCATCAGCGCGCGAAAGACGTCTTTTCGATCTCCGGCCGGCGGAACGCCAAGCGCCGGGCGCACCTGATCCACGGCAACGGCCTCGGGCGCATAGCGCGCCAGAACGTCGATCCGTGCTTCACGCCCGATTGCCGCGCGTCTGTCCGAATCCCGTGCAAGCGCGAGCACGGCATCGCGCCATTGCGCGGGCGTATCCGCCATCATGCCGTTCGTTCCGTCGCACATGATGACCCTGAACGCCGCCCGCGGCGAACAGACGGATGCGACGTCGACGCTTGCGGCCTCGAGATATTTGATGTTGCTCTTCGCATCGTTGAAGAGCGTCGGTTCCAGAGGCGCCAGCGCGATGTCGGCATCCGCCAGCAAGGCGAGATAAGCCCGGTAGCTCATGCCGGCGATCGTCTCGATCCGGTCGCCGAAAATGGCCAGCTCCCTGGGCACGGTCAGCTCGCCGACGATACGCAGGCACAGCCGCGGCTCCGCCTGCATGGCAGCGACGAGTCCCTCGGCAGCCTGCCGGAAATCAGCGTCATGCGTATTGGTGCCCGAGCCGTACAACATGACGATCCGGCCATCGTCACGCGGTCGGATCGTCGCGCGGATGTCATCGGCCGCCGACAGCGTCTCGCCGTCGAGCGCGTTCTCGATCACCTGCACATCGTCCACGCCTGCCTGTCGCATGGCATCGGCAAGAGCGTCCGTTGACGCGATCGCACGACCGCAGGCCAGCATGCATGCCCGGAAGATCTTGACGCCGAACAGCAGTGTCGCCTGCTCCGATCTGGGAAGCGACACAAGATTACCGTTCTGCCGATACTGGTCGGCATCGAAGATCAGGTCATCCACTTCCCACCAGGGACGCAGCTTCAGGCGATGCGCCTCCTGCACCAGTCCCATGACGGACTCGAAACCCGGGGTCCGGTAGAAAATGACCTGTGCACACCACTGCAGGGCGGACATCGCAGCGTCGGTATCGCGCCAGTCGACGACCTGCACCCGCCACCCGAGTCGTTCGAGCATCTCCCGCTTCTGCCAGACGCGGTATTTCGCGCATTGTCGCAGCGACAGCTCGGCAATGATCAGGAACTGGCGAGCGGATCCGACGGGAATGGTCTGCGGGGTGTCATCATAGACAGCCTCGTCGTAACTGGTTCTCGCTTTTCGGATCGGAACGGCACCAGAAGCAGGCGCCTCTGCGCCGATCGGACCCGGAACCGTCGACGGTCGTTCGATGGGTCTCGCCTTGGCCGGTAATGATGGGCGCTTGGCCAGGCGCCGGCGCATCATGTGCAGCGGCAAAAGCATGCCTTCCCGCCGCCAGGCGGTCTTCAGCCGCTCCGGAAGCGCACTGAAGGGTTGCCCATCCGGCAGCCTGCCGAGCGATAATGCCCGGATACCCCTTAGCGGAAAGGTGATCCGCCAGGACAGCGACTTCTCTCGCAGTGACATGAGATACCGGAGATGCGCGATCTCGCCCTGCAACCCATCCGATCGCATGCCGTGAAGGCGTGCTGCGCTGCGATAGCTGTCAACCAACGCATTCAGACGATCGACTTCGCTGCGGGACACGTCATCAGGCGATTCGGACGTCGTGGTCAGTTCCGGAAAATCAGCCATCACTGCACCGGGCGGACATCAAGCTCACACATGGGTGGGATCTACCGCATTTCGGCAGGTGTCTGAAAGAGAGTCTGGCGGAACAGGTGTCCATCAATCGCGACATATCGTCTGACGCTCCGGACAGCCACAAACCAGAACGAAAAAAGCCGGACTCTTTCGAGTCCGGCTCCTCGCGGGCAGGCGGCAATATGCCGATGCCAGAGCGATCAGCTCAGCGTGAAGTCCGAGGCCTTCAGGTCGGTTACGCCGACGAAGGTGATCTTGGAGTTGTCAGCCAGCTGGAGGGTGGTGTTGCCACCCGCAACCGTCGCGCTGTTCAGCACGGACTGCAGACCGTTGTTGTTCTGCAGGCCGTAGTCATACAGGGCCATCAGGTTGCCAGCCGCACTGCCGAAGTCGGTGATCGTGTAGCTGCCGCCGGCATGACCGTCGGTGATGGCGAACATCGCACCGCCCGAACCACCGGTCATCGTGTCGCTGCCCGTGCCACCGACGAGGGTGTCGTAGCCCGAACCACCGATCATCGTGATGTTGCCGGAGTTCGCGAACGCCTGGAAGGAATGCAGCGAGGACGCACCGTTGACGGTCTCGTTGGTGCCGTCCGCGACGAACAGGCTGGAAGCCGACGTCGAGTTCAGCATCAGATCCAGGCCCGAAGCGCCGAAGATCGTGGAGTTGCCGGCCGTGATCGTCGAGGTGCCCGAACCGTTCAGGAAGCTCATCGAGCCGCTGACGCTGATGTCGCTGTTCTGGCCGTGAATGACCTGAAGGTTGCCAGCAGCCGAAATCGTGTCGTTCGTGCCCGCAGCGACGACGCCGCTGTTACCGACGGAGATCGTGTTGTTCGAACCCGTATCCGAGACGAACGCCTTGTCACCGAGCGAGACGAGCGAGTTGGTGCCGGACAGATTGACGCTGTCCACGCCGCCGGTACCGTCGATCGTGTCCTGGCCGGTCAAATTCACGAAATTCGTGCCGTTGCCGAGATAGATCAGGCTGCTGCCACCCTGATCAGAGATGTGATTGGTGCCGGCCGTACCATAGATGGTGTCGTTTCCGCCGGCCGTGGCGATCGTCCAGTCACCCGTGGTGTTGCCACCGACGAAGGTGTTGTCGCCCGTCGTGGCAGCGAACGAACCGCTCTGGTTGCCCGCCAGGAAGACGGTGCCGCCCGAAGCAGCCGCGAGCACGTCGATCGAGCTTGCCGTCACGCCGGTCGCATTGATGACCGTCGAACCCGATGCCGCGCCATTGATCGTGTCGGCCGAACCGACGACGAGCGCATTGTAGTCGCCCGAGATCGAGTACGTACCACCGACGGTGACGACGCCCTGAACGGTGCCGCTGGCGCCCGTCATGCTCGAGTTGGCACCGGACGTGAGGCCGACGCTGGTGAGCGACGACGATGTCATCGCGTTCTGGATGGACGCCGAGAACGAACTTGCGAGGCTTTCCGCCTGCCCGCCCGATACGGTAACTTGCACGGTCAGGCCAGAGGCACCAACCACAGTCACAACAGCCATACTATGCGCTCCTTAATCTTGCTTACGGTCCCGCACAGGCGGCCGCTACGACCACCCACCTGATCGAGGGTTTCATCACCCTTACCAAACCGCCTCGACGATTGGCAATCTTTCTTCTGCTCAGTACCGGCAGAACAATCGTTTTTCTTTCCAGTACCCGGGGCAACCCATGTGCACTGAAACAATTGGCATTGAAGAACTCAGCAAAAGCACTTGTTGCACGAGTCCGCGAGACGGCAAACCGCCGCCGGGGGTCAAAGTTCCCCGCCACCCATCGACAGCGGGGCTATATTGACGCCTCATGTGAAGGCGCCGCATCCGCAGCGCAGGTCGATAATAACGATTTTTTAGCGGAAAGATATGTCCAGTCGTATTTCCGGGGTCGAAATGTCCCATCAGGCAGACTCGATCGAGCCTGTCACCGACCTCCTGCCGCTCTTCGGGGACCTGCCCGAAGCAGTCACAGGTCGCCACGGGCACGAGTACCTGCCGGTCGTCAACTGGATCGCGAGACAGTCCCTAACCGCACAACCTGTTGTAATTGCTGGAACACCCGACATTCAGGCGCTTATGCAGGCACTGCCGGACCTGCTCGAACAGCCAATCCTCGACCGGCGCTGCGAGATCGTCACGGACCGGACCACCAAACCACTCACATTGTTCTGGGTCAGCGCCCGCGACCTCAAAATTCCCGGATATTACGCCATCTGGCGCGCACGCCGCGACTCGATGAGCAAGAACGGCCTGATGATCGTGACAGGACCGTTAACGCTTGCAGCCGACATTCTGGATGTCGAGGAAAGAGTGTTCATCGTCTCCGACGATCTTGCAATCGTGGCCGTGGGATCTTCCCCGCCGCCGCCGTTTGCGCCTCTCTGCAGCACCGACAGCCCGACGAATGGTAATCCGGTTCGCGCCAGCTACCGGCATCTGTTGGGTCGTACTCTTCTGTATTGGCGACAGTACTCGAAATGTAAGGAAGCCCAATCCGATCGTAACGAAATCTTCACACGTGCGAATACTGAACTCGTCAGCAATCGTGCGCTCGCATCCCGCGTCAGATCGCTCGAAGCCGAACTGAAGGTCGCCCGCACGTCAGAGGGCGACGTGGCAGGTCGCAGTCGGACCCTGATCCGGGATGTCGTGGCCGCCGCCCGTGCAGAGCGGCATCGGCGTCTGGCCGCCGAAGCCGAGCTTCTCCAGGCCAATGACGAGCTCGCGGCCCTGCGGAGCTGGGCCGATGCCGTCACGGCCGAAACCGCCAGACGTGAGGCGGCTCGCATGGCCTATGTCGACGTGATGCGACATCATGAACAGGCGCTGGACGCACTGCGCACGTTCGTCAACACACCTGCCAGCCGGGCACGCCGGGTGGCACGGGCATTGCGTGCACCATTCGTGCCCTTCATTCCGGACACGCCGCCGCTGCCGGAGACTGATGCCCTCCCCCTCTGCCCGGTCCCTGCCGTGCGGCGCCCGCTTCCCGATCACGATGACCAGAATATCTGGGATACGTGGTTTCACGCCCTTGATGCGGCGCCAGATCAGGCTCCCGCGGTGGCCGCACCGGAACCCGCGCTGTCCGGCAGCAATGCTTCACGGCGCAACATCCTGTTCATTGCAGGCGAGCCCGATACGCCGGGTGTTGCCTATCGGTGCGATCGCAATGCCGCCGCCGCGCGCGATGCGGGATACGAAGCGCGTGTCATACCGTGCGCCCTGGTCAATGGCGACGATATGGACTGGGCCCAGATCGTAGTCCTCTGGCGCGTCGAGTTCTCGGGACATGTCGACACGCTGCTGCGACTGGCGGAAGAACGCGACGCGGTGACCGTGTTCGATGCGGACGACATCGTGTTCATGCCGCATCTGGCGCGGGTCGACATCATTGATGGCATCCGGTCGATCGGCGCGACCGAGGAGCGGATCGAGCGCTGCTTTGCCGACATGCGCCGCACGATGATGCGGTGCGACATGGGATTCACGACGACGCGCGAACTGGTGCAGGCCATGCACCTGAGCCATCCCCTCGTTCACCTCGTTCCCAATACATTCGATGAAGCGTCGCTGGCGCTGGCGCGATCCGAGCGACGCCAGCGTCCGGCGGGCGATCCGCTGGTCCGGATCATCTATGCCACCGGATCCCGCACGCATCAGCGCGATTTCGCCCAGCTTGCCCCGGTTCTGGCCAGCGTCCTGCAGGCCCGGCCGCAGGCGCGTCTCGTGCTGTTCCGTGAGGCGGGGACGGATCGTCCCGTCCTGATCATGGACGAGTTTCCAGCACTCATCCCCGTCGCCGACCGTATCGAGTGGCGTGACATGGTCTCTCTGGCGCGCCTGCCTGCGGAATATGCACGCGTGGACATTGCCATCGCGCCGCTCGAAACCGGGAACGTGTTCTGCGAGGCCAAGAGCGAAATCAAATATTTCGAGGCAGCGCTCGCCAGCGTGCCGAGTATCGTCTCGCCCACCGGCCCGTTCCGCCGAAGCGTCCGCGATGGCGAGACCGGCATACTGGCGAGCTCCACGGATGACTGGGCTGCGGCACTGCTGATGCTGATCGACGATCCGGATCGTCGGGCCAGGATGGGACGCGATGCCTATCACGACATCCTGGGCCCGTTCGGCCCCTGGATGCAGGCGCAGCGGATGCGCACCATTCTCGGCGGCCTGCAGAACGACACCGGAGCAGCCGATGCCGGGGAGATCACGATCGCCCGGGCGGCCCGCCCCCGATGCGCGATCCCTGTCGTCCCGGACAGCGAGAGGCTGTTCTTTCAGGACCGGTTCGGCGAAGCCCGCGTCACCGTCGTCATTACCTGTTTCAATTATGCCGATTACGTTCTGGACGCGCTCGACTCGGTCCAGGCGCAGACGCTGGATGAGCTCGATCTGATCGTCGTCGATGACGGATCGACAGACGGGTCGGTCGAGCGGGTACGGCGCTGGATGGAACTGCATGCCGATCGGTTCAATCGGCTGCTGCTTGTGCGGTCGGTCAGAAATGCCGGTCTGGGCGGGGCCCGCAACATCGGCATGGACGCTGTCGAGACCCCGTTCGCGATGCAGCTCGATGCCGACAACCGGCTGTTGCCCCCCGCATGTGAGCGGCTTCTGGCTGCCACGACCATCGAGACGGCGTTCGTCTATCCGACGCTGCAGGCCTTCGATGCTTCAGGGCGGCAGGCGGACGGACAGGCGGCGGCGTCTCGCGCACCGATCGGCGATCTGGCGTTCCACCCTTTGAACATGGTGTCCGGAAACCATGTTGATGCCATGGCTCTGGTCGCGAAATGGGCATGGGCCGCGGTGGGCGGCTATTATGTCGCGCGCGATGCGATGGGCTGGGAGGATTACGATCTGTGGTGCAGCTTCGCCGAGCGGGGCCTGCTCGGACATCATGTCGATGAGGTTCTTGCGGAGTACCGGATGCATGCAGGTTCGATGACCAATGCCGTGACGGAACGCAGCGGACACAAGGCGCGTGTCGTGGCCCTGATCGAGCGTCGCCATCCTTGGACGCGGTTGGTTGCGGCCGAGGCGCGACTGAGAGTGGCGGCCGGACCGGCTGATTCCGGGTCGGCGCCGATGTGACAAATGGGCATCTGGTGCGTTGCATTAACGCCGCGAAGCCGCCGCAATCGGCGACGATCATGACAAAGATTTTCAGGAGGAGCCTCCGATGCGTCGGTCCTTGCATGTTTTCGGTTTGATGGCGGCCCTTGCGGGCAGCAGCACGGCTCTGGCCGCACCCGGTGGCGGCTTTCATGGCGGCGGTGGCGGTGGTTTCGGCGGCGGTGGCTTCCATGGTGGTGGTGGCGGCTTCGGCGGTGGCGGCTTCCACGGCGGCGGTGGCTTTGGTGGCGGCGGTTTCCGTGGCGGCGGCTGGGGTGGCGGCCCGGGCGGCTGGCGCGGTCCCGGATGGGGCGGCCCGGGCTGGC